>NZ_JAAQPH010000034.1 GCF_011683915.1 Pelagibius litoralis
GGCCGTGGCGGTGCGGCGGTTGCCGCCGCCGCGGGGGCCGCCGACGCCGCCGTGCTGGCGGCGCGGGCGGCGCTGCGCCTGGATGGCAGCCTTGCCGGCGACGGTGCGCCGGCCCAGCCGCTTTATCTGCGGGCCCCTGACGTTACCCCGCCCAAGCCGCGGAGCCCGCTTTGACACCGGTGGAGGTCCGGAACGCTTCGCCCTGCGATGTGGCGCTGCTGGCCGCCCTTCAAACGGCTTGTTATGCCTCAGACGGGCAGCCGGAACTCCCCGAAGTCTCTTTCGTCGGTCAGGCCTGGTCGGCCCGGTCCTGGGCCGAGGTTCTGGCCATGCCGGGCAGTTTTGCCTTTGTCGCCGCCGCCGGGGAGTCGCCCGTCGGGTTTTTTCTGGGCCAGGTTTTGTTTGAGGACTGTGAGTTGTTGAGCCTTGGCGTTCTGCCGGCCCGGCGGCGCAGCGGTCTCGGCCGGCGGCTTCTGGAGCAGGGGACAAGCATGGCTGTCCAGCAGGGGGCAAACAGAATTCAGCTAGAAGTGGCAGAAAACAACCTCGGCGCGCAGCGTTTCTATCACAGCCAGGGATTTGCCTTGATCGGCCGCCGGGCTGGCTACTATCACGTCCCAGGCCACGCCTCAGGCGGGCCCGCGGTCGATGCCCTGATCCTGGAAAGGCACCTGATGCCGGGCTGATTTGTTGGCCGATCCGGGCCTTTAGGCGCGAAATTCAGGCCTAAGTCCCCCACAAACGATCAGTTTTCGATAATTTAATGTAAATCGTCAAATTCCGAGCAATAGAATAGTCAATGACAGACCATCAGATGCGATTTATTATTTTCGTATTGAATAATTGTTGATTCTCTTACGCAGAATTTTTATATAGTCGACAACAAAGTTGAGGAGTTGAAGAGGTCAATGTCCGAGCAAGCAAAGCAAAGCGAGTTGCTTTCCCTCACGACGAATATCGTCGCGGCACACGTATCGAATAATTCCGTTGCGCTCGGTGATCTGCCGATGATCATCCGCGATGTATACGAGACGCTGTCCAATGTGGGGACGACCCGCGAGCGGGAGCCGGAACGCCCTTCACCTGCGGTGCCGATCAAGAAGTCGGTGACACCGGACTACATCGTCTGCCTGGAAGACGGCAAAAAGCTGAAGATGCTGAAGCGTCACCTGAAAACCGCCTACGACATGTCGCCTGAAGACTATCGTGAGCGCTGGGGCCTGCCGGCAGACTATCCGATGGTTGCGCCGAACTATGCCAAGCAGCGCAGCAAGCTGGCCAAGCAGATCGGGCTGGGAACGCGCGCCCGGCGGAAGTGATCGTCTAAAGGGCCGTGGTGGGCACCGGGACCGGAGTGCAATCCCGGGGGGCGTCATCAGGGGCTCGAATTTCAGAATTCTTGGAAGATCGGCGTCGCCGGCGATTAGGCGGGCGGCGCTTCTTCAGTTATACTCTGCGTTTCGCCCGGTGGTTCTCAGACCGGGCAGTGGAGTGTCTGTGAAACGAGAAGGTTGGGAAAGACATGCCCGATCGCTTAGAAAAGCGTTGCGTTGAAAAGGGTCTGAAAATGACCGAGCAGAGGCGCGTTATTGCACGCGTTCTGTCCGAAGCCACCGACCATCCCGATGTGGAGCTGGTCTATCAGCGGGCGGTCGAGCGCGACCCACGGATTTCAATAGCGACGGTCTACCGGACGGTGAAACTGTTCGAGGAAGCCAGCATTCTGGAGCGTCACGATTTCGGTGACGGCCGGGCACGCTATGAAGAGCGCCCCGACGAACACCACGATCACCTGATCGATGTGAAGACCGGCAAGGTGGTGGAGTTCACCAACGAAGAGATCGAACGGCTGCAGAACGAAGTCGCAAAATCGCTCGGTTATCGCCTCATCGATCATCGTCTGGAGCTCTATGGGGTACGCCTGACGGGAGATGACGAGCAGGACGATGGGAAGCAGTAAGGTCGAAAAGCCAAGGCTTTGGATTGCTCGCCCCGGTTATCTCGCACAATTGGGATCGGGCCCGGTCGGCTCTCGTGGTTTTAAGGGTGTGACATGAGCCTTGTGGAAACAAAGTCCGATCGCCCGGTCGATGTCGTCGGCGGCAACCTGCGGATCCGCCTGGCCGAAGGGCCGGAGGAGATCCGGGCGGCGCAGGCCTTACGTTACAGGATATTTTACGAGCAGATGGCGGCCCAGCCGACGGCGGAGATGCGTGCGGCGCGGCGTGATTTCGATTCATTCGACGACTTCTGCGACCACCTGCTGGTCTTCGATGAGGAACGCGGCAGCGGGCCGGAATCGGTTGTCGGCACCTATCGCGTCATGCGCCGCGAAGGCGCGGCGCGGCGCGGCCAGTTCTACACCAGCGATGAGTATGACATCGCCAGCATCGATGCTTACCCTGGTGAAGTCCTTGAACTCGGGCGTTCCTGTGTCGATCCCACCTGCCGCAGCGGTGCGGCCATGCAGCTGCTGTGGCGCGGCATCGCCGAGTATGTTTTCTATCACAACATCTCCATCATGTTCGGCTGTGCCAGCCTGCCCGGGGTCGACCCGGTGCAGTTGAAGCTGCCGCTGTCCTACCTCTATCACCATCACCTGGCCCCGCCGGCGCTGCGGGCCAGGGCTGTTGCCGAGCGCTATGTCGCCATGGACCTGCTGCCGATCGAGGAGGTCCAGCTTTCCCAGGCCCGCCAGGCCCTGCCGCCGCTGATCAAAGGGTATCTCCGTCTCGGCGGTTTCGTCGGGGACGGGGCGGTTGTCGATCGTGAGTTCGGGACGACGGATGTCTGTATCGTCGTGAAGACCGATTGGGTGACCGAGAAATACCTGCGCCACTACAAGCGCGAAGACGGCGGTGGTGGCGATGCTTCCCGCACCGCGGCGGGGAGCGGTCGGGGATCTTCCTAGAGCATGACCGCACCCAACTTCGGCTCGCCCCTCACCGCTGCGGGCCGCTTCGTCGTCTACTTTGCCTTCACCGCCGTTCTGATGCCGGTCCAGTTGCTGGCGGTCGGTTTTCGTTGGCCGCTGCGCAAGACCCTGCCGCACTGGTATCACCGGCGCAGCTGCCGCATCCTGGGCATCAGGATTAAAACCCGTGGAAAGAGATCGCGCAGCCACCCCACCCTCTTCGTCGCCAACCATGTGTCTTATTTCGACATCGAGGTTCTGGGCGCATTGGCGAAGATTTCCTTCGTTGCCAAGGCAGAGGTCGCGACCTGGCCCTTCTTCTCCTGGCTGGCCAGGCTGCAGGAGACCGTTTTCGTGGAGCGCAAGGTCCAGCGTACCGCCGATCATCGCGACGAAATTGCCCGACGCCTTGAGGCCGGCGACGATCTCGTGCTCTTTGCCGAGGGTACCTCGGGCGACGGCAACGGCATCCTGCCGTTCAAGAGCGCCCTGTTTTCGGTGGCCGAGCGGCGGCCGCGCGGCGAGCCTTTGGTCGTCCAGCCGGTCTCCATCAGTTACACGAGACTCGACGGCGTGCCTCTGGGCCGCTATCTAAGGCCGTTTTTCGCCTGGTACGGCGATATGGAACTCGGGCCCCACCTCTGGCACGCCTTGAAGCTGGGCTACGTCACCGTTGTCGTGGAATTTCATGAAACGGTGACGATAGACCGCTTTGGCTCGCGTAAAGGACTGTGCGATCACTGTCATGCAACGGTTTCGCGCGGTGTGGCGGCGGCGCTGTCGGGTCGGCGTCAGCCGGGCCCGGCCCTGCCGCAGCCCGGCTGAGAGGCTGTGCCCGGCTGCGGAACGAGGACGGATCTGGGAGCGGCCGCGTGGTTCTGTGGTAGCATGTTTGAGTAGCCCTGGCGGGGGTGTCGGCAGAGGTCTTTGGGCGATATCGGCCTCGGTGGCGGCGGGGTGACGGGAAATATAGGAAAGTTGTGACTGAGAACGGCAAAAAACGGCTCTTTATCAAGACCTACGGCTGTCAGATGAATGTCTACGACTCGTCGCGGATGACCGACGTTCTGGCGCCCTTGGGCTATGAACCGGTCGACAGTCCGCGGGGTGCGGACATGGTGATTCTGAACACCTGCCATATTCGCGAGAAGGCCTCGGAGAAGGTGTTTTCCGAGCTTGGGCGCCTGCGCGCCTTCAAACAGGAGCGCGAGGCCGAAGGGGGCGATATGGTCCTGGCGGTGGCCGGCTGCGTCGCCCAGGCCGAGGGGGAGGAGATTCTCCGCCGCGCACCCCAGGTCGATCTCGTCTTCGGCCCGCAGACCTACCACCGCCTGCCGGAGATGGTGGCCCGCGCCCTGCGCTCGGCCGATGGCGGCGGCCAGCTGGACATCGATTTCCCGGTGGAATCCAAGTTCGATCACCTGCCCGAAGAGATGGCCGCGCCCGGCGCAGCGGCCTTTCTGTCGGTTCAGGAGGGATGCGACAAGTTCTGCAGCTTCTGCGTCGTTCCCTACACGCGCGGGGCGGAATTTTCCCGGCCGGTCGCTTCGGTGCTCGCCGAGGCGCGGCGTCTTGTCGAGGCCGGGGTGCAGGAAATCACCCTGCTGGGGCAGAACGTGAATGCCTACCACGGAGAGGCGGAAACCGGCGGCACCCCGGGCGGCACTTGGGGGCTCGGCCGCCTGCTGCGCGCCCTGGCCGAGATCGAGGGGATCACGCGCCTGCGCTACACCACCTCTCATCCGCGCGACATGGACGATGATCTGATTGCCGCCCACGCCGAAGAGCCCAAGCTTATGCCGTATCTGCACCTGCCGGTGCAGTCGGGCTCCGACCGGATCCTGGCGGCGATGAACCGGCAGCATACGGCCGATGACTACCTGCGCATCGTCGAACGTCTGCGGCGGGCGCTTCCGGATATTGCCTTGTCGTCGGATTTCATCGTCGGATTTCCCGGCGAGAGCGATGCCGATTTTGCCGAAACGCTGAGGCTGGTGACGGAGGTCGGCTACGCGCAAGCCTATTCCTTCAAATACAGCCCGCGGCCGGGAACCCCCGCGGCGGTGGCGGATGAGCAACTGCCGGAAGCGGTCAAGGCGGAACGGCTGGCCGGCCTGCAGCAGCTTCTCGGCGCGCAGGCCGCGGCCTTCAATCAAGCCTGTGTCGGCCGAACCCTTCCGGTTTTGCTGGAGCGTGCCGGCCGCAAGCCGGGCCAGCTTGTCGGCCGCAGCCCTTACATGCAGTCCGTCCATGTGCCGGTGCCGGAGGGAACGCAGCAGAGACTGATCGGCAGCCTGTTCGACGTGGCGATAGAAGCAGCCTACGACCATTCCCTTGGTGGACGGCTGTTGGTCGACGACGCCCCGCAACACTCCACAAGAGCAAGGATTTCAGCTTGAGCTCAGACAGTCTCAGCGGCGCTGCCAAAGGCCGCAAGGGTGAGCCGACCTTTCTGCAGTTCGACGACAACAGTCTGCTGCCACTGCTCTACGGCGAGCACGACCAGAACCTTTTGCGCATCGAACAGCAGCTCGGCGTCAGTCTGGCGTCGCGCGGCAACCGTCTGGCGATCTCCGGGCCTGCCGATTCCGTCGAGGCGGCCAATGCCGCGCTCACGGCGCTCTACGAGCGCTTGAGAAAAGGGCTCGATGTGGGCGATGGCGAGGTCGATGCGGTCATCCGGATGGCGGCCCAGGCGCCGGATCAGGAAAGCGGGCACGAGGCGGTGGCGGCGGTTCACTCCGACGAGTTGGCCATCACCACGCGCAAGCGCCGGCTGACCCCGCGCTCGCCCGGCCAGAAAACCTATGTCCAGGCGTTGCGCGACCACGAGATGGTTTTCGGAATCGGCCCGGCCGGGACGGGCAAGACCTATCTCGCCGCAGCCATGGCGGTCTCCATGCTGTTGGAGGGCGCGGTGGAGCGCATCATTCTCTCACGCCCGGCGGTCGAAGCGGGTGAGCGCCTTGGTTTTCTGCCCGGCGATCTCAATGAGAAGGTCGACCCCTATCTGCGGCCGCTTTATGACGCGCTCTATGACATGCTGCCGGCCACCCAGGTCGCCAGCCGGCTCTCCAACGGCGAGATCGAGGTCGCGCCGCTGGCCTTCATGCGCGGGCGGACTTTGACCAATGCCTTTGTCATCCTCGACGAAGCGCAGAACACGACGCCGGTTCAGATGAAGATGGCGCTGACCCGCCTGGGTGAGAACAGCCGCATGGTGATCACCGGCGATCTCTCGCAGATCGATCTGCCCAAGGGCGCGCCCTCGGGCCTGCGTGAAGCCGCCGGTATCCTGTCGGATATGGAAGGCGTCGCCTTCGTTCAGTTCACCGCTGCCGATGTCGTGCGCCATTCCCTGGTGACGCGCATCGTGCGTGCCTATGCAGCCTATGATGCCAGCAGGTCTGGAGAAGGAGATCTCTTCGGTCCGCAGCGCTGAGGCCTCTTGATGTCTCTACCCGATATCGAACGAGACCGGGCGCTGCTGAGATCGCCGCTAAGATGAAAGACGAGCCTGGAATTAGCCCGCTGGAGGTTGCTGTCTCGCTGCAGGATGCGGCCTGGGGCGAGACGTTGGACAATCTGGAGGGCCTGGCCGAACGGTCGATCCGGGTGGCCCTGAGCCACGTAAACGAAACCGGGTCTTCGGGTTTTGTGGGCGATACAGGCGACCAGGGCGAAAGGGGCGGCGCGCTGGAAGTCAGCCTGCTGTTCGCCGACGACGCGGCGGTCGCCGCGCTGAACCAGGGCTATCGCGGCCGCAGCGGGCCCACCAATGTTCTGTCCTTTCCCAATATGGACGGGAACGACCCCCCGCCATCCGAACCGCTGCCGTCTGCCTTGCCGGGCGACCCTGCGCCGCGGCCACGCCTTCTGGGCGACATCGTGCTTGCCAGGCAAACTGTCCTGCGCGAAGCCGCCGAGCAGGACAAGACCCCGCAAGCCCACATCATGCATCTTCTGATTCACGGCTTTTTGCATCTGCTGGGCTATGATCATGAGAACGAAGCCGAGGCTGAAGAAATGGAAGCTTTGGAGATTGCCATTCTGGCGGATCTCGATGTTGCGGACCCCTATCGCCGAAAGGCCTCTGACGGTGGCGCCGCGGCGGCGGCGTCTCTTTCCGGTCCCCCCCTGACGGAGGGTCGGAGCTGAACCATGGCAGAGACGTCAGGCAGCGGGCGTAGCCCGCGTGGGAACGGTCAGCCGAGCGGCAACCTTTGGCAGCGGCTGCGCGGATTGGTGAAGGCGCGTCAAAGCGAGGCCCAACTCCGCGAAACCCTCGAAGAAATCATCGATGAGATCAAGGAAGTCGAAGGCGAGGAAGAAGTCGCCGCACCGATCAGCAGCGACGAGCGTGTCATGCTGTCCAACATCCTTCGGCTGCGCCACCTGACGGCCTATGACGTCATGGTGCCGCGCGCCGACATCGTTGCGGTCGATCTGGATACCCCGATCGAGGCGCTGATCGACGTCATGAGCGAAGCCGGCCATTCCCGTCTGCCGGTCTATCGCGAGACCCTGGATGAGGTGGTCGGCATCGTCCACATCAAGGACGTGCTCACCTACATGAAGGGCGAGCGCACGTTCGACCTGGTCGATCTGGTGCGCCGCATCCTGGTCGTTGCACCGTCGATGCGGGTGCTGGACCTGTTGCTGGAAATGCGCCTCTCGCGCGTTCACATGGCCCTGGTGGTCGATGAATTCGGCGGCATCGACGGCCTGGTGACGATCGAAGACCTGGTGGAGGAAATCGTCGGCGAGATCGACGACGAACACGATGTTGCCGAGGGCCCGAAACTGATCGACCGGCCCGACGGCAGCCTTGTGGCCGATGCCAGGACGACGATCGAAGAGTTCGAGGAGAAGGTCGGCCCGGTGCTTTCCGATGAGGAGAGGGAAGACGACATCGACACCCTGGGTGGTCTGCTGTTCTCCCTGGCGGGACGGGTGCCCGGCCGCGGCGAGTTGGTCGAGCACGATCACAGCGGCATGAGCTTCGAGGTGCTGGAGGCCGATCCGCGCCGGGTGAAGCGCCTTCGGGTCCACAACGTGGCGGACCGCCTGTCCCGGCCCGGTGATGACGGCTGATACCGGGGGCCGTGAAGGTTGGCGGCAAGGCTGGGCCCGGCGCCTCGCTGCCCTGACCGGCTGGCGGCGTCTGGCGCTGGCGGCTTTTTGCGGTGGTCTGGCCGCGCTTGCCCTGCCCCCGCTGTACCTCTTTCCCTTGCTGGTGCCGGCCTTCGCGGTGGTTTTCTGTCAGCTGGGCGGCGCCCGCAACGGGCGACAGGCAGCACTGATCGGCTGGGCTTTCGGCAGCGGCCACTTTGCCGTCGGCCTCTACTGGGTGGGCATCGCCTTTCTGGTGGATGCCGAGCGCTTCGCCTGGGCGATGCCATTCGCAATAAGCGGCCTGGCGGCGGGCTTGGCCCTGTTTCCGGCGCTGGCTTTCTGGCTGACGTTCTGGGTGGCGGCGAAAAGCCGGCTGACCGGCCCGGCGCGTGTCGTGGCCTTCGCAGCCGCCTGGCTTGTCAGCGAAGGTCTGCGCGGCTGGGTTCTGACCGGCTTTCCCTGGAATCTCATCGGTTCGGTCTGGGCTTTTTCGGCTGAGACGATGCAGCTCTCGTCGCTCGGCGGGGTCTGGCTGCTCAGCCTGATCACCGTCATCGCCGCGACGGCGCCGGCGATTCTGGCGCAGCCGGCCCTGCGGCCAGGCCGGGCTTACGCCTTTGTCTGTCTGGCGCTGTTGCTGCCGGCGGGTTCCTGGGGTTACGGGGCCTGGCGTCTGGCCGAAGCGCCGGCTGTGGGGACGGCGGTCGTCGAGGAGGTGCGCCTGCGCCTGGTTCAGCCCAGCATTCCGCAGAAGCTGAAGTGGCGCCGGGATCTGCGTGCCGGGCATCTGCGCCAACAGGTGCGCATGTCGCTGGCGCCGGGGCATGAGGACCGCACCCATATCATCTGGGCTGAGACGGCGATCCCCTACGTCCTCTCGATGGAACCTGTATTGCAGCGCGAACTCGCCGCCATCGTGCCGCCCGGCGGCTACCTGATCGCCGGCGCGCTCCGGGTCCTGCCGGAGCAGCCGGACGGCCCGATCTGGAATTCGCTCTATGCCCTTGGTTCGGACGGCAAGATAGCCGCAACTTTCGACAAGGCGCACCTGGTGCCGTTCGGCGAGTATGTGCCGCTGCGCGCCCTGCTTGGCTTTACCAAGTTGACCGCGGGCAGCCGGGATTTTACGCCCGGCCCCGGCCTGCAGACCCTCAAGCTGCCGGGTCTGCCGGCCTTCAGCCCGCTGATCTGCTATGAGGTGATCTTCCCCGGCCGCGTCAAATCGGCGTCGGCAGAGGCCCCGCGATGGTTGCTGAATGTGACCAACGATGCCTGGTTCGGAGATTCTTCCGGACCCTACCAACATTTCGCTTCGGCCCGCCTGCGCGCAATAGAGGAAGGTCTTCCGCTAATTCGCGTTGCTAATAATGGAATTTCTGCAGTGATCGACTCTTATGGGCGAGTTATCGATCAAATTAATCTCAATGATCGAGGTATAATTGATGCAGAACTACCCGAAGCTGCTGAAGCCAAGACGCTCTATTCCAATGCGGGTAATTGGCTATATTTGGTAGAATTGATTATATGTACTTGTGTTATATTTGTGTTGCGGCGTTTTGCTTGACCGACTAAGAAATAGAGCACTTGACGAATCAACCCTCTGTTGGCATACAGATGTATGCCTATAGTCCTACGGTTCTGTTGATTCCAAAAAAAGGTATGGTGCGAATGGCGCGACGCAGCGTGGCGCTGGGTGATCGCCGCACAAGCGGGCCAAACCCGGTCGATGTTCATGTCGGGGGACGGGTTCGTTTGCGGCGGACGCTTCTGGGTATGAGCCAGGAGAAGCTCGGCGAGGCTATTGGCCTTACATTCCAGCAGGTTCAAAAGTATGAACGGGGTGCGAACCGGGTGGGTGCGAGCCGCCTGTTCGATCTGTCCCGGGTTTTGGACGTGCCGGTCGGTTTCTTCTTCGATGAAATGCCGACCGATGTGGCGGCCAGTTCGCCGGCGCAACGTCCCGGCGTTGGCAGGCCTGCGCCGGAGCAGGAGCTCGATCCCCTGGTCAAGCGCGAAACGCTGGAACTTGTGCGCGCTTACTACAAGATCGAAGACGCCAGTGTGCGAAAGCGCCTCTTCGAAATGACCAAGGCCTTGGCTTCGGCCAGCGGCCGCGACTCCGGAAAGAGCGAAGACTGACCGGCCCTTAGCGGCCGTGTGCTCTATGCGCTTCAGACTATGAGCGGCGCCCGTGGAATCTGCGTGACGTAACCTCTTTGTTGCATGTCCTCTTGCAATTGCTGCGCAGCGTCGTTATTCCCAGCGATCTATCTCCTACCTTTAGCCCGAACAAGCGGGAGCGACGCGGTGCGCAACGGCAGCTATCTCTTTACCAGTGAATCGGTTTCGGAAGGTCATCCCGACAAGGTCTGCGACCGGGTGTCCGATGCCATCGTCGATACCTTCTTGAGCCACGATCCCTACTCCCGCGTTGCGGTGGAAACCCTGTCGACCACCAACCGCATCGTCCTGGCCGGCGAAGTGCGCGGGCCGGCAGAGGTCACCAGCGACCTGATCGAGCAGGTCGCCCGTCATGCGGTCAAGGAGATCGGCTACGAGCAGGATGGCTTCCACTGGCAGCAGATGGCGGTCGAAAACTTCATCCACGAACAGTCCGTCGATATTGCCCAGGGCGTCGATGCCGCGGGCAATAAGGATGAAGGGGCCGGCGATCAGGGCATCATGTTCGGCTATGCCTGCCGCGAGACCGAAGAGCTGATGCCGGCGCCGATTTACCTTTCTCACAACATCCTGCGTTCACTTGCCGAGGCGCGCCATTCCGGTGCCGAGCCGGGCCTGTTGCCGGACTCCAAGAGCCAGGTGACCCTGGAATATGTCGACGGCAAACCGGTTCGCGCCACGTCGATCGTGGTGTCGACCCAGCATTCCGGCGACCTGGAACAAGACCAGGTGCGGGAAATCGTTCGGCCCCATGTGGTCAACGTGCTGCCGGAAGGCTGGATGTGCGCGGAAGAGGATTTCTATGTGAACCCGACCGGGCGCTTCGTGATCGGCGGCCCCGACGGCGATGCCGGACTGACCGGCCGCAAGATCATCGTCGATACCTACGGCGGCGCGGCGCCCCATGGCGGTGGCGCCTTCTCCGGGAAAGACCCGACCAAGGTTGATCGCTCGGCGGCCTATGCGGCGCGCTACCTGGCCAAGAATGTCGTTGCGGCGGAGCTTGCAGAGCACTGCACGATCCAGCTTTCCTATGCCATCGGCGTTTCCAAGCCCCTGTCGGTCTACGTCGACAGCCGGGGCACGGCCAAGGTCGATGAGGGCAAGCTGGCCACGGTCCTGCAGGAGATGATGGACCTGTCGCCGCGCGGCATTCGCGAGCACCTTGTATTGTCGCGGCCGATCTATGCCCGTACCGCTGCTTACGGCCACTTCGGCCGGGCCCCCGATGCCGACGGCGGATTCTCCTGGGAGAGAACCGACCTTGTCGATTCTCTGCGCAGTGCTTTCGGCGCTTAGAGCAGATTCACCCGGTCGATGGATCGCCTCCGGCGATTCCATCCGACCGGAATCTGCTCTAACTGCTTGATGTCGATCGGATTCACATGTTTTGGCGCAACCACGAAGTGGTTTCGTCAAAACATGATCCGATCTAGTCACCGACAGCGGCTCTTTCATCGGACCTGCCGGGGCTGAGCGTGTCGCCGGGCAAGCGCAATCTCTATGGCCGCCGTCAGGGGCGGCCCCTGCGGGCGGCGCGCCGGGCGACGCTTGAAGAGCGTCTGCCGTTGCTGCAGATCGACTTGCCGGAGGCGCCCTTTGAGGTGTCGGCGGCAGCCTTGTTCGACCCCCTGCCGCCGCGGCTCTATCTGGAAATCGGTTTCGGCGGCGGCGAGCATCTGGCCTGGCAGGCCGCGGATCAGCCCGATCTTGGTATCGTGGCGGCGGAGTATTTCATGACCGGCGTGGCCGGCCTGCTCCATCAATGGCCGGAAGGGCCGCAGACCGCGGCGCTCAGGCTGTTTATCGGTGATGCCCGGGATCTGATGGAGCGTCTGCCGGATGCCCTTTTCGACAAGATTTTTATCCTTTTCCCCGATCCCTGGCCAAAGCGCCGGCACCACAAACGGCGGTTGATTCAGCCGGCGACCGTCGATTTGCTGGCCCGTCTGCTGAAAGACGGCGGTGAGCTGCGCTTTGCGACCGACGATCCGGGATACCTTGCCTGGGCGCTGGAGCGGCTCACCGCCCACCGCCAGTTGGCCTGGCAGGTCACCGGGCCGGCGGATTGGCGTCTGCGGCCCGAAGTCTGGCCGGCGACCCGCTATGAACAGAAGGCTCTGAGGGCCGGGCGTCAGCCGGCTTTTCTGCGCTTTCGCAAGGCTGCCGACCCCGATTAACCGCTGCTTTTATGGCCACTGCGGGGTGGAGAAATGCCTTGCGGGCTGCGGGTTGCGGGCGTAAAGTCCGCTTCAGTCAAAGTGACGATACCACAGTGACAGGTATCGTCGGGCTACCGAGCGGTGGGCCTCTGGCCCACTTTTTTTATTTGAGCATTACCTTTACGGGAGGATGGGCAGTGTCCCAGGCCTTGGAGCAGGCCCCTGCACTGCTGGCCAAAACCAGCGAAGGCAAGGCGGCGGAAGTCGAAGCCCTGATCGCCCCGGCCCTGGAGGCGATGGGTTACGACATCGTCCGGGTTCAGCTTTCGGGTGGCGATCGCCTGAGCTTGCAGATTATGGCCGAGCGGCGCGTTGACGGCACGATGAACGTCGACAACTGCGCCGAGGTCAGCCGGGCTGTGGCCGCCATCCTGGACGTCGAGGATCCGATCGAGTCAGCCTACACCCTGGAGGTCAGCTCGCCGGGTATTGACCGTCCGCTGACGCGCCTGGCGGATTTCGACCGCTTTGCCGGCTTCGACGGACGGGTCGAAATGGCGATGCCGATCGATGGGCAGCGGCGCTTCATCGGCCGCATTGTGGGAACCCGGGGCGCGGCTATGGTGCTTGATTGCGAAGCGGGCGAGGTTGTCCTGCCCTTTGCCGAGATGCAGCGGGCGAAGTTGTTGCTGACCGACGAATTGATTGCGGCGAGCCAGGGGCCGGGTTCCTCAGGCTCCCCAGATTCTGGGGACACGCCGGAAGACGGGAATTAGCGGCCGGGCGGGAAACCGGCGGCGGCTTCTTTGAGACACACGACAAGAATTCTTGGAATTGAGATAAGCGATGGATACCAGCGTTCTTGCACGAACCGAACTTCTTCAGGTGGCCGATGCCGTCGCCCGCGAGAAGTCGATTGAGCGTGACGAAGTTCTAGAGGCCATGGAGCAGGCGATCTCCAAGGCGGGCCGGGCCAAATATGGCCATGAGCATGACATTCGCGCGGAAATCGACCGTAAATCCGGTGAGGTGCGTTTGCGCCGCTATCGCGAAATCACCGATGAGGTCGAGAACGAGTTCACCCAGATCCTGACCAAGGATGCCCAGGAGCGCCAGGACGGTGTCGGCCCGGGCGATTTCATCATCGAGGATCTGCCGCCGATCGACCTCGGCCGGATCGCGGCTCAGACCGCCAAGCAGGTGATCGTTCAAAAGGTCCGCGAAGCCGAGCGCAAGCGCCAATACGGCGAATATCAGGGCCGTGTGGGCGAGGTCGTCAACGGCATCGTCAAGCGCAACGAGTTCGGCAACGTGACTGTTGATCTGGGACGGGCCGAGGCCCTGATGCGGCGCGACGAGACGCTGCCGCGTGAGTCCTTCCGCACCGGCGACCGTGTGCGCGGCTATATCTATGACGTGCGCGAAGAGCAGCGCGGCCCGCAGATTTTCGTCTCGCGCAGCCATCCCCAGTTCATGGCCAAGCTTTTCGCCCAGGAAGTGCCGGAAATCTATGACGGCATCATCGAGCTGAAGTCGGTGGCCCGCGATCCCGGCAGCCGGGCCAAGATTGCGGTGATTTCCTACGACTCCTCCATCGACCCGGTGGGTGCCTGCGTGGGTATGCGGGGCAGCCGCGTTCAGGCGGTGGTCAGCGAGCTGCAGGGCGAGAAGATCGACATCATTCCCTGGTCCGAGGACACCGCCACCTTCGTGGTGAACGCCCTGGCCCCGGCCGAGGTGAGCAAGGTCGTGCTGGATGAGGATCAGGGCCGCATCGAGGTCGTTGTGCCCGATGATCAGCTTTCGCTGGCAATCGGCCGGCGCGGCCAGAACGTGCGGCTGGCCTCGATCCTGACTGGTTGGGACATCGACATCATGACCGAGGAGACGGAATCGCGCCGTCGCCAGGACGAGTTCCGCGACCGCTCCCAGATGTTCATCGATGCCCTTGATGTGGACGACGTGATCGCCCATCTGCTGGTGGCCGAGGGTTTCATGGCCCTGGAGCAGGTGGCCTTCGTGCCGGTCGCCGAACTGGCCCAGATCGAAGGTTTCGACGAGGAAGTGGCCGAAGAGCTGCGCGCCCGCGCCCGCACCCATCTGGAAGAGATGGACCGGGTGAACGAGGAGCGCCGCCGCGAGCTGGGTGTCAGTGACGAACTGACCGAGATGGACGGAATTGCGCCTTCCCTGCTGGTCACGCTCGGCGAGCAGGGCGTCCAGAGCCTGGACGATCTGGCTGATCTTTCCGCCGACGAACTGCGTTTCGTTTCCAGCAGCCTGCGGGGCGAGACCACCCTGGAAGGCATGGCCAGTCTGTCGGAGAAGGAAATCGAAGATATTCTGCTCGGCAGCACCATGTCCCAGGATGAGGCCAACCGCATCATCATGGCGGCGCGGGCCCATTGGTTCGACGACGACGAAACGGCCGAGGCGCCGGCAGAAGATGGTGCCCCAGCGGATAGCGCCGGGGAAGGTGCCGGCGCCGCCGGTCCGGCGGAGGGTTAGGCAAGACGGGAATGTTGGCAACGACAGCGCAAGCAATGGCGCCACGCCGCGCGGCAGGCGCAAAGGCGGCGGCCGACAAGCCGCAGGGCGCCCAGCGCCGCTGTTTGGCAAGCGGCCGGGTTCTGCCCAAGGCCGAGCTTTTGCGCTTTGTCGTTGGCCCGGAGGGTCAGATCGTTCCCGATTTCGCGGAGCGTCTGCCCGGCAGGGGTTTGTGGTTGCTTGCGCGCCGCGATATGATGGAGAAGGCTTGCAAGAAGAACCTCTTTGCCAAGGCGGCAAAGGCGCAGGTGCGCTTGCCCTCCGATCTTGTCGAACAGGTCGAGCAGTTGGCGCTGCGGCGCTGCCTCGACCAGCTTGGCCTGGCGCGGCGGGCGGGTGCTGTCGTTGTCGGGTTTGAGAAAGTGAAGGCTGCGCTGAAGGCCGACCGGGTCGGCCTGCTGCTGCAGGCCAGTGATGCGGCCCAGGATGGCCGCGAGAAACTACGCGCGTTGGCGCGGGCTGTGGGTTGGGAAACATCCCTGCTGCAGTTCTGCGACGGCGTGACCCTGGGCACGGCCCTGGGCAGGGATGCGGCCGTCCACGTCGGAGTGACGCGGGGCCGCTTTTCGGCCGGCCTGAAACGGGATGTGGAACGCCTCGCCGGTCTGCGGGGTGTTGAGGATCAAGGAAACGGGGTTGGGCGCCCGACCGAAGGTGAGCGCTAGAGAAGATGACGGAAAGCAAGGAAACCGAAGCCAAGCGGCCGTTGAAGCTGAGCCAGCCGGGCAAGCTGCAACTGAAAAAGACGGTTGAGACGGGCCAAGTGCGCCAGAGCTTCAGCCACGGCCGCAGTAAGGCTGTGACGGTTGAGGTGAAACGCAGCCGGACTTTCGAGCGCGGCACCTCCGGCCGGATGAAAGAGGTCACCGAGGCAACGGCAGAGGCTGAGAAGCTTCTGGCCGAAGCGCCGGCGGCGATCCCCGATGAGAAACCGGTCGAGGAGAAGGTCACCACCAGCAAGCGCCAGCTCTCCGCCGAGGAGCGCGCCAGCCGCGTCCGGGCCTTGGAGGTCGCCAAGGAAGAAGAAGCCGGCCGCCGTGTGAAGGAGGCCGAGGAGGCCAAGCGCCGAGAGATCGAAGCCAAGGCGGCCGCAGAGGAAAACGCGCGCCGTCAGGCTGAAGAGGAGGCTGCCCGCCTGAAGGCGGAGGAAGAAGCTGCCCGTCTGGCGAAGCTCGAAGGCACGCCGGCTGCGCCGGCGCCTGCCGCGCCTGCCGCGCCTGTTGCCGCAGCGGCCCCCGCCAGAGCGCCGGTGAAGGCCAAAACCGATGCGCCGGGACCAAAGGGCGCAACCGACGACGCCGCGAGCCGCGCAAAGCGCAAAACCCCGGTGGCGCCGAAGGTGACGCCGGGCCGGCGCGGCGATCAGCGCCGCCGTTCAGGCAAGTTGACGATCAATCAGGCGCTCGACGGCCAGGAAGCGCGGCAGCGGTCCCTCGCCTCGGTCAAACGCCAGCGCGAGAAGCAGATGCGGGCGACCATGGGGCACCAGCCTCACCAGCCGCCGCAGAAGGTCATCCGAGAAGTCGTGGTGCCGGAGTTCATCACTGTTCAGGAACTGGCCAACCGCATGGCGGCGCGTGGCGCCGAGGTGGTCAAGACGCTGATGAAGCTCGGCGTGATGGTAACCATCACCCAGTCGATCGATGCCGATACGGCTGAGTTGGTGGTGGAGGAATTTGGTCACAAGCTCAGACGTGTGTCGGCTTCTGACGTGGAGATTGGAATGCGTGGTGCCGACGACGATGCGACGGATCTGAAGTCGCGCCCACCGGTGGTGACCGTGATGGGGCATGTCGATCACGGCAAGACCTCGCTTCTGGACGCTCTGCGGCAATCCGATGTCGTGGCCGGTGAGGCCGGCGGCATTACCCAGCACATCGGTGCCTATCAGGTTCGCCTCGCTTCCGGCGAACGGATCACCTTCATCGATACCCCGGGCCATGCGGCTTTCACCGAGATGCGCTCACGCGGTGCCGATGTGACAGATATCGTGGTGCTGGTGGTGGCTGCGGACGACGGTATCAAGGAACAGACGGTCGAGGCGATCAATCACGCCAAGGCCGCCCAGGTTCCGATCATTGTCGCGATCAACAAGATCGATAAGCCTGGCGCGGACTCCTCAAGAGTGAAGCAGGAACTGCTGCAGCACGAACTGATCGTCGAGGATCTCGGCGGCGATCTCCTGGCGATCGAAGTATCCGCTACCGAAAAAACCAACCTCGACAAGCTGGAAGAAGCCATTCTGCTGCAGGCCGAGCTGTTGGAGCTGAAAGCCAATCCGGAGCGCGCGGCAGAAGGCGTCATCGTCGAAGCCAAGCTGGAGCGCGGCCGTGGTTCGGTGGCAACGGTGCTGGTGCAGCGCGGCACGCTGCGCGTCGGCGATATCTTCGTCGCCGGCGGCGAGTGGGGCCGTGTGCGGGCCCTGACCAACGAGCGCGGCGAGCAGCTGAAAGAAGCCGGGCCGGCGACACCGGTCGAGGTACTGGGCCTCAACGGCACGCCGCTGGCGGGTGACGATTTCACGGTCATGGACAATGAAAGCCGCGCCCGCGAGATCGCCGAGTATCGCCAGCAGACCCGGCGCGAAACCGAGATCACCTCCACCGGCCGCGGTACTCTGGAAGAGATGATGAGCCGGATCAAAGAGGGTGAGGCCTCGGAGTTGCCGGTGGTCGTCAAGTCCGACGTGCACGGCTCGATGGAGGCCATCGTCAACAGCCTTGAAAAGCTGGGCAACGAAGAGGTCAAGGTACGGGTCCTGCACAGCGGCGTCGGCGGCATCAATGAATCCGACGTGACCCTGGCCAATTCGACCGGGGCCGTCATCATCGCGTTCAACGTCCGCGCCAATCCGCAGGCCCGGCAGCTGGCGCGCCGTGACGGTGTGGACATCCGCTACTACTCGATCATCTACAACGTGGTGGACGACGCCAAGGCGGCGCTCTCCGGCATGCTGGCGCCCAAGCAGCAGGAAAACTTCCTGGGCTACGCGCAGATCCGCCAGGTCTTCAGCAATTCCAAGGTCGGCAAGGTCGCCGGCTGCATGATTACCGAGGGCATGGTCAAGCGTGGCGCCAAGGTGCGGCTGCTGCGCGACAACGTCGTCATTCACGCCGGCACCTTGAAGACCCTGCGTCGTTTCAAGGACGAGGTGAAGGAAGTGAAGGAAGGCTACGAGTGCGGCATGGCCTTTGAGAACTACACCGATATCCAGGTCGACGACCAGATCGAGTGTTACGAAATTCAAGAGATTGCCCGCGAACTCTAGATTTCCGCGCAGGCCGGGCGCCTGAAAAGAGGCCCGGCGGCCCAGCCTTCACCGCTGGACGCCAGAGAAACGGAAATCCGGAGCTGAGAACGGATCATGGGTTCACAGCGAAGCTCAGCAAAGGGCGCCAGGTCGCCCGGCTCCAAAACGGGTGGCTCGAAAGCGCCCGTTTCGAAAGCCCCAAGCCAGCGGCAGCTGCGTGTCGGCGAGGAGCTGCGCCATGCTTTGGCGCGCATCCTTGCGCGAGACGAGCTGCGTGACCCGGTGCTTGTCGGCGTCAGCCTGACGGTTACCGAGGTGCGGGTCAGCCCCGATTTGAAGAACGCCACCGCTTTTGTCGTGCCGCTGGGCGGCGACGGCAGCCGTGAAGTGCTGAAGGTGCTCAACCGGGCCGGTCCCTTTCTGCGCAGCCAGATGAGCCGGGAGGTCGATCTGCGTCACACGCCGAAACTGTCCTTCCAGGCCGATCACAGTTTCGACGAGGCCGCCAAGATCAATGCCCTGCTGCAGAACCCAAGGGTGCTGCGCGATGTCGAGGCGCCCACGCTGGAAGACGGTGCGGAAGAGGCTGACCAGGAAGAGGCGCCTGCGGCGGAACGGCCGGAAGATGGGCGCTAATCCCGGCAAGGCCGCCAGGGCCAAGGGTCCGCCGGTGAACGGCTGGCTGGTGATCGACAAACCTCTGGGCATGACCTCGACCCAGGTTGTCGGCCGCGTCCGCCGGGTTCTGCAGCCGCGCAAGGTGGGGCATGGCGGTACCCTCGATCCCCTGGCCACCGGCCTGCTGCCGATCGCCATGGGCGAGGCGACGAAGACCGTTTCCTATGTCATGGACGGACGTAAAAGCTATCGCTTCACGCTGCGATGGGGCCAGGCGACGGAGACCGACGACGGCGAAGGGGCTGTTATCGAAGAGGCGGAGGGCCGCCCGGATGAGGCCGCGATCCAGGCGGTCCTGCCCGGCTTTACCGGAGAAATCGAACAGGTTCCGCCGCTGTATTCGGCTATCAAGGTGGGGGGGAAGCGGGCCTACGACCTGGCCCGGGCGCAGACGGATTTCGAGCTCAAGTCCCGCCGGGTTATGGTTTATGAGATTACCCTGCTGGAGATGCCGGACCGCGATCACGCGGTTTTTGAGGTCCACTGCGGCAAGGGAACCTATATGCGCTCCCTCGCCCGCGATCTGGGGCGGGCTTGCGGCACGGTGGCCCACATCACCGACCTCCGCCGATTAACCGTAGGTCCGTTTACCGAGACCGACGCGATTTCGCTGGAATCTTTGGAATCCATGGGGCATAGTCCCGCCGCCTTGGAGCAGGTGCTCCCGGTTGAGACAGCGCTGGACGACATCCCGGCGCTGGCCTTGTCCGAAACCGAGGCGAATCGCCTGCGCTGCGGGCAGGCCGTGTCCATGGTGGCGCGCGCCAACCGCGATCGCATCAGTGATCTCAGTAACGGATCCATCGTTTTCACCACGTCAGGCGGTAAGCCGGTGGCCTTGGCCCGTTATGAAGCAGGTGACATTCACCCGGTTCGGGTTTTGAACCTTTAGAGTGATGGAGATAGACGATGTCGATCACAGCTGAGCGCAAGACTGCGCTGATCGAAGAGTATGGCACCCACACGGGTGATACCGGGTCGCCGGAAGTCCAGGTCGCGATTCTCACCGAGCGGATCCTGAACCTGACCGAGCATCTGAAAACCCATAAAAAAGACTTCCACTCGCGCCGCGGCCTGCTCGTCATGGTCGGCCAGCGTCGGCGCCTGTTGGACTATGTAAAGGTGCAGGAAAAGGCGCGTTACGACGGCCTTATCCAGCGTCTTGGCCTGCGCCGGTAAGGACGGGCCGAACGTGACCGTGCTCTGCGCCGCCGATACGCCCTGGTCGTCCCCGCACTTCGGTGCGCGACAGCCGGGAAATCGCGGCGCCGGCGCGGGCGAACGGAAAACATGAAGATTAGTGACATCGTGACAAAGCCGGCACGATGGTCTTTGGAGGGCCGGGCCGACGTAAGGGGTGTTTGGGGAGAAGTCTCCGGACCGGGCACCCCTTACGCGGGTCCGGCGCTTTGCTATTCGGCAAACAACTGACCGGCTTCAGGTTAGAAGGACCTAGAAAGAATGTTTGATATTCATAAGCAGGAAATTGAGTGGGGCGGCCGCAAGCTGACCCTGGAGACCGGCCGCATTGCGCGCCAGGCAAACGGCGCCGTTCTGGCGACCTATGGCGACACGGTGGTGCTCTGCACCGCGGTCGGAGAGTCTTCTCCGCGTCCGGGCATGGACTTCTTCCCGCTGACCGTGAATTACCAGGAAAAGACTTTTGCGGCGGGCAAGATCCCCGGCGGCTTTTTCAAGCGCGAGGGCCGGCCCTCCGAAAAGGAGACCCTGACCTCCCGCCTCATCGACCGGCCGATCCGTCCGCTCTTCGCCAAGGGCTATAAGAACGAGACCCAGGTGATCTGTACGGTGCTGAGCCACGACCTTGAGAACGATCCGGACGTGGTCGCCATGGTCGGCGCCTCGGCGGCGCTGACCATCTCCGGCCTGCCCTTCCTCGGCCCCATCGGCGGCGCGCGGGTCGGCTACAAGGACGGCGAGTACATCCTCAACCCCCTGATGGACGAGATGGAGGGCGCGGCCCTCGATCTGATCCTGGCTGGCACCCGCGACGGCGTCTTGATGGTTGAATCCGAGGCCCATGAGCTTTCCGAAGAGATCATGCTGGGCGCGGTGGCCTTCGGCCACGAGCAGATGCAGCCGGTCATCGACTGCATCATCGCGCTGGCCGAGCGCTGCGCCAAGGAGCCGCGCGACGTACCGGGCCCGGCCCCCGAGATCGAGGAAGTGAAGAACAAGCTCATCGGCGGCGGCGTCATGGACAAGCTGGCCGAGGCCTATACCGAGGTCGACAAGATGGCCCGCCAGGCCAAGCTGGCCGCGGTGCGCGAGGCAGCGGTCGAGGCTCTTGAGGACGAAGAGAAAGAAAAGGCCGGCGGCCTCTTCAAGTCTCTGGAAAGCGACGTCGTGCGCGGCAACATCCTGAAGACCGGCAAGCGCATCGACGGCCGCACCACCACCGACATCCGGCCGATCCTGGCCGAGGTCGGCGTTCTGCCCCTGACCCATGGCTCGGCGCTGTTCACCCGCGGTGAGACCCAGGCGCTCGCGACCACGACCCTGGGCACCGGCCAGGACGAGCAGCTGATCGACTCCCTGGAGGGCAGCTACCGAGAGCACTTCATGCTGCACTACAATTTCCCGCCCTACTCGGTGGGTGAGTGCAGCTTCCGGCTGGCGCCGGGCCGCCGCGAAATCGGCCACGGCAAGCTGGCCTGGCGCGCCCTGCGCCCGCTGCTGCCGGCCAAGGAGGATTTCCCCTACACCATTCGCGTGGTGTCGGAGATCACCGAGTCCAACGGTTCCTCCTCCATGGCGACGGTCTGCGGCTCCTCGCTGTCGATGATGGATGCCGGCGTGCCCCTGGTGCGTCCGGTCGCCGGTATCGCCATGGGCCTGATCAAAGAAGGCGACGACTTTGCCGTGCTCTCGGACATCCTGGGCGACGAGGATCACCTCGGTGACATGGACTTCAAGGTGGCCGGTACCGAACAGGGCATCACCTCGCTGCAGATGGACATCAAGATCACTTCGATCACGAAGGAGATCATGGCCATCGCGGTGAACCAGGCCAGGGACGGGCGGCTGCACATCCTGAACGAGATGAACAAGGCCCTGACCTCGGCGCGCGAAGGCGTCTCCGAGAATGCGCCGCGGATCACGGTGATCACGGTTCCGAAGGACAAGATCCGCGACATCATCGGCACCGGCGGCAAGGTGATCCGCGAGATCACCGAGGAAACCGGCGCCAAGATCGACATTGAAGACGACGGTACGGTAAAGGTGGCTGCCGTGGACCAGGAAAAGGCCGAAGCGGCGCTCGACTGGATCCGCTCCATCGTTGCCGAGCCTGAGGTCGGCGTGATCTACGACGGCAAGGTGGTAAAGGTTGTCGATTTCGGCGCCTTCGTAAACTTCCTCGGCCCGCGCGACGGTCTCGTCCACATCAGCGAGCTGGCGCCGGAGCGCGTCAACACCGTCGCCGATGTGGTGAACGAGGGCGACGTGGTGAAGGTGAAGTGCATCGGCATGGACCGCGGCAAGGTGAAGCTCTCCATGAAGCGGGTGAACCAGGAAACCGGTGAGGACCTGGAAGCCGCAGCCGGCTAAGCTTTCACAACCGATCGAATGAAGAGCCGGCGGCAGGGAGTGGCGACATGACCTCACCGCCGGCTTTTTCTTTGCGGCCCCCCGGCCTTGTCCTGCCGAGGATCATGGGGCACCGCGGGGCCAAGGCCCTGGCGCCGGAGAACACCCTCGCCTCGCTGAAAGCCGCGGCGGCCGCCGGGGTCACCTGGGTCGAGTTCGATGTCATGCTGACCTCGGACGGCCAGCCGGTGCTGTTCCACGACGACACGCTGAAACGGACCACCGGTGTGGCGGGCGCGATGGCCGAGACGCCGCTTGCCGTTGTGCAGGATCTCGACGCCTCCCACGGTTTCGGCCGCCGGTATGGCCGAAGGGCGGAAGCGGGGTTTCGCGGACGCGCCGATTGCCGGGTGCCTTCCCTGGAGCAAACCGTCGCCTGCCTGCTTGACCTGGGCCTGACGCCCAATGTGGAGATCAAGTCGTCGCCCGGCCTGGCGAAGGAAACCGCGGAGGTCACGCTGACCCGTTTGCTGGGCCTCTGGCCCGGGGATCGCCTGCCGCCCCTGATCAGCAGTTTCGAACGGGAATCCCTGGCGGCGGCCAGCCGCGTTGCGCCGCAGTGGCCGCGCGGGTTCCTGGCCGAAAAGCTGCCGGCTGACTGGCGCGATGCCATGGCGGCCTTGGACTGTGCCTCGCTGCATCTCTACTGGCGGCGCACCCGCAAGGCCGACGTGCAGGCGGCAAAGGCGGCGGGTTATGCGGTCGCGGTCTATACGGTGAACGGCCTGCGTGCGGGCCGGCGATTGCTCGACAAGGGTGTCGACTGCCTGATCACCGACCGGCCGGACCGCTTGTTGGCGGCGCTCTAGATTCTTTTCGGTTTAGACGGCACCGGCCCGCTCCCCCTCCTGGCTACCCACCAGGATAATCGCATTGGGTGGCCAGGAGGGGGAGCGGGCTGGAACCGATTCGACGCAGGTCGAAAACGCTCTAAGAGCCGGCCGCAATGGCAAGGCTGTCCAGCAGCTCAGCGGCGTCGCGCCGGTCGGGGCCGTCTTCGCCCGGTCCATAGTAACCGGGCTCGGCGCCGCCGGCGGCTGGTACGCCAGGCGCCGCCGCAGGATCGAACCAGCGATAGATCGGCTCCAGGGTTTTACGGGCCTCTGCCGAACGTCCCTGGGCCAGCCGCAGCCGGCCCAGACTGATGGCGGCGCGCAGCTCCCACAACCTCGCCTGCTGCCGGCCCGCCAGGGCCAGCGCCTTTTCGAAGCAGGCCTCGATCGCTGGATCTTCCGGCCCGCCGCTGCGCAGCAGCAGCTCGCCACGACCGCGGTGCAGCTCGGCCTCGAACCAGCGTTCGCCGGTCTGCTCGACCAGGTCCAGGGCTTCGTCGATGTTGTCCAGTCCGGCTTCCGGCGCCCCCGCCCGTCCCCGCAGATCGGCCAGCAGGCCGAGGAAGTAACAGACCTCCAGAACCTCGCCGGTTGCCCTGTGCTCGGCCAGTGCCGTCTGAAAGACAGCGATGCCTTCGGCGCTTTGGCCGGTCGCAGCCATCAGCCAGCCCTGGAACATGACCCCCAGCGAGCGCCAGTGCGGAAAGCCCTTTTCCGTCGACAGATTGATGACGTTCTGCGCGCAGCGCCGGACGGCGGCGTGGTCCTGGCGCAGCTGATGCAGGTAACAGGCATTACCGTTTGCGACCACGAGGTCATAGGAAACCGCACCGCCTTCGGCGATTTCCAAGGAGCGCCAGCATTGCTGCAGGGCGGTCTCGGGGTAACCCAGGGCAAAGGACGTCCAGGAGAGATAGCAGAGATCGAGAACCGGCAGCTCCGGCCTGCCCACCTCATGACGCGCAGCCGGCCTTGCCGGATTGCTGAGGGCGATGGCCTGTTCCAGGTGATGGCGCGCTTCGGCGAAGTCGCCCTGGCCGAAGGCGGTGCGGCCGATGGCGCTGTGCCCGCGCAGCAGCGCGCCTTCTTCGTCCAACTGCCGTCCAAGGTCGAGCAGCGACTCGCCGAAGATCCGGGCCTTCTGCAGGTCGGCATTGCCTTGATGAAACAGGAAGCGGCCATAGAGGATACGAAACAGCAGCGATTTGTTGCCCTGGGTGCCGCAGAGGGTCTGGGCCCGGGCCCAGGCAGCCCCGGTTTCCGGTGCGCCGGTTCCTCTTGTCGCCCTCAGCGCGGTTGCCTGGGCCACCCGCAGGTGCAGCTCCAGCCCCCGGCGGTCGGTCTCATCGGTCAGCGACTCCAGCAGGTCCAGTCCCAGATCGATTTCGCGGACCGCCTCGGTCATGGCCGATCGCCGGATCGCTCTTTCACCGGCTTTCAGGCGATAGGCGACGGCCCGGTGGGGCAGTCCGGCCTCGGTATAATGATGCGCCAGGAGCGCCGGCTCGCTGAGCGCCAGTTGCGGGTTGTGGTCTTCCAGGAAGACGGCGCTCTCGGCGTGGAGCCGGCGGCGTTTCTTTTTCAACAGACTGCTGTAGGCCATCTCCTGAACCAGGGCGTGCTTGAAGCGGAGGGTGGCGTTCGGCGCGGCCCCGGCCCGGTAGAGCAATTCGGTTTCCACCAGGCGGTCGAGGGCGCGGCGCAACTCGGCGTCCGGCAGGCCCGAGATGGCGGCCAGCATCTTGTAAGAGAATTCCCGCCCGATGACGGCGCCGGTCTGGGCGATCTCGCGCGCCGCCGGGTATCGGTCGAGCCGCGCCAGCAGGGAGCCGCGCAGGGTTGTCGGGATGCTCAGGGCCGGTTGCTCTCCGGCGATCTCGTAGCGGTCGCCCAGATCGACCACGGCATCGGATTCGATGACCGCTTTGGTGAGCTGCTCGATGAACAGCGCCACGCCGTCGGTGCGTTCGGCAATGGTGTCCACCAGAACCTGGGGGAAGTTCTTGTGCTGGGCGATGTGCCGGATGATGGTCTCGCACTCCGGACGCTGCAGACGGTCCAGTGCCAGCCCGGTGGCAGGAAACAGCGGGCGCATCTGCGATTCCGCCTCCGGCCGCACGGTAAGGATCAGCAGAATCCTGAGCCCGCTCAGCCGCTGCGAGAGCCGCTGCAGAAACTCCAGGGATGTCGGGTCGATCCAGTGCAGATCCTCGACCATCATCAAGACCGTTCGGTGTTGCGCCATCATCTCGGTCTCCTGCAGCAGGACATCCAGAAGACGGCCCATATCCGCTTGCCGTTCGCCGCTCGCCTTTTCCTGCGCCACCGTCTTGAGTGACAGCAGCGGGGCGAAGAGGCGCGCGGTATCCTCCGAATCGATGGCCGAGTTCTTGAACAGCCCGCGCAGCTTGGCCAGGGCGACAACCGGTGGGTCGTCCCCGGAGATACCGGCCACCCGGCGCAGCCTTTCGATCAGCGGATAGAGTGCGTTGTTTTTGTGGTAGGGCGTGCAGTGGAAGGTGAGCGCTATATGGTCGTCGCCGTCCAGGCGTTCGGCAAAGGCGCGCAGCAGGCGCGACTTGCCGATCCCGGCTTCGCCCGACAGCAGGATGATCTGACCCTGGCCGGCCTGTGCCATCTTCCAGCGGTCGAGCATCAGGGTGATTTCGCCGGAGCGGTTGACGAAGGGCACCAGGTCCATTTCTTCCAAAGTCTCGGCGCGGCGCTCGGCCGGGCGCTGACCCAAAGCGCGCCAGGCCCCGGCCGGCAGCGAGATGCCTTTCAGGCTCTGCGGGCCGAGGTCTTCGAAATCGAAGGCGTTGCTGGCCAGGCTGTAGGTCGTGTTGTCGACCACAACGCAGTCCGGATTGGCGAGGGCCTGCAGGCGTGATGCCAGGTTGGGTGTCTCGCCGACGGCGGCGATTTCCTGCGCCGAGCCCAAGCCGATCAGGTCGCCGACCACCACCGAACCGGTACCGATCCCGACACGGGTCTGCAGCTGCAGGTCAGCCTGAGGGCGCAGCCTGCCGACCGCTTCGACGATCTCAAGGCCGGCCCTGATGGCCCGCTCTGCGTCGTCTTCGTGGGCCCGGGGAAAACCAAAATAGACAAGGACGCCGTCGCCCATGTAACGCGCGATGAAGCCTTCCAGGCGTGAGATCACGCCGGCGCAGGTGTCCTGGTAGCTGCGCACGATGGTGCGCAGATCCTCGGGGTCATAGCGGATCGACAGTTCGGTGGAACCGACGAGGTCGCAGAACATGACGGTCAGGTGGCGCTGCTCGGCAACCTGGCGCGGCACGGTGCGGCCCTCGCCCGTCTCTTCTTCACGGATCAAAGCCGCGATGGCCCGCAGCATCTTTTTGCGGTCCCCGAAAGACATGCCAAGCTCAATGAGGTCGGCCTCGGTCAGGTCGACCAGCAGATCGAAGTCGATGTCCTGCTCGGCAAAGATCGCCGCATAGCGATCCAGCCCCAGTCCCTGCAGCCAAGCATAGAGTGAACTCATGACCGAAACCGTCTCCCCCGGGGGCGGCTGAATGCTCTTTGTGGCCTGCTTTGTGCCGCCCGCGCCTTCCAGGCATCAGTCTAGCTAACGATTTAGCTGCTATGACAGGGATTCTTATGTGGTAAACGTTTTCGAGCGGGTAGCCGCCGGCCTGATGCGGGGATCGGCCTAACTATCTATTTTTATTATGTTTTAGAAGAATAATAAGAGAGGCGGGGGGCGGGATGACAGAGGCGATATCGGCGATTCCCCTGACACCGCTCGCCATATTCAGCTGCGCTTTCGCCGGCCTCTGGATCGCGGTCAGAACCTCTGCGCGCAATCGTCAATCGAAAACCCGTTATTGGTTTGTCGAGGCCTACCGGGTCTGGCGGACCCGGCGCCGCAAGGCAGCGGGCGGTGGCGAGGCGCATGTGGCCCTGGCCGGGATGCCGCCCCGCTCAATCCGCACGACCATCTCTGCGGCCGGCCGGATTCCGACCTTGCTGTTTTACTTTCCGGTCCTGCTGCACTGCCTGCGCCTGGCGCTCCGCCACGGTGGTTTTACGCTGCCTTCCGTCGCCAATCCCAACATCGTCTGCGGCGGCTTCCGCGGCGAATCAAAGATGTCCTATCTGAGCCAGATTCCTCCGCACCAGCAGCACTGGGTGGCGCCCTCCCTGCGCCTCGTTGCGACCCCGGCCCGTAAGGGCGCTTCGGGGGGCCGGCATCTCGAACAGGAAATCGCGCAGGCCGGCCTGCGGTTCCCGCTGGTGGTAAAGCCCGATATCGGATCCCAGGGCTATGGCGTTCGTTTGCTGCGTTCGCCGGCCGCGCTGGACGACTATCTGGACCATTTTCCCTCGGGCGAAGGTTTCATTCTGCAGCGCTATATCGATTGGGAAGGCGAGGCCGGCGTGCACTATCTGCGCAAGCCGGGCGAAGCCCGCGGCCGGATCTTTTCCCTGGGCTTTCGCTGCTTTCCCCATGTTCTCGGCGACGGCCGTTCCCGCCTTTGCACCTTGATCGAGGCGGACCCCCGCACCCGCCGCATGGCGCGACGGCACTGCAGGGCAGTCGCGGCGCAACTGCAAAGGGTTCCGGCAAAAGGCGAGATGGTGCGGCTATCGCTGCTTGGCGGTGTTCGTACCGGGGGGCTCTACTATGACGGCTCGGCCTATGTCACGGCGGCCCTGGTGGCGCGCTTCGACGAGATTGCCCGGGCGATGCCGGATTTCCACTTCGGGCGCTTCGATGTCCGCTTCAAGTCCGTCGAGGCCCTGGGGCGCGGCGAGGACTTTCAGATCATGGAGGTGAACGGCGCCAGCGCCGAAGCGATCCACATCTGGGATCCCGAGCACAGCATCGCCGAGACCTACCGGGTGCTTTTCGAACAATTCCGCCTGCTCTATGAAATCGGCGCCCAGAATCGCGACCGCGGCTACCGGCCGATTGGCCTGGGCGGCTATCTGGCCCTGCAGTGGAAGGAATCGCGCCTGCTGCGGCGCTATCCGGAATCAGGCTGAAGTGTGTGTTTTCCGGTCTCGACGACGGAGCGGCCGCGTCAGCCGCCCATGCGGCCGGGCGAAGGGATCCCCACGATGTTGTAGCCACCGTCGACATAGTGCACCTCGCCGGTGACGCCGCGGGAAAGATCCGACGAGAAGTAAAGGCCGGCAGAGCCGACCTCTTCCAGCAGCACATTGCGCTTCAACGGTGCGTGATCGCGGTTCCAACCGAAGACGAAACGCGCATCGCCGATGGCCGAGCCGGCGAGGGTGCGCATCGGCCCGGCGGAGATGGCATTGACCCGGATGCCGCTTTCACCCAGGTCGACCGCCAGGTAGCGCACGCTGGCTTCCAGCGCGGCCTTGGCAACGCCCATCACATTGTAGTTCGGGGTCACCCGTTCGGCACCCAGATAGGTCAGGGTGACCAAGCTGCCGCCCGGCCCCATCAGGGCCGCGGCCTGGCGGGCCACAGCTGTGAAGGAGTAGCAGGAGATCGCCATGGTACGGTTGAAGTTCGCCCGGCTGGTATTGAGGTAGCGCCCCTTCAGCTCTTCCTTGTCGGAATAGGCGATGGCGTGGATCACCACGTCGACGTTGTCCCAGCGTTCGCGCAGGCTGTCGAAGGTGCCGGCGATGTCGCTTTCCTGTTCCACGTCGCAGGGCAGAACGATGTTCGAGCCGACGGACTCGGCCAGCGGGCGGACCCGGCGTTCGAAAGCACTGCCTTGATAGGTAAAGGCCAACTCGGCGCCCTGCGCGTGCAGTGCCTTTGCTATGCCCCAAGCAATGGAGTGGTCGTTGGCCACCCCCATAATCAGGCCGCGCTTACCGGCCATCAACCCCGCCATCGATTTTTCCCCGACCTCTAACCTTCGTACCGCTTAAACGCGAGACTGGCGTTGGTGCCGCCAAATCCGAAGCTGTTGGACATGACGCAGTTCAACGACAAACCATCCTCCATCTCGCGGACGATGGGCATTCCCTCAGCTTCCGGGTCGAGGTTGTCGATGTTGGCCGAAGCTGCCACGAAATTGGTATTTAGCATAAGAAGCGAATAGATCGCTTCATGGACGCCGGTGGCGCCCTGGGAGTGCCCGGTCAACGACTTGGTCGAGGAAATTCGCGGCATATCGGCGCCGAAGGCCTCGCGGATCGCGGTCAGTTCCGGTATGTCGCCGGCCTGGGTGGACGTGCCATGGGCGTTGATGTAGTCGACCGGGGTGTTGCCCAGGCTCTGCATGGCCAAGCGCATGCACCGCATGGCGCCTTCGCCGGAAGGCGCGACCATGTCCGCCCCGTCGGAGGTGGCGGCATAGGCGGCCACCTCGCCGTAGATCTTTGCGCCCCGGGCCTTGGCCCGTTCCAGGTCCTCCAGCACCACGACGCCGCCGCCGCCGGAGATCACGAAACCGTCGCGGTCGCGGTCATAGGCGCGCGACGCCCGGGTCGGTTCGCCGTTGAAGTTGCTGGACAGCGCGCCCATGGCGTCGAACAGAACCGTGAGGGTCCAATGCAGTTCCTCGCCGCCACCGGCGAAGACGATGTCCTGCTTGCCCATCTGGATCAGCTCTGCGCCATTGCCGATGCAGTGCGCGGAGGTCGAGCAGGCCGAGGAAATCGAGTAGCTGAGGCCTTTGATCTTGAAGGCTGTCGAGAGATTGGCCGAATTGGTCGACGACATGCAGCGCGGCACCATGTAAGGGCCGACGCGCTTTGGTCCCTTGGTGCGGGTCAGGTCTGCGGCCTCCACCTGATTGGAGGTGGACGGCCCGCCCGAACCCATGATGAGCCCGCTGCGCTCATGGGAGACCTCGGCCTCGGTCAGGCCGGCATCGGCGATCGCCTCCTGCATGGCGATATAGTTGTAGGCCGCTCCTTCGCCCATGAAGCGCCGCAGCTTGCGGTCGACATGGTCGGCGACATCGATCTTCAGAGAGCCGTGAACATGGCTTCGAAAGCCCATCTCGGCATAGGTGTCGCAGAACTCGATCCCGGAGCGTCCCTGGCGGAGCGACTCGATCACCTCGGCCTTATTGTTGCCGATACTGGAGACGATGCCTATTCCTGTGACAGCGACTCGGCGCATAGTTTCCAATCCGTCTTGTGGCCTTAAGGTACCCCAACTTGGGGGCTATGCGGCGTAATGCCCTAGGGCGGTTCTGCGATGTTCGGTCAGCTTCGGGTCCGCCTTCGCCTCAGGCAGTCTGCGGGTCGCGCTGAAACAACCCGACCTTGAGATCCTTGGCTTCGTAGATCGGCTGGCCGTCGACTTTCATGATGCCGTCGGCGATCCCCAGAACAAGCTTGCCCATGCGGACGCGTTTAAGATCCAGGTGATAACTGACCAGCTTGGCGGTCGGCGTGACCATCTCGCTGAACTTCACCTGGCCGACGCCCAGCGCCCGTCCGCGCCCCGGTGCGCCCAGCCAACCGAGAAAGAATCCGACAAGCTGCCAGAGAGAGTCCAGGCCGAGACAGCCCGGCATCACCGGATCGCCTTCGAAATGGCACTCGAAGAACCACAGTTTCGGATCGATGTCGAACTCGGCAACGACATGCCCTTTGCCGTGCTCGCCGCCTTTTTCCGAGATTTCGGTTATGCGGTGAAACATCAACATGGGCGGCAGGGGCAGCTGTGCGTTTCCCGGGCCGAAGAGTTTGCCGTGCGCGCACTGAAGCAGATCTTCGTAACGAAAACTGTCTTGTTTTTTAATCAAGCGATCCACCTGGTCCAGCACTCTTCATTCTTGGCTCAAAGGTTCAAACGGTAATCTGTTGTCTGCACACCGCAATCCTAGGACTGCTAGCTTCACAGGATAAACAAACGATCTGCAGATCCCACCCAACGAAGGTTATTTCTACATAAGCCGAATGGCAGCTCTATGCCACGACAAAAGGCGTTGCACCGTGACCTTTGCGGGCGCAGCCAACGCTGAGCGGACTATAGCATAGGCATTGAGCCGTCAAACAGCATCGCGTCGCCCGAAGAACCGGACCAAGCGTGACACTTGTATGGTTAACGCAGGCTTAAACCCCCGACGTAGCCTGCAAAACGGCGGCGGTAATTTATAGGCGTTCCAAAAAATTTGACAATCGACTGTTTTGAACACTTTAATTCGGAACGCCTCGCCTTATATCTGGATGTGTGATGAACAAGGATCGCCCCTACAGCGCTTTGGTACAGCGGTTAAAGGCCGCCGGGCTGCGCCCGACACGCCAACGCCTTGCCCTCGCCAAGCTGCTTTTTGAGCCGCAATCCGGTGGCGACCGCCATATCACGGCCGAGCAACTCCATGCCGAGGCGGTTGCCGGAGCTGTCCGGGTTTCCCTGGCAACCGTCTATAACAGCCTGCACCAGTTCACCGGCGCCGGCCTCTTACGAGAGGTCGTGGTCGAGCCGGGCCGCTCCTACTTCGACACCAATGTGTCCGATCATCACCACTTCTACTTTGAAGACGGCGGAAGGCTGCAGGATATTCCCGGCGAGCAGGTTCACCTGGAAGGTCTGCCCACCCCACCGGAAGGCACCCGGGTCGCCCGGATCGATGTGATTGTCCGGCTTTCCGATGGCGAGAGCGAAGCTTCGTAATTTAGCTTTCGCGTCTGCCACTTAAATTCCACATTAGAATTATTCTAAATTATTGACAGGCGTTCGGCTGCGGTCTATGTAAAGCTCATGACGGGCGGTTTGCCGGCCATGCGGGGCGGCAAGCGGAAAAGCCCGCAAGCCTACCTACAGGAGAGCAAGACCCATGTCGCTTAAGGGCTCGAAGACCGAACAGAATCTCAAAGACGCCTTCGCCGGCGAAAGCCAGGCCAACCGCCGCTATCTCTACTTCGCTCAAAAGGCCGACATTGAAGGTTTCAACGACGTTGCCGCAGTCTTCCGTTCCACCGCCGAGGGTGAGACCGGTCACGCGCACGGTCACCTGCAATACCTCGAAGAAGTCGGCGATCCGGCAACCGGTGAGCCGATCGGCGATACCACGCTGAACCTGAAGTCCGCCATCGCCGGCGAGACCCACGAGTACACGGACATGTATCCGGGTATGGCCCGCGCGGCCCGTGAAGAAGGCTTCGACGAGATCGCCGATTGGTTCGAAACCCTGGCGAAGGCTGAGAAGAGCCACGCCGGCCGTTTCCAGAAAGCTCTGGAGACCATGGCCTAAGGCCCTTTGGGCTCTATATCCGAGAGAGCATGTCTTGTCGGGGCAGGGCTGATGAAGGTGGCTGCTATCCGGCCGCCGATCAGCCCTGCCGTCGACGGGGCGGTATGATCAAGCTGCGCTTCGATGCCTGACGGCCTGAAGCGGATCCATGGGGTGGCGCCGCGGTGTCCCATGGTCGGGGAAAAGTAATGAGCGAAGGTGGCCTGAACGCCCCGGTGCGTCATCCCATCGACTGGAATGACCCGGACTTCTACGACTGGGACAAGCTGAATGCGGAGGTCGAGCGCGTCTTCGACATCTGCCACGGCTGCCGCCGTTGCTTCAATCTCTGCGATTCCTTCCCCCGCCTCTTCGATCTGATCGACGAATCGGCAAGCGGCGAACTGGATAGCGTCGACAAGGCCGACTACAAGCCGGTGGTCGATGCCTGCACGCTCTGCGACATGTGTTTCATGGTGAGCTGCCCCTACGTACCGCCCCATGAGTTCAACATCGACTTCCCGCACCTGATGCTGCGCTACCGGGCGGCGGAACGTAAAAGCGGCAAGGTCGACCGCCGTCTCGACCAGCTGACCCGGACCGACCGCAACGGCAAGCTGGCCGAATTCGCGGCGCCGGTCTGCAACTGGGCGAGTTCAACCGCCAACAAGGTGACCCGGCCGATCATGGAGCAGACCGTCGGCATTCACCGCGAGGCCGAGCTGCCGGAATTCCACGGCAAGACCTTTGCCCTGCGCGCCATGGAGGCACCGGTCGAGCCGAACCCCCAGGCACCCGCGAAGGGCCGCAAGGTCGCGCTCTACGCCACCTGCTTCGTCAACTACAACAACCCCGGGATCGGCGAGGCTGCGCGCGCCGTGCTGGCCCGAAACGGGGTCGAGACCGAGGTGGTCTATCCCGCCTGCTGCGGCATGCCGCAGTTAGAACAGGGCAACATCGAAGAGGTGGCCGAGTCCGCCAAAAAGGTGTCGCAGGAGCTTGGCCGCTGGATCGACGAGGGCTACGACATCGTCGCCCTGACGCCGTCCTGTGCGCTGATGCTGAAATTCGAATGGCCGCTGATCCTGCCGGACCATGAAGGGGTGAAGCGCCTGTCCGAGGCGACCTACGATGTCACCGAGTATGTGGTCGATATCGCCAAGAAAGAAGGCCTGGCCGAGGGCCTGACCCCGCTGGACGGCGGCGTCGCGCTGCACATGGCCTGTCATGCCCGGGCCCAGAACGTCGGCGCCAAGGCCGCGGAAATGCTGCGCCTGGTGCCGGAGGCGGACGTGAAGGTGGTGGAGCGTTGCTCCGGCCACGGCGGTTCCTGGGGCGTGCTCAAGGAGAATTTCGAAACTGCGATCAAGGTCGGCCGCCCGGCGGCGCGCCTCGCCGCCCAGGCCGGCAAACACTATGTCGCCTCGGAATGTCCGCTTGCCGGCCAGCATATTCTCCAGGGTATCGAGCGGCTGAAGATGGACAACAAGCCGCAGGTCGACCGCAGCTATCACCCCATCGAACTCTTCGCCAAAGCCTACGGGCTGGGCGACTGATAAGGAAGGATTCCCCCGCGATGAGCGCCGGACTTGCCACGAAAAGAGAGATTACCCGCGACGACATCCTGCCGATGGAGACCTATACCGAGGAGCGCCGGGAACTGCGCCGCGACCTGGTGGCGAAGAAAAAGTTCCGCCGCCAGGATGTCGGGCCGGTCTGCACCTTCTATTTCGAGAACTACGAGACCATGTGGGCCCAGATCCACGAGATGCTCTACATCGAAAAGGGCGGCGAGGAGCAGATCGCCGACGAACTCAGCGCCTATAACCCGCTGATTCCCCAAGGGCGTGAGCTGGTTGCCACGGTGATGTTCGAGATCGACGATGCGCTCCGCCGGAAAACCTTCCTGTCCAAGCTGGGCGGCATCGAGGAAACGGCCTTTTTCGAGATCGACGGCGCGCGCGTCATCGGCAAGCCGGAAGAAGACGTCGACCGCACGACCGCCGACGGCAAGGCCTCCGCCGTGCAGTTCATTCACTTCAATTTCACCGAGGCCCAGGTCGCCAGCTTCAAGACGCCGGACAGCCGGGTCATCCTGGGCTTCGACCATCCGGCCTATGGCCACATGACCATCCTCGGCGAGGAGGTCCGCGCCGCCCTGGCCAAGGACTTCGACTGAAACACAGTAATGCCGAGCGCCGCTTCGGCTGACGGTTCCCCCTCACCCTCCCGCTAACGCGGGCCCCTCCCTCTCCCCCTGTGGGAGAGGGAATTATCGCGACCCTTTTTTGTTTCTCCCTCTCCCCTGGTGGGAGAGGGTCGGGGTGAGGGGGATGCTTCCCGCGTTAGCGGGAGGGTGAGGGGGCGTTCCCCTACTCCAGCTTTTCGCCGGGATAGAGGCCGTAAAAGCCGCTGCGCTGCAGCCAGCCGCTGTAACCGCCGGCGGCAATCTCGCACCAGTCGTCGCGGCAGCGCTCCAGGGTGCCGACGACCCCGGCATCCAGCAGGGCGACACCGGCGGCCTCGGCCTCCGGGCGCCGCTTCAGGGTGCGGCGCTGGCCGACGATCAGAATGCCGCGCCGGCCCTGCACCATCGACTGGTGGATCCAGCCTTCGGTGCCCTGCCAGTCGCGGATGCGCCGCCAGGTATCGAACTCGTCGATGATTTCCACCGGCATGCCGCTGCGCCGATAAACCCAGTCGATGGGGTAGCGCGTGCCCGGGCCGCTGCGCAGGTTCACCTCTGAAGCGCGCAGGCTGACGAAGCGCGGCAACGGCAGGCCGGTACGGCCGGGGGGCGGTGGCCGCTGGCTGGCCTCTGGTTTACCCCTCTCTGCGGTTTCCTGCTGGGCGACGGCGGCGGCCAGCGGTGCAAAGGTGCCGCCGGCAGCCAGAACCATGGCCGCAAGGACCCTGGCCGCGATCCTAGCCGCAACCTGGGCCGCAAGTCCGCGATGGTGTTTCCTGGCGGGGCTTGTCATCATTCCTTCCTATCGTCTGGCTTCGCGGTCGGTCAAGCCGGTCGCGGAGAATCCCGGTGCGCAGGATCGCGGCGCGGTGATCCGCCGCAGTTTTTGGCGGTCTTAGACCCCAGCACGGCCTGGACAAGCCGCCGCCCCGCCTGCTATGGCAAGGCCCATGGTCGCATCCTCGCCTTTGGGCGGGCCGGTGCCAAACCGTCCAGCAGAACCGTCATTCCGTCCCAGCCCCGTCGAGACAGGAAACAATGCCCCACAAAAAGGTTCGCGTCATCGTCACCCGCCGTCTGCCGGACGCCATCGAAACGCGGATGATGGAGCTTTTCGACTGCCAGCTGAACCTGGAGGACAAGCCGCTGTCCCAGGCCCAGCTGATCGAGGCGGTGAAGGAAGCCGAGATCCTGGTGCCCACGGTGACCGACCGCATCGATGCGGCGGTGCTGTCCCAGGCCGGCCCGCAGCTGAAGCTGATCGCCTCCTTCGGCACCGGCGTCGACCATATCGACCTGAAGACCGCGCGTCAGCGCGGCATCACCGTGACCAACACGCCGGGTGTCCTGACCGAGGATACGGCGGACATGACCATGGCGCTGATCCTCTCGGTGCCGCGCCGCCTGGCCGAGGGCGAGCGCCTGGTGCGCTCCGGCGAATGGCCGGGCTGGGCGCCGACCGGCATGCTGGGCCACCGGGTGAACGGCAAGCGCCTGGGCATCATCGGCATGGGCCGCATCGGCAGCGCCGTGGCGCGCCGCGCCAAGGGCTTCGGCATGTCGATCCACTATCACAACCGGCGCCGGGTGCACCCCTCGGTCGAGGAGGAGCTGGAGGCGACCTACTGGGAAAGCCTGGACCAGATGCTGTCGCGCATGGACATCATCTCGGTGAACTGCCCGCACACGCCGGCGACCTTTCACCTGCTTTCCGCCCGGCGCATCAAGCTGCTGCGCGAGGAAGCCTATATCGTCAACACCAGCCGCGGCGAGGTGGTGGACGAAAATGCCCTGACCCGCGCCCTGGAAGCCGGCGAAGTGGCCGGCGCCGGCCTCGACGTCTTCGAGCACGAACCGGCGGTCAATCCCAAGCTGCTGCGCCTCGACAACGTGGTGCTGCTGCCGCACATGGGCTCGGCCACCATCGAGGGCCGCCACGCCATGGGCGAAAAGGTGATCATCTCCATCAAGACCTTCGTCGACGGCCACACCCCGCCCGACCGGGTACTGGAGACGATGTTCTAGAAGGCATTTCTGTGTGGCGGCGCGGCGGATCAGCGGTACCGAAGGCTACGCCGAAGAGGCGGAAAAACTCGTCCGGCAGTACGAACTTCCTTCCTTTGCCGAACTCCACAGCCAGATTCTTCATCTGATCCCGACGGTGCCGGGCCGGGTCCTGGATATCGGCGCCGGCACCGGGCGCGATGCCGCCGCTCTGGCGGCCCGGGGCCACAGCGTCGTCGCCGTCGAGCCGACCGCTGCCCTGCGCGAAAAGGCAACCGTCCTGCATCCTTCGCCCGCAATCGAATGGCTGGACGATTCCCTGCCAGAGCTGGCGCAGGTCACGGCGCGCGGCGAGACCTTCGAGCTGATCCTGCTGACGGCGGTCTGGATGCATCTCGATGCGGTACAGCGCCGGGCGGCGATGCCGCGGGTCGCCGGCCTGCTGCAACCTAGCGGCGTTTTGATTCTCTCCCTGCGCCATGGGCCGGTGCCGCCGGGCCGGCGCATGTTCGACGTCACCGCCGCGGAGACGGTGGAACTTGCGCAAGTACAAGACCTCGGTCTCGTCCTGCAGCACGAGAACCAGGACCGCTTCTTCAGGCGCCCGGATGTCAGTTGGACGCGTCTGGCTTTTTCGAAGGCTGCAGAAACCAGTTCCCCCTCACCCAGCTTCGTCTAAGCGCGATCTACGATCACGCCAAGACTGCACAACCCTCTCCCCCTTGTGGGAGAGGGAGGGGCCCGCGTAAGCGGGAGGGTGAGGGGGACTTCTTTACAGGCCCCTACGTCACCCGCCCCTACTTCACGGGGCAGGGCCCCTCGCTGGAGGCGTCGTGGACCTTGATGCTGCCGTCGACGATGCCGGCGGTGGCGGCCTCGGCGGCGGCCTTCATTTCCGGGGTGATGAGCTTGCGGTTGTTGTCGTCGATCACCCAGTCCAGGCCGCCCTCGGCCAGGCCCAAGACCCGTACCCCCGGCGTCCAGCGGCCCGCCACCGCGTCGGCGAAGTTCTCATAGACCGCCACGTCGACGCGCTTGCGCAGAGAGGTCAGCACCTTGCCCGGATGCAGGCCGTTCTGGTTCGAATCGGTGCCGATGCCCAGCGCCCCGCCGTCGGCCGCGGCCTGCAGCACGCCGATGCCGGTCGCCCCGGCGGCCTGGATGATGACGTCGGCGCCCTGTTCGATCTGGGACCGGGTGAGTTCGGCGCCGCGCGCCGGGTCGGTCCAGGCCGCCGGGGTCGGGCCGGTCATGTTGACGAAGACCTTCACCTGGGGGTCGGCGCTGCGCGCGCCCTGGACATAGCCGCAGGCGAACTTGCGGATGATCGGGATGTCCATGCCGCCGACGAAGCCCAACGTCCCGGTCCTGGAGGCCATGGCCGCCAGCCGCCCGACGATGTAGGAGCCTTCCTGCTCGCGGAACACGATGGAGCGCACGTTGGGCGCCTCGACCACCATGTCGACGATGGCGAAATCGGTCTCCGGGAACTCCGGCGCCGCGGTGGCCAGGGCGCTGGCGTGGGTGAAGCCGATGGCGACGATGGGCGAGTAGCCGCGCTGGGCGAAGGTCCTGAGCGCCTGCAGGCTCTGCGCGGGCGAGGAGATTTCGAACTCGGCATAGGTGCTGCCGTTGTCGGCCTTGAACCGCTCGGCCCCGTCATAGGCCGACTGGTTGAACGACCCGTCGAACTTGCCGCCGACGGAATAGATCACGGCGGGCCCGGAATCGTTGGCTGCTAAGGCGGCGGGTGAGAAAAGGCAGAGAAGGACGGCAAGAAAACGGATGTTGTGGGACGTTCTGGTCAAGTGCGTCTCTCCTGGCTGCGGCGAAAGCTGAAGTGCCGAAAGCCTAAGCGATTTGCACCGGCACCGGAACCTGTGCATTTTTGCCGCAAATTTGGATAGCCCGTTTGTGGAAAGGCCGCGCACAGGGTCAACATCTGGGTCTTCTATGTCAGGCCGAGTGGGCGTCGCTTCGGCTTGGAACCGCAAACATGCGAAGCGGAAAAGAATCAAACCGCGCAGAGCGCTTCGCCGGTGCGGTAGTCCAGGGTTTTGAGGTCGCGGATGGTGGCTTGGGAGCCGCAGAGGGCGCAGGCCGGATCGCGCGCGGCTTTCACCTTGCGGAAGGTGGTGGCCAGGGCGTCGAACAGCAGGAGCGAGCCGGCGAGACTGTCACCGATCCCCAGCACCTCCTTCAGCACCTCGTTGGCCTGCAGCGCGCCCAGGCTGCCGGCCAGCGCGCCCAGCACGCCGACATCGGCGCAGCTTTCCTTGGGGTCGCCGGGCTGCGGGCCGAAGAGGCAGCGATAGCAGGGCTTGTCGCCGCCCTCATGCGCCTTGTAGGTCGAGAGCTGGCCGTCGAAGCGCATGATGGCGGCGGAGACCAGGGTCTTGCCCGCCAGATAGCAGGCGTCGTTGGCCAGATAGCGCGTCGGGAAGTTGTCGGAGCCGTCGGCAACAAGGTCGTAGCGGGCGATGAGGTCCAGGGCGTTGTCCGGCGTCAGGCGCGTTTCGTGCGTCTCGACCTTTACCTCCGGATTGATCTCCGCGAGGCGGCGGCGTGCCGATTCCACCTTGCTGACGCCGATGTTGGCGGTGTCGTGCAGCACCTGGCGCTGCAGGTTGGAAAGGTCGACGGCGTCGTCGTCGACGATCCCCAGGGTGCCGATCCCAGCTGCGGCGAGATAGAGCAGCAGCGGCGAGCCGAGACCCCCGGCGCCGATCACCAGCACCCGGGCGTTCAGCAGCTTTTCCTGCCCCGCCTCGCCGATTTCCGGCAGCACGAGGTGGCGCGCATAGCGGTCGATCTGGTCGTCGCTGAAGTCCATGACAGGCAGTCTAGCGCGTTGAGGCTGTTGGACAAAGGGGTGGTGATTGGCATCTCACCAAGCCCGCTGATGGATGCTCGGGACAAGCCCACTGGTGTCCGGTTAAGACTAGGCCCACTGGAGGACCATCTGATCGGGGTTGATCGGAGGCTCTGGATCGGACTGGATCAGGCGGTCGATGCGCTTTCGGTGCATGAGATTGGCGCGGACGAGG
>NZ_JAAQPH010000035.1 GCF_011683915.1 Pelagibius litoralis
CTCAATGCGCGCCCATTCCTCCTCACTCAACCAAAACAGCTGCCTTGCCATTCAAGCCTCCTATCCTTGGAAACTTGAATCACAAATCCAACTCAACTGGAATCCCCTAATTGGGTACAGACCCTAGAGCAGATCCCGGTCGGATGGAATCGCCGGAAGCGATCCCCTGGGATATCTGGCGACCGGGTGAATCTGCTCTAACTGTTTGATGGCGATCGGATTCACATGTTTTGGCGCAACCACAAAGTGGTTCCGTCAAAACATGATCCGATCTAGCGCCTCGTATGTCGGCGGCGGGGGTGGCTGGCTGCCTTTTCGGACAGCCAGCCGAGGCGCTTAGCCCATAGGGCTGCTTACTTGGGTCCCGTGTAAGGTCCACTGCAGGTGTGGGTGCCGTTGGGACTCGTCGACATTGTGCCGCCGTATTTTTTACAGGCTTTTATGAGGGCTTCGGGACAGACACCGGGCAGGTAGTCGCTCGGATGGCAGCTGACGCTGTGATTGGCGGCATTGCTGGCCTGTCCGGCTTGGATCCTGCCTACGAGTTCCCGAGCCTGCTGCGATGCTTTGATCCTGTCGCCTGTCGATGCGGCCTGGCCGTCGACGGCCAGGCCGGCCGTCAGCGCACAGGCAATGCCCAGGGCGAAGAGAGCGACCTTGGCGGTGGGTTTCCGTTGAGAAGTATTCTGCATAAAAGGCATGTCTTACTCCGTTTGTTTAACACTTAACGGTAGTAAGTCGAATGTCACGTCAACTTGGTTCAATGCCTCTATGACGCCTGGGCAGGCTGCTCACTCGGTTGCGCTGACTTTCTTCTCGCGGGCTTCCTGGGCCAGCCTGAGGGCGCGGATCAGGGCCGGCGGCATGTCTGCTTTGGCGGCGTCCTGGGCCGGGGTCAGGTTAAGTTTCCTAAGTTGCTCCTGTGCCTCCAGCGCCAGGATCTCGGCCCGCAAAGCGGCGATCCGGGATTCAAAGGCCGGTACGCTGCCGAAGCGCTTGGGGGTCGCAACGCCGCGGTAGGTTCGGGGCTGGGCCAGGCCGCGGCTCGGCGCGCCGCGAATGACCGAGGTGCGGGGCGGCGAGCCGGTGACGGCGAAGTTGCCCAGGCGCTGCCCGGCCGGCCCGTTGTTGAAGATCAGGGTATTGCCGACGGTGTTGTGGGAGCCGCGGGTACCGCAGAACACCGAGGAACCGATGCTGGTGCAGGCGGCAGCCGTTTCCGCGCCCAGGGTGACTGTCATCAAGGCCGCGGCGATCAGGGCCGGGGCCGCGGACCGGGCGATCCGCACTTGGCCGATCCGCACGGGGCCGATCCGCCATAAAGCAGGTTTTCTCATGGTCTTTCTCCCTTGGTCGTCGGGCTGACACTAGAGATACGGCCGGGCCGGCGGTTTGGCTTCATGCCCAACAGTCCGCCCCTTCGATAAGGCCGTGTTTCCAATATGGCGGCAGGGGCGGCCAGGTCCAAGGCACGACTTTGCGAGCGGCCCGTTCCACCGCAGCCCGCCTCCGCCTGGATTGCGAATCCCGGGCGTCTGGGACAGGATAGTCCGGCACGCGAGAATGCAGCAGACAGGGATAAAAACGATGGGTTCCGGGGATTGGCGCTGGTTGCGGGAGTGGGCCGTGAAGATCGGCGGCACGGCCTACATGCTGTTCCTCTTCGCTTTTGTGGCAAGCCATCCCCGTCCGGGCAGCATGGAAAGCCTGATCCACGCACTGCCGCTGGCGGCGGTCCCGGCGCTGATCGGCACCCTGGCCGTCCTCGGCATCATGCTCTACCTGAGACGCCGTCAATAGCGCCGGCGCAGGGCAGCCTCAAGGCCCGCCATGGCGGGCCCCGGGCTTATCCGCTGCCCCCCGGTCAGGTGACCGCCAGGGGATTGCCGGGTGAGCCGGTTGCCCCCTTGATCGGCAAAGGCGCGAAGATGTAGGCAAAGCGCCAGCTTGCGTCGGCGGTCAGGCTCTCCAGGTTGAGGTTTTCGTGCAGGTAGATGCCGTGACGCACCAGCAGTTCCTGGTGGGCCGGGAAGACCTGGGTACTGTCCGGATTGGGCACCACCTCGACGCCCCAGCAATCGGCGCCGACCAGGGATACCTGTTTTTCCGCAAGGTAGCGGGCCGCTTCAAGGCCGATGCCCGGCTCGCCGCTGTTGTAGCGCTCGTTGTCTTCCTTCCACAACAGGCCCCAGCCGCTGCGGATCACCACCACATCGCCCGGTCTGATGGCATCGCCGGAAAGGCCCTGGCGTTCCAGCGCCGCTTCCAGGTCGGCCACGGTGATCTCGGTGCCGGCCTCCAGCATCGCGCCTTTCAGGCCCATCACGTCGATCAGCACACCCGGGGTGAAAAAGGGTTTTACGTGCTCGATGCCCAGTTTCTTCAGGCCGTAGGGCGAGGCGGCTTCGGCCATGGTGACGCCGTTATAGAGGCGCTTTTCGGTGTGGTCGCCGGGTTCTCCGGTCACTACCCCGATGTGTCCCAGACCGTCGAACTGGGTGCCGACCTGGCCGATCTCGGTGGCCAGGAACTCGTCGTTCCAGATGATCTTGTTGTCGCCGAAGGTGCCACCGGTGGGCATGCCCGGGGTGCGCAGCGCAAAGACGCGCTGGCCGAACAGGGGCATGTCGGCTTCATAGACATGGCCCAGGCTGTGGACCTTGCCGGTTTTGATGTTCTGAACCGCTTCCAGGGTTTTTTGCGGCCCCATATGGTTGGAGGCGCCGGCCTGATCCTCCGCGCCCCACTTCGATGGCCACCACTTGTCGCCGATCGGGGTTTCCGCCGCCTGGGCGGCTGTGCCGGAAAGCCCGGCCAGGGTGGCGCCGGCCAGCCCCAGGCCCGCCGATTTCAGAAATCCGCGGCGCGATGCCGCGACTTTCTCGTCCGCAACAATATTCTCAGCCCTGTGCCGAACCGGGGCGTCATGCCCATCTCCCTCATAACCCATGCTTGTCTGCCTCGCTTTTGCTTCTCGGTGGAAGGGTTTGCGTCAGGCAGCCTGATGTCCGGGCCGTCTTCTCCTCTCTGGTTTTCGCCGGGTTCCCTATCCCCGGATTGGGGCCTCAGGCTGCCGTGCCGCCTACGGTGATTGCGTCGATCAGCATGGTCGGCTGGCCGACGCCAACGGGCACGCCCTGGCCGTCCTTGCCGCAGGTGCCGATGCCGTCATCCAGCTTCAGGTCGTTGCCGATCATCTTCACCTTGGTCATGACGTCCGGCCCGTTGCCGATCAGGGTCGCGCCTTTGACCGGTGCGCCGAGCTTGCCGTTCTCGATCAGATAGGCCTCGGTGCAGGAGAACACGAATTTGCCGGAGGTGATGTCGACCTGGCCGCCACCGAAGTTGACGGCAAAGAGCCCGCGGTCGACCGAGGAGAGGATCTCTTCCGGGTCCTTGTCGCCGGCCAGCATGACCGTGTTGGTCATGCGCGGCATGGGGATGTGGGCATAGCTCTGGCGGCGTCCGTTGCCGGTCGGCGTCATGCCCATCAGGCGGGCGTTCTGGCGATCCTGCATGTAGCCGCGCAGGATACCGTCCTCGATCAGGACGGTTGCCTGGCTCGGCGTGCCTTCGTCGTCGATGGTGAGCGAACCGCGGCGGTCCTGCATGGTGCCGTCGTCCATCACGGTGACGCCCGGCGAGGCGACGCGTTCGCCCAGCAGGCCGGAGAAGGCGGAGGTTTTCTTGCGGTTGAAGTCGCCTTCCAGGCCGTGGCCGACGGCTTCATGCAACAGGATGCCGGGCCAGCCGGAACCGAGCACCACCGGCATCTCGCCGGCCGGGGTGTCGACCGATTCGAGGTTGACCAGGGCGCGGCGCAGCGCCTCTTCGACGCCGGGCTGCCAATAGGCGGGGTCGAGCAGCATGTTGTAGGCCAGGCGTCCGCCGCCGCCGTAGCCGCCGGCTTCCATGCGATCGCCTTCGCCGACCACGACCGAGATGTTGAGCCGCACCAGCGGGCGGATGTCGGCGGCGCGCTCGCCGCCGGCGCGCAGGATCTGCACCGCCTGCCACTCCCCGGCCAGGGAGGCGCTGACCTGCTTGATCCGCGGGTCCTTGGCGCGGGCGAAGGCGTCGATCTCGGCCAGCAGCTTCACCTTGTCTTCGAAGGGCACGGCGGAAATCGGATTGTCGTCGGCATAGAGAATACGGTTGGTGCGGCTCGGCCCTTCGGCCATGGTGCCGGAATGGCCGGATTGGACCGCGCGCACCGTCTGCGCGGCGCGGGCGACGGCCTCTTCGGAAAGCTCGCTGGCATGGGCGTAGCCGGCGGCCTCGCCGGAAATGGCGCGCAGGCCGAAGCCCTGCGAGGTATCGAAGCTGGCCGACTTCAGTCGCCCGTCGTCGTAGGTCAGGGCCTCCGACTGGCGGTACTCCACGAACAGCTCGCCGTCGTCGGCCCCGGCCAGGGCGTCGTCCACCGCCGCTTCCAGGCGGTTGCGGTCGAGGCCGGCCTTTGCATAAAAAAGCGCGTCGGTTTCGGCGAGATGTGACATCAGGATTCTCCGGATTCGGCTTCAGGTCTGGCAATCGGCTGCCAGCATGTTTCAATATAGGCCCAGAAATTGATATGGGTTACCGGTCGACAGGATACATCCCTTTGTGAGGATGGCGCCAGGATCGGAGTTGTGCCAAGTCCGGACGGAGCGACTGCAGAGCTGCGGCCAGCGGGGGAAAGAAACAGGTGATTGACGGTTTGCGGGATCACCCGCTGCGCGCGGCCTTGAATGCGGAGGTGCACTCAAGGCCGTTTGCCAGTTTGCAGGCGCCGGAGCGCATCAGCCATCTGGCTCTGCTGTCGGGCGAGCGCGGGGCGGAACGCGACCGCCGCCACGTCGCGGCGCTCTGCGAGCGGTTTGCGGTTGCCGCCCCGACCGCCGGGGATAACCACTTCATGGCCGATTTCGGGCCTTTCCGCCTGAAGTGGGAGCGCCATACCGAGTTTTCCACCTACACGTTCTTTCAGAACGGTGCCTTCGATCCGGCGGCCTTCAGCGGCTTCGCCGTCGATCTGGTGCCGCGGGACTGGGTGATCGGTCTGCCGGGCGACCTGCTGGTCGGTGTCCACCTGGATCTGCTCGATCACAAGATGCCCCTGCCCGATGCGGCGGCGCTGGCCCGGTTGTTTGGCCACGACAACATCGTCGGCAGCCTGGTGTCCGGCGGTTCGGCCGAGGTCTGGATGGATTTCACGGTCCAGGACGACGGCTTTGCGCGGATTATGCTGCGTGACATCAGCCTGCATCCACGCCAGGCCGGCCGCCTCGTTCAACGGTTTCTGGAGATCGAAACCTACCGGATCATGGCCCTGCTGGCTTTCCCGGCGGCCAAGCGCCACGGCGGGGTGCTGGCGGCAACCGGCGAGCGGCTGACCGGCATCACCGGGCGAATGACCGAGATCGAGGGGATGGGCGAGGAGCGCGCGCTGCTCGACGAACTGACCGCGTTCTCCTCTGAGATCGAGGACGTGGCCGCGGCCACCAACTACCGATTCGGCGCGGCCAGCGCCTACTATGCCCTGGTGCGGCGGCGTGTCGAGGAACTGCGCGAGCAGCGCGTCGAGGGTATGCAGACGATCGGGGAGTTCATCGACCGCCGCCTCGCCCCGGCCATGCGCACCTGCGAAGCGGTCTCCGAGCGCCTGGAGGTTCTGTCGCGCCGGGTCGCCCGGGCCAGCGAGCTTCTGCGTACCCGGGTCGACATCCAACTGGAGGCGCAAAACCGGGACCTGCTGCAGTCCATGGACCGCAGGGCACGCGTGCAGCTGCGCCTTCAGGAAACCGTCGAGGGGCTGTCGGTCGCTGCCATCACCTATTATCTGGCCAGTCTGGTGGGCTATCTGGCCAAGGCCGCCAAGGCAACGGGCTTGCCGCTGGACGCCGATATTGCCACCGGCGTCTCGATCCCGGTCATCGCCTTGTTGGTCTGGGCGGCGGTGCGGCGGCTGCGGCGGATCGTATCGCGGGAAAACGCCGCCGGCGGCAAAACCTGAGGCCGCTCCGGCAGGGTTGCGGCATTCGGTCGCACCCGGAAACGCGGGCGCTGCTTTACGCTATTCTTGGTTCAGATTCAAAGGTGCGAAAGGCGCGGCTTTCGGCGGCTTTCCGGACCCTTGTGGAGCAAAGATGCTTGGTATAGTTTGCGCGCGCAGTGGCAGCTATGGTGCCCGGGCAGGGGATGCATGCAGATGGTTTGATGTCTGTGTGTGGCGTTTGGGGGGCTGCCGCCGGCCTTCGCAGGACAGATTGGGATTGCTTGCTATGACAGTGCTGAGCCGGATGGGCCTTGTGGCCGCCGCTTTCTTGTCGACTCTCGGTACGGCCTTCGCGTCCGAGCCGTTGCCGTATCAGCTGGGCTTTCAGCCCGCCGTCACCCCGGTGATGGAACGGATCACCAGTTTCCATAACCTGCTGCTGATCGTTATCACGCTGATCACGCTGTTCGTCTTGGTGCTGCTGCTCTACGTGATGTGGCGCTTCTCCGAGAAACGCAATCCGAACCCGTCGAAGACGACCCACAACACCTTGATCGAGGTGGCCTGGACGGTGATCCCGATCATCATCCTGGTGGTCATCGCGATTCCCTCCTTCCGGCTGCTTTACTTCGCCGAGACGGTGCAGGAATCAGATATCACGGTGAAGGCGATCGGCCGCCAGTGGTACTGGTCTTTCGAATATCCCGATCACGGCAACTTCACCTTCGATGCCAACATGGTGCCGGATGAAGAGCTGCAGCCCGGCCAGCCGCGCCTGCTGACCACCGACAACGCCATGGTGCTGCCGGTCGACACCAACATCCGCTTCCTGATCACAGCCAGCGACGTGCTGCACAACTTCGCCATGCCGTCCTTCGCCTTGAAGACCGACGCGGTGCCGGGCCGGATCAACGAGACCTGGGCCTATGTGCCGGCCGACTTCGCCGGCCGGACTTTCTACGGGCAATGCTCGGAGCTCTGCGGCACGGGCCACGCCTACATGCCGATCATGATCAAGATGGTGACCAAGGAAGAGTTCGCCGCCTGGACCGAGCAGGCCCTGGAGGAATTCGGCAGCGTTGAAGAACCCTCGCCGCTCCGCTTGGCCGAGTCTTCCGCCGTCACCGCCGTCTCTGAGTAGAGGAACCCAACGTCATGGCTTACAGCAGCAGCGACGCACACGACCATCACGACCACAAGCCCGGGTTCTTCGTCCGTTGGTTCTGTTCGACCAACCACAAGGACATCGGCACCCTCTATCTGCTTTTCGCGATCATCGCCGGCCTCATCGGCGGCTTCTTCTCTTTGATCATGCGCATGGAGCTGCAGGACCCGGGCGTCCAGTACCTGCTGAACGATGGCCAGCCGGACGGCCAGCTGTGGAACGTGATCATCACCGCCCACGGCCTGATCATGGTGTTCTTCGTGGTCATGCCGGCGCTGATCGGCGGTTTCGGCAACTGGTTCGTGCCGCTGATGATCGGCGCGCCGGACATGGCCTTCCCGCGCATGAACAACATCTCCTTCTGGCTGCTCGTGCCGGCCTTTCTGCTGCTGCTCGGCTCGGCCTTCGTCGATATCGGCGCAGGGACCGGCTGGACGATCTATCCGCCGCTCTCCGGGCCGCTCGGCCATGGCGGCATGTCGGTGGACATGGCGATCTTCGCCCTGCATCTGGCCGGGGCCTCGTCGATCCTGGGTGCGGTGAACTTCATCACCACGATCTTCAACATGCGCGCGCCGGGCATGACCCTGCACAAGATGCCGCTTTTCGTCTGGTCGATGCTGATCACCGCCTTTCTGCTGCTGCTCTCGCTGCCGGTTCTGGGCGGGGCCATCACCATGCTGCTGACCGACCGCAACTTCGGCACCAGCTTCTTCGATCCGGCCGGCGGCGGTGATCCGATCCTGTTCCAGCACCTGTTCTGGTTCTTCGGGCATCCCGAGGTCTACATCATGATCCTGCCGGCCTTCGGCATCATCAGCCATATTATCTCGACCTTTTCCCGCAAGCCGGTCTTCGGTTACCTGGGCATGGCCTACGCGATGGTTTCGATCGGTTTCGTCGGCTTCATCGTCTGGGCCCACCACATGTACACCGTGGGTCTGGACGTCGACACCAAGGCCTACTTCACGGCGGCCACCATGGTGATCGCGGTGCCGACCGGCGTGAAGATATTCTCCTGGATCGCCACCATGTGGGGCGGTTCGATCCGCTTCACCACGCCCATGCTCTGGGCCGTTGGCTTTATCTTCCTGTTCACCCTCGGCGGGGTGACCGGGGTGGTGCTGGCCAACGCCGGCATGGATATCGCCATGCACGACACCTACTACGTCGTGGCCCACTTCCACTACGTGCTCAGTCTGGGCGCGGTCTTCGGTATCTTTGCCGCCTTCTACTACTGGTTCGGCAAGATGTCGGGCCGGGAGTTCCCGGAATGGGCCGGCAAGCTGCACTTCTGGGTGACCTTTGTCGGCGTCAATCTGACGTTCTTCCCGCAGCACTTCCTGGGGCTGGCCGGTATGCCGCGCCGCTACATCGACTATCCCGACGCCTTTGCGGGCTGGAACGCGGTTTCCTCCTACGGGTCCTACATCTCCATCGCGGCGACCGTGTTCTTCGTCGTGATGACGCTGTATGCGCTGGTGGCCGGCCGCAAGGCCGAGGCCAATCCCTGGGGCGAGGGGGCGACGACGCTGGAGTGGACCGTGTCCTCGCCGCCGCCGTTCCACACCTTCAACGACCTGCCGCAGGTCCGATAGGAGCGCGGAGAGAGCATGTCAGGGCGAGAGAGGAAACGACAGGGTGAGTGACGCCTCGCTCAGTCTTGCAGGGGCGGAGGTTTCCTTTACGGAAGCTCCCGCGGCTGCGCGCCGTTCCGGTGCGCGGGTTTCCGACTACTTTGCCCTGCTGAAGCCGCGGGTCATGTCGCTGGTGGTGTTCAGCGGTTTTGCCGGGCTCTACGCCGCGCCCGGCGATATCCATCCCTTCCTGGCCGCCGTCGCGGTGCTTTGTATCGCCGTCGGCGCCGGTGCCGCCGGGGCCATCAACATGTGGTACGAGCGCGATATCGATGCGGTGATGGAGCGTACCCGCGGGCGGCCTTTGCCGCGCGGCAGGATCGCCCCGCAGGAGGCCCTGGCCTTCGGTGTGATTCTCAGCCTGCTGTCGGTCATGCTGATGGGGATCGCGATCAATTGGGCGGCGGCGGCGCTATTGGGCCTGGCCAATGCCTTCTACGTCTTCGTCTACACCATCTGGCTGAAGCGCCGCACGCCGCAGAACATTGTGATCGGCGGTGCCGCCGGCGCCTTTCCGCCGATGATCGGCTGGGCGGCGGTCACTGGCGGTGTGGAGCTGCAGTCGATCGCCCTTTTCGCGCTGATCTTCATCTGGACGCCGCCGCACTTCTGGGCGCTCGCCCTCTATCGCCGCATTGACTATACCAAAGCCAGGGTGCCCATGTTGCCGGTGGTGGCGGGCGCGGCGGCGACCAAGCGGCAGATCCTTCTCTACAGCCTCGTCCTGGCACCGCTCGGCCTTGTGCCGGCCTTCCTGGGAACCGCCGGGGTCGTCTACGGCCTGGTGGCGGCGGTGATGGGCTTGTGCTTTGTACTGCTGGCGTTGCGGGTACAGCGCGAGGAAGGCGATAAGGCGGCCAAGCAGCTGTTCGGCTTTTCCATCCTCTATCTTTTTGTGCTCTTCGGGCTCATCATTGTCGACCGGGCGCCCGGCCTTCTGACCGAGGCGGCGCCGGTTCTGGCCGCCGTTTCCTGGATTGTGGGCTGATGGCGATGACAGACGACGAGGAGAAAGAACGGTTGCGCCAACAAAGACGCAAGAACTGGGCGCTCTTCGCGATCCTGATCACCTTTATCGTGGTCGTTTATTTCGTCTCCATCATTCGCATGGGCGGAGGTTGAAAATGGCGGATCAAAAGAACGATGCTGGACAGCAGACCCGCGCGAACGGGCGCGTTGCCTTTGCGCTGGCGGGCGTCGTTGTCGCGATGGGCGGCCTCGCCTACGCATCGGTGCCGCTCTACGAGCTGTTCTGCCGTGTTACCGGCTACGGCGGCACCACCCAGGTGGCGGAAAGCCTGCCCGAGAGTGTCGGCGAGCGGATGGTCACGGTGCGCTTCAACGCGGATGTGAACCCGGACCTGCCCTGGGCCTTCCAACCGGTCGAGCGGGAAGTCAGCCTGCGGGTCGGCGAATCCGGCCTCGCCTTTTACCGGGCGACGAACACATCGGCCCGCCGCACGGCGGGAACAGCCACCTTCAACGTCACGCCGTTGAAGGCCGGCCAGTATTTCAACAAGGTGCAGTGCTTCTGCTTTACCGAACAGCAGCTCGCACCCGGCGAGTCCATGGACATGGCGGTCAGCTTCTTCGTCGATCCGGCGATCGAGGAGGATCCCAACCTGGCCGAAGTGAAAACCATTACCCTCTCCTATACCTTCTTTCCGGACCTGGACGCTGCGGTGGAGGAGCCGCTTGCGAGCCTTTCCCGGACGGAAGAAGATTCGGAGCAGGGATCTGTAGTGAACTGATTGCAGTTGATTGACTGCGAGAGCCAAAGGGTGCCGGCCGTGTTTCGCCGGTAGCAATAAGCGGGGAATACCATGAGCGCAGGCCACGAACAGAATCATCCCTACCACCTGGTAGATCCCAGCCCCGTACCGTTTTTCGGGGCCATCTCCGGTGGTGTGCTCGCCCTCGGCATGGTGTTTTTCATGCACGATGTCACCACCTGGGTTCTGCCGGTCGGCGTTTTGCTGGTCGCGGCGACCATGGTTTTCTGGTGGCGCCAGGTGATCAACGAGGCGACCCATCAGGGCCACCACAACAAGGTGGTGCAGCTCGGCCTGCGCTACGGCATGGTCTTGTTTATCGCCTCCGAGGTGATGTTCTTCGCCGCCTTCTTCTGGGCCTTCTTCGATGCCAGCCTGTTTGCCGGGGAAGTCCAGCAGTTCGAGCGTGTCGAGCACACCGGGGGTGTCTGGCCGCCGGCCGGCGTGGAGGTCTTCCCGGCCTTCCACCTGCCGTTGCTCAATACCATGATCCTGCTGCTGTCGGGCTGCACCGTGACCTGGGCCCATCACGCACTGATACACGGCGACCGCCAGGGGCTGCTGCAGGGACTGGGGCTGACCATTTTTCTCGGCGCGGTCTTCACCGCCGTCCAGGCCTATGAGTACGGCCACGCCGCCTTCGGTTTCACCGATGGCATCTACTCATCGACTTTCTATATGGCGACCGGCTTCCACGGCTTTCATGTGCTGGTCGGCACCATCTTCCTGATTGTCTGCTGGTTCCGCGCCTACTACGGCCACTTCAAGCCGGACCATCATTTCGGTTTCGAGGCGGCGGCCTGGTACTGGCATTTTGTTGACGTGGTATGGCTGTTCCTCTTCATCTGCGTTTACTGGTGGGGCGGCAACTGATCGATCTCGCCGCCGGGCCCGATTTCCGGGCCGGCCCAGAAGCTTGGGGGGCGCTGTCGTGACGGCGCCCCGCCGAACCCCAGAAGACTCCGCTTCCGACGACGCCTATGCGCCGCTCTCGCCGCTTCGGACCGGCCTGACCTGCCGCTGTCCGCGTTGCGGCAAGGGCAGGCTGTTCGCCGGCTTTCTGACCGTGGCGGCGCGCTGTGCCGTCTGCGGCTTCGATCTCAGCGAGCAGAACAGCGGCGACGGACCGGCCGTGTTCATCATCTTCATCCTCGGCGCGGTCGTGGTCCCGCTGGTCTTCTGGTTCGAGTTTGCCTACGAGCCGCCAATTTGGCTTCATATGCTGATCTGGGTGCCGGTGATCCTGGGTGGCGCGCTGGGTATGCTGCGCCCCATGAAAGGTGTGATGATCGCCCTGCAGTACCGCAACAAGGCCAGCGACAGCGGCACGGTGGATTACAGCCTCACCGCCGATGACAGGAAAAATGGTTCAAAAGACGACCGGGAAGACGAACGATGAGCGCACCTGAAAGCCATGGCATCGCTCGGGGCAGGCGGCGCTTCCGCCCGACTTTCTGGGCGACGTTCTGTGCGGTGCCTGCCCTGATCATCCTGCTGGGGCTTGGCACCTGGCAGGTCCAACGGCTGCACTGGAAAGAAGGCGAGATCGCCAAGCGCGAAGAGCGTTCGCAGGGGCCCGGTATTCCACTGCCCGGCGCCTTCCCCGACCCGGCGGCCGTCGAGTTCACCCGCGTCGCCCTGGCCGGCAGCTTTCTGCACGATCAGGAATTCTACCTCGGCGCCCGCACCGAAAAAGGCCGGGTTGGTTTCAATGTGGTGACGCCCTTCCGGCTCGACGACGGCCGCATCCTGCTGATGAACCGTGGCTGGGTGCCGGAGAACCGCCGCGACCCGGCAACCCGTGCGGAGGGCCAGCTGGCCGGCCCCCTGGAGGTCGAGGCGCTGCTGCGCACCGACGGCTGGAAAGGCGTCGACTTCGCCAAACCGCCCAACAAGCCGGAGGAGCGCTTCTACTTCTGGCTCGACCTGCCGGTCATGGCTGAAGGCGTGTCAGCGGGGCCGATCATCACCGAGATCTATGCCGACGCCGTGTTTTCAGAGATGCCCGGCGGTATGCCGTTCGGCGGGCAGACCCGCATCGCCCTGAAGAACGACCACCTGGAATACGCCATCACCTGGTACTCCTTCGCGCTCATCCTGGCGGTGATTTATTTCCTCTTCCACTATCGCCCGGAAGAAGAAGGACCCGACGACGCGGCCTGATCGGGTGACTTGATAACCTGGGCCCGCTCGGTCATCTATCTTGGTGATGATCAATTCGATGTCATGAAGGGATCGGCATGACCGCTTACGACCAGCTTTCCCGCAAATTCAAGCGCCTGCACGCCCTGCAGGAGGCGGCGGGCATTCTCTCCTGGGACATGTCGACGGTAATGCCGTCCGGCGGGGCGGAGGCGCGTACGGAGCAGCTGGCGACCCTGGACGTGGTCTGCCACGAGACCCTGACCGATCCGGCGATGGACGAGCTGTTTGACCGGGCCTCGGCCGAGGCGACCGGCCTGTCCGACTGGGCCCAGGCCAATCTCACGGAGATGCGCCGCCGCTGGCTCCATGCCACGGCCCTGGAAAGCGACCTTGTGGAGGCGCTTTCGAAAGCCTGCAAGCGCTGCGAGATGATCTGGCGTGAGGCGCGGCCGAAGTCGGATTTCGCCGCCGTGCTGCCGGCCATGACGGAGGTGCTGAACCTGACGCGCCAAGCCGCCGCCGCCAAATCGGAAAAGCTGGGCTGCTCGCTCTATGATGCGCTACTGGACGAGTACGAACCCGGTGGCTCTTCGGCGCGCATCGATACCGTCTTTGCCGACTTGGCCGACTTCCTGCCCGGCTTTCTGGACGATGTGTTGGCACGTCAGGGCCAGCAAACCGCGACCCTGCCGCTCGCCGGGCCGTTCCCGCGCGCGCAGCAGGAGGCGCTGGGGCGCAGACTGATGGCCGCCGTCGGCTTCGATTTCGATCACGGCCGGCTCGATGTTTCCCTGCATCCTTTCTGCGGCGGTGTGCCCGACGACGTGCGCATCACCACGCGCTACGACGAGGATGACTTCATGACCGCCCTTATGGGCGTGCTGCACGAAACCGGGCACGCGATGTACGAGCGTGGCCTGCCGCAGGACTGGCGCCTGCAGCCGGTGGGCGAGGCGCGCGGCATGGCGATGCACGAAAGCCAGTCCCTGATGGTGGAGATGCAGGCCTGCCGCTCTGCCGAGTTCGTGTCTTTCCTGGCGCCCCTGGCGCGCGAGGCCTTCGGCGGCAGCGGCCCGGCCTGGGAGGCGGATAACCTGTTGCGCCATTACAACGCCGTGAAGCCGGACTTCATCCGCGTCGATGCGGACGAGGTAACCTATCCGGCGCACGTCATTCTGCGCTACCGGCTGGAGAAGGCGCTGATCGCCGGGGAGATGGAGCTGGAGGCGCTGCCCGATGAATGGAACCGGGGCATCAAGGGCCTCTTGGGCATCGCCCCGCCGGAGGATCGCCTGGGCTGCCTGCAGGACATTCACTGGTACGACGGCGCCTGGGGGTATTTTCCGACCTATACCTTGGGGGCGATGACGGCGGCGCAGCTCTTCGCTGCCGCCAAACGGGCGCGGCCGGAAATCCCGGCGGCCCTGGGCCGGGGCGATTTCGCGCCGCTGATGGGCTGGCTGCGCGAACACGTCCATGCCCAGGCCTCTTCCGCCGGCTTCGAGACGATTCTGGAGCGCGCAAGCGGTGAGGCACTCAACCCCGAGATCTTCAAGGCCCACCTGAAAGCGCGCTATCTTTCCTAAGGCGGCGTTCGGCACGACCTGGCATTCTTTTCTTCTGCTGCGCGGAAGCCCCCTCACCCCGACCCTCTCCCACGGAGGGGAGAGGGGGAAACAAATAAGGTCGAGTCGGCTCTATTTCCCTCTCCCCTTTGTGGGAGAGGGAGGGGCCCGCGTAGCGGGAGGGTGAGGGGGAAATCAGTTTCCCGCGTATCGGGAGGGTGAGGGGGAAATCAGTTTCCCGCGTAGCGGGAGGGTGAGGGGCTGGTTCCGACAATCCGGCGCACGTAGCCTTTGTTGAACCCTTCGCCGTCAGCCGCCACATGAGCTTCGAAGCATTTCAATCACGCGAGGAGAAGCACCATGGCAATCGGCGGACTGGGCGGCGGCATTGGCCGCATGGGGGCGAAAGCGGCTGAAAGCGCCGTCAACCTGGTACAGGACCTCACCGGCGCTGGCGTCTATCCGGCCAATGACTATGCCCTGGCGGCCTATCTTTTCGAGCGTATTGCCCAGGCGGAAAAAGAGACTGCCACACAGGATCGGGCTTACTACCTCTCTCTCATGGCGAGTTGTCTCGAAACCGTGCGGAAGGCTGGCATGGCGGACAAACCGGCCTCTTAGACTGCGATTCTGGACGTCGGATGGCTTTCCCGCGCGCCTCGGCCTAACCCCAAGTCTTACTGAGTTAACCTTGGAAGTTCGTCCGCTAACCTTAGTTAGGGGTGACTAAGGTATTGCTCAGGTTGGATATTTTTCTACCTGAAAAATTTATCTTGTTTTTGAACTAACCAGGATCTCTCCGCGACAAATGAGCAACCTAACGATTGGTGCAAATGGAGAGAGTTATGATCAAGGAACAGATTACGAAGGGTCTGCTGGTTTCGGCCATCGCCCTGACCCTGGGGTCCGGCGTTGCCGCCGCCCAGCAGAATTCGTCCGATGGATTGATCGGCGATGTCGCCGCCGTGCTTGCCGCGCGCAGCGATGTTTTCCAGGCGACTTCGGCCAATCTCGATGTCGTGCCGCTGAATATGGCCGGTTCCTGCCCGCAGGCTTATGCCTTCAACATCCGGGTCGGCGCCCAGTCCCCCGGCAAGCTGACCTATCAGATCGTCACCGAAGACGGGCGGGCCTCGCAGGTCTTCGAAGCTGAGGCCAGCGCCACCGAAGACGGGCTTTTCGCTGTCAAGGCAAGCCACAAGCTGGCCCTGGCGCAGAGCGAACAGACCGCCGAAGACTCCTCGATCGTGGTTTTCGATCAACTGGAGAACTTCAAGCAAATCCGTGAGCCTGACTTCTTCGAGCGGCTCTTCGGCACCGGCCCGGCGGCTGAGGACGACGATGTCCAGGGCCTGCGTAACCAGGCCTTCATGGTGAAGGTTCTCGCCCCGAACCAGGTGGCCTCCAGCTTTGACCGCCATTCGGTGAGTTGTGAGCCTCAGCGCGAGACGCGCATCATTCCGGCCTCCATGGAGAGCCAGCGTGATCCCGGCGACCGCGACCGTGGCGGTAGAGACCGTGGTGGCAGAGGTGGTGGTGATTCTTCCAGCACCGATGGTGGTGGCCGTGACCGTGGCGACCCCAGCGGCGGCACGGCGGGGGGGATCTGAACCCTGCAGCCAGGTTTGCTTTGAAGAATACAACAATGGGAAGGCCCGCCTGACGGCGGGCCTTCTGCTGTCTCACCGGGAAGAAATCGATGAATGCCCCCGACCGCGGCGGCTTCCATCGCACCCCGCTTGATCGCCCTCCGGACCAGGGCCGCGCTGTTGATCATGGCTGCGCGCTTTAGCTTTCAGTTAACCAAGATCTCCGGCAAGCCAAAGACCCCCCCCTGTTTTTGAACTCCGCCAGCCCTCCTTGCGACCTATGGGCAACCGAATGATTGGTGCAGATGGAGAGAGTTCATGATTAAGGAACAGGTTGCCAAGGGTCTGCTGGTTTCGGCCATCGCCCTGACCCTGGGGTCCGGCGTTGCCGCCGCCCAACAGAATTCGTCCGATGGATTGATCGGCGATGTCGCCGCCGTGCTTGCCGCCCGTAGCGATGTCTTCCAGGCGACCACGGCCAGTCTTGATGTCGTGCCGATGAACATGGCCGGCTCCTGCCCGCGGGCCTTTGCTTTCAATGTCAGCGTCGGTGCCCAGTCCCCCGGCACGCTGTCCTATCAGATTGTCACGGACGACGGCCGCGAGTCCCAGGTCTTTAAGGCCCAGACACGCGCGACGGAAGACGGTCTCTTTGCCGCCCAGGCCAGCCACAAGCTGGCCCTGGTGGAGAGCGAGCAGACCGAAGCCGATGCTTCGATCGTCGTCTTCGACCGGCCGGAGAATCCGACACCGGCTCGTGAGCCTGACTTTTTCGAGCGGCTTTTCGGCACAGGTCCGGCCGCCGAGCCGTATGACCCCCAGGGTCTGCGCAATCAGGCCTTCAAAGTGAAGGTGGTGGCGCCGAACGAAGTGGTCTCGGCCTTCGACAGCCTCTCGGTCAGTTGCGAGCCGCAGCGCACACCACGGGTCGTTCCGGCCACGGAGAGCCAGCGTGATCCCGGCGACCGCGACCGTGGCGGACGTGATCCCGGTGGGCGTGATCCCGGCGGACGTGATTCCGGTGGAACCGGCGGTGGGGGCAGCGGACCATCAGGTACCCCCTGAGGCATACAGCAAGAGTTCAGTTTTGAGAGTGTAAAGATGAAGAAGGCCCGCCGTCAGGCGGGCCTTCTGCTATCTCACCAGAAGCCGATGAGCACGGCCAGCATGGCCAGGATCAGGAGGCCGGCCTGGATCTTCAGGTTCCTGTACCAAGCCCCGCCCAAGGTGCCTTCAGCGATCGCGATTTCGGGCCGCCAGGTGGTGCGCTCGATCTGTTCAGCATCCGGTGCCGCCGTCGCCAGACTGACGACCACGAAAACCACCGTGCTGAACAGCGCCATGATGCCGACGTTGATGGTGAAGTGGATCGGCCAGTAACCGAACTGGCCGGCGAAGAAAACCACCAGGCCGACGCTGTGACCGACCACCAGCGACCAGAACGCCCCGTCGCCGTTTCCGCGCCGCCAGAAAACGCCGATCAGGAAGATTGCGGCGATCGGCGGCACCAGGATCGAAAAGGCCTGCTGCAAGTACGACCAGAGACCGCCGAAGTTGGAGATCATCGGCGCCCAGGCGATGGCGACGACCATCAGGATCAGGGTCGTGACCTGGCCATAGCGGCCGACCTTCTCGGGCTTGAACTCCGGGTGGTGCGGTTCGATGAAATCGTGCACCACCAGCGTCGATGCCGAGTTCAAGGTCGAATCCACACTCGACATGATGGCGGCCACCAGGCCGGCCAGAACCAGACCGGTGATGCCGACAGGCAATACGGTCGTGACCAGGGTCGGGAACACCATGTCGGCGTTGGGCAGGTCGGGCAGCAGCACGATTGCCATGGCGCCGGGCAGGACCATGGTGAACAGCGGAATCAGTTTCAGGAAACCGCCAAGCATGGCGCCCCACTGGGCGTGCTTCAGGTCTTTGGCGCCGAGCACGCGTTGCACGATGTACTGGTTGGTCACCCAGTACCAGAATCCGAGCAGCGAGACGCCCATGATGATGCCGAGCCAGGGCAGTTGCGGATCGTCGAGCGGCTGGATCATCGACAGGTGCCCGGCCGGCGCGGCCTCCACCACCCGGGCCCAGGAATAATCCAGTTCGCCGAACATGATGATGGTCATCAAGGTGCTGCCGAAGATCAGTACGACGGCCTGCAGCACGTCGGTGTAGACCACGGCCTTCAGGCCGCCTGCGGCGGTGTAGATGCCGGCGAAGAGGCCGAGGCCGAGGCAGACCTGCCAGATCACCAGGTCCGGGAAGAAGGTCTTCAGAACCACCGAGCCGGCATAGAGCCCGCCGGCGGTATCGACGATGATGCTGAGCAGGATCGTCACCAGCGAGAAATAGACCCGCGAGCGCCGGTCGAAGCGCAGTTCCAGAAACTCGGGGATCGTCGTGATGCGCGAGCGCAGATAGAGCGGCGCAAAGACGAAAGCCAGAATGATCAGCGGCACCCCCGACATCCACTCGTAGGTCGATACCGAGATGCCGGCCGAGTAGGCGGCGCCGGCCAGCCCGATCAGGGTGGTGCTGGAAATGTTCGAAGCAAAGAGTGAAAAGCCGATCACGCCCCAGGTGAGCGCGCGGCCGGCGAGAAAGAGATCGTCGCCGGTCTCCGTCGTTTTCGCGACCCAGACACCGATGATGATCGTGACGACAAAATAAGCGATCAGCACCGCAATATCGATGCCGCTGATGGCTGCGCCAACCTCTGACATATTTCCCCCCAGTTGTTTGTTTTTTGGGTCGATCCGATGTTGCGAACCGCCAGCCCTATCGCGTGATCTGCGCTTTTCTGCGGTTTATCTGTTGAGCGGTGGTGACGCTCTCCAGGCCCCGTGCCTCGGGTTCCACTGCGTAGGTGGCACAATTTGATCGTGTTTCGTTTGGCAGGGCATCCCGCAGACCGACAAAATAATCCGGGATGCTATGGCTCAAGCCGCCTTTTTTCCGGTATTCCTCTGTGACTTTGCTGTGGCGCGCGTATCTGCCGCCGTGGTTTTGACGCCACGGTCGCAAGCGGGCGGGCTGCTGCAGACCTTTCAGGCGAGCGGCGGCAGCCAGTCGCCGTGCGCCTCGATGAGCGCGTCGACCAGCTGCCAGATTTCATCCAGCGACAGCTCGGCGCCGGTGTGCGGGTCGAGCATGGCGGCGTGATAGACGTGCTCGCGTTTGCCCGTCACCAGGGCTTCCACCACCAGGGTCTGCACATTGATCTGGGTCTGCATCAGGGCCGCCAGATGTGGCGGAATGCGGCCGACCTGTATCGGCGAGATGCCATTGTGGTCGACCAGGCAGGGGACCTCGACACAGGCATCGGATGGCAGGTTGGCGATACAGCCGGCGTTTGGCAGGTTGGCGTTGATTACGGTCTCTTCGCCGGTGACAACGGCGTGGATGATCCGCGCGGCATATTCCTGGCTGCGCTCGCAGACCAGTTTCTCATCACTCAGCAGCGCACGCTTCTGTGCCTCCCAATCGGCGGCCAGCGCCTCGCAGCGCGCCGGATAGGCATCCAGCGGAATCTCGAATTTTTCGATGAGGTCGGGCCGGTCACGCTTGATGAACCAGGGCACGTATTCGGCGAAATGCTCGCTGGACTCGGTGAGGAAGTAGCCGAGGCGCTGCAGCATTTCATAACGTACATGGTTGGCGCAGCCGTGCTCGTTGCTGGCGTAGCTGCGCGCTGCGGCGAGGGCGTGCAGCCGGGGATAGAGGTCCTCGCGCGTCCCGTCCGCATGCTGCTTTTCAAAGCGGTCGTAGAAAGCGACATGATTGATTCCGGCGCAGTGGTAGCGGATCGCCGAAGGGTCTTCGCCGAGATCTCTGGCGAGTTCCAGAGCGGTGCCCTGGACGGAATGACAGAGGCCGATGACGGTTATCTCCGGCATCATCCGTGCCAGCGCCATACAGTTGATCGCCATCGGGTTTACATACTGCAGCATGATTGCATCGGGGCAGCATTCGGCCATGTCCCCGGCGATGTCGCCCAGCACCGGAACGGTCCTGAGGCCGCGCATGATGCCGCCGATCCCCAGGGTATCGGCGATGGTCTGGCGCAGGCCGAACTTTCTGGGAATATCGAAATCGATCACCGTGCTGGGCCGGTAGCCGCCGACCTGGATCATGACGATGACGAAATCGGCCCCGATGAGCGCCTCGCGCCGGTCGAGCGTGCTGACAATCGTCGGCTGGCAGTCCGTGCTTGCGGCAATTTTCCGGGCCACCGCCTCCGAGACCTTCAGCCGCTCGGCGTCGATGTCGTGGAGGGCGATGTGACAAGACTTGAAGGTCTCGTCGAGCATGATGTCGGTTACGATGTTGCGCATGAAAACCGTACTGCCGGCACCAATGAAGCAGATGCGTGTCACTGCTCGGATCCTTACTCAAGACAAAAGGGAGGCTGTCCGGTCATTGATAGCCGGTCCGGCGCCTCCGGCGCTGCTACAAAATTCATTCGATTTGACAGCGCTTTGCCGGTCCCGGCGTCCCGCCTAGCCATAAAAGATTCCATGATCCTATGGCCGAGGGTACAGTTCTTCCGGTTTTCCCTTGGTGATGGCAAGGATGAAACGATGGTGCGCTTTGAGACCGACAACGTTCTTACGGAGGATCTGCCGGATCGCTTCTTCGTGCAGCGGCACCGCCCCACGGCGATGGCCGCGACCCACATCCATGGCCACATCGAGATCAACTATCTCGAAGGTTGCTCCATTACCTACCTGACGGCGGGCGGGACCGTTGTCGTGCCGCCGGACCGGATCGTCGTGTTCTGGGGGCAGCTGCCGCACCGCGTCGTCCAGGTCGAGGGCGAGGGTCTGACCACGGTTGTCTATGTTCCCTTCGGCGATATCGTGCGCTGGCCGCTGCCCGACCGTTTCTCTCAGGCCCTGATGAACGGCGCCTTTCTCTATGCGCGCGACGGCGACCCGGTCGATGCCGGGCGGTTCCGCCGCTGGTTCGACGACGCCTGTTCGGGCGATGAGGTGCTCAGCGCCATTACCCAGGACGAGGTTCAGCTTCGCCTGCGCCGTCTCGCCCACAGCGGTTGGGAGGAGACCAGGGCGGACACCAACGGCAAGCCGCGGATTCCGCTGCGCAGCCTCGGGCGTGTCGAATCCATGACCCGCTTCATCGCCGAGCGCTACACGGAATCGATTACCGTGGACGATGTAGCGGGGCACGCGGGCGTATCCAGCGCCTATGCCATGGCGCTGTTCAGCAAGAGTATGGGTATTCCCATCGGGCGTTATATTGCCCGGCTGCGCCTCGGCCATGCCCAGGCCCTGCTTGTCGATACCGATGCGACCATAACCGCCATCGCCATGGACTCGGGCTTTCGTTCGATATCGCGCTTTTATGAGGCCTTCAATGAAGAGTTTCAGACAACGCCGCTGGCGCATCGCCGCGCTGCCCGCCACCGCGTAAGCGCAATCCGCCGCCGATAAGACGAAGAAGGCCCGCCGGGTGGCGGGCCTTCTGATCTATCCGGCCCCGGGAGGGGTAGGGGCTGGACGGGTTGGCGCTGCTGTCGCGGTCAGGCCGTTTCCTCGGTGCCGGTTTCCGGAGAGCCCTTCGTCTCCGCCGTGCGCTTCGCCAGCGCGGCGGCCTTTGCAACGGCCGGTTTTACCGTCTCCTTGGCGGCCGCTTCATCGGCAACGATGCCCTGGGACAGGCGGTGCAGCATGTTGTTCGGATTTTCCTTGGCATTGAAGCCCAGGTCCGTCAGCAGCTCGTCCACCATGGGTGCCTGCATGCGATAGTTCAGCAGGGACTGCACGATGTTGTCGGGCAGGCTGCCGCCGCCCAAGGCGGCGCCACCGGGTGCCGCAGCACTGCCACCGTTCCCGCCGGCACCGGCCAGGCCTGGCATCAGTGCGCCGCCGCCCGTCATACCACCGCCGAAGTCGATGACGCGGATGTCCTTGATCTTCTCCACCGCCTTCATGGAGGCGGCCATGACCTCGGGCATCACCTCGATCAGTGCCTTCTTCAGCTCCAGGGCGATGATGCGGTCGTCCAGCACGTTGCGGGCGGCGTTGATCGCCTCCTGGCCGTCGGCTTCCACCTTATAGCGGGCCGCGTCGGCCTCGGCGTTGATCTTGGTCGCCTCCGCCTCGGCGCGGGCGGTGATCAGGGTGGCTCCCGCCTCATCCTCGGCGGCGGTACGCTCGGCCTCGGCGGCCACGGTGATGCCGACCGCGTTCTTCTCGGCGTCCTCTTTGGCGGCGACGATGGCGACCGCTTTCTGGCGTTCGGCCTCGGCCACCCGGGCCACGGTCTTCACTTCTTCTTCCTCGCGCACCGCGGTGGCGCGGGCCTTGTTGGCCTCGGCCGCGGCGAGCGATTCTTCCTGCGACTTGGTGGCCACCGTGATCGCCTTGTCCTGGCGCGTCAGCTCCACGTCGCGGTCGGATTCGATCTGCCTGCGCTCCACCGCCAGCTTGGCCTGGATCGCCGCCTGTTCCTCCAGACGCTTGGCTTCGGCCTCTTTTTCAGCGGTCTGGGCCCGGGTCTCGGCGGCATAGTTGGCCACGTTGCGCTCGGTATCCAGGCGTGCGTAATCCTTCTCCTGATTGATCTCGTAGGCGCGGCGGTCGGCTTCGAGATTGCGCTGCTCGATGGCGATGCGGGTTTCCTGCTCGATCTCGTTGCGCTCTTTAGTCTTCAGCTGGGTGATCTCGGTGAGCCGCGTCAAACCCTCCGCATCGAAGGCGTTGTTGGGGTTGAAGAACTCAGAGGACGTCTGGTCCAGCGTGGTCAGAGAAACCGATTCCAGCTCCAGGCCGTTCTGCTCCAGATCGCCGGCGACCGCGTTCTGAACCTTCTGAACGAAGTCGGTGCGCTTTTCGTGCAGGTCATTGAGATTCATCTGCGCGGCGACACCGCGCAGGGCATCGACGAACTTGGCCTCGACCAGTTCGCGCAGCTGTTCACCCTCCAGGGTGCGTTCGCCCAGGGTCTGGGCGGCCAGGGCGATGGATTCCCGGTTGGGCTTCACGCGCACATAGAACTCCACGCCGATGTCGACGCGCATGCGGTCGAAGGTGATCATCGCCGCCTCGCGCTGGCGGTTCACCTCCAGGCGCAGGGTGCGCAGGTTCACCCAGGTGATGTCGTGCAGCACCGGCAGCTTCAGGGCGCCGCCGTCCTGGACGACCTTCTGGCCTCCCAGACCGGTCTTGACGAAGGCCAGGTCCTTTGGCGCGCGCACGTAGAGGCGGGCGAAGATGAAGCAGACCACGATGAAAGCGATTGTGCCGAAACCGGCCAGAAAGATGATCTCCATGTCTTAATCCCCATTCTGTGAATGACTGCTCGAAAGGCTGCTTGGCGGCGTGATCACCTCGAAGAGGGAACGCTTATGGCCGACCAGCAGCACGGCCGCGTCCGTCTGAAATGTCTCGCCCCGGTTGGCCGCGCGGACGCGCACGAAATGCAGGTTGCCGTGTTGGTCGGCGACCTTGGCTTTGCCGGCCGCCCGTCGGGTGACGGGCCCCAGGGAGATGGTCGCAATGCGACCGATAAGGTCTTCATTCCCGGTGGCATAGGTTTCCTCCCGCGGTACCACGCGGCCCAGGCCGCGGCTGGTCCAGCGGGTTACCGGGATCGCCGCCGCCAGGGCGGCAGGGGCGGCGAGCAGGCTGGGCAGATAAAAGCCCAGGGTCCCGCCCACCAGCATCTGCAGGGCATAGCCGCCGACCGTGAAGACTGTAAGGAAGGTCAGCAGCAGCACCAGGAAGGGCACCCGCCCGACATTGAGCCAGGAAAGCGCATCGCCCAGGATGGTGCCCTCGGCCTCGGGGGTCTCTGCATCGATGTCGGCGCTGGTGCCGGGGCCGATATCGGGCAACACGTCGTCGACCAGATCGGAAAGGCCAAGGCCAAGAAGAACGCTCAGAATCTCTACCGCGGCAATGACCAGGGTGATGACCGCGGTCGCCAGGAACGGGCTGTTCTGGTCAGCGAAGAAAAATCCGACCGATGTCATGGTGCAGGCTCCCCTCTGTTGATCCTTTCACGCTTGCTGAGGCGGCGGTGCCGCGGCGTCGTATTCAGTTCCCGCCTTTCAGGCGTGCCTTATGCTTGGCGAGGCGTTCCTGGATCGCGTGTTGGCGGTGCAGCTCCGCCAAGTCGTCCAGATCGCGATTGCTGATGTGGCTTTCCTCCGCCGGCAGGCCGGTGAATTTCTCGCCCAGGCGCTGGGCGGCGTTCATCGCCGCATCGGCCTGGCTTTGGGCCTTGCTGCCGCCGGCGATGTCGCCTTCGGGAACGGCCGGGGCGGCGGCCTTCAGGTCGCGCAGGCGGCCCTGGGCCTCCCGGCGGCTGGCCTGCAGGGCGGCCAGGGAGTCGGTCAGCTTGGCGACTTCCTCGTCCTCCTCGCCCAGGGTGCGCTCCAGCAGGGCGAGCTGGTTTTCGATGTCGAGCTGGCGGCCGACGCCGGCCTCCGCCAGATCCTCCTTGGACTCCTGGACGGCCAGCGCGATCTTTTCGCTCAGCGAATCGTGCTCCTGCTGCAGCTCGGTGATGCGGCGGCGCGCGTTATGCTTGGTGGCTTCGTGCTTGCCGACCTCGCTGCGCACTTCCTTGACCGCGTCGTCGATGTCGCGGATGGCCTGTTCCATGATCGGCACCGAAGCGGCCTGCTCGGCCTGCTCGATGGCGTTGTGGGTCAGCCCGGAAACCAGGCGGGTGATACGGTTCAAAAGACTATCGGGCATGAACTGCTCCTTTCCCAATCGGTGACGGTGCAACAGGGCTTCGCTCAGCGCGGTGCGCAGGATGAAAACCCAGTCCCCGTCGAAACGGCAGAGCTCGGCGCTGCCGACGAGAAACTCTCCTTCGGCGTAGGTGGTCAGGGTGCAGGGCACCACGACACGCCCGCCAAGCGTGGAGAGAGAAACCGCATCGACCGATTTCATCGAATAAAGATGCCGGTCGAAGGGCACCGGGCCCCCGGGGGAAACCTGGGGAACCACGACCGCCTTGCGGCAGAGGCGCGCAATGTGCTTGAGGCACAGCACCGCTGCCTGGGACGGCAGGCCGAAACGCTCCCTCAGGCGGCTGTAGTAAAGGCGATGCAGTCGGACCTGGTCGGAAATTCCGGCATCGAAGACCAGCTGCGACAGCCAGTTTGCCGCCTCGGCATAACGCTCGGCATAGGCACGCAGCTGATCGGATTGTTCCCCCGATGGATGTAGCTGCAGAACCGCTTCAGTTGAATGCATCTCTTTCTCCACGCTTCATGGTTATATAAGGGGATGATTTGTCCTTTCGTCAAGGGACTATATATGACCTTTTGACGAAATTGTCACCGCAACACTGCGGCAACCCTTGGAAAACTGCCGAAATTCTGTGGATTGGCGAGAATTCTCCGGCTTGCGGCGGGGGCCTCCTTACGTCTAGATTGGCGGTTTGCACAGCAAGCCGTTGTGATTTCGGCATTCTGATTCGAGGCCTTTGCCATGCGTTACCTTTCCACCAGGGGCAAGGCCCCGGTGCTTTCGTTCGACGAAGCCCTGTTGACGGGCTTGGCGCGCGACGGCGGCCTCTACCTGCCGGAAAGCTGGCCGAGCTTTTCTCCCCAGGAAATCCGCGCCCTTGCCGGCAAGCCCTATGCCGAGGTCGCTTACGCCGTGATCAAGCCCTTTGTCGGCGACTGCATCGCGGATGCCGACCTGCGGCGCATCCTGACGGAAACCTATGGCGTCTTCGGCCACCGGGCGGTTGCGCCCCTGAAGCAGCTCGACGAGCGCACTTGGCTGATGGAGCTGTTCCACGGGCCGACCCTGGCCTTCAAGGACTATGCCCTGCAGCTTGTCGGCCATCTCTTCGATCATGTCCTGCGCCAACGCGGCGAGCGGGTCACGGTGATCGGTGCGACCTCCGGCGATACCGGCTCCGCGGCGATCGAGGCCTGCCGCGACCGCGACCAGGTCGACATCTTCATGCTGCATCCCAAGGGGCGCACTTCTGAGGTGCAGCGCCGGCAGATGACGACGATCCTGTCTTCCAATGTGCACAACATCGCCGTGGAAGGCACTTTCGATGACTGCCAGGATCAGGTGAAAGCGATGTTCAACGACATCGGCTTTCGCGACGCCATGAACCTCTCGGCGGTGAACTCCATCAACTGGGCGCGCATCATGGCCCAGATCGTCTACTACTTCGTCGCCGCGGTGGCGCTGGGTGCGCCGGACCGCGCGATTGCCTTTGCCGTGCCGACCGGCAACTTCGGCAACATCTATGCCGCCTATGCGGCCGGGCGCATGGGCCTGCCGGTCAGCCAGTTGATCGTCGGCTCCAACAGCAACGACATTCTGACCCGCTTCTTCAACAGCGGCACCATGGAGATGGCGCCGGTCAATCCGACGATTTCGCCGTCGATGGATATCCAGGTTTCCTCGAACTTCGAGCGGCTGCTGTTCGATGTGCTGGACCGTGACGGCGACAAGGTGAGCGCCACGCTGACAGGATTCCGCGAAACCGGGCGTTTCGATGTGACGGCGGAACAACTGCAGCGTCTGCGCCGGCTTTTTGACTGTCATCGTCTGAGTGACGAAGAGACCATGGCGGAGATTGCGGCGCGGCTGCAAACCAGCGGCGAATTGCTGGACCCCCATTCCGCCATCGGCACGGCCGCCGCGGCGGCGGCCCTGCGCGACGACGTTGCCGTGGTGGTGGCCCTGGCCTGCGCCCATCCGGCCAAGTTCCCCGATGCGGTCGAGAAAGCCTCGGGCGTCCGCCCGCAACTGCCGGCCCGTCTGGCCGATCTCTATGAACGTGAGGAGCGTTGCACCGTGCTGCCCAACGATCTCTCGGCCCTGCAGGGTTACATCAGCGGCAACCGCCCGCCGGCGGATGCGCCCTCGTCTGATACGTCGGCGTCTTCAGTCAGGGGCGCCGCATGAGCGTGGAGGTAACACGGCTTCCTTCCGGCCTGACCATCGCCAGTGACGCCATGCCGGGCACCGCGACGGTTTCGCTGGGCGCCTGGGTCGGCGCCGGCACCCGCCATGAGGCGCCGGAGGTGAACGGGATCGCCCATCTGCTGGAGCACATGGCCTTCAAGGGGACCGAGCGGCGTTCGGCCCGCGATATCGCCGAGCAGATTGAGGCCGTGGGCGGCCACCTCAACGCCTATACCAGCCGGGAGAACACGGCCTTCTACGCCAAGGTTCTGTCGCAGGACGCCGACCTCGCTCTCGACATCGTCGCCGACATTCTTCAGCACCCGACCTTTCTGGAGGAGGAACTGGAGCGCGAGCGGGCGGTGGTCCTGCAGGAGATCGGCCAGGCCAACGATACGCCCGACGATATCGTCTTCGACTACTTTCAGGAAACCGCCTATCCGGCGCAGGCCATCGGCCGTCCGGTGCTGGGCGACAGCGCAACGGTGTCGGCGCTCAGCTCTACGGTGCTGCGGGACTACATGCAGAGCCATTACGGCCCGGCCCAGATGGTTGTGGCGGCCGCCGGCGACGTTGAACACGCGCGCTTTGTCGAACAGGTGACGGAGGCTTTTCAGGCATCGCGCTTCACCACCAACGGGGCGACCGATCCGGCGGCCTACCGCGGCGGCGACCGGCGCGAGGAGCGCGACCTGGAGCAGGTTCACCTGCTGCTCGGCTTTGATGCGCCGGGCTACCTCGACGATGACTATTACGGGCTTTCGTTGCTGTCGATGCTGTTCGGCGGCGGCATGTCTTCGCGGCTGTTCCAGGAGGTGCGTGAGAAGCGCGGACTGGTCTATTCGATCTATGCCTTTCACTCGGCCTTTCTCGATGGCGGCGTCTTCGGCATCTACGCGGGCACCGGCGAGCGTGAAGTGGAGGAGTTGGTCCCCGTCGTCTGCGACGAGATGACCAAGCTGAGCGGCGCCATCGGCGAGGACGAAGTGGACCGCGCCCGCGCCCAGGTAAGGTCATCGCTGCTGATGAGCCGGGAGAGCAGCGCCTCGCGGGCCGAGCAACTGGCCCAGCAGCTCCTGATCTACGGCCGGACGGTGCCGGTTGCCGAAGTCCTGGCGAAGATCGACGCGGTGACGACGGCGGATCTGCAGCGGATCGCCGCAAAACTGGTGACCTCGCCGCCGACCGTTACGGCAATCGGCCCGCTGGCCCACCTGGAGAGCGCCGAGCGGATCGCCGCGCGCCTGGCCTGAGGGGGCGGCGGCCATGCTCTTCACGGTATTCCGCGGCGATGGCCCGCTGTCGGTCCGCCTGGAAGGGCCGCGGGTCTATCTCTGTCCACCGCGCATGGCGGATTGGAAGGCCTGGGCCGAGCTGCGTGAAGAGAGCCGCGAGTTCCTTGTGCCCTGGGAGCCGACCTGGCCTCACGATGCGCTGGCCCGTGCGGCATTCCGCCGCCGCCTGAAGGCCTATAATCATGAGTGGCGGCGCGGCACCGGCTTCAGTTTCCTGGTCTACCGCCTGAACGACCGCGCCTTGATGGGCGGCGTCACCCTTTCCAATCTGCGCCGCGGCGTGGCCCAGGCCGCCAGCATGGGCTATTGGATCGGCGCGCGCTTTGCCCGTCAGGGCTACATGACCGAAGCGGTGGCCTCGGTTGTCGAATTCGCCTTTGAGGAGCTGGGTCTGCACCGCATAGAGGCGGCTTGCCTGCCGAACAACGATGCCAGCCAGGCGCTGCTGCTGAAGGCCGGATTCCGGCAGGAGGGTTACGCCCGCCAGTACCTGCGCATCAATGGCAAGTGGCAGGACCATCTGCTGTTCGAAATGCTGCGCGACGACGCGCGGCTTTAGACTCTTTTCAGTTTGGACGGCACCGATGCGCGCTAACGGGCGGCGTATGCCACTCTGGATATCACTTTCTTTTTCGCCATCCCGGGCTTGGCCCGGGATCCATGGTGTGTCCAGGTCCGGCATTCGCTGGAGAGGCCCCTGCGCAGGGAGAGATGGACCCTGGATCAAGTCCGGGGTGACAAGGAATATGAAAATCCTTACGCAATCTTGGTCAAGCGGCTACGACCCTCAGTCCGCTTCGACGTAAGGCGAGAACACCAAAGTTGCCGGTTCGTCAGGCGTGGCCGGCGTCGCTGGAAAGCATGGAAACGTCGACGCCCAGCTTGGCGATGGCCCGTTCCCACTTGTTGTCGAGGTCGGCATCGAAGACGAGATCCTCGTCCGGCGAAACGTGCAGCCAGCCGTTTGCCTGGATCTCGGAATCGAGCTGCCCGGGCCCCCAGCCGGCATAGCCCAGGGCCAGCAGCCGGCGGCGCGGGCCGGCGCCCCCGGCGATGTCGCGCAGGATGTCGGTGGTTGCGGTCAGCGCCACCGTGTCGTTCACCTGCAGCGTCGAGTCCTGATTGTATTCGCCGGAGTGCAGCACAAAGCCGCGGCCGGATTCTACAGGGCCGCCGAAGTGAACGCGGATTTCCTCGTCTACTTCAGGGCGCTCGATGCCCAACTGGGTCAGCAGATCCGGAAAGGTGATGGCGCCCACCAGGCGGTTGATGACCAGGCCCATGGCCCCGTCGGGGTGGTGGGCGCAGACATAGATCACGCTGCGGGCGAAACGGGAGTCGCGCATGCCGGGCATGGCGATTAAGAGCTGGCCGGTCAGGAATTCTTGGTTATCCATGCGATATGAGCAATTCGGTCCACTGGTGATCGTTAGGAAGGTCCGATGCTTCGAGCATCAGCCTTTTGTAATATCTAGTTCCCGCCGCGGGTGGGCTCAAGGCTCATAGTTGAGCCGATCTGCCGGTCAGGCGATCCGCCTGCCACACGATATTGTGAGTGCGGCCATCTGGCCACTGGATATTATGACCGGGCCCGTCTATATGCCGGGTGCTTCGGTGTCCGCCTGTCAGTTGCCGGGTTCTGCCGGGCACACAACCGCTAGTGAGTGAGAATGCCATTTAAGCGTGCAAGATTAAAGCACTTTGCTGTCGGCTTACTGGTTCTGGCCGGACTTTCCCTGGATCCGCAGAGTGCTTCGGCGGCTGCCAGCGACTGGGCGGTGGAGGAGCAGGTGAAGGTGCGTCTGCTCTCGGCCGGGCAGACTGTACCCCAGGATGCCGTGGCAGGGGATACCGTGAAGCTGGGCCTGGAGTTCGATCTGAAGCCCGGTTGGAAGATCTACTGGCGTAGCCCCGGGGATGCCGGTTTTCCGCCGGCCATCGATTGGGCCGGTTCGCGCAACCTTGCCGCGGGCGAGATTGCCTGGCCGGTGCCGCATCGTTTCTCGCTCTTCGGCCTGGAGACCTTCGGCTATGGCGACCAGGTTGTGCTGCCGGTCGACGTCCGCCTGGAGCAGCCGGGGGAGGCGCTGTCCCTGACCGCCGCTGTCGACTATCTGATCTGTGAAGAAATCTGCATTCCCTATCGCGCCAATCTGGCCCTCGACCTGCCGGCCGGACCGGAAAGCCGCGCGCCTCAGGCTTTTCTCATCGACAGTTTCAGCCGCCAGGTGCCGGGTCGGGGCGCCGAGCGCGGCCTGAGCCTGGAAAGCGCGGTTCTGACCGGCAGCCTGGAGGCGCCGGTCCTGGAGGTTACGGCACGCTCCGAGACGCCCTTCACCGCCCCGGACCTGCTGGTCGAAGGACCGCCCGGCTTCGGTTTTGCCAAGCCCGAGGTAACGCTCTCCGACGGCGGCCTGCTGGCCAACATCAGCGTGGAAACGTCGCGCCTTCTGGATCATCAGGTACTGGAAGGCAAGCAACTCACCCTGACCGTGACCGATGGCGCGCGCGGCCTGGAACAAGGCAGTGTCGCGCGCTTCGCCGCCATGCCGGCTGCCGCGGGCATCGAGCCGCTGGCGTTGCTGGGTATCCTGGGCCTGGCGCTGCTGGGCGGGCTGATTCTCAACCTGATGCCCTGCGTGCTGCCGGTGCTCTCCATCAAGCTGCTGTCGATTGCCGAGCAGGGCGGGCGTGAGAAACGTCATATCCGCGCCAGCTTTCTCGCCTCGGCGGCGGGTATCCTGTTCTCCTTCCTGTTGCTGGCCTCCGCCGCCGTCGCGCTGAAAGCCGGCGGCATGGCGGTCGGCTGGGGTATCCAGTTCCAGCAGCCGCTGTTCCTCAGCGCCATGGCCCTGGTGATGGCGCTTTTTGCTTATAACCTGATGGGCTTTTTCGAGGTGCCGCTGCCGTCTTTCGTGGGCAATCTTGCCGCTGGTGGTTCGGACAAGGGGCTGCTGGGGAACTTCGGCACCGGTGCCCTGGCGACGCTTCTGGCGACACCCTGCTCGGCGCCTTTTCTGGGCACCTCGGTCGGCTTTGCCCTCTCGCGCGGCGCCTTTGAGATCTATTTGATTTTTACCGCCCTGGGCGTCGGTCTGGCGCTGCCTTACCTGCTGGTCGCCGTGGCGCCCGGCCTGGCGTCCTGGCTGCCGCGGCCCGGGCGGTGGATGATCACCCTGCGGCGGATTCTGGGCCTGCTGCTGGCGGCTACCGCGGTCTGGCTGTTGAGCGTGCTGGCGGCCCAGGTCGGCATGATCGCCGCCTTGCTGGCCGGCGGCCTGCTTTTCGGCCTGGGCCTGGTGCTCTGGGCCGGATCGACCCTCAGGCAGAAGTACCGTCTGGCCACGCCGGCGGCGGCCAGTCTGCTGGCCCTGGCCGCTTTGGCGCTGCCTTCCGGGCTGCCGCTGGAACAGTCCGGCGGTAAGGCGGTTTCGGCTGAGAGTGTCTGGCGCGCACTGGATACCGGCGCTATTGGCCGGCTGGTCGGCGAGGGTCAGGTGGTTTTCGTCGATGTGACGGCGGATTGGTGCATCACCTGTCAGGTGAACAAGAAACTGGTGCTCGACACCGCTGCCGTCTCGGACCGGCTGTCGGACCCGGGCGTTGTCAGGATGCAGGGTGACTGGACCCTGCCGAGCGACGCGATCTCGGCCTATCTGGCGAGCTTCCAGCGCTACGGCATTCCCTTCAACGTTGTCTACGGCCCGGCTGCGCCTGACGGCATCGCCCTGCCGGAGCTGCTGACGACCGATGCGGTCATGGCGGCAATTGAAAAGGCGGCAGGGACCGGTATCGCCGAAGCCGGGCCGGCCGACGGTGGCGGTTCCTAAGGACTTAAGGACGGTCTGTCCTTCGCAGCCCTTGGAATGCAACGGCTGCGGGCCTATCTTGTGGATCAGGGCCGGGTTCCCCGGCGCTTCACAGATTTGACACATCCGGCCCCGGCATTCCTATCGCAAGCAAGCTGGAACCGGCGGGCATCAATTCAGGGGACATCTCAAGATGACAATTAAGGTTGGCGACAGCGTTCCGAACGGATCTTTCAAGCACATGACGGCCGAGGGCATGGAGGAACTCTCCACCGGCGAGCTCTTCGGCGGTAAGAAAGTGGTTCTCTTCTCCCTGCCCGGCGCCTTCACGCCGACCTGCTCGGCCAAGCATCTGCCCGGCTTTGTCCAGCACGCCGGCGATCTTAAAGGCAAGGGTGTCGATACCATCGCCTGCATGTCGGTGAACGATGCCTTCGTCATGGACGCCTGGGGCAAGGACCAGTCGGTCGGTGATTCGGTCGTGATGCTGGCCGACGGCAACGCCGAGTTCGCCAAGTCCCTGGGCCTGGACTTCGATGCCAGCGGCTTCGGCATGGGCACCCGCGCCCAGCGCTTCGCCATGATCGTTGACGACGGCAAGGTGACCACGCTGAACGTTGAGGAACCCGGCGCCTTCGAAGTCTCCAGCGCCGAGGCGATGCTCGCCGCCTTGTAAATGCGCGGACCGCAGAACAACAGACGGCGGCCCCGGACAGGGGCCGCCGTTTTTCTTTGTACGAAACCGCGGCTCCGGTCCTGCTCCAAGGTCTTTTGAACCTTCGCCCTCCCGATGGTGCCCCTTCGCGGTTGTGCCTTCCAATCGAAACCGCGGGATGCGACAAAAGCCGGCCGAAGGGGTTCGGCATCTGGATTAAAGGGGCATCAATGACGTTTGATTTCGATGAGGTTATCGACCGGCGCGGCACGGACTGCGCCAAATGGGATCTGATAGAACCGCTTTTCGGCGTCGATCCCGCCGACGGTCTTTCCATGTGGGTCGCGGACATGGATTTCAGGGCGCCACCGTCGGTCCAGCAGGCTTTGGCGGAGGCGCTGGATCGCGGCGTCTACGGTTATCACGGCCCCGCCACGGCCTATAAGGACGCCGCTATCGACTGGCTGGAGCAACGTCACGGCTGGGCTGTCGATCCGGATTGGATCACGATTGCCCATGGTCTGGTCTCTGGCCTCGGCCTTTGCATCCAGGCGTTTTCCGAAAAGGGCGACGGGGTAATCGTCTTCTCACCGGTCTACCATGCCTTTGACCGGGTCATCGCCGCCAACGAAAGGCGCACGGTCGAATCGGAACTGCGGGAAGTGGAGGGGTGCTATGTCATGGACCTGGAGGCGCTTGGCGAAAGTCTGGACGGCTCCGAGCGCATTGTCATCCTCTGTTCGCCGCACAATCCCGGTGGCCGTGTCTGGACGGCGGAGGAACTGCGCGACCTCGCCGAGTTCTGCGAGAAGCACGATCTGATTCTGGTTTGCGACGAGGTGCACCACGATCTCGTCTATCCCGGCCACCGCCATGTGGTCACCCCCCTGGCGGCGCCGGCGCAGCGCGACCGCATGGTGATCTGCGCGGCGGCGAGCAAGACCTTCAACCTTGCCGGCGGCATGACCGGCAGCGTGATCATCGAGAACGAAGACCTGCGCAGCCGCTATCGCAAGGTCCAGGCAGCGGCCGGTCTCAGCCCGATCCACATGGGAATGCTGATGACCACGGCGGCCTATCGCGGCGGCGCCGACTGGCTGGAGGCCCTGATCGTCTATCTCGACGGCAACCGGCGCCTCTTCGATGAGGCCATCGCCGCCATTCCCGGCCTGCGCTCCATGCATCTGGAGGCGACCTATCTTGCCTGGGTGGATGTCTCGGCATTGCAGCTTGAACAGGCGAAGATCGAGCGGTTGATGTCCAAGGAAGCGCGGATTGCGGCGAACTACGGGCCGACCTTCGGAAAGGGCGGCGAGGGCCGGCTGCGCTTCAACCTGGCAACGCCCAGATCCCGGGTGGAAGAGGCGGCGAGGCGGCTGGAGCGGACTTTCGCGGAATGACTGTCTTCGGCCACTAGCGGTCATTCATTCTCGGAAGGGCAACGACCGCATTGAGCCCGGAACATACCTTTGCGCAAACGCTGCCGCCTTCGTGATGGGATGCTGACGCGAGCCACGGTACATGCTACTCACCTTTGATGCCTCGCCAAGGTTCAGCGAATGCACCGTCTTCAGCCTCCCTTCACGCAAGGGCGTGGGCGCAGATATATGAGCTTATCGACCTCCAGCTCTCTCCGCTTGGCCTGAGAGCTATCGAATCGTTACCCCTGCGCTTGGGAGATGGTGTCCTCGATGTCGGGTGTGGAGCCGGGCAGACCCTTCTCCAGCTTGCTGAGCGGGTCGGAACCGGAGGCCGAGTGATCGGAGTGGACGTGGCGCCGCTGCTCCTCGAAATCGCAAAGCGGAGAATTGGATCACTCGGTCAAGTCGGGCTGATTGAGGCGGACGCGCAG
>NZ_JAAQPH010000036.1 GCF_011683915.1 Pelagibius litoralis
CTGGGCCTTCACCCTCACCGCCACCGCCTGCAATCTTGTGCGAATACCAAAGCTCCTGGCCCAAACATGAGACCAACGCTCCACCAAAGCGCCGATCACCCGGGATAGACCAGCACCCAAAACCACCCTCATAGGGGGCTGACCTCAAACCAAGGCCCAAAACCCTATACGTCAGACTTTTTCAGCAGCCTGCTAGGCCGGCTGATGCCGCTTCTTGTCGGCGACCTGCTCGCGCGGGCGCAGATGGGCGAACCAGCGGTTCTCCAGCCACTTGAAGCCGCCGATCAGGGCGAAGGTGATGCAGAAGTAGAAGAAGCCGACGGCAATGAAGGCCTCAAAGGGGTTGTAGTAACGTGACGCAACGATGCGCGCGGCGCCCAGCAGATCGACGATGGTAATGACGCTGGCGATGGCCGAGCCATGCAGCATGAAGATCACCTCGTTGGAGTAGGCTGGCAAAGCACGCCGGAAGGCGCTGGGCAAGGTGACCCGGCGCAGGGTCATGGCCTTTGACATGCCGCAGGCACGCGCCGCCTCGATCTCGCCGTAGGGCGTGCCCTCGATGGCACCGCGGATGATCTCCGTCGTGTAGGCGGCGGTGTTCAGCGTAAAGGCAGCCAGTGCGTACCAGTAGGCATCCTTCAGGAACTCATAGCTCTGGCTCAGCTCGATCATGAACTGCTGCTGGCCCAGGCCGTAATACAGCAGGAACATCTGGATCAGCAGCGGCGTGCCGCGAAAGAAATAGGTGAAGGCCCAGACCGGTCCATTGATCAATGGATTGCGCGAGGTGCGCATGATGGCCAGGGGCACCGCCAGGCAGAGGCCGATGGCCAGCGCCCAGGAAACCAGCTTCGCGGTGGTCCAGAACCCTTCGAGATAGAGGCTGTAGTTTTCGAAGATGGGCGTGAAATCCATGGTCAGGCCCGCCTAACGCCAACGCTATAGCGCCGGTTCAGCCAGTTGAGGAGCCAGATGGAGACCGTGGTGAACACCAGGAAGGCGAAGGCGACGAAGAGATAGAAGATGAACGGCAGCCGCGTCGAGCCGCCGGCCTGTCCCGCCTTCAGCACGATGTCGTGCAGACCGATGATCGAAACCAGCGCCGTGGTCTTCATCAGCACCAGCCAGTTGTTGCCGAGGCCCGGCAGGGCATGGCGCATCATCTGGGGAACAAGAATGCGATAGAAGACCTGCCATTTCGACATGCCGTAGGCATAACCCGCCTCCAGCAGGCCAACCGGGACCGACAGGATGGCGCCGCGAAAGGTTTCGCCCATGTAGGCGCCGAAGATGAAGCCGATGGTCAGGACGCCGGCGGTGAAGGCATCGACGTCGATGTAGTCCCACTCGAAATAGGCGCCGATGTTGTTCACCTGGATCTGGCCACCGAAGAAAATCAGCAGCATCAACACCAGATCGGGGACGCCGCGGATCACCGTCGTATAGGTCGTCGCCACCGAGCGGCTGGCCCTGGACTTGGAAAGCTTCATCATCGCCGCACCAAGCCCGAGCACCAGCGCGATGGCCAGGGATGCAAAAGCCACCGTCACCGTCACCACCGCCCCTTCCATGAGGTTCGGCATGTATTCGATTAGCTTGTCGAAACCTTCCATAAAACCCGCTCGGTCGGCATTTTCCGTGTACAGAAAACAACGAACGCCACCGCCGAGGGTCCGGCGGTGGCGTTCGTCACATCGTCAAAAGGCCGCCTTAGCTGCCGTAGACGTTAAAGTCGAAGTACTTGTCCTGGATCGACTTGTAGGTTCCGTTGGCGCGGATCGCATCGATGGCCGCGTTGAACATCTCCCGCAGCTCGTCTTCATTTTTCCGCAGGGCGATGCCGGCGCCATCACCGAAGTACTTGGGATCGGTAAAGTCCGGGCCCACGAACTCGTAGTCCTTGCCGCTGTCGGTCTTCAGGAAGCCGTCCTCCAGCGCAATGGAGTCCGCCAGCAGCAGGTCGATGCGCCCGGCAACCATATCCAGATAGGCTTCGTCCTGGGTGCCGTAGCGCTTTACCTCGACCGCCTCGCCATAAACCTCGGTGACGAAGTTGTCGTGGATGGTCGCGCGCTGCACACCGACGGCCTTGCCCTTCAGGCTTTCCTTCGTGATCTCGATGCCCGAGCCCTGCTTGCGCACGAACTTCGCCGGCGTCTGGTAGTACTTGTTGGTGAAGTCGACCTTCTCCTTGCGCTCGGGCGTGATCGACATCGACGCGATGATGGCGTCGTACTTGCGCGCCTGCAGGGATGGGATGATGCCGTCCCAATCCTGGGTCACCAGCTCGCATTCAACCTTCATCTGGTCGCAGAGCGCGTTGGCGATATCGATATCGAAACCGATCAGCTTGCCGTCGGGCGTGACCTCGCTGAACGGCGGGTAGGCGCCCTCCACACCGATACGGACCTTCTTCCAATCCTTGGCGTCGGCCTGCACGGCACCCATAGCGAGCGCGGCGACGAAGACCGCCGAGATGAGTTTTTTCACAACTTGCCTCCATTAGAGATTTTCTGTTTGTACGTCTTGTGATGCGTGAAGGAAGCCGTCATTTCAGGTTTCCTTCGAGAAACTGGCGAAAGCGCTCGGAGCACGGATTGTTGAAGACCTCCTGAGGCGAACCGGCCTCTTCGATGCGGCCTTCGTGCAGAAAAATGGTCTCGGTCGAGACCTCTTTGGCGAAGCCCATCTCGTGGGTCACGACGATCATGGTGCGCCCTTCTTCGGCCAGGCTGCGCATGACCCGCAGCACCTCGCCCACCAGCTCGGGATCGAGCGCCGAGGTCGGTTCGTCGAACAGCATCACCGAGGGGTCCATGGCCAGCGCCCTGGCGATGGCGACACGCTGCTGCTGGCCGCCGGATAGATGGGCCGGGTAGTAGTCCTTGCGATCGTAGAGACCGACGCGCTGCAGGATCTCCTCACCATAGGCGACGGCCTCCGCCTTCGGACGCTTCAGTACGTGGATCGGCGCCTCGACGACGTTTTCCAGTACGGTCATATGGGACCAGAGATTGAAGCTCTGAAACACCATGGCAAGGCGCGAGCGGACCCGCCGAAGCTGTTCCTTGTCCTCGGCCACCAGACCTTCACCATGCTTGCCCGGCACCAGACGCAGGGTCTCACCGCCCACGGAAATGCGTCCGGCATTCGGGTTTTCAAGCATATTGACGCAGCGCAGGAAGGTGCTTTTGCCGGAGCCGCTGGACCCCAGCATGGCGATGACGTCGCCTTCTTTCGCGGTGAGCGATACGCCTTTGAGAACCTCCAAGTCGCCAAACGACTTGTGGATGCCCTCAGCCACCAATGCCGCCGGAGCGGCGGCGGGCATGCTCCCCGTCTGCGCCAATGCCACTCTGTCACGCTCCCTGTCTGCCGCGCCTCTTTTATGACGCTTTGTTTTCGACGGTACGGCAGGCGGGTGGGGGATGCCAAGCAAAACCTTGCCAAGCTTGGCCTTATACAACCTGGGATGAGTCTCCCGATTCCCTTGAAAACGTTAGGGAATAGCGTCCCGTAAGGCCTCCAGGCGCTGCTGCAAGGCGCCGCGCTGCGGGGCCTCTGCGGGCAGGGCCTCGATCAGAGGCGCCGCCCGGGCCAGGGCCTCTCCCGCCGCCTCGCCATTGCCCAAAACGGCATAGGAGCGTGCCAGACGCAACCAGCCGTCCGGGTCGTCGGGTTGCTCTTCAAGACGTGCCGCCAGACCCTCAACCATGGAGCGGACAAAGGCCGCCCGCTCCTCCGGCGAGAGCGCCTGCATGGCCTCGATATCGGCGCCGCTCGGCCCCCTGGCGGCACCCTCGCCGCCGCCCATTTCAGGCGCAGCGGCCGGGGGAACCTCCTGGCCAAGACTGCGCGCGGCATTGGCGATCTGCTGCTCCACCACGGCGCGCCAGGGCGCATCGGCGGGGGCGTCGGCCGCCAGGCTGCGCCACACGGTCAGGGCCTCCTCCAGGCGGCCGTCCTGAGCCATCGCCAGCCCGGCGTAATAACGCGCCCGGGGATTGGCGGGGTCGGCCTCGATCGCCGCGGCAAAGGCAAGGCGGGCGTCGCGGCCGATCTGGCCCTGGGCAGCCGCGACCAGCACCTCGCCGAGCGACGCATGGGCTTCGGCGCCGCCACGCCCCAGGGCGATGATCCGGCGATAAGCCTCCGCCGCGTCGCCGAAGCGCCCGCTGCGCTCATAGACCCGCGCCAGAACCAGCCAGCCTTCCGCGTCCTCCGGGCTGCCCGCCAGACGGCGCTCAAGCTGGGCGACCAGCATTTCCGCTTCGATGCCGCCGCCATCCTGACGCTCGGCAAAAGACAGGCCCGGCAGACCCGGTGTTCCGTAGTGGAGATAAATCGCCATGCCCGCCAAGGGCAGAAGTAAAACCACCAGGCCGACCGCCAGCCATCGCACCGCACCGCCCGGCGCAGCCGGACTGGCTGTTGTGTCAGACGCCGTCGCCGTGGCGTCGGAGAGCAGCAGACGGCGCTCGATCTCGCGCCGGGCCGCCTCGGCTTCGGTATCCTTCAAGAGGCCGCGGCGGCGATCTTCCTGCAATTCGAGCAACTGGTCGCGGTAGATGGCCTGATCGTAGGCCGAGCGCTCGGCGGCATTCTCCGGCCGCCGCAGCAACGGCGTCAGGAGAACAGCAACGACCAATGCCGTGAGCGTGCCGGCAAGCAGCCAGAATATCATTGGCGGCCTGCCGTGCCGTTCCCGGCGTTTTCGGCCCCGGCCTCTTGCGGCCTTGTCTCTTCCGGCTCGCCGAGCAGGTGGGAAAGCCGTTGTTCTTCTTCAGCGCTCAATGGTGCCGCCGCAACAGGCGCGGCGCGCTGCCGGCGAAAGAAGACGAACACCCCGATCATGCCGAGAACCAGGACGATCCCCGGGCCGAACCAGAGCAGATAGGTCGAGGCTTTCATCGGCGGGCGCAGCAGGACGAAGTCTCCGTAGCGCGCCACCAGATAATCCAGCACCTGCTGATCCGTATCGCCGTCCACCATGCGTTCACGCACCAGGAGGCGAACCTCGCGCGCGATCTCGGCATTGGAGGAGTCGATGGATTCGTTCTGGCAGACAACGCAGCGGATCACCTTCGAAAGGTCGCGCGCGCGCTGTTCGAGAACTGGGTCGTCGAGGATTTCGTCCGGCTCCAGCGCCACCACCGGAACCGCCAAAACCACCACCGGCATCGCCAGAAGAAGCGCCAGAATGATGCCTAAAACCTTCATTGCCTGAGAGCACGCAACATCGGCTCCACCTCCTGTTCGATCAGGGGGCCGAGCAGCGGACCGCGGTGGTGGTAGCGGATGCGGCCTTCGCCATCCAGGATAAAGGTCTCCGGCACGCCCGAGACGCCCCACTCGACAGCGCCGCGCCCGGCGTCGGCGCCGATACGGCTGTAGGGGTTGCCCAGTTCCGCCAACCAGGCGGCGGCGGCTTCCGGCTTGTCGCGATGATTGATGCCGTAAAGCGGCACGCCGGTCTGTTCCGCCAGATCGGTCAGATAGGGATGTTCGGCCCGGCAGGGCACGCACCAGGAGGCAAAGAAGTTCACCATCACCACCTCACCCTTGCCAAGGTCGGCAGAGGCAAACCCGGGTTGGTCGAGGCCCGGCACCGGCGGCAGGTCGAAATCAGGCGTCGGATTGTCGATCATCGCCGAGGGCAGGGCCTGGGGGTCGCGATCCGGCGAGAGCCCCCAGAGGAAGTAGCCGGCCAGCACCACAAACAGCAGCACCGGCAAAAGAAACAGAAGGCGCTGGGTCATCCTGCCCCCTACTCGGCAGCCGCGGGATGGCCGCCCGCGGGCGCCGCCTTGGCCTTGGCCTGACGGCTCGGTGCACCGACGCGCAGGCGCCGGTCGCTCAGGGAGACAAGGCCGCCGAGCACCATCACCAGAGAACCAAGCCAGATCCAGGGCACCAGGGGTTCATGGAAGATCCTGACGGCCCAACCGCCCCGGCCGTCGGAATCGCCGATCACCGCATAGAGATCGGAGACCCAGGTGGTGTGGATGCCGGCCTCGGTGGTCGGCATGTTCTGCACGGGATAGAGACGCTTTTCTGGTGTCAGCACAGCCACCGGCAGGCCGTCGCGGGTGACGCTGATGGTCGCCATGTCAGACAGGTAGTTCGGCCCCTGCAGCTGCGCGACACCCTCCAGGCGATAGCTGTAGCCGGCCACCTCCATGCTTTCGCCGGGGCGCAGGTTACGCACCTCCTCGAGGTTCCAGACTGAAGCGCCGATCATCCCGGCGGCGGCGATGGCCATGCCGGAATGGGCCAGGGTCATGCCGTGGGAGGAGCGCGGCAGATTGCGTGCGCGGCGCCAGGAGTCCCCCAGCGGCACGCGGAACAGTTTGATGCGGTCGCCCCATTCTACCAGGCTCGCCACAAACAACCAGCCGGCAAGCCCCATGGCGGCCACGGCCAGGATCGGGCCGCCCTGTTCCATGTAAAGCGTGATGCCGGCCGCGACGACCGCGCCCAGGGCGGCCAGCTTCAGCCGAGAGAGGACACCGGCCAGATCGGCGCGCTTCCAGGGCATCAGGGGGCCGAAGGCCATGAGAAAGAGCAGCGGCACCATCAAGGGTACGAAGGTGGCGTTGAAGAACGGCGGGCCGACGGAGACCTTGCTGCCGTCGACGGCCTCCAGGAACAGCGGATAGAGCGTGCCGAGAAAGACCGTAGCGCAACCCGCGGCCAGAAGGAGATTGTTGATGACCATGCCACCCTCACGGCTGACCGGGGAGAAGAGGCCGCCGGGTTTCAGCACCGGCGCGCGCAGGGCAAAGAGCATCAGTGAGCCGCCGATGGTGATGAGCAGCAGGACGAGGATGAAAAAGCCGCGCTCCGGATCGGTGGCGAAGGCATGCACCGAGGTCAGCAGCCCGGAGCGGACGATGAAGGTGCCCATCAGCGAGAGCGAGAAGGTGAGGATCGCCAGCAGCACCGTCCAGACCTTCAGGGCGTCGCGCTTTTCCACCACGATGGCCGAGTGCAGCAGCGCCGTGCCGAGCAGCCAGGGCATGAAGGAAACGTTTTCCACCGGGTCCCAGAACCACCAGCCGCCCCAGCCCAGCTCGTAATAGGCCCACCAGGACCCCAGCGCGATCCCGGCGGTCAGGAAGGCCCAGGCCAGCAGGGTCCAGGGCCGAACCCAGCGCGCCCAGGCGGCATCCAGCTTGCCCTCGATCAAGGCGGCAATGGCAAAGGAAAACGCCATCGAGAAGCCGACGTAGCCGGCATAGAGCAGGGGCGGGTGAAAGGCGAGGCCCGGGTCCTGCAGCAGCGGGTTCAGGTCACGCCCGTCCGGCGGCGCCGGGAAAACCCGCAGAAAGGGATTGGAGGTCAGCAGGGTGAACAGCAGGAAGCCGATGCCGATCCAGGCCTGCACCCCCAGCACCCGCGCGCGCAGGCTGGGCGGCAGGTTGCTGCCGAAGAGCGCCACCATGGAGCCGAAAAGCGCCAGGATCAGGATCCACAAGATCATGGAGCCCTCATGGTTACCCCAGACGCCGGTCACCTTGTAGAGCATCGGCTTGGCGGAGTGGGAGTTTTCGACCACGTTGATCACCGTGAAGTCGGAGACCACGTAGACGTAGGTCAGCGCCGCGAAAGACAGCGCCACCAAAACCACCTGCAGGACGGCCGCCGGCTGGGCCACGGCCATCCAGGCGGCGTTGCCGCGCGCCGCGCCGATCATCGGCAGGCTGCCCTGTACGACCGCTGCCAGAAGCGCCAGGATGAGGGCGAAGTGTCCGAGTTCGGCGATCATTGTGTAAGGCTTTCGCTGTGGCCCGTTTCGTCGTCACGCCATTGTCCGGAGGCCTTCAGGGCGTCGACCACCTCACGCGGCATATAGGTTTCGTCATGCTTGGCCAGCACTTCGCGCGCGGCAAAGGTGCCGTCGGGCAGCAGGCTGCCGGTGGTCACCACACCCTGCCCTTCACGAAACAGATCCGGCAGAATCCCGGTGTAGCTGACCGCAACCGACTCGGCGAGATCGGTTACCCGGAAGGTCACCGAAAGGCCGTCGACGGAACGCTCCACCGTACCTTCCTCGACCAGACCGCCCAGGCGGATGCCGCGCTCCGGCGCCGGCGGTTCGGCGATCAGTTGGGTCGGACTTCTGAAATGGTCCAGGTTCTCGTCCAGGGCGGTGAGCACCAAAGCCGCCGCACCGCCGAAAATCAGCAGAGCGGCCGAGAGTATGTAGAGCCGGCGGCGCTTGCGGGTCATGACTGCCGACCCGTCGTGCTGGTCTGGGCGCCGGGCTGGCGGCGGAAACGCTGAGCGCCCTGGGCCTCCAGATCGGCCAGGCGGCGCTGGCGTACCCGGAGCTGGCGCAGGGTCTGCAGCAGCAGGCCGAGCATGATCACCAGCGTCAGGCCGAGCGAGGGCCAGACGAAGGCTGCATAACCACCCATATCAAAAAACGCTGCGATCTCCGTCATCCTTCTTCCAATGGCCGTTTGCCATGGGCCCGGTCATGCGTTGCCGGGTTTTTTTGCTTTGGTCGTCTCTTGCCGGCAAATCTAAGGTTTCCGCCCGCCTGCGTCAGTTACATTTGCGTGAGTGCGACCGAAGAGCGCAGCGTCACGCCAGAAAACCCCGCAATCCCCATCCGGTAATCCTCAGGTTGCCGACAGTTTCGCCAGGTCCAGGGCCCGCAGACGGGCCGCGATCAACTCGCTTTTGATCCGCAACAGGACCAGCACCAGATAGTAAAGCTTGAAGCCCAGGGCGGTGATCAGCAGCGGCCAGAGCATCGAGGCATGGATCGTCGGGCCGTCCAGACGCAGCACCGAAGCCGGCTGATGCAGCGTCGACCACCAGTCCACCGAGAACTTGATGATCGGAATGTTGATCACCCCGACCAGGGCCAGAACCGCCGCGGCGCGGTAGCCGCGCTGCTGGTCCTCGAAAGCGTGCATCAACGCGATATGGCCGAGGTAGAGGAAAAACAGGATCAGCATGGAGGTAAGCCGCCCGTCCCATTCCCACCAGGTGCCCCACATGGGCCGCCCCCAGAGGGAGCCGGTGGCCAGGGTCAGGAAGGCGAAACCGGCCCCGATGGGCGCCGAGGCCTTGGCCGCCAGATCGGCCAGCGGGTGGCGCCAGACCAGGGCCACGGCGCTGGCCACGGCGATGGCGACATAGATGAACATCGCCATCCAGGCCGAGGGCACGTGGACATACATGATCCGCACGCTTTCGCCCTGCTGGTAGTCGCCCGGGGCCACGAAAAGCGCGAGATAGAAGCCGATTCCAAGCGATGCCAGGGCCGCGACCGCCACAAAAGGCAGCACGCGGTCGGCGATGCGCGTAAATCGGGCCGGATTGGCGAAACGGTGCATGTCCCTGTCCTAGTCTTTCTCCATAGGTAGTGCCTTGACGAAGATCATTCCAGCCTCGCCATAGCCCGCCGCCCAGAGCTACTCCAGCGCCTGGCGCAGGGCCGCAGCACCGGCCAGCGGTGTTATCACCAGCATAACCAGCAAAAGCGCCGCCAGCAGCATCAAGTCGGGCCGGGCCGACAGGCCGGCCAGGGCGGCATCCGTTGCCCCGACCCCGAAAATCAGCGCGGGAATGTAAAGCGGCAGGACCAGCAGGGGGATCAGCACCCCGCCGCGCCTTGCGCCCAGGGTCAGCGCCGCCCCGATGGCGCCGATCAGGCTGAGGATCGGGGTGCCCAGCAGCATGGCCAGTAAAAGGACCCCCAGGCCCGCCATATCCATGTTGAACAGCACCGCCAGCAGCGGCGCGGCGGCAATCAGCGGCAGGCCGGTGGTCAGCCAGTGGGCCAACACCTTGCCGAGGATCGCCAGTTCCAGCGGCAGCGGCGAGAGCAGCAGTTGTTCCAGGCTGCCGTCTTCGTAGTCGGCCAGGAAGAGACGTTCCAGCGACAACAGCACCGCCAGCAATGCCACCACCCAGATCACCCCCGGGGCGATGAGTTTCAGCAGGCTGGGCTCCGGCCCGATGCCGAAGGGAAAGAGCGCGCCGGTGAGAACGAAAAACAGCACCGCCAGCCAGGCATCGGCGGACTGGCGCAGGGCGAGGCGCAGGTCGCGCCCGACGATCAGGACAAGGCCGCTCACCAAACCATCTCCGGCAGCGGCGGCGGCGCCAGGGCGTCCAGCGACAGGGGTTCGGCCCCCGGCATATCCAGGGCCATGTGGGTGGCGACCACGACCCGGCCGCCCCCGGCCCGGTGCTTTGCAATGGCCTCGGCCAGCTTGCCGACCGAGGCATGATCGAGGCCGACCGAGGGCTCATCCAGCAGCCAGAGCTCCGCCGGGCTGGCCAGCAGCCGCGCCAGGGCAAGGCGGCGGTGTTGACCGGCGGAAAGCAGCCGTCCGGGGATATCGGCCAGGGCGGAGAGAGCAAAGTGGTCGAGCGCCGGCTCGATACTGGCGGCCCGGCCCCGCAAGGCGGCCCAGAAGCGCAGATTCTCCTTGGCGCTGAGCACCGGCTTCACCGCGTCCAGATGGCCGAGGTAATGGAGCCGCGCGGCATGGTCGCCGGGCTCCGCGTCAATCGGCTGCCCGTCCCAAAGGATCGCGCCGCCGACAGGGCGCAGCAACCCGGCCAAAAGCCGCAGCAGGCTCGACTTTCCGGTCCCGTTGGCCCCGGTCAGAAGCAGCGCACCGCCGGCTGGCAGGGAGAACGACAGCCCTGCGAAGACATCCCGGCCGCCGCGCCGGCAATCCAGATTACGTGCTTCAAAGAGCGCCATGTCGCGGAATCGAGCCTTAGATCGGATCATGTTTAGACGGAACCACTGTGTGGTTGCGACTAAACATGTGAATCCGATCGAAATCAAACAGTTAGAGCAGACCCTGGTCGATCCATCGACCAGGGTCTGCTCTAGGGAGAGAGTAGCGGCCGGTATAGCAGATCGCCGCCCCCGCACAACAGAGCGCCACCGACCCTGAATTCGATCCTAGGCAAAATAACTAGGCGAAACTGATTATTAATCCTGTTCGGGCAGATTGCCAACGCTGAAACCCAGCGCAGAAGCCATTGTAAACGGGGCAGTCTGAGTGTCTGTAAGACCCATTATCATCGCCGAAGACAACGATAAACTGCGGCATCTCTATTCGGAGATGTTCCAGGCCGCCGGTTTCAAGGTCATGCATGCCAGCGACGGCGAGAAGGCCATCAGCCTGCTCCACAAGATCGTCAATCCGCAGTTGATTATCCTCGACGTCATGATGCCGCGCATGGACGGTATCGAGACCTGCGCCAGGATTCGCAAGATGCAGGGACTGCGGCCCTGCCCTATTCTGTTCCTGACCGCCCTGGACAGCCCGGACACCATTCTCGAATGTCTCAATGCCGGCGGCGACGACTATCTCGTCAAGTCGGCGCCGATGGCCGAAATCGTCGAACGGGTTCAGTATTGGGCGCGCAAAGGGTCGTCGGATGACGGTACCGAGCGCCGCAAGAAAGCGATCAAGGAACTGAAGTCTTTATCGGCCGAGGATGCCAGCCTCAACACCGCGAAGGCCGCCGACGAAATTGCCGGCGAGAACGCCACCCTCGATCTGATCGCGACCTTCATCAAGGCAACCAACGAGGCCTTCAGCGAGAAGGACGAGACGTTCTATCGCTTTGGCTATCTGGTGGGACTGCTCAACTCCTATGTGAAGCATGACCCGGCGCGGGACGGACGCTTCAGTCGCCTGCTGCGCAATCTTGTCTATCGAACCGACTTCGTCGACCGCAAGGAAATCGACGCGCTGCTCGACAACTACGAGCGTATCGTCAATCAAAGTCAGTTCAAGGAAGGCTGGAAGCACGGGCAGAACGTGGCGGCCGACATCGGCGTGCCACAGACTGCACAACAGCAGGCAGCCCTGAACAGCCGGGCAGCCTCCTCGTGACGCAGTTGCCTATGGAATTGCCGCAGGCCTGGATCGCGCTGCTCGGCGGCGGGCTTGCGGTGCTTGCGCTGCTCGTCGCCGCCCAGTTGGTGCTCTCGCTGCGCCAGGCCCGCCAGATCCGCGACCTGGCAGTCCGGCAGACACCTGCCGGCGACACCCCGGAGCAAGGCGTCCTGACGGCACAGAAGGCGGTTGAGGGCGCTGAAAGCGAAATGGAAGAGACGCTGGAAAGTCTCAGCCAGGCCCGCGACAGAGCCAACCGCGCGGACCGCGCCAATCAGGCCAAATCGACCTTCCTCACCATGATGAGCCACGAACTGCGCACACCGCTCAGCGCCATCATCGGATTTGCCGAGATGATCGAGCAGCAGGCCATGGGGCCCATCGGCAATGAAAAATACTGCCACTACGCCACCGACATCCGGGAATCGGGCCGCCACGTTCTGGACATCGTCAACGACATTCTCGATCTTTCAAAAGTCGAGTCCGGCCGCGAGACCCTGCGGGAGCAGGATATCCCCGCCGATCTGCTGTTCGACGGCGTCCGCATGATTGTCGAAGGCCTCGCCGAGGAGGCCGGGGTGACCCTGACCTTCGACTATCCCGAGAGCCTGCCGGCGATCAGGGCCGACAAGCGGCGGCTGACCCAAGTCCTCGTCAACCTGTTGTCGAACGCGGTGAAGTTCACCCCCCGGGACGGCCGGGTCAGCCTGCGCTGCTGGGCCACCGAGGGCAGCGGTATCGTCTTCCAGGCCATCGACAACGGCGTCGGTATCGCCCGCGCGGACATCCCCCTTGCGCTCTCGGTTTTCGGTCAGGTCGAAAACGACTGCAAACCACAGGGCACCGGCCTCGGTCTGCCGCTTGCCAAGGCACTGGTCGAACTGCACGGCGGCACCCTGGATCTGCAAAGCGAGTTGGACGAGGGCACCACGGTCACCCTGCGCCTGCCCGCCTATCGGATCGTCGCGCAGCCGGCTACACAAGCGCCCTCGGAGACGTCCGAAGAAGAAGCCCTGCCGCAGGCCGCGGCGGGATAGCGCATCAAATCTGATAGGTAGAGATGATCACCGCCAGGGCCGCAGCGGCCCAGTCGCGGGTGATATCCGGGTCGCCGCCCACGCCGGTGTCGTAGAACTCGCCGTTGACGGCCACGATCCCGAGATAGGAATTCAACCGCCCGAGATGGGCAACGAAGTTGTAGGCCTGTTCGCCGCTGGGAAGGTGATGGCAGAGGGCCGCGAAACGCCGCGCCAGCAGACCGTCGACGCGGGCATGCGGCGTCATCTGCGAAAAGCTCGGATCGGCCTGGCAGTTGGTAAAACCGAGCCCCTGGCTGACATCGAAGACGAACTGGTTCGAGACGAAATCGACATTCGTGACAGCCGGGTTGAAGACCAGACCCTGAAAGATCAGGGCGATGTCGCCCTCCTCCGATTCAGCGGCACAAAAACCGTCGCCGTCGCTGAGCGGCATGGTCTCCGGCACCGCCACCGTCGCACCGGTCTCTGAATCCACAAAGAGATCGAAGCGCAGCGCCGCGAGATCGTTCTCCGGCACCACGGCGGCCAGGGCGGCAACGACCTGGACGAAACCCTGGGGATCGTCGAGCGTGCCCGGCGTCTGCATGGAATCGACGATTTCGTCGAGGCTGCGCGTCGCCAGATGGAAATAGCTGCGCCCGCCACAGGCCATGTCCCGGTTCACCTCCGCCGCCGCCTGCGCGGTCTCCGGCACCGAAAAGGCGAAGACCGTTTCGGCGGCCGGGCCGAGGCCGACGTTGGCATCGTTGGTGCTGCTCGCCACCAGTTCCTGAAGAAGGTGCGCGGGAACCGCCCAGTTGAGCGAGGAAGCACCGCCGTCCAGGCCGCCGTCGACCACGCCCACCACCGCCCCCCTGGCGTTGATGACCGGGCCGCCCGAAGAGCCGGGCTTCACCACCGCGGTCAGGCGAAAGATCTCCAGTTCGATGGCCGGGGCACCCAGACTTTCGATCTGGCGACGGGCCGTATCGTTCAGGATATCGCTCAGCTTCTTCACGTTGAGGGCGCGCGATCCGTAGGTTTCCTGCCAGTTGCGCACGTTGAGCGGCAGGCCGATGGCGGCCAGTTCCTCCTGCTCCGCTGCCGTCGCCGTGGCTGACAGCGCCCGCACGGCCGGCGGGTCGTCGACCGTGAGCAGCGCCAGATCGGCACGCCGCAGGGACTTGGTTGCCTGCGCCCGGCGCTGCACCCCCGCTTCGACGTAGTCGACCGTGAGAGTCTGACAGTCCGCCACCACATGCAGGGCGGTAACGACCGTCGTGGGATCGGGCCAGACGAAGCCGGAGCCGACCCGCGAGCCTTGCGCGCCCGGACAACCCTCCGCCGTCACCCGCACAACGGAGGTCGCGGCGGCACGCACGATGTCGGCCGACGGCTTCGACCAGGATGGCAGGGCCCCGACGCCAAGAAAGGCGCCGGCAAGGATCATCGTTGCTATGGCTCTTGTCATCGCTGTTCCTCACAGAGACCGGACCAGACGACCTGAAGGGTTTGCCTGGGCGCCGCCGACAGGGTCGCGGCCAGGGCGGGCCAGGGGGCTGGGGCCAGGGACCAGGCGTTGCGCGCCTCCGCGGCATCGGGGGCCCGCGACGGATCGGTTCTTTGGCAGGCTTCACCGGCATCGTCGGAGAACAGCACGCTGGCGGTCTTGCGGGCGAGCTCGGGCGATTCGGACTTCAGCCCGCCATCAGCGGTGAGGCTGAGGCCGCTCAACTGCGACACCGCGATGCGCCGCGCCACCTCCGGGGCAAGGCCGATGGCCTGCCACCGGGCGGCAATCTCCCGCGGCGTCGGTGACAGAAGATCGTGGGTCCGCGCCCAGAGGCCGCTGCCCAGGCCGACGATGGTCATCAGGGCAAAGGCGGTGACCGCCCAGTTGTGGCCGGGCGTGCGCTGCGCCGCGCTCTCGCCCTTGGGCAGAAAGGGGTTCTTCACCCCGGTCAGGGCGACCACGCCGGCGGCCATCGCCAAAACAGCGGAAACGACGGAACCGGTAACCCCGGACGTTGAAAGCCCGATAAGCAGCCCCGTTAGAAGACCCAGCGAGCAGGCCGCCGCGAACATTGCCATGCCACCCCCCATGGCCGCAGACCACATGACCGCAGACAACGGCTTGGTTGAAATGCCCCAACAGGCAGATACCGCAATTCTCGCCGCCATCTAGTGAAAGCGTCAATGGCGCTTACGATAAGATGCCGAGCAAAAGGGGTAGCCCTGCAGCTTTTGAGGGCGGCACAACGCGCGAATTTCAATTTTCTGGAAAGAAAAGCGGGCGGTCCCGCTTGGCTTGGGGCCCCATTAGACCTGGGGTACGCGACCGCCCGTAAGTGGAGCTTTCGGAAAATTTGGGGCGGCCACGCTTGGTCGGGGCACATGGCCGCCCCCGTAGTTGCCAGCGTTTAAGGGGCAATAATCTCGAGGATCGCTGGCCTCCTCGACAGAGAGGGGAAGTCTCCGTGGCTATGAAGTTAGGCAGCGATTGCGGTTTGATCTGGCCGCAAATGGGGCGAGATTATGATTTCTTTCTTGAGTCGGCCGGATGTGAAGTCAACCCAGGCAGGCCTATGGTCGCCGTCGTTTGCACAGACCTCGATCACATCGCATCGACGGCCCCGCTTCCCGCACGTCACCCCGGACTTGATCCGGGGTCCATGGCAGCGACAAGCGCGATTACTATCGGAAGTGTCCGGGCGGGCGGAAGCATGGATCCCGGATCAAGTCCGGGATGACCGGCGGTGCGAGGCGGCTAGATTAGGAGAGCGCCTAACTGTAGCTGCGCTGGTCGTCGATGATCTTGCCGTCGTTGGGCAGACTGCCGGGGGCGACGGCCTCGACCGCGCCCTTCAGCTTGCAGCAGGCCTGCAGGCTCTCTGCGATGGCGGCGATCAGGCCGGCATCATCTGCGGTCTCGACTTCGCACTGCAGGGTCATGGCGTCGCTGTCGCCGTCGCGGGTGACCACCAGGCGGGCGCGGCCGATCTCGCCGTGACGCTTCAGCACCGCCGCCACCTGGCCCGGTTGGACGAACATGCCCTTCACCTTGGTCGCCTGGTCGGCGCGGCCCAGCCAGCCCTTGATGCGCGGCGCGGTCCGCCCGCAGGGGCTGGTCCCCGGCAGGATCGCCGAGAGGTCACCGGTGGCAAAGCGCACCAGCGGATAGTCCGGGTTCAGGGTGGTCACCACCACCTCGCCGACCTCGCCCTCGGGCAGCGGATCGCCGGTGCCGGGGCGCAGGATCTCGACGATAATCTCCTCGTCCAGGATCATGCCCTCGCGGGCTTCCGACTCATAGGCAATGAGGCCCAGGTCCGCCGTCGCATAGCACTGCAGCACGGCAACGCCGCGGTCCGCATAGGCCTGACGCATCTCGGGAAACAGCGCGCCGCCGGAGACCAGCGCCCGGGTGATGGAGCTGCAATCGAGGCCCAGCTCGTCGCCCTTGTCGAGCAGCACCTTCAGGAAATCAGGCGTGCCGGTATAGGCGGAGGGGCGCAGATGGGCGATGGCCTGGACCTGGTGCTCGCTGTTGCCGACACCGCCGGGAATGACCGCACAGCCGAGGCCGCGGGCCGCACCGTCCAGCATCCAGCCGCCGGGGGTCAGGTGATAGGCAAAGCAGTTGTGCACGATGTCGCCGGCGCGAAAGCCGGCGGCGAAGAGGGCGCGCTCCAGGCGCCAGAAGCCCTTACGCGCGGTCTCGAACTCATAGATCGGGCCGGGCGACATGAAAATGTGCGCCGTCTCTCCGGGGGCGAGCGCCGCCAGACCGCCGAAGGGCGGCACAGCCTGCTGGCGTTCGATCAGATCCGACTTGCGGGTCACCGGCAGGGCGGCCAGCGCGGCCCGGTCCGTAACCGCGACGGGGTCAACCTCGGCCAGGATGTCGCCGAAGCCCCCGGCCTTTTCCTTTGCCTGCGCGACAGTGCCCGGCAGGGCAGCCATCAAGGCCGCTTCGCGCGCCTCAGGCGAGCGGGTCTCGAGATCGTCGTAATTGTCCATGGAGAAAACCCTAGAGCCAGCGCTTGCGGCGCTTGTAGTGCTTCACGTCGCGGTAGGACTTGCGCCCGCTGGAGGAGAGACCGAGATAGAATTCCTTCACGTCCTCGTTCTCGCGCAGTTTCTCGGCATCGCCGTCCAGCACCACGCGGCCGCTTTCCAGGATGTAGCCGTAGCGCGCGTAGCGCAGCGCCACGTTGGTATTCTGCTCGGCCAGCAGGAAGGAGACGCCTTCCTGCTCGTTCAGCCGCTTCACCGTTTCGAAGATCACTTCGACGAGCTGCGGGGCGAGACCCATGGAGGGTTCGTCGAGCAGGATCATCTTGGGCCGGCACATCAAGGCCCGGCCGATGGCGCACATCTGCTGTTCGCCGCCGGAGGTATAGCCGGCCATGGAGCCACGGCGTTCGCGCAGCCGCGGGAAATAGTCGTAGACCAGCTCCAGGTCGGCAGCGACCGCACCGCGCCCGTCGCGACGGGTGTAGGCGCCGGTCATCAGGTTCTCTTCGATGGTCAGGTGTTCGAAGCAGTGGCGCCCTTCCATCACCTGCACCACGCCGGTCTTCACCAGATCGTTGGGGGTCAGCGCGTCGACCCGCGCACCCTCGAATTCAATGGACCCCTTGGTGACCTCGCCGCGCTCGGCGCGCAGCAGGTTGGAAATCGCTTTCAGGGTGGTCGTCTTGCCGGCGCCGTTGGCCCCCAGCAGGGCCACGATGCCGCCGAGCGGCACCTCCAGCGAGACACCTTTCAACACCAGGATCACGTGATCGTAGATCACCTCGATATTGTTCACCGCGAGAACCGGCGCCGCCGTATCGGGCCGGGTTTCGTTCTGCAGGTCCAGGGCTTCGCTCATGGTCTCTTCGGCTCCAGCTTCGCAATACGCATCGGGTTCTTCGCTAGACTTTCTGACGCCGCGTCTTGAGAAGGCGCTGGGGGACAGCCACCGGCGACCGCCCCCTCGCAACCCTCTGTTCTCCGATCTTTACGCTTAGGATCGCCTAGTTGCAGTCACGGGGGGTGATCCCCTTCTCTGCCGCGTAGTCGGCGGCGGCTTTTTCGATCATCGGCCGCAGCAGACCTTCACGGTTCGGCTCGACCCATTCGGAAACCGCCGTCCAGGCGGAACCGTCCCACTGCTGCACATAAGCGCGGCCGGTGCCTTCATGATCAGCGCAGGTGATCTTGATCGGCTCCATGAAGCCGGCCATACCCTTGGCCTGCAGTCGGGCCTCGTCGATGTTCAGGGCCTCGAAGCCGTCGCGGATCTGTTCGCCGGTCAGCGGCTTCTCACCATGCATGCCCTGGGCGGTCAGGATCGCCTCGCTGATCACCGCCGCGTTCATCACGCCGCGATTGTAGAGCACGGTGCCGACCTCTTCACGCGGGCCGGTGCCGTTGCCGGCATCGTGGACCAGCTTCAGGATGTCCTGGATCGCCGGAAAGTCGGTGCCGGTGCCGTGGAAGTTCAGCGACTTGTAGCCGACCGCCTGGGCGCCCGCCGGGGTAACATCCTGCTCGGAGCCGGACCACCAGATGCCGATGAACTTCTCCATCGGATAGCCGACGGCGGCCGCTTCCTTGATCGCCGTGGAGTTCATCACGCCCCAGCCCCACATGGCGGTCCAGTCAGGACGCACCTGACGGCCGATCTGCAGCCAGGTGGCCTTCTGTTCCAGGCCGGGATGGGCAACCGGGAAGGGATGGAACGAGAAACCGTGCTTCTCGGCCAGCGCCTCAAGCGTGCCAATCGGCTCCTTGCCATAGGCGGAGTCGTGATAGACCAGGGCGATCTTCTTGCCCTTCAGCTTGTCGTAGCCGCCTTCTTTCTGGGCGATGTAGTTCACGATCACGTCGGCGCCGGACCAATAGGTCGCCGGCAGCGTGAAGACATAGGGGAAGACCGTACCGTCGGAACCGGCGGTGCGCCCGTAACCCATGGAGAGCACGGGAATCTTATCGGCCGTCGCCCGGTCGATCAGGGCATAGGTGATGCCGGTGGAGAGCGGCGTGATCGCCGCCGCGCCGGGGCGCTTCAGTCGCTCGTAGCATTCGACGCCGCGGTCGTTGTTGTACGCGGTGTCGCATTCCTCGTATTCGATCATCACGCCGTTGATCCCGCCCTTGGCGTTGATCATCCGGAAATAGTCGCTGAAGCCGTTGGCGAAGGGAATGCCGTTCGGCGCATAGGGGCCCGAGCGGTACATCAGCCCGGGCACGAACTGCTTGTCGGCGGCGCTGGCGGGAAAAGCCGCAGCGGTCGCCATGGCTGCCGCGCCCAGCGCGGCCAAACCGAGAGCCTTGAAATTCATCCGTCTAAACCTCCCTTGTTTACGTTCAACGGGCGATGTCTTTCTCGCCCTTGGCGGATTGCCTTTTCTTTGTGCCGGGGAACCGCCGAGGCCCCGGCCTTACCAAACACTTGGGCGCCGTCCCTAGTAAGGGAAGGGCCAGAGACGCAGTTTCTCCTTGGCGATCTGCCAGAGCCTGGCCAGGCCGTGCGGCTCGACGATCAGGAAGAAGATGATCAGCGCTCCGAAAATCATGAACTCGATATGCGACACCAGCGCCGTGGAGATCGTCGGATCGACCGCCAGCATGCCGTTGTTCAGGAGAATCGGCAGAAGCACGATGAAGGCTGCGCCGAGGAAGGAGCCGAGGATCGAGCCCAGCCCGCCGATGATGATCATGAACAGCACCTGGAAGGAGCGGTTGATCTCAAAGGCCAGGGCCTCGACCGAGCCGGTGTAGACGAAGGCCCAGAGCGCGCCGGAGATGCCGATGTAAAACGAGCTGACGGCAAAGGCCGAGAGCTTCGCCCAGAGCGGGCGGATGCCGATGATCTCCGCGGCGATGTCCATATCGCGGATCGCCATCCAGGTGCGGCCGATGCGGCTGCGCACCAGGTTCTTGGCGACCAGCGCCAGCAGCGCGACGAAGCCGAGCAGGAAAAGGTACTTGGTGACCGGGTCCGCCTGGGTGCCGGTGATGAAGATGCCGGGGAAAAGCTCGCGCGGCGGCGCCGAGATCACGCCGGAGGAGCTGTAATTGGTCCACCAGTCGAACTTGTTGAACATCCAGACCAGGAAGAACTGGGCTGCCAGGGTCGCCACCGCCAGGTAGAAACCCTTGATGCGCAGGGACGGCAGCCCGAAGAGCACGCCGACCCCGGCCGTCCCGAAACCGGCCAGCAGGAAGACCAGGACGATGTGCAGTTCCGGAAAGGCGACGGTCAGCTTGTAGGAGAAGAACGCGCCGCAGGCCATGAAGCCGCCGGTGCCCAGCGACAGCTGCCCGCAGTAACCGGTCAGGATATTGAGGCCCAGCGCCGCCATGGCGAAAACCAGGAAAGGCACGAAGATGGTTTCCAGGAAGTACTCGCTGGCCAGCGCCGGCACCGCCAGCACCGCAAGCGCGGCCATCAGGGCGATGGCGATCTGGTCCTGGCGGATCGGGAAGATCGCCTGATCGGCGCCATAACTGGTTTTGAACTGTCCGGCTTCGCGATAGAGCATGGTTTCCGGCCCGTCCTATATCCGCTCGATGATTTTTTCGCCGAACAGACCCTGGGGCCGGAACAGCAGGAAGACCAGGGCCAACATGTAGGCGAACCAGTCCTGAATGGCGCCGCCGAAGAGCGGCCCCAGGAAAACCTCCGCCACCTGCTCGCCGGCGCCGATGATAAGGCCGCCGATGATCGCCCCGGGGATCGAGGTAAAGCCGCCGAGGATCAGCACCGGCAGGGCCTTCAGCGCGATCAGCGCCAGGGAGAACTGCACCCCGGCCTTGGAGCCCCACATGATGCCGGCGACCAGCGCGACGATGCCGGCGACCGACCAGACGATGGCCCAGATGGTCTTCAGCGGGATGCCCACCGAAAGCGCCGCCTGATGATCGTCGGCCACCGCGCGCAGGGCGCGGCCGACCCGGGTGTACTGGAAAAAGATCGCCAGCACCGCCACCAGCACCGCGCCGACCAGGGCCGCCACCAGATCGAAGGAATTGATCAGCAGGCCGTTTTCGAAAATACCTTCGGCGATGATGATCGGCGCTTTCGAAATGCCGATATCCAGTACCTTCACGTCGGAGCCCCAGAGCGTCTGCCCGAAACCGTCGAGGAAATAGAAGATGCCGATGGTGGCCATGAAAAGAATGATGTGCGGCTGGTTCACCAGGGGCCGCAGGACGACCCGCTCGATCACCAGGGCGAGCAGCACCATGACACCGGCGGTGACGATGAAAGCCAGGGTCCAGTGCAGGCCCATCTCGATGAAGCCGACCATGGTCAAGGCCGCGAAGAGCACCATCGAGCCCTGGGCGAAATTGAAGATGCCGGAGGCCTTGAAGATCAGCACGAAGCCCAGCGCCACCAGGGAATACATGACCCCCTGCAGCAGGCCGGCGATCAGCACCTCGATGAAATAACCCCAGGCGAAGAACAGCGATGAATCAACGGCGGCCAGGCCTTGAAAGCCGAGGCCCAGGGCGGCGATCAAAAGCGGCGTGGCAACGATCCAGATGCCAAAACGCAGGGCTGTCGGGTTCATCTCTGCCCCCTCCTAATGACTGACGCCGAGATAGGCATCGATGACGTCTTGATTGGCGCGCACCTCGTCCGGGGTGCCGTCGGCCAGCTTGCGGCCGTAGTCCAGCACCACCACACGGTCCGAGATGTCCATCACCACCCCCATGTCGTGTTCGATGAGGGCGATGGTGGTGCCGAACTCGTCGTTCACGTCGAGGATGAAGCGGCACATATCCTCCTTCTCCTCCACGTTCATGCCGGCCATGGGTTCGTCGAGCAGCAGCAGCTTGGGCTCCATGGCGAGCGCTCGCGCCAGCTCGACGCGCTTTTGCAGGCCATAAGGCAGACGCCCCACCGGGGTCTTGCGGATCGCCTCGATCTCCAGGAAGTCGATGATCTTCTCAACCACCTCGCGATGGGCGATCTCCTCGCGCTGGTTGGCGCCCCAGAAGATGGCCTGCTGGAAGATGTTGCTTTTCATCTTCAGGACACGCCCGGTCATGATGTTGTCGAGGGTCGACATGCCCTTGAACAGCGCCACGTTCTGAAAGGTCCGGGCGATACCCTGGCGCGCCGCCAGGTGCGGGCGCATGGCCCGCCGCTCGGCGCCGAGGTACATGATGCGGCCCTGCTGCGGATGATAGAACCCGTTGATGACGTTCAGCATGGAGGTCTTGCCGGCGCCGTTGGGGCCGATGATCGCCAGGATCTCGTGTTCGCGGACTTCGAAGCTGATATCGGTCAGCGCCTTCACGCCACCGAAGGCAAGGGTGATGTTGTCGGCCCGCAGAAGCGTCTCGCCGATCTTCTTCCGCGGCGCGCTCTGGTGTTCCGCCACGCCTTCAGAGGCCAGGGTTTCCACCATCAGCTTGCCTTCTTCATCGTCGCCGCGGGCAGGGGTTCAACCCCCACGTCGACCACCTGCAGGTCCGCCTTGATGGTGCCCTTGCGGCCGTCTTCGAAAGTGACCTCGGTTTCGATGTAGGCGGTTTCGGCGCCGGTATAGAGCGCCTCGATCAGGGATTCGTAGCGCTCGGCAACGAAGCGGCGGCGCACCTTGCGGGTGCGGGTCAGCTCGCCGTCATCGGCATCCAGTTCCTTGTGCAGGATCAGAAAGCGCCGGATCTGACAGCTCGCCAGCTGCGGGTCGGCGGCCAGATCGCGGTTCACCTTTTCGATGTGCCCGCGGACGATCTCGATTACCTGGGGATTGGCCGCCAGTTCCTGATAGCTGCCGTAAGCGACGTTGTTGCGTTCCGCCCAGCTGCCCACCGCCACCAGATCGATGTTGATGAAGGCGGTGCAGAAATCGCGCTCGTGCCCGTAGGCCACCGCCTCTTTGATATCGGGGAAGAACTTCAGCTTGTTCTCGACATACTTGGGCGCAAAGAGCCCGCCGTCGTTCACCCGGCCGACATCCTTGGCGCGGTCGATGATCTTCAGATGGCCGTTGTCGGCGAAGAAACCGGCATCGCCGGTATGCACCCAGCCATCGGCCGTCTTGGTTTCGGTCGTCGCCTCCGGGTTCTTGAAGTACTCGACGAAGACGCCGGGCCCGCGGAACATCACCTCGCCGTTGTCGGCGATCTTGATCTCCACGCCCAGAGCGGGCTTGCCTACGGTATCGGCCTCGATCTCTCCATCAGGCTGAATGGTGATGAAGACACTGGCTTCGGTGGAGCCATAGAGCTGCTTCAGGTTGATGCCCAGGGAGCGATAGAAATCGAAGATATCCGGGCCGATCGCCTCACCCGCGGTATAGGCCAGACGGATGCGGGTGAACCCCAGGGTGTTCTTCAGGGGCCCATAAATCAGAATCTGGCCGAGGGCATAGAGCAGCCGCTCCCCCGGGCCGACCGGCTTGCCGTCGAGGATTTTGGTGCCGGAGCGGCGCGCGATTTCCATGAAGTACCGGAAGATACCGCGCTTCACCCAGCTCGCATCCTCCATACGGATCATCACCGTGGTCAGGATGTTCTCGAAGATCCGCGGCGGCGCGAAGAAATAGGTCGGCCCCAGTTCGCGCATGTCATGCATCACCGTCTCGCTGGATTCCGGACAGGCGACGCAGAAGCCGGCGACATAGCTCTGGCCGTAGGAGAAGATGTGATCGCCGACCCAGGCCATCGGCAGATAGGCCAGGGACTCGTCGGCATCGGTCAGCCCCTCCAGCTTCACGCCGTTGGCCGCCGTCTTGACCACGTTGTCGAAGCTGAGGATTACGCCCTTGGGCGTCCCGGTGGTGCCCGAGGTATAGAGAATGATCGCAGGGTCCGCGCCCTTCCCCCTGGCGATTTCCTCGGCATAGAAATCCGGATGGATCCTGTTGTAGTCGCGCCCTTCGGCCTGCACCGCATCGAAGTGGTGCAGGAAGGGTTGGGTGTAGTGGCGCATCCCGCGGGCTTCGTCATAGACGATCTGGGTCAGGCCGGGGCAGCCTTCGTGGATTTCCAGCAGCTTGTCGACCTGCTCCTGGTCCTCCACCACGGCAAAGCGCGCCTCGGCGTGCTCCACCACGTAGGCCATCTCCTTGGCCACCGAATCCTGATAGAGCGGCACCGGTACGGCGCCGATCGCCTGGGCGGCCGTCATGGTCCAATAGAGACGCGGACGGTTGTCGCCGACGATGGCCACCTTGTCGCCGCGCTTGACCCCGAGGGACAGCAGGCCGGCGGCGAGATTGCGCACCTCTTCGGCAACCTGGCCCCAGGTATGGGTCTGCCAGATGCCGAAGTCCTTTTCGCGGATCGCCGGGCGGCCGGGCCGCTGCGCGGCGTGGAATTCCAGCAGCTTGGGAAAGGTGTCGAGTTCTGCCGGCGGCAGACGAACCTCAGTCATGTCCTGCACCCCGCTTCCCTGAAGGAGCGGTCGTACCGCGCGCAGCAGTTCCGATGCCAAACCCTTTGGCCGTCATTCCCGCGCACAGCGTCGATGGTTTTGCCATCATGCCGCTGGGCCTCCCGTTCATGTTTCCCGGTTCTTTTTGTTTGTCTGCATGCGGTTCTTGTCCGCCCGGGAATTCTTACTACCTAAGCTTTTACTGGCCGAAAAATCAATACTCTAACGGTTCCTGCCCGCTGGTTGCGGGTCCTTCCGAAACGCTTCCTCAACCCATCGTCGGGATTGAGAAGTTGGCCCCTTCCTTCACACCGGACGGCCAGCGCGAGGTCACGGTCTTGGTCCGCGTGTAGAAGCGGAACCCGTCGGGCCCGTGCTGGTTCAGATCGCCGAAGCCCGAAGCCTTCCAGCCGCCGAAGGTGTAGTAGGCCAGCGGCACCGGGATCGGCACGTTCACACCCACCATGCCGACGTTGACCCGGTCGCAGAAATCGCGCGCCGCATCGCCGTCGCGGGTGAAGATCGCCGTGCCGTTGCCGTAGGGGTTCTTCATCGTCAGGTCCAGGGCATCGCTGTAGTCCTTGCTGCGCACCACCGAGAGCACCGGGCCGAAAATCTCCTGCTTATAGATGTCCATCTCGGTGGTTACCTTGTCGAAAAGGCAGCCGCCGACGAAGAAACCATCCTCATAGCCCTGCATGGAAAAGCCGCGGCCGTCGACCGCCAGCTCGGCGCCCTGGGCGACGCCGCTGTCCACCAGACCGACGACCCGGTCGCGCGCCGCAGCGGTCACCAGGGGACCCATATCGACGTCGTCGCCGGCGGTATAGGGGGCGATTTTCAGCGCCTCGACCCTCGGCACCAGGCGCTCGACCAGGGCATCGGCGGTCTTCTCGCCCACGGGAACCGCCACCGAGATCGCCATGCAGCGCTCGCCCGCCGCGCCATAACCGGCGCCGATCAGGGCATCGACCGCCTGATCCATATCCGCATCGGGCATGATGATCATGTGGTTCTTGGCGCCGCCGAAGCACTGCACCCGCTTGCCCGCCGCACAACCCCGTGAATAGACGTGTTCAGCGATCGGCGTGGAGCCGACGAAGCCCACAGCCATGATATCCGGGTGGTCGAGGATCGCATCGACGGCTTCCTTGTCGCCGTTGACGACATTCAGGATGCCGGCCGGCAGCCCGGCCTCCATCATCAGTTCCGCCAGCATCAGCGGCACCGAGGGATCGCGCTCCGAGGGTTTCAGGATAAAGGCGTTGCCCGCGACGATGGCCGGGCAAAACTTCCACATCGGGATCATCGCCGGGAAATTGAACGGCGTAATACCGGCGACGACACCCAGCGGCTGGCGGATCGAATACATATCGATGCCCGGCCCGGCGTTGCCGGTGTATTCACCCTTCAGGTGATGCGGCGCACCAAAACAGAACTCGGCCACTTCCAGGCCGCGGACGATATCGCCTTTGGCGTCGGGCAGGGTCTTGCCGTGTTCGCGCGACAGCGCCTCGGCCAGCTTGTCCATGTCGCGGTGCAGCAGCTCGACGAACTTCATCATCACCCGGGCACGGCGCTGCGGGTTCACCGCAGCCCAGGCCGGCTGGGCCTGCTTGGCGTTGGCGACGGCGGCGCCCAGCTCTTCGACGCTGGCCAGCGGCGTGCGCTTCTCCACCTCACCGGTGGCGGGATTGAAAACTTCAGCGCTGCGCCCGCTCGTCCCTTTGACGTGCCGACCGCCGATAAAATGCGTGAGCTCCTGCATCTCGCAAGCCCTCCCCTTGAAACGACCGCGCCTGTTTACGCGTCTTTGTTTTCTGAACTGTACTGGTTATTACAAACTGAGGCCGCCCAAAACCGCCAATTTGTCATTTTCATTTTGCATTTCTGCAAAGACCGGCGGAGCATGGTTGCAAGAAAGCCTCTTATCATGCTGCACTTCCCGGCCCCTTAGGGCAAGGTTTACCGGCCCTTCAGGGCGCGGCTTGGAGGAATCCCGATGCGGTGGGACGATTTGAAGTTCTTTCTGGCGGTGGCCCGCTCCGGCCAGCTGACCACGGCGGCCAAGGGCCTGAAGGTCGACAACGCCACCGTGGCCCGGCGCATTCACGCCCTGGAGGCGGCGCTGGACGCGCAGCTTTTCGACCGCAACCCCAAGGGCTACAGCCTGACCGAGGTCGGCCAGCGCCTGCTGCCCTCCGCCGAGGCCATGGAAACCACCACCCTGGAGGCCCAGGCCCAGGTGCAGGGCCGCGACGAATCCCTGGACGGGGTGGTGCGCCTGGGGGCGCCCGACGGTTTCGGCAGCTTCTTCCTGGCCCCGCGCATCCACAAGCTGGCGCGCCGCCACCCCAAGCTGGAGCTGCAGCTGGTGGCCATGCCGCGGATCTTCAGCCTGTCCAAGCGCGAAGCCGACGTGACCATCGCCATCACCCGGCCCAAGTCCGGCCGCCTGATGATCGCCAAGCTGACCGATTATCAGCTGCACCTCTACGCCTCCAGCGACTACCTGAGCGAGAATCCACCGATCAAGCAGCTGGAGGACCTGAAACAGCAGACCATGATCGGCTACATCTCGGACCTGATCTTCGACCCCAAGCTGGACTACATGCCGATCCTGGGGCGCAAGGTGGTGCCGCAGATCTCCTCGACCAACCTGATCGCCCAGTTGAACGCCACCCTGGCCGGGGCCGGGATCTGCATCCTGCCGGACTTTCTGGCGGGCGAGCAAAGCGGCCTGCAACAGGTCCTGCGCAAAAGCTTTTCCCTGACCCGCACCTTCTGGATCGTCAGCCACGAGAACACCGTCTCGCTGCGCCGGGTGCGCGAAACCATCGACTTCATCCGCGCCGAGGTGCGCGAGAACCGGGACATCTTCTAGGTGGCAGAAGATTTCGTGCTGGAAGCTGCCGGCCTCAGCCTGGCGGCTCGGCGGCTGCAGCCGGCGGGCTGCGCCAACGGGCCGACCCTGGTTTTCCTGCACGAGGCGCTGGGCTCCATCGGCCAGTGGAAAGCCTTTCCCGAAGACCTCGCCGCCGCCTGCGCCCTGCCGGCGCTGATCTACGAGCGCCAGGGCCATGGCGGCTCCACGCCCCTGACCCTGCCGCGCGACAATGCCTATCTGCGCCATGAGGCCGAGATCGTGCTGCCCGCCGTTCTGGCCGCCGCCGGGATCACCAGGCCGATCCTGCTCGGCCATTCCGACGGGGCGACCATCGCCCTGCTGTTCGCCGCCGCCTTTCCCGACAGGACCGCCGCCTGCATCGCCCTGGCGCCCCATGTGATGGTGGAGGGGGTCACCCTGGCGGGCATCCGTGCCGCCGATACCGAACCCGCTGCGCGTGAGATCCGAAAGCGCCTGGCCAGGTACCACGGCGGCAAGACCGACAGCCTCTGGCGCGGCTGGGCGGAGACCTGGCTGCGGCCCGGCTTCGACGGCTGTGAGCTGCGCGCCGAACTGCCCGGGATCACCGCCCCGGTGCTGGTGGTCCAGGGCGCCGACGACGCCTATGGCTCCCCGGCACAGGTCGAGGTCATCGCCGAAAGCGTGGCCGGACCGGTCGAAACCCACCTGCTCCCTGCCTGCGGCCATGCCCCGCATCTGGAACAGGCGCAGCAAACGGTCGAAACGATCCAGGCCTTTCTGAAACCGCCGGGCTAGATTCTTTTCGGTTTAGACGGCACCGGCCCGCTCCCCCTCCCGGCCACCCACCAGGATAATCGCCCATGGGATATTTGGGGGTGGCCGGGAGGGGGAGCGGGCCGGAACCGATTCGACGCAAGTCGAAAACGCTCTAAGCACCCTTTACAGGCGGCCTCTGCGTCTTGGCCAGCATGTCGTCCATGGCAGCGACCTGCGCGTCGACGCCCGCTTGCCGGTAGAGGTCGCGCGCCGCAGACCACTGCGTCCGTGCCGCTTCAAGGTCGCCGTTTTCCTCGGCGAGATCGCCAAGACCGGCCCGCGCCGCGGCCATGGCCTGCGCGCCGCCGGAGGCCTCCGCCAGCGTCAACAGCTGGTGGTAGAGGCGCGATGCCTCCTTCCGCTCGCCACGCTGCGCGGCGAGATTGGCGAGATTGAAAACGCCGAAGCCCTCACCATCGCGATCCTGATGCCGGCGGGCGACGGCGATGGTTTCTTCGAACATCCCTTGGGCCGCCTCAAGCTCGCCACGGGCCTTGTGGACCAGCCCCATGTGGTTCATCGCAGTGATCATCGCAGCCTCGTTGCCGAGGTTGTCTTCAAGCGCCAGGGCCTGGGTCAGCATCTCCTCCGCAAGGTCGTATTTGCCTTCATCATAGAAGAGAATTCCCAGGTTACCGAGATTGAGGGCAACATGACCGAAGTGACCGAGGTCCCGGCTCAGGTTCATGGACCGCTCGTAGAGATCGTGGGCCCGTTCGGCATCACCGCGCTGATGGGCGATGCGGGCAAGACTGGCCAGCGCTATGGCGCGCTGGACTTCGTCATCGTCAGGCAGATCGCCGATCCGAAGCAGTTGCTCGAAGGTCCGCTCGGCGTCGTCCGGGCGACCAAGATCGCTGTAGATCTCACCCAGGCTGGTGAGGGCGCCGGCGTCCTGCGAATCAAGCTCCACCGCCGCTTCGTAGGCGGCCAGGGCCGCCGCGGTGTCGTGAAGCACGGCGAGGGCGCCGAGGTGGCGGGCCGCCGCCGCAGCCTCCAGCTGGCCATCGAAGGGTTCCTGCCGTTTTTCCGCCAGGATCTCGCGAAAGATCGTCTCCGCCGCCGCCAGCCGCCGGCCGCCCAGATGCCGCAGGGCCGTAACGGCACGATCCGGTTCCCGATCACGACCGGCACGGGCCTTGAGCGCCTCAACGGCTTTCAGCAGCCCGCTGCGCGCCGCCGTCACGTTAGCCGGATCGACTTCAGGCACCGCCCCCGGCACGCGCTTGGACAGCAGGCGCCCGACCAGCTCTTCTGAATCGATGCTGTCGGCCTCCGCCGCGGTGGCCGAGGGTTCGTCCGTCTGCTTGGCCCAACTGCCGCTGTCATGCCGCCGCACGACGGCGCCGTCGTCGCGAAGACCGTTGCGCCCCCGGCTTCTACCCCGTCCCCTGCCGAAAGGGCCGAAGATCGCACCGAAGACCAGCACGACAAGGGCCAGAAGGATGAGCAACACGGCGGCAACCACCGGGTTGGCCCCAACCCAATCCAAAGCCGCCCAATCCAAAACACTAACACTGTCCATCAAAGCCCCCCAGGCCGATTGGAACGGAAAGGCAGGCGGCGATTTCAATCTAGTAACAATCAACCGCCGGGAACGCCACTGCGAAGAAGCGCCGGCCGAAAGCGGCCCGGCCCGATAACCGGATGGCAATCTGTCTGTGCCAGTCTTTGCCGTCAGCCGCGGCCCGCCAGGGGAATCTCATCGGAAATGCCTGGGAATTCACTGGGGATTTCCCCCGGTTTCCCCCGGATTACCGTGGACATCCGGGCTGCGATGACTATTTTAGCGCTGTATCCCATTACGTGAGCTCCCGCGGAGCGGTCGCAACCGGTCGCGGGGCATGCCCTCGAAGCCCAAGCCGTCCTTTGGCCAGCAGTTAAGGCCCGCAATGAGACGGCAGGCAGCCGACGGGTATGGCCCAAAGATCAAGCGCCGCAAGAATCAGGCGCGACAGACCGGCAAAGGAGAGAGACTCATGCCAACCACCACAGATACCCTGAAAACCCGCCGCGACCTCACCGTCGGCGCCAAGACCTACAGCTACTACAGCCTGGAGGCCGCCGCGGCCGAGCTGGGCGACGTCTCGCGCCTGCCGTTCTGCATGAAGGTGCTGCTGGAAAACCTGCTGCGCTTCGAAGACGGCAACAGCGTCACCACCGACGACATCCGCGCCATCGGCGCCTGGATGAAGGACCGGCGCTCGGACCGCGAGATCGCCTACCGCCCGGCCCGCGTGCTGCTGCAGGACTTCACCGGCGTGCCCGCCGTGGTCGATCTGGCGGCGATGCGCGAGGCGCTGACCAAGCTGGGCGGCGATCCCAAGAAGATCAACCCGCTGTCCCCGGTCGACCTTGTGATCGACCACTCGGTCATGGTCGACAGCTTCGGCACCCCCGATGCCTTCAAGAAGAACGTCGACATGGAGTTCGAGCGCAACGGCGAGCGCTACGCCTTTCTGCGCTGGGGCCAGTCCGCCTTCGACAACTTCCGCGTGGTGCCGCCGGGAACGGGTATCTGCCATCAGGTCAATCTTGAAAACCTGGCCCAGGTCGTCTGGACCAAGGACGAAGACGGCAAGACCGTCGCCTACCCCGACACCCTGGTCGGCACCGACAGCCACACCACCATGGTCAACGGCCTCTCGGTCCTGGGCTGGGGCGTCGGCGGCATCGAGGCCGAGGCGGCCATGCTGGGCCAGCCGGTTTCCATGCTGATCCCCGAGGTCGTCGGCTTCAAGCTGACCGGCGCCATGAAGGAAGGCACCACCGCCACCGACCTGGTGCTGACAGTGGTGCAGATGCTGCGCGCCAAGGGCGTGGTCGGCAAGTTCGTGGAATTCTACGGCCCCGGCCTGGACCACCTGACCCTGGCCGATCAGGCGACCATCGCCAACATGGCGCCGGAGTACGGCGCCACCTGCGGCATCTTCCCGGTCGACGAGGAAACCATCCGCTACCTGACCTTCACCAGCCGCGATCCGGAACGCGTCGCCCTGGTGGAAGCCTATGCCAAGGCCCAGGGCATGTGGCGCGATGCCTCGACCCCGGACCCGATCTTCACCGACAGCCTGGAACTCGACCTCGGCGCTGTCGAACCCAGCCTGGCCGGGCCGAAGCGCCCGCAGGACCGGGTCGCTCTATCGGGCGTGTCGGCCTCCGCCGATAAGGCCCTGGCCGACATGGGCAGCGGCACGGCAACGCCGGTGGAGGGCGGCGACTACAGCGTCGAGCCGGCCCATGTGGTGATCGCCGCCATCACCTCCTGCACCAATACATCCAACCCCTCGGTGCTGGTCGCCGCCGGCCTGCTGGCCAAGAAGGCGCGGGAAAAGGGCCTGATGACCAAGCCCTGGGTGAAGACCTCCCTCGCCCCCGGCAGCCAGGTGGTGACCGATTATCTGGAGGCCGCCGGCCTGCAGAAGGAACTCGACGCCCTGGGCTTCGACCTCGTCGGCTACGGCTGCACCACCTGCATCGGCAACTCCGGCCCGCTGGACCAGCCGATCAGCGACGCCATCGACAAGGGCAACATCTCGGTCGCCGCCGTGCTGTCGGGCAACCGCAACTTCGAGGGCCGCGTCCACCCGATGGTGAAGCTGAACTACCTGGCCTCGCCGCCGCTGGTGGTGGCCTATGCCCTGGCCGGCTCCCTGAAGGTCGATCTGCTGAACGATCCCCTGGGCACCGGCAGCGACGGCCAGCCGGTGTTCCTGAAGGACATCTGGCCGACCAACAAGGAAATCGAGACGGTGATCGGCGATTCGCTGACGCCGGCCATGTTCGAGGCGCGCTACGCCAACGTCTTCGAGGGCCCGAAGGAATGGCGGGAGATCGATGCCGGCTCCGGCATGACCTATCTGTGGAACGACGGCAGCACCTATGTGCAGTACCCGCCGTTCTTCGAGGATATGAAGGCCGAGCCGGAGGCCATCGGCGACGTCAGCGGCGCCCGCGCCCTGGCGATCCTGGGCGACTCGGTCACCACCGATCACATCTCCCCCGCCGGGGCGATCAAGAAGGACAGCCCGGCCGGCGAGTACCTGGTGGAACACCAGGTGCGCCCGATCGAGTTCAACTCCTACGGCTCACGCCGCGGCAACCACCAGGTCATGATGCGCGGCACCTTCGCCAACATCCGCATCAAGAACGAGATGGCGGCGGGCACCGAAGGCGGCTTCACCAGGTACATGCCCGAGGGCAAGGTGATGCCGATCTACGACGCCGCCATGAAGTATGCCGACGACGGCGTGCCGCTGCTGGTCTTCGGCGGCAAGGAATACGGCACCGGCTCGTCGCGCGACTGGGCCGCCAAGGGCACCCGCCTGCTGGGCGTGAAGGCCGTGATCGTCGAGAGCTTCGAGCGTATCCACCGCTCCAACCTCGTCGGCATGGGCGTGCTGCCGCTGCAGTTCAAGGACGGCACGACGCGCCAGAGCCTGAAGCTGACGGGCGAGGAGACCTTCGACCTCTCCGGCGTCGCCGGCGGCATCACCCCGCGCATGGACCTGCAGCTCACCATCCACCGCCCCGACGGCAGCAGCGAGCAGGTCCCCCTGCTCTGCCGCATCGATACCGCCGACGAGGTCGAGTACTACCGCAACGGCGGCATCCTCCACTACGTGCTGCGCAACCTGATGAAGGCGGCGTAAGCGCGCTTACACCATCAGCCGCAACGACAAAGGCCCCTGCCAACGGCAGGGGCCTTTCTTATGTGGACGAATGTCAACTAGGGTCAGGACTCAATTGAGCCACCATGTGATGATTGCGGCGATGAAGACGGCAGATAGGAAAGTATCTGCGCGTTTGTCGTATCGGGTGGCGATTCTTCGGAAATCTTTGAGCCGACAGAACATG
>NZ_JAAQPH010000037.1 GCF_011683915.1 Pelagibius litoralis
CGATCTTCGAATAGAGACGCTCGAACTCCGGCGAGAGGACTTCCAACGCCTCGTCCACGATCGCCCGGATCGCCCGCAAGGGATGATCGCCCGGTACCCGCGCTTCGCAGCTCACATACGAAAATAGAGCTCCGCTCTCCCGATCCTCGCCCCGCATCGCGCCCTCCATGATCGCAAACCAAACGCCATAGAGAATCACGACCAAAAGACTTCGGCGAGCCCTTTTTCAGCAGCCTGCTAGAGCAGAACCGGGTTGGATGGAATCGCCGAAGGCGATCCATCGACCGGGTGAATCTGCTCTAACTGTTTGATGGCGATCGGATTCACATGTTTTGGCGCAGCCACGAAGTGGTTCCGTCAAAACATGATCCGATCTAGGGAATCGCGATCCAGTCGCAACGCTCAGGAACGGTGTCATTCGGCTCTCTCAACTGTAGTACTTCGGGCGGGCACCCTTCCACCTGCAGGTCGACCTGCCACGTTCCGGCTTTGCTTCGCGTTCGTCATGCTGATTCACAAGCATCGGCGCATTGCGCATTCAGGCCTGGCAGTGCACGACTGCGATATGGGCTGAATTTGGACGATTTTCTAGACACCTAGTGATCATCAGATGGGTGTTGTAAGTGAGTGTCGGATTTGGTGGTTGCGTGCCCCTGATCACATCCATTTTTTGTTCGGTAAAGGTGGTTGCGGGCCCTCGCAACCGTCGATATCAGCAGGGCCTTTTCCAGGCTGCGGCATAGTGATCAAGACCCGGAGCAGAGGAATGTCTTTGAACCTGCACCCCCCGTTCAGCCATCCAAAGGAAAGATCGGCCTCCGCACCCGACGGTAGGGAAGCCGGCGAAGGTCCGGTGTGCAAAGAGCGCCGCTATCGCAGACGATCACCCGAGCTGCGATCGGCTCGAAGGCGGCGCGGAAGTGCTGCATCGACTTCAAGGCCACAACGGTTTTGGCGGTCGGATCGATCCCGAAGGCACGGAATTGCTCAAGATCGAGGAGCTGGGTTGCGTTGCTGACGATCAGGATCTCGATGCCTTCGATGACCAGCACCGCTGTCGGGCCCCAACTCCGCTTCAGGCCGCCCAGGATCGGACCGGTCCCGGTGTAGGCCCCCTCGCTCAACACTTTGAGTCTGCCCGTAACCGTGATCGGCCCGCCGCCGAAGCCGGGGTCCGTCTTGCCGCCGAGCGAGAGGGTCACGCTGTCGCCTGCAGCGTGGGCTTCGAGGTGCCGCACCGCCTCCGGGTCTATCAACGGTCCGAAGCAGGCGTTGCCCACGCGGGCATCGAGAAGCGCCGCAAGCAGCCCCGTGGCATCGCCATAGGCCCCGCCGCCGGGGTTGTCGGCATAATCCGCCACCACGATCGGACCCTTCGCGCCATCATGAGCCGCGCATTGGGCGGCGGCCTCCTCGACGCTGAGATAGTCGTTCAAGACCTCCGCGCGGCGGTCCCAGATATCGTCGGCAATTTGGTTGGCGAGTTTCCGGTGGGGTTCGGGGTCGCCTTGATAGGTCACCAGAACCGTCGGGCCGACCTCGGCGATATCCGCGTTGCCGAAACCGGCATTGATGCTGACGGCAAAAGCATCCGGGTGCCGCTCATGCGCGCGGGCGAGTGCGAGACGGTCGATCATCGGACCGGCATCGGTGCGCCCGCCATTGATCTCTTCCAGCATCGGGCGACGGACGCAGAGTGTGCGAGGGGCGATCTTGCCGGCCATGGCCCGGTGCAGGATCTGGCCCGCCTGAACGGCGCGCTCGCGCATGTCCACATGTGGATAGGTCTTGTAGGAGACTATGATATCCGCCAGCGCCGCCATCTCGTCCGTTACGTTCGCATGGGGGTCGAGCGTAATCGCAATGGGGATGTCCGAACCGATGACCGCACGCAGATGCGCGAGGATTTCGCCTTCGCCATCCTCGCTGTCTTCGGCCACCATCGCGCCGTGGAGCGCCAGCAGGACGCCATCGAAAGGCTGCGCGCGGGCAAGCGCGAGGAGAGGCCCGGTCAGCGCCCTGAACGTGGCCGATGTTACGCGGCCGCCCGGCGGCGCCGACGCACTGATGGCGTTGGTCAGGCGCCAACTGTGTGTCCGCGCGACATCGAGAAAGCCGGCCAGATCGGTGTTGGCCTGCCCGCACGCATGGATCGCCTCTTCGCCAAGAAGAAGATACCGGTTCTCGAAGGCGGTGAGGTCGGTCGGGCGGACCGAGAAGGTGTTCGTCTCGTGACTGATCTCGGCGGTCAGGACGCGGAAGGTCATGGGTGTTCAATCCCTGGGGTCGTTCGATCTATGAGGCCGTTCAATCCCTAGGGTGATGACAGGCGATCATGTGTCCCCCGCCCAGATCCGTGAGGACCGGTCGTTCGCGCCGGCACAGATCGCTCGCCGCCGGACAGCGGTCGGCAAAGGCGCAACCGGGGATCACTGCAAAGGGGCTGGGGATTTCACCGTCCAACATGGTGATCACCTTGCGCCGGGCAGGGTCCGGCTCAAAATTGCTGTCGAGCAGTGCGTGGGCGTAATGGTGACGCGGCCGCGCCGTGGCGTCCGGCAATATCTCCATCGCGCGTCCCAGATACATCACGACGACCCGGTCGCAGAAATAGCGCACCAGGCTGAGATCATGGCTGATGAAGAGATAGGTGAGGCCCAGATCCTCCTTGAGCGCCTCCAGCAGGTCGATGATCTGGGCCTGGATCGACACGTCAAGCGAGGCGGTTGGCTCGTCCAGCACCAGAAACGACGGCCTGAGCGCCAGCGCCCGCGCAATGCCCACCCGCTGTTTCTGACCGCCCGAGAGCTGATGCGGAAAGCTCGCCACCATACGCGGGCTGAGGCCGACCATTGAGATCAGCTCATCGACTGCAGCACGCGCCTCGGCGGCAGTCTGCGCCACGCCCTGCACCTGAAACGGCTCGAGCAGAGCGCGGCGGATCGTGTATCGCGGATCGATGGCGGAATAGGGATCCTGGAAAACCATCTGCATCCGGCGGCGCAGCTTGCGCATCTGACCCGGGGACCGGTTCGCCAGATCGGTGCCCTCGAAGGCCACCGTGCCGGCGGTGGCATCGATAAGACGCAGCACCAGGCGCGCGAGCGTGGACTTGCCGCAGCCGCTCTCGCCGACAACGCCTGTGACCTTGCCGCGCGGCACGCGCAGCGAGACGTCGTTGACGGCGCGCATGGTGCGGCGCGGGGTCATCAACCCGCCGCCGGACGAAAACTCGCGGGTCAGTCCCGTGATCGTGACCAGATCGCCCTCGGGCGTCGCCGCTGCGCTCTCCATGGGGTCAACCCTCACTGAAATGACAGGCCGCAAGGCCCGATGCCTTGCGCTCGAGCGCAGGTACGGTGTCGCGGCAGAGATCGTCCGCAACTGCACAGCGCGGGTTGAAGCGGCAGCCCGCGGGATAGTCGATCACGCTCGGCACCGCGCCGGGGATGCCCTTGAGACTGCCCGGAGCCTGGCCGAGACGCGGGATGCAGCGGATCAGCTCGCGGGTATAGGGGTGGCGGGGTTCGGCAAAAATCGCCTCGACCGTGTTCGTCTCGGCCACCCGGCCGGCATAGAGCACCACGACCCGGTCGCAGGCCTGCGCCACCACGCCCATGTCATGGGTGATCAGCATCAGGGCGAGGCCGCGGTCGCGCACCAGTTCGACCATGATCTGGATGATCTGCGCCTGAATGGTGACGTCGAGCGCCGTGGTCGGCTCGTCCGCCACGATCAGGTCGGGGTCGGCAGCCAGGGCCATGGCGATCACGATCCGCTGTTTCATGCCACCGGATAGTTGATGGGGATAGGCGCCGTGGATCGCTGCCGGCTCCGGAATGCGAAGCTGGGCGATCAGCTCCAAGCTGCGATCCCGGGCTGCTGCGGCGCTCAGCCCCAGATGCAGAGTCGAGACCTGATCGATCTGCGCGCCGATGCGGATGATCGGATCGAGCGAGGTCATCGGATTCTGGCTGATCAGCGCGATCCGCTTACCGCGCAGGCGGCGGAGTTCGGCTTCGGGCAGTCCGATCATCTCGCGTCCGTCGAAGACGATCGAGCCCTCGGTGATCGTCCCGCCGATGCGGGGCAAGAGTCCCATCACGCACATCGCCGTCAGCGACTTGCCCGAGCCCGATTCACCCACCAGCCCCAGAATCTCACCGCTGTCGATGTCGAAGGCGACCCCGTCCAGAAGATCGAGCTTTCCGATGGTGACCGAGATGTCCTGAACCGAAAGAAGCGCCATGCTACGAACTCCTCAGCCGGTTGCGAATATCCAGCGCTTCGATCAGCGCATCGCCGAAGAGGTTGATGGCGATCACCGTCATGGCGATGGCGAGGCCGGGGAAGATGATGATCCAGGGGGCGATGAAGATCTGGGCCGTGCCGCTGCTCATCATCGCGCCCCAGCTTGGCGTCGGCGGCTGCGCGCCGAGGCCGAAAAAGCCGAGCGTCGCCTCAAGGATAATCGCGTCCCCCGTGGCCAGCATACCCGCCACGATCACCGGCGTCAGCGCGTTCGGCAACAGGTGGCGGAAGATGATGTGAAAATGGCCGGCGCCGAGATTGGTCGTCGCCTCCACATAGGTCTCATTCTTCAACGCCATGATCTGCGCGCGGGTCAATCGGGTGAACTGTGCCAGATAGGCGATCGAAATCGCGACCATCGTGCTTTGCAGCCCCGGACCGATGATGGCGATCAGGATCAGAGCAATCAGGATCTCGGGGAACGACCAGGTAAGATCCACCACCGCCGTCACCGCCCGGTCGAAGGCCCCACCGAAGTATCCGGCCATCGCCCCCAGCGTCAGCCCGGCCGCCACCGAGATCGAGATCGCGCTGACGGCCACCGTCAACGAGGTGCGCGCACCATAGATGATGCGCGAAAAGAGATCGCGTCCGAATTCGTCGGTACCCATCCAGTGCGTCCCGCCCGGCTCGGTGTTGGCAGCGGGCAGGTTCTGAATGTCATAGGCATAGGGCGCAAGCAGCGGTGCGAACACTGCGCAGGCCACGACCAGCACCAGCACGGCGGCCGATGCTCCGCCCCTCGGCGAGCGGATGGCGGTCTTGATCGGGTCGAGAGCGGCCATCACTTGATCCTTTCGCGGACACGCGGGTCCATCGCGGCTTGCACGATATCGCCCAGGAGCGTGCCGAGCATCACCGCGATGGCCAGCATCAGGAGCGAGCCCTGCACCACCGGATAGTCGCGCTGGTTCAGCGAGGTGATCAGAAGCGAGCCGAGCCCGGGGCGGGCAAAAACGAACTCAACCGTCACGGCGCCACCCAGGATCCAGCCGATGCGCAGGGAGAGGATGGTGACCACCGGCAACAGCGCGTGGCGCAGCACGTGGCGCAGTTCGATCTGCCAGGACGGCACCCCCTTGGCGTGGAGCATCATCACGAAATCCTTGCGCGCGGTCTCCATCATCGCGACCCGGGTGACCCGGGCGACCAGCGCGACACCGCCGAGCCCGATGGTCAGGACCGGCAGGACCAGCGCATCCCAGCTTCGGGCGCCTGAGACCGGAAACCAGCCGAGCTGCACGGCAAAAAGCATGATCAGGAGCAAACCAAGCCAGAACCCCGGCACGGTCGAGCCGAGCAGGATCATCGTCATCGTCGTGCGGTCGACCAGGCTGTCCTTGTAGACGGCGGCCAGCGCGCCGGCCGCGATTCCCACCAGCGTAGAGAACGCCAGCGCCAGCGTCCCGAGCGCCAGCGAATGCGGCAGGTTCAGCGCGATCAGGTCCGCCACCGGCCGGCGCAGGATGATCGCATCTCCCAGATCGCCGCTCAGCGCTTTGCCGAGCCAGATCGCGTATTGCTGGTAAAGCGGCTTGTCGAGTCCGTACTTTGCGGCCAGCGCGGCTTTCTGTTCGGGCGTCGAGTTGATCTGAACCAGATTGTCGATCGGATCCCCCGGCACCAGGTGAACGATCATGAAGATCACCATCGACACGGCGAGGAACACCGGAATGAGCAGCAGCAGCCGTTTGAGGAAAAAGCTAAACATTCCAGTGCCTCGCCGGTCGGTTTCAGGGGTCGAGGCGGCCTAGTTGACGGTGATGTCCACCACCGTTTGGCTTTGCAGGCGGGTGCCGCGAACCGTCTCGGGCAGCGTGATGTTGTCCTTCGAATAGGCGTGGATCTGAACCGGCTGGTAGATCGGCGCGAAGACGAACTGGCTCAGCACATACTCATGATAGGCCTTGAAGTTCGCGACCCGCTCTTCCCAGGTGCGCGAACCGGTCATGGCGGTCTTGTTCAGCACTTCCGCTTTGGGGTCGTTCCACATCGACACGTTCGGATAGCCGAGCCGCGAGCCCGCGAAGAACCAGTCGATGATGTCCGCATTCGCCCAGGAATAGGACCGCACGGCCAACTGATGCTCGTTGCCCTTGCGGTACTGGTCGTTGATGGTGGCGCTGTCGAAAACGGTGATGTCGGCGCCGATGCCGACCGCCTTCAACTGCGCCTGCACGACCTCGGTCACGCGTTTGAACTCGGTGCCGTTCTGGGTCCAGAGCGCGACCTGCAGCCTGGTTCCGTCTTTTTCACGAACCCCATCCGAACCCATCGCCCAACCGGCTTCTTCCAGCAGTTCGTTCGCGCGGTCCGGGTTGTGGGAGATGTTGAGCGCAGGATCGACATCGGCCGCCAGCAGCGAGCTGATCAGGAAGTTGTTCGCCTCGGACCCGATACCGCCGAAGAGGTTGTCGAGAATTTCCTTCTGGTTCACCGCCAGAGCCGTGGCCTCGCGCACCTTGATGTCGGTGAAGGGCGCGACTGTGGTGTTGATGGGGATGTAGAAGATGCCGGTGCCGGGCAGCGTCCCGACGGCGATCGAGTCCTCGGCTTCGAGCTGCGGCAGGAAATCGGTCGGCACGCTCAACAGCATGTCGACACCGCCGGTGCGCAGCTCCAGAAATGCCGTCGAATCCTCGGGAATCTCACGCACCGTCAGCGTCTTGATGTGCGGCGGGCCCTGATTTTCCGACAGATTGGAGGCCCAGGCATAGGCCTCGTTGCTGGCCAGCACCGTCTCCTGCCCGATAGTGAAGCTCTGGAGCGTGAAGGGACCTGAGCCGACCGCGCCCGTGACGCCGTAGTCGGTGCCCATCGCGTCATAGGCCTTTGGCGAAGGGATGCCCATGAAGATCGACGCCATGTTCGACAGAAGGTTCGGGTCGGGATTCTTCATCACGAACTTGACCGTCAGGTCGTCGATCACCTCGACGCTTTCGATGGCGTCGGTCATGAAGGCATTCTCGGTGCCCGCGAATTGCGGCACCCACCAGACGATGGTGGCGGCATTGAAGGGCTCGCCGTCGTGGAAGGTCACGCCGGGGCGCAGCTTGAAGGTCCAGGCCATGCCGTCGGCAGTCGATTCCCACTCTGTCGCAAGCTGGCCGTGAAAGCTCTGATCCGCGTCCTGGATCACCATGCGATCATAGATCAATGAAGTCGCCGCATTGAGCTTGGTGCCCCTGATCGGGTCGTAGCTTGGCGCGCCGACATCGTTTGAGGCCATGACGAAGGTCGCTTCCTGCGCCCAGGCGGTCGCGCCCGGGCCGAATGCCATCGCGGCGGCAAGAATCGAGCCGGATAAGAGGAGTGATTTGGTTGTGAAGCGCATGACAGAAATCCCTGTGTTTATTGTTATCGTTGGTGGTCTGCGTCAGGCCGCATCGCTCCCTGACTTGGTTGTTCGATTGGCGGGCTCGCCGACATAGCCGGTGAAACGGCTGTAGAGCCGGGTGACCGTTTCCATCCGCGCCTCGACCTTGGGGCCGAGTTCGAGGAAAACGCCGTTGACCAGCAAGTTGGCGAGGCTGGCCATCTGGGCCGTCGACTCCCAGAACTGGTTGAATTCGGTCGGAACGACGAACACCTCGTCGGCCAGATCCCGGCCCCAGTCGCAGAACGGGTCGGTGACCAGGGTGACAGGAATGCCCGCCTGCTTCGCCTCGGCCGCCAGTTCGCGTGCCAGACGCGAATAGCGCCGCGCCTCGAAGATCACGAGGCATGACTGCGCGGAGTCCGAGGCCAGAAGCTCGGCGAAGTTGCCGCCGGCGAGATCGAGCAGTCGCACGCCGTCACGCAGATATTGCAGCTGATTGACCAGGATCTGCGCCATCCCGCGCTCGGTCTGGAACCCGGCAGCATAGATATTGGTGGTGGTCGCCAGTCGCCTGACCACCCGTGCCCATTCCTCAGTGCGTGCCAGCTCGTAGATTGCGACAAGCGCCGAGATCTCAAGCTCCAACCCCGCCGCGAGCTGATCCTCGCCGGCCTTCGCCCGGTCCCGCAGGTCGCGTAGCCGGTCGCTGACCAGCCAGGGTTTGTCGCCAATATCCTGTTTCAGGTGGTCCTTGAGATCCTTGAAGCTCTTGTAGCCGATAGAGCGGCAAAAGCGTCCGACGGTCGGCTCGCTGACCTCGACCCTGGCAGCCAGGCTGGCCGCTGTTTCGAACGGCAGGCTCGACTGCTGAGACAGCATGAAGTTGGCAAGGGTCCGGTCCGCCTTGGAGGCGGTTGCAAGGCAGGCCAACAGTCGCTCGCGAACCGGTCCACTCATAGGCACGTCTCCTTCGACAGATGTCATCTTTGTAAGAAATATTACATCAGGTCAATTGTTTTATTTTTATTGCTGATCCATTCTTCTCGATCTGCTATCGATTGCGGGTCAGGCATCGGGTGACACCGGCAGGTGCGCCCCTTCCCCTTCGACAGCCCGTTGCTCAACGCATCCGCCGGCCAGATCTGCCGGTCCACCCTGAAAGGCTGTTCGCGATAATGTACGATTACGCCGTCATCGGCGCCGGTATGGCGGGCGCATCGGTGGCGTTCGAACTTGCCGAAACGGGATCGGTCGCGCTGATCGAGGCCGAGGCGCGGCCGGGCTATCACAGCACTGGGCGATCGGCGGCGCTCTTTACGCCGAATTACGGCAATACCATTGTGCGGCGGATCAACGCGCACAGCGTGCCGTTCTTTCTCGACCCGCCCCCGGGCTTCGCCGAGCATCCCCTCCTGACGCAGCGCGGACTGCTGACGGTGGCTGCCCCTGGGGACGAAGCCGGGCTCGATGCGATCCTTGCACTCGCATCGGATCAGGCCCCGGTTCACCGCCTGCCCGCGCCCGAGGCGCTGGCGCTGGCGCCGCTTCTTCGTCCCGAGAAGGTGGCCGCCGCGGTCTTCGAGCCCGGAGTCATGGACATCGATGTGGATGCCCTGCATCAGGGCTACCTGCGTGGGCTGAAGGCCCGTGGCGGCGACCTCTCCTGCCGGGCGCGCGCCTGCGAAATTACCCGCCGCGCAGGGCATTGGCAGGTAGAGGTCGGCACGGAGAAGATTGCGGCCCGCCTGCTGATCAATGCGGCAGGGGCCTGGGCGGATGAAATCGCCAAGATGGCCGGGGCGCGTCCCATCGGGCTGGTTCCGAAACGGCGCAGCGCGATCGTTGTCAACGCGCCAACCGATGTCGACATCCGCACGATGCCGGCCGTCGACACGATCGGATCAGAGGCTTACTTCAAACCGGAGGCCGGCCGGATCATGGCCTCGCTTGGCGACGAAACGCCGACCGAACCGCAGGACGCGCGGCCGGAGGAACTCGACATCGCCCTCATCGCCGACTGGCTCGAACGTCAAACGACCATCACCCTGCGCCGGATTGAACACTCTTGGGCGGGGCTTCGGTCGTTTGTGGCCGATGGCGCGCCGGTGGTGGGCTTTGACGGCGAGCGCGACGACTTCTTCTGGCTCGCCGGGCAGGGCGGGTACGGGATCATGATGGCACCAACGCTGGCGCGGGCTTCCAGGGCCTTGATCCAGACGGGCGCTTTTCCGGACGAATTGATCGCACATGGCGTGTCTGATGAAACCTTGTCGCCCAGCCGGTGCATTTCCTGACCACCGATACCGATCACGGCTTTGTCACATCTTCGGAACTTGGTGTCGAGGTTGACTCTGTGCCTCGACGAGCCATACACAGACCGGGTTTTCGTCGTTGTCGGTTCCGGTCTGGTCTGCGGTTACACCGAAGTAGGATGGATGGTGCTAGAGGTTCTGTTGATGGGATGGCAGCGGAGCGGGTTTTCCCGGAAAAGACGTCAGCAACAATCTCTTCCCCTTGCGACGACCTCCGTCAGGACTTCGTCCGCGTCACGCTTCCACCAATTCTCGGATGAGAATATCTCGACTTCATTCAAGCCCCTGAAGCCAGTGGCTTCGACCATTGCGCGGATGCCCGGCAGGTCGATCACACCATCGCCCATCATGCCGCGGTCGGTCAGCATGTCCCGTGTCGGCACCAACCAGTCGCAGATGTGAAAACCCAGCAGGCGGTCTTTACCGGCCCGTTTCACCTGGGCCGCCAGATCGGGGTCCCACCAGACATGGTAGACGTCCAGCGCCACGCCAATGCCCGCGCCCAGGTCGTCGCAGAGATCGAGCGCCTGGGACAGGGTGTTCACACAGGCCCGGTCGGCGGCGTACATGGGGTGCAGGGGCTCGATGGCGATCGGCATGTCCAGGCCGCGCGCATAGTCGAGCGTTTTTGCTAGCCCTTCGGCGACGATGCCCCGCGCGCCGGCGATATCGCGGGATCCCTTGGGCAGGCCACCGACGACCATCACCAGGCAGGCCGCGCCCAGTGCCACGGCTTCATCCACGGCACGTTTGTTATCGTCCAGGACCGCCGTGGTCAGCGCCCCCTCCGCCGTATACCAGCCACCGCGGCAGAGCCCTGAGACGGCCAGGCCGGCGTCCTTGATCATCCGGGCGCCTTCGCCGACACCGGCCTCGTGCAGCTTGTCGCGCCAGGGTGCGATGCCGCCGAAACCATGGCGCTGGCAACCCTCGACGCATTGGCGAAGGTTCCACTGTTTGCTTACCGTGGCCGTGTTCAACGACAGTCGCTCAGGGGTCAGCATGTCTCATACCTCCACGCCGCGTGCGGCGAAGACCGGCCGGGCGCGGGCAGCGACCGCATCGGGATCGGTGAAGAGTTGCGCGTCGTTGGCCAGCCGCAGCAGTTCGGCCAGGTGCTGGGTGGACCGGGTGCTTTCCTGTCCGCCGACCATCGTAAAATGGTTCTGGTGGCCGTTCAGATAGGCCATGAAGACGACGCCGGTTTTATAGAACCGCGTCGGTGCCTTGAAGATATGGCGCGACAGCGGCACTGTCAGTTCGAAGGCCTGGCGATAGCCTGCGTGGTCTTCCGCCCCAAGCGCCGAGAGCGCCCGCGCCGCCGCGCTTGCAATGGGATCGAAGATACCGAGAAGGGCGTGGGAATAGCCTTGGTCATCCCCCTCGATCAGGTCGGGGTAGTTGAAGTCGTCGCCGGTGTACATCTTTACGCCTTTGGGAAGGCGGCGGCGCATGGCAATCTCTTTTTCGGCGGAAAGAAGAGAAATCTTGATGCCCTCGACCTTGCCGGCATTGTCGGCAAGGACCGTCAGGCAAGTCTCCATGGCCGCCATGTGATCTTCCGCGCCCCAATAGCCGGCAAGCGCCGGGTCGAACATCTCACCCAGCCAATGCAGGATCGCCGGCTGCGACAACCCGCCCAGGATGCGTGCGTAGACCATGGCATAGTCCTCCGGCCCCTTGGCTGCTGCGGCGAGGGCGCGCGACGCCATCAGAATCACCCGCCCACCGGTCGCTTCCACCGCTTCGCACTGCAGTTCATAGGCCGCGATCACATCATCGACCGATACGTCGGGACCCGGGGTCAGGTGATCCGTACCCGCCCCACAGGCGATGGTATGCCCGCCCGACCTTGCCAGGGCGACGCTCCGCTGAATCAACTCCAGAGAGGTGGCCCAATCGAGCCCCATGCCCCGCTGTGCGGTGTCCATCGCCTCGGCTACACCGAGGCCGAGGCCCCACAGGTATTCGCGGTAGGCAAGGGTGCGTTCCCAGTCGATGGCCGCATCGATCCAGGGGTCGTTGTCGGCGAGTGGATCGGCCACCACATGGGCGGCGGCATAGGCAACACGGTTCCATGCGCCGCTTGCGGGCGCCGGCTTCGGGCCGGCCACCAGGGTCAGCGGGGCCAATCCGCCGCTCGGGACGGGCAGGTTAAGCGTGGTGCCCACCCCTCAACCCTCCAGCGCCGGGACGTCGACCCAGCGCCGCTCGCGCCAGCTCTGGCAACCGAGCTCGGCAAGCTGTACGCCCTTGGCGCCCTCCATCAGGGTGTAGTGCCAGGGCGCGTCTTCGACCAGATGACGCAGGAACTGTTCCCACTGGACCTTGAAGCCGTTGTCGAAGACGGTGTTGTCGGGAACCTCCTCCCAATTCTCGAAGAAGTTCATCTTCTGGGGTTGGTCCGGGTTCCAGACGGGCTTGGGCGTGTTGACGCGGTGCTGGCTGAAACAGCGGTGGAGCCCGGCCACTGCCGAGCCCTCGGTGCCATCCACCTGGAAAGTCACCAGATCGTCGCGCCGCACCCGGACACACCAACTGGAGTTGATGTGGGCGACGATCCCGCCTTCAAGCTGGAAGGTGGCATAGGCCGCATCGTCCGCATCGGCGTCGTAGCGTTCGCCGTTCTCGTCCCAGCGCTCGGGAATATGAACGGCGCCCATGCAGGAGACCGCTTTCACCGGCGCGATCACGTTGTCCAATACATAGCGCCAGTGGCAGAGCATGTCCGAGATAATGCCGCCGCCATCCTTACTGCGGTAGTTCCAGCTCGGCCGCTGGGCCGGCATCCAGTCGCCCTCGAAGACCCAGTAGCCGAATTCGCCACGGACCGAGAGGATGCGGCCGAAGAAGCCGCTGTCGCGCAGGCGCTTGAGCTTGATCAGTCCCGGCAGGTCCAGCTTGTCGTGGACGATGCCGTTCTTCACGCCCTTGTCGCGCGCGTAAAAAGCGATCTCCTTGGCCGCCTCAAGGCTCTCGGAAACCGGCTTCTCGCAATAGATATTTTTGCCGGCATCGATGGCTTTTTTCAGAAGGCTCGGGCGCAGTTGGGTCGAGGCCGCATCGAAAAACAGCGTATCGTCAGCATTGCCGAGTGCGGCGTCCAGGTCCGTCGTCCAGCGCTCAACCCCATGGGTTTTTGCGAGGGCCTCGATCTTGTCGGCATTGCGGCCGACGATAATCGGATCCGGCATCAGCCGGCTGCCGTCGGCCAGCGCCAGGCCGCCCTGGTCGCGGATCGCCAGGACCGATCGGATCAGGTGCTGATTCATCCCCATGCGGCCCGTGACACCGTGCATGATTATCCCAATGCGTCGCTGCTTCATCGAGCATCTTCCCTTTCTTCCAATGTCTGCTTGTCTGTCAATTCCGGCCGGGGGAGCGATCCAAACCCGGGCGCATCGAGCGAGGCGATCCGCACCTGTCCGCCCTCGATGCGAAGCGTCGGCCCCTTCGGTCCCGGCACGTAGATATCGGGGTGCGCGTTCAGGAACGCGGTTTTTTCCGCCTCCGACGCCCCCTGCATACCGCCGGCGAAGTGATGGCCGTTGCGTTCGATATCGCGGACACCGAGGGTGGCGGCCATCAGCGTATCCTGTTGCCAGCAAAGGCCGGGTTGGCAGGTCAGGTCTTCGGCCGTCAGGATTGCGCCCCGCCGCGCCGTTCTTGCCTCGGCGACTCTTGCGGCATTTAGGAGCGCCCGCAGGACGCCCTTGCAGCTTTTGACCGACACGCCGGACCAGCCGCGCGCCAGGGCACACGGAAAGCTGTCGTCGTCATCATCGCTTTCATCGATGACCAGCGGCATCGTCTTCGGTGGAATCGGGCCATCCTCGGCCAGCGCGGTTTCGCGGGCAAAGGGTTGTTCGACAAAGGCGGTTGCCGCGACCAGGCGCGACAAGGCCGGCTCGGCCATGAACTGCGCCAGAAAGGCGTCGAAGGCGTCCGGCTGATACTGTTCGTTCGCATCCAGCGTCGCCCGGTAGCCGCCCAGGGGGGCGATGATCGCCGCAATATCTTTCAGCCGGGCGATGTCCGACATCGGGTCGCCTTTCAGCTTGATCTTGAAACAGGATACGCCCGTCGCGGCAATCACAGCGTCAAGCGATACCGGCAGTCCATCCCGGTCGGCGGCGTCAACTTGGTCGTCGGTCAGGGGGGCGTCATAGCCCACCGTGTGACGGAGGTTGATCGACCAGTTCGGCGCGATGGCGGCCAAAGAGCGCTTCAGCGCATCGGCGGGCAGATCGGGCGGCGCCAGTTCCGCCAGCCCAAAAAGATCGGCGCGCGCGGCTTCGGGGAACGACAGCGCTTGGTCCCGGCAGGCCGCATCGATGAGCGCCATCTCCAGCAGCGCGGGCCCGAAACCCGCAGCCAGCCGTGGGTTGTCCGAAAGGCTATGGACGACACCGCGGCGTATCGCCGCCGCCAGCTGGGCCACGCTGCCCGTCTGTCCCAGGGCTTCCCGGACAGCGCTGCTGATCGACAGGCGCAGGCTGTTCACCGTGTCGTCGTTGGAAAGCCCGGGGCGTTTATCGAACCAGCGCGGCACCATCAATTGAGCCGCGATGCCGCTTGCGACACCCCCCGGCCCTTCGATGGTGACCTGCAGATAGGCTTCGGCGGTTTCGGTCACCAGGGTATCACCGAAACGGAAGGGAAGGCGCAGGCGCACCGGGCGCTCGGCCACGCGCAGATCCTTGATAGAATAGACCGGGGTCACGATGCAGCCTCCCAGGCGGTTTTGACTGTTTCGATCCCGATGGCGAAGGTCCTGGTGGCATCTCCTTCGATCACAAAGGGCTCGACCGCGACCGGACGGTTCCATCCGGTGTCGCGCAGCGCGCGGAGAATGTCGTTGAAAGGGTCGTGGCCCATCCCCGGCGCCCCACGGTTGGTATCGTTCACCTGGATGTGCCCGATAAGGCCGGTGGGGACCCAGGTGCGAATCAGGTCTGCAACGGCCGCATCTTCGGCCTGGCCGGCGGCGCTGGTGTCTATCATGGTTCGGAAATTCGGCGAGCCGATGGCTTCGACGATCTCGGCCGCTTCTGCCACGCGATTGAGAAAAGAGGTTTCGGCCGGCGAAAGGGGCTCCAGGCAGTAGACGACGCCGGCGGACTCGGCAGTCGCCGCGACAGGGCGGAAAAACTCTGCCACGCGGTTGCGGGTTTCTGCTGCGCTGTCGCCGGGCAGGGGCCGGCGTTGGGCCGGGGAACCATGCACCAGCACCGCGCCGCCAAGGCGGGCGCAGAGATCAATCAGGCCGCAGAGAACTTCCCGCGTTTCAGCCGCGACCGATGGATCAGTGATGGAGAGGTGAGGGTAGGGGGCAAGCAGCCAATGAAGGCCCGTTACGCATAACCCGTGTTCTTCGACCGTCTCGCGGATTTCGAAAACGGCGGCATCGGAGAGACTGTGGGGGATCTCCCCCAGGGTTCCGGGCGCCAGTTCAAGCCCCATATAGCCGAGCTCCGCCGCGATCCGGCTCTGCATGGCAAGCGACTTGCCTTCCGCAGCCAACAGCTCATTACAAAGCGCAACTCTAACCATCCCGACCCCCGGGGTCCGGCCGCAGGAAGCGGATGGCGATTTCTTCGGCATCGATACGGCGCTGCTCCATCCAGGTCTCGTCCATCGGGCACTTAAAGACGGTGCGTAGCGTGTGCATGTTTGAGATCGGGAAATAGCAGATCGATGCAATGGTGATGTAGAAATCGACCGGGTCGATACCGGAACGGAAAACACCTTCTTCGGCGCCGCGCTGCAGCACTTCGCGCAGTTGTACAAGCAGCCTCGATTGGATCGCGCTCACATCGCTGATTTTCCGGACTGTCGTGCCGCCGCGCAGATTTTCGGTGTTCAGCATCGAGATGAACCAGGGCTTCGAGCGAAAGTGGCCCAGGGTGAAACTGACCAGCGCACGGATCGCGTCTTCCGGTGCCAGGTTGTCGAGATCGAGGTCACGTTCCCCTTCGCGGATTTGCACATAGGCTTCGCGCAGGGCGGCGGCATAGAGGTCGTCCTTGTCGCCGAAGTAGCTGTAGATCATCGGCTTGCTGATACCCGAACGCTCCGCAATGGAGTCTATCCTTGCGCCGGCATGGCCATGTTCCGAGAATTCGACCAGGGCCGCCTCCAGGATCGCGCGCTTGGACCGCTCGGCGTCGCGCTTGCGCAGGGGTCGGGACTTGGCGGGGGTCGCGGGGCTCATGGCCGATCTCCTTCAGGCTTTTCGGGCGAGGCACCCTGACCAAAAGGATTGAACCGGCCAAGTCCGCGTCGCACGGCAGGAAAGCTCACCACGATGCTGATCGCAATGACGATTGCGAAGACAGCCGAGATCGGCCGGGTCAGAAAAGGTGACAGATCGCCGTCGCTTAAGGTCAATCCCCGGCGCAGGCTCTTGTCCAGAAGATCGCCCAGGATGATTCCCAAGACCAGTGGCGCGATCGGGTAGTTCATCTGGCGTAGCACAAAGCCGATGAAACCGAAGGCGACCATGACCCAGACATCGAAGAGTCGCTGGGTCAGCGCATAGGGTCCGATCACGCAGAGGGTGAAGACGATGGGCATCAGGAACTCACGCGGAATGCGCAGCACCATGACGAAGAGCCGGGTCAGCGAAAGGCCGAAGACCGCTATAGCAATGGTGGCGAAGACGAGCATCACCGCGACCGAGTAGATGAACTCCGGCTGTTCGATCATGATCATCGGGCCGGGGCGGATACCGTGTATGAAAAGGGCGGCGATCAGCACCGCGGCCGGGGCGGACCCCGGCACGGCGAGCGTCAGCGCCGGAATCAAGGCGCCCGGGACGACGGCGCTGTTTCCCGTCTCGGCCGCGGTCAGCCCTTCCATCGAGCCCTTGCCGAAGTCCTGCCGCTCCTTGCTGGTGCGGCGTGCCGCCGCGTAGGATGCCCAGGCACCGATATCCTCGCCCACGCCGGGGATGATCCCGACCATGGTCCCTATGACCCCGGATCGGCCAATAGTAAATTTGTAGCGCCACAGGTCGCTCAGGCGCGGCAGAACGCGGCCGCTTTTCGCGTGCTTGGCCGCCAGCTTCGCCTTGTGCCGCCACATGACGGTCAAGACCTCGGCAAACCCGAAGGCACCGACCATCGCGGGGATCAAACCGATCCCACCGTTCAGGGCGTCGATGCCGAGATTGAACCGGATGTGGGCATGGAGGCCGTCGCTACCGATCATCGCGACCATCAGACCGAGTATCCCGGCGATGTAGCCCTTGAGGGGGCTGGAGTTGCCGGTGATCTGGCCGGAAATGACGATGCCGAAAACCGCGAGCCAGAAAAACTCGAAGGAGCCGAACTTCAAGGCGGCCTCGGCCAACGGCGGCGCGAAGACGACAAGCAGCACGATGCCGACCAGCGTTCCCAAGGTCGAACCGGCAGTGGCCAGCGCCATCGCGTAGCCGGCTTCGCCCCTTTGCGCCAAAGGAAATCCGTCTAGCGCCGTCGCCGCGCTGGCCGGCGTACCGGGGATGTTCAGCAGGATCGCACTGCGCGATCCACCGTAGATCGCCCCGACGTACATGCAGATCAGAACCAGGATAGCGGTATCGCGGTCGAGCGAGTAGGTAAGGGTGGTCAGAAGCGCGACGCCCATGGTGGCGGTCAGGCCCGGAAGGCTGCCGACGAAGATCCCGAGAAGGGTTGCCCAGGCCACGTGCATAAGTGATTCGAAGGAGGTCATCCTTACGAAGGCGTCGCCGAGTGCCCAAAGCCCTTCCACTACGGCAGCCTCACCAGAAAGGCATCGCGAAAGAGCGTCGATATGGCGGCGGAAGCAAGCAATGAAAAGACGATTGTGAAGGCGCCTGACTTGAGCCTTTCGGTCGGTGCCGCTGCCTCACGCAGGCTGCCGAAGACCATGATGAAGCCTGCAATATAGATTGCCGTGGCGGCGAAGAAGGATAGCCAGCCGACCAGGAAAAGAGCGTAGAAGCTGCTCCAGCCGGCGGTGATCAAGAGGTTCTGCAGAGACTGTGCGGGGGGCTCTGCCGGTAAGGCTGCTTCGCTGGTTTGTTGAGCCGTTTGTCGCTTGGCCTGTGAGGCTTTGAGAAACAACAGAGCGGCGCAAAGTGCCAGCACCGCACCCAGGATCATCGGCAGGAGGCCGGGAATGCTCGCCGGATGTATGGCGCGGATCTCCAGCCGGTCCATCGTATAGCCCCCATAGAGCATGGCGATGCCCAGAGAGAACAGAACGACAGCCGTTATCCGGTCTGCCAAGGCAGTGTCGAAACCCATGTCTTTTGGCCAGTTCGCAGCGTGATGGCGATATGCGTCACCCAGCCGGGGCAGCGCTGAAGTCCAGCACCGCCCCGTCCTGAGCGGCTTTACTCTGCTTTACACTCGATCCCGATTTCCGAGGGGTCGACGACCGCTTCGCCCCGGGTCACCCGGGCGCAGGCTTCTGCGATTACAACCGGCATTGCAAGAGCACGGGCCTGGTCACCGAAGCTCGGCGCGAAAACAGCGCCGCGGTCCGATGCATAGGCTTGCAACTCGGGCGATGTCATCACGCTCTTTTCCCAGACCTTCGCGACCGTGTCGTAAACCTCCTGCGGTGCACCTTTGGGGATGAAAACCCCGAAATAGTCCGCCGCGATGGGCATGTCCGGCAACCACTTCTTGATCGACGGGATAGGGGGGATGCCCTCGACGACCAGCGGCTGATCGGAGAGAACGGCAAGCCCCCGCAGGCGCCCCGCGCGGATCATCTCGGTCTGCTCCACCGCCAACTGGGTGGTCGCCACGACCTCACCACTTGCCGCTGCCAGCACCGCCGGGTTTCCACCATCGTAGGTGACCATGCGGGCGTCGAAGCCCTCTTCGGCTTCTTCCTTGATCGCCGCCAGCGCCATGCCGCCCGAAGAATTCACGCCTGCCGTGCCGACGGTCACGTTGCCGCCCTTCATGGCCTGCAACAGGGCGCCAAAGTCGGCGTAAGGCGCGTCCGCGTTCACGCTGACGACGGGGACATTGGCGACGTGAAGGTAGATCTCGTAATCGTCGATCGATGTGTCTTTGATCAGCCCCGTCACCGCATAGGTCGCATTGTTGGCAATCGCGTTGGCGGTCCAGGTGTATCCATCGCGCGGGGCATCGAGTGCCGCCTTCGTGCCGATCGAGCCCGATGCGCCCGGCTGGTTCACGACGACGATTTTCGTACCCAGTGCCTTTTCCAGGATCGGTGCGACGACCCGCGTGACTTGGTCGGTGGATCCTCCCGCCGACCAGGGAACGATGATGTTTATCGGTTTGTCCGGCTGCCAGTCCGCAAGTGCCGCCGTTCCAATCAAAGAGGTCGCAGCAAAAAGGGCCGCCCCGACGAGATTCGTAAGGTTCATTCTTTCCTCCCAAGTTTCGCAGCTGATTTCTGCTTTTTGTTACCAACTAGTAGGTAATATATGAGGCGTGGGCGAGTCAACAGCCTTCAGCGCTGATCTTTGAATCACATGACTGCGCCGTCTCCAGGCCATGTCCGGCGCCTGCTCAGTGCACCGGAGGTAGGATTGATGGAAGGTGATCCCGTGTCTCTCGGCTGGTTTTTTTCCGGCATGACGGTGGCCTTGCCATTGGCCGGACGTCGGTCGGCTGGGGGTGAGAGAGCCATGCTGTCGCCTGGCCTCGGTCACGAGCCGTCACGGGTGGGATAGGCTGTGCGCAGGCGCCCGGCCTGCAGCAGCTCTTTGTAACATCTGCCAACTGGCACCTTTCCCGCCGATTGCCTTTGCAATATTCTCGAGCAGGTCTTCCATCTTGGAACTGTTTTGGTGCGCGTCCCGATCGCAGTGCAAAAGCTATGAACTCCATCCGACATCAGCGACCGGCGTAGGCAATTGGTTAGGGTCTTTTAGAAGCCGAGAGGCGTCTGCCCTGGATCAAGTGGAACCATCACGCCGCGGCTTGGACCAGACCCGGCTGCTGTCGACAGCGACGGCCCCCCGCGACAAGCGGGCGTTGCGTCAATTCCGTAGCACGCCAAGAGACTTGGCTGTTGCCGATGAAAACACCTCACCCTATGTGATTGGACGCTGCCTGCTATGGCGGCCCAGCGGGAACACCACTGCCCAGCACTCATCTTTGCCTTTCATGGCACGCCATTGCTGTACAAAACGAAGTATCGCATTGTTGCCCTTGGTACCCAGGCAAGGGCGCCTTCCAGCGAGCCTGTTTGGGCCCGGATATGCATATAGCGCTGTCCCAGACGTCGATGCGTTCGATAAGCGCTTGAAGGTAGCCTCGGCGAAATGCCGGTTTCCCGGACTCCAAAAGACGCTCATGGAGTATTTTCGCGACCTTTCGGCGCTTAGCGGTGGATAGCCTTTCGACGGGACTTTGGCCCTGCAGATGACCTAAGCCAGTGTCCGCTGCGAAACCTGCGTTGCATCGAGGGCGGGTTGCATCTCTTCCTCGAGTTGTGCGCGTTCCTGAGTCAAAGCGGCAACGATGTTTTCGCGCCGCGGCGGCGCCAGCCGTGCGGTCACCGAGGTTACGTGCAGGGCGGCGACGGGGGTGCCGTCGGAGCGCCGGATGGCGACGGCAACCGCGGCCATGCCGGTCAGATCCTTCATGTGCTCGAAGATATGAACATCGTTGTAACCATAGCCGCTACGGCGCGTCGCCTCGATCATCTCGCGCAGTTTTGCTTCGCTGAAGGAGTAGCTTGACCTGGCTTCAGCCTGCTGCACAAGGATGCGCTCGATTTCATCGTCCGGCATGGCGGCAAGCATGGCCAGGCTGCCGGCCCCGATGCCGAGAGGCCGTCGGTCGCCGACATTGAGCGTCAGCGCCTTGATCGGGAAACTGCCCTCGCGGCTGTCGAGGCAGACCGACTCGTCGCCCACCCGTCCGATCAGATACACGGTGTCCTGGGTCCGGCGGGCCAGGCGAATCAGAACCGGTTCGGCAAGGCGGGCGATGCTGAAACGGTTTCGCGCGGCAGAGGCCCAGGACAGGATTTTGATACCAACGAAGTAGCGCCCGGTTTCACTGTCGCAATCAACCAGGCCCTGGTCGGCCAAGCCGTTCAGGAGGCGATGCGCCGTGGTTTTGCCAAGCCCTGTGGCCTCAACCACATCGGTCAGCCTGAGACCATTGGCTGATGCATTAGACAGAGCCTCGATGATGGTCAGCAGCCGTTCCACGCTGCGGGGGGGCTCGCTACCTTGCTCAATCGCCATGAGGTTCCATTTTGAAAGAATAAACCACCATTAATGGTTCTAGTGATCGGTCTTGGTTTGTCAAGGTGATCAGTTTTTGATGGCACATAGGGATTCAGTGAAATCCGCGCGGAAGTGATTCCAAGATTGACATGTTCCAAAATAAATTTAATAAAGTAAGAAAAATGGAACATAAGCAATCAAGGAGGTGTTGAGCAGATGCTCCCAGCAGATAGCGGTCTGAAGATTGAAGCGGGCGAAAGCCGCGGCCAGTCCGCAGGCGCGGAGGCCGGGGAGGGTGATGGGGGCCGCGTCTGCTATGTCAACGGCGGCCTGGTTCCGGAAGCCGAGGCGCGGATCTCCATTCTTGATCATGCCCTTCTCTACGGTGACGGCGTCTTCGACACGGTGATTGCCTGGGACGGGCGCCTGTTCCGTCTTGACGATCATATCGATCGGCTGTTCCGCTCCATGGCGGCGGTCGCCATCCCGACACCGGTCAGCCGGGAAGAACTGCGGGATCTCACAATCCGCGCGGTGCGCGCCAACAAGCTGGACAACGCCTACGTGAAGTGGATCGTCACACGTGGCTCGAACGACACGCCGTTGATGGACCCGGCCGGCTGTGCGGCGAATCTCATCATCCTCGTCCGTCCTTATATCCATCGCTATGCGCCGGATAGCCGCTCAGGCCTCCGGCTCAAAACCGCCGCGATTCGCCGCCCCCCGGGGCAGGTCCTGTCACCCCAGATCAAGAGCCTGAATTATCTCAATCTCGTACTCGCGAAGATCGAGGCCAAGTCGGCACAGGCCGATGAAGCCTTGCTGCTCGATATACACGGCCGGGTCTGCGAGGCGCCGGGCTACAACGTTTTCGTCGCTTCACGCGGCACCCTGCTGACACCGCAGCACGACATTCTCGAAGGTATAACCCGCGCGTCCGTGATGGAGATTGCGGCGCAGCAGGCTGTGCCGCTGCGCATCTGCGATGTCGAACTTTATGACGCCTACGCTGCGGAAGAGGTGTTTCTGACCAGCACCGCCGGCGGCCTCGTACCCGTCGTCGAAGTCGACGGTCGGGTCATCGGCGAGGGGCGGCCCGGTCCGCTCTTCGCACGGTTCTCGAAAGCCTATCAGGAGATGATCGCCTCACCGGACTGGGGCACAGCGGTCCATGGCGAGCAGAAAAACTAAACCGTTCAACAGAGGAGGACTAAGATAATGAAGGGACTGAAGACAGGGATGCTGGCCGGCGTCGTCACCGCGGCGCTGGTGTCTATCGCCCCCAATGCGTCCGCGGATACTTTCATGACCGTCGGCACCGGCGGGGTGACGGGGGTCTACTATCCGGCAGGCGGTGCCGTTTGCCGCCTCGTCAACGCCAGGCGCAGCGAACACGGACTGCGCTGCTCGGTCGAATCCACCGGTGGCTCCGTCTACAACGCCAATGCCCTGAAGCGCGGCGAGATGGAACTGGCCATCGTGCAGTCCGACTTTCAGGCCTATGCCTATGAGGGGAAAAACGGTTTCGACGAACCTTTCCCTGAGATGCGCTCGCTGTTTTCCCTGCATGGCGAGCCGACCCAATTGATGGTGCGCAAGGATGCCGGCATTAAAGCGTTCGAAGACCTGAAGGGTAAGCGGGTCAATATCGGCAATCCCGGTTCTGGTCACCGTGTGATGATGGAACTGGTCATGGGGCATGTCGGCATAACGGCCAAGGACTTCTCCCTGACCTCCGAGCTGAAGTCGAGCGAGCAGGCGGCAGCCCTTTGCGATAACCGTATCGATGCGGCCTTCTGGGCCGCCGGCGTGCCGAATGGCTCGACCCAGGAGGCAGCGGCAACCTGTGCCATCGCCATCCTGCCGCTCGAGGGCAAGTGGGTCGACAGCTTTCTTGAAAGCAATACCGCCTACGGGCGCGACACAGTGACCGGTGGCATCTATCCCGGTACTGAAAAGGATGTGCCGACTTTCGGCGCCCGTGCGACGGTCGTTACCCGCGCCGATGTCGACGAGGACGCGGTTTATCAGATCGTGAAATCGGTCTTCGACTCGCTCGATGAGTTCAAGCAGCTCCATCCGGCGCTGGCGAGTCTCGAGCCCGGGAACATGGCAAGCGGCGCATTGACCGCGCCGCTCCATCCGGGGGCGGAGCGTTACTATCGTGAGAAGGGTCTGATCAAATAGCGTCGCTCTTGGGCGGCGGGTTCGGAAGGCTCGCCGCCCTTTACTTCCGCTGTTAATTCACGCCGATCCGTTCACGCTGTCCTTTCGGCGCGCGACCGGATCCGTAACCAGAGATCACGTATGACCTTTCCGGACAGGCAGCAGCCAGTCGGTGCCAAAGAGGCAGCCATCCGCGACTTCGCGGAGCAGGCCGAGTACGGTCAGCGCGCCAAGCTGGGCGTCGAGGGCCTGCTCGTCGGCTTCGTTGCTTTGTGCTGGTCGCTGTTCCAGCTCTGGTTTTCCTCACCGTTGCCCTACGTTTTCAACGTCGGAATCTTCAATGACAGCCAGGCGCGGCTCATCCACCTGGCCTTCGCCCTGTTTCTTGCTTTTGCCATTGCGCCGGCAACGAAACGTGCCATCGACCGGATCCCGTTTTACGATTGGCTGATCGGCTTTGGCGCCGTCGCGGTCTGTCTCTACGGTCTGGTCTTCTATGACGACCTGGTGAGGCGGGCAGGTCAGCCCATCTCCCTCGATCTGTTGATTGCCGGCCTTGGCATTCTGTTGGTGCTGGAGGCGACGCGGCGGTCCATGGGCCCGTTCCTGGTGGCTGTGGCAGTGATCTTCCTGCTCTACAGTTACTTCGGACGCGCGATGCCGGAAGTGCTGCAGCACCGCGGCGCTTCAGTTACGCGTATTCTTGAGCACCAATGGCTCGATACACAGGGCATATTCGGCGTGCCCCTTGGCGCCTCCACGGCCTTCGTTTTCGTTTATGTGCTGTTCGGCACGATGTTCAACAAGGCCGGCGCCGGCCACTACATCATGCAGCTGTCGCTCGCCTTTCTCGGCCATCTGCGCGGCGGCCCGGCCAAAGTGGCGGTGGTGTCCTCGGGGCTCAACGGTCTCATATCCGGCTCGGCGCTCGCCAACGTCGTCGCCAGCGGTATCTTCACCATTCCGCTGATGAAACGCACCGGCATGTCCGGCATCAAGGCCGGCGCCGTCGAGACATCTGCTTCGATCAATGGCCAGATCATGCCGCCGGTGATGGGCGCGGCGGCCTTTATCATGGTGGAGTACGTCGGCATTCCCTACGCCGATGTGGTACGCCACGCCTTTCTGCCGGCGGCCATCTCTTATGTCTCGCTGTTCTACATCGTCCATCTCGAGGCCTTGAAGCTCGATATCGAGCCGATGTGCCATCAGCAGATCCGTCCGGCAAAGGCCTTACTGCTTCGCTACGGCCTCGGCATCAGCGGTTCGTTGATGGTTCTGGGATCCATCTACTATCTGGTCCTTGGTATCCAGCTTGGTTTCGGCAGCCTTGCACCGCTTGTCCTGGCCGCCGTCATTGGGGCGCTGTATCTCACGGCGCTTTCGGTCTCGGCCCGCCATCCCGATCTGCCGCCCGAGAATCCGGATGGCGCCTTGGCGGCCCTGCCGCAGGGCTGGGAGGTCGCGCGCAGCGGACTGCACCTTCTGATCCCTGTGATCGTGCTGGTCTGGTGCCTGATCGTCATCCGCCTCTCGCCCGGCCTGGCCGCTTTCTGGGCGACGGTCAGCGTCATGGCGATCCTGGTCACGCAGGAGCCGCTGAAGCGCCTGTTGCGGCGTGAAAGGGGGCTCGCTGCGGCCTTCGCCAACGGCTGCCGGGCGGTTGTCGAGGGTCTTGTTCTCGGGGCCCGCAACATGGTCGGCGTGGCGCTTGCCACCGCCACCGCCGGCATCGTTGTCGGGACCGTAACCCTGACCGGTCTCGGTCTGATGATGACCGATGCGGTGGGGCTGCTGTCCGGCGGCAACATCTATCTGGTCCTGATCTTCACGGCGCTGGTCACCCTTATCCTGGGCTGCGGCGTGCCGACCACCGCCAACTATATTCTGGTGGCCTCTCTGATGGCCCCGGTGATCGTTGAACTCGGGTCCGAGGCCGGCGTCGCTATTCCGCTGATCGGGGTGCACCTTTTCGTCTTCTACTTCGGCATCATGGCCGACAGCACGCCACCGGTCGGGCTCGGCGCCTATGCCGCGGCGGCGATCTCCGGCGAGTCGCCGATCAGGACTGCCGTACAGGCGTCGGTCTATGGCCTGCGCACGGCTATTCTCGCCTTCGTCCTGGTGTTCAATCCGGAACTGCTGCTGATCGGCATCCAGAGCCTCTGGCATGGCCTCGCCGTTGCCGTGGCCAGCATAGCCGGTTGCCTGATGTTCGCGGCCGCCACGCTCAACTACTGGATGGTTCGGAACCGTTGGTGGGAGACGGTGGTGTTGCTCTTCGTTTCCGTTGCCCTGATCTATCCCGCCGGCTGGCTCGACCTGCTTTACGAGAAGTACGATGCGCTACCGCCCAGCGCCCTGATGCGTGAGGCAGAGGCCGCGCCCGCCGACGCCCGCCTTGTCGTGCGGTTCCAGGGTACGTCGATCGAGGGTGAAACGGTCTCGCGCCTTGCCAGCCTGCGGCTGGGGCCGAAGGCTGACGGCGCGGCTCGCCTGGCCCATTCGGGTCTCCATGTTTCCACCGGCGCGGAGCAGGTCAGGGTCACCCAGGTCCGTTTTGCCAGCTATGCGGCAAGGCTGAGGCTGGAATCCGGTTACCGTATCACAGCCGTCTACAGAGCAGCGCAGAGGCCTTCGCCGGGCTTCGTCTACATCATCGCGCTGGTTTTGCTGGCTGGGGTCGCCTTTTCCCAGGTTCAACGTTTGCAGCCGGAGCGGCGGCCCTTTCCTTTCCGTCGAAAGCCGGAACCTGATCCGGCGGAAGAAAGCCCATGACCCCGCGCAACGGTTCCGCCGTCTTTTATCGTGACCTGACCGGCGCGCCGCCGCTCATCCTGCATGGCGAGGGTGTCTATCTGGAAGACGCGGACGGGCGGCGCTACCTCGACGGCTCCGCCAGCGCCTCGGTGGTGGGCATCGGTCACGGCCGCCGGGAAATCTGGGACGCTCTGGCCGCCGAGGGCGGGCGGGTGACCTTTGTCTATAGCGGCGGCTTCACCCATCCCTGGCAGGAGCGGCTGGCCGCCGCGATCCTCGATCTGGCGCCGGCCAACATGGCGGCTGTCTATTTCACCTCGGGCGGTTCGGAGGCCAATGAATCCGCCTGGAAACTTGCGCGGCAGTATTTCGTCGAGCAGGGCAAACACCAGAAGTACAAGGCCATTGCGCGCTGGCAAAGCTATCATGGCGTTACGCTGGCGACGCTGTCGCTCTCCGGGCGCACGTCCTGGCGGCAGATCTATGCGCCGTTGCTGTTGCCCGTGCCCCATGTCGCGCCACCTTACGAATACCGCTGCGCTTTCTGTGAGCGGAGCGGCGGCTGCACCCTGGCCTGCGCCGATGATCTGGAGCGCACCATTCTGCTTGAGGGGCCGGACACGGTCGCTGTCTTCTTCGCTGAGCCGATTGTCGGCACCACGGTGGCAGGTTTGGTGCCGCATTCCGGCTACTACCGACGCATTCGAGAGATCTGCGATCGCTATGACGTACTCTTCGTGGCGGACGAGGTGCTTTGTGGCTATGGCCGCAGCGGTGCGCCCTTTGCCATCGCCGGGTGGGACGTGGAGCCCGATATCATCACGCTCGGCAAGGCGCTGGGCAGCGGCTATGCACCGCTTGCCGCGATGCTGGTCTCCGACAAGATCCGACAGGTCTTCCTGGAAGGCAGTGGGCGCTTCGTCCACGGCCTGACCTATAGCGGCACGCCCTCGGCCTGCTTCGTTGGCCTGAAGGTGCACGAGATCATGCTGCGCGAGGGCCTCTTCACCCGTGCCAAGGGACTTGGAGGAGTCCTGAAGTCGAAGCTGCTTGAGCTTGCCGGGCGTCATGAGATCATCGGCGAGGTGCGGGGCAGGGGTCTGCTGCAGGGAATCGAGTTGGTTGCCGACCGCAAGTCGCGCCGTCCTTTTCCGCCCGGTGAACGCGTGACCGAGCGCGTAGTCCGTCACATGCGCGACAATGGCGTCATCGTCGCCGCCGGCGTGCCCTTGGCCAACTTCGGCCGTGACGGCGATCACCTGCAGATCAGCCCGCCCTTTATCATCACCGGGCAGGAAATCTCGATCATCGTCGAGGCGCTTGACGACGCCTTGCGCTCCGTTCAGCCGTCTGTCGGATAAAGGCCGATGGCGCGTCATCTCGTCCTCGGGTCCATCACCCAGCTGACCGCCGACAACTCTGGTTGCCATGCCTTGGTCGGTTCCCATGGTGGGCTCTACACAGCGGCAACCGCCACCGCCATCGGGGTTGCCTCGCTCGTCTGCCACGATGCCGGCATCGGATTGCAGTCGGCGGGGATTGAGGGCCTCACATTTTTGGAGAAAGCGTCGATTCCGGGTGCAACGGTCGATTTCCGCAGCGCGCGTATCGGCGATGCCGCGGACATGCTGGCGCGCGGCCTGATCTCGAGGGTAAACGACGCCGGCGCCGCCTGTGGCGTCGCACCCGGGATGACGGCGGCGGACGCCTTTGTGAAGTTCCAGGCTTCGAAGCGACACCCAGCGGCAGGCGATACGACTCTGCCCGATGGCAGTAGCGAAGGCCGTCACCTGATCGCCGTCGCCCTGAACCAGGGCGGTCATCATAACGTGCTCGCGGTCGACTCGGCCTCGCTCATCCGGCCCGCTGACGCCGATGCGATCGTCGTTACCGGCTCGCACGGGGGGCTGCCCGGCGGAAAGGCCGCGAATGCGGTCAAGGCGCTCGTGCGTTGCGTTGTTTTCAATGACGCCGGCGTGGGGATCGACGGTGCCGGTATCAGCCGCCTGCCGGTGCTCGACGTGCGCGGAATTGCCGGTCTCACGGTGGCGGCGCAGTCCGCACGCATCGGCGAGGCTCTCTCGACATACCAGACCGGCGTCATCTCACACGCAAACGGTCCGGCGCGGTCTCTCGGCGCTGAGCCTGGTCAGCCCCTCCGCGAGTTTATCCACCACCTGGTCAATCAATCGACCTGCCAATCGATCTGCAAGGAACCTCTGTAATGTCCTCTTCTATCGCTATTGCCGAAAACAACCGAACCGGGGTGCGGTCTTTGACCGGTGGTGAGGCGATCGTCGAAATTCTTGAGCGCGCCGAGGTTGGGCCGATGTTCGGCATGGGCGGCTTCCAGTTGCTGCCTTTCTATGAGGCCGTGCGCCGCAAGGGTTTGACGCACCATCTGATCAACGACGAACGCTGCGGCGTCTTCGCTGCCGATGCCTATGCGCGCATGACCGGCAAGCCGGGTGTTTGCGATGCGACGCTGGGGCCCGGCGCCACCAATCTGGTGACCGGTCTGGTGGAAAGCCTGAACGCCGGCGTCCCTCAGGTGATCTTTACCGGCGACACGCATCGTGATCATTCCTGGAAGAATATGACCCAGGAGTCCCGGCAGTTGGAGATCCTGCGCCCTGCGGCAAAAGAGGTGATCCGCGTCGAACAGGTGCGCCGCGTGCCGGAGCTGGTCCGCCGTGCCTTTGCCGTGGCGACCGCCGGGCGGCCCGGTCCGGTGGTGGTCGATGTTCCGGAGGATGTGGCGCACGACAGTTTCGATTTTCCCTTTGCCGACCTGTGGATCGATCCGGTCACTGCGCGGTTTCCCGCTTATCGCGCGCGGCCGGCGGCCGGCGATGTCGAGCGGGCCGCGGCCTTGATCGCCCAGGCCGAGCGTCCGCTTCTGCTGGTCGGTGGCGGCATCCACCTGTCGCAGGCCTATGATGCCTTGCAGGCCTTTGCCGAGGCCCAATCGATCCCGGTCGCCCATACCCTCTCGGGCAAGGGTGCGGTGGCCTGCACGCACGCACTCTCCGCCGGCCTGTTCGGGCGCTACTCGCGCATTGCCAACGATCTTATCGAGCAGACTGATTGTCTGATCGTCGTCGGCTGCAAGCTGGGTGAAATCGCGACCAAGCGCTTCCAGTTGTTCGACGGCTCCGTTCCGCTCATTCATCTGGAGGTGTTGCCGGAGGAGATCGGACGTACGACCCGCTGTGACCATCCCTTGGTCGGTGATGCCGCGCTTGGCCTTGAGGATCTGGCCGCTGCGCTGCGGGGCGAAGGTAAATCGGCCCGACTGGCGCGTGCCGACTATGCCGCCGAAGTTCCACTGCGCATGGCGGAGTGGCGGCGAGGCGCGACGGATCGGTTGGAATCCAAGGAAACGCCGATCAACATGGGGCGTCTGTTGAACGAGCTGAACCGGGAAATGCCGGCGGAATCCGTGCTCGTTGTCGATGGCGGATTCGCGGCGCATTGGGGCGGGTTGTTCTACGACAGTAAACTGGCGGGCCGGCGTTTCCTGGCCGATCGGGGCTTCGCCTCCATCGGCTACGGATTGCCCGGCGCAATGGGCGCGCAGCTGGCCGTGCCGGATCAGCCGGTCGTCGGCGTTACCGGCGATGGCGGTTTCAACATGATGATCGGCGAGCTGGAAACGGCGCGCCGGGCGAAAACGCCTTTCACGCTCATCATCGTGAACAATGCCGCCTCCGGCTATGTAAAAGCGTTGCAGCACTCGATGTACGGCGAGTACCAGTCCAGCGACCTCATTGAGATGAACTATGCAGAGATCGCACAGGACTTCGGTTGCCACGGTCTTCGCGTGACCGACCCTGCAGAGCTTGGCGCGGCCATCCGCGCGGCCAATGCCGAGCGCGGCCGGCCATCGGTCATTGATGTGGTCGTGACCCGCGACCCGGCCCGGATGCTGCCCGGGGTGGATAACCGCACCCTCAAAGTGAACAAGGGCGACAGGCCGGTGTAGGGGTCTCTATCAACGAGCGCTGGCGCGATACTTCTCCCTGTGCCTCCGGCCCGGCCTTGTGCCGGGCCGCCTTTTTTTCTGGCTCGTTTCTTGTCGTGCGCAGGGGCCATCAGATTGGTGTCGAAACCAAATGTCGGTCTAGGGTCTGTACCCAATTAGGGGATTCCAGTTGAGTTGGATTTGTGATTCAAGTTTCCAAGGATAGGAGGCTTGAATGGCAAGGCAGCTGTTTTGGTTGAGTGAGGAGGAATGGGCGCGCATTGAG
>NZ_JAAQPH010000038.1 GCF_011683915.1 Pelagibius litoralis
TGGCATTGGCGAAAACCCGCTTCACATCGGCCCTCACCTGTTCCGGGCTGACAACCTCTGTGATGATCGCATAGCCTGGCTCGCCCGATGGCCGAAGCCGGATCAAGCGGCCAACGTCGCCATCTACGAAGGGCGAGTGCCCGACAGCCGTGATAGTGATACCATTTCCTGAAACAGCAGAGGGATCAAGGGTCTGTCCTGAGACTGTGTTCTCATCCAGATAAGGCCCATCGGCAAAAGCCACCTCCACCAGGGACCATGTCGTGTTGCCGCGCCGCTCCAGTTTATGCGGCGCATAGTCCGGATGGGCGAAGTACATCACATCGGCGGACTGTGCCCACTTCAGCGTTGTATAGTCCGCCTCAAGGTAGGGCACCGTCAGCTCCACAGGCATTGCCGAACCCGCCCCAGAGCCAATCAACGCCACATCATCCACATGGATCGTCTTGTTCGCTTCGTTCCGAAACTGCACGTAGAACGGGCTCATCTCGGGCGTGAAGGCGACGCTGTGGAAGCCCGTCGCTACCTCCCGATCCGGGAGCACCTGATCACCGCCGGTCGTATTTCCAATCCGGACTTTGATCGTGTCCCCGGCCGCCCCGATCACCCGAAAGCGTAGAACATGCTCCTGGCCCGTGTTTGTGGTCGTCACGTCCTGTTCCGCAGCGGCAACATCCGATCCGTTGCCTTCCAGCGCGAGGGCGCCGTTGCTATTCGCGGTTTCAATGTCGACTCTCGTGCGCAAATCCCGGTCGGGAATGATGGCGCCGGAGCCATCCGCAATGCTGGTGATTGTATCGTTGAAGCCCGTGGCGAACCCGCTTCCTTGATCCGCGCAAAGGCTGATTTCGGCGCTACCGGTCCCATCCGCCGTCGTGTCGCTGAAGACAACCCAATAGGTCGTAGCTGCGGTGACGTTCGGCTTGGCGGACCATTCGAAGGTAAAAAGCCCGGTCGCATTGACATTCACTGTTGCGCTGTCCACACCAACCTGCACCCCAGGGCTGCCGGATGAGTCGGTGTAAATCCGCGCTACCGCATTAAATGGTGCATTGCTCTGCACAATACTTACGACCGCGCGCGCAACATCGCCGCTCAAGGCTGTTGTGAGTTTCAGGCCGATGTTGCTACGATTCAGGCTGACATCGCCCCAAATCTGCGAGACGGCTTGTGAAAACTGTAATGTGTCGATGCGGTCACCGGCCAACAAGTCATGGCCTATAGCAGCAGACCCGGTTGAGCGGTCGTCCCAGCCCGTCAGGTCGGCATCGAATGTTCCGTTGCTGATCGCAGCGTCGGTTGCCGGGACAACGATCTGTCCCTTGTTGCGGAAGAAGCGAAAGCAGCCGTCACAGGCCTCCAGCACATAGGCCTGCTCTGTCGAGAACTCGAATGGTATCAAACGCGGCCGCTTGTCGTGGTCGCGGGCTGCCGCGACATAGCGCGTACCCGGACGGCGCATCAACCCACCCTGTGGCAGGGGAATCATGTTCTCCACCCTTGATCCGGCATTCTGGTACTTCGCGAAGTCGACGCGCGCAGCCATTCGGGGCCCGAGTTCGCCCGCATTGAATGCCGACTGGAGAGGGTTTACGCGGGGCATGGATCAGCGGCCCCAACAGTCGGAGGATCCGCGCCGGGCCGCGGTCCAGGAACTCTCCGGCATCTGATCCGCCGTGTCTTCCAGGCCATCGGTGGTCCGGGCCCGCCTGAGGCGCGTCCTGAAGCGCCCCTCGAGCTTTTCCTCGAGCGTGTTGGACTGTGCGATGGGAACCGCCAGTTCCCGCGCCAGCAGGGTCGCCAGGGCCTCCCGGAAGTCCGCCGGCATCAGGTTCACGTCTTCGACCCTCTTGATGTAGCGGAGATAGACATCATCGGAGTCGGTCAGGATGAAGCCGCCCTCGATCTTGTATTTGATCACCCCATAACCGCTCTCATCCTGATAGGCATCGACGGTACGGATCCAGTCCGCCGGCAGGGCATAGCGGTGATCGAAACCGAAGGCCGGCCCGACGCCCGCCTGGGCCAGCTTGACGCGCGCCGCAGCGAAGTTCCAGGTATGCGCCCGCAGCAAGTCATCACGGCACGTCTCGTAAAGCTCGTTGCAGAGATTCGCGTTCTTGCTGCTTTCGCTCAGCGCCGTGATACGGGCGGCGCCGATTTTGGAGAGGGCGCTGTTGCAGAGGCCGACGACATCAGCCATCAGGCGGCCTCGGTTTCCGCTGTGGCGTCCAGAGCCTCTTGTGCGGCCTCCTTGCTCTCGAATTCCTTGGCGATCACGTCGCCACCGCCGTCAAGGATGCGCCATTTGTGTACTGGCCCGCCCCATTCGACCTTGAGGCCCACGCCAACCGCTTCCCCAGCCTCTTGCGGCCGCCGCAGAAACGAAAGAGCGCCCGCCTTTACCGCTTCCATTTGGCTCATATCGCGGAGATGCACGCCTTCCGCGTCGATCCTGTCGACCGTGAAGAAGCCCCACGCAGGGCGGGCGTCCGTCTCGGCGCAGGCAACGATGATATCGTTAGGCAACAGTCGGCCGGCGCAGGGAAGGAAGTAAGACGGCTCAGCTACCTGATCCATCGGGTTGTTGGTCTGGTAGCCAAAGACCGTGAAGATCTGCAGGGCCGCGATGGTTTCGAGGTTTTGAGGCAGTGCCCGGTTCATGGTCGCTCTCCAAAAAAAGTGAGCGGGGCCCGAAGACCCCGCCCTTAGTGAAACGCCAGCCTAATTGATGGCGTAGAAGAACATCACCCGCAGCGTACCCGAGGCGGGCAACGCGGCCGTGGCAATGGTGATGATCACGTCCTCTTCGGCTGCCAATGCTTCACCGTTTGCCGCCGCCAGACCGAACATCGTCGGTACGTTTGGCGTGTTGAATACCGCCCCGGCGCGATACTTGGCGGCATCGCCCGCAACGCCAATCGAGATGACCGCCGTGCCCAGCGACACCGAAGACAGGAGGACGCCGTAGAGCGGGATCGCTCCCTTGGGCAGCCGGGCAACCGTGATGGTGTCCGCAATCGCCTGGCTGTTGAGGGTGACGGCCTCGTTGAAGACCTGCACCCCGCCGTCCACGAAACCCGGATCGGGGTTCTTGAACGGGGAAACGCGCAGCTTTGTCATCTGCGCTCCGAAAGTGTTCGCCATGGTTCAGCCCTCCTTAAGAGCCCGGAATAGCCAAGGTGTCGTTGACACGAATTTCAACCACGCCTTCCGCATCGATGAGGCAGGCGCCCTGGCTCATCATGTTGTTGACGAAATGAGCAGCCCGGTCGCCCTGCCAGGTGATATCGCTGGTTACGTCCATACCCGAGGCATGTCCCAGCGCGTTCTTGTGGTAGGCGAAACAGGTGCCCGTGGTGGTGCTCTTGCCCGGCAAACCGGTGTGCCGCATCCAGTTCACGCCCAGCCAGGAACGGGTCCTGTTGCGCTGCATGAACGGTAGATCGTCACCGACGAAATCAGCGCTGGCGAACTCTGAGACCGTCAACGCATGTGACCACTGCCGGGGAGTCAGAAGCCCCCAACGGTTGCCATCGTCCGGCACATCATTGTCGTCCAGGGCCTCAACCGCTCCAACAAGAAGTACTCGAGTGATCGCGCCAGTAAAGTCGCCGACGAACGTAGTCGAGGCATCCGCCGCCGTGATCAGCAATTCATCCGTCTTGCGGCCAAGGCCCCAGGCACCGGCATTGGCGATCACCATGCGCTCGTCATGGTTCACCTTGGCTTCATCGAGCTTGTCGATGTAGTCGCCGGCAAAGAAGTCCTGGAGGGTACATTCGATGGGCGTATGGTCGACATTCATGGGCGTAATCTTGCCGTGCCGTGCCTTGGTCGAGGCAACACCCTTGCCGACCTTCTGGAAGGTGGTGGACGCACCCTTGACGTTGTTTTTCGAGCGAACGGTTGCGCGCAGGAGCGAGCCCTGGCGCTGGTAGGCTTCGTGAACTTCGCGCTCGAACTGTTTCACGAAGGAAAGATCGATGGATGTAGACATCGGTCTGATCTCCTATGGATTGATGGAAAGGTTTCGAGCGCTCCCCCGGTTGTCCGGGCAGCCAAAAACGCGCGGGTCCCCGCAAGAGCGGGCCGCGGTCCTCAGCTTCGGGCCATTGGGATTGCTACTGGTTTAGGCGGCGGGGCCGGGGGTTATCCCGCCTGGGCAGGTCTGCTGTTTAGAGAGTGCGGCCTTCCTGACCAACAATGGGCTGGCTGCCGTAGAGCTTGCCGTAAAGGTCGCGCAATTCATTCTGGACGGCCTGGGAGGCATACTTCTTCGGGTCCTTGTCCTGCAGGGCGTGCAACTCGTCTATCCGCTCCTGGACAGTACCGGCAGCTTCGCTATCACCTTCGACCAAGGGCCTACCCTCTCCCATCTTCCGTCCGATGTTCGCAAAAGCGCGGCGGAAAGCCGGGTGATCGCCAACCTTGATACCGTCGATCTCTTTCGTTTCCAGGAACTCGGCAAAATCGTCACCGCCGAATTCTTTCACGGCGCGGACACCGAAGGCGTCATTGGCCTTCGCATCTTCGCCCCACTCCTGCTCCAAGGCCGCATTGGCTTCCTCGGTGGCTTTCTTCTCGTTGGCCGCCTTCTGCTCAGAGCCGGCCTGCAGGGAGCCGTAGTACCAAGATAGAGCGGTTTGGACGACGCCTGGCGTCGCGCCGGCCCCGTGCATGGCCTTCAGGAAGTCCTTGGTGCTCTCTTGCGCCGCTTCGTTCGGCTTCAGTTCTTCGGGCAGTTCCTTGGGCAGTTCGACTTTGTAGCCCTCCGGGGACTCCGGTACGCCGAGCTTCTTGTGGAAAGCCGCAATCTCCTCCGGTTTGGCGTCCTTGCCGGGGAGAAGAACCGAGTTGCCAAGGCGCTTTTGAAGCTCTGAATAGGATTTCACCACGTCGGCCGGCGAGGTGAACTTCTCGGCGACTGGCTTCAGGTCATCGCCCAAGCCAGCGCGCCAGTCCGCCGCCGCCTCTTTCTTGGCCGCATCACCGCCGCCGCCCAGCGCCGTCTTGTCGCCTCCATCGCCACCGGCTGCGGTGTCCGCCCCTTCCCCTCCGGGCTGCGTGTCACCGCCGCCACCGTCTCCAGCTCCAGCATCCCCGCCATCACCAGCATCGGCCGCAGCGTCAGCGCCGACAGATCGCAGGATCAGCGGGTTCTGTGCATTCCACGCGGGCCAGGCCGAATCATATGGATCAACGGGCTTCGCAAGCTTCACATTCGGATTATCCGTCACCGGGTCCGTTCTCATGTCGTCGGTTCCTTTTCGGTTATCGCTTCCTCCGGCCTTCCGGCAGGCTCAGCATTGAGGGTCATGAAGATTTTCAGGCCGATATTGCGCTCGCCGTCGCGTCGATAGGTTTCGTGCGGATCGCCCGGCGCTGCGATGGGGCGGAACAGGCGCGCCCATTCGAGGATTTGCCAGAGAACGCGCTTGCCCTGGTGAGGCGTCGACTCCCCAAAGAACACCGCGCGAAAGTCGCGGTATCGGTCCACATGCGAGTAATTCGCGCCCACGGCACTGCGTCGCAGGTCATCAAAGAAGGCGTCCGCGTCCGGTTCAGAGCGCTTCCGGCGACTGAAGAAAGGCAGCCTCATGTCTGCCCTGCCCCAGCGGCTTGCGCGAGCTTCTGGACGACATCAGCCCCGGCCCGGGCCTCTTCCGGCAGCGCCTCGACCTGCTGGGCCTGCTGGCGCGCTTCGCGAAGCTCCGCAACCGCCGCCTCCGGCCTGATCCACTTGGACGGCATACCGAAGATGTCCGGGGTGTCGCGGGCAATCGCGTCGCCATCGAAGTTGTCCATGATGCTCGGGTCGGCCTGGACGAAAGGCCCCATCAATTCGACGCTGCGGGCCGCCCCGGCGGCTTCAATCTGCTTCCGGGCCTGCTCCACGGGGCTCGCATAGTCGAACTGTATCTCCCGGCCCCTGAGGGCTTCCGGCGGCTCCGGGAAGGCCCCGGCGCGCAGCAGAATCATGAAGCTGCGTTCCACCACGGCGGCGAGGTAGTCGCTTTCCAGCCGCCCAAACACCGGCCCGATGGTGCGGATGAACTCCTCCTTGCGCTCCAGTACCTCCGTCGCTGTCATACGCGGGGCGTCGACGGGCAACTGCAGGACATTGCGGAAGAAGGCGGCCCAGATCTGATCGCGGGTGTCGTTCTGCATCTCCCGCCCGAGCGGCAGGTTGGAACCGGTCTGCAGCGGTTCGATGGGAATGCGGCCAAGATCGCGTGCCGCCTGCATGTCAAAGGTCGTGATCCCGCCGGGAAAGGTCTTGGGTGTGCCGAAAACCGAATCGTCGCCTACCAGAAGCGGCGGGTCGACCGCCTTGTGCCCCGCGACCAGAAGGGTCTTTCCCATCTGCTGCAGGGTGTTGGCATCCGGCAGGGCGATCATACCCGGCGAGCGGCCATAGACCTCGCCGGAGGTCGTATCCCAGCGCGGCACGGCGAAGGGAAACTCGTGGAAGCCGCTCTTTTCGATCTCCTTTTCCGCCGTGACATCGATCACGATACTGGCGAAGGGCATGTTCTCACTGTCACGGCGCCCGCGGTCCCGATCCTTGCGCGGCGCGACGCACCACAGGAAGGGGAATTGCTTCTCTGACTCTTTGGAGCTCAGCGCTTCCTTGACCGCATCGCCCAGCGCCGCCTCGCCCCACTTGCTGGCCGCCTGACGCGCCGTCAGTTTCATGGAGATGTAGACGGTATCGATCTCCCCATCCGCGTTCTCCACCAGGATCACGTCTCGCAAGTGAAACGACTTGAACAGCAGCCGGTCCAAGTCCTTGGCCTCCCCGATGAAAAGGGCGCCCGTCCCGAAAGTGACCAGATCGTCGTCAACCTCGCCCGAGCGCTGGATAAACCGAGCCCGGCGGTTATAGATCGCGCGGTACAGCCTTTCCTCCGCACCCTCCAGCCAGCGCTTCACTTCCTCGTCTTCCGCAAGATCCTCGTCCTGCGCCTTGATCTTGAACCACTTGGCGGTCTTGGGCTTCAGCAGGCCATCGATAGCCGAGGCGAGCCCGCGACGCGCCAGCATCGGCGTACCGTCGTAGATATGCTCCTGGCGGCGCTGGCCCGGCATTTGCTGCGTCGTGAAGTCCGCGCGACGCGGCAGCATCACCTCGGCAAGCTCCTGCCAGTGGCTCTCCCACGTCCGGCGCGCGTCCTTCAGGCGCTTATGGCGCCCCAGGATATCCTCTACCTGCATGGACAAGGCTTAGGCCCCGCCGCCAAGTTTAGTGGTCTGTGCCGACGTGTCGCCCGTCGTGTCGCCGAGCCCGCTGGTCAAGATGGTGGCGGCCCGGCCCTTGCGCTTTGCCGCGGCCATGCGTTCTTTCCTGCGGGCTTCCTCAATCGCTGGATCGTCGGCGGCCGGCGGCGGTGCCGGCGCAGGCGCAGGGCTGGCCTTCGGCTTGGGTGGGCTGAAAATGGCCTTCCCAGGCAGAGTAAAGAGCAACATTCAAAGTCTCCGGTAGAGTTGATGGGGCGTCACCACGAGCGGTGCCCGCAGGCCGATAACCGCCTTCACGGCGCCGACACAGTTAGCCCAGAAATACGGCCAGCGGATCGGGCTGGTCGCGGCTTCGATTCCGATTTCTTTCACGCTGTAGCCCTCGGCCCGGTAGAAGGTGGCGAGGTCGTATCCCTCGGGTGCAACCACCTCGATGACCGGACGACCGTCGCGCGGATCGAAGAGGATCCAGTAATCGCCGGACTCGACAGCGCAGAAGACATGGCGAAAGCCGCGTTTGAGCGCCGGTGACGCCCAATGGGCGCCGTGGTCATGAAAGACGACAAGCGCGCGCATGGTCGGCGTCAGTTCAACACCCGCATATCCACCGCTTCCCGCAGCATCCGCTCCCCGACCTTGGGCCCGAATTCATCGATCATGGCGTCAGCGTCGGTATTGCTCAGCCTTGGCTCGTCCGGCCGGGCTTGGTGATGCATGACGCGCGTGACCTGACGCAGGCGGTCAAGGTCGCGGCGATCCAGGTTCGCAACGAAGGACTCCTTCACCAGCGGGCTTGCTATGGCTGTCACGCGGGCAGATACCAGAAGGCAGGGAGCATCGCGCCATTGCGGCGGCGGATCGCTCAGGCGAGGATCGCCAGCCGGCAGCGTCTCCACCTTCACCGGCCCAATACTGGCACCCTCTTCCTTCGCAGCCTTCTGGACTGCGGCCGTGGCGTTGCGCTCGCCCAGGAAGCGCTCCATCTCGTTGCGAAACCACCAAGCCCGTTCAATCTTCTGGCCAATGAAGAGGGTCAAATCTCCACCTCCAGAAGCGCTTTCTTGGCTTTCTCCATCAGCCAAATCACGTCACCTCCATCGGCACCAGATGACGCAAAGAACACGTCTCCGCTTTCCGTGAAGCCTAAGACAACCACCCTCTCAAGCTTGCCCTTGGCGCCCTCAAGAACCCGATCCGGCGGCAGATCAAGCTTCGTGATACCGCCCCATTCGATGACATCAGCCGCCATTTCTACCTCTAATTGCTGTATGGCCGGGATTTGCCGTTATTGGCAGTCGTCAACTCAACCCTCGGTCACCAACCATGCGGGTTGTAGCTGCTCTCTGCCTTCTGCATGCCGCGGCCCCGATGCTTGCGGGCGTCATCCCGAATGACCGGCTGCGCAAAGGTGCAGGCCAGCGCGTCGCCAGCGTCCGGCGATATGCCGAGGCGGGCTTTGATCTTGTCCTTGGGCTCCAGAAGGATTTGCTGGTTGCTGTTGAACTGAAACGTTGGCGCCGTCAGGTCGATGTGCAGGCTTTCATCATCCGCCGGCAGTTCGGCACCACCAACATCCGCCAGCCAGTCTTTCGTCTCGCCCCAGATTTCCGCCCGTTTGTTGGCGTAGCGCCGGGGATCGCTGGGCTTCCCGCCGAAGTTCACGGGGCACAGCACCTTGCGATAACCGAGTTCCACCAGCCGGTCATAGACGGCCGCGCCGAAGCTCCCCATGTCGATGAAGATCATATCGAAGCCGTGACGCTCCTGGAGCCGGGCGATGTTGCCCGCAATCTCCATCGTATCATCGGTATCCCACGTCTCATTGACGATAGCGCCAGCACAACGGCTCTTGCGGTCAATGGCGCGGGACTTATCCCCACCGCCCCGGGCGATGTCGACGCCCAACACATGGGCCGCGTGATCCTGCAGTGGCGCCGTGAACTGCCGGGCCTTCGTCACCAAGGCAGAGGGAATGAAGCTGTCAGCACCGCCGGCCTGGAACGCCTCCGCCACCGTGGCCGGGTATTCCTGGTGAAAACGCCAGGTGATCTTGCCCGGATCGTCACCGGAGGCCGCGGCAAGCTCCGCATTCTTGGCCCAGGCCCAATAGGTCTGCGCCGGACTGAGGCCGTGCAGTTCAGCGTATTCGCCGAATTCCTCCGGCGGGTGCCAGCCCTTAGGCGGCTCCGTCTCGTACTCGTCGTGATCGAACCACGGCACGAAGATCAGGATATAGCCGTTATCGCCCCGGATCGCCGCCTGGCACATGTTGTAGAAGAGGCCGCCCATGCCCTTCGCGGTGGACTCCAGAATGATCTCGGTCCCGGCCTCCTTCGGCACCGCCTGAAGCGCGCCGGCCGCGTGATCCTCCGCATTGGCCCAGAACGCGGCCTCAGAGCCGTGGAACAGCTGGATCGTATCGGAGCGCCCCACCCCCTGCGCCTTGGCCGTGCCCACCTGATAGCCGCTGTCGAGCAGGCCGAAGGTCAATTCCTTGGCGTTGCTGCGCTTCGTCTGGGGCTTCACCAGATCGGGGCAGTGATCGTGGAAGCGCTTCGCCATCGCGAAGAGGTTATCCGTGGCCGCATCCTTGTGCGTCAGGATGAAGGCCCGCGTTCCCGTGCTGTGCGTCACCCGCCAGTAGAAGCGCCCGCCCACATACGTTGATATCCCCGGCTGTCTGGCCTTCAGGATCAGGGCTCTTACCCGCCCCGTCTCCGCCTTCTGCGCTTCCAGCCGGTCGTGGACGATACGCTGCACCCGGTTCAGTTCGAGCGGGACAACCTCACCCGCCTTGGTGCGGATCTTCAGGCATTCCTCAGCGTAGAACGGGAAGTCGGTCAAAAATCGGAGCTTCACGGCCTCCCGCAACTCTCCGCGGGTCAAAGGCCGGCTTTCTTGGCCACCCGCTCAAGCCAGTCTTCGTGCTTCTCATCCTCTCCGCCGTTCCGCTGCTCGATTGCCGCCAGCCGGGGATGGACATAGGGGGCCGCGTGCTGTGCCGCCCACTTCCGATTTTCCAGGCTGGCATCTGCGTCGCGCAGCATTTCCAGCATGAACTCGACGGGCGTCAGGCCCTTGGCCGCTGCCTCTTTGGCCACCTTGCTACTTTTCTGGTTCTGACCGCCGCTGTTGCGCCCCGCACCGGCGCGCTTGCCGCCATGTCCGTTCGCCATTGCGGTTGCTCCATCTTGAAAAAACTTGAAAACGTGCCCCTGTTGATCGCCGCGCCTGTCCGTGGTTCCCTAGCGCCCGAAAGGTACGTCTATGAGCCAACTGACAGATCAGCATGTAGCCGAAATCTTCCAGGGCTTCGACCAGATCGGCGAAGAGGCTGTTCGCAACAAACTTGCAGCAGGCCTTTATGGCTATAAGAACAAGCCGTTGGCGGAAGAGTGGCTACGCCGCCATGAAGAGTCGCGCCAAGGCTTCGCAGATGATGAACAAACTGACATTGCGCGATCCGCGAAGGACGCAGCGTGGGCCTCAGCAAACGCGGCTGAACGCTCTGCCACTGAAGCGGGCAAAGCCAACATCTTGGCCAAATGGGCGCTAGGCCTTGCCGCGATCTCGCTCTTGGTCGCCGTTTTCGCGCTGATTACCTAAGAAAAAACCCGCCGGCCGGGGTGGCAACGACGGGTTTGTGAGCGCAGAACTTCACACTCAATTTCGCCACACTGACGATACGGCAAGTTTTTGTCAAGCAGCGCTCTTTTTGCGATATCCCAGGACAGCGACCAGGGCCTTCATGCCTTCCTTGAACTTCTCGCCCTCTCGCACGTCTGATCGCGTCGGGATATGGCCTACCAGCCAGCGCGGCGTCCGCTCATAAACCGCAATGCTTTTCACGATATCGCGGTGGGCGCGGCTACAGGCGTCAAGCGCGGCTATCGTCATGTCCAGCTCGGCCTCAATACCGGCCAGCCACTCGTGATACTGCTTGTCGTCCGGGTCTACGTCGGTCCCGCCCCAGGTTTCGCCGTATCGTACCGCGGCAACGCTTCCCTTGCCGTGGACCTGGGAATGCAGCCAGGCCAACTTGCAGCCGGCGTGATGCTCATCATCGCTGATCTCGCCGTTCGTCCAGAGGATGCCGAGGGGATAGGTGGTCTTCGCCGGGTCGCCCTTGGGCGCCAGGGTCTTGCGTTTCTGCTGCAATTCCGGGGTTCCTTTGTCTGCTTTCGGTCGATCGATCAACTTCCCGCTGGGTTGGCGGGTTTCCACGATCTTGCGCTTGCGGCCTCTACGGCTTGCCATCGGCGGGTTCCTTCTTCGTCCTGCGGTCGAACTCCGGCGGTATCGGCAGGAAGTCCGTCACGCCGTCGGACGGCTCCGGCGCGTCCCAGTCAATCGCCCCGCTTGGCAGCCTTGGGCGCTTGCCGGCGGCACGCCGCACCATGTTTTCCCGCTCCAGGGCTTCTTCGGCGGAAAGGGGTTCGGCTTCGGCCACCGGTGCGGATCCGGCCTCCGGTAACGCCTTGCCGGACTTGAGATATTCGCGAATTGCTTGCCCAAAATAGGCCAGTGACTTCGGTGGTTCCTTGCCGTCGGCGGCCATGCGCTGCATCCGGGAGCCCAGCAAAACCGCCAAATCGTCAGCAGTGACGCCACTCGCCAGCCAGTCGCGAGCTTTGGCCAAATCGTTGCCCGCCGGCCAGGGTCTGGCTCGGTTTGCTCCCCACGCCGCCGTCAGGGTTCGGTCGAAAGCCTGAATCAAGCCCAGCGCAGCATCGGCCTTCGGGCCCGGCGACGCGCGCGCGGAAACAGTCTCGGTAGTAGTTGCTGTACTCTGAACTGGTGAAGGTGACTGTGAAGGTGCATCCGTTTGCCATTGGCTGTTAGATGCGTCTGCTATAGCTGTGCCATCCTTTTTGCCATCCGGTTTGCTACTACCTTTGCCATCCTTACTGTCATTGCCTTTGCCATTTTTCTGCCATCGCTTTTTCGCGCCAGCAAGACCAGCTTCAGACTTCGCTGTCGTTATCTTGTCTGCCTTTGCCAACTCCGCCTCAACCCGTTCCTGGGTCCACGTGCCATCGGCAACGGTGAAAAACTTTGCCAGGGTGGGCTTCAGCTTCTTCCAGGTCTTGGCTTCGAGACGCGAGACGGCAATCAGATAGTCATCGTCATCGGGAAGCGGCTGGCCTGTCGTCCAGTAATGGGCGATCAGCAACAGGTAAGCGCCGTGCCCCTCCGCGCGCAGGTGCATGGTATCTCGCAAATAGTCGCCCCAGTAGAGCGGCATCCAGGTGTCTGGTTTAGCGGCCATTCAAGACTCCCCATAAAGATCGCGGGCCAGATTGTCCCAACGCATGAAACGGTCGATGAAGGCAAGGCGCACCGTTTCAAGCGGCCCGTTGCGTTGCTTTCCGATGATGACTTCTCCTTTGCCGGCGCTGTTGCTGCGGCGCTGTTCCCACGCATGCAGGCGGCTGCTGAATTGCTCGCGGTCCTCGCCTTCCTTCTGCTTGGGCTCCTGGCGCTGGATGTAGTAGTGATCGCGGTAGCAGAAGAAAACCGCGTCGGCGTCTTCCTCGATGGCGCCGGACTCCCTCAGGTCCGACAACCCGGGCCGCTTGTCGTCCCGGCCCTCTACGCCGCGGTTCAATTGGCAGAGCAGCAGGACAGGCACGTCCAGGCGCTTGGCCGTGGCCTTCAGGGCCTTTGTGATGTCGCTCAGGTCCAGGTGGCGGCTGTTGGACCTGTGGGGCGGCTTGACGTAACCCAGGTGGTCGACCACGATCAGGGAGAGGCCCTGGCGGCGCTTCATACCCAGGGCCCTGGCGTGGATCTGCGCAGGGCTTAGGCCCGGCGTGCCGTCGACCATAAGCGGGATGCCGCGCAGATCCATGCAGGCCCGAACGAAACCCTCGAATTCATGCTCCGCCAGGCCGTCGCGCTGCTGCGTGTGCTCGAACTCGACGCCGGCCCGCTCGCTGGCGATGCGCCGCGACAGTTGCTCGGAGGACATTTCCAGCGAGAAGAAGGCCACCGGTTGCGGCTGCTCGGTCGTGCCGCCCTCCGCGTCGGCTCCCGTCCGCATCCTGCTGGCGACGCCATGGGCGATCCGGGTGGCAAGGGCGGTCTTTCCCATTCCAGGCCTGCCCGCCAGGATGATCAAGTCTTGCCGATGTAAGCCACCGGTGAGCCGGTCAAGGTCCGTGAGGCCGGTTTGAATGCCGGGCTCTATCTCACCCTTGCGAATGGCCGCGGAGCGCTCCGCCACTTCCTTGGCGAGGCGGGCTATGCCGACGAGGCCGCCTTCCCGTTGCCCGGACTCCGCAAGGTCCGTCAGTTCGTCCAGGGCCGCCTCGACGATTGCCGCGCCGTCTGTATCGATATCGGGCCGATAGGCGTAGTCGATAGCTTCGCCGGCAATGGTGATGGTGCGGCGCCTCAGCCAGCAATCGTGAATGGTCCGTGCGTAATCCTTCGCGTTGATGACCGTCACGAAATTGGACTGGATTTGCGCCAGGTAGCGCTTGCCGCCGATCTGCTCAAGGGCCGGGTCGTTCTCGAAAAGGCCACTCAGCGTAACCGCGTTGGCTTCCTGGCCCTGGTTGATCATCTTTTCGCAGGCCATGAATATCTTGGCGTTGGTGCCGTCGGCGAAGTGATCCGGGCGCAGGAAGTCGCTCACCTTGTCGTAAGCCGCGTTGTTGGCGAAGATCGCGCCCAACAGGCCGAGCTCGGCTTCATCGCTGGACGGTGGCGCCCAGGCGTCGCTCCGCTGCCCCTCCCAGGGAGGCGCTTCCTCAGCCGGCATCGCCATCGAGAGCCTCCTGAGCTATCTCGCGTAGGCGAGCCGTGACGCACTGCAGTTCCGCTTGTGCCAGGATCAGGCGGGTTTGGAGTTCCAGGATCTCCATTACCCGGATCGCCGTCAGTGGGTCGTACCCGGCCTTCGGGTCGACCTTTGGCGCCAGTTCGGGAGGAACGACCTTTGAGGAGGCGCCTTTGAAATCCGGCCGGATGACCTTGTCGTCACCGCTCATGCCGCCCTCCCTTCCCGGTAATCCTTGATGACGCTCGCCGCTGCCCAGGGGTCGATAGCGTTTCCAAAGGCGCGCACTGCATCCACACGGCGGGGAAACCCATCATCCAACCCGCAAGCGCGGCTGGCAGTGGCAACCCAAAAGTCTCCGGGAGGGGTTCGCCGCGGGTCGCTGAAAGGCGCGGATGATCCGGCCGCCCGGGGTTCTTGAAATCCCTCGCCGTCACGGTCGGCAATAACCCACAGTCTCCGGCGTAGATGAGGGCCACCAACATCCTTAGTCGAGCATTTGGGTTCGGAAACGCGATAGCCAGCGCCCGCCAAGCGTCCCGTGATCTCACCAATCCACGGCTTGAGGCCGGGCACGTTCTCAAAAGCGAGCGCGCTTGGTCGAACTGCGTCGATGAGATCAAGCCAGTTTCCAACCAGCGATGTACGGTTGCCCGCGAGTCCACTTCGCACGCCCCAAATCGCGCCGGCAACGCTGGCGTCCTGGCAGGGCGGTGAGCCAGTCCAGCAGGGATAGGCGTCTGGCACTCCGGCGATCCGCAACGCAAGGGGCCATCCCCCAATACCCGCGAAGAAGTGGCATTGCCGATACCCGGCAAGGTCATCTGGCGCGACATCCCGGATATCTCGCTCATCGACATCCCCCGGAGCGATGTGTCCCGCGTCGATAAGATTCCGCAGCCATTGCGCCGCGTAGGGGTCTATTTCGTTGTAGTAAGCCGCCATTCACTGCCCCGCCCCCTTCCGCTTGCCCATGGGCCTTGATTGCTTTGGAAATGGCCGCGAGGGGATCACCTGTTTGGGCAGGTTTACCGCGGGGTTCGGCTTGGGAAACGGCCTGGAGGGAATCGCCCGCTTCGGCCTGTCCTTGTTCTGGCCAGTCAAGCTACGGATCTGCTTGCGTCCATGGGCATCGCTTCCCTTTGTCGTGGCCTTGGTCCCATGGGTAATGCGGTGGTGTTCTACTTCGGTGAGGAGTTGGATGGCAGAAGGATCGTTGGCCGGCGGGATGGTGTCCACAGCATGAGAATCCCATTCGCGCTGCGCCAGCGTTGGCCGGTGGTCGAAGTGGAATTTCGTGCCCTCCGGCAGGCCTCGCAGCCGCCGCACCTCGTCCAGGGCGACAGCCAACTTGACGCCAAGGGGAATGGACTTCCGGCGCTTGGGGCGGGGCTGTTCCTCGGTCATGCCGCCTTCTTCTCGCGAGGCTGCGTGCAGACTTCTTGGTGCGAATCACAATAGGGCCGGCCATCGGCAATGATGGACTCCCCGCAGAAATGGAAGTCGGTGTGCTGGGGGTCGCCTATCGGATACTGGCAAGTTTTGGGATGCCAAAGGCTGTCAGAGGGGCGAGCGACGCGGACTGTCTGGTCCGGCGCTGTCCGCTTCGACTGTACGGGCCGCGGCGCTTTCGGCTTTGATTTGACGACCGTCGGTGACTTGGCCTTGGTCTTGTCGGTCTTCGGCCCAAAGTGCTGCGCGTAGCGAACGGCTCGCTCTTGGCTCTGGAACCTCAGACGATGGAGCTTGCCGGCGATCTGGTTCTTGGTCCTGCCCATCGACTCAGCCAGTTCCTTGTTGCTCCGGCCAGCGGCGGCGCCTTCAAGCAGCTCGGCAACATCTTCATCGGGCCATGCAGTGTTGCTCACGCCGCCGGCTCCGCCACAGTGTCGATTTCCGCGAACATTCCCGCGTCGCCGGCAATCCGCCGTCGCGCCAATTCCGCATAGTCGGGGTTGAGTTCAATCAAGATCGCATCGCGGCCCAATCTGTCAGCCACAAGGCCGGTGGTGCCGGCGCCGCCGAACGGGTCAAGAACCGTGGCCGGAATGGGATCTGGCACAACCTCTTTCGCGCATTCCACGAAAGGCTCGTCACCATCCACCAGATCACGGCAACCACAAGACGGTTTCCAGCCCTCCGTGGTGATGTTCACCGTGCCGCGCGTGCTGCCTGACCAGCGGTTCTCTGGGGCTGTCTGGCCGTCGATCCTGCCGGCGCTGTTGGGTGCATCGACCTGAGGCTGGAATACCTTCTCGGCAATACGGATCCAGGGCGCACCGCATCTCGGACAAACGCCCCTCTCGCTTGTGCCCGCCTTAATGCATGGCTCTATCAGATAGGGCGGGAAGGTCGCGAAATGGGCTTCTGAGAAGGGTTGTGTGGCAATCGTCCAAACATTGCGGAGGTTCCGCCCCTCACCTCTCGGGAAGTCATCAAGCGACGAATGCCCGGTGTCATACTGCGAATGTCTGGGAGGCTGCCCGCGTTCCGCGGAAACGCGGGCAGCCTTCATATGATCAAACGACTTGGCAATCGTTTGGTTGCCAGGTCCGCCGTCCGCCCACTTGTGGTCCGGCGAACGGCCGCGCTCGTACCGAGCGGCTGTGTCTGGTTTGGCAGGCTCACGCACGGCCACCGCGTCATAGAAGTACCGCGGCCGCTTGGCCAAGAGATAGACCTTCTCGTGCGCCGTCGCCGGCCGATCCGTTATGCTCTCAGGCATCGGATTGGGTTTGTGCCAGATGATTTCAGACCGCAGCCACCAGCCATCTTCCTGTAAGGCAATCGCCAGCCGCGCCGGCATCATGCAAAGGTCTTTCGGCTTCAGCACACCGCCAACGGTAGAGAATGGCTTGTCTCGGAAGGTTCGGTCATCGTTGCCGGTCGCCTTCGTGTCAGCGGCGCTACGGCCGTTTGGGCTTGTGGCGTAGCAGTCACCGTAGTTCAGCCAGAGCGTTGCCTGAGGCTTCATCACGCGGCGTACCTGGCGGAACACTTCCACCATTGCCTCGATATGCTCCCCAAGCGTTGGCTCCATGCCAAGTTGCCCGTCTACGCCGTAATCTCGGAGGCCCCAATAGGGTGGCGAACAAACGACGCAATCGACCGACTCCGCCGGCAGTGTCGCCAAGACTTCGAGACAGTCGCCTGTGAGGATACGCACCGCCATCAAGCAGCCTCCTCCAGCAGATCGAACATCGCCGCCAGCGGCCCCTCGGGCTCACCCTCGGCATTGCGGAGCAACGCCTTGCGCAGCGCCTCAATCTCGCAGCCGTTCTGCAGCGCCAGGGAAACGGCTATGGCCGCATCCTTTATGTTTACGTCAACGGCGGAGCCCACCTTGGAACTGTTGATGAAGACTTCGCCTATCCGCCCATCCGGATAGCGGCCAATGGTGGCGTGGTACTTCTGGCCGCCGTGTTCGAACTTGACGGTTTCGCACATGCGGCGCTGGGGAAGTCGGTGGCGGGCGCTCATATGCTCCGGCCCCCCACCACTGCGAAGGCTTCATTCGGCCCGGCTTTCCAGTCAGCAGTGAATTTGCAGGGCTTGCAGACACGCTCCCCCGCCCAGGTACTTTCAAACTCAGCGCGGCACATGAGGCAGGCCCGGAGTTTCGCGCGACCCTTTTCGTCCGCGGTGGGCTTAGTGAAGTTTTCGGCACGGAACAGCTTGCTGTGGCCGGCGTTGGTGAGCGTGAGGCGCCGATTGAACTTTCCCCCCTCACTTTTGAGCCAGCCGCTCCGAATCCCCAGGCGCACCATCGACTTCGCGCTGGTCTTTTCGATGCCAGCGCGGCTCGCTATCTCCTGATTGGTGGCCTTTGGATCAAGCGACCTGATAGCCCGAAGGGCGGCCATCATGATTGGATCGGGTCTGGTCGTCACGCCACCGCCTCCGCGCTGAAGAGGCCGCCTATCGGCCAGTCCGCCTTGAGCCGCAGAAGGTCGACCGCATAGCTCAGCAGGGCCAGGGCGTCGGCTTCGTCGTCATTGGCCGGATCCCAGCCGCGTTCACGGCAGGCCTGTATGGTCATGGCCTTCAGTTGCTTGCGCTCGCCTCTGCCCTTGCCGATGAAATGCTTGCGGACGCTGGCGTTGTTCGCTTCCAGGTACTTGACGCCAGCGCGCCGACAGACGAACTCGGTCATGATGGCCAAGCCCATGAGCTTCCGAGCCGTATCGATGCTGGTTTGACCGCCCCGCAACAGCGGCGCTTCAAAGACCACCAGTTCCGGTTTGTGGAAGCCCAGCATCTCAGAGAGGCGTTGCTCGAACTCGTCAACAAACCAACCGACGTCAGGCCCCGTCCTTGGGAGACGAAAGGAACCGGACGCAATACGGTTGGCGCCCGGCCGCCAGAAAGCGAAGCCGGTTGAAGTTGCCAAGTCCAAGCAGAGCAGAGCTGTCATCAGTGGGTGGCTGCCGATCCTTCGGGTTTCAGCGCATTGACAAAGTCCATTTGCCCGCCAACAGGCGTTGCCTCGAAGATTTCGCGCAGCAGATCGATCGATGCCTCGTCGCCATTGGCGCGGGCCTTGGCCTCGAACTTGTAGGGCGCGTAGCGGGCGTTGAAGGTGGTCGCCGTGACGTTGAAGTCTTCGGAGAGCTTCGATTTGATTTCTCGCTTGTCCTCACGCAGCGGCTTGATGTGCTCTTCAATCAACGCTTCGATCTGCTGATCAAGTGCGAAAGTGCGTTGCATGGCGTCCTGAAAACGCTCTTCACGGACCTTCGAATTATGCTTTGCCGTCGCGCCCTCGCCGGACGTTCCGTTAGCTGCCTCTTTGGCGATATTCTTAGCCACTACGGGCCTCCGTTCTTGTGTTGGTGGTGGTTGCGTAAACCGCCCTTGGCTGGGTCGGCAGGCGGTGGGTTTGAGCGCCCCAACGGGGTTGCGGCTTTTCCATTTTTCCCGGCTCATCGGGAACCCAGCGATACGTGACGCGGTTGCGCACGTTTGAGATTGTGCTTGGGGATATCCGCCGCAGGAAATATCCGCTGTAGTACCTGGCTAGAGTCGCCGCGGCTCGGCGCGAAGTCCTGATGAAGCGCACTTGCCGCGGCGAAAACAGCCCTCCTCCCTTTGGCCGGGCCATCAGCGCGTGCCCCAGTGCTTGACCGAGGTAGGGCTTGGCAGTCCGTTTCTGGACACCCTCCCGACCTTCCACAGCAACTTCTGAGTCGACGGCTGGGGCAGCCTCTTGAACCAAGCCTTGAAGCGCTCGTGATCGCGGCGCTCCTCGGCGGTCATGGGGCCGGCAACCATCAGGCATTCCCCCAGGAAAAACCCCCAGCAGCCCGAAGACTGCCAGGGGAGTTGGTCCGTACTGGGAGAAAAGACGGGACAAGCGCCCCGCCCTTCGCGGCGTCATGGTCACGCCGGAAGCTCTGAAAAAAGGGTGCCGGGCTTCCACCGCCTCCCCAGGCTTTCACCCTGGTCTTTCGGATTTCCGCTCGCATCCGTACCGTGCGCGCGGTGGCATCGCTCTTGTCACCACTGACTGCGCCGCTGGTTTTCCGCACGTCTGCGGAACCTTTAGGCGCCCTTCCACCGTGCAGGAAGTGGCGATGTGACGAGGGGCAATCTCGCAAATCGGTCATGCACAACCGACACCTCGTCTCTGCGAATAAGTTGGACTGCGGGCCACGCGCCACCTCCGTCAGTCCAGGGGAGCGTTGCAAAGGGCTGGCGTGACAACTAAACGCGGGCTTGCCGGTGCAATTGAGGCCCTGAGTCTGCCGAGTGCAACGCTCTCCAAGATTGCGGAGAGGTGCCCGGCGGCGGGCCATCCCACGCTGCGCCACCGCCGGGCTTTTGATGGACGCAACAGACAGGGGCTTGGGGGCGTCCATCGGGGGGAAGAAGGGTTCAACCGGCATCGCGCACCTCGCGGGGGCCGCAGCGCCGGGCGAGGATGTCGCGCTTGGCCGCTTCGAGTTCGGCAATCGCCTCGTCTATTTCTTTGATGGCCGCTTCGGAATCACCGTTCGCAAAAGCCTCTACGGCCTCGCCAACTTCCTTTGCCATTCGACCGATACGGTGAACCTTTTCTGCTGGCGAGTGAGGCTCCCCGTCCCCCTCGGCCCGTTCCGCAAGCAAGCCGGATAGGATTGGCTCGCCCACGAAGTGCTCCAGGTCCGCCATAACGTCGACGGCCATAAAGGTTTCCATCATCGAGGCGTTTTGGTAGTCGCTCAGCATCGACTTGGAAACGCGGGTCAGCGCCGCTGCTTTGTCCAAGCCTCCTGCACGGCGGATCAGCCGGCGCGACTGCGAGAACATAAGAAGATAGTCATCTTTTGGAAGCTGGCGGAGGCCGTTCACTGGATGTCCTCCAGCGCTTTCCGGGTGACGATCGATCCCGCCCGCGTCATATCTCGGGACATGGCACTGCGACCAATAGGAGAAATAGCGGCAGAGATCGTGCGGGACATGGCGTTACGCCGCCTCCGAGAACGGGATGAAGAGGTCCGGGCGCAGCCGGTGTCGGCTCACACCTGTTTCGCGCTCTATCGACAAAGCGAACTCAGCCTTGCACCTGCGAGAATTGTGGAGCCACGCCCAGATGTTTTGCTGACTGACGCCGATCAGCCGGGCCAATGGGGCCTGCCCTCCTGCACGCTCGACAGCTTCCCAGAGTGCTGCGGCCATCGGTGGCAGGGGGTATGGGTCCGGATCCGGGTCAACCTGCGGGTCCGCGACAAACTCCAGCACCTCTGGAGCCGGGCGGAACCATTCGCCGCGAAGGCGGTGTTCGCCGAATTTTGCGTGAATGCGAGCCTCAAGACTTCTGGTGCCGTCCGGCACGATGTTGAGCAGCCTGATAGGTTCCGGGTTGCCGGTTTGCAGGCCGGCCAAGCGCTTTTCTACGTCACTTGCGAAGCCGATCTTGATGGGGCCTGCGTCCCCTGCCTGTGCGAAATAGACGCTCATGCCGCGGCTTCTTCTTCCAAGGCGGCTTCCACCTTCCTCAGCGTCTCAATGCGAGGATTCCAGTCCTGGCTGTGCATGTCTCGAAGGGTGTTCAGCGCCAGGCCGGACATCCGGGCCAGGGTCGCCGGGCGCAGGCCGCGCTGCGTTGCTGCGTCCCTAACCCTTGCTATCAATCGATCAATATCGCTCATAGCCATGTGATATCACATCATTGTGCGACTTTTCAAGACGATATCGCATAAATATGCTATGGCTTTGTCTCAAGGCCCTGAAAACAATGCGTTCATGAAAAAAAGGGGCGAATCCGGCAGCGGTCACAAGAGGGCCGTGGTGGCCTTTATGAAGGCGCGAGACCTGAAAGCGGCCGATTGGAGCCGGCGGGCAAACGTCAGTAGCTCGGCCCTATACAATCTCTTAAATGACCGTTCTGACACCCTTCACGACGCGACCTTGAAGAAGCTTGCGCGGGCTGAAAACGTCTCCGTTTCGCAACTTACTGGCGACCTTGACTCTTCCCAATCTCTAACCTTTCCTGCTATAGAGGTCAGGGGGGCAGTCAACGCAGGAGTTTGGCGCGAAGCAGCAGAATGGCCTCCGGGCGATTGGGAGAGAATGTACGTTCCTGTCGCAAAGCCTTATAAAGACGCGGCTTTTGGACTTACTGTGCAAGGTCCGTCAATGAACTCGGTCTATCCCGACGGCACGATTCTTGTCTGCGTCTCACTGTACAATTACGGTCGCGATCTGGAGGCCGGTGACAAGGTTATCGTGCATCGCCGGAGCCCCGAGGGAACGGTAGAGGCGACCGTCAAAGAATTCCAAATCGACGATACCGGCCATGTGTGGCTTTGGCCTCGCTCAAATCACCCAGCCCACCAGCAGCCCATCCCTATGCCGAACGGCAAAGCCTTCGACGACGCCGCGCTAGAGAGCGACGGCGATAGCATTCAGATTTCCGCTATCGTCCTCGGTTCCTACCGGCCCGAGAAGAAAATTCCCCCCGCTCTCCTAGACTGATTTTCGCATTATCGCATTCTCATGTGATTTTTTGCTTGAACTAATCGCATAATGATGCGATATGATTTCTATCGGCCACACACCGACGCCCCCGCCCCGAGGCGCAAACAGCAAGACGGGCATCTCTGAATAAGGGCTTTGGCCCTTCAGGCATTGCCCTCCCGCCGCCGGCTGCTGATCCCGGCACTTGGATCCGGCGGCGGGAGCGGAGCCAACCGGAGAGAGAGAATGGCCAACATCAAGTATTTCGCTGAGTGCAACGGACAGCCGGTGCAGTTGAGCAACGTCTACCACCTGGGCGGCGTCTCCACGAAAGCAAGCGAGTTTGAGGGCCATTGCTCTATCTGCGGTGAGCGCCACCGTGCCGAGCGTAAGGTTGAGTACAAGCGCTTCCCCACGAAACACGAGTGCGATGCACGCTGCATGAACGCCACCGGAAAGGTGATGAAGTGTGAATGCTCTTGCGGCGGCAAGAACCACGGGCGCGGCCATCGGGTTTCGCAGACGGTTCTAGAGGTGACGGAGGCCGCACGATGAAGGACATCGGCCCCACCCCGCTACAGCCGGAACAGTCCGCTTCTGATCGCGCAGTCGCGCACCTGCTGCGCTGCGTCCAGAACAACCCGCGTCTTGCCTACCACCTCTTCATGACCGAGACGCTGGCGCTTGCAATCAAAGCGCAGGCCGAAATAAACGGCGAGGACGTGGCTGAGTTCAAGGCGAGGTACGAGGCCAGCATTCAAACCGAAGCGCCGCGCTGCACTGACTGCGGCTGCAAGCCCTAACCCCACCGGACGGAGAGAGAGAATGACGCGGACTACTTTCGATAGAAGCATAGACATTCAAAAACAGGCCGCCTATGCCGCCGGGCGTCACGCCGCGCACAGCGACGGGCCTATCGCTCCCTGCCAGTGCCCCGTCTATCTGGAAATGGTCGATGGGATGGAATTTGGTGAAGGGGCGGCGGATCTGGCCCGCGAATGGCTTCGCGGATATCGCATTTTCGTTCTGAACAAAGAAATCGACTAGGCAGCCGCCTAACCCCGGAGAGAGACATGCAGATGTTCGAACTGGACTTTGAAACGGCAGCCCTGATCCGCCGGGTGTATTTGCCTCGCAACCCGAACAAAATACGCAATGCGGACCCCGCAGTCAAAGCCGCCGTTGTTGCGTTCATTGCAGCCATTGAACGAGGGCCACTACCCCCTGAACACGTCCCTTATGGGCATGACTTCGAGCGCCACTGACCGCAACGGAGAGAGACATGATCAACATCGCATTTACGCGCGGCGAGCTTCTCCAAGTCCTTACCGGTTTGGATGAGAGCATCAGCAGGCAGCGGAATGATCACTGTGCGGCAGTCGCCTATGCGTCCCGCAATCCTCAATGCGGCCAAGGCCTCGTACAGCAGAGCGAGTCACTTCTGAACGGGTACGTGGCCCTCCGGGATCGCCTGAACGACTACTTGGCAGAAGCAGCAGCCTAAGGCTTGGCACGGATAGGAGAAGAGAGATGACACCCAAGGAAATTCAAGCGGCGCTCCGCAAGTTTCGAGATGAAATCGGACCCGACGCATATGTCAGCGTTGATGTAGAGGCCAGCAGCGCCAACCACCCAATCTCTGGCTGCCTATACCCTGACGGCGTCGCTAAGGGTGGCTCATTGCGAATTCGGGCCGACGACTGGCAAGAGGCCCTTGACCTGTTGTCAGAGCGCTGGGAAGAGGCCTCCGGTCGGCACCGCGAAGAGCGAATTCGCAAGATGGCACTTGAGATCATTCGCATCACTGCCGAGCAGGGCACCTGCACCGACGCCACCTTGCGGACTGCTGGTTTTTCCAGCGACGAAATAGAGCGTTACAGCGAGGACGCCTGTCGAGACGCCAACGAAATCGCCTCCAATGGCCCGTTTGAAATCGTGCCCATTGCTGGCGCAAACGCGGCCTAAGGATACCTGTCATGAGCAAAGAGCGCTGTGAGAACTGCGGAACCGAATTGATAGACCGCTGCTTTCAATGCGGCGCGCCTGTCTGCTGTCCGAAGTGCTGCGATGAAGCGACTGCCGAACTCGCCAAAGAGGCCCGCCCCACCCTGGCGGAATAGGAGAAGAGAGATGAGCAAGCCAATTTGCAAGGGCTGCGACAAGCGCCCGGAAGAGCTTCAAGAGTACGTTGATATGGCGAAGCTCGAAGACATGACACCGGACGAGTATGTGCAGTCCGAAGAAGGCACTTACAACCCGGACAATGGTCACTTTCTCTGCACGCCCTGTTACGCGAAAGCCGGGATGCCGTCCAGCCCGCGCGGCTGGGTCTGCCCGTAAAAGCCGCCAATGCTGGCGGAATAGGAGAAGAGAATGACGCATTCGAAAGCCCCATGGACTCGCGACCTAACACTACCCCACATGATCATCCGCATGAA
>NZ_JAAQPH010000039.1 GCF_011683915.1 Pelagibius litoralis
AGGCAGGCATCCAAGGTCGGAACCGCCCGCATGTAGTGCACGTAGGTCCGGCCGTCGCGCTCCTCCAGCCGTATCGTTTCCATGCTGTCGAAGGACTGGCCGGCAAAGCTACGCGTCAGATAACCCAGCAGCACGCCGCGCTCCGCCTCATTCGGCCGGTTTTCAGGGTTACGCGCCCTCAGTGCCGGGCGGCGGATTTCCCAGCCGGTCTCGGCGGCAACCTCAGCAGCGATCTCCGGCGCCAGATGGCGGCAGACCGATGTCGCCTCCGCAGGACCGACTTCGCGCACGGCCTGTTGGAGATGTTCCATCATCACCTGGCGCAGTTGTTGGATTGCGGCACGCGCCTCGTCCGTGTAGGCGCTCAAATCCTGCGCAACGGCACTGCCGCCCGATATCAGGAAGGCAACTACCAAACAAAGCTTCCTGAGCATTGCTGCCTCCTGCATCCCGCCCAGCATGCCCACGGCCACCGAGATTTGTGGAAAAGGTTAACACCCTTTGCTGTTCGATGCCTTGAGTTGCATCAAAAAGTGCTGCCGTTCCGCAGTAGTATTCTAGCAGCGGCAATGAACGGCCCGGTAGGGATCCAAAACAAGGAGACCGCTATCTGCGCCAACTACTGATCATTGACGCCCCCTTCATGCTCAGCGTTGCAAAGAGACCACGCACAGCCGATGACACCTGGGTTATTGATCATCACGAACAAGCCGCTGCATCCGTTTAACTGATTTGCCAATTCAAAGCTGACATCCAACCCTCGATCCCGGGCGCCCCTAAGGGTCGATTTGAGCCGCCTGTGGTGACCCCCGCTGGTCCCGCTCGACCCACCGCCGTCGGCGGCAAGGTTCGGCCATGAGCGACCATTGGGGCTGGCTGACAGATCGTCCACTTTCGGATTAGCAACCGGGCACTTGACCGGCTGCGGGCTGTGGCTCATCCTCACCCAAGGTAAATGATGGCATGTCATCTGCTATTCAGTGGACCCCCAAGAGCTTCTGCAAGTCGTCGAGCCGTTGGCTTGCAGTAGCGATAAGTGACCCAGCTTCATGGGGGTCATCGCATAGGGACGCCTCTCGACACAGCAGTTCGACTTCTTTGGCTAGTGCGACGGCGCGAATAGCAGCTTCGGGGTCACTAAACCAATCGGATGCTTGTTTCATGCGATTGCGTAAGGCATCCAACTCTCGGAATATAGAGGATGCTAAAGAACCGAGGTTTTCTACTGGGGTCATCAGCTGAAGATCTTGCGCGCATGCGATTGAAACACTGTCACAGTTCAGTGGAATGCGCTGCTTAGTCATTGACATTAATCAATCCAGCACCAATCAGGCAAAAAGAGGACCTTAACCATGCCCGGCACCGCCGCCTCACGTCAGTTCCCCTGTCAGACCTGCGAGGTTCGCGACAAAGTAATCTGTGCGGCACTGGACGATGAGGAACTGCGGCACTTGAGCGCGATCGCGACGGCAGTCGAGCTCAAGGCAGAAGGTGTCGTCTTTCACGAAGGCGACGACAGCACCTATCTTTTCAACGTTGTCACAGGTTCGTTGCGGTTGTCGAAGCTGTTGCCTGATGGCCGTCGGCAGATCACCGGTTTCTTGTTTCCGGGTGACTTTCTTGGGCTGTCGATTGCGGATGTTTATGCCTACTCAGCCGAGGCGATGACTGAAACGTCCCTATGCCGCTTCTCGCGAGCGAACCTCACGAAAATGTTGGAGAGATTTCCCAAACTTGAGCACCGTTTGCTTGACCTTGCGTCCAACGAGCTTGCGCAGGCCCAGGATCACTTAATGATCTTGGGTCGAAAAACAGCGATTGAGCGTCTGCTTACGATTCTTCTGAAGTTGGCCGAACGAGTCGGCCAACGCGACTCTAACGGCATGACAATCGAACTTCCGATGAGTCGCACGGATTTGGCGGACTATTTGGGTCTCACCACCGAAACCGTGAGTCGCACAATTACCCGTCTCCGCAATGAAGGTGCTGTCAAGACACCCAACTGGCGGACCATTTGCATCCCTAAAGGCGTCGAACTGGCACTTCGAACTGGGGACTAATGAATAGAGACTTCTGGCTTCCGGATGATGTTGAGGGCGTTAAGCGCCTCGACATGTTGTGACACCATCGCTGTGGCCTTCCGGTTCGGACGAAGAATGTCCAAAGTTCCACAACCAGCCGATTGGTTGATAGCCGCTCGGGGCAACGCGATAGTGGTGCCTCTGATGAAATCATGAACGTGTGAGCAACTCATGCGCGGCCTCCCTGGTTAGTAGATTACAATTCTGAGACCTAACTGCGATTGCGTCCTTGATCCAAATCAGGTGTTTCTAACCGCTAAAGCAGCCATAGGATCAAGAAGCCGGATTGAAGATTGCGTAACCGCTATTTACGTTCAACCGTCTAACTGATGGCCAAAGTCGGACGACCGTTTTCCGGTCCGAAAGTTGCCAATCATGTCAAGGATCTTCAACGACCGCCTTGGGTCGAATGCAGCCCATAGACTCTGATCCGATTGATTGACCGCTCTGCCGAGGGGGAAACGGAGCAGGCGTGATCGTGAGCCTCTCCAATCGATGGGCAGGGTCAGCTCAGGAGAGAGTCCTCAAATGGGAACCGGGACAACAATTCCACGCCGGTCTGGGTGATCAGCACCTGTTGTTCCAGCTTGACGCCCTCGGGGCCGCGGTCCTCGCCGATATAGCTTTCTATGCAGAGCGTCATGCCGGGTTCGATGATCCCGTCATATCCTGCGTCGGAGAAATCACCGTGGTGATACAGATAGGGATACTCTCCGGTCATACCGCAGCCATGGGCCGAGAGATAGTAGCGGTTCGCATAGTACTTTTCGGGAATGTCCCAGGCCCGGTCGGCGTAGTCGCGAAAACTCATGCCGGGTTTCAGGATGCCCATATTGTGATGAACCTGCTCATAGGCGGTCTTGTAGAGATCACGCTGAGCCTCTGTCGGCGTGACCGGACCGGCATGAAAGGTGCGGGAGAAATCCGAGTAATAGCCATGACACCCAACCACATCCGTATCAAGCGCGATCAATTCGTTTTCGCCGATTACCTTGCCCGCCGTCTCCTGAAACCAGGGGTTCGTTCTTTGCCCGGTATTCAGCAGCCGCGTTTCGCAGTAGTCACCGTTCTGCTCAATGACCGACTTGTACAGCACGGACCAAAGTTGGCTTTCGGTAAGCCCCGGACGGACGGCTTCGTTAAGTTTTCCGACAGCGGTTTCAGTGGCGCGCAACGAGGCCTGCACGCACTTCATTTCTTCCGGAGACTTTATGGCGCGGGCCATCTCGACCGGTTGCTGGGCGTCGACAATGTTAAGTCCGAGTTCTTTTAGTGCGATTGCCGCGCCGGCATTCAGCCGCTCCAACCCAACCGTTGCGCCCCTGCCGGCGAGTCCGACGATCAGGTCGTTCATTTCCGCGGCCCAGCTGCTTTCGCGCTTGGCAATGTGAGGACCTGCCGCGACAAAGCTGGCAGTGGTCGCCGGGCGCACCTCATCGACGGTTTCGTAACCCTCTGCCAGGTGCAGGCAGCCGGTGAATTCAAACAGGATCGACTTATCCGCGGTCAGCAGGAGGTAGCGTGACGCCGCGTTGCGTTGTGAGAACACCTGCATGTTCCGGGTGCCCGTCGCATAGCGAATGTTGACGGGGTCCGACAGGATGACGGCATCGACAGCGTAACGCGCCATCTCTGCGCGAACGCGCTTTTGGCGGTACAGCCTGACCGCGGCAAGGTCGATTCCTTCGCTTTCAGGTGCCCGGTCCAAAAGCGCAATGCCCGACAGGTCGCTTCGATCCATGTGCCAGTCTAAGTTCGCCATGAGACGCACCTCAAGGTGTCTATTGGTTCGGAAAGTTTACTTGCCGAAATGAAGGTTTGCCCGTTTGGGGCGGCGTAAAACATCTTCAATCCGACAAGTGGCGCTGTTTACCGTTGGAAACAGATTCCTGGGCGTCGGCTTTTCCCCGCCGGCTGTCCGGAACTGCTAGTACTGTATGTAGGGTTGCCGGAGTGCGTCCGGTAAAAATCCAAGCGCCTCCTCGACGACCGCGCGATAAACGTTGGCGCCAAGTTGCGCGTTGGTGAATACCAGGATCGCCCGCTTCTCGGAGCGCGATCCCATGACAAAATGCTTGTAGCCGACGTTGTCGCCCCAATGCCAAAACCAACCAGCATCGGCGCGGCGTTCTATGCCCCAACCGAGCGCCCAGGCAAGCTGCTGGCACTGTCACAGGAATGAGTTGGTTGGATTGATGGCCGCGCGTTAGCGTAGTTGCATGTCGAAGAACTCATATGCCCGCCATCATTTTCCACCGAGTGTCATCCAGTATACGGTCTGGCTGTATCTGAGGTTCAACTTGAGCCTGCGTGACGTCGAGGATCTGCTGGCCGAGCGTGGCTTCGACATCAGCTACGAGACAGTCCGCCGTTGGGTCGTGAAATTCGGCACGGCTTACGCCAGGAACTTGCGCCGGCGCAGGCCAACACCCAGTGACCGTTGGCATCTGGATGAAATGTTCGTTTCGGTCGGCGGGCGCCAGATGTATCTGTGGCGCGCTGTCGATGCTGAAGGCGAGGTTCTCGATATCCTGGTCCAGCCGCGGCGCGATAAATGCGCCGCCGCGAAGCTGATTCGGAAACTGCTGAGAAAGCAGGGCATTTCACCGATGTCAGTGGTGACCGACAAGCTGCGCTCCTACGGCGCGGCACTGGGTGATCTGGGACTCAAAAAGCGCCACGAGACAGGTGGTCGATTAAACAATCGTGCCGAGAATTCCCATCAGCCGGTGCGGCGGCGAGAGCGATCGTGGATCGGCTTCAAGCGGCCAGGATCAACGCAACGATTTCTCTCTGCCCACGCCGCCGTCTACAACTGCTTCTACGTCCAACGCCACCTCATTACCAGACGCACGCTTCGAATCTTCCGAGATGTGGCATTCGCCGAATGGCGGATCGCAGTCCAGGCCGTGTGACACGGACATGTTCCCCGGACCTGCGTGTTCGTCGCATGAAGATGTGACAACGCCGGCGGATCACCTCGGGCGAACTGTTGAAATAACGGAAGGGATTGTGCATCCCGAGACGCTATGCGACGTCCCCATCTGCCTCAAGCCATTTTCTCTGACAAAGCCCGCCGACGGCGTCCCCGGCTCCGCGATAAATCGGTCAATAAGCACGACCAATATATCTTAGGATATCTGCTTCAATTGAGAACGACTGAGTGGTCTCATGGTTCTCGCCTCAAAGGCGAGGTTTAACCAAGAGGAGCAATCAAAATGGCTGAAAAAGCAAAACCCTCCATCGAGAAGAAAACCTGTGGACTGAGTCAATCGGCTTCGGAGGAAACCGATGATCTCGGAATCGAAGAGCTGCCGGCCTTCGATCTCGCTCTGATGCAGACCTGCGGTGACGGCGACTCTGATCCTGGCTGGTAAAAGGAATTAGCTCAATGGCGCCGGGGACATCGCCCCGGCGCCGCCTTGAACGCCCAACTTGTTGACCCGCCTGAGTGAGTTCAATCCCGCCGTTGTGCATATAGAGGGATTGCTAAAAGCCCTTAGGCGCATCTACATCGGACACACCTTCATGCTTACTATTCATCCCGGCGTAAGGCTAAGACCCCAGGGCTTTTTACATGATTGTTTTTGGGCTGCCGAACATCTTGTAACACGAAAGAGATACTTACTGACGGCTAAGAGCGCTGCGACGCTCTTTGCTGTCAGCGGAAAACCAGAAAGTATTGAAACGGCCTGTCCAGATATCGCCGAGTTGATTCAGACCCCAGTTAATCAAGTGCGCAAATACCTAGATTTCCTGATTGATTCTAAGATCATTGTCGATGGTGAAAAGGAAGAACGGAGCTGGGCTGAAAAGCTTTATGGAACTTGGGCCAAATATCATTGGTCGGCTTCTGCGCACTACCATGTCGCTACCTATGACTATCCTTTCGCCGATTACGCGGAAGGTGGTAGGCGAATCGATCGTCAAAGAATGACTTCATATGGTTCAGAAGAGTGCGATATGGAGCGGGGCAAATCCTATCCGCAGGCATCAGAGCGTGTGGTCATTGGAAGGCCCACAGCAGCGAGAGTGACAGCAACGCTTGGTCAGGTTTGGGACAGTCAGGTCACACCAGCGGCGCTGAAGAAGGATGCCCTCTGTGATCTTCTCGCCATGACCTTTGGCCAAGTAGGACGCAGGAACCTTCCCACGCGCGGTTCGTTGCCAGTCCTTGCCAAAACGAGCCCTTCTGGTGGAGCCCGTCACCCGACGGAGGCCTATGTTGCTGTTGCCGATGTGCCTGGACTGAAATCTGGTTGGTATCACTTCAATGCTCTGAACGCCGTCCTAGAACGCATCATCGATGAGGTCGACAGTGATATGCTTGGAGAACTCTTCTATGGCAGTTGGTCACGAGCACCTTTCGAGCCGCGGGCCATTGTTCTCATGACCTCAGTATTTGGCCGCAACATGTACCGTTACCGCGAACCCCGAACCTATAGAACCATCCACATGGACGCCGGTCATCTCATTTCCTCCTTAGAGCACTTCGCCGCGGCCAAGGGTCTATCGACACATGCTCAATCGGGGACCGATGACTTTCAGCTAGAACAACTGCTCGGACTCTCTCCCTTGCAGGAAGGAGTGATGTTTGCGGTGTCCCTCGGCGATGGTTTGAGAAAGGAGGGCTGATTCATGATCGTTGCAAATCGAGCGGTCACCGGTCACGACAGCTCCGCAGTGTACCATCCAGAAGCGCCCGCCAACGCTGATCCATGGAGCAGGCTGGCAACCTTCACCTTTGACCCTCTTGAAGGAGGTGTGGTCATTTCGGATCCTGTGTCTGGCAGGAAACTGCGCATAGCACCAACAGTTCTCTCAAAGCTGATATCAGACCCCGAGGCATCAACAAGCGGAGTAGTACGAGAAAAGCTGTCAGAGGTTCTCCAGAACAAGACAGATCGACCACAAGATATGCAAGGCTGGGAAAAATGGAGGGACAGAGAATGGATCCCATCGCTCGATCTACATCTCTGGTCAAGGTGGATCAAGCCCATCGACAAGACAAACCATAGAGCCGGGCACGAAAGAGCCATCAAAGAGTACCTGAGATCGGCGTCTCCGATGGAAGCTACGCACCCGCCAGGCAAGGTCGTCTCTCTCGATCCAGCATCAAGGGTGAGTTCTGAGCGAAGCTTCGGAGAGCTCGCTATGCGGCGGCGGACCATGCGGCGATATTCTACTAGACCAACACCTGGAGGACTGTTCTCGGCGTGGCTGCAAAGAGGATTTGGCCACGTAAGGCGAGTACGGGGGCTCGATCTCAATTCCTCCTATAGCCATTATCTTAAGACACACGGCTTAGCTTTTGACTTCTACATGATCCTTTACAACGTCGAGGGCAAACAATCGGGCGTGTATTTCTATCGCCCTGTCGAGCAAGATCTCGTTGAAGTTCGACCGGGCGACTTCCGGCAAGAAATGACCCGCATGTTGATCGGCCAGACTGCGCCTCTAAGTGCTTCATGGACGGCTGTTTTCGTTGCTGATTTTCCAAGGTATCAGTGGCGCTACCGCCATGATCGCGGCCTGCGGCATTTGTACATCGATGCCGGATGGGTCGGTCAGGAGCTGATTTGGGCAGGTATGCAATTTGGCCTTGGTGCGCTTCCAACACCGGCGACGCGTGACAGTGATCTTTGTGATCTCCTAAAAGTCGATCCTTGCCGCTACGCTCCGATTTACACACTGACCTTTGGCCAAAGCCCGGAGGCTACTAGCAGTCCAAAGAAGAGATGAATAATACGATTCTGAGACTGCATCGCTCTTGGTGGTACAAACCAAGCGATGGAGCTGTTGAGGTTTTCTCGCTTCTTGAAAAGCGCCGTCTGAAGCTGACAGGAGATGTCGCATCACTTCTCGAGGCCCTAAGTTTATTGGATCGTGGCACCAAGACCGGTTCGGCCGCAAGAGAGATTTCTTGCCAGACAGGCTTGCAATTGGCGACCTCTCAGAAGTTGCTGCACCGCCTTCAGCAACAAAACGTCGTTGTGGAAACACACCCAGAAACATCGACGGAAGCTGATCAATACGATCGTCAGGTCCGATTCTTCGACTTTTTTGAAAGAGACGGCATCTCTGGCGCAGATCTTGATTACCGCTTGCGTCATCGGAAAGTCATTGTCGTTGGCATAGGCGGATACGGAACATGGTTGGCATTGCTTTTGGGGCGCCTCGGAGTAAAGCGCATTGTCCTCATAGATCAAGATAAAGTGGAATCCACGAATCTGCACCGGCAAGTGCTTTTCAATAGTGATGACCTCGGTAAATCGAAAGTGAAATCCGCCGCAGCCGCGATTCAGGCGTTTCAGCCAGATGTGGAAATCGAGACCATCGATCGAATGATCGACTCATCTGATAGCCTGCAGCCCTACCTCGATAATGCGGATCTGGTAATCAATGCCTTTGGTTACCGAGAAGGGTCACTTGCGTCCTTCATCTATCACGCAGCTGCAAAGTCGTCAGTACCCTGCCTAACTTTCAGCGGTTCCTGGATCGGCCCGCTAACCATTCCTGGCCGAAGCGCCTGTGTGGCCTGTCTGCAGAATGATGACCAACTCAAGGAAGCGCTCGCGCTATCGGTCTCCAACTATGAGCGACCTACATCTCGCCAGGCATTTCCTGCAATTGCTCCTCGGTTAGGCACTACGGCATGTCTAGCCGTTTGGGAGGCGGTCCGTTTTCTTGCGGGGCTAGACGAGATTCCATCGGTCAACAACATCATCATCTTTGATTCATTTCACTACATTGACCATAAGCGTATCCGTGTCGAGCGAAACCCTGATTGCCCAGTCTGCGGATCTATCACTCCCAAAGAATTGCTGAAAAACGCAAAGGCAAATCAACCTTGATGACGTTTGCACTGTTTCAGGATGCTGATACCAAGATAGCGAGAAGTCTCCTACTTAAGGATATTCGAGCCATTTCCAAAGTGTCTTGGCCAATCCTGGTGGGCTCGTTGTCAACTATTGCCGTAAGCTTGGTCGATGCCGCCATCGTCGGCCGCCTTGGCGTAGACGCCCTAGCGGCAGTGGCCGCGACCGGAGCGGCTTTTGCCATCGCAGCTGAACTTCTCTATGCCTTCATGGTCGGCTACCGCATTGTGTCGGCTCGTTTAATAGGTGGCGAGTCCATTTCTGCCGCTCGCCAACTCTTTGGTCGATTTCTGCGTTTGGCGTTCTTTGCCGGCCCCTGTACTCTCGCAGTCGCCGTAGCAGCGGGCATCGGTTTGAACGCCTCAATCAGCGATCCACAAGTCAGTGCGATAGCCCAGGCATACTTTCTTTGCCGACTGCCGGAGCTCTTGATCGCCCCTTTTTCCATACTCATAATTGCAACATATAATGCCCAGAAACTGACACGTTGGGCAATGTACGCAGCGATCACCAATCATGCGTTCAACATCCCTATCTCGGTCGTTCTGGGTTATGGATGGTTCGCTTTCCCGGAACTGGGTGTTGTTGGCGTCGGGATCGGATCGGCTGTCGGCTCCCTTGCAAGCTTATCTCTGCTGATCGCGGCTAGCCTCGGCTCTGGACTGTTTCAGTCACCGATTGCGATGAGATCAAAAAGCGAAGGAAGAACTCACGACACAACACTTGATCAACGCGCAATCGGTCTGAAACAGGCGCTGCCGCTCAGCTTCTACGAAATGGTCAATGCCGCCTTGGACTATGGGGGCAACCTAGTTTTCATCGCTATCATTGGCGCCAGCAGCATTGCCGATCTTGCTGGATCTAGGGTCGCCTGGACCGTATTGCTCCTGCTTTTTATCGTCGCAAATGCTGCGGGCTCCGGTCTGCAGATTCTTGCTGCTCGGGAATTAGGTAAGCAGAACGGCGAAGCAGCGCAGCATCTTCTGCGCGCTGGAATCATCGTCACAACCGCGGTCACAGTCCTGCCCGCACTAGTCCTGATCCTACAGCCAGACGTTGTCATCGAGATATACACCGGCCGAAGTGATCTCGTATCCGTTGGCGCGCCCGCTCTATTGATTGTTGGTCTAACGGCGCCATTAATGGCCCTCAATGCTGCCCTCGTTGCCTATCTTCGAGCCTTGCGTCAAAGCCGCTTGGTGATGATTATAAATGCTGCCTCGATCTGGTTTGTACAAATCCCCTTTGCTTGGCTCCTGGCAATCCCGATGGGCTATGGAGTCACAGGCGCCTACATAGGCATCGCGATGTATTTTGCAACGAGGGTAACAGCCTCGCTTATCTATCGGCAGTACTGGTTAGGCCGGCCGTCATGATGACATCAATACGTCAGGACAACGGCCATCTCTTGCCGGCAGTAAGTGACGCCTGCCAACGCCTACTCACAGATACGGTCTCTCAGTTCAAGCTGCACCAGCCCATTCAGGCTTCGGTTTGGGGGCCGCCAATCGTCTCAGAGGTCGAAGACCTGACAGTTGGTGGCGTTCTTGCTTGGCGCGACGTCCTTTCATCTACCCATAGACTGATTGATCAGACGAAGCCGTTGACTTCGGGTGACAGCGTCTTTTTGTCCGAACTCAGGATCTGGTGCGAAAGAGAGCATCAAATCGATAGCTACGACGATCCTGCTTTTTCGCGACGATTGACGACCTGCAAAACGAGACTGCAGCTAATCGCATTTGGTCTGCTGCCGTTCGTTATTGGGAGGCTAATGAATTCGCCCGTTGATCCGGTTCTAATGGAACAGCGATGTCGCACATTCTGTAGCTGGGTTCTTGATGCCTTGAGGAGACACACCGACAAGCAGATAACAGTACACCGCGACGACCTCAGAAATGCGGCTAGGATCTCAGATGTCCTTGATACACTTCCGAGTGAAAGGGCGCCTTTCCCGGCGACTGTTGCCGCTGCGCTCATGCGCCTCAAGGAGCTTCTGAGAGATCTATCTTGTCTGATGCCTGTAACGTTCGCGGGCTATCCAGAAAATGGCCATGGCCAACCAACCGTAAAGGGTTTGACCATAGAGACAAGCGTTCTTGGTGATCAAGTTTCTGAGGCGCTGTTCCGCACCCTGAAGCAGGCCAAGATAGGATTTGCCGCAAGTTGTAAAGCCCGTGAATGGAGCAACACCAAGGGCTCTGTAGAAATGAAAGCCAAGCATCTGTGTCAAACAATCGTTACCAGGTCGCTTGGCTTGATCGATCCTCCTGAAACCGAATTCATTCTATCACCAAGCCTGGTTTCACCCTTTGTCACTGATGGTCTGCTTTTGCCAGGCTGGGGAGCGGGTGCCTCTGACCTTGTTCTTCTGCCGCGCTCATTCGAAGAACCGAGCTTTCGGCAATCAGCCAAGATCGAACGGGCCCTGAGAACGCTCATCGGGCATGAAGTCTGGCCGGGTCATGGAATGCATTTGAAGTCAGCAAGCAAATCTTGTTTTCACCAGCTGTTCTCGATGTATCGGTCGCAGGTCTCTTTTGAAGGTTGGGCCGTTTGGGCAGAAGGCCTTGCTTGGACCCTAGATCACAAAGCGGAAGCCTTGCCTATCGATCCTGCCTTTCACCGCCTGCGCCGTCTCATTCCAGCTCACTTGACTCTAAGTAACAGAAGCGGTCAGCTCGGTAACGCAGAGCAAAAGTTGAGGAAGGAGATGCAGACCTTGCCGGCAGCGTTGAACAATGCCTTGCAGCGTTTTTTGGATCCCAGGCTTGGGGTATCGCAGTTGCCATACGTGATCGGCTTTATCGAGATAGGACAGTGTTTGGAAAGACTTGGTCGGAACAGACTTTCGGACTTACTTTCTATGGGTCCTTTGTCGCCCAAGGCACTATCAGATCTACAGCTTGCGCAGGTTAGCAGCCTTCATGCCGAAACGGACTCTGTCCCTGGATAAAGACTACTAAATCTGGCTAGCTGTTCTTCACTGATCCGCTCAAAAAGAATACCAGGATCCCTGAGGCATTGCCCGGGCTGGAGCTGATCCAAAAAGTCTTCCGCCTTACCACTTGGCCATACCGGCAATTCGTCGGCTTCGCCTAAAGCTTTAAGCAGACGCCTTGCCGTGCTCGGAAGAATTGGCAAAGAAATCAAAGCGAAAATCCTGGCCAGATTAAGGGCAACGCGGACTGAGGTAAGAGCCCTTGCTTTGTCGGTCTTGATGGCAGACCATGGCGCGGCTTTGGTAAGGTATTCATTTCCCAATGCCCAGAGAGCTCGAGTTTCGCTGGCGGCTTTTCGAAATTCCATGTCTCCATGCAACTGAGATAGCCGGCTCAGGCGTGTTTCGAGTTGATGTCCTAAGCTTTCCTCCTCATCGCCCCACTCCCATTCTTGAGGAACGCGGCTAGCAGAATGGCGCTCGGCAAAACTCATGATTCGGTTGACGAAGTTGCCCAGAACATTGGCCAGGTCTGAGTTCACGACGGCTTGCAGATGATCCCAAGTAAAAGATGCATCGGCGCTCTCTGGTGAATTCGCGATCAGATACCAGCGCCAGCAGTCGGCCGGAAGCAATTCCAGGGCTTGATCCATGAACACACCACGGCGCTCGGAGGTTGAGAACTTACCGCCGTACCAGGTGAGCCAGTTGAAGGCTTTAAGACGGTCCACCAACTTCCATGGCTCTTCCGAACCGATCAGTGTCGCCGGAAAACTGACAGTGTGAAAGGCGACATTGTCCTTACCCATGAACTGTATGTATTCCGTATCACCCGCGCCATCGTCCAGGCACCACCACTTGCGCCAGTCCAAGTTGTTTTCTTCCGCCCACTCCTTCGTCGCGGCGATGTATGCGATTGGCGCGTCAAACCATACATAGAAAACCTTCGATTCAAACCCGCCCCGTGACCTACCGTGATAGGCAACGGGGATACCCCAGGCAAGATCGCGCGTAATAGAGCGATCCTTGAGACCTTCATCCAGCCATTTGTACGCGATCGAGCGAGCCAAGACCGGCCAGTGCTCGGCCAAGTCGATCCAACGCCTAAGCCGCTCTGTAAGCTTTCCCTGTAGGAGGTAGAGATGTCTTGAGGGTCGCAACTCGAGATTCATCGAGCCGGATATCTTGGATCTAGGATTGAGCAGGTCTGCTGGATCTAGGAGTGCGCCGCAGCTTTCGCACTGATCTCCCCTGGCATTTTGAAACGCACAGCGCGGACACGTCCCTTCAACATACCGATCCGGAAGGAAACGGTTCTCGGACTTTGAATAGACTTGTTGACTCTGGCGCTCTTCGATAAGGCCGTTCCGCTCAAGCCTTTCGGCGAAGTGTTGAGTGAGCCTGTGGTTTTGCGGGCTGGATGATCTACCGAAGTGATCAAACGAGAGGCCGAAAGAAGAAGAAACACGCCTTTGGAGTTCGTGCTGCAACTCACAATATCTAGCAACGTCAAGCTTCGCTTGTTCAGCCGCCAGTTCAGCGGGTGTCCCATGTTCATCCGTTGCACAGATGAAGAGTACCTCATGACCTTGCATCCGGCGAAAGCGTGCATGAACATCGGCCGGAAGCATAGAGCCAGCAAGATTCCCGAGGTGCTTTATGCCGTTGATGTAAGGCAAGGCCGAGGTAATAAGAAACCGGCGAGGCGCCTTCCGTGAGACTGCATCATTTTGCAGCTCTTGTGTTGGAGACTCAGTCAATTGAAAAAGGCTTCTTTGGCGAGCGCAGAACAGCGATAAAATCTGTCGACGTCAAGCGACATGAGCGCCGAATTTCGTAAACAGTCTAAAGGCGAGTTCCTTGAAGGCAGCCTCTAAGACGTCCGTGCTTCTTTTATAGTTGGTTAAAAGGGTCTGGCTCATCTTATTTGCATCTTGAGCCTCCAGTGCATCGACGAAATCATTTTGTCCCCTGAAGAATTCCTCTACATCGTCAAGCAATTCGAAACAGATCAACCGAATGAAATGCGTTTTTTCAACGATTGCGAGGCTTTGCCGCGCAAGTGCTCTGTTTTCTTGCATGGCGCAGCAGTTGCGATAGAACTTCTCCGATTCTGCGGTCGCGGTGGAGCAATCCTTGATTGCCTCTGGGTCTTTGGTTCTGAGGGAAGACAAGTCGCAACCACAACCGGCCGAATTTGTGTCCATGACAAGGATCTGCTTACCAAACGAAGAGATGGCCAGATACAGAAACTCAATATCTCCCTTGATCTCGGCGAATGTTGGTTTTCGGGGGAAGAAGCCTTCTCTTGGCATAAAGTCGACAAAGTCCTCAACCGACAACCTGATAAGGGCTTCACGGACGGGAATCGGGCTCATTCTTAAGCAGTCAGCCAGAGCATTGATACTGATGGCGCGACCCGGTTCATATTCAAAGCAAACCAGTTCTGACTTCAGGCGCAGATAGACCGGATGATCTCTTTGTACGGACATCAAACGCAGCCCTCTTGCTCTTGCATCTAGAGAAATGCCACAAGTGATAACGCAGCGTTCCAGATTTGGACGTCTCTTAAGGCTGCAGTCTATGATAGCAAAATTAGATTTGGTATCAAGAGACAACGGTGTGGATTTTCTGTGCTCTTGCCAATAACTATCTGAATTAAAACTATTAAACATGAACTAAACAGAATCCTCTCTCGAAAAAATTCTATTTTAACGATAAGACTTGTCATGAGATGTGGCTGTCTCTGATGATCCGTCCTAAGCTTTTTGGTGTCGCTGCTTAGCCTAGTCCGCTGTGTTCATGTTGTAAGCCGTGCTCGAGCCTGTCCCTTCCATTTATTCCATCCGCCGCAGAACCCCCTAGTCTTTCGCGGCGACTAGCCTCTTTGTCTTGATGCGCTGATCATCGTCAGGTCGCAGACGGGGATCGCTTGGCACCACAAGTGCTTTCTTGGGCACCGTCAGACAAACCTGATTTCGCCAGTGAGCGGCGCCGATTCGAAGAGTTCACGCCGCCAACTGGCGCCACTCCGCCAAAGCATCAGACCGGGTCTGCTTGAAGATTTCGCAGCGATAGAGATGGCGGTCCTGATTGAAATGATTGTGGATCGAGGCGTGGACAGCGGCAAACTTCTGGAGTGCCCTAACGTCCCTGAACCTGGTCATCGCCACCTCTCGTCGTCGGAACAGTTGATGTGAGTTCTCAGCCCGGTTGTTGAGCCAACGGCCGCACTCCTGCCGCTCCACAATTCCCATAGCTTTCATCGCTGCGCCGTAAGACCGAAGCCGGACTGTCACGATTTCCTTCGTCTGACCATAACGTTTCATCAAACGCTTTAGGGACTTGAGAGCAGCTTTACAATCCCGGCGCTTCGACGCGATGACTTCCAGCACCTCGCCTTCATGATCCACGGTGCGCCAGAGGTAATGCGTCTCGCCGTTGATTCTGACGAACACCTCGTCCAAGTGCCATCACCACTGTGAATACGATCGATGAAGAACGCGCCGTTTCCGGATCTCCGCGGCGAACATCGGCCCAAACCGATTCCACCAGAACCGCACCGTCTCGTGACAGATGTCGATGCCACGCTCGAACAGCAAATCCTCGACCTGCCGCAGCGACAGCGGATAACGCATATACACCATCACTGCCAGGCGGATGACCTCGGGCGATGTCTTGAAGTATCGGAGCGGGTTTCTCATCCGAGGACGCTACGAGACGCGCTTTCAACTCTCAAGCTATTTGCTCTTACACTGCCCAGGATGTGGCTACGATCCACTGCAAGCAAACAACTCAGGCCGCTTTTACCAAATTCAAGAAACCTTCGATCTCTCCGCGAAGCTTGGTCGCTTGTTCCGAGAGATCCGAAGCCAAGGTCGTTACCTGGTTTGCGGCCTGAGTGGTTTCATCGGTCGCCGCGTCAACCTGCGAAATATTGTTGGTGACCTCTGAAGTACCAGTGGAGGCCTCTTGGACGTTCTTTGAGATTTCGTGGGTAGCGGCCCCTTGCTCCTCGACGGCACTTGAAATCGCCGTCGCGATCTCGGCCATCTGCTCAATGGTGCCATTGACACTCTGGATCGCGGTCACGGCTTCCCCGGTGGAGCTCTGCATCGCGGCAATCTGCTGACTGATCTCCTCTGTGGCCTTGGCAGTCTGATTTGCCAGGGACTTGACCTCGCCGGCCACCACCGCAAAGCCTTTTCCGGCATCGCCGGCCCGCGCCGCTTCGATGGTGGCATTCAAGGCCAGCAGGTTGGTCTGCTCGGCAATATCCTGAATCAGGTTGACCACCGCGCCGATCTTCTCTGCTGCATCGGCCAAAGTCCGCATAGTCTCGCTGGTGCGCCCGGCTTCGTCTTTGGCCTGGCGGGAAACATCGGTCGATTGGGTAACCTGCCGTCCGATTTCCGCGATTGCGCTGTGCAACTCCTCGGACGCCGCAGCAACGGTCTGAACATTCGCCGAAGCTGCCTCGGCGGCCTTCGCGGCAGAGCTTGAACGCTGGCTTGTCTTGGCGGCGGTATCGGTCATCGTTTTGGCGGTGTCATCAAGCTGCGATGAAGCCGAGGTCACTGACTCTAGAGCATTGCCAACGGCGCTGTCGAAGCTGGCGATCATCGTCTCGATGGACCGTGCACGCTTTTCCTGCGCTTCCCGCTGTTCGCTCTGTTGAGCTTCCAACCGCTCCCGCTCAATGGCGTTTTCCTTGAACACAAGAACGGCCCGGACGATATCGCCGATCTCGTCTTTGTTTTCCGCGGAAGGGATTTCCTGATCCGTATCGCCCTTTGCGAGCGCCGTCATCACCTGGGTGATCTTTTGCAACGGTCGGCTGACACTGCGGCCGATCGCGATACCGAAAGCGATGGCGCTTCCAAGAACCAGCAATCCAATTGTCAAGAAGACGCTTCGGGTTAGGCTTCGCGTCGATTGAAGCGAGGTTCCCGCAGCAGCCAATCCTTCACTCGCGACGGCGAAGGTACGATCGAAGTCCTCACCCATGCGAGCGAAGATCTCGCTCAACAGTGGCGTTTCCTTTTTCAGTAGCAGATAGGTTTCCGCCCAAGCCTGGAAGCCCCTCTGATACTCGTCCATCAAACCCGACACTTCTTCCTTGAAGTCAGTCGGCAGTGGAGCATTGGCAAGGAGAGCGTCGAACTCCTGGCGCCGTTCATCGATACGACCGATATATTTCTCCGCACCGCGCAGCATGAAGTCTTTCTCGTGGCGGCGCATCATCAGCATCTTGACGGTCAACGCGTCCAGTTGGGCTTCCTTAAGCTTGGTCTCGACGGCATGTACGGCCGCCCGGAGGGACCCTTGAAGGCCGCTTTTCTCGTCGAAGCCAAGCCGTTCATTGAGTTGGACGACTTTCTGAAACTGTTCGGCGTGTTCGGCGATGCCGCTGTTCAGACGGGCAATCTCTTCTTGAACAGGCCCGGCGACGGCCATGTTTGCCATTTCCGCCAGCGACTCGACCACCCCGGCCACCGCTTTCTCATACCTGTCGGCGTACTTAAGATCGCGCCGGATAATAAAATCCTTTTCGCGCCGCCGCATTTGCAGGGCGCCGTTCTCGACCTGCTGCGCAAGCTGTGCCAGCCGCGCATGCTGATTCTGACCTTCGAATGCTTGCCCCATGGTGAAATCGCCGAAAAGAAAAGCGCCACCAAGGACCGCCGCCGAGACGACGCTCAAGGCAGACAGCACGCCAATCCGAAAAGAGATTCGGAATTGGTTCAAGAAAAGTAGGGGCTTGGGGGTGAACATTACTTGCTCCTAGTCCGGATACCAAGAAGAGCAACCTAAAAGCAAAACCGCTCAGCAGGCCGGGTCCCCACCCATGCAAGAAGATGTATATAAGAGAATTGTCAAAGATTTATAAACGTAGTGCTTGAATGCGTTGTTCTTGGGGCGGACCTACAGTGGAGAAACGGGCAAGAAACTGGCCCGGCAACACGGCCTGAACTTCCGCATGGCCGAGAGCGGCGAGCGGATCAGCGGCACCTCCGTCAGTCCGTGCAGCTGGTCCAGCGGCAAGTACGCCCTGGTGGAGCGCTCCCGGGAGTTTACGCTGGTCCCCTGGCGGCCGGTCATCGAGAAGGCCCTGGGGCGGCAGGTCTCCGGCCTCGTCCGGGGCAGCGGTATCTTCTGGGATTTGGGCCGCAAGCGCGGACCCGTTATTAGCACGTAGGGCCGAACGCCAAATCGATGAAATATCATGTCGCTCGAAAAACTAATAGGCGTCGAGACGGACTTCAGAAGCGAGGAAATCGCCGATGCCGCCGCGGCCAAACAAAACCAACCCGCGGACGAACCCGAAGGGAAGGCAGAGATTGGCGAGGACGACGGTGCTGCGACGGTAGAAGACGCGGACACCATCGCGGCAATCGCTCAGGATCTAATCAACGACCCGCAGAGTGAGGGCGATGACGCTATGATGGAAAAAAGGGCGGCCGATGTGAAGAAGGAAGACATCGGCCGCCAAAGTCGAAAAGGATAGGAGGCCAAAGAATAAGATGGGAAACTTTAGGAATCCCTAATGGAGCCTAGATTCTCGTGACCGCCCGCCGGGCGCTCAAAAAGTGTTTCGGGTATCCGACTGCTGTGCCAGCTCGTCAGCCCGCGAGAGCACCTGCGAGGTTGCCGAGCCGGTCGACTCGGCAGCAGAACGCACCTCACCGATCGTGCTCGACACTTCCAGCACTCCCGCCGCGGCCTGCTGGACATTGCGGACGATCTCCTAGGTCCAGGCATTCTCTTCCTCGACCGCAGAGTCGATGCCTGCGGCATTCTCGCTGATCTGCTTGATCACCGAGGCAATACCTTCTATGCCTCGACATGCCGGAGGTTGCCCCCTGCATGCTCTCGACCAGTACTGAGATCTCCTTAGTGGCCTTGGCCGTCTGGTTGGCCAGGGACTTCACCTCTCTGGCGACCGCGACCGTAACGCTTCATCGCGCGTCTCAGAAACTTTAGAGCAGCCCGGCGATACGCCGGTTCGTCGCGAAAATCTCGAGCACATCAACTTCGTGATCGACAGCTCACCACAGGCAATGCATCTCGCCATTGATCCGCACGAACACTTCGTTCAAATGCCATGGTCATGGCGAACAGCACCTTTGTTGAAGGCGGCGCTTCCTTATCTCGGCAGCAAACTTTGGGTCAAATCGGTTCCACCAGAAACGCACCGTCTCGTGGCAAATGTCGATGCGGCGCTCGAACAACAGATCTTCGACCTGGCGCAACGACAGCGGACAACGGATGTATATCAACCCGAGGCGGATCACCTCGGGTGAACTGTTGAAATACAGGAAGGGATCTTTCATCCGCCGAGAGCACGGACGACCCTCGCCCGGCTCAAGGCAACTTGCTCTGACAAAGCTAGTTTTCCACCTCAGCAATGACGCTCCACTCAATGCGCTCCGAAGGTGACTTCTTCAGCAGCCCGCTAGTGGTTTTGGTGATCGCTTGGCTCCGCTGTGAAAGGAATGATTTCAGCGCTCGGCTTATGGCGAGCATCCCCTGCCAATGGAGAGTCAAGTTCCGTGAGAACCAACCCTCTTCTTCGCATCGCTGCGTCGAATGCGGTACTGGCGGTGTCGAGTTGACCGGCGAGACTTCGTAACTGCCCTGCCACCCTGCTTGATGACATGTCCAAAAGAACCAAGCTCAAGTATATTTCTTCGAAAGCTGCCAGATGAGGACACAAGAAGTCCTCACCTGTCCTACTGTAGAGTTTGCTGAGATTGCTCAGTGTAGTCCGCAGATTGTGCAGGGCCCGATCTCTTTGCTGCAGGATCGATTCCGTACGTATCTTAGCGATACGTTCCGAGCGGGCTTTTAAAGCCGGGTGGATCTCATGATTGGCTTCTTGTCTGGACAAAGCGGATCACCATTGTGTCGGAGGATTTGCGGCGGGGTGAAGAGAAATCCGGCAGGCCGTTACACCGTTCTGGTTTGCGGCCTGCCGGGAGTTTGGGTGAGTATCGAGTTTAGTCGTTTACGCTGCCTTGAGGCCCGCCAGGAACCTTTCCACCTCGCTGCGCAGCATATCAGACTGCTGTGACAGCTCGTCGGCCCGGGAGAGAACCTGCGAGGCCGCCGAACCGGTCGATTCCGCCGCTGAGCGCACCTCGGCGATGGTCCCGGTGACCTGCTGGGTCCCGGCCGCGGCCTCCTGAACGTTGCGGGCAATCTCCTGGGTCGAGGCGTTCTGCTCCTCGACCGCCGAAGCGATACCGGCGGCGTTCTCGCTGATCTGCTTGATCACCCCGGTGATGCCTTCGATCGCATCGACCGTGCCGGAGGTCGCCCCCTGCATGCTCTCGACCTGCACCGCGATCTCCTCGGTGGCCTTGGCGGTCTGGTTGGCCAGGGATTTCACCTCGTTGGCGACCACGGCAAAGCCCTTGCCCATGTCGCCTGCGCGCGCCGCCTCGATGGTGGCGTTCAGGGCCAGCAGATTGGTCTGCTCGGCGATATCCTGGATCAGGCTGACGATGTTGCCGATCTTCTGGGCATCCTCGGCAAGCCCCTTGACCGCCGCGTTGGTCGCTTCGGCATCGGCCACCGCCTTCTGCGAGATCGTGTTGGACTCGGCAATCTGGCGGCTGATCTCGCTGATCGAACTGCTCAGCTCCTCGGCCGCCGAGGCGACGGTCTGCACGTTGGTCGAGGCTTCCTCCGCGGCATTGCCGACGGCCGTCGCCTGGCCGTTGGTCTGCTCGGCCGTCGACGACATCGACTGAGCCGTCGTCTGCAGCTCGGAGGCGGAGGTGGAGACCGAGCCGATCACCGAGCCGACGCTGGCCTCAAAATTGTCGGCCAGTTCCTTCATCTGCTTGCGCTTCTCCTCGGTCTGACGCTCTTCCTGATCGGCAGCCTGCTTGCGCAGGCGTTCCGCCTCGATGGCGTTGTCCTTGAACACCTGGGTGGCCTGGGCCATCTCACCGATCTCGTCGCCGCGCTCCACACCGGTGATCTCCACCGAGGTGTCGCCGCCGGCCAGCTTGCGCATAGCCTCGGTCATGCGGCCGATGGGGCCGCCGATGCTGCCGCCGATGAACCAGGCAAGACCCAGACCGATGACCAGGGCGCCGACCATGCAAGCGATGATCAGCGTGAAGGTCGAGCTGACCGTGCTGACGTTGCTAGCCTGGCGCTGCTCCATCAGCGCCTCTTCCTCGGCCTTGAAGTCGGCCATGAGCTGACGGAACTTGTCGAAGTACTGCTTGCCGCGGGCTTCGCCGACCAGATCGGCCATGTCGTCCATGGTCTGGGCGTCACCGATCTGACGCCTGAGGGCGATCGTCGGTTCCACCACATCGGCAACCCAGGCGTCGATGTTCTGCTGGATCTCGCCCAGCAGGGTCACCTGGGCCGGATTGTCGCTGACGGTTTCCTGCAGCTCGGTAACCAGGGCGTTAAAGCGCTCTGCGCCGCCGGTGTAGGGCTCCAGGAACTGCTCCTGGCCGGCCAGCAGGAAGCCGCGCATGCCGGTTTCCATGTCCACGGCGGCGGCCAGAACGTCCTGGGCCTTGGCGATCACCTGATAGGTGTGCTCGACCCACTTCAGGGCCTCGCGGGTCTGGGTGCTGCCGACCGAGCCGCTGGAAAGCGCCCGCTGGAAATCGGCCCGGCGCTTTTGCAGCAGTTCCTCCTCGCGCCCGGCGAAGGTGGCGATCTGGCCGCGGAACTTGTCGAAGTATTGCTTGCCGCGGGCCTCGCCCACCAGTTTGGCCATGTCGTTCATGGTCTCGGCATCGCCGATGTCCCGGCGCAGCTGGATCTGCATTTCGGTAACATTGGACTGCCACTCGCGCAGCACTTGCTCGACCTCACCCAGGCGGGCCACCTGCCCGGGGTTGTCGCTGACGGTTTCCTGCAGGGCCTTGATGCGCGCGTAAGTCTGCTTCTCTCCGCCCTTGTAAGGGTCAAGAAACTCCTCGCGCCCGGCCAAGAGGAAACCGCGCATGCCGGTCTCCATGTCCACCGCCGAGGCGACGATGGCCGACGCATCGGCCAGCACGACGCGGGTATGGTCGACCCACTTGCTGGTGTCGGTGATCTTATTGATGTTGAAGAGAGCGATCCCGCCGACTGCCAACAGCAGGACCAATGGGGCGCAGACGCCAACCAGGACCTTGGGCTTGGTCTTCAGGTTGGAGAACGTGAGCATGGATGCAAAGCCCTTGGGAGACGGCATCCCAGCGTTACGCAACGCTTCGTGACTGATTGACATTCTAAACTCCGGTTTCAGGTGATGGCTAAAGGAAGGGTATGGAACGGGGGTCTCCCGGCGGCATGACGGCCTCGGGGAGATCACGGTTGCCATAATCGGATGAAGGCCGCTGCGTTTCTGCCTCGGTCGCAGCGCCAGGGAACACAGCAAAGTCGAGGCTTGGCGGCAACGGCACCAGAGGCACCCTGATGCCGATGCGGACGCTATTCAGAAACGAGAACATGAGAGGCACTGTCTCATCGCCTTCGAGCGGCTCTCTAAACATCATGGGTGTACGCACTAATGAGGTCATCAAATCGCTATCGCTATGTCTTTAAACAGCTGCGTTCTAATTGGTTATTTCTAAAATTAGCCTTAACTAAGATTGAATTCCCTATGGTGAAATTCTACCTAAACGAAATGACTTTTTATATTACTTAAAACGACTAGGCCAAACGTTGCTGCATCAACTTGGGTCAACCAGACCGGACGGCAGACTGTGATCCAAAAGGCGACAGCTGGTCTTTAAGACTCCCAATGTCTTTGTAGGATCGCTTTGAGCCGCTTGTGGTGGCCTCAGCCGGGTCCTGCTCGGCGCGCGCCGATGACAGCGTCATGAATCGGCCAAGAACGGTCATTGGCAGCGGACGCCACAACGACCGCTTTGAGCCCGGAACAGACCTTTGCGCAAACGCTGCCGCCTTCGTGATGGGATGCTGACGCGAGCCACGGTACATGCTACTCACCTTTGATGCCTCGCCAAGGTTCAGCGAATGCACTGTCTTCAGCCTCCCTTCACGCAAGGGCGTGGGCGCAGATATATGAGCTTATCGACCTCCAGCTCTCTCCGCTTGGCCTGAGAGCTATCGAATCGTTATCCCTGCGCTTGGGAGATGGTGTCCTCGATGTCGGGTGCGGAGCCGGGCAGACCCTTCTCCAGCTTGCTGAGCGGGTCGGAACCGGAGGCCGAGTGATCGGAGTGGACGTGGCGCCGCTGCTCCTCGAAATCGCAAAGCGGAGAATTGGATCACTCGGTCAAGTCGGGCTGATTGAGGCGGACGCGCAGGCTCTGAACTTGCCGCCCGGGAGTATGGATGCCGTGTTCTCCCGCTTCGGCGTAATGGGTTTCGCCGACCCGGTCGCAGCCTTCGCCAACTTTCGTGGGATACTGAAGCCGTCGGGTAGGCTTGCATTCTGCTGCTGGCGTTCGCTGGCGGAGAATGAACTGGATCGCTTTCCGCTCTCAGCGGCGGGCGTTCAGACGGAAGTTGACCATACACCCTTTAGTCTCGCCGATCCCGATCACATACGACGCAGTCTTGAGACAGCAGGGTTTAGCAAGATCGCTATCGAATCGCACAACCAGAAAGTTTCGTGCGGCGACGTCGATGCAACGATGAAAGTGCTTCTGAAGGTGGGGGCACTTGGGAAAATCATCCGCGAGAATCCGGGTCTGCGAGCGAACGTCGAGCCTCGGTTGCGTAAGGCGTTGGCCGCTATGGACGATCC
>NZ_JAAQPH010000003.1 GCF_011683915.1 Pelagibius litoralis
AAAACGCTATTGTGGTGGCGCACGGTGTTGTTCCTTTCTCGTGTCCCAGGACGTCGCCAAACGCTTGGACACCAGTAGAATCAACACCGTGCGCTCAGTCCACCAAATCTAAACCGGACACCAGTGGGCTTGTCCCGAGCATCCATCGACCTGCCATGTCGAGGGCCTGGATCACCAAGGTCCTGCCGGGTGGAGCGGGTTGGGCACTCCATCAAACCGAGACGCTGTACCATGGACCCTCGGGACAAGCCCAAGGGTGACAGCCTACGGAAGTGAAAACGCTGCGGGCCATCCGGTTACAGACGCAAACGCTACTAACCGTTGTTCAGTTTGCGGGCCGCTTCGGCGGCAAGGTCGGCGAATTCACGCAGAAAAACCGAACCCTTGACCGTGCGTTGCACCAGGATCGAACGGCGATCCGCCTCGTCGGCCTTGCGGCGCAGGAACTCCAGCCCTTCCAGGCGGTCGAGCGCACGGGTGACCGCCGGTTTGGACATGTTCAGGGTCGCCGCCAGCCCCCGCACGGTATGGGGCGGCGGCGCCTGGTAGACATGCAGGCAAAGCGCGAACTGCCGGGCCGTCAGATCCGGCAGGGAGCGGTTGAGCGCGGCAACCATGACGCCGTGCCAAAGGGCAAGCGCCTGTCCCGGCTTGAGCGGCGGCATGGCGGCCATGAAGGGCGCCTCGTCTCGTTACAGATGCGAAACGAATTCTGCAGAAGCCCCGGGGCTAACGCAAGCCCTGCCACTGTTTTGCCTCAGCCCTTGGTTTTGCCTCAACGCTTGCGGCTCGGTGCGCGCCGGATGAGTTCGGCAATCACGGCGTAGACGGCGCGCAGGCCCATGGCTTCGCCGCCCTCGGGACGCCCCGGACGGCCCGCAAGATTCCAGGCCATGATGTCGAAATGGGCCCAGCGGGTCGTCGGACTGACAAACTGCTCCAGGAAGAGCGCGGCAACGATGGCCCCGCCGTAGGGGCTGTTGGAGATGTTGTTGAGATCGGCAACCTTGCTCTCCAGCCCCTGGCGGTAAGGCTGGTGCAGGGGCAGGCGCCAGACCGGATCGCCCTCCACCGTACCCTGGCGCAACACCGCACCGGCCAGCTTGTCGTCGTTGCTGAAGAAAGCCGGCAGGTCGGTACCCAGCGCAACCCGCGCCGCGCCGGTCAGGGTGGCGAAGTCGACCAGCAGATCCGGCTTCTCGCTATCGGCCTCGGCCAGGGCGTCACAAAGAACCAAGCGGCCCTCGGCATCGGTGTTCCCAACCTCCACCGTCAGGCCCTTGCGGGTCTGCAGCACGTCCAAGGGCCGAAAAGCATTGCCGGAAACGGCGTTTTCCACCGCCGGGACCAGAACCCGCAGACGCAGCGGTAGTTTCTGCGCCATGATCAGCGCCGCCAGCCCCAGCACATGGGCCGCCCCGCCCATATCCTTTTTCATCATCTTCATGCCGGAGGCCGGTTTCAGGTCCAGCCCGCCGGAATCGAAGCAGACGCCCTTGCCCACCAGCGTCACCTTGGGCCCGCGCGTCCCCCAACGCAGATCGATGAGGCGCGGATCGTCGTCGCTGGCCCGGCCGACCGCATGGATGGCCGGATAGTTCTTGCGCAGCAGCGCATCGCCGACGATGACGCTGCACTTCGCGCGGTGGCGCTTGGCCAGGGCCTTGGCCGCCTCCGCCAGAGCCGTCGGCCCCATATCGTTGGCCGGCGTGTTGATCAGGTCGCGGGTCAAAAAGATCGCCTCGGCGGTATGGGTCACCAGATCCTGATCCGCCGCCTTGGGCCAGACCAGGCGGGCGTAGTCACGGCCGTTCGTCTTGTAGCGCGCGAAGTTATAGGTGCCCAGCCACCAGCCCAGCGCGGCGGCGCTGGCCGCTGTAGGGCGTAATGCCTGGGACAGGTAGTAGCTGCCCGGCGGCAGGGCGGTGGGTAGGGCACCGTAGGACCAGGTCGGCTCCTGCGCGTCAACCAGCAGCAAAACCTCCTCCAGCTCGCCCTGCGGGCCGGGCAACAGGCAGAAGCTGCCCGGATTGGCCTTGAAGCCGCTCTGGGTCACCCAGCGGCGGCGCTCTGCGCTTTGCGCCTTCAGCCAGGCATCGAAGGTATCGCGGGTCAGCGCGGTGATCGGCTTGGCCGCAGGGTCGTCGGAAACGAGATAGGATGTCTTTGCCAAGGGAGAAGGCTCCGGAAAACAACGGGGAAGGATTTCGCCAGGGACCCGCAGCCCGGACACGCCCGGATACGAGGGGTCGCGAAAGGCCACGAACGGCTTGCACAGCGCGCGCATCTTTGCGCTAAATCGCCGCGCTGTCGAGATGGAGGTGACCCCGGTATGCCCGCTTACAAACTGATCCTTGGCAACAAGACCTATTCGTCCTGGTCGTTGCGTGGCTGGTTGATCGTCAGGCTGGCCGGCATTTCCTTCGAAGAGGTGGTGATCTTCCTGCGCAAGGCCGATACGAAAGCAAGGATCCTGGCATACAGCCCGGCGGGCAAGGTGCCCACCCTGATCGAAGACGACCGCGTCATCTGGGACAGCCTGGCCATCGGCGAACACCTCGCGGAGCGCTTTCCCGGTCAGGGGCTCTGGCCGCAGGATCCCCTTGCACGATCAACGGCCCGCTCGGTTGTAGCGGAGATGCATGCCGGTTTTCCGGCCCTGCGCAGCGCCCTGCCCATGGACCTGAACAAGCGCTATCCCGGCCATGTCCTGAGTCCGGAGGTCAAGGCGGACATCGCCCGTATCGAAGAGATCTGGGAAAACTGCCGCCGGCAGTTCGGTAGCTCGGGCGACTTCCTGTTCGGCGAAGCCGGCATCGCCGACGCCTTTTTCGCCCCTGTGGTGGTTCGTTTTCGCGGCTACGACGTGGCCCTGGGCAAAACCGCCGAAGCCTACTGCGCGAGCATCGCCGACTGGCCCCTGATGCAGCAATGGGTTGCAGAAGCCGCAGAGGAAAAAGAGGTCATCGTCTTCGACTGAGCGCCGCAGCGGCAGCTACTGCAGGGCGCCCATTTCCCGGTAGTAGCGCTCGGCGCCGGGGTGCAGGGGAACACCCAAGCCCTCCAGCGCCTGCTCGATGACGATCTGCCGGCCCTTGGGGTGGCCTTTGTCGAGCAGTTGGCGGGTGCTGGGATGCCAGAGCGAGCGGGTGATCTCGTAGACCGTCTCTTCGGGAACCGTCTCGGCGACCAGCCATTGGGCCCCGACCGAGACGGTCGCGGTCTCACCGATCCCCGGATAGGTACCCGCCGCCAGCACCTGCCTGGCGAAGAAGGGCGAATCACTCAACAAGACCTCTGCCCCGGGCCCCGCTATGGGAACCAGTTCGACCAAGGCCTCTTCAGCCAGTTCCTGCACCGCAGCGGCCGGCGTGCCGGCAACGAAGAAGAAGCCGTCGATCTCGCCCTCGCGCAGCGCATCGGCAGCCGCACCGGAGCCAAGCTCGACAATCTCAAGGTCGCCGACGGCGATGCCGAAGGCTTTCAGGACCAGCAGCGCATCGACCCTGGTGCCGGAACCCTTGCGGTCCAACGAAAGCCGCTTGCCCTTGATGTCGGCCAGGGATTTGATTTCGGAATCGAACCGCACGACCAGATGCATCGTCTCGGGGTAGAGATTGGCGATGGCGCGCAAACTGGTCACGGCGCCTTCCTCCTGGAAAATTTCTTCACCGCGAAAAGCCCAGAAGGCGATGTCGGACTGGCTGAAGCCGGACTCGATATTACCGTCGCGAATTTGGCGGACATTATCGACGGAGCCGCGCGTCGACTGCGCGACCGCCACCAGGCCGGGAACCCCGCAACTGCCGCCGCGATCGCAACCGCGGCTGCCGGGCGGTGACGAGATGGCGCTGGCGATGATCCCGCCGACCGGAAAATAGGTGCCCGCCGTGGACCCGGTGCCGACCCTGAAGAATCGGATGTCCTGGGCGGAAACCAAAGCCGCCGTGCCGACGAGCAGCAGCGGCAGGAGAGCCAGAAAGCAGAGAGTCCCGAACCCCTTCAAGGGGCTCCAAGCGCGGCGAAGCATGAGCGCCTCTTCCTCAAGGCCGGGCCCTGACCCGGCGATTGCGTCGCCCTAGGTATATCAAGACGGCGCGGCACGCGCCAGGGCCGCCCCCTATTTCACCCAGGCGCCCCTCGTCTCCGCATCAGGCCGCGCGCTTCGCCTTGAAGCGCTTATAGGCGACCGGCAGCAGCGACAACAGCGAGAGCCCGACCAGACCGGCAATAATCTCCGGCGTCAGCACCGAGCCGACGGTGAAGTCGCCGCCCTGATCGAAGACCGAGCCGAGCCCGGCGCCCGCCAGGATGAAAACCACAGTACCGGGAATGATCCCGACGAAGGTGGCGAAGACATAGGTGCGTAGCGAAACGCCCAGGAAGGCGGGCACCAGATTGACGATGAAAAAAGGAAACAGCGGAATCAGTCTGAGGACCAGCAGGTAACTGAGCGCATTCTCCCGGAAACCTTCTTCCATACGTTGGAGAAAGGGGCCCGCGCGATCCCGCAGCGCCGATCCCAGCGCGGAGCGGGCGATCAGGAAAACGGCGGTGGCGCCCAGGGTCGCGGCCACCAGCACGTAGGCGACCCCGAAGGTCACCCCGAAGAGGAAGCCGCCGGCAACGGTGAGGATGACCCCACCGGGCAGCGAGAGAGCCGTCGAAAGCGCATAAACAGCAATGAAGGCCAGACCGGCGAGAAGCGCGTTGTCGGCGACGAAGGCGTTCAACACGGCGCGATGTTCACGCAGGGTATCGATGGAAAGATGCTCGTGCAGACCCAACGCAAAGGCGGTGCCGATGGCCCCCAGCAGAACCGCGAGCGGCAGAAAGCGCTTGGCGATCGAAGCCTTCCTGCCTGCGTTTGCCGCCTGCGGCATCTGGTCAGGGGCGCCCATCGGGTCGGTCGAAGTATGGTCGGTCATGGCAAACTCCGGGCTTTGCGCCCGCGGCTCTGCGCGGGAGGTGGGTTGCGTTTTCTGAGATTAAACTCGTCTGGCCGCCACCGGGCGGCCGCTTGTCACTGCGCTAGAATCGCTGCAAAAACCGAACGATCTTGCGGGTTCTCTCGCTGAACAGACTGGGCGTGTAGTAGCTTCCGGCCGCCCGCTTGTTGACCTCGCCCAAGGTCGGATAAGGCGCGATGAGATTCGCCATGGCCCCGATCTTCATGCCCTGGCTGATCGCCAGGACCCAGGGTTGGAGAAGCTCGCCCGCATGCAGGCCGGCAATGGAGGCGCCCAGGATCTTGCCGCGCGCGCCGACCACCACCTTCACCAGGCCTTCGGTCGCGCGCTCCGCCTGGGCGCGGTCGTTCTCTTCAAAGGACCACTTCAGCGCCCGGACCTTGTCGCCGAACTGTTCGCGCGCCTGGGCCTCGGTCAGGCCGACATGGGCGATCTCGGGATCGGTGAAGGTCACCCAGGGCACCGCTTTATAGTCGACCTTGGCGGGCAGCTTGAACAGCACATTGCGGATCACGATACCGGCGTGATAACCGGCCATGTGCGTGAACTGATAACCGCCGGCAACGTCGCCGATCGCGAAAATTTTCTTGTTGGTCGTGCGCAGCCGCGCGTCGACTTCGATGCCTTTTGCAGAATAGGTCACACCGGCCGCTTCCAGGTTCAAGCCGTTGACGTTGGCCCGGCGGCCGGCCGCCACCAGAAGGTGGGAGCCGACGATCCGCTGCGGCTTGCCGTCGACCTCGATCGACACCGCAATACCGTTGCCGTCCTGAGCGATCTCCTTGATGGCGATCCCCTCGTGAATCTCGATACCGTCCTCGACCAGACGCTTGCGGGCGAAGGCGGTCACGTCGGGATCGTCCTTGCCGAGAACGGTGAACATTTCCAGCAGCGACACCCGGGCGCCGAGACGGCGCTGCGCCTGGGCCAACTCCGCGCCAATGGGCCCACCGCCGATGACGATGAGATGCTCGGGCCGCTCGGCCAGGTCGAAGACGGTCTCGTTGGTCAGAAAGGGCACATGGTCGAGCCCCGGGATCGGCGGCACAGCGGCGGAAGAGCCCGTTGCAATAACGAAGCGCTTGGCCTTGATCCGGGTATCGCCGGCGATCATTTCGCCCGGTCCGGTGAAACTGCCGGCCGCTTCGATCACGGTAACGCCGAGTTCTTCGAAGCGCTCCACCGAATCATGCGGGGCGATGGCTGCGATGACGCCGCGCACGTGGTCGCGCACGCCCAGGAAGTCGACCTCCGGTTCATGCCCGTTGACACCGAACTTACCGGCATGACGAACCGTATCCGCGGCATGGCCCGCAGCGATCAGCGCCTTGGAAGGAACGCAGCCGTAGTTCAGGCAGTCACCGCCCATCTTGCCCTTTTCGAGCAGAACCACCTTGGCACCCATTTGCGATGCGCCGGCCGCCACCGAGAGACCGCCGGAGCCGCCGCCGATGACGCAGATATCCGCTTGGATGGTCTTGGCCATCTCATTCTTCCTTGTTCTGGAGAAACAGCCCAGGCGGACACCGCCGGGCTGAGGCTCGTTGCCTATCCTTCGACGACAATCTTGTAATCCGGCGTCGGGTTCAGCGGGCAGCTGTAGATGTATTCACCCGCTTCCAGCGTAACCTCATAGTCCTTCGTAGACCCGGTGCTGAGACCGCCACCGGAGACCGAGGTCTTGCTCAGCTTGTGCAGCGGGTTGCGCCAGTCATAGTCGTGCTCACGAACCCAGAAACCGAGGTCGTAGGGCACGTTCTGGTTGGTGACGCGAAAGATGTACTTGCCGGGCTTCAGGTTCAGCACCTTGGCGCTGGCCAGACGGGCCGGTCCGGATTCGGCATTGATCGCGTCGCAGTCGGCCTTGCTCTTGGAGGTATAGCCATGATCGCCGCCGTCCTCGATCTCGACGAACTGGCAGGCCGTCTGGGTCAGCTCGATAACCTGGGCCTCCTGGGCCGAAGCGGAAGCGATACCAAAGGCCAGAGCCCCGGCAGCAAGGGAGGCAGTCGTCAGCAGAACTTTTTTCATGATGCTTTCTCCGTATCGCTGTAAGGGGCTCGCTGTAACGGGGTCGCAGTCCGTCTAATGATCCCCTGACCTGGAACTCGAACGCCCGCCAAGTCCCCTGTCCGGGCGTTTCGCTTTCAAGTCAAATGGGAAGGCGCAGACCCACCGAAAGGCCTGTCACAGGGATGTGACCCTTCGTTACGGCCACTTGACCGCCGGAATCCCTCTTTATCGGTACTATTGGGGCCCATCGGGTACGGTTAATCAAGGGACGAAGCCATGATAAACCCGGATTCGGGCCCCCCGGCCCGTTCAGACCGGCCAACCTTCCTGGCGATAGGCACTATCCCAGAACATCCACTCATAGCGGCTCGACTGTATAAAGGCCGTTAACATCCGCGCCCGCTCCGCCGAACCGGCCGCCAGGGCAGCCCGGTCGCAGAGATCGACAACCGACTGCGTCGCCGCGCCGAAGGCCGGGTCCGAGTAGGTGGCGATCCATTCGGCGTAAGGGTTCTCCGGCCTGGCCGCCTCGCTGATGCCGCAGCCGATTTTCCAGTAGATCCAAAAGCAGGGCAGGATCGCGGCCGCCAGCACCTCAAAGGACTCTTTCTGCGCCGCCGCCAAAAGAAAGTTGGTGTAGGCAAAACAGGTCGGCGAGGCTTCCGTCTTTTCAGCCGTCGGCCGATCGACCCCGAAACGTTCCAGGATACCACCGTGGAGTGCCTGCTCGACCTCGATCGCGCCCTGGGCCGAGCGGGTGAAGATGGTGGCGGCTTCACCATCCGGCGCCCGGGCGGCAGCCAGCGACAGCGCCCGCGCGTAAGCCGCGAGGTAGAGCGAGTCCTGAAGAATGTAAAAGCGGAAACGCTCCGGCGACAGGCTGCCCGCCGCCAGCTCGCGGTTGAACGGCAGATCCGCGATCTTGCCATAGAGCGGCGCGATCGACTGCCAGGCGGTTTCCGAGAAGCGGGTCACAGCGCCACCCCCTCTGCCGCCGGGGTTGAAAGCGGGTGCCACCTGGCCTCTCGCACAAGGTCCGCCGGGCCGATGTCGTAGAGGCTGTCCAGCAGTGCCGGCTCCAGGCTTCCCGGCCCGCGCGCCGTCCCGGCGGCCCGCTCGCCGGCGATACCCATGATGGTGAGCGCCGCCACCGCCGCGCCGAAAGCGTCTTCGCTCACCGCCAGAAAGGCCGCGACCAGCGCCGTGGTGCAGCAGCCGAGCCCGGTCACCCGCGTCATCATGACCACACCGTTGTCGATCTCCAGCGCCCGGGTCCTGTCGGCGATGCAATCGCGCGCGGCCGTTACGGCCACCACCGAATCCCGGACCGCGGCCAAATCAACCGCTGCATCGCGGGCAGTTGGAACCGCGCCCACGGCATCCACACCCGGAACCACTGTCGTTGTCTGCCCGGACAGACAAGCGGCTTCCGCCGCATTGCCGCGAATCACCGCGGGGCCCTTGGTCAGCAGTGCCGCCGCCGCGTCGCGGCGCAGCGCCGAAGCGCCCACGCCGACCGGATCAAGCACCCAGGGAATCCCCAGAGCCCGCGCCACCTCGGCCGCCTTCACCGAGGCGTCGATCCGCGCCGGCGTCGGGGTGCCCAGATTGATCACCAGGGCAGCGGCGCGGCGCACCACCTCCTCGACCTCCGCCGCATCGCGCGCCATTACCGGCGAGGCGCCCAGCGCCAGAAGGGCGTTTGCGGTGATCGCCTGGGTTACATCATTGGTGATGCAGTGAATCAGCGGTCTTTGCTCGCGCACGGCATTGAGATAAGGCGCGACATCGTCGATCTGCACGTTCAACTCCCTTTGTTCTCGAGGGAACCGAAACCGCAAACGACTGAACGAGGCTGTTGGTCATTCCGGTGACAACTCCCTTCGCTGGCATGACCCAGATCAGGTTCGATGGGACTCTCTCAGCCCGCGGCAAGGCGGGCACCCCAGATCACATGAGGCGGCCACCTTAGCTTTCGAAGCGAAGGAGGGAAACCTTCGATATCCGTTCAACGCTTAACTCTGGCGGTGATTCAAAGGTAATGCCACAATCCCCGCCGAAAGGCCGCCGCCGCAGCCCTGAAACGGGCGCCGCCCTGACATCCCCTGACCCCAATTGCAGAGAAGCATATGACCGAACAACAAATGCTGATCTTTGCCATCCTGGCCGGGCTCTTCGGCCTTCTGGTCTGGGGTCGCTGGCGCTATGACGTGGTGGCCTTCGCCTGCCTGATGGTGACGGTAGTGACGGGCCTGGTGCCGATCAACCAGGCCTTTAGCGGCTTCGGCCACCCGGCGACCATCACCGTTGCCGCCGTGCTGATCCTCAGCCGCGTTCTTTCCGGTTCCGGGGCCATTGATCTGCTGGCCCGCCTGATTCGCCCGGCAATGGGATCCACGACCGGCCATGCCGGCATCCTGGCCGGGCTGGGCGCCGCCATGTCCACGATGATGAACAACGTGGGTGCCCTGGGCATCCTGCTGCCCATGGCCCTGCAGTCTGCGCGCAAGGCGGCGCGCGCGCCGGCAAAGCTGCTGATGCCGCTTTCCTTCGGGTCGATCCTCGGCGGCCTGATCACCCTGATCGGCACGCCGCCGAACATCATCATCGCCACCTACCGCGAGGAGGTAACCGGCGAACCTTTCGCCATGTTCGACTACGCCCCGGTGGGGCTGGCCGTCGCTGCCGCGGGCCTCATCTTCGTCGCCCTGATCGGCTGGCGGCTGGTTCCCGATCGCGGCGCCAGCCAGGCCGCAGGCGGCGATCTTTTCGACATCGAGAACTACATTACCGAGGTCGCGGTTCCCGCCGACAATCCGCACATCGGCAAGACCCTGAGCGAAATCGACGAGCTGACCAAAGACATCGATGCCGTGATCATGGACCAGATCCGCAACGACCGCGTCTATCCGGCCGCAACCCGCAAACAGCTTCAGGCGGGCGATATCCTGAAGATCGAGGCGGCACCGGAGGAGATCGACAAGTTCGTCACCAAACTGGGCCTGGAAATCGGCAGCGAAGACAGCGCGGGGAAAAAAGCCAAGAAGACGGAAGACGCAACCTTGATGGAAGCGGTGGTGGCGCCGGGCTCACGCCTGGAGGGCCGCCTGGTCGGCTCCCTGAGGCTCTTCGCGCGGCGCGGTATCATGATCCTTGCGGTATCGCGCCAGGGCAAACCCTTTCGCGGGCGCTTGCGCTCCTTCCGCATAAGGCCCGGCGACGTGCTGCTGCTTCACGGCGAAACCGAACAGTTGGCGGACCTGGTGCCGAGCCTCGGCTGCCTGCCGCTGGCCGAACGCGAGCTGCACTTCGGCAAGCGAAAGCAGGGCCCGGCGGTCATCGCCATCTTCGCCGCCGCCATTGCCGCCGCCAGCCTGGGGCTGGTTCCCATCCAGATCGCCTTTGGAATCGCCGTCGCCGTTCTGGTGGTAGGCGGCTTTCTGCAGGTGCGCGAACTCTACGACGGGATCGACTGGCCGGTCATCGTCCTGCTCGCCTCACTGATTCCCGTGGGTGGCGCGCTACAGACGACCGGGGCGACGACCCTGATCGCCGATGGCCTGCTGCTGGCGACCGCCGGCCTTTCCGCCGTCGTGGTGCTGGTTGTCGTCATGGTCGTGACCATGACCCTGTCGGATATCCTGAACAACGCGGCCACCGCCGTCGTTATGGCGCCGATCGCCGCCACCATTGCGGAGCGGCTGGGCGTCAACGCCGATCCGTTTCTCATGGCGACCGCGGTTGCGGCGTCCTGCGCCTTCCTGACGCCGATCGGGCATCAGAACAACGCCCTGATTCTCGGCCCCGGCGGCTATCGCTTCGGCGACTACTGGCGGATGGGCCTGCCTCTGGAGATCCTGGTGATCATGGTGGCCGTACCGATGATCCTGCTGGTCTGGCCGCTGTGAGGCTTCAGGCGTCCGCCCAAGCCCCGCCGTATCAGGCCGAGCGGCGCGAGGGAACGTCATCCCCCGAGGTGCGCTTCACCACCCGCTCTGCAGGGAAGCGCAGTGTGATCGCGGTGCCTTCGCCGACCTTACTCTGGACGATCATCTTGCCGCCGTGCATCTCGGCCAGCGACTTGGTGATCGGCAGGCCGAGGCCGGTTCCGTCATGGCTGCGGGTATGGGCGCCCTCGACCTGGCCAAAGGGCTGCAGCACGATCTCGATGTCCTCCTCCGCCATGCCGATACCGTTGTCGTGCACGACCAGCGCGAACTCACCGCTCGGCTCGACGAAGGCTTCAGCGCGGACCAGGCCGCCCGCCGGCGTGAACTTGATGGCGTTGGACAGAAGGTTCAAAAGGATCTGACGGATCGAGCGCTTGTCGGCATGCAGCTGGGGAAGGCTATCGGGTAGATCCGCCTCCAGCTCCAGGCTGCCGTTGGACGCGGACTCCTTCACGATGGTCAGACAGGACTGCACCACCGCGGCAACGTCGATCGATTCCTCATGCAGCTCCATGCGGCCGGCTTCGATCTTCGAGAGATCGAGGATGTCACTGATGAGCGACAGCAGATGGCTGGCGGAACGGCGGATGTCCTCGGCGTATTCACTGTAGTGCGGATTGCCCAGAGGGCCGAACAGCCCCTGCTCCATGATCTCGGAGAATCCGATAATCGCATTGAGGGGCGTGCGCAGTTCATGACTCATATTGGCCAGAAAGGCTGACTTCGCGCGGTTGGCCCGCTCTGCCTCGTCGCGGGCGATGCGAAGCTGCTGTTCTTTTTCCTTCAACTCGGTGATGTCGACATGGATGCCGCCGACACCGATCGCCTCGCCGACGGAATCAAGAACGGGAAAACGGGTGATCATAGCGAACATCATATCGCCATCCGCCCGCGTGACCTCCATCTCCACGTCCATGGGAACGCCGGTCTTCAGGACGTTCCTGTCCTGGGCGTTGAAAACTTCCGCTTCGCTCTGCCTGAAATGCTTGAAGTCCGTATCGCCCAGCAGCTTGCGCTCCTGAAGTCCATAAAGATCCTGGAACTGCTGATTGACCAGCATGTAGCACCCGTCCTGATCCTTCATGGTCAGGCCGGCGGGCAGGTGGTCGATCACCGCGCGCAGGCGGTCGCGGATTTCCCGCTCGGCCCGCTCGATGGCCTTGGTTTCGGTGACGTCGGTTGCCGTGAAAAAGATGCCGCCGTTCGCCGTCCGCTCCTCACGTACCCGCAACCAGCTGCCGTCGGAGCGTTCGACCTCGAACTCTTCACCCGGGTTCCTGTGACGCTCCATCCGCTCGGCCAGCCAGTCTTCCTCACGGCCGAAGGCCGCAGGGATCAAACCGTGCTTGATCTGGGTGCGGAGCAACTCCTCAAAGGGCATGCCGGGACCGATGGTCTCGGAGGAATAGCGGTGGAAATCCAGATAGCTCTGATTGAAGAGCAGCAGCCGGTCATCGGCGTCGAAGAGAGCCACCGCCGCGGTGAAAGACTCAACCGCCTGAAGCAGAAGGTCCTGTGCCTCAAAGGCCATGCGACGCGCATGGTATTCATCGGTCAGGTTACGGCCTGTTCCCCGGTAACCGAGAAAAAGTCCATCTTCCTCAAAGAGCGGGACACCGCTGATCGACCAGTATTGCCGGCCACCATCGGCGGCGATATAGACATAACGGAAATCGCGAAAGGGGCGGCGTGCGTTCAGGTCGGCCAGATGGGCTTCCCATTTTTCGCTGTCGGTATCGCCGGCCCCCAGTTCGAGACGGGATTTGCCGATCACTTCGTCAGGATCGACACCGGTCACCTCGCGCAGGCGCTCCGAGAGATAACACACGCGCAGTTCGGCATCCATTTCCCAGAACCAGTCGGAGGCGGCAGCCGCAAAGTCGCGCAAGCGCTCTTCGCTCTCGCGCAAAGCGTCTTCGGCCTTGGCTCGCTCCGCCTCAAGGCTTTCTACCTCCTCGACACGTTGCCTGAGCCGCGCAAGCTCTTCGGTCAACTCAGCCTTTGTGGGCAAGGACCGGCATCCTCTCCAGTTCTTTTCAGGACAGTGTTAAAGTTCATCAGAGAACGGTTAATAGACGTTGAAGATCAGTTAGGATTCGCCAGAAATCCAATCGTTTTCGCGATAAACACGACAATGACAAAGGCGTCATTAAACTGAAGCGCAACCGACATCGCCCGGCAATGCCCAGGCGTTATCGAATTCGTTAACAACAATTCGATTCACCGAAGTATCGGCACCACGGCCCGGGGTTCAAATGCGGAACCACCGGTCACAGGTGCCGGGCAAACCAAGGAGAAGATCATGCCGCTTCCGCGCCCCTCCCGATCACCCGCCCTCTATTCCCGGCGCAAGGTTCTGCGCGGCGGCGCTGCCGGCGCCGGCCTGGTGGGGGCCGGTCTGCTCGGCTTTCCCGCCATCGCGCAATCCAACCGCCCGGTTTTCACCCATGGCGTTCAAAGTGGCGACGTTACAACCAACAGCGGCATGATCTGGGCCCGCGCCGACCGCCCGTCGCGCCTGTTGGTGGAAGTGGCGACCAGCGATTCTTTCGGCTCTGCACAGCGGCTGCGCGGCCCGGCGACCATCGCCGCCAACGATTTCGCCGCCAAGATGGATCTGACCGACCTGCCGGCAGGACAGGACATCTTCTATCGCTTGCAGTGGCAGGATCTGGCTGATGTGAACCTGTTGAGCGAACCGACGGTCGGCCGGTTCCGCACCGGGCCGGGCGACAAGCGCGACATCACCTTCGTCTGGACCGGCGATACCTGCGGCCAGGGCTGGGGTATCAACCTGGATTGGGGCGGCATGCGCTGCTACGAGACCATGCGCGGCAACCGCCCGGATTTCTTCATCCATTCCGGCGATACGATTTACGCCGACGGGCCGATCCAGGCCGAGCAGACGCAACCCGACGGCAGCATCTGGAAGAACGTCGTGACCGAAGAAAAATCCAAGGTCGCCGAGACGCTGGCCGAGTTCCGCGGCAACTACAAATACAATCTGATGGACGAGAACGTGAAGCGCTTCAACGCCGAAGTGCCGATGCTCGCCCAGTGGGACGACCACGAAGTGGTCAACAACTGGTACCCCGGCGAGATGCTGATCTCCGACGACCGCTACAAGGTGAAGAGCGCTTCCCTGCTGGCCAGCCGGGCGAACAAAGCCTTCCTGGAGTACATGCCGATCCGCCAGCATGCCAGCGACCGGGAACGCATCTACCGCAAGATCGCCTACGGGCCGATGCTCGACATCTTCTTCCTGGACCTGCGCAGCTATCGCGGCCCCAACAGCGCCAACGACCAGGCGACGGCAAGCCGCGATACCGACTTCCTAGGTCCGCAGCAGCTGCGCTGGCTGAAGCAGGAAATGCTGGCGTCCAAGGCGACCTGGAAGGTCATCGCCAGCGACATGCCGCTGGGACTGATCGTGTATGACAACTGGCGCGACAAGAGCACCTTCGAAAACGGCGCCAATGGCAATGGGCCGGTACTGGGACGCGAACACGACATCGCCGACCTGCTGCGCTTCATCAAGCACAACGACATAAAACAAACGGTCTTCTTTACCGCCGACGTCCATTATACCGCGGCCCACTATTACGACCCGAGCAAGGCCCAGTTCCGCGACTTCAACCCGTTCTGGGAGTTCGTCTCCGGCCCCGTACACGCCGGGTCCTTCGGGCCGGGCGAGATGGACAACACCTTCGGACCGCAGGTGATGTATTCCAAGGACCCGGGCGGCGAGCCCAACCTGCCGCCCAGTTCGGAGCTGCAGTTCTTCGGCCACGTGAAGATCGACGGCGAGACCGAAGCCATGACCGTGACCCTGAAAGACCTGAACGACAAGGCGCTCTATACCGTCACCCTGGAAGCCGCCGGCGCATAGCCGACGGCCATGCGCTTCGAGAGGGCGCTCCCACGGCGGGGGCGCCTTTTCTTTTCCGACCCAGACCTATCTAAAAGAGCAGGGCAAGCCCGCCATCCAGCAACAGCTTGGTTCCGGCCAGGATCATCAGCAGGTAGCTGATCCGATAGAAGATGTCCTGGGGCACATGGCGGTGCAGCCGCAGGCCCAACCAGATGCCGAGCGGCGCCAGGGGCGCCAGCAGCAGCGACGCCATCAGGTTGTCGGGGGAGAACTGGCCCAGCCATGCGTAGGGCAGGACCTTCGCCTGGTTGATCAGGAAGAAAAACACGACATTGGTGCCGACGAACACCGTCTTGTCGAGATGCTGGCGCAGCAGGAAGAACTTCGCCGGCGGCCCGCCGGCATGGGCGACGAAGCTGGTGAAACCGGACAACGCACCGCAGACAATTCCCGTTGCGGCCCTGCCGGGCCGCGCCTCAGCGCGATCGCCTGCAGCGGCGAAGGCATGCAGCCCGAAACCCAGGGTGAGCAGACCCAGCACAAGGCGGATCATCGCTTCGTCGACATAGCGAAACGTCAGCGCCCCGGCGGCAAGCCCGACAAACGCACCGGGAAGCAGCAACAGCAGATTGCGGCGGTGCCAGTGCCGCCGGTAGGCCCAGATGCTCAGGGCATCCATCACGCAGAGGATCGGCAGCATGATGGCGGCGGCGGCAAGCGGGGAAATGAAAACCGCCATCAGCGGAACCGCCAGCACGCCGATGCCGCCGGAAAAACCGCTCTTGGAAATGCCGATGGCCAGCACCGCTGCAGCGGCAACGACGAAGAACAGAGGCTCTTCGCTCGGAAGATAGGGAACCATCTGACGTGCCTTGCCGCTGATGAAATTTTGCAGGTCTTCGGGCCCCCCGCGCGGTAAGCGCCGGACCACTGCCGGGCAAGGATTTCTAGAACGCCGCGGCGGGGCTGACAAAAGATCGCTCATCATGTTATGCATGAACAAATACTCATGCATGAAAGGCGCCCCCCGATGCGGCTTCCGCCGACCACCGCCCTGCGCGCGCTCGATGCCGCCGCCCGCCACCTGAGCTTCACCAAAGCGGCGGAAGAACTGCACGTAAGCCAGAGCGCGGTCAGCCACCAGATCAAACACCTGGAAGCCCTGTGGCAGGTGAAGCTCTTCGTCCGCCTGACGCGCCGTCTCGAACTGACCGAGGCCGGCAGCGCCCTGTCCCAATTGGCCCGCACGTTTTTCCGCGACCTCGACAGCACCCTGGCGACGGTCAGAGAGGGCGGGGCGGTCGCTCAGTTGCGGGTCCTGGTGCCCCCCTCCATCGCTCTGAAGTGGCTGGTCCCCCGCCTGCCGGACTTTCGCAAGGCACATCCGCAAGTGGACGTCTGGATCAAGACGCAGGCCGACGCCCGCGTCCGCCACGCCGACGGCTTCGATGCCGCCCTGCAGTTCGGCCCGGACAACAGGACCTCACAACGCTGCTGGCCAATGATGCAGGAATATGTGTTCCCCGTGGCCAGCCCGGAATTCCTGAAAGAGATGGGCGGAGCACCGGAAGATCCGGTTGCCCTCTGCCGCTATCCCCTGTTGCTGCGCACCGAAAACAACAAGGGCGCACCGGAATGGCAGCTCTGGTTCAAAGGCGCCGAAGTGGCGGAGCCGGTCTTTGGCCCGGCCCTGCAGCGCGGCGTGCGCTTCCCGAATACGAACATGGCCCTGCAGGCGGCCATCGACGGGCAGGGGGTGGCCCTGGCGCGCAGCGCGCCGGTCTGGGATGACCTGGAAGCCGGGCGCCTGGTCCGGCTGCTCGCCCTGCGCCGCCCTTTCGCCCATCAGATCTATCTTGTCAGTCCGAAGAAACGCGAAAAGGCCGCTGCGGTCCGCGCCTTTCGCCAATGGTTGCTGGCGGTATCGGCAGTCTCGCAGACCGCCTTCGACGCCAGCGAACCCGGTTGAAACCTCAAGCTTCGGGGGTCTGACGCAGGGGCCGGACGGTGTTGGGCAGGCCTGCCATCATCACGTCGGCCACGGCCTCGATCATCCGGGGCTGCGGGAAGCTGCGGCGGTACCACAGCGCAACGGGCCGCGCCGCCGAGGCCAGGGCGACCGGACGGGCGACGATCCCCATATCGGTCATCCAGGGCCCGCGCACCGCAAGCGCCGGCACCAGGGTGCAGCCGAAACCGGCGGCCACCATGTTCAGCAGGGTCTCCAGGCTGGACGCGCGCAGGTCGCCCAGCGCGGAGGTCGTACTGCCGTTCCCACCCCCGGCAGGGGTGCAGACCTGAAGGACCTGATCGCGCAGGCAGTGGCCGTCGGTCAGCAGCAGCAGATCGACGGCGGCCAGATCCGCCTCGGTGATTTCATCGAGTTCGGCCAGCGGGTGATCGCGCGGATAGGCAACCCAGAAAGGCTCCTCGAAAAGCGGCAGGCTGGCCAGCTCCGGCGCCTCCGGCGTGGTCGCCAGCAGGGCGGCATCGATCTCGTGATTGGCCAGCCGTTCCAGCAGGCGCTCGGTCACTTCTTCGGAGAGAACCGGCGTCAACCCGGGATAAGCGCCGATCAGGCGGCGCAGCACCAGCGGCATCAGATAGGGCGAGATGGTGGGGATCACCCCCAAGCGCAGCCGGCCGGTCATCGGGTCCTGGCGGGCACGGGCGACGCCTTCGATCAGCTCGGCCTGCTCCAGCGCCAGGCGGGCGTGCCGGGCGATGGTCTCACCCAGGGGCGTGGTCACGACCGAGCGGTTGGTGCGCTCGAATAATGTCACGCCCAGATAGTCCTCCAGCTTGCGAACCTGCCCGCTGAGGGTCGGCTGGCTGACGTTGCAGCGCTCGGCGGCACGGCCGAAATGCCGCTCCTCGGCGACGGCAACGATGTAACGCAGATCCCTGAGGTTCATGGCTGAAAATCTCCTGGCCGCCGGGTAGTTACACGAATCATAGTCTAAGCCGATCATTACAATTGAAACAATCGATTTCACGGATTGCCGGAAACAAGCCATCTTTGGGGGGTCGCCGATCACCAAGGCTTAGCCCGGGACGGCGGCGGAACCCGAAGAGGGGCTCACACGCAGGCTCTAGGAGGATAATCATGACAGACAAGAAAACCACCGGCTGCCCGGTGATGACGACCACGGCGGGCGCACCGATCACCGACAATCAGAATTCCCTGACCGCGGGCGCGCGCGGCCCGATCCTGATGCAGGACTATCAGTTGATCGAGAAGCTGGCGCACCAGAACCGCGAGCGCATCCCCGAGCGCGTGGTCCACGCCAAGGGTTGGGGCGCGCTGGGGACCTTCACCGTAACCCACGACATTTCCAAATACACCCGCGCCAAGCTCTTTTCCGAGGTCGGCAAGAAGACCGATATCATCGCGCGCTTCTCCACCGTCGCCGGTGAGCTGGGCGCCGCCGATGCCGAGCGCGACGTGCGCGGCTTCTCGGTGAAGTTCTATACCGAGGAAGGCAACTGGGACATGGTCGGCAACAACACGCCGGTCTTCTTCATCCGCGATCCGCAGAAGTTCCCGGACTTCATCCATACGCAGAAGCGCCATCCCCGGACCCATCTGCGCAGCGGCACCGCGATGTGGGATTACTGGTCCCAGTCGCCCGAGGCACTGCATCAGATCACCATCCTGATGTCGGACCGCGGCATTCCGCCCAGCCCGCGTTTCATGAACGGCTACGGCTCCCACACCTTTTCCTTCATCAACGCGGACAACGAACGCTTCTGGGTGAAGTTCCACTTCAAGACCCGCCAGGGCCACAAGTTCCTGACCAACGCGGAATCCAACAAGGTGATCGGCGAGAGCCGCGAGACCTATCAGGAGGATCTCTTCGGCGCCATCGAGGGCGGCGACTTCCCGCTCTGGGACCTGAAGGTGCAGATCATGCCGGAGGAAGATGCCGAGAAGACGCCCTATAACCCCTTCGACCTGACCAAGGTCTGGCCCCACGCCGACTACCCGCTGATCGACGTCGGCGTGATGGAGCTGAACCGCAACCCGGACAACTACTTCGCGGAGATCGAGCAGGCCGCCTTCTCGCCCTCCAACATCGTGCCGGGCATCGGCTTCTCGCCGGACAAGGTCCTGCAGGCGCGCATCTTCTCCTACGCCGATGCGCACCGTTACCGCCTGGGCACCCACTACGAAGCGCTGCCGGTGAATGCGCCGAAATGCCCGGTGCACCACTACCACAAGGACGGGCCGATGCGTTTCTTCGCCAATAACCCGAACCCGGATGCCTACTACGAGCCGAACTCCTTCAACGGCCCGGCCCAGGCGCCCGAGTATGCCGAACCGCCGCTGAAGATCTCCGGCGATGCGGACCGCTACAACCACCGCGACGGCAACGACGACTACACCCAGGCCGGCGATCTGTTCCGTCTCTTCGACGACGCCCAGAAAGAACGGCTGTTCGCGAACATCGCCGCGGCCATGGGCGGCGTGCCGGACTTCATCGTGCAGAAGCAGCTCGCCCACTTCAGCGCCGCCGATCCGGCTTACGGCGCCGGCGTCGCCAAGGCCCTGGGCGTTGATATCGCGGTGCAGGCCGCGGAATAGGACGACCCCTTTACCCCGCCGGTCCGCGGGCCCCGCAACCCCCTCTTACGGCACCGCGGGCCGGCAACCTCCAGGCCGGAGATCTTGGACACCCCTTCCGTTCCTCCGGGGTGGCTGTCCAGGCTCTCCGGCCGAACTTTTTTGCGTCGGTTTCGTCTAGCCCGCCAGCCCGGGGAAGAGCCCCTTCAGGCCTTCGGCCAGCATGCCCATGGCGATGGCCGCCAGCACCATGCCCATCACCCGTGTGACCACGCCCATACCGGCCTCGCCCAGCTTGCCAGCGATCGGCCCCGCGAAACTGAACAACAGACCGGTCAGCACCGAAAGCGCGAGGATGGCGAGCGAAATCTCACCCTTTTCCAGGATCGAGGGGTGCTGCTGACTGGCGACCAGAACCGTCGCCATGGTGCCCGGCCCGGCGACAATAGGAATGGCCAGCGGCACCACGGCGACGGACGCCCGCGCGCTCGCGTCCTCGCGCTCCGCCGGGGAATGACGATGCTGGTTGTTGTTGGAGAGCATGTGCAGGCCGATAAGAAGCACGATAACACCGCCCGCGGCGCGCAGCGTATCGACGGTGATGCCGAAGAGATCGAGCAACAAAGAGCCGCTCCATGTCACCACCAGCAGCGTGATGGCGCTGGCCAGGGCACAGGTCCAGGCGATGGTTCTTGCCTGGGCCGCCGTGCGCTCCGCCGTCATGCCGGCGAAGACACCGACATTGCCGATGGGATTCATCATCGAAAAGAGCGCCGCCAGGAAACTGGCCAGGGCCGCTTCGGTCATCATTTTCTATCAGCCTTTGTGAGCCATCGCCGCCTATCCACCGTTCACATAGCGGTCGACTTCGGCGATGCGGGCAGCCTTGGTTTCATCGTCGAGGAAAGAGGCGGCGAAGGAGTTGCGGGCGATCTGGCCGAGCACGGTATCGCTGAGGCCGAGGGCCTGCTGCATGGCGCGGTAGTTCTCGTTCACGTAGCCGCCGAAGTAGGCCGGATCGTCGGAGTTCAAGGTGACGAAGAGACCGTGATCCAGCATGGCCCGCAGGGGGTGGTCGGCCAGGTCGGTGACCCCGCCGAGACAGAGATTGGACAGCGGGCAGACCGTCAGCGGCATTGACCGCGCGGCCAGTTCGGCCACCAGCGCCGGATCTTCCAGCGCCCGGTTGCCGTGGTCGATGCGGTCGACGGCAAGCGCGTTGAGGGCGCCCCAGACATAGGCCGGCGGCCCCTCCTCGCCGGCATGGGCGACGGCCAGAAAGCCGGCTTCGCGGGCCTTGGCAAAGACCGCGGTGAAGAGCTCCGGCGGATGGCCGTTCTCGGAGGAATCCAGGCCGACGCCGACGATATGTTCGCGGTAGTCCATCGCCGCCTCCAGGGTCGCCATGGCGTCTTCGGCAGGCAGGTGGCGCAGGAAACAGAGGATGAGTTTCGAGGTGATGCCCAACTCCCGCTCACCGTCCTGCAACGCTCGATGAATGCCGTTGAAGACCGTGGCGAAGGCGACGCCGCGGCTGGTGTGGCCTTGGGGATCGAAGAAGATCTCCGTGTGCTTCACCCCATCGGCCGCCGAACGGCGCAGGTAGGCCAGGGTCAGGTCGTAGAAGTCTTCCTCGCGCAGCAGCACCGACATGCCCTGGTAGTAGAGATCCAGGAACTCCTGCAGGTTGGCGAAGCTGTAGGCGGCCCGCACGGCCTCCACGGAATCGTAGGGCAGCTTGACGCCGTTGCGTCCGGCCAGGGCGAACATCATCTCCGGCTCCAGCGAGCCTTCGATGTGGATATGCAGTTCGGCTTTCGGCAGGGCGGAGATGAAATCGCTCACGGGCTGGGGGATCCTTTCGATGGCGCGGCTCCGTTGCGGTGTTTATAGCGAAATGGAGAAGCCGCCGTCGACCGGCAAGGCCGCGCCGGTGATGAAGTCCGAGGCCGGCCCGGCGAAGAAGGCGGCCAGGCCCTCGAAATCCGCCGGCCGGCCCCAGCGCTTGGCCGGGGTGCGCTGCAGCACGTGTTCGTTCAGCCCTTCGATCTCGCTGCGGGCACGCTGGGTCAGGTCGGTGTCGATCCAGCCCGGCAGCATGCAGTTGACCTGGATGTTGTCCCTCGCCCAGGCCGCCGCCAGGGACCTGGTGAGCTGCACCACGCCCCCCTTGCTGGCGCCGTAGGCGGGGCTCCAGGGCGCGCCGAAGATCGACAGCATGGAGCCGTTGTTGAGGATCTTGCCGCCACCGGCCGCCTTCATCTGCGGATAGCAGGCCTTCGAGCACAGAAAAGTGCTGGTGAGATTGGCGTCCATCACCCTGTGCCATTCGTCCGCCGCCAGGTCCTCCGGGCGCTTGCGGATGTTGGTGCCGGCGTTGTTCACCAGGATGTCGAGGCGGCCGAGCCCGGCGGCAATCTCTTCGACCATGGCGGCCACGGCAGCTTCGTCGGAGACGTCGCAGGCAAGCCCCATGACCTTTGCGCCCTTTGCCGCCAGGCGCTCCAGTTCCGCCGTCGCCGCTGCGAGTTTTTCCGGGCTGCGCCCGACGATGGCCAGCGCCGCACCGGCCTTGGCAAGCCCGCGCGCAATACCCAGGCCGATGCCGCCGTTGCCGCCGGTGACCAGCGCCACCTTTCCGCTCAAATCAAATGCCTGCATGCTCTGGACCTCGTTGCCGGGAAAAAGTCCCGCAGCTTAGCGACGACGCGCGGGAGGACAAGACTGCCCTATCGTGCCGGCCCAGTGTGCCGCAGCACACCCCTTTTGCGTGTTTTCTTTTGGGGAATCGTCTTTGGGCTGTAACGCCCGGCGGGTTAGGCTGTTACGGCCTGTCCGGTCACCAGCGGGGTTGCGACCATGCCTTTTAACCTGAAGAACCGTATCGAACTGCACATGGGACCGAGCGCCATCGGCGCGCCGGACGACCTGGAAGCCGCCATCGTCGGCTTCATCGACCGGGCGAAGGTGAGCCTGGACGCCGCCGTGCAGGAGGTCGAGTCCCGCGCCATCACCGAGGCCTTCGTGCGCGCCAAACAGCGCGGCGTGCGCGTGCGCATCGTGCTGGAACAGGACTATCTGCGCGCCGGCAAGCCGCCACCCGACCCCTTTGACATCGGCGAGGCGGAAGACGAAGAAAACCGCGCCCTCTTCGCCGCCATGCTGCGCGCCAACATCGACGCCCGGGCCGACTACAACCCGGACATCTTCCATCAGAAATTCATCATCCGCGACAGCGGCGAGACCAGACGCGCGCTGCTGACCGGCTCCACCAACTTCACCCCCACCGGGGTCGGGCGGAACCTCAATCACGTGGTGATCCTGCACGATCAGCGGGTCTGCAACGAATACGACCTGGAGTTCGAGGAAATCTGGACCGGCACCTTCGGGCGCAAGCGCAACCGCCACGAACCCTCGCCGCGCAACAACCGGGTGGCCGGCGTGCGGGTCCGTGCGCTCTTCGCGCCGGATCACGCGCCGGAGATGGAGATCATGAAACAGATCCTGAAGGCGCGCGAGCGGGTCGACTTCGCGATCTTCACCTTCTCCAAGTCCTCCGGCATCGACGACGCTCTGGTCGCCATGTCGCACGGCGGTATTGCAATCCGCGGCATCTTCGATTCCGGCCAGGGCAACCGCGATTGGGCCGCGACCCGGCTGGTCGCCAACGCCGGCGGCGAAGCATTTCTGGCATCGCGCAGGAACGGCCTGGGCAAGCTGCACCACAAGTTGATGGTGATCGATTCTTCGCTGATCATCGCGGGCAGCTTCAACTACACCGACCCGGCCAATCGGCTGAACGACGAGAACATCCTGCTGATCGGGGAACTGAGCGAAGAAGACCCCCAGGTCCAGGCCGATCAACAGGCCCTCGCCGGTTTCGCCCTGGCCGAGATCGACCGCATGATCGCCGCCCACGGCGTCGCCGTTCCACCGGCGCCGTAACGCTTAGTCGATTTCTCGGACAGCCGCCAAACGCTGGCGAAAACTGCGCTCATCCGGCACCCCGGCGATTTCCAGCAGCAGCTTGCGGCGCACGGCGGCGGCAAAGCTCTGATCGCCGTCGACCGTCACCACGAAGGCCGCCGGGCCGGCAATGATCTCCTGCTCGAAAGCTTCTTCCAGATCATAGGAGACGGGGCGACCCGATTCGCAGGCACGGCAGAGAATGGCCAGGCCGTTGATCGAGACATCGGCGGCCAGAGCCGCCTGGCGTGCCACCTCGATCGGGAGGCCGCCCCAGTTGTTGGCGCTGTCGCCGGAGAAGTCGATGATCTTGCGGTAGCCGTCGATGGCGTTGCCTTCGATGAGGGCAAGCCCCGCGGCCAGCGCCGAGCCGATGGCATTGCGCCCAAAGGCCAGACGCGGCACCGCCAGCAGCCGCTCGGCAAAGGCCGCCGCGGAAGCCTCGCCGTCGATGATGGTCCAGGGCACGACCACCTCCTGGGATTCGGCACTCCCCCATTCCACATAGGTGACGGCGATGCGGCCGTCCTGTCCCAGGGAAATAGCCGCCAGGATGTCCGGGTCGGTGATCGCCTCGGCATAGCCCCGGCGCTGGAAGAAGATCTCGCCGTCGTCGATGGAGCCCGATGCATCGGCGAGGAGCACCAGTTCCAGATCCACCCGTTCCGGGGTCGACTGCTCCTGGGCCCGGGCGGATACCGAAACCAAAAACGAGGTCCAGACCAGAGCGCAGATGAGGGTGCCGATAACTCGCCTGACGTGCCGCATGATCGTTTCCCTTGTTGCCTGCCAGCGTAAGGAGCTTACCCATCTTGCCGGGCAAGGGATAGGATCACCTTTTGGCCGCAAGACTGTTATCGAAGGAGAAGCGCGATGGACCCGAAAAGAGGGCGCTGCCTCTGCGGTGAAATCTCATTTGAGTACGAAGGACCGGAGAACTGGCGCGGCCACTGCCATTGCGAGTCCTGCCGCCGCAACACCTCGTCACCCTTCACCACCTTCTTCGGCGTCCCCAAGACGGCCTACCGCTATACCGGCAAAGCCCCGGCGGTTTACGAGTCCTCACCCGGCGTGCGGCGGCTGTTCTGCGCAAACTGCGGCGCGCCCGTCGCCTATGAGAGCGACCGCTGGCCGGAGGAAACCCATTTCTACGCCGCCAGCTTGGAGAAGCCGGAGGATTTCGTGCCCGACTTCCATGTTCACTGGGCGGAAAGGCTGCCCTGGGTGCGTCTGAACGATGACTTGCCCAAACATGAAAACAGCCAAGGGTAAACCGCCTTCAGGCGAGAACGAACAGCCGGAAAGAAACCGGCGTCAGGTTTGGGCTTTCACATAGGCGGCAAGGTTGCGTCCGACGCCCCCAGCGGCACACCCGCGGCGAAAGGCGATGAGCGCATCAATGCCTTGATCCCAAAGACCCAGTTCGAATTCAACGCGGGCGAAATGGCAGTTCCGCCCCTTCGGAGGGTGGCGCAGGTAGTTACTGTCTTCATTGAGCGGAAAAATATCGATGGGGAATTCACCCATCATGTCCACCACAGCGAGGCCGTGACGTTCGAGGAAACGGGTCAAAGAGGCAATGGTGAAGTACTGTAGGTGACCCGGTGGACTCACATAGAAATCCGGATTGGCCCGGCCACTGCCGATCAATAGTTCGTGCAGCCAGCTACCATCATTCGGGACAGCAATTCTGGCGATACCGTTAGGGGTCAAAAGCTTGCGGATCGACGCCGCCATGACGCCCGGATCCAGCACGTGTTCAAGGACGTTGTTGACGACAACGAGGTCGTAGCGCTTTCCGGCATCGACCAGATTGTCGATCTCCTCAAAGAGATCGCCAACGATCACCTGATCCGCCAACTCGGGAAAGTACTGATCGATCCCCGTCGTCGTGAAATCCACCCCGGTGACTTCCCATCCGAGGTCGCGAAAGTACGCCAGCCCGAAACCCTCGCCAAACCCCAGATCGAGATAAAACCCGCTGTCGGGCTGCACGAGGGCCGCTGCTTCCGCAAAAGCCAAGTCTTTGTGCCGCAGTTCTGCTGCCGTGTATTCATAGGTGTATTGATTGGCCGCGCCGCCTTTCACGAAGTAGAGGTCATTATAGTGCCTCTTCAAATCTTCGGGCGAAGGACGCGGGGATATAGCGCGAAATCCATCGGGCGTATCAACCAATTGCCATGCCGGCCAGGATTTTCCATCGCGGTCAACCACTCGCACCTCCGTTGTTGTCCCGTTCAGTAGGCCAGTTGCTTCGGCAAGAGTCCATCAAGACCGGGGCGCAGAAAACCTGTGCTCTCTCCAAAGGTTCTTTGGCGGCACCCGGCGTTGCGTGCCGCTGGCAACATCACCGCATCAGCATCTAAATGAAAAAGAAATTCATCAAGGTGTGAAGCGTTGGATCGTACCGGTCCGGCTCGCGTTCCAGTTCGACAAGCGCCGCAATCTCGACGTTGTTCCAGTTTGCCGCCTGGATCAGCAGCATCAGCATCATCGCTGCATCCAGAGTGAACTGCGACCAAGGCCGCCCTGGCACAGGGGCGGCGGCTTCGAATCGCAACTCCTCGCTGTCCAGAGATATTGAGACGCAGATCGATCTGTCTTCTGGCAGAGCAATGCCTTTACCCGGGGTGATCACCAGTATCACATCGTGCTCAGGACAGGCCGAAAAGCGCTGCTGATAGCCCCATAGCACAGCGCGTGCACGCTGAAGCATGCGTTTCCAGGGTATCTTGAAGCCGCGGGGCACCGAGATCAGATCCTGATCCAGCGGTCTGTTACGCAGTGTCCTGGCATAGGCAAGCCGGTCCTCGGAGTTGAAACTGAGGGCACCACCCAGCATCTCGATGGCCCCGCTTGCAACATCAAGCGAGTCGCCAGGCCCCAGAATGGAGAGCGCTTCGGGCGAGTTCCCCGCCGCCGCCCAGCGGGCACGGATCTGACCGGGAGCCGCCTGATGCAGGTACTCTGAAAACTCGGCGATCCGGCCGCCCATAACATAGGACCCGGCCGCGGGAATCGTCTTGGATGCCTTTAGAATTCCCGCGATTTCAACAAATTGGTCCAGCATGCGCTCAGTCAGCGCATCGCGGCGGCGCGCCTTCTCCGCCGCGTCGAACTGAGGAAAGGCGTGGGGATAGAAACTGGCCCCGCCATAGGGAATGATCGCCGTATCAAAAGAACCAAAGCGTTCTACGATCCGCACCGCATCGTGTTCCTTGATCGGATTATCGACGACATTCAACAGTCGCCGGCCGCCGCTCTCAAGAACCAGTGAAGTGTCCATTTCGTAGTCGACATCACTGACATCGCCGCTGCTGGTACCTTCGAACTGACCGAGAATGGTGATTGTGATCCCTTCGATAGCGACCGTTTCATCCAACGGCAGCACCCTTATATCACTGAAACCCATATCCTTGAGATTGCGTTCCAGATGAGGCATCGGCAGTGCCCCGATGAGCAGGGGCGTCGCGCTGTCATAGTGCGCGAGTGTCCGTGCGTCCATGTGATCTGGATGCAGATGGCTGATGTAGATGAAATCCGGCCTCAGCGAATGATAGCGTTTTTTCTGCGCTTCCGACAAAGGCGGGAAGTTATACCAACTGCCGTAGTAGATACCGTCGCTGAACCAGGGGTCGGTCAGTATCGTCCGACCGTCTGCAAGGGTGATCAGGAATGCGGCATTGGTAATGGCCTCAATGCGCAACAAAGAGCCCGAAGCGGTGGCGTCGTTCCCAGTGCTGGATTCAAACAATTTCATAAGACTGGTTCGCCGTTTCACCTGCAGATTGATGATGCAGCAGCCACTCTCGGGCTGCAGTCGGCGAACAAACTCAAAGACACAATTACGGTGCATTTGATCAACCCCAGATACATCAAACGAGAGGTAATGGTCAAGGTCGTTTTCTCTTCAAGAGACACGAAGCAATTGAATTACCTATGTTTTCCCCGTCACTGAGAGTGCCCTGGAGATTTGCACGCCTTGGTCGCAATCCACGGGGCAAAGGGAACCGGTTCCTCCGCAGTCGGTGCGCTGGGCATCAGGAGGACGAGACCCCACTTGTTTGCCAATGAACCGCTGGAACCGGGTCCAGAGTCGCACCTTTCTGTACTCCGGCACCCAGGAAAGCCTTACGGCGCGCGCCCTTCCCTTGCCTTAAGGATCGGCGTAGAAGAGCCGAATGCTTCCCCTGTCCTTTCTCCGCGCCCATGGCCGGCTGCTCGCCTTCGGGTTTTTCATGTGTTTCTGCTCCAGCCTGGGACAGACCTTTTTCATCGCGCTTTTCGGCGGCGAGATCCGCCGGAGCTTCGGGCTGAGCGACGGCGACTTCGGCGCCATCTATTCGGCGGGAACCCTGATCAGCGCTGCGGTGCTGGTCTGGCTCGGCCGTTTGATCGACCGGCTGCCCCTGGCGGTTTTCGCCGCCGCGACCCTGGTCGGACTGGCGGCCATGTGCCTCTTCATGGGCATGGCCGGGTCGCTGGCCGGCGGTCTGGGTACGGCCGGGTGGGGCGCTGCGATCCTGCTGCCGGCCATCTTCGGCCTGCGCCTCTTCGGCCAGGGCCTCTCCAGTCACGCGGCCATTGTGGCCATGGGGCGATATTTCACCGCTGAGCGCGGCCGCGTGGTCTCCCTGGCCTCCCTCGGCCATACCCTGGGGGACGCCGTCCTGCCGGGGCTTGTCGTCGCCGCCCTGACAATCGCCGCCTGGCAGGATATCTGGACCGGTGCCGGCCTCGCCCTGCTCGCCCTCACACCGATCGTCTTTATCCTGTTGAAGGGCCAGCGCGCGCGCGACGCAGCGCTCAGCAGCGCGCGCACGGCAGGCGGCAGCGGCACCGCCGCGCAAGACTGGCGGCTGGCTGCGGTGCTGCGCGATCCCGGCCTGTGGTTGCGGCTGCCCGCCCTGCTGGCGCCCTCCTTCATCTTTACCGGACTGATCTTCCACCAGGTCCACCTGGCCGAGACCAAAGGCTGGCCGCTGTCGCTCCTCGCCGGTTCCTACCTGGTCTTCGCCTTCGCCTCCCTGGCCGCCCTCATGGTCGGCGGCCTGCTGGTCGACCGCTTCAGCGCCCGTCGGCTCGTCACCCTGTTCCTGGCGCCCCTGGCGCTGGCCTGCCTGGTACTGGTCAGCAGCGACGCCGTCATCACGGCACCGCTTTTCCTGGGGCTGATGGGCATGAACGCCGGGATTGCGGGCGTCATCCTCGGCGCCCTCTGGGCGGAACTCTACGGGGTCACCCATCTCGGCGCGATCCGCTCCTTCGGCCAGGCCGCCATGGTGTTTTCCTCAGGCCTGGCCCCGGCCTTCATGGGTTTGCTGATCGACCAGGGCGTCGCCATGGAGAGCATTGCCGCCGGCTCCGCGCTCTACTGCCTCGCCGCCGCCGCCCTGGCCCGACTGGCCGAACAATCCCGTAGAGTGACACCGCAGGCGGGCTGACGCCCGTCACGGCTCTTGGCCGGACAGGCCAGCAGTCGCTATGCTGTGCGCCTGTCAGGAACACTTGAGTTGACTGTTGCATGAAGATCATCAAGGCACGTGCCTATGTCGGACCAAACATCATTGCGCCGACGCCTCTGGTGCATCTGTCTGTTGAAATCGACGGGCCTGAGTGCTGGCCCGACGGCGATATTGGCCGATCCTGCGCGGATGCGTTACTGAAGCTGATGCCCGGCCTGACCGGCCATCCCGGACAGTCGAATCAGCCCAACGGCTTCGCGTCGGATCTAGCAACCGCAAAGGGCCCGCCGCTCGGCCATATCGCAGCCCGCGTCGCCGTCGAACTGCAGGGTCTGGATCGCAGCAGCACAAACCCGGTCGGCCTAAGACGCAAGGACGGCAGCCGAACGGCCGACATTTTCTTTCACTATCACGATCCGGACATCGGCCTTTGGGCCGGACAAGCGGCGATCAGTATTGTGCTTTCGCTGCTGCCACCCGACGCGCGCCCAGCCAACACCCTTCCTGACTCCCTCAGCCCCGAGCAGGTACTGACCGCCTTTCAAAGCCGATCGCAGGCCATGGCGCTGGATCAGACGGCCCTGGCTCTGATCGCGGAGGCTGAGCGCCGCGAGATTCCCTGGTTCGTCCTCGACCGGGCGAGGCATATGGTGCAGTTCGGCCAAGGCCGCCACCTGCGCCGCATCCGCGAGACCGTAACGGACACCACGCCCCAGATCTCGGCGATGATTCAACGTGACAAGGCGTCGACGCACCGGCTCTTCGCCTCGGTTCACCTTCCGGTGCCAAGGCAGGCGGTCGTCCGCGATCCGGAAGCGGCTGTGCGGGCTGCACACCAGATGGGTACGGCTGTGGTCGTTAAACCACTGGACGGCAGCAAGGGGCGAGGAATCACTGTCCGGCCGACGGGCGATGAGGCCATCCGTTCCGCATTCAACCTTGCCCGGCAGCACTGCGAACTGGTGGCCGTCGAAAGCTATATAAATGGAAGCGATCACCGGGTCCTGGTGGTCAGCGGCAAGATCCTCGCTGCCGCCCTCCGTCTCCCTGCGGCCGTGACCGGCGACGGAAAGAGCACCATCACCCAATTGGTGGCGGAGAAAAACAAGGATCCAAGGCGCGGTATCGGCTTCGCCAAGCTGATGAACCGTATCGAGCTTGACGATGAAACCGAACGGATGCTGGGGAAACGCGGCTACACAGCCGACAGCATTCCAGACACAGGAAAGCTGGTCGAGCTGCGCGGTACTGCCAACATCTCCACCGGCGGGACTTCCATTGACGTGACGGACAAGGTCCACCCCGAGAATCGGTCAATGCTGGAAAGAGCCGCCCGCGTGTCGGGGTTGGATGTGGTCGGTATCGACTTCCTTACTCCGGATATCGGGCGCTCCTACCGGGAGGTCGGCGGCGCCATATGCGAAATCAACAGCTCCCCCGGCCTGCGTCCTCATCAGATCGCCGAGGGGCCGCCCCGCGATGTGGTGGGCCCCATTATCGATATGCTGTTTCCCGAAAAGCACAACGGCCGCATCCCCATTGCGGCCATTACCGGCACCAACGGTAAAACCACGACATCGCGCATGCTGGCGCATATCCTTCGCATCGCCGGTGCTGAGATTGACGTCAGATCGGTCGGCCTGGTCACCACCGACGGCGTGCATATCGACGGCGACCTGGTCGCGCAGGGCGATTTCGCCGGCGGCACCGGCGCCCGCGTGGTGCTCCGCGACCCTGCGGTGGAGGTTGCCGTGTTGGAAACCTCGAGAGGCGGGATCATCAAAAGCGGCATGGCCTTCGACTGGTGCGATGTCGGCGCCGTCCTGAACGTGAGGGCGGATCACCTCGGCTACGACGGCATCGAGACCCTGGACGAGATGGCGACCCTCAAAAGCAAGGTCGTGGAGGCAGCCCGCAGCCTGGTGGTGCTGAATGCAGACGACACCCGCTGTCTTGCCCTTGCGGCGAAAAAACAACCACAGCAGGTCTGTCTGTTCACTGCAGGGGGCCTCCGCGATACCCTGCGACAGCATATCGACAAGGGCGGTTTGGCAATCAGCCTGGAAGAACAAAGCAGGGGGCTCGCCCTTGTCCTGCACAAAGCAACATCGAGCGATACCGTGATCCCCGTCGCCGAAATACCGGCCACCCTGGGCGGCGCGGCGCGGCACAATGTCGAGAATGCCATGGCCGCAGTGGGGCTTGCACTTGGCCTGGGTATCCGGCGGGAAAATATTGCCGCGGCCCTGGCCAGTTTCGACAGCGACCATAACTGCAATCCCGGCCGTTTAAATGTCTTTGACGGTCATCCCTTTAAGGTCGTCATCGATTACGCCCACAACCCCGATGGCCTTGGCGCCGTCTGCGACACTCTGCGATCGTTGAAGACCGATGGCCGCCGCATCTGCGTCCTGGCCGCCTTCGGTCATTGGCATGGCGAGCACATACAGGAGGTCGCCGATATGGTTGCCGATAAGTTCGACAGCTTCATCTGCTCACGCAACGTGAGACGGAGCGATGACCTGGAACCGCTCAGAGGCTTCCCCTCACAGGACATTCCCAAACGCCTGGCCACAGCCCTGCTCGGCCACCGCCTCGATCCAGCAAACGTGACAGTCGTCGACTCGGATAAGGAGGCAACAGACCGGGGCCTCGAGATCGCCGAGGCAGGCGATCTGCTCACCATTTTCACAGGGCAACCTGATTGGGCCTGGAACCGGGTCGTCAACTACCGCCGAAAACACGACAAGAACTGACCTACTCGCCTTGCGCAGCCGCCCTTGGCGCGCTGACCGCTCACCCGTACTTCCTGCGGCCAATTGAGTACGATAATCGAAATTTCTGGCGGCGTTCTCCACACTCTTTGGGCGGCGCTTTACCGGGCCACGCACCACGGCACGTCCCGATCCTTCGGCCCGCAAGAAAGCCGCAGGGGTTGAACCTTCCAGGGCTCCGCTGCGACTAAGAAAACCGGTAAACCAGGGATGAAATCATGCAGAACCTCGTCATTATCGCTGCGCTCGTAGCGCTGCCGCTTATCTGGGCGGTCCTGATCTACAACCGCCTGGTCGCGCGCCGCCAGCAGACGAAGGAAGGCTGGAGCGGCATCGACGTACAGTTGAAACGGCGCACCAACCTGATTCCCAATCTGGTGGAGACGGTGCAAACCTACGCCAGTCACGAGCGCGATATCCTGGAGAGCGTGACCGAGCTGCGCCATCGCGCGGTGGTGGCGGAAGGTGAACCTGCCGGGGCACGCGCGAACCTGGAAGATCAACTGAGCGGCGCCCTGATGAACCTCTTCGCCGTTGCCGAAAACTACCCCGACCTCAAAGCAAACCAGAACTATCTCGCACTTCAGGAGAGCCTGAACGAGATCGAAGACCAGATCCAGATGGCCCGGCGTTACTACAACGGGGCGGTGCGTAACCTGAACACCCTGATCGATTCCTTTCCCAGCAACCTGGTGGCCGGACCCTTCGGTTTTCGCAAGGCGAACTACTACGAGGTCGACTCGGCCGCGGATCGGACTCTGCCAAAAGTCAGCCAGGGTAAAGTTACATGAGGTTGCGGGAGTTCCTGTGCTGCCTCGGGGCCGCGATCATCTCGGCTTTGCTGACCACCGGCACAGCCACCGCGCAGTCTACGGCGGACGACGACCGCATCCCGCGCTTTGCCGCCGGCATCAAGATCAAGGAAAACGGCGACCTGCTGGTTACCGAGGAGATCGATTTCCTGGTCTCACCCGGCAGCCGCAAGCGCGGTATCTTCCGTGACTTTCCGACGACCTATCGCGACAGCTTCGGGCTCATCAAGCGGGTGGGTTTCGAAGTGCTGAAGGTAAGCCGCAACGGGCGTCCGGAGCCCTATGTCCTCGAGCCCTTCGCCGCCGGCACAAGAGTGCGCATCGGCCGGGAAGCGCTCTTCCTGCACGAAGGCGTGCATCGCTACCGCTTGGTCTACCGCACCGACCGGCAGCTCCTGTTTCAAGAAGATGCCGACGAACTCTACTGGAATGTGACCGGCAACGACTGGGCCCACACCATCGAAAGGGCGGAGGCGCTGGTGCGTCTTCCGGCCGGTGCCGAGCCCATCGGCATTACCGCCTATACCGGCTACGAAGGCAGCCAGCAGAGAGATTTCACGCAGGACACAGCGGCAGACGGCAGCATCCGCTTCGCCACGACCGAACCGCTTCACCCCGGCTACGGCCTGACGATCGCCGTCTCCTGGCCCAAGGGCTATGTCACACCGGCCAAGCGCCCGGACGACCTCGGGCTTGTTGTCGCCGACAATTTCCGCCTGCTCGCCGGTCTGGCGGGTCTGCTGATCACCTTCGGTTACTTCCATTGGCAATGGATGCGGGTCGGCCGCGACCCGGACAAGGGTGTCATTGTCCCGCTTTTCGATGCCCCGGAAGGGCTGTCGCCGGCGGCCACCGGGTTCATCTGGAATCTGTCCCGCGACCAGGATACTAACGCGGCACAGGCCTTTACGGTGGCGCTCACCAGCCTGGCGATCAAGGGCCTGCTGACCATTGAGGAGAGGGACGACAAGAGCTTCGTCCTGACAGCGAAGTCGGCGCCTTCCGGTAAGTTGCCGCCGGGGGAAGCGACGGTCATGCAGAAGCTGTTTCCAGACGGCACCGGCAGGCTCGTCGTCGAGCAAGAGCCCTCAGCCGTCATCACCACCGCCGTCAGTGCCTTGCAGTGGGTGCTGCAACGCGAATACGACGACGTCTACTTCCGCAACAACAGGCGGTTTTGGATGCTCGGTGCGGTGCTGGGCCTGGTGAGCGTGGCCGTAAGCATGACCGCCTCCTTCGGCGCAATCGTCACCGCCTTCGCCATCGTCTTCGCCGTCCTTCTGGCGTATTCGCTCTTCATCCCCGCCATGCTGTTGCAGGAAAAGGTGACGAGAGGGTTCTTCCTGGCCCTCAAGGACCGCCACCCCAAAAAGATCATCATATTCCTGCTCTCCATGCCGTTCGCCGGAATCGGAAACCTGCCTTTGCTCGGCGGGCTCTATCTGGTCTTTGACCAGTTCGGGCCGGCGACCTTCGCCCTCTGCTGCGCTTTCTTCCTTCTGGTGCTTGTCTACTGGTATCTCCTCAAAGCACCGACACGGCTGGGACGCCGGGTGGTCGAACAGATCGAAGGCTACCGCCTCTATCTTTCAGTGGCTGAGGGCGAGCGCCTGAACCTTCTGACCGGCGAACCCGAGATGACCCTGGACGTCTTCGAGCACCACCTGCCCTATGCGATGGCCTTGGACGTGGAAAGGCGATGGACGAGCCGCTTTACGGCAAGTGCCGGGGCCGCCGTGCTCAGCCAGGCTGAGCAGCCCCGGCGCTGGCACCATACACACCGAAGCTACCGGGGCGTCGGCAACCTGACCTCCAGCCTGTCGAGCGGCCTCACCAGCACGCTTTCAAGCGCTTCGACCCCGCCACGCAGCAGCCTCTCCAGCGGCTTCTCGAGCAGTGGCTCATCCGGCGGCGGCGGTGGTGGGGGCGGTGGCGGCAGTTGGTAGGGTAGGCCAGCCTATTCGCCTGGGGCGGCAGCGCGCGGACCGGCCAGGGTTTCGGCCCCGGCCGCCTGGACTGTCGCCGGCGCCGCCTCGGCGATCCAGTCGACGGCGGCCTGGATGCCGCCCTTGCCATGAGCGATGCCGAGCGTCGCCAAGCTGGACTCCACAATCGCCAGCGTGCCCAGCATCATCGGTGCGTTCACATGACCCATATGGGCGATGCGGAAGGCCTGACCGGTGAGATCGCCGATCCCGATACCCAACACGACACCAAGCATCTTGTCGGCATAGCCGATCAGCTCTGCCGGTTCGTGCCCCTCAAGGCGGATGGTGGTCACCGAATTGGCCCGGGCCCGAGGCTCCAGCACATTGAAAGCCAACGCCCCACCCTCGGCCCAGACGGCGACCGCACGCCGCGTCGCTTCAGCCAGAATGCGGTGGCGCTCAAAAACCGCCGGCAGACCCTCCTCGAGCAACATGTCCATGGCCTTGCGCAGACCGAACAGCAGGTGTTCCGGCGGGGTGCCGCAGTACTTGTTGTAGTGGCGCGGCCCCTCGCGCTGGGTCCAGTCCCAGTAAAAGGTGCGCAGGTCGGCCTTCTCATGCGCTTCCAGGGCGCGCTTGCCGGCCGCAACGAAGCTGAGGCCCGGCGGGGTCATCAACCCCTTCTGGCAACCGCTCACGGCGACATCGATGCCCCAGCCATCCATTTCGAAAGGCATGGTCGCAAGCGAAGCGATCGCATCGACCATGAAGAGCGCGCCGTGTCCGGCCGCATCGATGGCGCGGCGGATCGCCGGAATGTCGTTCACGATGCTGGAGGCGGTATCGACCTGGACCACCAGGACCGCCTTGATCTCCCCCGCCGTGTCGGCGCGCAGGCGTTCCTCTACGGCGGCAGGGTCCACTGCATGGCGGTAGCTGGCGGGCAGTTCCTCCACGACAATGCCCTGCATCGCCGCCATCTCGCCCCAGGCCGGCGCGAAGAGGCCGGAGCCGAGCACCAGCACCTTTTCGCCGCGCGACAGGGTATTGCTGAGCGCGGCTTCCCAGGCGCCGTGACCGTTGGCGGCATAGATGTAGGTCCGGCCCTCGGTCGCGAAGATACCGCGCAGATCGTCCAGGCAGCGCATGGTGGTGTCCAAAAGCGTGCCGGAATAGATCTCTATGGCCGGCCGGTGCATGGCCTGCAGCACTTCGTCGGGCACCGTGGTCGGGCCCGGAATAGCGAGGAATTCCCGCCCGTTACGCAAAGTCATCTCGCGAAATCCAGCTTATCGTTTCCTGCGGCGAAAGGGGAGCCTAGGCGCGCGCGCCGCCGGGGGCAAGCCTTGTGGAAAAACGGCCACGGGCCACTCCGCCACCGGTTTATTCCAGGTCGATGACGTAGATGGCAAAGCCCCCTTCGGCGTCGCCCAGCAGGGTAAAGCCCAGTTCTTCGGCAGCCTCCCGGGCAGCCGGGCTGGAGGTGAAGGTCACCTTGGCCTCGCCGCCGAGGGGCGCGAAGGACCAGTTGTTGTCCGCCGCCGGATTGATGGCCTTCTGGTCGAAGATGTAGTTGGCAAGGACCGTGCGGTTCTCGTCCGGGGCTTCAATGATGATGGAGGCGCCGTCCAGCCCTGGGAAGTTGCCACCACCCCCGGCACGGTAGTTGTTGGTGGCGACAAGGAATTCCATCTCCTCCGTCACCGGTTTGTCTTCGAAGGTCAGCCCGACGATGCGGTGGTCCTGCGATACAATCTCGCCGTCCTTGTTATAGCGCGCCGGCTTGGTGACATCGATCTGGTAGGTCACACCGTCGATGACATCGAAGTTGTAGGACGGAAAGCTGGTGTTCACCAGTTCCTGCTCCCCGGCGGCGGTCGGATCGATCCGGTTGAACTGTCCGGCGGACATCTCCAGCCACTCGCGCACCTCGGTCCCGTTCAGCTTCACGACACGCAGGGTGTTGGGATAGATATAGAGGTCGGCCACATTCTTCAGGGCGATATCGCCCGGCTCCAGAACCGTGTAGTAATCGGCACCCTGGCGCCCGCCGGCCTTGAAGGGGGCGCCGGCGGAAAGGATCGGAATGCCTTCGTATTCCGTCCCCTGAACGATCTTTTCGACGTACCATTTCTGGGCGTTGGTCACGATCTGTATGGAGGGGTCGTCCGCGACCAGGGCGAAGTAGGAGTTGATCGCCGCCGTGGTCTCCCCCACGCCTTCGTTCATATAGTCGATGGTCGCCTGATGTTCTTCGCGCACCGCATCGACGATCGCCTTGTCGGCCTCGACCAGGGGAATGCGCTTGCGGCCCTCGCGTTTGTAAATGGCGCGCAGCGAGCCCCGGCCATCGACCACGCTCCAGCGGCCATCGGCCACTTCGAGATCGAGATCGACAACGCCGAGATGGGAGCCCCAGAATCCGGGCATCACGGCGGGCACGCCGTTGACGGTGCCTTTAGCGAGATCGGCATTCGGAAAGCCTTCGAACTTGGCGGAGGGAAACTCGGAATGCCCATGTCCGAAAAGGATGGCGTCGATCCCCTCCACTTCGGTCAGGTGGTAGACGGCATTCTCCGCCATGGCCTTGCGCGGGTTGGGCGAGATCGAGGAATGGGGCAAGGCAACAACGATATCGGCCCCGGCCGCCCGCATTTGCGGAATGTACTTCTCGGCAGAGTCGACAATGTCTTCGACCCGCAGCCTGCCCTCCAGGTTGGTTTTGTCCCAGAGCATGATCTGCGGTGGCGTGAAACCGATGACGCCGACCTTGATGGCGTGACGGGCGCCGCCTTCGGCTTCCAGTTCCCGGTCCAGGATCAGATAGGGCGTGAAGAGGGGCTTGTCGTTATCCGGATCGCTGTCATCGTCCAGCAGATAGACATTGGAAAGTGTGTAGGGGAAGTCGGCGCCGGCGATCGTCTTCATCAGGAAGTCGAGGCCGTAGTTGAACTCGTGATTGCCGATGTTGCCGGCGTCGTAGTCCAGCAGGTTCATGGCCTTGTAGATCGGATGGGTCTCACCCGCTTTGAGGCCGCGGCGCTGGGCCATGTAATCGCCCAGGGGATTGCCCTGGATCAGGTCGCCGTTATCGAAGAACAGACTGTTCTTCACCTCCGCACGGGCGGCCTTCACCAGGCTGGATACCTTGGCCAGCCCGACGGTATCGGACTGGCTGTCACGATAGTAATCGTAGTCCACGATATGCATGTGGATGTCGGCGGTTTCCATCAGCCGCAGCTTCACCTTGTCGGCCGCTTCGGCAGCTCCAGCGGCGATGAGGGCGAAGCCGAGAAGCGCGAATACGGCGATGGGGGACGCGACGGCAGGGGATGCGGCGGGGGACATCGATTTCATGCGCCTTACTCCGTTGGGGAACAGACGAGGATGAGGAACAGGCGGACAGCCTAACCCGCATCGACGCAAGGCGCCAACCGCCGCAACCGCCATTGCTGCGCGGGCAGCCGCGGAAGCTCCCCTAAGATTTTGAAACCTGCTGCTCTTTCAGCGTTTTTCCTGAGCGGACCGAGATCCGTCAGGCGATCTCGTTCAGCCGCGCTGTCTGGCGGGCGATCAGGCTTTCCAGGTCGGCGATATCGGCGGCGCTCAGGCTGGGCCCGGGACGCCGCAGCTTGGGCTCAGCGATAATGCCGCGTTTCGCCAGCGTATATTTGCGCAGGGCAAGGCCCAGCCCGGGCTGCTGTTCATAGCGGGCGAGCGGCAGGTAGGCATCGAAGACATCGCGGGCGCGCTGCTCCTCTCCTGCGGTATGCAGGCGGCAGACCTCGATCATCATTTCCGGATAGGCGAAGCCGGTCATGGCGCCATCCGCCCCGCGCGCCAGTTCCTCGGGCAGGAACAGCCCGCCGTTGCCGCAGAGGATGGAGATGCGCCGTGCGCCGCCGTCACTTGCTGCGCGCAGGGCGGCGATCTTGGCCAGGCCCGGCCAGTCCTCGTGCTTCAAGCAGACACAGCTCGGCAGCTCCTTCACGATGTTCAGGATCACCGGGACCGGCACCACGACATTGGTGACAAGGGGAAAATCCTGCAGCACGAAGGGTGTCGCATCGCCCAGCGTTTCGGCGACCTGGCGGTAGTATCCCAGAATCTGGTCGTCCGAGCGCAGCGATGAGGGCGGTGCGACCATCACCCCGGTGGCGCCGTCGCCCATAACCATCTCGCTGAGCGCCCCCATCTGGGCAAAGCCCGGGGCGGAAACACCGACAATCACCGGAACCCGTTCCTTCACCCGCTCAAGAATCCGCTGCACGAAGGCGCGGGACTCTTCAAGGGTCAGCTTCGGGGCCTCACCCATCATGCCGAGCACAGTGAGCCCGTCCGCGCCCCGTTCAAGGAAGAAATCGACCATACGGTCGGTGCTCTCCATGTCCACCGCCCCGTCCTTGGTGAAAGGCGTCGGCGCGATGACGTAGACGCCCCGCGCGGCTTCCGTGAACTCGGTCATTTTAACGTTTCCTCATGCTATGGGACTTAGCAGCGTCATCGATCAGCTATCCTGCAAGGATTGGCGGGCGCCGAAGAAGTCAGCCGGCATGCCGAGCAGGTCGTGTGCGCCGGTCCGCGCGATCATCCGTTCGCATTCAAGCTGCGCGGCTTCGAGGACCGCTGTCTCGTCGACCTTCGCCGCACGGCGATTCTCCAGAACCACCTCGCCGTTGACGACAACGCTGTGAACGTCATTGCCGTTGGCGAAACAGACAGCGCGGTAGGCAGGCATGTTAAGCGGATAAAGATGCGGGCGCGCCAGGTCGAGCAAGATCAGGTCCGCTTTCTTACCCGGTTCCAGGGAACCGATCTCGCTTTCCATGCCCAGGGCGCGGGCGGCATCGATGGTTGCCATCGCCAGTACCTGGCCCGGCGGCAGAATGTCGGGATCGCGAAAGTGGGTGCGATGATAGTGCATGCATTGCTGCATGTGCCGAAACATATCCGCCGAACGATCCGGCGCGGTGGCGTCGGACCCCAGCGCGACGGTAACCCCGGCCGCCATCAACTCGGTCACGGGACAGCGGCCCATCACCGAGGCGATGGCGCTGGGGTTGTGGGCGATCCGGGTATCGGTTTCGGCGCAGAGCGCGATCTCCGTCTCGCTGAGATCGATGGCGTGACTCAACAGGGCATCGGGCCCGAGAATCCCCATTTCCTGGGCCCTGACGACCGAGCCGCGCCAATGGCCGTCCTGGGTGAAGACCGTCCCGGTGTCGCGCGACAGGCGGCGCACCCGACGGGTCTGCTCCATTGCCTCGCCTAACAGCGCAGGCCCGAGCTCACCGACATGCTCGTCGCGCAGCACGGGGGTCAGCAGGGCGATGGCGATGCGGCCCTCATGGCTGCCGTGCCAATCCGCGACCACACGCGCCGAGGTGGCGAGCTGGGTTTCGAAATCGATCTGTTTATCGTAGCGTTCATCGCCGTTCCAGTCGGCATAGAGACGCGGATGCGGCGGGCGTGTCGGGCCGATGGCCAGCACAGCGCGGATGCCGACCGCCAGCACGCCCTCGCAGTGCGCCGCCGCATGGGCCGGATCGTCGGAGCGCATGACCGTATCGCCACCGCCCAGCAGGGAAACGCCTGTGGTGACGCCGAAGCGCAGCCGCTCCAGCGCCGCCAGCTCGGCCTCGGCGCGCCAGAAGGCGGGCGTCGAGGCGGTGGTATAGACTTCCCCGCAGAGTTCCTCCCAGGCGCCGGGCCGGTTCGCCCCCATGGACTTAATGAGCCCGTGGCCGGCGTGGGCATGGACGTCGATCAACCCGGGCAGCACAAGCTTGCGCGCCGCATCGATTTTACGCGGCGCCGGGTGTGCAGCCAGAACCTCGGCCGTCGATCCCACGGCCACCACGCGGTCGCCGGCGATCGCCACCGCTCCGTCTTCGATGATCCGGCGGGCGGGATCCATGGGGATCACGGTGCCACCGAAGACGATCAGGTCAGCCATCGGTGGAGGCTCCGAAGCGGGGCAGGCTCCGCACGTCCAGCACGCCGTCGCGGCGCGTCCGCCAGTCCGGATGTGCACCTCTCAGCGCCACCCTGCGCAGATGGTTGTAGACAAAAAGCCAGGGCGGGTCGTCGCTGAGCAGCTGGTGACACTCACGAAAGATCTCCGCCCGCGCGGCATCATCGATCATGACCCGGGCGCTATCGATCAGCCTCTCGACCGCCGGGTTGGCATAGCCCAGCCACCAGGAGCCCTGAACGCGCGAATCGATCTTCTCGCAAAGCACCCGGAAGGTGCTGAGGGGACTGGAATCAAACACGCACATATCGGCGATTTCGCTGCGCCGAACGCGATGAGCATAGGCTTCACGGTCTTCATGAATCTTCACATTCAGGACGACGCCGAAGGATGCCAGCTGCGCCGCGATGGCGGCGGTCAGGGCTTCGGCCTCGTTGGGCAGGCTGGTCGGACAATCGACGTCGAGCATCAGCCCGCGCTCGACCCCGGCCTCCCTGAGCAGGGCACGCGCTTCGTCGGGGCGAGGCGCTGGCTGGCCCTCGGCCACGTAACCGCTATGGGCCGGGCTGAGAAACCCGTGCAACGCGGCGCCGGCCCCGCCCAGCACATCGGCAATCAAAGCATCACGATCCAGCGCCAGATTGAGCGCGCGGCGAATACGGCCGTCGCGCAGTGGGCCCGCCGCCGCGTTGAACAGATAGATGATGGTCGTCGGCGACAGGTAGGTCTGAGCCGTCGCTCCTGTGGGCTCGACGCCGAAAGGTAGCGTGTTGGCCACCTCGGTATCGCCGCCCTCCAGCGCCGCGAGACGATCCTTCGCCGCGGAAACGCGCCGCCATTCGATCCCTTCATGGGCGGGCGGGCCGCCAAAGTGATCGGGATTGGCACGCGCCCGGAAATAGCCGTCGCCCGCGCGCTCGAAGATGTAGGGCCCGGTGCCGCAGGGCCGGGCCAGCGGATCGTCGAGCACCGAGGGCGCGACGATGTAGCCATAGACCAGCAGATCGAGAAGATCGGCCATCGGCTCCGCCAGCACGATGCGGACGCTGGAGGGTGTCGGCGCTTCGAAGTTGGCCCCGGTCAGGTACTGCGAATAGACGCCCGGCGCACCGAGCGTCACCCCCATATCGGGCCGCGCCATACGCGCCAGCGAGGCGATGACCGCACCGGCGTCGAGCGGCGATCCGTCATGGAAGCGCACCCCTTCGCGCAGATGAAACAGCCAAGAACGCCCCTTATCCGCGACCTCCCAGGCGCTCGCCAGCCCCGGCGCGAAACCTTCCGTTTCACCGCGCCGCACCAGGGCATCGTAAAGCGCCTCCAGCACCGTCAGCGTGTCGTTCACGTCGGTGCAGTTATGGGGGTCATCCAGGCTCAGCCGGGCCTGCGCGATCCGCGTATAACTCATCGGGAATCCTCGTCCAGCAGGTGGCAGGCGACCTGATGGCCGCTCGCAGCCTCCTTCAGTACCGGCCGCTCCTGCGCGCAGCGCTCGAAGGCGAAAGGACAGCGGGTGCGAAAACAACAGCCGCTCGGCAAGTCAAAGGCGTTGGGCACCTCCCCCGTCAGCTCGATCTCCTCCTCGGCGTCGGGGTCCGGGTCGATGGCGGGCGCGGCGGACAGCAGTGCCCGGGTGTAGGGATGCTGCGGCGCATCGAAGAGCGCGTCGCGGGGCGCGGTTTCAACCATGAAGCCGAGATACATGACGCCGATGCGGTCGCTGATATGGCGCACCACGGAGAGATCGTGGGTGATGAAGAGGTAGGACAGGCCGAACTCGTCGCGCAGATCCATCATCAGGTTGAGGATCTGCGCCTGGATCGAAACGTCCAGTGCCGAGACGGGCTCGTCCGCGATCACCAGTTGGGGGTTTACCGAAAGCGCCCTGGCAATGCCGATCCGCTGGCGCTGGCCACCGGAGAACTGGTGGGGATAGCGGTCGCCATGCTCCGGGCGCAGCCCGACACGGTCGAGCAGTTCCAGCGCCCGCTTCTCCACCGTCTTGTCGCCGGGCTCGGCGTGCTGGAGCATCGGCTCCATGATGATGTTGCGCACCCTCTGGCGCGGGTTGAGTGAGGCAAAGGGGTCCTGGAAGATCATCTGCAGCTTGCGCCGCACCGGCAGCATGCGGCGATAATCGTGCTGCGAGATATCCTCGCCATCGATCCGGATCGCACCGCCGGTCGGGCGATAGATGCGGGCGATGGTCTTGGCGACGGTGGACTTGCCGCATCCGCTTTCGCCGACCAGCCCCAGAACCTCGCCGCGCTGAATGGTGAAGCTGACGCCGTTGACCGCGTGAACGATGCGCCGCGCCATGGTCGGCAGGCCGTTTTCGAAGCGCAGGCGATCCAGCGGACCACCACTGACATCGAACCGCTGCTCAAGGTTCTCGACTTCGAGAAAAGCCGTCATGCTTCGGTCCCCTCTTCCAGAGGAAAGTGGCAAGCAACCGAGCGCCCCGCCCCGAGGGCGCGCTGCTGCGGCTCCTCCTCCGCGCAGCGGGCCTGCGCGAAGGGACAGCGTTCCCGGAAGTTGCAGCCCTTGGGCAGGTTGCGCACATCGGGCACCGCGCCGGGGATCTGGGTCAGCCGCGCCTGACGGCCATGCAGCTTGGGGATCGAGCCGAGCAGCCCTTGCGTATAGGGATGCGCCGGCTTGCGGATCAGCGCCTCTTTCGGACCCTGTTCCACCACGCGGCCGCAATAAAGCACGACAATCTGATCGGCCATCTGCGAGACAACGGCCAGGTCGTGGGTGATGAGGATCATCGAGGCATCGCGCTCACGCACCTGGCGGCGCATCAGCTTCAGGATCTGCGATTGGATCGTCACATCCAGCGCAGTGGTCGGCTCATCGGCGATGATGAGGCGCGGCCCGGCGATCATCGCAATGGCAATGACGACGCGCTGGCGCATGCCGCCGGAGAACTGGTGCGGATAGTTCTTCAGGCGGCGCTCGGCTTCGGAAATGCCGACATCGTTCAGCATCTCGATGCAGCGCGCCCGCCGCGCCCGGCCGTCCAGGTCGCTGTGCAGCCGCAGCATCTCGTCCATCTGTTGCCCGATGGTCTGCAGCGGGTTCAGCGAAGTCATCGGGTCCTGGAACACCATGGCGATCTCGCGGCCGCGAATGCGCTGTAGCTCGCTTTCGGACTTTCCGGCCAAGTCATCGCCGTCGAAGAGGATCTCTCCACCGTCAACTTTTCCCGGGCTGTCGATCAGGCCGAGGATCGAGAAGCCGATCACCGACTTGCCGCCGCCGCTTTCGCCGACCAGACCCAGAATTTCGCCGCGCCCCACCGTGAAGCTGACGCCATCGACCGCGTTCACCACGCCCGCGAAGGTGTAGAAGCGGGTCTCAAGCCCACGCACATCCAGCAGGGGTTGGCCGGCGGCGCTCATTTCAGCCTCGGATTCAGTTCGTCGCGCAGGAAGTCGCCAAACAGATTTATGCCGAAGACCAGAATCATGATCGCCAGGCCGGGAAAGGCCGAGGTCCACCAAAGGCCGCTGAACAGCACGTCAAAACCGTTCTTCACCAGCAGGCCGAGCGAGGGCTGGGTGATCGGCACGCCGACGCCGAGAAAGCTGAGCGACGCCTCGATCAGCACGAAGGTGCCGACCTGGATGGTGGCAATGACGATCAGCGGGGTCAGCACGTTCGGCAGGACGTGCTTCAGGATGATCTTGCGGTCGGGCAATCCGGCGACACGCGCCGCCTGAACATATTCTTTCTCGATCTCGCTGAGGGTCGAGCCGCGCACGGTGCGGGCATAGACCACCCAGCCGACCGCCGTCAGGGCGATCAACACCTTGTCGATACCGGTGCCCACGGCGGACATCAGGAACAGGGCAATGAGGATCGAGGGGAAGGAAAGCTGGATATCGGCAACCCGCATGATGAAGGAGTCGACCGCGCCACGGTAGAACCCGGCAAGCAGACCGAGCGCCGTGCCGATGAAGCAGGAACACAGCATCGCCACCACGCCGATCATGACAGAGATGCGTGCGCCATAGACGATGCTGGCCAGCATGTCGCGGCCCTGCCCGTCGGTGCCCAGCGGATAGCGCGGATCGCCACCGGGCAGCCAGGCCGGCGGCTTGAAACTGTCCAGCAGTTCCAACGACGCGATGTCATGGGGGTTCTGCGCCACCAGCCAGGGCCCGAAGGCTACGTAGACGGCGAACAGCAGCATCAGCGCGCTGCCGATAATCGCCGAGGCGCTACGGCGGTAGTTGAAGAAGAATTCCGACTTTAGAAAACCCTGCATCCGGCGCCTCATTTCAACGTGATGCGGGGATCGATCAGCGTATAGAGCAGATCGACCAGGAAATTGATGACCACGAAGATCAGCGCCACCAGCATCAGATAGACCACGATAACCGGCCGGTCGGCGCGATAGATCGAGTCGATCAACAGCTTGCCCATCCCCGGCCAGGAAAAGATCGTCTCGGTAATCGTGGCAAAAGCGATCAGGTCGCCGAGCTGCAGCCCGAAGATCGTCACCACCGGGATCAGCGCATTCTTCAGCCCGTGGCGGTAGAGAACGTCGCGCGGCGCAGCGCCCTTGGCGCGGGCGAATTTCATGTAGTCCTGGCGTCCCACCTCCATCATCCCGGCGCGGGTGATGCGCAGAATGATCGCCATGGTCGCCAGCGACAGTGTGAACGCCGGCAGGATAATGTGCTGCCAGCCGTCGGCGGTCAGCAGGCTGAGACGCATGCCCAGGAACGCGACGGTATCGCCGCGCCCGGACGAGGGAAACAGGCCCCACTGCACCGCCAGCAGATAGATCAGCATCATCCCGACCCAGAAGCCGGGCAGCGATATGCCGAGCAGCGAGCCGGCCATGATGATCCTGCTGATCCGGCTTTCCGGATGGGCGCCGGCATAGACGCCCAGCGGGATAGAGACGGCAACCGCGAGGACCATCGCCACCGCCACCATCTCGACGGTGGCGGGCATACGCTCCAGGATCAGATCAAGCGCCGGCTGGCGAAACACGTAGGAACGCCCGAAGTCACCCTCGACAAGGCTGGCCAGAAATTTCGCGTACTGGACGAACAGCGATTGATCGAGGCCCAGTATGCGGCGGGCCTGGGCGATCTCTGCGTCGGTCGCATCAATCGGCACCACCATAAAGACGGGGTCGCCGGTGAAGCTCATCATCAGGAAGACGATGACCGAGACGATCCAAAGAACGATGGTCATCTGGATCAAGCGTTTCAGCAGATAACCGATCATCGGGACGACACGACGCTACAGGTTAAGGGTCTGCGGGAACGGGCACGGCGCCCCCGATGGAGCGCCATGTCGCGTTAGACTTCGGATACGTTTAATTGACGTCCATTTCATAGGCCCAGAGGAACTTATCCACCCGCGGCTCCAGGGTCACGCCGTTGCGCACGGCGTAGATATCCTGTTCGTAGTGAACCGGAACCATCGGAATATCCTTCAGCAGGATCTTCGTCGCCTGCTGGAGATAGCCGTCCCGTTCCTCGATCTTCGATGTGCTGTCCGCCTTGTCGATCAGCGCATCGACTTCCGGGTTGGAGTAGCTGCCCCGGTTGACCTGGCCGTAGCCTTCCTTTTTGTCGCGCGAATAGAACAGCGCACCGTACATGGAGCCGGCATCGCCCGAGGGAACATCCCAACCGCTCATGATGAAGCTCGACTGCTCCGTCGGAACCCGGATGTAGCCCCAGAAATTCGACTTCGGCATGATGTTGAGTTTCAGATCGACCTTGATCTTGGCCAGCATGGAGGCCAGGGCCTGGGCGATCTGGGCATCGTTGACGTAGCGATTGTTGGTCGCGTCAAGCGTCATGGTGAAGCCGTCCGCAAAACCCGCCTCGGCCATCAGCGCCAGGCCTTTCTCCACGTCATGGGGATACATCTCGCGAAAGCTCGCCCCGTCCACATAGCCGATGTGCGAGGACGGCACGTATTGGTCGCTGGGCGTGGCCAGGCCGTTCATCACGATCTTGTTGATGGCATCCACATCGATCGACCTTGCGATCGCTTCGCGCACCCGCTGGTCGGTCAACGGATTCTTGTCGAGGTCGATGGTCGGGGATTTCGACCGCGTATCCATCGCGAGAACCACGTTCAGCAGGCTCGGCCGTGTCAGGACCTTGAAGTCTCCGTCCCGCTTGACCCGTTCCACGTCGCGCACCGCGAGATCCTGGATCACGTCGACTTCACCGGTCAGCAAGGCGGCTGTGCGGGTGGCGGGGTTGGTGATCGGACGGAAGGTCACCGTGTCGATCCCGGCCTTGCCGGCCCAGTAGCCGTCAAAGGCTTCCAGAACCAGTTTCTCTTCCTTGATCCATTCGCCCAGCTTGTAGGGACCGGTCCCTACCGGCTTCAGGTCCATCTGCTCGTCGCCGGTGGCGCTGGTGTATTCCCGGTCCAGGATCAGCAGTTCGGCCAGATCCATGGCCAGCACGGCGTAGGGTTGAGGCGTCTTCAGTTCGACGGTCAGGTCGTCGATCGCCGTGGCCGAGGCAATATTCGCCACCAGATCCGGCCGGATCGACTTCCTGGCATGTTCCACCGTGAAGACCACGTCGTCGGCCGTCAGGGCATTGCCGTTATGGAAGGTCACGCCCTCGCGCAGCTTGAAGCGCCAGGTGGTGTCGTCCACCACTTCCCAGCTTTCCGCCAGGCCGGGGCCGAACGACAGATCGGCGCTGCGCTTCACCAGGGGATCGTAGAGATGATAGTACATGATGTTCGAGGACAGTTCCTCGCCCGCAAGCGGGTAAAGATGGCTCGGGTCGGCGGTCAGTCCGATGGTGACCGACTTTCCTTCCGCCAGCACCGCGCCGGGCAGCAGCACCGCCACCGTGCAGGCACCAGCCAGAAGTCCCCGGATCGACCGGCCCCTTGGCAATACAGACATCTCTTTATCTCCCGTGTTGAATGACACTTTGTTATTGAGGTTTTCTGACTGCGCTCATGTCAGAGCGGACTGCACTTCGATCTGATAGCCCTCGGGATCGTCGAGAACGAAGGCCCTGATGCCAAGCTGCTCGCTCGACGAAACCTTGCCCAGGCTCTCGATGCCCAGGGCCGAGAGATAGGCGTGCCAGGCGTCGACATCCGGCACGCGAATGCACAGTTGCACCGGCTTTACATCGTGCGCGCGGTGCATCCCGCGACTCTCATCGACCAGGCCGACATGCGCCTGCCCGGTCATCCGGTAGATTTTCGACCAGCCCTGGTCTATGGCCAGGGTGAAACCTATCACCTCTTCGTAGAAGCGCATCGCCGCCGGAAGGTCGCGGTAATAGAGAAACGTGATCGCAAGTTCCAGCCGCCCTTCATCTGGACGCTTAGGATCTGCAGCGTCTTCGCTCATCGACACTTGCCCCCAAAGGCCGGTCGTCACCGCAACCGGCATGAATTCAGGCAACCGATACTCCAGCGTATACAGGATGTATGTCAAATGGATTCGCTTGATGCGACTGGCGCGCGCTGGGCGACCCGGTGATGCGGCGGCCCGCTTTCCTGCAGCGGCAGGCTGGACGCCTGGAAAATAAATTCAATTATTTTAGATAGTTATGGAACTTCAGGTTGCAAAAACCTATTGCCGTGACCGATGCCCAAATCACCACAAACCGAGCTCTACGGATTAGATCCCCTCACAGATCGACATCGCGATCTCGTTTGCTTAGATATAGATTGCGGAAGTCAGGCGTCAGCGTATACAAGGTTTATGCAGACTGTCAGTCACGGGTTCCATAGGGCGAGGGGTGCGGTATGAGGACGAAGCTGCCTCGGGCGAGCCTTGGCGACACCGCCTATCAGCGGTTGCGCCAGATGATCGTCAACGGTGAACTCTCAGCGGGTGCACGCGTTCTGGAAAACGACTGCGCCACGCGTCTGGGCATATCGCGGACGCCGGTCCGTGAGGCGATCGGCCGGCTCACCAGCGAGGGGCTTGTGCGCCGTCCCGAAGGCGGCACCCCGGTGGTCCATCGCATCTCCACCGATGAAATCGTCGAAATCCTTCATGTCCGCCGTCTTCTGGAAGTCGAGGCCGCGCGACAGGCCGCCGGCGCGTCGGGCCGCGACGCCTTGTTGAAACTGCGCGGCGTGTTCGAAGCCTTCCTGTCCGGGGAGCGTCCCGACGCGGCGGCCCATCTTGCCGCCGACGATGAACTTCACGAGCGCATTGCGATCATGTCGGGCTCCCGGCTTCTCGAGACCCTGATCTCGGACCTGAAGCTGAAAACACGCATCTTCGACAAGGGCAGCATCCCCGAACGCTTTGAGCCCGGCTGTCATGAACACATCGCCATCATCGACGGCATCGTTTCCGGCGATCCTGAGCGTGCGCAGAGCGCCATGAAGACCCATATGGACAATCTGCGCGAAGGTATCCTGAATCACCTGACCCGCCTGTTCTGACGGCAGCAAACGGCAACCCCATCTCTGCCGAAACGGCTTACGGTCACCTCACTCCGATGCTGTATGGTTTTCGGACCCTGCCTGCGGATCTGCCTGTGCCGCCGCTTCCTCGCCTTCCACACGGAATATGACGAACTCGCCCTCGGGACCGGTGAGGAACCCGGGGCCCGGACGAATCTCGCGGTTGTTGCGCAGTTGATCGCCCGGCTTCATGGTGACACCGCTGCAAGCGGTCACGGCAAGGCCTAATGCAAGCGCCGCCGGGACAATCCAGAAGCGCGCCATCAGAACTTCGCCCGGCTGCCGAGCGTGAAGGCGAACACATCATCGGTGTCCGGCACGCCCGCTTCGGTATCCAGCGAAAACCAACGCAGCTGCGAGTAGAGTTCCAGCCCCCAGTCTTCCACGACCTGCACCGCGGCGATACCGGCGGAGCGGCCCTCATCACAGTCGGCACAGACATTCTCGCTGTGGGTAAAGTCGACGCCGAAACCGGTGGGCCCGAAGCTGAAGAACTCGGTGTCCCAACCCAGCTTGGCATAGAGGTTGTAGGGATTGTCTTCATCAGCTTCGTCCATCCCTCCGGAGAACGTCAGACTGAGGCCAGTCGGCATGTGCAGCACCGACGCAGAGCCGTTGAGCCGATAGTCGACGTCGTCGACGTTGGGGTCGGAGATGGCAACAGCGCCAAGAGTCAGGAAATCACCGATCTCGACACCGGTCCAATCCCCGTAGTTCCCACCCCAGGTCGCCGCCAGGTCAAAACGATCATCGGAGGCCGCCGAGGCGGAGAACTGAACGCCCGGGCCGAAGACCGGAGAATCATAGAGAACCCGGTTTTTCCGGCCGTTGCCGTCGAAGTTGAAGAAGGCATCGCCCAGCGTGATCCCGGTCAGGCTGTCACCGTCGGTGAACTGCAAACCGCCGACAATATCGGAAACACCCGAATACATGATCGGACCGGCGACCAACGACAGGTCATATTCCGCCGTGTCTTCGGAAGCTGTGTTTCCCTTGCCGAGAGAGAACTGGCCGTAGTCATCGTTGCGCGCAAAGATCTCGACCTTTCTCTGGTCAAAGAAATCGCCGGAATCCTCGTCGTCCTGGCTGACGTCAAAGGAATTGTTCGGCGACACGGCAATCTCTATCCGGGTGCCCAGGGTCGTGCCCTCGCCCAGATCGCCGGTTCCCACGAAGCGGATCCGCGAATTCGACGTGTCGTTGTCGACGAAGAAGGCATCCGTCTCATTGCCGTCGTTCACCACGTTGACGGCGCGGTTCACCTGGCCGGAGATGGCCAGCTTCACCCTGGGTTGGCCCGAGGTTACGGTTGCCTGTTCGCTCGCCTGATCCGGTGCCGCTGCATCCTGCGCCTGCTTCACCGTACCGGCCTGTTCCTGCGCCGCCCGGGCGGCGGTGCGCGCGCGCTCGACGTCGGCACGGGTCTCCGCCAGTTCACGCTGGACCGCCTGCATCTGTTGCATCATCAGATTCAATTGCTCTTCCAGCGCTTTGACACGGTCATCCGTCGACACCCCAACATCCGAAACCTGGGCACCCACCGATCCAAGCGTGAGTCCCAGAGCCAGAATAAACGTCCCGCAAAGTGCGGCAAATCGACCAAGCTTTCGAACGCCCATGTCTTCGATCTCCTCTATCGCCTCACCGCACACCGCGAGAGGTCAATCAACAACCACCTGCCTGCCAGCGCCACCCGCAGGCCCGTGCCAGGCGAGGTCGCCGGCTTCCTGGGTCACTGTCGTTCCCGCGGTTCCCTGGATAATCTGGGCGAGATCGGCCAGAGCCCCGATCGCCGCGGTCTTTCCCGTGCGCTCGGCGAAACGGCAGGCTGCCTCGACCTTCGGCCCCATGGAGCCGGCGGGAAAGTCATAGGCCCGGAGGGCCTTGGGCGTCGCCTGCTTGATCGCCCGAGCCTCGGGCCCGCCCCAGCCGACATAGGCGGCGTCCACGTCCGTCGCCATGACGAAGAAATCGGCCTCAAGCTCACGGGCCAACAACTCACTGGCAAGGTCCTTGTCGATCACCGCCTCGGCACCGGTCAGCTTGCGGTCCGCGTCATAGACCGTGGGAATACCGCCGCCACCGGCGCAGATGACGATTGTCCGCTGTTCCAGTAGCCAGCGGATCGGCCGGATGTCGAAGATCCGCTTGGGCTGGGGTGAGGCGACGACACGGCGCCAGTTGTCACCGTCCGGCTTGATCGACCAGTTCTTTTCTTCGGCGAGCTTGCGCGCCTCAGCCGCCCCATAGACCGGGCCGATGAACTTGGTCGGGTTTTCGAAGGCAGGGTCTTCTGGGTCCACCTCGATCATCGTCAACATGGTTGCGAAGGACATTTCGTCGGGCAGCAGGTTGGCCATCTCCTGCTCGATCATGTAGCCGATCATGCCTTCGGTCTGCGCCCCCAGAACGTCCAGCGGATAGGCCTCGTCCGGCTTGTAGGCGGCCCCCTGCAGGGCAAGCAGACCGACCTGCGGGCCGTTACCGTGAGAAATGACAAGTGCGTGCTCGCCCGCCAGCGGCGCCATCGCCGCTGCCGCAGCGCGAACATTCGCGCGCTGGTTTTCGGCCGTCAGGGCCTGGCCGCGGCGCAGCAGCGCATTGCCGCCGAGGGCGATGACGATGCGCATGGCTCAGGCCCCGATCGTCGCGACCAGGACGGCCTTGATGGTGTGCATGCGGTTCTCCGCCTGATCGAAGACGATGGAGCGCTCGGACTCGAAGACCTCTTCGGTCACTTCCATGGCATCAAGGCCGTAGTCGTCCCGGATCTCTTTGCCCACGACAGTCTCCGCATTGTGGAAGGCCGGCAGGCAGTGCATGAACTTGGCGTGACGATTGCCGGTCATCTCCATGACCTCTTGGGTCACCTGATAGGGCTTGAGAAGTTCGATCCGCTGACGCCAGAGATCCGCCGGCTCGCCCATGGAGAGCCAGACATCGGTGTAGACGTAGTCGCAGCCCTGGACGGCTTCTTCGACATCCTCCGTCAGCGTGATCTGCGCCCGGGTTTTCTCCGCCAGGGCCTGGCAGCGCTCTATCAGATCCCGGTTCGGCCACAGCGTCTCAGGCGCGGCCATCCGGATATGCATGCCTAGCTTGGCGGCGCCGATCATCAGCGAATCGCCCATATTGCTGCCGGCATCGCCCAGGAAGCAGAAGCTGACATCGGAGAGATGTTTATGCGTGAACTCGCGCATCGTCAGGAAATCGGCGAGAATCTGGGTCGGATGGAAGCTGTCGGTAAGGCCGTTCCAAACCGGGACGCCGGCGAAGTGCGCCAGATCCTCGGCGTTCGACTGGCCAAAGCCCCGGTATTCGATGCCATCATAGATGCGGCCCAGTACCCGGGCGGTATCCTTCATGGTCTCCTTGTGGCCGATGTGGCTGCCCGAGGGGCCGAGATAGGTGACCTGGGCCCCCTGATCATAGGCCGCCACCTCGAAGCCGGTGCGGGTGCGGGTCGACGCCTTCTCGAAAATGAGGGCGATGTTCTTGCCGTTCAGGCGCCGCTGTTCGTAGCCGGCGGCTTTCGCGGCCTTGAGATCGCCGGCCAAGCGAAGCAGATAGCGGATCTCATCCGGCGTAAAGTCGAGCAGAGTGAGAAAACTCCGCCCCCTCAGATTGATCGGCATGGGCTCTCTCCATGAAGCAATTCAAAGCGCCCTTCCCGTGGAGAAGGGTGAACAATCGTTTCAGGCCGGATCGCGCAGCAGCGGGCAAGTCAGACAGTGGCCGCCGCCGCGACCGCGGCCGAGCTCCGACCCGCGGATCGTAATGACCTCGACCCCGGCCTTGCGCAGTTGGGTGTTCGTGTAGGTGTTGCGGGCGTAGGCGATGACCACGCCGGGTTCGAGCGCGACGACGTTGTTGCCGTCGTCCCACTGTTCACGCTCGCGCTCATAGGCGTCGCCGCCGGTGAAGATAACCCGCAGCTCATCGATGCCCAAACAGCCCGCGACGACGGTGAAAAGGTGTTGTTTCTCCCGGCGGAAGTCGATCTCGCCTGCCTTGTCACCCGGTCTCAGGCTGTAGCAGACGATCTCGTCGCAGACCGCCTTATAGGCGGTCGCCAGATCACGGTCGCAGAACGAGAACACGGTATCCAGATGCATCGCCGCTCGGGATCGCGGCATCTGGCAGGCGACAACCCGCTGCGCGGCGCCATGGTTGAACAACGACCGCGCGACCTGACCGACGGCCTGGGGTGTCGTGCGTTCCCCCATGCCGATGAGGACGGCGCCCGCACCAATGGGCATGACGTCCCCGCCTTCAAGCGTCGCCAACCCGTGATCGACATCCGGATCGCCCCACCAGACCTTCAACGCCGTTTCCTGAAACGCGGGATGGAATTTGTAGATCGCGGTGGTCAGCAGCGTCTCCTGCCGCCGGGCCGGCCAGAACATCGGGTTGACCGTCACGCCGCCATAAATCCAGCAGGTCGTATCCCGTGTAAAGATGGTGTTCGGCAGAGGCGGCAACACGAAGCCGTTCGGGCCAAGATAGCGGCCGAACATTCCTTTCGGATCAAACGGCAGTTCACCGGCGGCGATGCCGCCGATCAGGTAGTCGGCCAGCTCTTTGGCCGGCACCTCGCCGAGCCAGGCGCGTAGTTCGGCACGGAGGCCAACCCCGACCTGGTTCTCGGTGATCTTGCGGTCGAGGACCCAGGCCCGCGCTTCGGGGATGGCCATGGTCGCCGCGAGCAGCTCATGCATCTCCAGGACGTCGACCCCGCGCTCCTCCATCTTGGAGCGGAAGTCGTAGTGATCGGTCTTGGCCTGCTGGACCCAGAAGACATCGTCGAAGAGCAGCTCCTGGCAGTTCTCCGGGGTCAGGCGCTCATGGGCTTTGCCCGGCTGACAAACCAGGACTTTGCGCAGCTTCCCCACTTCGGAATGAACACCATAATCTGCGATCACGCTTGTATCTCGATGTCCATTTCCACCTTTCATCCGATCGCGACCCCAAGGCTGAGTGTCGCCATGATCATGACCGTGAGGACTCCACAGAGCGGCAACACGAAGCGGAGCCAGCGCTCATAGGGTATGCGGCCGATGGCCAGGGCGCCCATGACGACGGCAAAGGTCGGGTTGAAGAAATTCACCAGGCCGTTGGCCGACTGATAGGCGGTGACCACGAGATCGCGGCCGACGCCGGCAAAGTCGGCAAGCGGTGCCATGATCGGCATGGTCAGGACCGCCAGGCCGGACGACGACGGCACGAAGAACGACAGCGCCACTTCAAGCCAGTACATCGTGTTGATGAAAACAACAGGTGACAGACCGTCCATGGCCTGGGCGGAATGGAAAAGGATCGTGTCAGTCAGATGTCCGGCGTCCATCACGACAACGATGCCGCGGGCGACCCCGATAATGAGCGCGACACCGAGCAGTTCCTTGGCACCCTCCACAAAGGCCGTCGTAAAACCCTCCTCGCCCAGGCGGTCGATCACGCCGACAAGGATCGCCGAGACCAGGAAAAGGCCCGACATCTCCGCCATCCACCAACCGCCGGCCGCAACGCCCCAGACCATGACGGCGAAGGTGCCCGCGAAGATAAGCAGGATGATTTTTCGTCTAAGCGTAAACTCGACGGCTTCCGAGGCGCTTCCACCCTTCAGGAAATGCACCTCATTGGCCTCTTTGCGGTCGGCCACGATCGACTTGGAGGGATCGCGCCGGACCCTTTCGGCGTAGCGCATGACATAGGCAACGCAGATCAGCCAGCCGACGCCGAGGATGACCAGACGCAGAACGATCCCCTCGGTGAAGGGAATGCCCGCCGCATCGGCGGCGATGACCGTGGCAAAAGCGTTCACGGTCGACCCCAACACACCCATCGCCGCACCGATCAGTATGATCGCGACACCGGTCATGGTGTCGTAACCGGCCGCAATCATGATGGGGATGACGATGGTGTAGAAGGCCAGGGTTTCCTCAGCCATGCCGTAGGTCGTGCCGCCGGCGGCAAAGAGTGACATGAGGATCGGGATCATCCACTTTTCCCGCCCCCTAAGCGCTCTCATGGTGCCGGTGATACCGGCGCTGATCGCTCCGGTTTTGGCGACGACGCCGATGAACCCGCCAAGCACCAGCACGAAGAGCGCCACGTCAATGGCATTGGCTTCATAGCTGACCGGATCATAGAACCCGGCGATGGGGGCCAGGATGACGGCACCGAAACCTTGCGGGTTCGGCGCAACTTCCTTGTAAGTGCCCGGAACCGGCACTTCCTTACCCAATGTTTCATTGAAAACCTGGTCATACTCCCCGGCGGGAACGATCCAGGTGAGCCCGGCGACGATGACGATCAATCCAAAGAGGATTGTATAGGCGGTCGGGAACTTGAAGCGCGGTGCAGGTTTGGGCGAATCGCTCACCAAGAGAGGGCTCCTCTTCAGTTCGAACCGCCGCGTCGCGGCGGCCGCTCCCTCTTTTCAAGCGTCCGTATTGCCCAATCGCTCCGCGTCGGCGGGCCGGTCAGCAGGGTCGGACAATTTCCATCCCGGTGTCTCAAGGCATCGCGACATGACGACGCAGCGGAACGGTTCTGCATTGGAAGCGGTGGATGTGATGCAGTGTACACATGTGAGACAGCCGGACCTTGATCTAAGTCATGAAATTGATCGTCGGGATGGTACCACCGCATCGCTGATAAAGAACGGTGACCTTGTCACCGATAGTCAGCGCGCCAGGAGGTAGGTTGCGCCCCGTTGGCTGGACGCCCCCCGGCAAGACAGCCGCAGTCAATCCCTGGAAGGACAGCACCGATGGAAACAGAACAGACAGAAATGCGGTCCATGATGCCGCAGTTGAACAAGCCGGCCCCGAATTTCGAGGCGAAGACCACCGCCGGCCCGAGGAAGCTGGAAGACTACAAAGGCCGATGGCTGATCCTCTTCTCGCATCCGGCCGACTTCACGCCGGTCTGTACCACCGAATTCATCGCCTTCGCCAAAGCCCACGACAGGTTTCAGGCCCTTGACTGTGATCTGCTCGGGCTTTCGATCGACAGCAACTTCGCGCATATCGCCTGGGTCCGGAACATCAAGGAAAAGTTCGGTGTCGAGATTTCCTTTCCCATCATCGAGGACCTTTCGATGAAAGTGGCGGCTGCCTACGGCATGATCCAGCCGGGCGCCAGCGATACCTCGGCGGTTCGCGCAACCTTCCTGATCGACCCGGAAGGCAAGCTCCGGGCCATGGTCTACTACCCCATGAGCAACGGCCGTTCGGTCGACGAGTTCCTCCGCCTGCTCGAGGCGCTCCAAACCAGTGACGAGCACGCTGTCGCGACGCCGGAAAACTGGCGCCGGGGGGGAAAAGTGATCGTCCCGCCACCCGCCACCACGGAAGAGGCCGAGAAGCGGGCCGCCCAGGGTTACGACTGCACCGATTGGTATTTCTGCAAAAAGGATCTTGCCGCATGACCGCCGCGATAACACCACGAGGGGCGCAGGGCCGTCAGCGCCGGCAACAGGCGTTGGGAAAGCTCTCCCTCGCGCTGGTCCTGGCCTTCGCCCTGGTCTTGGCCCTGGCGCTGCCGATCTCCGCGACAGCGGCCCCCGAACCGCAGGACCCGAAGAAACAGACCCCCTGGCATCTCTATCTCGACGCCAAGGGTGCCTATGAAATGAAAATGCAGAACGGCGATCAGGTTCTCTTCGTCGACGTGCGCGACCCCATCGAAATCATGTTCACCGGCTTCACCGATGCCGTCGACGTCAATGTGCCGTTTCTCATCGCCAATCGCGGCAAGTGGCACCCCTCCAAGCCGAACTTTGCGATGGAGAAGAACCCGGCCTTCGAGCCACTGATCGCCCGGGCGCTCGCGGACAGGGGTCTGACGAAGGAAACACCGGTGATCCTCATGTGCCGCTCCGGCGGTACGCGCGGCGCCCCCTCCGCCGTGGCGCTTTGGGGCAAGGGATACAAGCAGGTCTATGTCGTGGTCGACGGCTTCGAAGGCAGCACGGTCAAGGAAGGACCCAGAAAGAACTGGCGCCTGAAGGACGGATGGAAGAACGCCGGGTTGCCATGGGGCTACGGCCTCAACAGGGAAAAGATGTACCTCGCCGAATAAACAGAAACTCATCCAGACAAAGGAGAAAACTGAATGAAACGATTGCTCTTGGTTCTCGCAGCGGCGGTGATCACCGCCTTCGGCGCCGGCATGGCGGCCGCCAGCGAAGAGCAGCCAAGCCTTTTTGTCGTAGTCACCTCACCGGAGCCGCAAACCCAGGGCATGGCCATGGTGCTTTCCATCCAGGCCCTCAAGCAAGGCGCAGAAGTACAAATGCTGCTATGCGGCCCGGGGGGCGATATCGCGTTGAAGGACGCCCCGCAAACGGTTCTGAAGCCGCGCGATGTGACACCTCAGGGAATGCTCACGACACTCATCGACATGGGTGTGAAACCACAGGTCTGTGCCATTTATCTGCCCAATGAAGGCAAGTCGCCGGCAGACCTGATCGCCGGCGTCGGGGTCGCCAAGCCGCCGGCGATCGCAGCCGCGCTTCTGGCGGAAGATACAAAACTGTTCACCTTCTGATTTTTCGACAACAGGTATGGGTCCGGGCGCAGAACCTCTCTCGCGCCCGGACTGTCCAACTTTCCTTGGCAGGTTCGGCCTTATTGGCTCAGAATGCGTATCGCTGGGCCAGCAAAGGCTTGATTTAGGTCATACAGCGGGTTGACGGTTTGTGAGACAAGAAACCTTGTGCTTCACGCTGCTCCTCTGTGCTGCGCTTTCATTGTCCGATCTACGAGACGGGACAGGGCCGGAGAGCGCGGTGAGCTACCTGGGGAGCGATCCGTCAGAGCGCTGATGCCGTCTCCTTTCCTTGTGTCCTCGCCTCGGTACTTTCCGAGGCGTGGGGCCGTTTGGCCTGTCGTAACAAAAGATCTTTGACGACTCCGGATCCGGCTGCAGTAGCCCGAAAAGTGATGATGATGAGACTCCGAACCATCCTCGTTGTTTGCGTTCTCGCTGTCGGCGCGGCGGCGGGCGCCTACTACTGGTGGCAGCAGCAGAACAATCAACTGCCGGCACATATCGCGACCGGCAATGGCCGTATCGAAGCTGAAGAAGTTCATGTCGCCGCCAAGTATGCCGGCCGGGTTTCCGAGGTCCTCGCCCGCGAAGGTGATATGGTGGATGCGGGCGACGTTCTGGCGCGTATGGACACAGCTGAACTGGACGCAAGCTTCGCGAGGGCAAAGGCGGATATCGCCCAGGCTCAGGAAGCGGTCGCCGAGGCGCGGGCCCAGATCGCCCAACGCGAGAGTGAGCTCAGTTTTGCCGAACAGGAACTGGGGCGCGCGATTTTTCTCGTCCAGAAGGGCCATGTTTCCAAAGAGCATCTCGAGCGGCGTCAAACAGAGAGAGACACCGCCAGGGCGGTTCTCGACGCCGCCGGCGCCCGCCTGTTCAGCACTCAGCGCGCCGTGGAATCCGCAGCGGCGGAAGCACGGCGGATAGAGGCCCAGATCGACGATTCGGTTCTGAAGGCGCCGCGCGAAGGCCGGATTCAATACCGGCTTGCAGAGCCCGGGGAGGTTCTGGCTGACGGCGGAAAGGTCGTCACGCTGCTGGACCTGAGCGATGTATATATGACGATCTTCCTTCCAACATCCCAGGTCGGACGCGTCTTCGTCGGTTCGCAGGCGCGCATTATTCTGGATGCGGTGCCCGAATTCGTCATTCCGGCAAAGGTTTCCTTCGTCGCCGCCAACGCGCAGTTCACGCCGCGAGAAGTGGAGACCCGCAGCGAACGCGAGAAGCTCATGTTCCGCGTCAAGGTCAAGATCGATCCTGCGCTTCTGCGCGCCCATGTCGAGAAGGTGAAGACCGGCCTGCCGGGCGAGGCATACGTCCTGCTCGGTTCCGATGTCGACTGGCCGGCCCACCTCGGCGTAAGGCTGCCCCCGGCGCCGGGGCAATGACGGCCGGGGCGATGACGGCAGAGCCGGCACCTGCGGTTCGGCTGGAAGCCCTGCGCCATCGTTACGGCGACACTGTGGCCCTCGACCGGGTCGCACTTGACCTGCCGGCGGGCCGGACGGTGGGCTTTATCGGCCCGGACGGCGTCGGCAAATCGACCTTGCTGGCGCTGGTCGCCGGGGCGCGAAAGATACAAAGCGGCGCGGTAACGGCGCTGGGCGGCGACATGGCCGACCCGCGGCACCGACGCCGCGTTTGTCCGCGGATCGCCTATATGCCGCAGGGACTGGGCAAGAACCTCTACATGGATCTGACGGTGTTCGAGAACCTGGAGTTCTTCGGACGCCTGTTCGGCCAGGACCGGAAAGAACGCCACGAACGCATCACGGACCTGCTGAGAAGCACCGGCCTCGATCCCTTCCCCGACAGGCCGGCGGGGAAGCTGTCGGGCGGTATGAAGCAGAAGCTCGGGCTATGCTGCGCGCTGATCCACGATCCGGACCTTCTGATCCTCGACGAGCCGACGACCGGCGTCGACCCGCTGTCGCGCCGTCAGTTCTGGGACCTGATCGACCGCATTCGACGGCAAAGGCCCGACATGGGCGTGCTCGTCGCCACCGCCTATATGGACGAAGCCGAGCGCTTCGATTTCCTGGTCGCCATGAACGACGGCGCGATCCTCGCGACCGGCAGTCCGGCGCAGATCAAGGCCAGGGTGGGCGCAGAAACCCTTGAAGAGGCCTTTATTGCGCTCTTGCCGGAGGATGAGCGGCGCGGACATCGGAATCTGACGATCCAGCCAAGCCGGGATCACGGCGGGCCCCCCGCCATCGTTGCCGAAGGATTGACGCGCCGCTTCGGCGACTTCACGGCCGTCGACCGGGTCAGCTTCGAGATCGAAAGGGGGGAGATCTTCGGCTTCCTGGGCTCCAACGGCTGCGGCAAAACCACGACCATGAAAGTCCTGACCGGATTGCTGCCGGCCTCCGAGGGCAAGGCCTGGCTTTTCGGCGAGGAAACCAAGGCCCACGACCTCGAAACCCGCAAGCGGGTCGGGTATATGTCCCAGGCCTTCTCGCTCTATGCCGAACTCACCGTACAGCAAAATCTTGATCTACACGCCAGACTGTTCCACCTGCCGCGCCAGAGCATCCCCGGGCGGATCGAAGAACTGCTCGAACGCTTCGGACTCACCGTCTATGCCGAGGTCCTGGCGGCAACCTTGCCCCTGGGCGTTCGCCAGCGCCTGTCCCTTGCGGTGGCCACTATTCACGAGCCGGAGATGCTTATCCTGGACGAGCCGACCTCCGGGGTCGATCCGATTGCCCGCGACAGCTTCTGGGAACTTCTGATCGACCTGTCGCGCAATCAGGGCGTTACGATCTTCATCTCGACCCATTTCATGAACGAGGCGATGCGCTGCGACCGGATCTCGCTGATGCATGCCGGGCAGGTGCTGGCCAGCGATACACCTGCAGCGCTGGTGAGACAGTGCGGCGCGGAAACGCTGGAAGAAGCTTTTATCGCCTACCTCCAAAAGGCAACCGGGCAAGAGGCAAGTGGGCAACAGACAAACGGTCGGACCGCCGCCGATGCCAAACACCGCCCCGCGGTGCCGCCGTCCCGGACCCACAACCCATCGCAGAGCACCACGCAATGGTTCAGTTCGCGCCGACTTCTCGCCTACAGCCTTCGGGAATCCATGGAGCTGCTGCGCGATCCGATCCGATTGACCGTCGCGCTGCTTGGGACCGCCTTCCTCATGCTCGTCTTTGGGTACGGTATCAGCTTCGACGTCGAAGACCTGACCTACGCCGTGCTTGACCGCGACCGGACGCCCGAGAGCCGCAGCTATCTCGAGGGGCTTGCCGGCTCCCGATATTTCTTGGAGCAACCGGCGCTCGCGACTCACCGCGAAATGGATCATCGTCTCAAAAGCGGCGAGATCGCACTGGCGATCGAGATACCGCCCGGCTTCGGCAAGGACCTGCTGCAAGGCCGAACGCCGGAGGTCGCCGCCTGGATCGACGGTTCCATGCCCTTCGCGGCAGAGACGACACGCGGATACCTGGAAGGCCTGCATCAACACTATCTGATAGAGCTTTCGCGGCGAAACCATGGCGAAGACCCGGTCTTTCTGCCGGCAGAGATCGAGTCCCGCTACCGCTATAACCAGGACTTCAAGAGCCTCTTTGCCATGGTGCCCACGGTCATCGCCCTGATGCTGGTCTTCATCCCGGCGATCCTGATGGCCCTGGGCGTGGTGCGGGAGAAGGAACTGGGATCGATCACCAACCTCTATGTGACGCCGGTCAGTCGGCTGGAGTTCCTGTTCGGCAAGCAACTTCCCTACATCGCCCTGGGGATGATCAACTTCTTCCTGATGTGCGCGCTGGCGGTCTTTCTGTTCGGCGTTCCGGTGAGCGGCAGTTTCCTCGCGCTAAGCTTCGGCGCCCTCCTCTACGTGACGGCGACGACCGGGCTCGGCCTGTTCATCTCCTCCTTCACCAAGACCCAGATCGCCGCTCTGTTCGCCACGGCCATCGCAACCACGGTGCCGGCGGTCATGTTCTCCGGCATGATGCAGCCGGTCGCCTCACTCGACGGCAGTGCAGCCGTCATCGGGCAAGGCTTTCCGACCGGTTACTTCATGACCATCAGCGTCGGGACCTTCACCAAGGCGCTCGGTTTTGCCGATCTCTATCGAGATTTCCTGGCCCTGGCCGCGTTCATACCCATCCTGACGATCCTCAGCATGCTGTTGCTGAACAAACAGGAGCGCTGACCATGCGGCGTCTCGAGAACATCTACCGCCTCGGCGTCAAAGAGCTGTTCAGCCTGCGGCGCGATACAGTACTGCTTGCGCTCATCGTCTGGGCCTTCTCCTTCGCCGTCTACACCGCCGCCACCGGGATGTCCCATGAGCTGAAAAACGGCGCCATCGCCATCGTCGACGAAGATCGCTCCCAACTCTCGGCGCGCTTTCGCGAGGCTTTCCTGCCGCCCTACTTCAAGGAACCGAAGTTGATTTCCTTCAGGGAAATCGATCCCGGCATGGATTCCGGACGCTACACCTTCGTGCTGGTGATCCCCCACGGCTTCCAGGCCGATGTCCTGGCCGGGCGCCGGCCGGCGCTGCAGGTCAACATCGACGCCACGGCCATGATGCAGGCGGGCATCGGCGACGGCTATATCACCAATATCCTGGCGCAGGAGATCAACACCTTCCTGGGAACCCCTACGACGGCTTATCCCGTTGAACTGAAGGCGCGCTACGCCTTCAATCCGAACATAACCAGCGCCTGGTTCACCAGTGTCACGGAGATCATCAACAACGTCACCATGCTGGCCATCGTTCTGACCGGCGCCGCCTTAATCCGGGAGCGCGAGCACGGCACCATCGAACACCTGCTGGTCATGCCGCTGACCCCGATCGAAATCATGGTGGCCAAGGTCTGGGCAAACGGCCTGGTCATTCTCTTCGCTTCCGGCCTGTCGCTATGGCTGGTGGTCGAAACACTGCTGCAGGTGCCGATCGCCGGTTCAAAAGCGCTCTTTCTCGCCGGAACGGGGCTCTATCTGTTCTTCGCCACGGCACTGGGCATCTTTCTCGCCACCATCGCGCGTTCGATGCCCCAGTTTGGCCTCTTGTTCATGATGGTCTTCCTGCCGATGAACCTGCTGTCCGGCGGCGAGACGCCGATCGAAAGCCAGCCGGCGCTGCTGCAGGCGATCATGCAGGCCGTGCCCTCGACCCATTTCGTCAGCTTTGCGCAGGCTATTCTCTACCGCGGCGCCGGCATCGATATCGTCTGGCCGCAGTTTGCCCTCGTGACGGTGATCGGCAGCCTGTTCTTTGCCTTCGCAGCCGCCCGCTTCAGAAGAAGCATCGCGGTCATGCGGTCCTGACGGCTTGCAGGCCGCCGGTCCTTTCTAGTCTACAGCGTCCGACAAAAGGTGGAACAGGCAGTCGCCGTGCTGGGCTATCGATGGAACGCGGCGACAGGCGACCAGGCCGGCGGCGTCGAACGGCACCGTCACCGGCTCTTTCAAGGGTGCGTTCGGGAAGTGCAGCCGCCCGGCAGTCTGCCCGGGTACGACCGTATCCCCCAGGGCAACCAGCGGCTCGAACAGGCCGTCTTCGGGGGCATAGACGAAGTAGTGCGGCCCCGCCACCTCCATGAACCGGGTTTCCGGCCCCGGCGGCAGATCCCCGGCTATCAGGATTCCCTGTTGGACCAACAGTCTCTGAAGTCCCTCCTCCGCCAGCCGCAGGCCGTCCCGGGAGATCGTTTCACCGCCGCCAAGCTCTGTCATGATGGTCGGCACGTCATAACGCTCGGCAGCAGCGGCCAGCGTCGTCGGGCCGCCGCCGCCCTTGCCGCTGGTGATGTAGCTGATCGGCGCAGCGAAGGCTCTCAAAGCATCTTTCAGCACGCGATTCTCGGCCGGGGTTCGGCCGGGCCGCATGAGGGCGCAGGGGAGAAATTCCAGAGAGCGGCCGCCGGAGTGGAGATCCACTGCAATGTCGACGGTCGGGAACAGCACTTCGTCAACGTAGTGTGCCAGCATCGCCGTCGGCTGCCCGTAGGGATCGCCGGGGAATGATCGGTTAAGGTTGCCGCCGTCGACCGGCGAGTTGCGCGTTCCTGCGGCAGCCGCCGGCGCATTGAGTGCTGGAAGAACGATGATCCGGCCCCGGACATCCCCCGGCCCAAGCCTGCGGGCAAGATTTAGAAGCGCGACCTGACCCTCGTATTCGTCTCCATGATTGCCGGCAACCAGCAGGGCCGTCGGGCCTTCGCCGTTCTTGATGCAGACAATCGGGACCGGCAGCCATCCATAGGCGGAGAGATTGGAGGAATACGGCAGGCGCAGACAGTCGGCCTGTTTGCCGTCCTTCGAAAGATCGATCTTCGACCAGACTCTGGTTTCGCTTAGCATCGATGTGAACCGCTAGTCTTTTCGAAAGAAAATCATGTGAGGACGGAGGGTTCCGGTCCGGCATCGACAGGCAGGCCCGTGGGTTGCGAAAGCACGCAAAGCAGGCTGCGTGCATCACCGCCCTTCAGCGCGGAGACAACTGTAATCAGACGATCCACAGCCTCGTCATCGAGGACACCCTTGCCAAGATCGCGCAGCTTCCGGGCGACCGAAGGCCTGTCCATCGGGTTCGCCGGGTCCCCCCAGGGATGCATCACGGTCTTGCTTTGCTTTTCGCCGGCGGAGAACAGGCTGACCCGCGCCGGAGTCTGCTTCGGGAAAGCCCCGGCAAAGTCGTCGGCATAGATGACTTCGATACGCCGCGAGAGGGCCAACACCTCCTGGTCCCGCAGACTTGGCTCAGCCAGGGGCCGCAAGACGGAAGGTCCGCGCAGCGCCGCCAGAGCGATCGTGAACGGCAGGCTGAATTGAGCGCCTTCGAGTGTTTGCGGCGCGGTCTCGTTGGCAATTTTCCGCGCCTCGGGGAAGATCTCCACAACAAGACGCTCGATCGACGAACCGGCAAGCGCCCGCCCCTGGGTGAGGGCGAAAACCGCATCCAGGGCAGGGTGGGTGTAACGGCAGCACGCATAGGGCTTCAGGTAGGTTTCCTTGATGAACCAGCGCGTAGCCAATTCATCGGTAATCGCCGGAACATCGTAAACCTGTGCCCGGTCGAGCATGTCGACCGGCCCCGTCGCGCCGCGTTCGGCGCGCGCCACCGCGGCGATGGCCGTTACGGTCGACCAGGGGTTGCTGCCCTTTACCGAACTGACCGTCCGGGAATCCCCCTGCGGCAGGTTCTGCGGCGCTTCGGCACCGGCAATCGCCATGGCCTGCGCAACCAAATCGGCCGGCAGCCGGCGCAGCGATCCTATCGCCGCCGCTACGCCATAACCGGTCCAGCGGCCACTGGCGTAGCTTATGGCCGCAGCCTGCCGTCTGGCGGAGGCAATCCGAAGTGCCACATCGTAGCCGACGGCGACCGCCGTCAGAATTTCCAGCCCACCTGCCCCGCTCTGCCGCGCCTCGGCCAGAACCGCCGGAACGATGGCTGCCCCCGGATGCCCGGAAGCGCCGCGATGACCGTCATCAACATCCAGGGCGCTGGCCGCTGCGCAGTTCGCAAAGACGGCACCGGGCTTGCGCAGCCTTACCGGCGCAAACCAGACAGGGGAATCACCCTCTCCAAAAACCTCTTGCGCCGCATCGCGGGAGACCGCGGCGTTCCTGGTTCCAACGCCGCCAAGCGCCGCGGCAATGGTATCCAGAACGGCCAGCTCGGCCGCGGAAAGGGCGGATTGCGGAAGCGCGCCCCGGCCACCTCCAGAGGCAAAGTCAGCGAGTTCTTCGAGAGTGTTCCCCATCCGCTCAGTCTGCCTCACACAGGATGCGCATCGACGACCGGAATCTGCGCCGGCGCCAGTTCGCTGAGAAACTCGATGCCGCTGTCCGTTACGTAAACGATTTCTTCGAACTGAAAGACCCCGCCGCCGCGCTCAAGCTTGGGTTCGATGTGAAGGATCATTCCCGCCTTGATCACCTCCGGATTGCCGCGCGAGATCGAGGGCGGCTCGGTCACCCCCAAGCCGCCGCCGTGACCGATACGCGACAGCAAGCCATAAGGCGCCCCAAGGCCGGCGCCCGCCCATAGCCGTTCGTAGGATGCAAAGACCTCCCCACAAGTCATGCCGGCGCGGATGCCGCTTGCGACCGCCACCGTGATTTCCCGGGTTTTGCCGTAGAGCTCACATTCCCATGGTTCCGGCACGCCAGCCCGTGCGATCCGGTTCCGGTCCGCTGGATAGCCGCCATAGGTCGAGCGGAAATCCGTCCAGATGTAGTCGCCGGCCGCCAGGGCTTTTGGGCCCGGCGGTCGGTTGTAGATGAAATCGCCCCGGCCGAAAGCCATCGCGATGGGGTCGGCCCGCTCGGCACCCGCCATGAAGATCCGGGCCTGCATGCGCTGGTACAGCGCAAATTCGGTCATGCCGAGATGCGCCTCTCCGATGACGGCGTCGAATGCGCTGTTGACGATCTGAAAGGCCGTGCGCTTCAGCCCGGCCTCGTATTCCGACTTCACCACCCGGACCCGCCAGATCAGGTCCGAGGCGCTGCCGAGGGACGCGCCATCCGCCCGTGACCTCAGGCCGTCAATGAGTTCGAGGGAACCGCGCCCGAACATGTCCTGGCCGTAGTCGATGGCCGTTGCCGCCCGGCCGGTTCGGTCTCTGGCCGATATCTCCCGCAACACGGTATCGACGGCCTCTGAGAGGTAGCCGTCGTAATAGGCCGGCACAAAACCGCGCTCGCAACTCTCGATGTTTCGGGAATCGGTTCTGCTCGCGACGAGAAGGAGGTCGTCCTGGCCGATGACGACGAAAAGCGGCCGCGCGTTATAGGCCCAGGTCAGCGTTTGATAGTCGGTGACGTAGAGAATGTTCTCCCTGTCTGTCAGAGCAACAAAGGCTATGCCCTCACGGCGCATTTCACCGCGGATCGCAGCCAGACGGGCCGCAAGCTCGCCGGGCGGCACCGGCGAAGGCCGGGCGCAGGAGAGGATCGCCTCCGACACTTCAATCGGCCGGGGGCAGATCAAAGGTGCAGGCCAAACGGTCGAAGGGAGATTCCGCACAGCCGAAGACTTTCAGGGACGGATCGCTGGTCTTGAATTCATAGGCGCGGCGAAGCGCCGGATATCCGTTCGGAACAGCGAAGTGCTGCTGCACCTCCGGCGATGCGGGCGCGGCATCGATCATCAGCCGGGTCGCCGTAACTGGCGAATCGTTGTCGGCCAGGGCCTGGTAAATGAATTTCGTTCCGAACTCATCGACGACGGAATCGCTGAGCGGCTTGGTGATGAAAGCGGTATCGAACATGATCGGTATGTCATCGGCGAGAACCAGTTTGCGCACGCAAAGCATAGGCTCCGAGGGAATCGAAAGCACATCGAAGGACAGATCCTTCATCTTCTCCCGGGTGATGGAGATAAGCTGGATCGATGGTGTGAACCCCAGGCGCCGGGCATCGTCCATCGAGGTCAGCGAGAGATCGAGGTTGCGGATAAAGCGGCGCTGCTCACGAACGAATGTGCCCAAGCCGGGAACCGATCTTAGAATGCCGGCCGACTGAAGGTCCCGCAGCGCGCGTTTGGTCGTGATCAGGCTGACATTGAACTCTTCGGCCAGAGACGCAGCCGAGGGAAGCGGCACCTCCGGATCGAACTCGCCGGACTGCACCCGGCGGGCGATCTCCTCCCGCACGGCCTCATGTAACGCATTGCCTGATTTTCTGGCGCGCATGTTCGTTTTCTCTTCCCCGTTCCTGAGCCTGAGGTCCCAGCTTACACTCTCGACCGCCGCAACCCGCTCGGCTGCTCTTGCCGATCCACGGCCTACCGCAGCGCAGGCTGTCCGTTCTTCATCCTGCGGCTTCACGATCAATCATCTTATTGACATACTAGGTATACCTAGCATACCGTCTGGTTGTCAAGGGCACTGGTGTTATCGATGCCCGAAATACAGGAGGCAGAAATGGCTTTGAAAAACAAAGCTCTCGGAAAGAATACCCTCAAGCTCGCCTGCGGCTTGGCGGTCGCTTTCAGCCTGGCATCGCCGGCATCCGCCGAAACAACGCGCGAGCGGGTCCTGAGTGAAAAAACGATCGTGATCGGCGTGCACAACAAGGCCCCCTGGGGCTATCGTGACCAGAATGGCAATCCGGCCGGCTTTCATCCCGATCTGGTCCGCGCCATCTTCGAACCGCTGGGGGTGACGAAGGTCGAACTCGTTATCGCGGATTTCGGCGCCCTGATCCCGGGGTTGGTTGCCAGCCGCTTCGATGCCATCGCATCGGGCTTGTACATCACGCCGAAGCGCTGCGAACTCGTGGCCTTCAGCAATCCGGACCTGCGGCTTGCCGACGCGGCCCTGGTGGCCGCGGGAAACCCGAAGGGCATCAAGAGCTACAGCGATATCGCAGCGAATGAAGACCTGAAGTTCGGCGCAACCCGCGGCAGCGTGCAAGGCAAGAATGCCGCAGCGGCAGGCATACCGGAAAGCCAGATGTTGTTGTTCCAGAATACAGAGTCGACCATCGCGGCGCTGACATCGGGCCGCGTCGATGCCATTGCCTTCTCCGCCGCCACAGCCTCCAAGGTCGTCAGCGACCCGAATATCGACGGTATCGAACGGGCCTCGCCTTTCACCGGCCTCATTCTCGGAAACGGAAAGGAGAAGGTCGGCCATTCGGCGGTGGCCTTTCGCCAGAACGACGAGGACCTGAGGGACTTGTACAACGAGCGCCTTGCCGAGTTGCGGGCCGACGGCACGTTTGATCTGATCATGGAAAAGAACGGGTTTTCAAAGATGGAAAAAGCGCCCGATATCAGTTTCAGCCAGCTCTGCAGCGGCGAACTGTGATAGCGCCTCGCGCCCGCAGACCCCTGTCTCATGAGCTTTCCTGAAATACTGGTCGGAATTTTCGAAGGGTTCCGTATAACAGCCGCCGTCGTCTTCTACGGCCTTCTGTTTGCGGTTCCCTTCGCCCTTGTTTTCGGCATCCTGCAGCACTTTACGCGGGGCATCCTCCGTTTTCTGGTGACCGCCGTCATCGAGTTCTGGCGTAGTTCCCCGGTCATCATCCTGCTGTTCGTCTTTTACTACGCGCTACCGATCTTCGGCGTCGTGATGTCGGCCATGACCGTCAGCGCATTGGTCCTCGGCCTGAACATCGGCGGATACGGCAGCCAGGCCGTAAGGGCCGCGCTGCAGGCGCTCGATCCCGGCCAAGTGGAAGCCGGCCTGGCGCTCGGGCTGCGGCGCAGCCGCATTCTCCTGCTGATTGAACTTCCCCAGGCCATCGCCATGATGATGCCGACCCTCATGAACCTGGTCATACAGCTCGTCAAGGGAACCGCTCTCGTCTCGCTTGTCACCCTCGGGGACATGACGTTCCGGGCAAAAGAGATCGCCCAGATCGAATACAACCCGGTCGGCATCTATTCCGGCCTGCTGCTGGCATACTTCATCGTCTGCTATCCGGTGACCGTGATCGGAAGATGGCTTGAGCGCCGCGTCGGCGTCGGGGAAGGGCAGGCACATGGACTTTAATCACGCCTTTGCCATAGAGATCGTACCCACGATCCTGCAAGCGCTTCACACCACCCTGCTTGTCGCGGTCCTCAGCAGCATCGGCGCCGCAGCAATCGGTTTCACGCTGGAGGTGACCCGCCGGTCCGGGCGCCTGGCCGGCTATGCAATGCGCTTTGTCATCGACTTCATCCGCTCGACGCCGGTCCTGGCCCAGCTGTATTTCCTGTTCTTCGTACTGCCGTTTTACGGGATCACGCTGCCGGCCATGGTCGTCGGCGTACTGGGCTTGAGCATCTACTACAGCGGCTACCTCGCTGAGGTGTTCAAGGCGGGGATAGACGCCATCCACAGGGGTCAGTGGGATGCCGCCAAGGCACTTGGCCTCAGCGGCTTCGACACCATCATCTTCGTGATCGCGCCGCAGATGTTGCGGAACATCGCGGCACCGATGGGCAACTACTTCGTCTCCGTCCTGAAGGCGACACCCTACCTCGCCGTTATTGCGGTGCCGGAAATGCTGGGCAGCGGTTTCGATATCGCTTCCGATACCTTCAGATATGCCGAACCGCTGGTTGTCGTGGGGATCATCTTTCTCTTCCTCGCGATTTCGATAGCCCAGCTCGTCAGGCTGCTGGAGACGCGCCTGAACGCCGCACACAACCGGTGAATTCAATCGGGCATCCGGCAAAACACTGGACTTGGAGGATCAGCGCTTGACCGAAGGATTGCCGCCAGCGGACCAAAACCTGGCGGTCGAAGCCAGCGGCCTGTGCAAGTGGTTCAAAAAGTTCCAGGCGCTCAGGGATGTCGACCTTCAGGTGCGCCGTGGCGAGAGGATCGTTATCTGCGGGCCCTCCGGGTCCGGAAAGTCGACCTTGATCCGCTGCCTGAACGGTCTGGAAACCTGCCAACAAGGACAGATCCGCGTGAACGGCCGGGCGCTGGCGCCCGGGAAGAACAACCTGGAGATTCGCCGCAGCATCGGCATGGTCTTTCAGAGTTTCAACCTGTTCCCCCACCTCAGCGTGCTGCAGAACTGCACTCTGGCACAGGTGCGCGCCCAAAAGCGCAGCAAGGAAGAAGCGGTCGAGATCGCCCGGCACTACCTCGCGCGGGTGAAAATCATCGACCAGGCCGGCAAGTTTCCAAGCCAGCTTTCCGGCGGTCAGCAGCAGCGGGCGGCAATCGCCCGGGCGCTCTGTATGAAACCCGGCACCATGCTTTTCGACGAGCCGACATCCGCGCTCGACCCGGAGATGATCAAGGAAGTCCTCGATGTCATGGTCTCGCTCGCCGAGGACGGCATGACGATGATCTGCGTAACCCACGAAATGGGCTTCGCGCGCAAGGTCGCGGACCGGATCATCTTCATGGATGAAGGCAGGATCGTCGAAGAGGCGCCCCCTGAGATTTTCTTCTCGTCACCGCAAACCCGGCGCGCGCAGCTGTTCCTCGACCAGATCCTCAGTTCGGACGTTCACTAGATCGGATCATCTTCCAGGCGCGCCCAGGACCGCTCATCCCCAGATCGACCCGGCGCCCGGGCTTTCTCCAGTTTTCCGGCTCTCAGGGAAAGCGGCAAGAGGGGTGCGGCAAGGGCGTCGGCCATCGCGGCGGGCGCCTGTCATCCGCCGCAGAACAAGTTACTTGTGAGCAGAAGAGTTCTGGGGCACGCTTTGCAACAATAAAGGAATGGGACTGGAGGAGTTCCCGCAGGGTATCGGGCAGAAAACAGGGAGATAATGATGCGAATTTCAAAGTGGATCGGCCAGGCCGTCGTGGTGGCCGGTGTTCTGGTTGGCGGTTTTTCTGCCGCTGCCCAGCAATCCGGTGGCACGTTTGTGTACATCGTTCAGCCCGAGCCGCCGTCGCTCGCATCCTATTTGTCTACATCCGGCCCCATCGGCCTTGTGGCGCCGAAGATCTACGACGGACTTTTCGAGTATGACAATGATCTGAACATCGTGCCCGCCCTCGCTGAAAGCTACGCGATAAGCGCTGACGGCAAGACCATCACCTTCAACCTTCGCCAGGGCGTCACCTGGCATGACGGCGCGCCCTTCACCTCTGCCGACGTGCAGTTCAGCGTGATGGAGATCCTGAAGAAGGTGCATCCGCGCGGCCCCAACTCCTTCCGCGAAGTGGTGTCGATCGACACGCCGGATGCCCATACCGCGATCTTCAATCTTGAGAATCCCGCGCCCTATATGCTCCGCGCCCTCTCAGGCTATGAGAGCCCCATGGTGCCGAAGCACCTGCTGGAAGGGCAGGATCCGCGCAGCGCCGACCTCGCCAACAAGCCGGTCGGCACCGGCGCTTACAAGTTCGTCGAGTGGAAGAAGGGCCAGTATGTCCGTCTCGACAAAAACGAGAACTACTGGAAGCCGGGCCTGCCCTATCTCGACCGCCTCGTCGGGCGCTTCATCCCCGACGCCTCCACCCGCACCGCGGCCATGGAGAATGGCGAGGTGATGTACGGGGCTTACGGTGCGATTCCCAATATCGATGCCGTGCGGCTCAGGGATATGGATGGCATTTCCGTCACCACGGACGGCTATTCGATGATCAACCCGATGTCGCTGATCGAGTTCGACACGACCAAGGCGCCTTTCGACAACCCGGCAATCCGCAAGGCGGTTTCGCTGGCGTTGGACCGGAAGTTTCTGATCGAGAACATCTGGTTCGGCTACGGCAAGCCCGCGACCAGCGCACTGTCGACCAACTTCTCCGCGACCGGGCTCTATGCGAAAGGCCTGCCGAACTATCCCGCCAATGCCGATGTCGCCGCGGCCAAGGCGTTGCTGGACGAAGCCGGCCTCAAACCCGATGCCGACGGTATCAGGGCCAAGGCGGTGCTCGACCTGATCCCCTATGGCGAAGACTGGCGCCGGGCCGGGGAATACATGAAGCAGGCTCTCGGTGACGTCGGGATCGAACTCGAGCTGCGCTACGAGGACGTGCCGACCTGGCTGAAGCGGGTCTATGCCGACTACGACTTCGCGATGAACGTGAACTATTTTTACCAGCTGCCGGACCCGGTGCTGGGCGTTCACCGCCACTACGGCACCGACCAGATCCGCCAGGGCACGCATTTCGTCAACTCCTCGCGCTATTCCAACCCCAAGCTCGACAGTCTGCTGGCCGCCGGCGCGATGGAGGCCGACGCAGGCAAGCGCGGCGAGATCTACGGCGATATCCAGAAGATCCTCGCCGAGGATATGCCGGTCGTGAACCTCTTCGAGATGCAGTTCCTGACGGTCTATAGCGACAAACTGAAGGATCACGCGACCTCGGCGCTGGGCGCTTACGGCCCCTTCGACCGCGCCTGGCTCGAACAGTAGCCTTCGACGATGGCGCCGGCGGTCCGCCGCCGGCGCCTCCCCGGGCCTGATCGTTTTGTTTTGAGCCGGAAACGGCGCGCGAATCAGGCTCTCTCTCTGTAAATTAGAGAGCGACCGCTCTCTAGTGGCGTGGAGCCCCATGGACCACTTCACCAGACGCATACGCTACGTCCTCAAGCGGCTTTTGCAGGCGGTCCCGATCGTCCTCGCGATCATTGTCATGAACTTCTTCCTCCTCCAGCTCGCCGAAGGCGATGCCGTCGATGTGCTGGCCGGCGAAGCAGGCTCGGCCACGCCCGAGTACATGGCCGAACTCAGGGCCAAATTCGGCCTCGACCAACCGCTCCCCGTGCAGCTCGTGCTCTACCTGAAAAATATCGCCAGCTTCGATCTGGGTTATTCCTTCCGCCATGAGATGCCGGTGCTGGATCTGGTGCTGGACCGTTTTTTCGCCACCGTCCTCTTGATGGTCTCCACCATTCTGCTCGCCGTCGGTTTCGGCGTGCTGCTCGGCCTCCTGGCCGCAACGGGCCTCAACACCTGGCGCGATACGGCGATCTCGATCTTTGCACTGATCACCTATGCGACGCCGCTGTTCTGGGTCGGGCTGATGCTGATCGTGGTTTTCTCGCTCACCCTCGGCTGGTTCCCGACCTCCGGCATGGAGAACATCGCCGCCTTCCACGAGGGCTGGGACCGGGTCGTCGATATCGCGCACCACCTGGTGCTGCCGACGATCACGCTGTCGCTGTTTTACCTCGCGCTCTACACCCGGCTGATGCGCGCCTCGATGCTGGAACAGGCGGGACAGGATTACGTCACCACCGCCCGGGCCAAGGGCCTGACGGAGCGGCGGATCATGTTCGTCCACGTCCTGCGCAACGCCCTTCTGCCGGTTGTGACCATGGCCGGCGTACAGGTCGGCGCCCTGATCGGCGGCTCGGTCATTGTCGAGAGTGTCTTTGCCTGGCCCGGCCTCGGCATGCTGGCCTTCGAAGCGCTCTTCGCCCGCGACCTCAACCTGCTGCTCGGCATCTTCCTGCTCTCGGCGCTGCTGGTGGTGGCGGTCAACCTGGTGGTCGATATCATCTACTCGACCCTCGATCCACGGATCGAGGTTTCCTGAGATGTTGGCGTTCTGGAAACTCTATCGCCGCAATCTCTCCGCCGTTCTCGGCCTTGCCATCCTGCTGCTGGTGTTCGCCGTCGCCGCGACAGCACACCTTTTCTTTCCCGACGATCCCTTCCGTCTGGCCGGCAAGTCCATGTCGCCGCCGGGCGCGGCAGGCTTCCTGCTGGGTTCCGACAGCCTGGGGCGCGACATCGCGGCGGGAATCGCCCATGGGGCCAAGACATCGCTGCTGATCGGTCTCCTGGCCACCTTCGTCGCCGTCGTCACCGGCGTTCTCATGGGCGCGCTGGCGGGCTACTACGGCGGCTGGGTCGACGACCTGCTGATGCGCACGACGGAGATGTTCCAGACCATCCCGTCTTTCGTCTTCGCCATCCTTCTGGTCGCGATCATGAAACCTTCGATCGAAAGCATCGTGATCGCTATCGCCGTCGTCTCCTGGCCCGCCGTCGCGCGGCTGGTGCGCGGCGAGTTTCTCTCACTCAAGAACCGCGAGTTCGTCCAGGCCTGCCACACCCTGGGCATGGGCGACTTCAGGATCATGCTGGGCGAGATCCTGCCGAACTGTCTGAGCCCGATCATCGTGATCGGCTCGCTCATGGTCGCTACCGCCATCCTGATCGAAAGCGGCCTTGCCTTTCTCGGTCTCGGCGATCCGAACATCATGAGTTGGGGATTTCAGATCGGCGCCGGGCGCACGCTGCTGCGCTCCGCCTGGTGGGTCTGTACCTTTCCCGGCATCGCGATCCTCATCACCGTGCTGGCGATCAACCTGGTCGGCGAGGGCCTGAACGACGCGCTGAACCCGCGCCTGAGGGAGCGCACATGAACGCGCTGCTCGACATCCGCGACCTTCATATCGCGCTGCCCGAGGGATCGCAGCGCCCCTATGCGGTGGAGGCGGCGGACCTCCAACTCGCCCCGAACGAGATCCTCTGCGTGGTGGGCGAGAGCGGATCGGGCAAGTCGCTGACCGCGCGCGCGCTCATGGGTCTGCTCCCCAAACCCCACGTCAGGGTCGCAAAGGGCGCCATCGACTTTCTGGGTGAGGACCTGACCGCCGTATCCGACGCGCGGCTGCGCCAGATCCGCGGTTCAGAGATTTCGATGATCTTTCAGGAGCCGATGACCGCCCTGAACCCGGTGATGACCATCGGCCGCCAGATCGACGAAGTCTTCCGCTTCCACGCCAAAATGCCGGGGCGCGAGCGCCGCGACCGCGCACTCGCCCTGCTCGCCGACGTTCACTTGCCGAACCCGGCGCAGATTGTCCGCGCCTACCCGCATGAGCTCTCCGGCGGCCAGCGCCAGCGCGCGATGATCGCCATGGCGCTCGCCCTCGACCCCAAGATCCTGATCGCCGATGAGCCGACAACCGCGCTCGACGTCACGACCCAGGCCCAGATCCTGAAACTGATCAAGGAAATGCAGGCGGCGCACAACACCGGGGTGCTCTTCATCACCCATGACTTCGGCGTCGTCGCCGATATCGCCGACCGGGTCGCCGTGATGCAGAACGGCCTGGTGGTGGAGACGGGACCGGCGGCCGAGGTGCTGAACGCACCGCAACACGCCTACACAAAATCCCTGATGGCCGCGGTCCCGAGCCTGACGCCGCGCCCCGCCCGCCCGCGCTCGGAGGAACGGGTGCTGGAGGTCAAAGGCCTCACCAAGACCTACCGCGGTGGCGGCGGTTTCTTCGGCCTCGGGGCGCCCGCGCGCATCGTAAAAGCGGCGGCGGACGTGACCCTGGATCTCAGGCGCGGCGAAACCCTGGGGATCGTCGGCGAAAGCGGCTCCGGCAAGTCCACCGTCGCGCGCTGCATCGTCAGGCTGAACGACGCGGACAGCGGCGAGATCCTGCTCGACGGCGTCGACCTTCGGCCCCTGGCGCGCGCGGCCATGCGGCCCCACCGGGCGAAGATCCAGATGGTGTTTCAGGACCCCTATGCCTCCCTCAACCCCCGCACCCGCGTCGGCAGGATTATCGCCCAGGGCCCGATGATCCAGGGCATGGATGCCGCCGAGGCAGAGGCAAAGGCGCGTGAGCTTCTGGGTATCGTCGGCCTGGACGAGCGCGCCTATGACCGCTTCCCGCATGAATTTTCCGGCGGCCAGCGCCAGCGCATCGGTGTTGCCCGCGCGCTGGCACTCGAACCTGAAGTGCTGGTGGCGGACGAACCGGTTTCGGCCCTCGACGTCTCGATCCAGGACCAGATCCTGAAACTGCTCGATGAGATCCGGGAGCGGATGAACCTCTCCATGGTGTTCATCACCCACGACCTGAGGGTCGCGGCCCAGGTCTGCGACCGGCTTGCGGTGATGCGCTACGGTAAGGTGGTCGAGGAAGGTCCGACCGCCGCCGTCTTCGCCGACCCGCAGGACGACTACACCAAGGCGCTGCTGGACGCGGTGCCCGGCAAGTCCTGGCTACCGGGCGCGACCGTGGCGGCCCAGTAGGGCCGGACGCCGTACCGGTGACGCAACTATCGCGTCAAACCGGCCTTATCGGTGATCGAACTCGGTCACCAGGACGATGGATGAGGTGGTGCGCTCGACGCCGCGCATGTCGCCGAACTCCTGCAAGACCTGATGCAGCCGCACCGCGGTCTCGGCGCCGACAACGACAACCAGATCGAAGGCGCCGCTGACCGAATAGCAGGCCTCGGCCTCGGGATAGCGGCGCAGCTCCTTCACCACCTCCGGCGTATACTTCGGGTCCATCGTGAAGCGCACGATGGCCTGCAGGCGGCTGCCGGCGATCTCCTCACCCAAACGTATGGTATAGCCGGCGATCACCCCTTCGCGCTCCAGACGCGAAATGCGTTCCTGAATGGCGGAGCGGGAAAGATCGAGCTTGCGGGCCAGCGATGCCGTCGGCTCGCGTGCGTTCGCTTTCAGCAGAGCCAGCAGCTCGCGGTCGGTTCGGTCATGGCGACGTTTCATCAATGGTTCCCCCCCAAATCAACGGGCAAGCCCGCATCTTTCGGCGTTTCGCCGGGTTGTCTCCCGGCAAACTGTCCAGATAGTCTTCCATAAGATCATTTCTTACACCGGATCAACAGATTTAACCGGTGAACTGCCAAGAAGCCCGTCGATAAGACGGTTTCCGGTGCGAAAATCACGCACGGCCAGGGATCGGTGATGATTTCACTGCCCTGGCGTACCTGATGGCTTCCGTAAAAAACGGCGCCGCCAGGTGAACAGGGGAGTTGAGCAATGAGGGTTTACACGGTCCCAACGATTATCGGTGCGGCCTCACTGGCCTTGGCGACGATGATATCGAGCCCGGGCAGCGCCGCCGAACTCAGAACCAACATCAACGCCGATCCGTCCATGGTCGATCCGATCACTTATTCGGAGCTGATCTCGGGCGACATCCTGATGAATATCTATGAGGGTTTCGTCGGCCTGGACAAGGACGGCAATGTCGTGCCGGCCCTGGCCACCGGCTGGAAGGCCCATGACGACAACCTCGGCTTCCGCTTCGAGCTGCGCAAAGGTGTCAAGTTTCACAGTGGACGAGACTTCACCGCGAAAGACGTCAAATACACTTTCGAGCAACTGCTCATTCCGGGCAACAAGGGCGGATTGAACTCCGAGTATCTTGACGGCATCGTCGGTGCCGATGCCGTCAAGGAGGGCAAGACGACGACGCTTGAAGGGGTGAAGGCCGTAGACGAACACACGCTGGATGTGCGCTTCACCAGCCCGGACGTTCTGTTCCCGATCTATCCGTTCTTCTTCATGGACAGCGGCATCGTGGCGGAACATGGCGCCGATTGGGCGACCAAGGCCTCCGCCGGAACCGGGCCTTTCAAATTCGTCGCCTGGAAGCGCGGACAGGAAGTCCAGCTCGCCGCCCATAAGGACTACTGGGACGGCAGCCCCAAAACCGAAGGCGTCCGTTTTCTTGTCGTACCGAGCGGCGACACAGCGGTTTCGATGTATGAAGCAGGCGAGCTCGATCTCGTCTATGCCGATCAGGGCACGATACGCCGCATCCTGAAAGACGATCAGTTCGAGGGGCAGCGGATCACCGCACCGGCGGCGCAGATCCGCTACCTGGGCATGAACCAGACCCAGTACGAACCCTTCAAGGACATCCGTGTCCGCCAGGCGGTGTGCATTGCCTTTGACCGGGATGCCATGGCCAAGGGGCTTTACGGCGGCGCCGCCTTCCCGCTCTACGGCCAGGTCACCCCGGGTGTAGCGGGATACAATCCCGACCTGAAGCCGATTCCCTACGACCCGGATACGGCGAAGAAACTGTTGGCCGAGGCCGGCTATCCGGGCGGCAAGGGTCTGCCCCCCATCAAGGTCACCAGCACCGAGCCCAACAAGAACGACATCGCCTACTTCGCCAGCCAGCTCAAGGACGTTCTGGGCATGCCGGTCGAGGTGGAGGTCGTCGAGCGCGGCAGCCACATCAAGAAAATGAATGCCGGCGAAGTGGCGTTCTTCCCCTGGGGCTGGTCGGCCGGCTATCCGGACGCCCTCTACTTCCTCAGCCAGGTCTGGTATGGCCCGAGCAAGTACAATCGCTCGCGCTGGCAGAACGACGATTTCGACAAGCTGATCGAGGAGTCGCAGAAGACCGCGGATGAAAAGTCCCGCTACGCGCTCTACAACAAGGCCGAGCAGATCCTGCTGGACGATTGGGGTACCTGCCCGACGACCGTGCGCATGCAGGTCGCCTTGAAGAAGCCGTATGTATCCGGGGTGAATCTGATCCCCTTCCGCTTCCTGCCTTTTAATGAGGTTGCCGTAAACCGGTAACTTCCAGACGATAGGGGTTCTGCTGCTCGACAAGGAGGTCCGGGGGAAACCATGGTCGGCTATGCCATGCGACGCATACTTGGCCTGGTGGCGGTGTGGTTCATCGCCGTCCTCCTGACCTTCATTGCCGTGCAGTTCGTGCCCGGCGACCCGATCCTGGCGCTGCTCAGCGACCGCTCCGGCGATCCGGTCCTCGAAGCGCGTCTGCGTGCCGAGTACGGGCTCGACAGGGCCCTCTGGGTCCAGTTTCTCGACTACCTCGGGAACATCGCCAACGGAACCTTCGGTCTCTCGTTCCGCTTCGCCGGCACGCCGGTGATCGACGTCATCGCCGGGGGCCTGACCATCAGTCCGGTCCTCGCCTTGGTATCCATCGCTATCGCCGTGCCGCTTGGCGTCAGCCTCGGCGTCTTCGTGGCGATCCGCCAGAACACCTGGGCCGATACGCTGGTCATCCTGATCCTGGTCGCCGGTATCTCGGTGCCGAACTTCGCGATGGCTGCTTTCCTCGTCTATCTGTTTTCCATCAAGCTGGGCCTGGTACCGGTTGCGGGCTGGGGCGGCGCCGACCAGCTAATCCTGCCGGTGACCATTCTGGTCATCCCGCCGACCGCCTATATCGCCCGGCTGACCCGTACCTACATGCTGGAGGTGCTGCAGCAGGACTACATCCGCACCGCGCGAGCCAAGGGGGTGCGCGAGCGCCTGGTGATCTACCGCCATGCGCTGCGCAACACGCTGGTGCCCTTGCTGACGACCATCGGCATCATCTTCGGCGGGCTGCTCTCCGGCACCTTCGTGGTGGAGACCATCTTCAACATTCCCGGCCTCGGCCGCATGGCGATTGAGTCGATCTTCGCCCGCGACTATCCGGTCACGATGTCGATCGTGCTGCTGTTCACGGTCTTTTATTCGCTCATCAATCTGATCATCGACCTGCTCTATGCCGCCCTGGACCCGCGCATCCGCCTTGACGCGGGGGAAAGCTGAGCCATGGCCGGAGAGAGCGCAAGCGGACCGGAGAGACCTCAGTCCGAATTCATCATCCGCTTCCGCCGCAACCGCAACGCCATGATCGGCTCGATCATCGTCGCCCTTGTCGTCGCGGCGGCCCTGCTGGCGCCCTGGATCGTTCCCTATGATGTCGAGAAGGTAAACATGCTGACGGTCTGGGAACCGCCCGGCGAGGATTTCTGGTTCGGCGCCGACGCCCTGGGGCGCGACGTCTTCAGCCGGGTGATCGTCGGTGCGCGGGTATCCCTCCTGGTTGCCGTTTCGGTATTGGCGATCACCCTGACGGTAGGAACCATACTGGGCATGTGCGCCGCCTACTTCGGCGGCTGGGTCGATACGGTGATCATGCGCACTGTCGATATCATCTTCGCCTTTCCCGAGCTTATCTTTGCCATCCTGATCGCGGCAATGCTGGGGCCCGGCAAGCTCACCGTCATTATCGCGCTATCGATCGTATGGTGGCCCGGCATCGCCCGGCTGACACGGTCCCTCGTGCTTTCATTGAAGTCGGAGCTGTTCGTCGAAGCGGCGATCGCTTCGGGAACGCCGGTGCACAGGATCATGCGGCGTCACTTTCTGCCCAACATCATCGCCCCGCTGATCGTTCGCGCGTCGATCGGCGTAGGCTTCATCATCATGGCGGAGGCAACCTTGAGCTTCCTGGGCATCGGCGTTCAGGAACCCGAGCCGACCTGGGGCGGCATGATCCGCGACGGCCTCTCGCAATTGCGCACCGACCCGCACCTGGCCCTCTACGCCAGCCTGGCGCTGGGGATCACCATGGTCGGTTTCAATCTGCTCGGCGACGGCCTGCGCGATATCCTCGATCCGCGCGTGCGTGACCGATGACCGCCCGGGGACAAACCAACCTGCTGACGGTCGAGGGGGTCTCGGTCTCCTTCGACGGCCTGCATGGACCGGTGCAGGTTCTGGACGACATCAACTTCACCATCGGATCGGGCGAAATCGTCGGCATCGTGGGCGAAAGCGGCTCCGGCAAGTCCGTCACCTCCCTGGCGGTCATGGGTCTTCTGGGGGCCCAGGGGAAGATCGACAGCGGCCGCATCGTGCTGGACGGCGCCGACCTTACGGCGCTCACCCACAAGGAGATGCGGGGTGTGCGCGGCCGCGATGTCGCCATGATCTTCCAGGAGCCGAGCACCAGCCTGAACCCGGTTCTTCCGGTCGGCTTCCAGATCGCCGAGGTCCTGACCGAGCATTTCGATACAAGCGCGGCCGAAGCGCGCAAAAAAGCCATCGCACTCATGGACCGCGTCGGCATTCCGGCGGCCGGATCGCGGGCGGATGACTATCCCCACCAACTCTCCGGCGGCATGAAGCAGCGCATCATGATCGCCATGGCGCTGGCCTGCCGCTCGAAGCTTCTGATCGCCGACGAGCCGACCACCGCGCTGGACGTCACCATCCAGGCCCAGATTCTCAGCCTGATCTCGGACCTGCGCAACGACTACGGCATGGCGGTTCTGCTGATCACCCACGACATGGGCGTCATTGCGGAAATGGCCGACCGGGTCATCGTCATGTACGCCGGGCAGGTCGTCGAGCAGTCGCCGGCCGACAGCCTGTTCCAGCATCCCCTGCATCCCTATACCCGCCTGCTGCTGCGGTCGATTCCCTCGGCACGCAGCAAGCAGGCCGTATTGCCGATGATCGAAGGGACGACCCCGCCGCCGACCGATCTGCCGGGCGGCTGCCGCTTCCATCCCCGCTGCCCGATCGCGGCAGACCTCTGCCGCGACGGCACCCCGTCTCTTCAGACGGTCGGGTCGAATCATGCCGCCCGCTGCAAACGCCTGGATGAGGACTACAGCCTGCTCGATGCCGGCCTGGGGGTCGCGTTATGACCGTGGCTCCGATCCTCAAGCTTCAGGGCGTGACGAAGGACTTCACCGTCACATCCAGCGCCTTCGGCAAGGTGCTTTCCTCGCTGCGCGCGGTAAACGATGTGACCCTTGAAGTGATGCCGGGCGAGACCCTCGGCATCGTCGGAGAGAGTGGTTGCGGAAAAACGACCCTGGGCCGCCTCATCCTGCGCCTGACCCAGGCCACAGAGGGGCGTATCGAATTCCAGGGCCGCGACATCACCCGGCTGCCGCCGGGCCAGATGCGCGACCTGCGCCGCGAAATCCAGATTGTTTTTCAGGACCCCTACTCCTCCCTCAATCCGCGCATGAAGGTGCGCGACATCATTGCCGAGCCGCTTGAGAACTTTGGCGCCGGCCGAAGGGAGATACAGGCCCGCGTCGATGAAGTCATGGACATCGTGAAGCTGCCGATCGCTTATGCCGACCGCTACCCCCATGCCTTCAGCGGCGGTCAGCGCCAGCGCATCGGCATCGCCCGGGCGCTTGCGCTGAAACCCAAGCTCATCGTCTGCGACGAAGCGGTCTCGGCCTTGGATGTGTCGGTGCAGGCCCAGATCCTCAACCTGCTGAGCGACATCCAACGCCAGACCAATGTCACCCTGGTATTCATCTCCCACAATCTCGGCGTCATCCGCTTCCTCAGTCACCGCGTGGCGGTGATGTACCTCGGGCGCATCGTGGAACTCGCCCCGGAGGCAGCGCTCTTCGATGCTCCGCAGCATCCCTATACCCGCGCCCTGATCTCAGCCATTCCCGAGCCCGATGTCAGCAGACGCGGCCAACGGCAGGTACTGGAAGGGGATATTCCCAGCCCAATCGATCCGCCGCCCGGTTGCCCGTTTCATCTGCGCTGCCCCAAAGCACAGGAACAATGCCGCAATGCGGCCCCGAAACTTCAAGGCATAGCGCCGCGCCACAGCGTTGCCTGCCATTTCCCCGGTTAGAAGGGACCTTTCGCCAATGATCTTCGAACGCACGAGCTATCACCCCAAACCGGGCCGCTTTGAAGACGTCCTGGGCACCCGGCGCAAAGCCAACTCCGTCCGGGAGGAGCTGGGCCTGAAAACCGGCGAGATCTTTGTCGAGTGCCCGCACAACGATGACGGAAACCAGGTAGACGGCAGGATCGTCCACTGGGAATGCCGCTTCGAGAGCGAGGCGGAACAGGCAAGCGACCTGGCGCGCCGCGATGACAGCCCCCGCTTCAGCGAAGTCCGTGCGGAAATGCAGACCCTGATCGCGAACTTCAACCGCGCCATCGTCAGGCAGGCGGAACAACGGGAATCGGTTCTGCGCAGTCTGTCGCTGGACGGTGTTCCTATTGTCCCGGCCGAGACGGCCTTCAGAAGCAGCGACCTGGATCTCAAGGGATACCTCTACACACCGCCGGGGGCCGGCCCCTTCCCCTGCCTGATCACCAATCACGGCAGCAGCATCCATCAAGGCACTTCCGATGTCTGCCGGCCGGGCACCGCGGCGGTGCTGATGAGTTGGGGGATCGCTTCTTTCCTGCCGCATCGGCGCGGCTACGGCAATTCGCCGGGAATACCGTGGCGCGATGACGTCCACGCCGACTACGGCACGGAGGTCTATGACGCCCAACTTGCCAAGCGCCTCTCGGACGAGAGCGACGACGTGATTGCGGCACTGGAGCATGTCGAAGGCCTGCCGGAAATCGACAGCCGGCACATCGGCGTGATGGGCAGCTCTTTCGGCGGCACGGTGACGCTACTGGCGGCGGCCCGCTGCGCCCGTTTCCGCTGCGCCGTGGAGTTCGCCGGTGCGGCGATAAACTGGGAGAAAGCCCCCGGCCTGCGCGAGACCATGCTTGCAGCCGCCACCAAGCTGACCCAGCCGATCTACTTCCTGCAGGCCGCGAACGACTACAGCACCCGCCCCACCGTGGAACTCGCCGCCTCGCTCAAGGGAACCGACAAGGTGGTCGAACACCGGGTCTATCCCGCTTTCGGCCTGACCAACGACGAGGGGCATTTTCTCTACGGTCAGGGTGCGGCGATCTGGGGGCCGGACGTGCGCCGATTTCTCGACCGCTGGCTTTGATGAAGGGAACGACCGTGAAAGGTGTATGGCTGGAAGACCTGACCTGGCCCGAGGCCAAAGAATGGTTCGACCGCGGCGCTGTCGTGGTGCTGCCGATCGGCGCCGCATCGAAGGAGCACGGCCACCATCTGCCGCTCTGCACCGACTATCTTCTGGCCCGCGCCATGGCAGAGCGCCTGGCGGCGGTGCTGCCGGTGGTCGTCGCGCCGATCCTGCCTTTCGGATACTACCCGGCGTTCCGGCACTACCCCGGCAGCCAGCATCTCTCGCCGGAGACATTCTCGGCCTTGCTGAAAGACCTGCTGGGCGGGTTCATCGATCAGGGGGTTCGCAACCTCGCCGTCCTCAATACCGGGGTCTCCACCGAACCGTTGGTGAACGTTCAATTGCGTGAGCTCTATGAAACCACCGGCGTGCGCATCGCCGGGGCCCATATCAGCAACCTCGGCCGCGCCGCCGACGTCCTCTTCGAGCAGAAGTTGGGCGGCCACGGCGACGAACACGAAACCGCCATGATCATGGCCATAGACCCGGCGCGGCTGCGCGCGGAAAAGGCCGTGCCGGATTACGGCAACATGATCGAGGCACCGAAAACCGTCTTCTACCTTCCCGCCGTCTTCAGCGGGGAAGCCGGCGCGGGAATCGACTTCAGCCAGACCGGCGTGCGCGGCGACCCGACGCTCGCCACCAGGGAAAAAGGCGAAGAGGCGCTGGACGCCATCACCGCCGATCTGGTGGACGGTCTGCGCGCCCTCTTTCCCGACGCGGTTTCGATATCGTCATGACCGATGCGATCGCTCAGAGCTATGATGTGATCGTTGTCGGCTATGGCTATGCCGGCGCGGTTGCGGCGCTCGCCGCCGCCGATGCCGGCGCCGAGGTCCTGCTGTTGGAAAAAGCATCGAGCCCCGGCGGCATCTCCATCTGCTCCGCCGGGGGGTTGAGAATCGCCAGCGATGCGAAGCTGGCCTTCGCCTACCTGCAGTCCACCTGCGGCGGCAAAACCCCGGACAGCGTCCTGCGGGCCTTTGCCGAGGGTATGACCAGCCTGGCGGACCGATTGCACAATCTCGCCAGAATCAACGGGGCGGCGGTCGAGGAACGTTCCTCCCCCGGCAACTATCCGCTCCCCGGTGCCGAAACCTTCGGCTTCGCCTATGTCGAGGCGATCCCCGGCTTCGATCCCGGCGACAGCTACCCTCATGTCCGCGGCGCACCCCAGGGGGCGATGCTGTTCAAGGTCCTTGAGGACAACGTCGCCGCGAAGGCGCAACAGATCACCGTGTCTCTGGGCAGTCCGGTCGGCCGCCTGACGCGCTCGAAGGGTACCGTCGACGGCGTGGTTCTGGCTGACGGTCAAGCGGTCCATGCCCGTTGCGGCGTCGTCCTGGCCTGCGGCGGCTTTGAAGGGTCGCCCGAACTGCAGTCGCAATACTGGCCGGGCGGGCCGGCGCTGAACGCCGCCTATAAACACAATACCGGTGACGGCATCCGCATGGCCCAGGCCGCCGGCGCGGCGCTCTGGCACATGTGGCACTACCACGGCTCCTACGGTTATCGCCTGCCCGATCCCGCTTATCCTTATGGCGTGCGGGTCAAGCGCCTGCCGGACTGGCAACCCGGCCCGGACGGCAGCACAGCGGAAGACCTGCCGCTCATGGCCTGGATCCTGCTGGATCAGGACGGCCGGCGATTCATGAACGAGTACGAACCCTACGTTCAGGATACCGGCGCGCGGCCCCTGGCGGCTTTCGATCCCGGCCGCCAGGGATTCCCGCGCAACCCCGCCTATCTGATCACCGATAACGCCGGGCGCAGCCTCTACCCGCTCGGCAAACCGACCCGCAACGATCCCGAGGTGCAGTACGACTGGAGCCCCGACAACCTGGACGAGGTCGTCAGCGGACTGTTCCGGCCGGCCCGCGACATCGCCTCTCTCGCGGCGCTGATCGGCGCTGAAAGGCAGCAGGTCGAAGGCGGCATCGCCCGCTGGAACGCGGCCTGCGACGCCGGCAGCGACCGCGACTTCGGCCGCCCGTCAAGCTCGCTTCATGCCCTCATCGAACCGCCTTTCTACGTCGCCGAAGTCCACCCCATAGTCTCGAACACCCAGGGCGGTCCGGAACACGACGCCCAGCAAAGGGTCGTCGATCCCTTCGGTCAGCCGATCACCGGCCTCTACGCGGCGGGTGAGTGCGGCAGCCTTTTCGGCCACCTCTACATGTCGGGCGGCAACCTGGCGGAATGCTTCATCGGCGGCGAGATCGCCGGGCGCAACGCCGCAACCTGCGGCCAGGGAGAAAATCGAAAATGGGCATAGGAAGTTTTGAGGCCGGCGACCCCCGCGCCAACAACCTCGGATACTGGTCGCATCTGGCGGCCCTGGACGGGCCTGAGCGGATCGCGATGATCGATCTTTCCGGTGCCGCCGAACGCCAGGTTCCTTACGCGGAGCTGGAGGCACGCCTCGACCGTTTCGCCGCCCTGATCACCGGGCTCGGCCTGCAGCCCGGCGACCGCTTGGCAATGTCCATCGGCAATCGCTTCGAGTTCGTCGAGATCATGTACGGGGCCATGCGCGTCGGGATCGTGCCGGTGCCCCTGAACACCAAGCTCGGCGCCGATACGCTGGACTACACCATCCGCGATGCCGGCTGCCGGGGCGCCGTGATCGACCCGGCCGTCAACAGCGTCATAGTGGCGGTGGTCGACAGCGCCGCGCTTCCGGTCCGGCTGGCCCTGGACAGCCCGCCCGAGGGTTGGGGCGCCTATGAGCCCGCCCTGATGAGCACGCCGGCCGAGTTCGCGCCCCCGGTCATCGCCGACGACCATCCCTCTTTCCAGCCCTACACATCGGGTTCGACGGGCCGGCCCAAGGGTGTCGTCCTGACCCACGCCGGCCAACTCTGGTGGATTGACTGCCTCAAGAAATACTGGCCCTACGATCCCGATGCCCGGGTGCTGGCCGCCGTGCCGCTCTATCACAAGAACGCCATGGCCGGGGCCATCAAGCCGAAGCTGAATGTCGGCGCGACGGTGGTCATTCTGCCCGACTTCGAACCCCGGCGTTTCCTGCAGACTCTGGCCGACTACCGCATCACCAAGACCGGCGCGGTGCCGTCGGTCTTCTCGGTCCTGCTTCAGCACCGCGACCTCATCGAGAGTCTCGACTTCTCCGCCCTGCAGTCCCTGTCGATCGGCTCTGCACCGGTCTCCGAGGAGTTGATGGAACAGATCCAGTCGGCCTTCGGCGTCGATGTCAGCGAGAGCTACGGCCTGACCGAAGGCGGGCCGGTCATGATCGGCCCGCCCCTCGACGGTCGCGCGGTTCCCTTTGGCAGTTGCGGCGTCGCCTGGCCCGAGGGCGAGGTGAAGCTGGTCGACAGCAATGGGGTCACCCAAGGCGGCTTCGGCGAGCTGTGGGTGCGCAATCCCGGCGTGACGCCGGGTTACCACAATCTGCCCGCCGTCAATGCCGAGCGGATCGTCGACGGCTGGCTGAAGACCGGCGACGTCTTTGCTTGCGACGGCGATGGCTTCTACTACTTCCGTGGCCGCACCGACGACATGTTCAAATCCTCCGGAGAGAGCATCTACCCCAAGGAGGTCGAGAACCTTCTGCTCAGCCATACCGCCGTCGTCGATGCCTGCGTGGTTCCCATCCGCCACAGCTTCAAGGGTCATGTCCCCGCGGCGATGGTGATGCTCGCCCGGGCCGAGGCCGCCGACGAAGCGGCCCTGAAGCAGTACTGCCTGGACAACGGTCCGGCCTATGCCCATCCGCGCCATGTCGTGATCGTCGAACAGATCCCCCTGAACGGTGCAGGCAAGAACGACCGCACCGTCGTTGAGCGCGACCTCGACGAACGCTTTGGCGCCAAGGAGACAGCGTGAAATGACCAGCGAGATGGACCTGGACCACGTCGCCGTCGTGGTCGGCGACCTCGACAGGGCGGAGCGGAACTACACCAGGCTCGGGTTTCAACTGACCCCGCGCAGCTCCCACAAGGGGCCGGTGGCGCCGGATGGTGAGATCGGCCCCTGGGGCAGCGGCAATCACTGCGCGATGTTCCGGCAGGGATATCTGGAACTGCTGGGGATTACCGACGCGGATCTCTACAAGGCCCATATCGACAGGCGCCTTGCGCGCTATGAGGGCCTGCATCTCATCGCCTTCGGCACCGACGACGCCGGCACGACGGCAGCGGCCCTGGGCGCCAAGGGCGTCCGGATCAGCGCCCCGGCACAGCTTGGCCGCGACGTCCCTTATGGCGAGGGAACGCGGCCCGGAAAATTCAGCATCGCCAACCTGGATGAGGCGCTCTATCCCGAGGCCGACTTCATCGTGATCGAGCAACAGACGCGCGGCGTGCTCTGGCAGCCGGCGCTTATGGAGCACCCCAACGGTGCCCTCTCGTTGGAATCCGTTACCCTTTGCTGCAGCGATCCGGATGATCTCGTTGCGCGCCTGACGCCCGCTCTCGGCGGCCCACGCAACGGGCGTTTCGATCTCACGCCCGGCGTTCTCGCGATCATATCGGCGAAGGATCTGGCGGACCGCCTGCCGGACTGCGCCCCGCCCGGCGCATTGCCCTGCGTCGTTGCCACGGCAATCGGGGTGCGCAGCCTCCGGCAGACCGAAGACTGGTTGGTGCAGAACGATGTGCCCCTGCTGTCCACGAACAACGGCTGCCTTCGCGTCGGGTCCGAGACCGGCTGCGGTGCGGTCATCGAATTCATCCAGTCCACCCTAGAGGAGTCCGGGCAATGAAGGCCGCGGTCATCGAAAAGCAAGGCGGCCTCGAAGGTCTGGTTTACCGGGACTGGCCGGACCCCGTTGCGGGGGCCGGGGAGCTGGTGGTGCGCGTCCACGCCTGCGGGCTCAATCACCTCGACATCTTCGTGCGCCGGGGCATGCCCGGCTTTCCGGTGCCGCTGCCCTTCATATCCGGGGGCGACATCGCCGGCGAGGTCGCGGAAATCGGCGACGGCGTCAGCGGGTTCGCCCTCGGCGACCGGGTTCTGATCAATCCCTCGACCCCCAAGGGCATGCTGGGCGAACAGCTGCCCGGGGGGATGGCGCAGAAAGTCGCCGTACCGGCGGACCATGCGATCATGATTCCCGACGCGGTGTCCTATCGCGAGGCGGCCTGCCTGCCGGTCGCCTATGGCACGGCGCAGCGCATGCTGGTCAGCCGCGGCAAGCTTCAGTCGGGCGAGACGATTCTCGTACTCGGTGCCAGCGGCGGCGTCGGCAACGCCTGCGTACAGATCGCCCGCAACCTCGGCGCCACGGTGATCGCCGCCGCCGGCGACGCCGACAAGCTGGAGCGCCTGCGCGAACTCGGCGCGGATCACCTGATCAACTACAAGGAACAGGACTTCAGCGCAGAGACCTGGCGGATCACCGGCAAGCGCGGCGTCGATGTCGCGGTCAATTTCACCGGCGGTGACAGCTGGGCGCCGTCGTTGCGCTGTCTACGCAAGAACGGGCGCCTGCTGACCTGCGGCGCCACGGCGGGTTTCGATCCAAAGACCGACATTCGCTACATATGGGTCCGCGAACTCAACATCCTCGGCTCCGACGGATGGTCGACAGAAGACATCCGGATCATGCTCGACGGCGTGCGCAGGGGCAGCATCAAGCCCGTTATCAGCAAGGTCCTGCCGCTCGAGCAGGCGCGCGAGGCGGAAGCCTTGATCGAAGACCGCAGCGTCTTCGGCAAGGTTATTCTTGAGCCATGACCGACTTGAGATCCCCGGAAGGGCTGCAGGCCGCGCTCGACCGCTCGCCGTTTCAGCACTTCCTCGGGATCGAGGTCGAACACCTGGACCTGGAGGCGCCGCGAATCGATTTCCGCCTACCCTTCCAGCCATCGCTGGCGCGCCAGGCCGGCGACGATCAGCTTCATGGCGGGGTACTCGCCTCCCTGATCGACATCGCCGGGGATTATGTTCTTGCCGTCCAGCTTGGCTACTTCGTTCCGACCATCGACCTGCGCACCGATTATCTGAGGCCGTCGCGCGGTACGGTCAGGGCCTCGGCGGAAATCGTCCGCTGCGGCCGCAGCGTCGGTGTCGCCGATGTCACGGTGTTCGACGGCGGCGACCGCAAGGTAGCGGTCGGCCGCTGCCTCTATGCTACACGGACGCCATGAGCAAAGCCTGACGCCCCTGGGTCTCGGCCAAACGTAAAGAGAGTGGATGACCTTCCATGTCAAAAGACACGCAGTTCCTGGTTTCCCTCGCCGATGACGGCGATATTCCCGCGCCGAAGGAGATGGCCGCACGCCTGCAACGGCTGACGCAGGAAACCGCCATCGAAGCCGACTACTACGGAAACGGCGGCGCCGTCACGGAACTGGAGGCAGAGGCCGCGCGCCTCCTGGGCAAGGAACGCGCCGTCATGTTTCCAACCGGTACCCTTGCCAATCTGATCGCCCTGCGCCTGCTTGCCGGACCGGACGGCGCGCGGGTCGTCGTGCATCGCCACAGCCACCTCTTCAACGACAGCGGCGACAACCTCTCCCTCCTCGGCGGCTTCACCATGGTTCCGCTTGAGGGCGAGGGCGCCGGCTTTTCGGCTGACGATGTGGCGGCCGAGCTCGACCGCACCGCCGACGCCCGTGTCGCAAGCCGCGTCGGCTGCATCGCCATGGAAAGCCCGAACCGCCGCCTCCTCGGTCAACGCTTTGCCCAGGCCGATATCAAGGCGATTACCGGGCTGGCCGGGAACCGCGGCATTCCTCTCTTTCTGGACGGCGCCCGCATGCTGATCGAATGCGCCTATAGCGGCCAACGGCCGGCTGACATGGCCGCGCCTTTCGATATCGTCTATCTCTCCCTCTACAAATACCTCGGCGCGCCTTTCGGCTGCGTTCTGGCGGGCTCCGCTGCGATGCTCGACGGCGTGTTTCATGACCGGCGGCGCTTCGGCGGCAGTCTCTATCAGATGTGGCCGGCGGCGCTGCTGGCCAAGGATGCCCTTGCCGGCTATGCCGAGCGGTGGCACCGGACACGCAGCGCCGCCGAGGCCGTTCTCGCACTTGTCGAAGATCAGGGCCCGGTCACCGTGGAACACATTCCCGACGGCACCAACATCGTGCGGCTGCGCCTGCCGGGTGCCGTACTGGACGGAGACAAAGTCAAAGCCGCCGGCCTTTCACAGGCACTTAAGCTGCCGCCGCCCAGCGCTGACTGTCTGCCTGTAAAGATCAACGAGACCTGGCTGAACGTGGAACCACAGGATCTCGCCGGGCGTTTGCTAAAGGCCCTGGGGCGGTGCGCCTAGAGCGTTTTCGACTTACATCGAATCGGTTCCAGCCACCCCTCAAGTCCTTCGATAAGCTGCGTAGGCATCCGGCGATTGCGCCCCGACCTTGCGCAGGATCGTGACCCAGGCCGCGATGCCCTCGTCGACAGCGGAGAGCCGCAGGAATTCGTTGGGCGCATGGAAACGTTCATCCGCTGTCGAGAAGGAAAACATCACCGTGTCGATGCCGAGTATTTCCGCCACCAGATCCGACAGGGGCAGGGTCGCCCCGATCCGCACGCGCAGCGGCTTGCTGCCCAGCGTCTCGGTCAACGCCGCCTCCGCGGCCAGCAGCAAGGGGTGCGACGGCGGCACACGGTAGGCCTTGGTCCAACTGCGGTCGCCGCCAATGGACAGGGTCACGCAGCGCGGGCAGAGGCGTATAAGATAGTCCTGCACCAGTTTGCGGATATGGTGCGGGTCCTGGCCGGGAACCAGACGCAAGGTGAACTTGGCATGCGCCTCGTTAGGAACAATGGTCTTGGCGCCGGCCCCCTGATAACCGCCCCAGAGGCCGTTGACCTCCAAGGTTGGCCGGTCCCAAAGGCGTTCCAGGGTGGCATAGCCCGCCTCGCCCTTCTCGCAAGTGCCCACATCATCGGCCCAGTCAGCACCGTTAAAAGGCAGGGTGGCAAGCGCCGCCCGGGTCGCCGCATCGGGCATCTCGATCCCGTCGTAGAAGCCCGGAACGGTGACCCGGGAGTCGCCGTCGTGCAGGCTGGCGACGAGCGCTGCCATTTCATGCAGGGCGTTGGGCACCGCGCCGCCGTAGCGCCCGGAGTGCAGATCCATGTCAGCCGTGCGCAGCGTGATCTCGAAACCGCCGTTGCCGCGTGAACCGACATTCACCGAGGGCAGGTCCGCGCGCCAGCGCGCGCCGTCGGCGGAGAGAATCGCATCCGCCGTCAACAGCACCTTGTTTTTTGCAAGGATATTGGGCAGAGAGGGCGAGCCTGTCTCCTCTTCACCCTCCAGCAGGATCTTCACATTGACCGGCAGCCGGCCTTCAACCGCCAGAAAGGCGCCCAGCACCTCCAAGGCGATCATGCTGGGGCCCTTGTCGTCGGAAATACCGCGGGCATAGAGCCTGCCATCGCGTTCCGTCGCCTCGAAAGGCGGGCTGTCCCAGAGTTCCAGGGGGTCCGGCGGCTGCACGTCGTAGTGGCCGTAGACCAGCAGGGTGGGCTTGCCCGCCGCGCCGTTCCATTCGCAGAAGAGGGCCGGATGGCCGCCGATGCCGCCATCCAGTTCCTGGAAATTGGCGAAACCAAAGTCCGCAAGCAGCGTCTTCAGGAAAGCGCGGGCCTCGGCCATCCCTTCGCGGTAGGCCGGGTCGGTGCTGACCGAGGGACAGGCGAGATAGCGGCTTAAGCGCTGGAAGAAAGCGTCGCGGCCAGCCTGGCAATGGACAAGAACAGGATCGGTCATATCCGGATCAATCATGTGTGACCTCCATCGACGCAAAGCACCTGTCCGGTGATCCAGGCCGCATCCGCGCCGGCGAGGAAGGAGACCGCGCCGGCGATATCTTCAGGCTGGCCGAGGCGGCGCAGGTGGATGCGCCCGACCATCGCCTGCTGTCCCGCTTCGCCGTAACTGTCCCACTGCCGCCGGGTGGCGTCGTTGGAGAGTACGAAGCCGGGCGCCACGGAATTCACGGTGATCCCCGCCGGGCCCAGTTCCAGCGCCAGTTGCCTGGTCAGGCCGACCAGCGCATGCTTGGCGGCGGTGTAAGCCTGGATACCGGTCAGGCTCGGCTTCAGGCCCGCGCCGGAGCTGATGGTCACGATTCGCCCACTGCCCTGGGCCCGCATGGCCGGCGCCAGGGCCTGGGCCAGGAAGAAAGCACTATCGGTGTTGGCGGCAAAGACGGCACGCCAGTCCTCTTCCGAAACCTTGTCCACTGCCTGATGGACCTGACCACAGACACCGCCGGCGGAGTTGACCAGCACGCCCGGCGCGCCCTGGGCCTGGGTGATGGCCGCGACCAGCCGCTCCACGTCCGCCCGCCTGCCCAGATCGGCCGCATAGGCGGGCAGGCCGAGCGCGGCGGCGGCATCATCGAAAGCCGTGCCGGGGCGGTCGCTGACCACCACATCGAAACCGTCGTCCGCCAGGCGGCGGGCGATGGCCGCGCCGATCCCGCCGACGATACCCGTGACAAGGGCAAGCGTCATTCAGGCCACTCCAGAGCTTGGTACTTCGGCGCCGGGCACTTCAGGGCCGAGCGCTTCCGAAAGGACGGCAAAGGTTTCCCCGGACTGCGGCCGCCGGCCCTCTTCAATATCGTGGATCAGGGCGACCAGCCGGGTCAACGCCGGCGTGGCGATCCCATGGGACTGCGCGATCTGCGCGATAACGCCGATCTGCGGATCGACCTCCGTCTTGCGCCGACGCACCGCAAGATCGCGCCAGATTCCGGAATGGGTCTTTGCGGTTTGGGCGGTGAAGTCGGCAAGCGCGGCGATGGAGGCCCGGGCGGCCGCTTCGTCGGCACCCGGGGCATAGGCTTTCGGATCGAAGCCGTTGAAGCCGCGCGGCGTCACCTTCTCGGCCTCCGCGACGGCCATCACTTCGCGGCCGAGGGCGATGAGCGTTGGAATGCGCGCCGGGTCGGCGAAGTTGGCGCTCATGCTGTCCGGCGTCAGCGCCGTCGCAAAAAGCATCGCGCCATAGCCCAGCTTGCCCCAGAGATAGGCCCAGATGTCTTCGGTCAGCACCGCCTCGGGCTCGAAGACCTGCAGCCATTCGTGCATCTCCCGGGTGCGCGGGCGGATCTTGCCGTCGATCTCGCCGATCACCACCGCGCCGCGGTTGCCGAAGAGAATGCGCCCCGGCTCCTGCCAGTCGCTGCCGTAGTTGACGAAGGCCCCCATGGTACGCCCCGGCCCGGCCATATCGGCGATGAGGCGTTCGTTCAGGCCGTTCTGCGCCGACAGCACATAGCCGTCCTCCGCCAGATGCGGCAGCAGCAGGGTCATGGCGGACTTCGTGGCCTGCGCCTTCACCGCCAAGACGATACGGCGGTAGCGGCCTTTCACTTCGCCGGGCGTCACGGTCTTCACGACCTGACGGAACTCTTCCACCGGGCCCTCGATCTGCAGCCCCTCGATGGAACAGGTCCGGGCATGCGCCGCTTCGATGTCGACCATCTCAACCGCGCGCCCGGCTCTCGCCCAATAGGCACCCAGAATGCCGCCGATCGCGCCGGCGCCCCAGATCAGAACCGGTTCTTCCGCCATGACCGGACCTTCGCTCATGATCAGTCGTCCCAGTTCGGCCAGGGGCCTTCGATGGCGGCGCGGGTTTCCTCGACCCCGGCCTTCCAGACCTCCAGCACGGCATCGTCGGGCAGCTGCCAGGGGCCGCCGAAACTACCGTCGCCGAGCAGCTCCTTGGCGCCCTGCGGCGTCGAGGCCCTCACCCTGTCGAAATCCGCGGGCAGTTTTTCACCCTCCGGCGCCGGCGCGTGGGCCAGACGGGTCCAGGGAAAGTTCTCCATCCAGTTGGCATGGCTGCCGAGCGGGTGGATCTCCTTGACCTTCGCCATGGTCTGCGGCGCGGCCCACCAGTTGTGCAGGCGCACCGAGATGTCGCCGAACTCCGCCATCAGTTCCTGTCCCAGGGCGCCGACCGGGTTGTTACCGCCGTGGCCGTTTACGATCAGGATTTCGCGAAAGCCGCTGCGGCGCAGAGATGTGATGATATCGCGCATCAGGGCCATCAGGGTTTCGACCCGCAGGGTGACGGTGCCGGGATAAGCGCTGAAATAGGGGGTCAGGCCGTAGGGAATAACCGGGTAGACCGGCACCTTGAGCGGCTCCGCCGCCTCCCGGGCAACCCGTTCGGCCAGGATCATGTCGACGCAGAGGGAGAGCTGCGCGTGCTGCTCGGTGGAGCCGATCGGCAGCACACAGCGCGTGTCGCGGGCCACCTGACGCTCCACGTCCATCCAGTTCATCTCGGAAATCATCATGCCCGTTCACTCCCTGTCGGACGCCTGGGATTCGACGCACCGGGTTCACTGGAGGATTCATTGGGAGAGGATTCATTGGGCAGTTCGCCCGATAAAGGGGTGCAGTTCAGCACCACCTTGGCCAGCAGATTGGACAGCCTGCACTGCTCGTCCGCGCTCAAGCCATTCAGCATTTCCCGCTCGCGCCGCTCGAAGGCCGGCAGGGTGCGCTGAAACAGGGCCTGGCCCGCCTCGGTCAGGTAGAGCGCCTGGGAGCGGCCGTCGGCAGGATCGCGGCGGCGCACGATCAGGCCGGACTTTTCCAGACCGGCGATGGCCCGCGATAGGCTGTTTTTCGGAAAGCCCGAGGACTGGGCGATGTCGCGCGCCTGACCGCCCTCGCAGAGGGCCAGGGAATAGATCACGACATATTCGATCCGGCTCAGCCCTTCCGTCTGCTGCACCCAGTCGTAGCAGGCCGTATTGTAGTGCAGCGCCAGATTGTTCAGGCGAAAAGCAAAGGGACAGGGATTCCGCCACAGCTTGGCCTCGGTCATTCTGTTCAGACCTGAAACGCCGCCCGGATTTGTCGGCGCGGTGAAATCGCTACGAGTCGGCATGGGGCCTGCTCTCACTGGTCATGGGCAATCTTGTCACCGGTAATATAGTTCCACATAGAACTTGACACATGGAATATTCCATAACATCGTTGGCTATACAAGTTCCATAAGGAACTATGTTGGTGTTTCTACAAAAACTGGGAGAGGGGGATACGATGAACACGAGACAACTGTTCGCATCCGCGGCTGTCGCCCTGGGTGTGGTGCTGTCGGCGGGGGCTGCCTCGTCCCAGACGCTGACCGTCGGCGTGCGGGGTGGCCCGGAGTCATTGGACCCGCACTTTTCCGCCCTGGGCAGCCATGCCGAGGCTGCCAAGCACATCTACGACACGCTCGTGTGGTCCGGCGACGATCTGCAGATCGAGCCCGGTCTGGCGACAAGCTGGAAGCCGTTGGACGACACGACCTGGGAGTTCAAACTCCGCGAAGGCGTGACCTTCCACGACGGCTCGGCTTTCGACGCCGAGGACGTGAAGTTCTCCATCGAGCGCATTCCGGTGGTCAGCGGCCCGACAACGACGACCATCTATGTGCGCCGCGTGGCCACGGTCGAGATCATCGATCCCCTCACCATCCACATCAAGACCAACGGACCGGCGGCGACCCTGCCCTACGACTTCGTGCGTCTCTTCATTGTCAGCTCGGACGCGGCCAAGGACTACTCCACGCCGGAGACCGCGGCGGAAGGCTTCAACGGCGGCCCGGCAGCGGTCGGCACCGGGCCTTACAAACTGGTGAGCTGGGAACCCAAAGGGGACCTGGTCCTGGAGCGCTTCGACGCTTACTGGCGCGGCAAGGGCGCCTGGGAAAAAGTCATCCGCAAGGAGATCCCGAACGACAGTTCCCGGCTGGCGGCTTTGAAGGCCGGTCAGGTCGATGTCATCAACTATGTCTCCTCCATCGACTATCAGGCCCTGCAGCGCGATCCGGCCATCGATGCCACGGTCGGCGACAGCGTCTACATCATGAACCTGCAGCTGGATCAGCGCGCAGAGACCCCGCTGGTCCGCGCCAAGGACGGCGCCAAGCTGGATAAGAACCCGCTGCGCGACCCCAAGGTGCGTGAAGCCTTCGATCTGGCCATCGACCGCGGGACCATGGTCGACATCGTTCTCGAAGGTCTCGGCAAGCCGGCCAACCAGATGATGCCGCCGGGCTTCTTCGGCTCCAGCGAAGACATTCCGGCGCGCGAGCACAACGTGGAGCGCGCCAAAGCCTTGCTGGCCGAGGCCGGCTATCCGGACGGCTTCCAGATCGATCTCTACTGCACTTCGGACCGCCTGCCGGGCGACGGCTCGATCTGTCAGGGCCTGGGGCAGATGTTCACCCAGATCGGCATCAAGACCAACGTGAATGCCATTTCAAAGACGGTCTACTTTCCGGCGCAGGCCCGTCTCGAGTACTCGGTGTTCATGAATGGCTGGGGTACCCTGACGGGTGAAGCCTCCTACACGCTCGGTTCCCTCGCCCATTCCAACGACCCGGACGTGAAGATGGGCGCCTTCAACCGCGTCGAATACAAGAACGACAAGGTCGACGAACTGATGCAGGCCGGGGCCAAGACCCTGGAGGCCGACCCCCGCCGCAAGCTCTATGAGCAGGCGATGGTCGAAACCATGGCCGACCGGGTCTACATCCCGGTGGTCCAGCTGCAGACGGTTTGGGCCACCAAGGCCAACAGTGTGACCTTTGCACCGCGTTTCGATGAGGATACCCTGGCGTTCTTCATCAAGCCGAAGAGCTGAGCGGCCAGAGGTGAGACCGGAGCCGGGGCCTCTGGCCCCGGCTCTTGCTTTCCCCGCCTTAGGTTAGGGCCGTCATGCTCGGTTTCATCATCCAGCGTATCCTTCAGGCAAGCGTGGTGATGGCCGTCATGTCGGTCATTGTCTTTGTCGGCGTCTATGCCATCGGCAACCCCGTTGAGATCATCATTCCGCCGGACGCGACGCAGGAAATCCGCGCCGAGGTCATTCGCCGCCTCGGCCTGGACCTGCCGCTCTGGGAGCAGTACTTCATCTTCGTCGCGAACCTCGTCCAGGGCGATTTCGGGCGGTCCTTCATCTACAACGTGCCGGTTCTGGAACTGATTGCCGGGCGCTTGCCGGCGACCCTGGAACTGGTGCTCATTTCCATCGTCTCAGCCACCGTGCTGGGGGTCGGCCTGGGCATCTATGCCGGCTATCGCCCCGACAGCTGGATATCGAAAACCATCATGGCGGTCTCGGTGCTCGGTTTCTCCGTTCCCTCTTTCTGGGTCGGACTGATTCTCATCCTGACCTTCGCGGTCAACCTGGGCTGGCTGCCCGCCGGCAGCCGCGGCCAGGTGGTAACGGTCCTGGGCGTGGAATGGAGTTTCCTGACCCTTGACGGTCTGTCGCATATTCTGCTGCCGGCCCTGAACCTCGCCTTTTTCAAGCTGGCGATGATGATCCGGCTGGCGCGTGCCGGGACCCGCGAGATCATGTTGACCGACACCATCAAGTTCGCGCGCGCGGCCGGCATTTCAGAAGGCCGCATTCTGCGCCGCCATGTCCTGAAGCTGATCTCCATTCCGATCGTCACCGTCTTCGGGCTGGAGCTGGGATCGACCCTGGCCTTCGCGGTGGTGACGGAAACGATTTTCTCCTGGCCCGGGGTCGGCAAGCTGATCATCGACAGCATCACGGTGCTCGACCGGCCCGTCATGGTCGCCTATCTGATCCTGATCGCCCTGCTCTTCGTGCTCATCAATCTGACGGTCGATGTGGTCTACGCCCTGATCGACCCGCGCATCCGCACGAGGGGGGCCTGATGTCCACCCTGCAGTCGCCCGTGCAGTCGCCGTTACGCCGTTTCTGGAGCGAGTACTGCGAGAACCGCATTGCCGTCATCGCGCTGGCGGTGGCCATCCTCATGGCCCTGCTGGCGCTCCTGGCCCCCTTTATCGTGCCTCAGGACCCTTACGACCTGGAGCACCTTTCCTTCCTGGACGCCCGCCGCCCCCCGGGTTTCGTCGGCTCCGGCGGCTATACGCATCTTCTTGGGACAGACCCCCAGGGACGCGACCTGCTGTCGGCGATTCTCTACGGCCTCAGGATTTCGATCATGATCGGCCTGACGGCCGGCGCCGTGGGCCTGGTTCTGGGAACCTCCGTCGGCATCTTCGCCGCCTACAAGGGCGGACGCATCGAAGCGGCGCTGATGCGGGTAATCGACCTGCAGCTTTCCTTTCCGCCCATCCTGCTGGCGCTGATCCTGGTCGCCTTGCTGGGGCAGGGCAAGGGCCAGTTGATCGCGGCACTGGTCGCGGCCCAGTATGCCTACTTCGCCCGCACCGCCTATGGCGCGGCCAGAGGGGAACGCCATAAGGAATACATCGAAGCGGCGCTGGCGACACCGCTGAGCAGCGCCCAGGTCGTGCTGCGCCATCTGCTGCCGAACTGCCTGCCGCCGTTGATCGTGGTGGCGACGGTTCAGATCGCCTATGCGATTTCGCTGGAGGCGACACTCAGCTTTCTCGGTCTTGGCCTGCCGGTGACCGAACCGAGCCTGGGCATGCTTATTTCCAATGGTTTTCCCTACATGATGAGCGGGCGCTATTGGATTTCGGTCTATCCCGGCGTGGCCCTGATCATCCTGATCATTGCCATCAACCTCGTCGGCGACCAGATCCGCGACCAGTTCAATCCGAGACTGCGCAAATGACCGCCGTTCTCGAGGTGCGCGATCTCTGCACCCACTTCGACACCCGCGACGGCGTGGTGAAGGCGGTGGACGGCGTCAGCTTCACCCTGCACCCGGGGGAGATCATCGGCCTGGTCGGCGAATCAGGTTCCGGCAAGAGCGTCACCGGCTTTTCGCTGCTGGGACTGGTGGATCAGCCCGGCCGCATCGTCGGCGGCAGCATTCGCCTGAACGGGACGGAACTGGTCGGCCTCTCCGGGAAGGAATTGAGACGCCGGCGCGGGCGCGAGATCGCCATGGTCTTTCAGGACCCGATCGCGACCCTGAACCCGCTACTTACCATCCGGCAGCAGATGTTCATGGCGCTGGAAGCGCATCGCCGGCTTTCGGCCGAGGCGATGGAGGCCCGCTGTGTCGAGATGCTGCAGAAGGTCGGCCTGCCCGAACCGGCCGCCCGGCTGAACGCCTATCCGCATCAGTTCTCCGGCGGCATGCGCCAGCGCGTGGCCATCGCCATCGCCCTGCTGCACGACCCGGCGGTCGTGGTGGCGGACGAGCCGACCACCGCGCTCGATGTGTCGATCCAATCGCAGATCCTCTACGAGATGCGGGCGCTGGCAAAGCAGACCGGCACGGCGATGATCTGGATCAGCCACGATCTGGCAACGGTATCGAGCCTCGCCAGCCGCCTGCTGGTCATGTACGCGGGCCGGGTTGTGGAGGAAGGTCCGGTGGCCCGCGTGCTGCGCGATCCCAGGCATCCCTATACCAAAGGGCTGATCGCCTCGCTGCCGGCCACGGCACGGCCGGGCGCTGCCCTGGTTCAAATTCCCGGCACCACCCCCTCCCTCCTGTCGCTGCCGCCGGGCTGTGCCTTCGCACCGCGCTGTCCGCACGCCGATCCGGCCTGTCAGGCGGAACCGCCCAGAGAGCAAAACGCAGAGCGGATGTGGCGCTGCCACCACCCCCTGAACCTCGCCGGGGCAGGGGCATGACGACCTTCCTGCAGATCGACCGGGTGTCGCGGGAATTCCGTCCGACCCCCACCCTGGGCGGCCGCATCGCCGCCAGGCTGGGCGCATCGGTCGACATGCGCCCGGTCAGGGCCGTGGACGACGTTACCCTGTCCTTGGAGAAAGGGCGTACGCTCGGCGTGGTCGGCGAGTCCGGCTGCGGGAAGTCGACCCTCGGCCGTGTCGTCGCCGGCATCCTGCAGACCACCAAGGGAACGGTCCTGCTGGACGGCGCGCCGGTGATGCAGAACGGCAGCAAGGCCACGACGCGGATTCAGACGGTGTTTCAGGACCCCTTCGCCTCGCTCGACCCCCGCATGAAGGTCGGCAAGGCCGTTGCCGAGGGACCCATCAGCCACGGCCTGGTGGAGCACGACAAGGCGAAGGCTTATGTCGCCGAATGGTTCGCGCGGGTGGGACTGGACCCTGATTTCGCCGAACGCTATCCGCACCAGTTCTCCGGCGGACAGCGCCAGCGGATCGCCATCGCCCGGGCGCTTGCCATGCAACCTGACCTGCTGATCTGCGACGAGCCGGTTGCCTCTCTCGACGTGTCGATCCAGGCCCAGGTCATCAATCTCTTTCTGGATCTGCGCCGGGACCTGGACCTGACCTGCCTGTTCATCAGTCATGATCTCTCGGTGGTGCGTCATGTCAGCGACCGGATGGCGGTGATGTATCTCGGCCGTATCGTGGAGGAAGGAGAGACCGCAGCGGTTTTCGACGACCCGGCGCACCCCTATACGGCGGCACTTCTGGCATCGGTGCCGAAGCTGGTGCTGGAAGACGACGCACTGGTGCGCTTCGAGCCGATCAGCGGCGAGATCCCTTCGCCTCTATCGCCGCCGCCGGGCTGCCACTTCGCCCCACGCTGCCCCTACGCCGATACCGCCTGCACGCAGGCCCCGGCGCTGCGCTCAGTGCTTTCGGACCGCCTCGTCGCCTGCCACCATGCCGAGCGGATAAGGGGCGGTGCCGAAGCCCTGCCCCGCTAGCTAGAGGCCTCTGTCCGGCGGTGGCAGAACAAACGCGGGCTGGGTGATATTGGATTTCCCACACAACTGTCACGCCTTTTCTGAGCCTATGAAACAACCCTGCCGGTCGGCGGGCCGGGCGGCAAGCGCTGCCTTGGGTCTTACTTTCAGAGGCAATCCCGATGCTCCAGAAACTGCGTCAACTCGTTTGGGCCATCAAGGATGGGCAAAGGGATCTTTATCGACTGCGCAGGGACCAGGAGATCCTGCTGTGGTCAGTCCTGCGCAGCGAGTACAGGTCGTTGATCGAGTCGGACAAATTCAGTGACACAAAGCGGCTCAACGCCTTTGGCTATGCTCTCTACTCCCAGGCCGACGAAGACGGTATCCTGGCCGAAATCTTCAAGCGCATCGGTGTCGGCCCGAGAACCTTCGTCGAATTCGGCTGCGGCAATGGGCTGGAAAACAACACCCATGCGCTGATCCTGGACGGCTGGCGCGGCCTTTGGATGGATGCCAACGAGTCACAAATAGCCAGCGCAGAGCGGCAGTTCGCCGATGTCGTTGCGCAGGATAGACTCCACATCAGGCTGGCGCTTCTTGATCCGCACAACATCAACGGTCTGATCGGTGAGTATTTCGAGGGTGAAATTGATCTCCTCTCCGTCGACATCGACGGCAACGACTTTCATGTCCTGAAGGAAATCAGCTGCATAAACCCGCGTGTGATCGTTGTCGAATACAATGCCCGCAAAGGTCCGACGATCGATTGGGTGATTGCCTACAACGCCGCACACAGATGGGATGGCACGGACTACTTCGGGGCGTCCCTGAAGGCCTACGAACATCTCCTCAAAGAGCGCGGCTATCTGCTGGTCGGCTGTTCGATTTCCGGGGTCAACGCCTTCTTCGTGAGAGAAGACCTTGCCACGCCGGAGCTTTTTTGCGGCCCCTTTACCTCCGAGAACCACTTTGAACCGCAGAGAAAGCTCCTGAGGAGGGGCATTCACACCACACACCCGCGCAACTACGGCCCCTGGGACACGGCCAGGCGGCTGCTGGAAGACCAGAAGTAATTCTGAAAAAAGGAAAAATGGCGGGCCTGCTGAGAGAAAGTCCGAACTCTAGACGCTCTCGTCATTTCTTCGAAACGACTGCCGCTCAGCGATCTCGGCTGGATGTCGGCGGCTTTTCGCCTTGCGAAAAGCCTGTGGCGGAGAGGGTGTCTTCATAACAGGCATTTCAGGGCCTTTCCGAACCCTCCACAGGGCGCAGAATTCCTGAAGAAAACCCCCTTCTTTCATTTCAGGGTATTGCATAGCCTTTCCCCAAGCCCCACATTTTTTGTGGGGCCAAGTGTGGGGCCGGGCACAAAGGGGTATCCTGTGGGGAAGCTGACAGCCAAGAAAGTGGAACACGCCAAGCCGGGCAGTCATATCGACGGCCAGGGGCTTATGCTGGTGGTTTCCAGTGCCAAGGCGCGGAAATGGATTCTGCGAATTCAGGTGAAGGGGAAGCGCCGGGATATCGGTCTGGGCTCTGCGGCTGACGTCACGCTGTCGGAGGCCAGGGACTTGGCAACCGATATGCGAAAGGCTTTCAAGCGGGGAGAGAACCCCGTAGCGGAGCGGAAGAAAAAGCCCGCACCGACATTCCGCGTCGCCGCTGAGGCTGTCCATATCGAGCATACGAAGGCCTGGAAGAACGACAAGCACCGGGCGCAGTGGCTTTCATCGCTTGAAGCCTATGCCTTCCCCAAGCTTGGCGACACCCCGATAAACGAAATCACCGGCCCAGACGTTCGGGACGTGGTGTCCGATATCTGGCTGACGGTGCCCGAGACGGCCCGCCGCGTCCTACAGCGTATCTGTAAGGTGCTGGACTACGGGCATTCCAAGGGCTGGCGGGAGATCGAAACGCCTCTCAGGTCGATCAAGGCAGGATTGCCCAAGCAGCCGGAACGGCCCGAAGAAGAGAAGCACTTCGAGGCGATGCCTTGGGCTGACGTTCCGGGCTTCTTTGCAGGCTTGGAGGATCTGTCCGCGACAGAGACAACCCGGCTATGCCTTGAATTCACAATCCTTACCGCCTGCCGTTCCGGCGAAAGCCGGGGGGTGCGATGGTCTGAAATCGATCTGAAGGAAAAGACTTGGACTATCCCCGCCAAGCGCATGAAGGGGCGGCGGTTACATCGTGTCCCGCTGTGCGACCGGGCCGTTGCCATTCTAGAGAGGATGCAGGAGTTACGAAGGACGAAGAAAGCCAGCGCCCTGGTGTTCGAAGGGCGCACAGAAGGCAATCCAATGTCCGATATGACCCTGACTCAGATTCTACGGCGGGCCGGGCTTAGCTGCACTCCACACGGCTTTAGAAGCTCTTTCCGTGACTGGTGCGAGGAATCGACCAGCTACCCCGCCCGTCTGGCTGAGAAGGCCCTGGCCCATGCTGTCAGGGACAAAACCGAAGCAGCTTATCAGCGCGGCGACCTGTTCGACCGGCGGCGGGAATTGATGACCGCCTGGGAAACCTTCTGTTTCAGCGAGCGCCGGGCCGCTGGCAACGTGACACCGATCAGGCGGGCGAAGTAACCTTGAGACGTGGCGGCTAGGGTAGCTCCCGAAAGCCTGGAAATCCTAGCCGGGTTGCCGTCACACCAAAACTAGGAGCGCCTATAGGAGGGTGCGGAGCATGACAGACGGCAAGATCACCTTACCGCCACCGGACTGGCTCACCCTGCCCGAGGTTCTGGAATTTCTGGATAGCCAGGGCATAGAGGCGGAAGGCGGTGCCGAGGCGCTGGAGCGGGCCTTTCGCGACCGCCAAATAAGAACGCGGGGCCGCTCCAAGGAATGGCATGGTCACGACACGAAAACCGAGTTGAAGGCCATCGCCTGGGATGACGCTAAGGCGGACTGGCGGCGCAGCACGCTTAGGAAGTGCGGTAGGTGGGTCGAGTATGAGATAACCGAAGTCGACGTATCGTGGATTGGTCTGGCTCGCTGGCTTGGCCCTTCCAAGTCGGCCACGCCGCCCGCCGCCCATGACCTACCCGCATCCGAGTGGAGTGAAGCCACAACACCTGCTGATCAATCCGCAGACTCCGCCCCCCGTTATAGTGAGGCCAAGGCCTCCCGGTGGCTGAAGGAGGGCCTTTATCCCTTCTTGGTGTCCCACGGCATCAAAACCACTGAAGACGACGACTGGGCTGCCCTGAAGGCGAAATTCCCCGGTGCCCCTAGGCGGCTGGTAAGGGGGGCCAAGAACGTGGAAGGGAAGGCCACCAAGGACAGGGTGGGGCGACCCAGCACAACAAGCCAAAAAACTCCGCCGGTTTAATTCCGCCGCAATCGTCAGCGGCGGAATTTGCGTAATTTTGCCGCGAATTTTTCCTCTGTTTTTCTATCCCTACCGCAACGGTGCACGGCCTTTCCAGGCGGTGCCGAGAGAGGGAAAGAAAGATGGAAGCTACCCAGAGCATCGAGGACGGCCCCCAGGCGACCGCTGAACACGGCGAGCCCCTTCTGGCGTCTATCCCCCAGACCCGGCAATTGCTTGGCGGTATCAGCGATACCTCAGTATGGCGGTTGACCAACAGGGGTGCGCTTGAAGTTCGGAAGATCGGCAGTCGCACCTTCATCACCATGACGTCAATCCGACGTGTAGCAGAACAGGGCGCTGAATAGAAAACGCCCCCAACCGAGCGGCTGCTTGGTCGAAGGCGCTATCTGATTTTTGCGTATGCGGAGTTGGCCTCCAAGATATACGCAGAATTCAGCGAGGGTTCAAGAACAAGTAGCTGCGTCCCGAAAAAAGGACAGCAGCATGACAAGATCCGACGACGTAAATATCTACCGGCTCCCCGAGCGACGGCCCGATGGTCGACGGCGATATCCCATCCTCCGCGAAGCAGGCCCCGGAGTGGTTGCCCTCAGGGCTTCCGCACCCCGCGTAAGGCACCTTCCGCCCGAGCAGCAAAAGGCCATCCAGCATTGCCGGAACTTCCTGGCCGTCGCCCTCACCAGTCCCGGTGACGCCGACAGGCTTGAAGCTCTGGCGCTGGCTGCGGAACGGCTGGCCGTCTTCGGTATCGAGCCCCGCATAGCGTTGGGAGAGGGGGCATGAAGACGAAAATCGAATGTCTGAATGTCTCACACATTCAGGTGATCGGAGAACGCCGCCCGATTGACGAGGCCGCGGTCAAGGTGCTGGTGAAGTCCATTGAGGATTTGGGCCTGAAAACCCCGCCCTCGGTCCGCTACGTCGACGAAATGGAGATCGATGGAGAACATTACGTCAAGGTGCCCGTGCTGGTGGCCGGTGCGCACCGCCTAGAGGCCGCCCGGCGGCTCGGCTGGGGCTATATTGAATGTCTAGTTCAAGACGGTGACGATCCGCTTGAAGCCGCGTTGTGGGAGGTCGACGAGAACCTAGCCCGCCAAGATTTAACCACCGACCAAAAGCGGGAGCACCTGAAGCGCCGGAAGGAGCTTTGGGAACAGCAGCAGGCAGAGACAGGTGGGACGCCATGTCCCACCAGCCTCGCTGATGGTCGACGCGCGGCCCCCCAGCACCAGAAGGGCTTCGCCGCCGATACTGCTGAAAAAACCGGCATGTCCAAGCGGCAGGTCAACCGGCTGTTGGCTGAACCGAAACCCAGACCGGCACCTCCGCCGAAGACCCAGGCCCCCGACAAGTCCGACGCTGCCGAGGCTTCACCACCCGTGGGCCCCGATGACGGCTACGACAAGTGGGCTGATGAGATGAAGGCGGCTTGGGCCGACGCCCCGCCCGATGCGCAACAGTGGTTTCGCGACCAGATAGCTACCCATGGAATCGACCATGACTTTGACCCTCCCCAACAGGGTGGCGCTGGTGTTTCCCAGCCGTTCCGCATTGTCCTGGGCTTCGCTGGCTTCTGTTCCGCCAACGACCCCGGCAAGTACGCCAAGCATATCCCGGTGGACGAGCGCAACGACGTGGGGGAGCTATATGCCAGCGTCAAGGATTGGCTCGAAACCTTCATCGATGCCTTGGATGCGGAGGGTGAAGACCAATGAGCGCGGAGATTATCGACTTCCTTCCGTTCCTGACAACCGAGCGCCGACGCCCTCGGGGTGTCGGCGAATTGCCCGTCTTCTTACCGGACCTTCAGGCGCTTGGCCTGGAACCATATGGCGGGCGATTTGTGGCCTGGGAACCGGCGCAGGCCGCCGCCATCGTCCGGGCGGCTGAAGTGTTGCGGGTAGCCTTCACCCGCCCCCACGAATTCGTCAGTAGCTTTATAGCCAGGGCAAGCCGCCTCCTTTCATCTGCGGATGTTGACTGCACCATTCAGGCCGTCACCTTTGGCGGCGACCGACAGCGGTGGTCACGTCTCACCCCAGAGCAGCGGGCCATGGTGTGGCTCTGCTGCAACGATACCGAGCGGGCGATCATCTGGGGCACCGCTGGCATAGGTGGGGAAATCTTCTTCACCCGCTACGGCATGATTACCGACATTTGGGAGCCTGACAGCGACGAGGAGGGCCCCGACCATGCGGCATGAAGCCGAAACCCTCACCAAAGGCCTTGGCGGGCACTGGGCAGGCAGGCGCGGCCGGGCGCAGTGCCCGGTCTGCGAAGGCAGCGGCGAAAGTCTCTCTATTTGTGAGGCCGACGACGGCAGGCTTTTACTGACCTGCTTCAGGAATTGTACCTTCAGAGACATTCTGGACGTTTCAATTTCACGCGGTTTGCTGGCGGGCCGGAAACGGGATTACCACCCGCCAAGCTTGGCAGACCTTCGCAAGATTCGCGAACAGGCCGAAGCCGAGAAGCGGGGCAGGATAGACTACGCCCGCAAAATCTGGCGGCAGGGGCAGCCTATCGCGGACACCCCGGCAGAGCGGTATCTGAGAGAGCGCGGATTGCGTGGACCCTTCCCAGAGACTTTGCGATTCACCCCCAGCCTGAAACATGGCCCTACCGGGGCTTACCTTCCCGCGATGCTGGCGGCGGTGGCCGTTTCGCCTTCCCGCGATGTTGTCGGCCTGCACCGCACATTCCTGGCCGGTGGCCGGGAAGGTTGGACGCAGGCCCCGGTGACGCAATCCAAGATGATGATCGGCCCCTGTACGGGCGGGGCGGTTCGCCTTGCCCAGGTTGTCGACCATCTGGCGGTCTGCGAGGGCATCGAAACCGGCTTATCCGTTCAGCAGCGTTTCGAGATGCCAACATGGGCGGGATTGTCCACTTCCGGCATTCGCGGCCTAGTCCTGCCTGATGAGGTCAGGCGGGTAGATATCTACTGCGACCACGACCAAAGCAAAAAGCCAGACGGCACCGAATTCAACCCAGGCCTAGAGGCCGCGCAGAAGGCCGCCGATGGCTGGTTGGCGCAAGGAAAGAAAGTGAAAATCCATATGCCAACTACTCCAAAGACTGACTTCAACGACGTTCTTTTGGGGAGTGCGGCCTAATGGATGATGGAAAAATCGTGAGCTTTGAGCCCGCTCTCAGCCTGCCCGATATGGCGGTACTGGACGGGGGCAGGCTTCCCCCACCGGCGCTTCCCCTGGATATGTTCAATCCCTTCTGGAAGGACTGGATTACTTCACGAGCCGAATGCGTGAGCGTTCCAATTGATTATGTTGCCTACCCCCTGTTGTCTTGTGCCGCCTCACTGGTTGGCAATGCCAGACGGATCAAGGCGCGCGGAAAGTGGGATGAGCCTTGCGTTATCTGGTCGGGGATCATCGGCGGGCCAAGCAGCCGGAAGTCACCCGCCGTCGATATAGCGAAGTCACCCCTCTCCGAAGTCGAACGGGACTTGTCGGCGGACTACAGCGAAGTTGTGCGCCAGTGGGAAACTGATAGGGAATGGGCGAAGGCCAAGAAAGAATCTTGGCAGGCCGAGGTGAAGACGGCGACGAAGAACGAAACCCCGCCGCCTCTTATGCCCCCTACTGCCGTAGAGCCCGACAAACCGGCCCGGCCCCGCATTATCGCGAACGACACGACACCGGAGGCACTGACGCAGTTACTCAGCGCAAACCGCCGTGGCCTGCTGTGTGTGAGGGATGAGTTATCCGGTTTCCTGTCGTCATTCGACCGCTATAAGAGCGGCGGCGGCAGTGATCGGGCCTTGTGGATTGAGGCCTTTGGCGGGCGGTCCTACACGATTGACCGGGCAAGTAAGCCGGAGCCTGTAATCATCGAAAACTTGGCGGTCAGTATTACCGGAGGCATACAGCCTGACCGGGTGAATACACTCCTGATGACCGGCGATGATGATGGGCTGTCCAGCCGATTCCTGCTTACCATGCCGCACACGATCCGCCCAACGGCCCCGACTGGCGAAGTTGATAACGAGCCCGTTCTAAGGGCCTTCCGCAGACTGCTTAGCCTGGATCTGGCGACCGATGAAGAGGGGCGGAAAACGCCCATCGTTCTCTCCATTACCGATGCCGCTGCGGATATCCTCTATCGGTGGCAGGGTGCCGCCTATGACCAGGATAGCGATGCCGTTGGGCTGTATGGCTCTCACGTCGGGAAGTTCGGCAGCTACGTCCTGCGGCTGGCGCTGGTTTCGTCGCTGATGAATTGGGCGGCTGGGGATGATGAATCCCCCTCTGAAATATCCGCCGATGCTGTCGGCCATGCCTGCGACTTCATTGAAGAGTATGCACGCCCGATGGCCCGGAGGGTGTACGGCGAAGCGAGCCTTTCGCCAGCCGAGCGCGCAGCCTCCTATATCGCCAGACGAATTCGCAAAGAGAAAATCCAGACGGTGAACGCCAGGGTTATCCGCCGTGAATGGCGAGTGCCGGGCCTCAAAACTTCCGAAGACGTGAGAGAGGCAATTAGCGTTCTGGAAGATGCCTATTGGTTGTTCGAAGCTGGAAGCCGGGCGGGGGACACTCCGGGGCGGCAATCATCGGATTATACGGTGAATCCGAGGGTGCATTCCGATGGGTAGATGGTCCGACATGGCCGCAAGGCTGGAAACCACTCCCCCCGTGCCATTAGTGCCAATAGCGCAGTTAGGTCAATCAGAAGTGACCGCCGCCCCCTTTGCTGCACCTGATGGTTTAGCTATCGGCACTAATGGCACTAATGGCACGGCCTATGAGAATGTCGGCGACCGAGAGGAGCGGGCCGCAATCATGGAATTCTGCGGGGAGCTACCCCGGCAGGAAGCCGAGCGGCTGGCGCAAGAAGAACCCGAGCAGGTTTCGCGTCACTTTGACGCGAAACCGGAGCCGATAGTTTGGCGCGACCGCATCGAGGCCCTTCGGCGCACCTTGCCCCCGCGCGGAATCACTGCCGAGTGGTGGGGGGATTTGCAGGCCGCCTCAATCGGCTTTTTAGAGGCCTGGGGGCACAAGGCCGCTGATCTCGGATGGACGGCCCCGGAATTGTTCGGGCTTGATCCTGCTGCACCCTATGAGCGGATAGGAGCCTGGGGGCTGTGCCCGATGCTCTGCGGAGCCCGGCGGCGCAGTGTTGTGGAATTACACAACGATCATGCGATTATGATGGCCCATGGGCACCGCCAGCGATATGGGCGTAAGCCTCTGCCTCATAGCCTCCCACTTTGGGAGTTGGTGCGATGAACGATGAGCACTCCATTGAGGCGAAGACCCCGGATCTTCACGTCACAGGGACGACGCCGACACGGCGTCAACAAGGCGATGACCAAGGATCGCCACCTGCTACCAAGTTTCGCCAGACAAGCCGCGACAGGACGCGCCGATGGCGTGAACGCAGGCTCATGGGTATCCGATCAATTCCGGTGCAAGTGGATAAGCCGATGGTGCAATGGCTGATAGATCGCGACTATCTGTTACCGGGCCATGTGGGAGACCGGAGGAAGATTCAGAAGGCCTTGGATTGGTTTTTGTATGACTGCGCCGCTTCGTATAGACGGCAACAGAGCAGTGACGTGTCACGCTAAACGACTGTGTTGCAATGTAAAAACACCCCCGGTCCTGTTATATTTGGGCGTGATTCACACAGTAAGCGGAGCCCGGTAACGGATGGCAACATATGTAAAATTCCAGCAGTTCGTGGAGGATCTGGCCCACGGCGTTCATGATCTGGAAACGGATCAGTTGGTGGTGGCTTTGATGGCTGGCGCGCCCAGCGTGAGCCTTGATGCCGTGCTGGCCGATATCACACAGATCAACTATGCGAATCTCTCTTCGCGCCTTATCACCACGTCCAGCGGTGGCCAAACGTCGGGCACCTATAGGCCTATCCTTGCAGACCTGACGCTCACGGCCTCGGGTGCGGTGGCGACGTTCCGCTACATCGTGATTTACAACGACACGCCCACCACTCCGGCTGACCCATTGATCGGCTACTACGACCACGGCAGTAACGTAACGCTGGCCAATGGCGAGACTTTGACGGTTGATTTCGATGGTACCAACGGCCTGTTCGGGCTGGCGTAGGAGAATGGAAATGATGTTCTCGAAAGAAGAGTCCCGGCTGCGCTTCTGGGAAGCCACGGCAGAGAAAGAAGCCATCGAGGCTAAGGCCGCTGGGCTTCGCGGGCAGTATGACACTTTGCGCCAACAGATCGGTGAGCTGCAGGCGCAGCTACGTCCGATCAAGGATCAGATCAAGGCTATCGAGCGGCCCGCCCTGAGCGATCTGGATATGGAGCGTGCGTTCCTGGCGCGGGGCCTGGGTAAGCAAGTTGGCGAGCGGCCATAGAGTTGTTTTCCCCGGTGTAAGATATGGCATTTCCCGCAACAGCAGCGCCAACGGCGACCGCGTTTAGTTCAGCCAACACAACGCACAACGTGGCTATGCCCGCTGTTGTTGATTCTGGCGATCTTCTGGTTATCGGGTTTACTGCAAACGGTAATGCCGCAGTTACAAATCCGAGTGGCTGGACATTACTGGCAGACAATACAATAGGCGCGACCGCCCCTGTTCGCCTTACCATTCATGCCAAGGTGGCGGATGGCACAGAAGACGGGACCGCCGTTAACGTTGCAACGGGGGCAGCCGAAGAGGCTGTTGCCCATGTTTTCCGTGTTACCGGATGGTTCGGGGCAATAGCCGGTGTCGAGGCAGGCGTACTAGGGTCAGCCACCTTTGGAACCAGTTGGGACCCAGGCAACATAACGGCCAGTTGGGGTGCTGCTGACAATCTGTTCATCGCCATGGCCGGTGCCACCGATGATGATGTCGCCTTTACTGGTTATCCAACCAACTATACCGGCGGCAGCTTTACTGTCAGCGGCGCGGGTTTTAACTCGGGATGCGAAATTGGCTCTGCATGGAGGCAATTAAACGCCGCAAGCGATGATCCGAGTGCCTTTACCGGCGCAAGCACAGAGACATGGCTCGCTCAAGGGATCGTAATCCGCCCGGCTGCCGGAGCTTCGGTAACTGCCGAATCTGGCAGCTACTCTGTCACCGGCAACGCCGCGAACACGCTTGTTGCGCATCGGCTCATAGCTGATGCGGGCGCTTATGCCCTAACCGGCCAGGATGCCGCCACGCTGATCGGTTATCACCTGGACGCGCAGACCGGTAGTTACACGCTCACTGGTAGCGACGCGGGCTTACTGCTTGGCGACACCCTGACCGCAGAGGCCGGGGCTTACAGTCTCACCGGAGTAGCAGCCCAGACGACAGTCGGTAAGCGGGTAAACGCAGAGGCAGGCAACTACAGCCTGACGGGCACGGCGGTAGCGACACTATGGAATCACCGGCTTACCGCGTCGCCGGGCGCGTATGTTTTGACGGGCAGCGATGTTTCATTTCAAATCCTGACCGCAGCGCAGCAGTGTTTTGAAGACACCCTATCCCTGATGCGCGATACAGCGGTTGCCGTGTCCTCCGCAATGAGCGATGCAGCAGTCGAAACAACCTCTGTTATGCGAGACGTGCTTGAAACCGAATCCCTGATGCGAGACAGGGCTGTTGAGACAACTTCCAAGATGAGCGATGCGGCGGTCGAAACAGAATCGAAGCTCTGCTGAATTCCGCCGTGACACGTCACCTTAACCCACTGTAACTGAATAGAAAAACGGCCCGTTCCGTGGTAGTCTTTCAGCCATGAAAGGACACTGCAATTGAGCCTCTTCGGAGATTTAAAGGACGCCGGTCGGACGTGGGATTCATACTCTCTGCCTGCCAGCCACGTCTATCCGGGCGGGCCGGTAGTTGTCCACTTCGGCTTTGGTGTTTCACCCTACGCCGTGGCTGCCAGTGCCGAAGTGCTTGGGCGATCCTATGCGGAAACGCTGGCGGAAGCGGACGGCGAACAAACCGACGCAGTGTTGCGAAAACGCGATGAAGCCTGGGCAGGACTTATGCAGGCCTTTCATGCTTGTGACGCTTACGCAGTTAGTTAAAAGGAAAACCGATTCATGCCAAGCCTCGCTGATCTTCGCGACCCCTATGCGGCCCAGAACCGGCAGAAGCGCGACTTTGCTTACTCCGGGCAGGCCGACACGGCTGATATTCCTTGGCTCTATGCCATTGAGGCGGGCCAGGGCAGGCGCGGCCCCTCCGGCATTGGTGAGGGCCAGGGCGGTGGTGCTGATGATGCCGCCGCGCCTAATCCGATGAGCCTCGCAAGCCTTGGCGGCGGTGGCTCCGGGGGCGGTTCATCCGGTGCGGCTGACGTTGGCCTGCCGGGGCCGGGACTGTCGGGGGAAGAGGATATTGAGAGCCTTGGTTTCCTGGGTGACAGGGGCTCAGATAGAGGTTTCGGCGGGGGTGGTTCGTTTGATCGGGGCTTCGGCGATCCGGTGGGAATTCACGACGAGTACACACCACTAGATGGATTGTACGGCGACGTTTTGGATGTGGCCGGTTTTGGCCCGCAGCCGTTCGGCGCATTCGCGGCCCTTATGAAAGGGGGTGCGCGGGGAGCTAATGCGTCAATCTTGGATCAGCGACTCAGAGCAGAAGGGCTTCCGGGTGTTGGGTTCTGGGAAAACGCTATGGCGGTGCTAGGCCTCAATGATCTGGGGGTGGGCACATTGGGCAATGAGCTGGACACCTTCCAGGGCCAGCTTGGCGAGGCCGGGCGGTTGCCGTCACAGTATGAGGGCCGATCAGCAGAAGAATTAGGTGGCGGTTATCGCGGGGCGTTTGATCCTGGAATTGCAAAGGAGCGAGCGGTGGGCCGTGTTGGTCCATTGGGGTTCTTCGGTGATGAGGTTGTGGGCGGCAACGGTAGCCTTGCTTCACTTGGTGGCGCTTCTGCTGCTGGTGATCGTGGCGGCGACCGTGGAGGCCGAGGCGGGCGCGGTGGTGGCCGTGGAGGTGGTGGCAGCGGCAGCAGCCGGGGCGGTCGCGACCGCTCGCAGCGAGACTAAGGGAACGATCAATGAGCTTATTTGGTGATGTAGCTTCATTTATCGGCGGCGGAATTCAAGCAGGTGCCTCATATCTCGGTGCCAGAGAAGCGCGCAAGGCCGCCGACAAGAACCGCGACTTCAGTTATGACATTTACAAGCAGCAGCGTGCGGATACCGCGCCTTACCGGCAGACGGCCAATCTGGCGCTTTCCAACCTTCGCGACACTTACATTACCGGGGATAAGGATTTCAGGACTTCCCCCGGCTATGACTTCCGCGTTGGCGAGGGTGTGAAGGCGCTTGATCGCTCGGCGGCTGCGCGAGGGCGCTTGAACTCCGGTGGGCAGGCAAAGGCCCTTACCCGCTTCGGCCAGGATATCGGCTCTGCTGAGTATGATCGCGGTTTCAATCGAATGACTTCGCTGGCAGGGCTCGGTTCCGGTGCTGTGGCACAGGACAACACAGCGGCCAACAATCTGATGGTCAATGTCGGTGGGGCGAACACCGACGCCGCCGCCGCCCGGCGATCAGGTTATGAGGGCGTAGGCTCTGCATTCAACACCACCCTGAATAATCTCCTTGCTTCGAGCGAGATTCCCGGCGGACCAAGTTATTCGCTCAGAAAGTGGTTTTCATAATGGCAGTGACACCAGTCGATGTAGCGGGCTCGCTCAAGAAAGGCCTGACGCTCAAGAGCCTTCAGGATGAGGCCTTGGCGAGGGATCAGGCCCGCGAAAAGGCTACCCAACTGCAAAGCTTGGCCGCTCTGAAGCATGGCGGCTTTGACCAGCAGAAGGGCATTACCTGGGAAACCGGACGACAGGCCCCCGGCGGCGGTCCCGCTATGAGTGATGAAGAATTCACTCGGCAGGCGGCTGTAATTGACCCCCAGGCCGGTAAGGACTGGCAGAGCTTTTATCAGGGCCAGAGCGAAGCAAGACTAGCCCGGCAGAAGCTAGAGGCTCCGATGATTGTGTCGGCCTTCGAGGGGGTAAACGATCAGGAGAGTCATAGCCGGGCACGGCAGGCGTTTGCATCTATGGGCGGCGACATTTCAGACATACCGCCCGAGTTCGATCCCGAGTTCGGTCAGGCCCGGAACAACATGGTGGTACAAGCCGCGCGCTTTGCGATGCAGATGGAAAACAAACCAATGTCCGTCGCGCCGGGAAGCAGCCTTGTTGACCCGCTGACCGGCCAGCCGATTTTCACCGCGCCCAACAAGCCTCGGCAAAGCAAGCTGCTAACACCTGAGGAATTGGCGCAGCAGATCGATCTTAAGCAGGCGGGACGGAACATTAACACAGTGACTTTTGGCGGCGCTAAAGACCCCGTTTATGGCGTTGCTCCCAAGGATCATGTTTGGGCACGGAATCCAGACGGCAGCGTTTTACTTGAAGAAAACTCGCAAGGATACCGGACGCCGGTTGCGGTGCCTATTGCGGGCGGCCCGGCAGCCAGGAAGATCGAAGACGCCGAGCAGGCCGGAGCGGCGGGAGACAAGCAGAAGGCAATCTATGCCGACGTGGTGACGCAGGATATCGACCGGATTATCGATCTGGTGGAAAACTCTAGATTCCCCGTTAGCGGTGCTGGCTCATACCTTTCTGTCATCCGAGGTACGGGGGCAAGCGATACCGCTCTGTTGCTTGATGGCGTTAAGGCAAACATCGGCTTTGACCGATTGCAGCAGATGCGAGATGCCTCCCCAACTGGCGGGGCGCTTGGTCAGGTGTCAGAGTTTGAAAACAGACTGCTTCAAGCCACTATCGGTAGCCTGGATCAGGCGCAGACAAAAGAGCAATTCATTTTCAACCTTCGGCGCGTCCAGCGGATTTATTCCGATATCGTCAATGTGGGAATCAAGCCGGGCGATACTGCCAAATATGGGGAGCCCATGGGCGGCGGAAGATTCTCCAAGATGAGCTTAGAGGATCTGACTTCACTAGACTTGGAGGCCCTTACCCCGCGTCAACGTGAAGAGGTAGGCCGTGCGCTAGAGCGGTTTGGATACTGACCGATGGCAAGCCTTGAAGAGAGGATGAACGCAGCGCGGGCCGGTGGTGGTGGAAGCGCCCCACCCGTTGGTCCGCAGACTCTGGAGCAACGCATAGAGGCGGCGCGGCAGGAAACAGCAAGGTCAAGAGAGCCGGAAGACGGCATTGTTTTGAGGACTGACAGGCCGCTCCTTGATCGCGCCAAGGATTTCGCTGGCGGTGTCGCCGATGCCTTTGAGGGCCAATCAGAATTCGACCTGCCGGAGCTGGGCACAGTCTTTGGCAACCGCACCATGTTGGGCGGTGTCGCCAACCCCAGCGACCGCACAGGCAAGCAGTACCCTCTTGATCAGCGCGCGAAGATGGAGACGGTAGTCTCCGGCCTCGCACTGGCGCGCGATCCTCAGGGGCAGATAAACATTATCAGAGAGCAGTTTCCTGAAGCCCGCTTTTCTGAGGATCGTTTCGGCAATCCCATAGTCCGTATTGGCGATGAACGGTTTTATGTCAACCGCTCCGGCTTCTCCGGCCAGGATGCACGCGGCCTGATTGCCGAGGGCGGAATCCTGGCAGGCACCATGAACCCAGCCGCAAGGGCCGGTGGCGTTGTCGCTGGCGGCATTGGCCGACTGACCGGCGCTGGCGCGGGCGGTTTCGCGGGCTCTGTGGTGCAGGACTTGGCGGCCAGGGGCGCGGGCTCCGGGCAGCAAGTGGACCTGGGCAGGGCCGCGATGACCGGCGCTACCGGTATGGGCTTTGAGGGGGCCCTGATGGCCTTGCAGCGCATTCCTGGGCTTCGGGCCGTGTTTGGCAGCCCCGCGCTTTACCGGCAAGGGAGCGGCCTTACAGACCGGGGCCGGAATATCCTTCGGGATAGCGGCATCAACCCGGATGAGATTTCCCCGGCCATGGCTGACCAACTTTCAGCCATCGCCCGGCAAACCGATGACGTTGCGGCGGCTGCCCGGCAGGCAGAGGCGCAGACCTTGCCCAATCCCGTTTCCCTGACCGGTGCCCAGGCCGCCCGCAATCCCACCGCTATGGCGCTTGAGGGTGAAGCGAAGAAGGGTGTTCTCGGACAGGAAGCCCAGAGCCTCTTGCTTGATACCCAGGCCCAGCAGCAAGCGGCCCTGAGGGGCAATATTCCCGCTATCCAAAGCAGGCTTTCCGGTGGGCAGGCTCAGGTGGCACAGCCCGGCCAAGGCGCGGCAGGCGTACAGGATTCCCTGGTTGCACAGCGGGAAGCAGCCCGGCGCGGTGTCGATCAGGCTTACGACACGGCCAGGGCTGCCAGTGAAACGGCCCCGGCATTCTTCGGCGGTCAGGCCGTCAGTGATCTGGGGCGCACCATGCGCCAAGCCGTCCAGAGCTACGACCCGCAGCAGTTCGCCAACATGGCCAATCTGCTGAAAAGCTTTGATCAGATTACCAAGGCCGCCCCCGGCACGCGGGTTTCCGGTGTCAACCTGAATGCCCTTGAAGCTTGGCGGCGACGGGCCACGACCTCTGCCGGTGGAGCGGCCAGTAAACAAGAGGCCGCTGGCATCCGAGCCATGATCCGGCAGTATGACGACGCCCTGGAAGGCCAGCTAAAGGACGCCCTCCTATCCGGGGATGAGGCGACGATCCAGCTTTGGAAAACGGCCCGCTCTGCCCGGTCCCGCTTTGGCCAGATATTCGAACAAGACGACGTTGTAAAGGAGCTTACCGCCCCGATGCGCGACGGTTCCAGGCGTTTGGCCGTTGGTCCTGACGACGCGGTAAACTACGTCTTTGGGCGGTCCGGTATCGGGGCCAAGAAGGGCCTTGAGCGTGACCTTGTGAAGCTCCGCGATACCCTTGGCCCGGACAGCGCCGAATGGAACGCAATCCGCGAAGAGGCTTTCTTGCGGCTGTTCCGTAATCAGCCAAGCCTAGAGGCCGGTGGCGTGTTCAATGCCCAGGCCTTTTCAAAGGAACTGACCAAGGCATTGACCGACAGTTCGGCGGCCATGCGGGTGCTGTTTTCGAATCAGGAAAAGGCCCTTATGCGGACTCTCAGCCGTACCGCTATCAACATGAACACCACCCCGGCCATTGCTGCCAATGCGAACCCCTCAGGCACGGCCTTTGCGGCCCGCCTGACGGATGCTTTCGGCCCGCTTGGGCGAAGGGTACAGGGCTATGTCGCCAACGTGCTGGCAGGATCGCGGCGGGGCGCTGCAATGAGGGAACTGACGAGATCGACGGCGGGGAACATTCCGCGTCTGCCGTCGCCGGGGGTGCCTGGGCTTGGGGGTGCTGTCGGGGCCACTGCGGTTGACCGTCTGCCGGAAGAAAAGCCGCCCCCGTTGACGTTGCGTGACCTGGGGGCACCGCGCCGTTAGTCGGCATTCTCCCAGGGCCGCTTACCGCGCTTGAAGCTATCCCAGAAATGATCCTCTTCCGGCGGGCGCTCTGAGGCCATGCCGAAAGGGTTATCCCGAAACTCCCGTTTGTCGTCTTCGGTGGGCCGGTAGGAGATCGGGCATTCACCGGTCCATATCCAAATGCTGCCAAACGCAAAGACGAGGAAGAGAAGCCAGTAGGCTACGCCCTCTGGTCCCAGCAGGTGCGCCAGGATGACCGTGCCAGCGGCGCTGGACCCGCCCCATAGATGTATCCGCGCCTTGTTCTTCATGGCCCCATGAAAGCGCCGAAGAGCCCCGGCAGTCAACAACCACCTCGCCCTGGCCCGGCCTAACGGCACTATTGGCACTAATGGCACGGGGTTTAGTCCTTCCTCAGGGCTACACCCGGCCCATTGCCGTTCTCAGGCAGGAAGACAACACCAGCGGCCTCTAGGGCCCTCTGAATGGCGTCTGCGGTTCTAGTGTGGGCCGATACTGTTCCTTTTTGCGCTTCGACGGCCTTTACCGTTGGCGTTGACACCCCCGAGGCCTCCGCAAGCTCAGTTTGCTTCATCCCGATCAGGCCCCTAGCGGCCCTTACCTGTGGTCCTGTGAGCATAAAATATAACCCTTAGAGATAGTTTTCCAGCCTTTAGGTATTGAATACCTTGAATCGATATCCTATATCTAAGGTACAGAAGGTCATACCTCAAGGATAGAAATCGGGAGCAGCCCAATGAACGTCAAAGGCAAGCAGTGGTGGGAGCCCCAGGAAGTCGACCTTACCGAGGACCAGGCCGCCCGCGTCAAGCAGGCCGGAGCCGATGCCTTCGCCGCTCTGCTGGCCCGAATCGAAAACGGACAGATTAAACGCGCCAGTGGTGAAGCCCACGGCGGCGCATGGATCGGGAGATAGACATGGCAGGACAGGAAAACGCCCTTGCGGAGTTGGGGCAGGACACCATTAGCCAGTTTGATTTTGAGCCGACGTTTATCAAAGAGAACGTTGCGGATGGAGAGCGCTGGGAAAGCTACCGGCAGTTCTGCGCCCTGGCGCTGGCTTCCCTGAGGCTGGGCTCCGATGAACTGACAGAGGCCGTAAAGGCAAACCCGGAATTGTTCTGCGGATCGATGGAAGGCATCGCCAACACCCGCGAAGCCATGAAGGCCACCGCCGATCTGATGGACGCCGCTGTTGCCCGCATCACCATTGCCATTGCGAGGAGTGACGCAGATGCATAAGAGCATTTCAACAATCCTCAGTCGTCGGCGCGTCCTGGCCGGGGTTGCTGTTGCACCCGTTGCAGCACTGCCCGTCACGGCCTCCGCAAGCCCGGAAGGTGTATCGCCCCGGATTGGTAAGCTGTTCCAAGAATGGCGGAAGGTCTGGGCAGGCTACGGCGACGCTTGCGATACGGACGATATCAGCATCATGGATGATTACTGCGCCGCTAGCTTCGCGGCCTTTCAGGCGTTGCTACAGGAGCCGTCTGTAACCCTGATGGACATTGCCGCCAAGGCACACGCCCTTCGCATCCAGATGGATGGATGTTGCCTGGAAGAACGGGACATAGGCCCGATTTATCAGGACATCGACCGGCTGGCTATTTTCCCAGAGGAGGGGTGAGGCATGAAACCCCAGAACAACACCCTCAGCCGCCGCCGCGTTCTGACCGGTGCGGCTGCTGTGTCGGTAGCGGCCAGCGCGCCAGCCGCCGCGACCGCCAGGGAAGAAATGTCACCACGCATTGCGGAGTTGTTCACCGACTGGCGGAACAAGCACGCGGCCTTTCTGGCGTCGTCGGATCACCACTGCGCAACGTTCAGCGGAACATTCGCAGAGGAAGACGCATCGCCAACAAACTTGGCCGTCAATGCCGCCCTAGATGCGAGCTTTGCAGCCTATGTTGCCCTGGTCTGGGAACCCTCATTCACGTTGGCCGACGTTGCGGCAAAGGCATACGCGACAGAAGTTGACCGCGACGGCTGCGACATAAGCATTGATTGGCTTTGCGCAGATATGGCGCGGTTTAGTGATGCTCGCATGGATTGGGGGCAGCCATGACCGCAACCTTAACCCGCCGCGCCGTGGTGGTTGCCGGGGCCGCTACGTTGGCCTCTCCTGTTTCCGTGGCTGCGGTGGCTTCCACCAAAGCCGATCCAGTACCGGCGCTGTACGAAGCATGGCGGCAGGCGAGTAGCGAGGCGATCCGTTGCGCTCAGGCAGTGACCGCTGCTGAGACTGCGATGGAAGCTGAATTCGGATCACCCTGGCCGCGTGTCCAATATGGCGTCTATCGTGATGAGGCTGGCGACAAGCAACCATTGTTTCTCTCAGACGAAAGAGAAATTCTGAAAGTCACCGAAGCACATATGCTTGTCTATCCGAAGGCGGGCCGCGCCTGCCGGGAGGCGATGACCGTGGCTCTTAGAGACAAGTGGGCGCGCTGGGAGAAAATGCGAAAGGACAGGGGCATAGACCGCCTTTCAGAGATCGCTGACAAGGCTGGCTGGACTGAAAACGCCGCCTGGAAGCGGTTGTTCGATGAAGCGTTCTTTCTGCGATTTCTCGTCTTTCTTCGTCCTATTTCTCAGCGGCAATGCCAGCGATCTGGATATCTGGTAAGCAGTTAGAGACCCCGGCCTCCATGAAGGTGCATTAGGCCAAGCGGGAGGGAAGGCTCTCCGCCGCTTTCATTGACGGATACGGCCTAGCATCGGCATATAGGAGCCTGCTTCATTCTGATTGACCCGCTGATGAGAGACGGCGGGCGGGAAGGGCTCCGATGTTTCGCTGTGCTGTTGTTGTGCTGGCGCTGGCCGCGCTATCTGGCTGTGCCTCCGCACCGGGATCAAGCCCACCCCAGGCGACCGAGGTTGTCGCAGTTCCAATAGCGCAGGCGGTGGAGATTGGACGCGCACCAGTGCGCCGCGCTACCCGGACCGAACGCCAGACCGTTACCGCATTTGGCCGCTACGGCAAACAGGGGCGATTGACCCTTGAAACAAGGGCACTCTTGGATGCGTCAAAGTCGGGTAGTGAGGTTTCGGTGGAGCTTCTGTTCACCGGAGCCGACACCAAATCAGAGGGCGTTCAAGAGTCCGCCGTTGGCAACATTGATGTGTTTCGGGGCCTAGAGGGCGTTACGCTGCTTTACCGCCGCGACTTGGTTACAGGCCGGGTGCGGCAGGGCATGGTCAAAGACGGCAGGGCGGTAAACATTGGCGGTACGCGAGTCGCCATAACTGGCAGGCTCATAGCTCAATCTCACCTTGGCGGCATGACTCTAAGGCAGGGGCAGACTGTCATGGAATTCAGCCTTTCCGATTTTCTGTCCGGTCTTGATCCAATTGCATCCCCCACGATGCAGGGAACTGTTGCGGGCCGGAGTGTCTACCAGGGGCGTGATGTTGTGGTCGTGACCCTTGATCAATCGCCGGAGCATCGCGGCGTGTCATATCATGTCAAGGGCACTTACCTGATAGACGTTCTTACAGGGCTTCCTGTTTCAGGCCGTGTATCGGTTATCGGGGATGAAGACGGACAGGAAACCATCCGGCTTGCGGTCGATCAGCGCCTAGTGTTCTGACCTGATTGACGCCTTTCGCCGCGTCCGTCTTTCAGTGGTCGCCATGATTAGACAATGGGACCGTCTTCCCAAAATGTAGCAATGTAGCAACTGTAGCAGGGGGCTCTCCTCTTTCTGGGGTGGCTGGAAACTTCCTATAATGTGCATTCATGTTTCGACTGTGGTAGAATTGTCCCAGCGATAGAGGACTGACAAATGAACCATAGCGTTGCGTATACCAGCATCACCAAGGCCCAGGTAAGGGCCGCCAGAGGCCTCCTATATTGGCGGCAACATGACCTTGCCGAGCGAGCCGGAATCAGCCAGCGAACAGTCATGAAGCTAGAGAGGGGCAACGGCCCCTTGTCGGTACAAAGGGGCACCCTGCAAGGCATCCTCAGATCCTTCAGTGACGCTGGCGTTTCTATGGTCAATCAAGATGGAGCGATTGGCGTGGTCTTTGCCAGCGCCGGAGGTGGTGAGTAATGGCTAAAGGAAATCGAAACCCGTCGAAGGGCAGTAAGCCTGAAAAGCTGGTCAGAGACGCCCTTATGGTCGCCGTCAACCGGGAGGCCCAGGACGCAGAAGGCAAGCCAACGAAGAAGCTGGCGTTACTCGCTGACAAGGTGGTGAGTAAAGCCCTTGATGGTGACATGGTGGCAGCTAAGGAAATCTTCGACAGGCTGGACGGCAAGCCCAGGCAGGAAATCGAGCATAGTGGCGAAGTGGATACCGGGCCGGAAATGTCGAATATGGAAATCGCCCGCCGTCTTGCTTTCGCGCTAACTCAAGGACAGGTCAATGAAGGCGGCTAGCTTCGATGAGGTTCTTTCCCATTTCAACAATCTGCCGACAGATCAGCAACGGCATGTAGCCGATCAGGTTGCCGATCTGGTTAAGAGTAAGTGGGTTCCCAATCCCGGCCCCCAGACTGAGGGGTATTTCAGCGAAGCGGATTTGCTGTTGTACGGTGGCCAAGGGGGTGGCGGTAAGAGTGATCTTCTGGCCGGGCTGGCTCTTACCCAGCATAAAAATAGCCTGCTGATGCGTCGGCAATATACCGACCTTGGCGCGATGATCGACCGGACCCTAGAAATCAACGGATCGCGGCAGGGTTACAATGGTTCGCCCCCTCCCAAGCTGAGGACGGCAGACGGCAGACTTATCGACTTCGGCGCAGCGGCCAAACTTGGCGATGAACAGCACTGGCAAGGCCATGCCCATGACTTTATCGGGATAGATGAAGCAACCCAGTTCATCGAGTTGCAGATCCGGTTTCTGATGGGCTGGAACCGCCCCCGGAGCGAGGCGGATATTGATCAGCGGTGCCGTACCGTCCTGGCGACCAATCCGCCCCTTGGCCCGGAGGGTGATTATATCATCGGCATGTTCCGGCCCTGGCTGGACCCGACACACCCGAAGCCAGCGCGAAATGGCGAGTTGCGCCACTTCATCATTGATCCAGACGGTAAGGATCTAGAGGTAGACGGTCCCGACGACTGCCGACAGTTCAACGGCAAGGTTTACAAGCCGCTGTCCCGCACCTTCATTCCCGCTCAGCTCCGCGACAATCCCACCTTAGCCCGGACCAACTATCAGGCGTCCTTGGACGGACTACCGGAACCTCTGCGCTCTGCAATCCGTGATGGCAATTTCATGACGGCCAGAGAGGATTCGGCCTATCAGGTTATTCCTACCGCCTGGGTAGTTGCGGCCATTGAACGCTGGCATAAGGGGAAGCCTGAAAATGTGCCCATGACGTCAATGGGGCTAGACGTTGCCAGGGGTGGCCGTGACAACACAGTGGTGGCCCCGCGCTTTGATAAGTGGTTTGCCGAGTTGATCTCTGTTCCCGGCAAGCTCACCCCGGACGGCCCTAGCGTGGTTGCTTTAGCAGTTCAGCACCAGAGAGACGGCGCTTGCATCAACCTCGATTCCATCGGTGTTGGTGGATCGGTACAGGATCACCTCAAATCAGCAAATCTGACCTATGTCCCGCTGAATGGGGCAGAGCGCAGTGACGCCCTGACCAGAGACGATAAATTCGGCTTTGTAACCAAGCGCTCTGAAATGTGGTGGAAACTGCGGGAGGCCCTGGACCCCGATTATGGAATCAATATCGCCCTGCCGCCAGACAGAGGCTTGCAAGCCGATCTAACCGCCCCGACTTATTCAGTCCGGCCCGGCCAGCCACCGAAAATCTATGTCGAGAACAAGGACGATATCATTAAGCGCCTTGGCCGTTCCCCGGACGAGGGAGACGCGGTTGTCTATGCCTGGGCATCGGGCGAAGTGGCCAAGCCCAGGAAGCCCAAAAAGCGGCGGCGGAGCATGGGCAATTCATCAAGTTGGATGGGCGGCTAGGCCTCAAAGTCTGGTAGAGCCGATCATTGATGTATGCGACCAATCAAGGCTTTGCTTTTTAATCGGGCGCGTTCTCTAGAAGCGCTCGCAACCGACCTAACTGCACTAACTGCGCTATCTGCACGGTGCCTGCGTCTGTGAAAGCACAGAACGTCAATCCACTTGACCATTATTCATTTCGGATATGGAATGAACAGCACCCCTGCAATGCACCTTAGGAGCAAGGTCGATGCTGTTCGATACCGATGGCCCGGAGCCGGAGTTAGTCGCGTCCTTTCAACAGACCGCCGAAGTCCTGCAAAAGCAGAACGCAGTTTTCATGCTTCGGGCGCAATCGAAACATACCCGCTTTAAATCCTGCCAGTACATCGCCGGGGAGCCTTCCACGGATGACTCCTGCAAATGCGGTGCGCCGACAGACGAGGGGGGGATCTACTGTGACCAGCATCATGGGCTGTGCATCCCCAAGCCAGCGCCAGAGAAGCAGGAGGCCCTGGCCGAGGCGGCTTAGCCCGTTGAAGAACGCTGAAGTCAACGAGGTAGTATCGGCAGAGTGTCAGTTTCATTGATCAGAATGGCTTGCATTACTCGTCTCATAGCCACCATCTGTATCTTTGAGGGCAGGGACCGCACCCCGGCATTAACCCAATTACCCCCTGCTCTACAGGCCGCAACAGGGTGCGTCTTAATAGACTATTGACAACCTGTGTGCGAAGGATTCGAATGACGGCACTGGGGTAGGGGGAACTAGGAGATATCGCATGGATATCGTGGCAGCGACACGGCCTGACGACATCACACAAACGAAGTCGGCTGGGCGGCCAATCAATACGCACGTTGTGAAACCGGCGCTAGAGCCGAAGCCAGACTACGAGAAAATGCGCCGCTTGCTTGAGGGTGAGCACCAAGAGAATGCACATAAAGGCATCGCCGCATCAAGTGAGCACCGAAGAGTCTAAAGAGCGGTTTCCGCGCGGAAGGGAATTACCAACCCAGTCCCCCTTATTTTGGGTTGGGCAGAAGGATCGCTACCTTCGGCAAATCCTGATTAGGGACATTGAGGCGACAACCGGGCGCAGACTGATCGTTTGGTTTGCCAATCGCCTGAAGCCAGAAGCCAACATCGATGCGGGCGACCCTGTCTATTTGACTGAATTGTTCGGCGACGTCGGTGACGAGCCCGTGGACTTGATGCTTGAGACTAACGGTGGGTCAACAGATTCGACAGAAGCGGTCGTCTCTTTGATCCAGTCATTGAGCAGTGACTTTCGTGTGGTGGTCGCAAACGCGGCCAAGAGCAACGGCACCCTCATCTGCTTGGCGGCAAAAGGCATCGTAATGGGACCGCCAAGCGAACTGGGGCCAATTGATCCACAGATCAACGGCGTGCCCTGCACTATCTGGTCTATGCCCGAAGTGGCACAGCCAAACTTTGCGCTTCAGCAACTGGCGATCCGGGCCCTCCAGCAGTCAAAGAAATTAGCAAGCGCCCTTCTCACCACAGGCATGATGAATGGCAAAGATCCACAACATATTGCTGAGGTGGTTGAGAAGCTTGCTACAGGAAATACCTATTTCTCCCATGGCTCAGCCATAGATCATCGAGAGGCGTCCCAGCTTGGCCTCAATGTCGAGCACCTTCAGTCTGAAGACGAACTCTGGCAAAGAATCTGGCTGCTATACTGCATGTACGAGCATGACGTGCGTGCTGCCGAATATCTTAAGGTCTTCGAGGGGCGCTCCAGAAGCTTGGCGGTATCAGCCTCCCTCTAAGTGCCCCATCCTTAGTTATCTTTGGCGGAACTCAAGGGACCAGACTTCCTGGAGGGTGCCGAATGCGCTGGCCCGTCCCGCCTCATTCCGGCTAATCCCACCATATCCCGTTTCGCCACTCGAATTCCACGGCAAGCAGTGACGCACTGTGGGGCCCATTGTGGGGCCGAGCATTCATGTCGACCAGAATACTAATAATTATCAGTAGTTTAAATATGGCAGATGGCGGAGAGGGTGGGATTCGAACCCACGAGGCGGTTTCCCGCCCACACGCGTTCCAGGCGTGCGCCTTAAGCCACTCGGCCACCTCTCCTTCAGCGCGGCAATCCCTGTTCTACCGCATTCCCATTTCCCAAAGATAAACCGGGAAGCGGGTCGGCGGCACAGCCAGGGGCAGCCAGCGGCGCGAAACTAGCCGAGGGCGGGCCCGGATGCAATGTCTTGATGCGGGCCGCCGCCCGGAAGGGCCTTAGGGTCTTTCTGGGCTTAGACGGCACCAGCCCACGCCCCCTCCCGGCCACCCCCGATATCCCCGGGCCCAAAAAAAGCGGCCTGCCGGTTGGCTGCAACCATCGGAGGCTGCTAATATCCCCCGGTCGCCGCCCTGACGAATCCCGGACCGTTAGCGATCAAAGATCCGGACGGTGCAGGAGGCGGTAATTTGGGGGACTCATGATTGTTGGCCGCGTTCTCGGCTGGTTCTTTCTCTTCGCAGCGCTGGTATTGCTTGGCTGGGATGGGGTGTCGTCGTTGAGCAGCGGCGAATGGCGCTTTGCCGTGCTCGGCCAGCGCTGGTTCGAAATCGATCAGGCAATGGGCGGTGCCAGCCTGAACATCCTTCAGGCCGGGATCGAGCGCAGGATCTCGGTGGATCTTTGGGACAATATCTTCACGCCCCTGCTGCAGTGGTGGGCCTGGCTGGTGTTCTTCGTCCCCGGGGCTGTCCTGGTGCTGCTGTTCCGGCGCTGGGGCGGCGAACGCCAACACAAACGCTTCTCGGGCCGCCGCTAGAGTCTTTTTGATTTAGGCGGCACCGGCCCGCTCCCCCTCCCGGCCACCCAACGCCAGTATCCTATGGGTGGCCGGGAGGGGGAGCGGGCTGGAACCGCTTCGACGTAAGTCGAAAACGTTCTAAAAAACCACTTTCCGAGAGCGGTTAGCCGTCACCCATCTTGAGGGCGGCCAGGAAGGCCGACTGCGGAATCTCCACATTGCCGACCTGGCGCATGCGCTTCTTGCCGGCCTTCTGTTTTTCCAACAGCTTGCGCTTTCTGGAAACGTCACCGCCGTAGCACTTGGCCGTCACATCCTTGCGCAGGGCCGAGATGGTTTCCCGCGCGATGACCTTGCCGCCGATCGCCGCCTGAATGGCGATCTTGAAGAGCTGGCGCGGAATCAGGTCCTTCAGGCGTTCACAGAGGACGCGGCCGCGCGGCTCCGCCTGGGCACGGTGCACGATGATCGCCAGGGAATCGACAGGCTCCTGGTTGACCAGGACAGAGACCTTCACCAGGTCGCTCTCGCGGTATTCCTCGATCTGGTAGTCGAAACTGGCATAGCCGCGGGACACCGATTTCAGCCGGTCGTAAAAGTCGAACACCACCTCGTTGAGCGGCAGGCGGTAGACCAGCATGGCGCGGCTGCCGGCATAGGTAAGGTCGATCTGTTCGCCGCGGCGATCCTCGCAGAGCTTCAGGATCGGCCCCAGAAACTCGTCGGGCACCAGGATCGTGGCCTTGATCCAGGGCTCTTCGATCTTGGCGATCTTCATGACGTCGGGCATGTCGGCCGGGTTGTGCAGCTCGATCATCTCGCCCTTGGTCAGATGGATTTTATAAACCACGGAGGGCGCCGTGGTAATCAGGTCGAGATTGAACTCGCGCTCCAGGCGCTCCTGCACGATCTCCAGGTGCAGCAGCCCCAGAAAGCCGCAGCGGAAGCCGAAACCCAGGGCCGCCGAGGTTTCCGCCTCGAACTGGAAGGACGAGTCGTTGAGCGCCAGTTTACCGAGCGAATCCCGCAGCGTTTCGTATTCCGCCGCGTCGACCGGGAACAGACCGCAGAAGACCACCGGCACGGAGGGCTTGAAACCGGGCAAGGGCGCCGCGGCAAGGCGCTTCTCCTCGGTGATGGTGTCGCCGACGTTGGTATCCGCCACCGACTTGATGCTGGCGGTAAGGAAACCGATCTCCCCGGGGCCGAGCAGCGGCAGGCTGGCCATCTTCGGGGTGAAAGCGCCGACCTTCTCCACCAGATGGGTCGACTTGCTGCCCATCATGCGGATCTTCATACCCGGCTTCAGGGTGCCGTCGACCACCCGCACCAGGGTGATGACGCCAAGGTAGGCGTCGTACCAGCTATCGACCAGCAGGGCCTTCAGCGGCGCCTCGGCATCGCCTTTGGGCGCCGGCAGGCGTTTCACCAGGGCTTCCAGCACCGCATCCACGCCTTCGCCGGTCTTGGCCGAAATCGGCAGGGCTTCGCTGGCGTCAATACCGATCACCTCCTCGATCTGCTCCTTGATGCGCTCCGGCTCCGCGGCCGGCAGGTCGACCTTGTTCAGGACCGGAACGATCTCGTGGTCGTTGTCGATCGCCAGATAGACGTTGGCCAGGGTCTGCGCTTCGACCCCCTGGCTGGCATCGACCAGCAGCAGGGAGCCTTCGCAGGCCGCCAGCGAGCGGCTGACCTCGTAGGAGAAGTCGACATGGCCCGGCGTGTCGATGAGGTTCAGTTCGTAGGTCTCGCCGTCCCCGGCCTTGTAGCTCAGGCGGACGGTCTGGGCCTTGATGGTGATGCCGCGCTCACGCTCCAGGTCCATGGAGTCCAGGACCTGCTCCTTCATCTCCCGGTCGCTCAAGGCCCCGCAAAGCTGAATCAGGCGGTCGGCCAGGGTCGATTTCCCATGATCGATATGGGCGATGATCGCAAAATTTCGGATGTGTGAGAGCTCGGTCATGGTGCCTTGATAAAATCGCGATAAAGCCGCTTGAGAACCTTTGCCAGACCGGACCGCGCCCCGGAACAAGCTTGGGGCGCCCAGCCATGGCAAGTGCCGCGCCCGCCCGCCAGGAGACAGAACACGGCGCGCTGGAAGATAGGGCCCAGACGCGCCTTGTTCAACGCCTTGATGCAGAGACCCAAAAGCCCGGCGAAGAAGCCCAGCCGGCGCGCGGATAAGCATCCGCCTATACGCCAGAAAGGGTATATTTGTCCCGAAGTCGTCACACCCTCGGCGATAGACGCTGTGTTAGCTCTCAAACAGTAGGTCTATGGAGGACATGTTGAAGCGACACAATATCTTGATCGAACCCTGGCGGGAGACATCAAGCTTTACCTATGAGCGCGGCGAATCGCTGTTCCGTTGGACCGTAACCTTCGAACGCGATGGCCTGCGCTACGAGCAGGGCACGGCAAGAACCCACGCGGAGGCCAGAGCGGCCGCCGAGTCCTTTCTGGAGAATCAGGGTGTCGAACTGCATTGGCAACCGCCCGCAAGCGCCACGACCCGCGTCTTGACCCCCAGGTCCGGGCACCCAAGATTCTTCCAGTATTAAGACATCTCTCCTAGAGCAGAACCGGGTTGGATGGAATCGCTGAAAGCGATCCATCAACCCGGTGAATCTGCTCTAACTACTTGATGTCGATCGGATTCACATGTTTTGTCGAAACCACGAAGTGGTTCCGTCAAAACATGATCCGATCTAGGGTTTCTATCTTTGAGAGTAGGATTAAGACTGCTAGAGTACTCGGGATTTGGGTGGCATTGTCTCAATTCTTCACGGAATCTCAACGCCGGTGGGGAATATTCGGGGGGATCTCAGCGTTCTCGCAACAGGACACTGAGGAAGAACGATGCGGAGAGGTTTCATGGGCAAAATCATTACGACAGCGGGAAGCGGCCTGCGGATGGCCGCCTGTATTGCAGTAGCGGGGTTCGTCCTCGCAACTTCGGCATCTCCCGCCGCAGCGGCGCGCAACGAAGCGCGCTGGTATCAGCAGAACTACTGTTTGGTGAAGGCATACGAAGCGCTCGGTAACAAGAACGCAGCCACCCACAACAAGCATGCGCGCCAGTCACGCGCCAAGCTGATCCGGCTGGGCGTGCCCGAACATCACCTGCGCGAGCTCGAAGGCTTCATCGACAAGACCATCCGGAAAACTTCAGCGGGCAACAAAGCGCATCAGGGGCCGCGCATTTGCATGCAGTGGTACAGCACCTGAGTGTAGACGAGACGGCCGCAGAGCCTGAAAAGGCCCGCCGCCACCTGATACCCAGTTGATCGAGATTCAGAGAAAGCCCGGTTCGCAGAACCGGGCTTTCTTGATTCTGCCGACAATCAGCCAACGGCCAAACGACGAAAGCGTTGCGCTCTTGCCACAGGTGAGTGCGCGATTATCACAGTCAGGGCGATCTTAACCTTTCGTTAACCATGCCCGGTCGACGCTCACCTTTCTCGAATACCGAGAGATGGGCAGGGAAAACTGGCAATGGATCGCAGAATAAGCGAGGCCGAGGCGCGCGAGTACGCGGCCATGAATTGGGCCTTGGCCGCGCGCGCGGAAGCGGCGGGTAACATCAAGCTCGCCAAGGAATTGGTCGCAAAAGCCCGACGGGCCGACGAGCTATGGGCACGCAACAGCGATGGCGGCGACCGTCTGGCCTCGCGCTGACACCCGACACCTTTCCCGGATCTTTTAGGCGCGCCCGAATCTTTTAAATGCGCCCCGGTCTTTTAGGCGCGAAGAGCGCCGCCCGTTGCCGTGGTGACCTGTTTCACGACCTTCTCGGCCACCGCCTCGATCTCCTGATCGGTCAGCGTCGCCTCACGCGGCTGCAGGGTGACCGCGATGGCCAGCGACTTCTTGCCCGGCTCCACGCCCTTGCCCCGATAGACATCGAACAGCGCGACATCACTGATGAGCGCCTTGTCCGCCCCACGGGCTGCGCGCAGCAGTTTTTCCGCCGGCACATCCTCATCGACCAGGAAGGCGAAGTCGCGCGATACGGGCTGAAAGGCCGATAGCGTCAGGAGGGCCGGCTTCTGCTTGCCGGCACGCGGCAGGGGCACGCGGTCGAGGAAAACCTCGAAGGCCACCGCCGGCCCCTTCAGGTCCAGCGCCTTCAGCACCCGCGGATGCAGCTCACCGAACTGCGCCAGCACGTTGGGGCCGAGCCTGAGCACGCCGGAGCGGCCGGGGTGGTACCAGGCCGGCGCATCGGGCGTGACCTGCAGATTGCCGGTCGGCGCCGCGCAGGCCGCCAGCACCGCCTCGGCATCGCCTTTGGCGTCGAAGGCATCGACCGGGCGCGGCGCGGCGGTCCAGTTGCGCCCCTGGCTCTCGCCCGCCCGGATACCGGCGGCCACGGTCGCCTGCCCCTTGGGGCTGTCGTCATGGTACTGCGGACCAACTTCGAAGAGCGCCAGGTCGCCATAGCCACGGTCGGCATTGCGGACCGCCGCGGAGGCCAGATTGGCCAGCGGGGTCGGGCGCATGACATCGAGGTCGGCGGAAATCGGATTATCGAGACGCAGCGCGTCGGGCATGCCGCCGAACAAAGCCGCCTCCTTGCTGGAGACGAAAGAGAAGGTCACCCCCTCCAGCATGCCGCGCCAGGCGAGCGCCGTACGGGTTGCCGCGACCCGGCGCTGGGACGGGCTCAAGGCCGCCTTGGGCAGGTAGGTCTCGCGCGGCAGGTCGACCTCGGGAATGGCGTCATAGCCGTGGATGCGCAACACCTCCTCGACCAGACAGGCCTCGCCCTCGATATCCGGGCGCCAGGACGGCACCGCCGCCGTCAGCCTGTCGCCGTCTTGGCCGACGGCAAAGCCGAGGCGCTCGAGGATCTCGCCCTGGCGGTCGGCGGCGATTTCGACGCCGCAGAGGGTCGCCGTGCGGGACGGGCGCAGGCTGACCTGACGGTCCCAGGCCGGCAGTTCGCCGGCGGTCACCACCGCGCTGGCCTCGCCACCGCAAAGTTCCAGGATCAGGCGGCTCGCCACCTCGACCGCAGGCAGCACGAAGTTCGGATCGACGCCACGCTCGAAGCGGTAGCGCGCGTCGGAGTGGATGCCAAGCTTGCGCCCGCTCTCCGCCACCCGCACGGGATCGAAGAGGGCGGCTTCGAGGAAGACGTTGGTGGTCTCTTCGGTGCAGCCGGAGACCTCGCCGCCCATGATGCCGCCGATGCCTTCGGGCCCGGCGTCGTCCTCGATCACCACCATGGTCTCGTCGAGGCTATAGGTATCGCCGTCGAGGGCGACGATCTCGCTGCCCGGCTTGGCCAGACGCATCACCACATCGCCCTTTACCTTGTCGGCATCGAAAACGTGCAGCGGACGGTTCAGGCCGAAGGTGACGTAGTTGGTGATATCGACCAGCGCGGAGATCGGCCGCAGGCCGATGGCCCGCAGGCGATCCTGCATCCATTTCGGGCTGGGGCCGTTCTTCACATTGCGGAAGCTGCGCCCGGCCACGAAGGGACAGAGGTGCTGCTGATCTTCAGGCAGATCCCGGCGCCATTTGATCGGGCTTTCGAAGACGCCGGGAACCGGCGTCTCGTCCAGCGGCTTCAAGGTGCCGAGCCCGGCGGCGGCCAGATCGCGCGCGATGCCGCGCACGCCCAGGCAGTCGCCCCGGTTCGGGGTGATGGCGATCTCGATCACCGGGTCGTCAAGGCCCGCAACCCGGGCGAAAGGCGTGCCCAGCGGCACGTCTTCGCTCAGTTCGATGATGCCCTCGTGGTCGTCGGAGAGGCCCATCTCGCGCTCGGAAACCAGCATGCCGTTGGACTCTTCACCGCGGATGTTCCCGGCCTTCAGGGTGATTTCCGTCCCCGGGACATAACTGCCGACGGGGGCGAAGACGCCCAGCATGCCGGTCTTGGCGTTGGGCGCGCCGCAGACCACCTGGACCTCTTCGCGGCCGGTGTCGACGATGCAGACCCTCAGACGGTCGGCATTGGGGTGCTGGCGCGCTTCCTTGACCCGCGCCACGGTGAAGGCCTTCAGGGCTTCGGCCCGGTCTTCGATGCCTTCGACTTCCAGGCCGATCATCGACAGGGTGTCGGTGATCTCCTTGAAGGAGGCTTCGGTCTCCAGATGGTCTTTCAGCCAGGCGAGGGTGAACTTCATCGCGTCAGCTCCCCCGCACCAGGGACGGCAGTTCGAGCGGCACGAAACCGTAGTGCTTCAGCCAGCGCAGATCGGTCTCGTAGAAGATCCTGAGATCGGGGAAGCCGTACTTCAGCATGGCGATGCGCTCGATGCCCATACCGAAGGCAAAGCCCTGATAGACCTCCGGGTCGATGCCGCAGTTGGCCAGCACCTTGGGGTGCACCATGCCGGAACCGAGGATTTCCAGCCAGTCCTTGCCCGGCCCGATCTTCAGCTCGCCGCCCTCGCGGCTGCAGCCGATGTCGACCTCGGCCGAGGGCTCGGTGAAGGGGAAATAGCTGGGCCGGAAGCGCAGCGGCAGATCGTCGATGCCGAAATAGGCGCGGCAGAAGGCGGTCAGGGTGCCCTTCAGGTGGCCCATATGCGTCTTCTTGTCGATCACCAGCCCTTCGACCTGATGGAACATCGGCGAATGGGTGGCGTCGTGATCCGCGCGGAAAGTCCGGCCCGGCACGATGATGCGGATCGGCGGCTTCTCGGAGAGCATGGTGCGGATCTGCACCGGCGAGGTATGGGTACGCAAAACCTTGCGCGAGCCGTCCTCGGCCGGGCGCAGGTAAAAGGTATCCATATCCTGGCGGGCAGGATGCGACTCGTGGATGTTCAAGGCCGTGAAGTTGTGGAAGTCGTCCTCGATGTGCGGGCCCTCGGCGACCGAAAAACCCATCTCGCCGAAGATCGCCACCAGTTCTTCCCAGGTCTGGCTGATCGGATGGATCCGGCCCACCTCGGCCGGACGCGCCGGCAGGGTGACGTCGATGGCTTCCTTTGCCAGCCGCGCCTCCAGCGCCGTCTCTTCCAGATCGCCGCGGCGCGATTCGATTGCCGCGTTGAGCGCTTCCTTCACCCGGTTGAGGCCCTGGCCGGCTTCCTTGCGCTCGTCCGGCGACAAGCTGCCCAGGGTCTTCAGCCGCTGGGTCAGTTCGCCCTTCTTGCCGAGCGCCTGGACGCGCAACTGCTCAAGGGTTTCCAGGTCGCCCGCCGCGGCCACCCGGTCGATGAGACTGCTTTGCAGCTGCTCCAGACTATCCATGACTGCCTTCTGTCCGCCTTTGCCGTGTCGCCCCGCGTTTCAAACGATGGGGGCAACCCGGCAGGGTCCCGTCCGGCGGCGGCCTTTGCGGGGCGCGCTACCGGACCACGAGAGGCGTCAGGCCCTTGCGGCCTTCGCCTGTTCGACCAGGGACTTAAAGGCCTCGGGCTCACGCACCGCCAGGTCAGACAGAACCTTGCGGTCCAGCTCGATGCCAGCCAGCTGGATACCGTTCATGAACTGGGAATAGGTCAGGCCGTGCTCGCGGGCGCCGGCGTTGATGCGCTGGATCCAGAGCGAGCGGAAGTTGCGCTTCCTGACCCGGCGATCGCGGTAGGCGTACTGCAGGCCTTTTTCGACCCGCTCGATCGCAACGGTGAAGACGTTCTTGCCGCGGCCGCGGTAACCCTTGGCGCGCTTCAGGACTTTCTGGTGGCGGGCGTGCGTGGTGACGCCGCGTTTTACTCTTGCCATGGCGTGCCTCTCCTTACTTCGCGTAGGGCAGGAAGTTACGCCGCACGACCTTGGCGTCGGCGTCGCAGAGCAGCGCGGAGCCCCTTGCGTTGCGGATCATCTTCTGGGAGCGCTTGCGCATGCCGTGGCGTTTGCCCGCCTGGTTCATGCGCACTTTGCCAGTGGCGGTAAGCCGGAAGCGCTTCTTCGCCCCGGACTTGTTCTTCAGCTTGGGCATTTTGCATCCTTTCTGAACGAAACGAGACTGTTTGAGCGGCTGGGCATGCCCTTTCGCCGGACCACTCGGTAAGGAACGCGGGGTTATAGCGGCCCCAAAGCCGGAATGCAAGACGGCGCATCGGGCCCGGAATTCCGGGCTTCAGGGGGGGCTCAGCCGGGGCTGTCCGGGCAGGCGGCGCGGAAGCCGGTACCGGCCAGGGCAGCGGCCTCGATCAGGGCCTCTCGGGGCATGCCGTCGCGGGCCGCCGCCGAGAGGCCGGCAAGGACCACCCCGACAAAGTCGGCCAGGCGCCCGGCTCCGCCCGGATAGTCCCGCTCCGGGAGATCGCGGCGCAGGCGGTCGACGATGCCCTGGCGGGAAGCCGCCTTCAGCCTCGCCATGAAGGCACAGACCGACGGGTCGGCGGAATTGCGGGCCCCGTCCAGAATCAGGCAGCCCGGACGCCCGGGATCGGCACTATAGGCCTCTGCAGCGCGGATAAAGAGCCTGGGGATCACCGCGTCAACGCGTCCCTCTTCTGCCAAGGCAGCCTGGATCACGGCCCCGTCGCGTGAGCGATAGAGCGCCACCGCCCGCTCGAAAAGCCCTTGTTTGCTGCCGAAAGCCGCATACAGGCTGGGCGGTTTCACACCGGTCGCCTGGCTGAGTTCGGCGACGCCGACCGCGTCGTAGCCGCGCTCATGGAACAGCGCCAGGGCGGTTTCCACGGCCGCTTCGGGGTCGAAGGCACGGGGTCGCCCTCGGGTCGGTTTTGTTTTTTTAACAGTCATTACACTTTTCTCTTGCAACCGCTTCTGAAGATTATATCTAACGATCACTACAAAATTCAACTCACAACGATCCCGATCTTACTTAACCCCAACCTCATTCAGGAGCCGCTTCATGACTTCCCTCTCCAACAAGAAAGCCCTGGTTCTCGGTGGCAGCCGTGGCATCGGTGCCGCCATCGTCGAACGCTTTGCCCGGGAAGGCGCCGAGACGCGCTTCACCTATGCCGGTTCGACCGAGGCCGCAACGGCCCTTGCCGGAAAATCCGGCGCAAAGGCGATCCAGAGCGATTCCGGCGACCGCCAGGCCCTTACCAAAACGATCGCCGATCAGGGCCCGCTGGACATCCTGGTGGTGAATGCCGGAGTGCTGGTGATGGGCGACCCGCTGGAGACCGACCCCGATGCCGTCGACCGCATGATCGACATCAACGTCCGCAGCCCCTATCACGCCGCCATCGAGGCGGCGCGTAAGATGAACGAGGACGGTCGCATCGTGGTCATCGGCTCGGTGAACGGCGACCGCATGCCGTTTCCCGGCGGCGCGGCCTATGCACTCACCAAATCGGCCATGCAGGGGCTGGTCCGGGGGCTCGCCCGCGACTTCGGGTCGCGCGGCATCACCGTCAATGCGGTCCAGCCGGGGCCCGTAGATACCGACATGAACCCCGCCGACGGGCCGATGAAAGACGCCATGCATTCCTTCATGGCGATCAAACGCCATGCCGCGCCGGCGGAAGTCGCCGGCATGGTGACTTATCTGGTGGGTCCGGAAGCCGGCATCGTGACCGGCGCCCTGCATACCATTGACGGTGGTTTCGGCGCCTAGCGCCTCGGCGACGGCGGTTTCGGCTTAAGAAGAAGCCCGGTCACCCTGCGGAAATCGCATTTCAGCAGGGTGACTTCGCCATTCCCCTGACGACTGGACGGTGGTGACGCCCCTAGCGCGGCGCCATGACCATGGTCATCTGGCGGCCTTCGAGTTTCGGAAACTGCTCGACTTTGGCGGTTTCCTCCATCTCCTCACGGACCCGGTCCAGGACGTTCTTGCCGATTTCCTGGTGCACCATTTCACGGCCCCGGAAACGCATGGTCACCTTGACCTTGTCGCCCTCGCCGATGAAACGATGGATGGCGCGCATCTTCACCTCATAGTCATGGGTATCGATGTTGGGCCGCATCTTGATTTCCTTGACGTCGATCGTCTTCTGCTTCTTGCGGGCCTCGTTCTTTTTCTTCTGCGCTTCGTAGCGGAAGCGCCCGTAGTCGAGGATCTTGCAAACCGGCGGATCGGCGTTGGGCGAGACCTCCATCAGATCCATACCGGCAGCCATGGCGCGGCTGAGCGCGTCTACTGTCGAAACAACCCCGACCTGTTCGCCGTTTTCGTCGACCAGGCGCACCTGCGGTACGGTGATGAGTTCGTTGACGCGCGGCCCATCGCGGGACGGCGTAGTGTCAAAGGGTGGGCGTGCTATTGTTTAGGCTCCTCGTTTCCATCCATATGCGGGTAACCACTCTACTGAATTTCGAAAAATGCCCCGCCATGGCTGGCGGCGGCTTCCCCTCTCGGCTTGCGCAGGCCCTGCGGTCTCCCGGTTGCCGGATCAGGCGGGCTGCAAGGCAGCGCCGACCGACACAACGACTAAGAGGCCGGCTGCGCTGACGCGCCCGGACCCGCTGCTTCCGCCTCAATCCTAGCCACTGCGTCGTCAAGCGCAAGATTCTCTTGCTCCTTGCTGCCCAGACGGCGGAGCGCAACCTTGCCCTCTTCGGCCTCGCGGCGGCCGACCACCGCCAGGACGGGCACCTTGGCCAGGGAGTGTTCGCGCACCTTGTAGTTGATTTTTTCGTTGCGCAGATCGGCCTCGACCCGGATCCCCGCAGCCGCCAGTTTCTCTTTTACCTGAGAGGCGTAGTCGTCTGCATCAGAGGTAATGGTCGCAACCACAACCTGCAACGGCGCCAACCAAAGCGGGAAACGGCCGGCGTGCTGCTCGATCAGGATCGCCAGGAAGCGCTCGAAAGATCCGAGGATTGCCCGGTGCAGCATGACCGGGCGGTGTTTCTCGCCATCTTCGCCGACATAAGACGCCCCAAGGCGCTCCGGCACCACAAAATCGACCTGGAAGGTGCCGCACTGCCAGTCGCGCCCGATGGCGTCACGCAGCACGAATTCCAGCTTCGGCCCGTAGAAAGCCCCCTCGCCCGGGTTCAGGCTGTAAGTCAGGCCGGCTTCCTCCACCGCGTTCTTCAGCGCCGCCTCGGCCCGGTCCCAGGTGGCATCGTCGCCGGCGCGTACCGGCGGGCGGTCGGAGAATTTCACCACCAGCTCGTCGAAACCGAAATCCCGATAGATGCTCTGCAGCAGGTCGCAGAAGATCACCGTCTCGCTGTTGATCTGCTCCGGCATCGAGAAGATATGGCCATCGTCCTGGGTAAAGGCACGCACCCGCATCAGGCCGTGCAGCGCGCCCGAGGGCTCGTTGCGGTGGCAGGAACCGAACTCCGCCATGCGCAGCGGCAGGTCGCGGTAACTGGTGATGCCCTGCTTGAAGATCTGCACATGGCCGGGACAGTTCATCGGCTTCACCGCCAGAACGCGATCCTCTGATTCGGCGATGAACATATGCTCGTGGAACTTCTCCCAGTGGCCCGAGGCCTCCCAGAGCGAGCGGTCGATCAGCTGCGGGGTCTTCACTTCCACATAACCCGCCGCCGCCTGTCGCCGGCGCATGTAGGCCTCGACGGTGCGGTAGAGGGTCCAGCCCTTGGGGTGCCAGAAGACCGAGCCCACCGCCTCTTCCTGCAGGTGGAACAGGTTCATCTCCCGGCCCAGGCGGCGGTGGTCGCGCTTCTCCGCCTCCTCAACCATGGTGAGATAGGCCTTCAGCTGCTTTTCGGTTTCCCAGCAGGTGCCATAGACGCGCTGCAGCTGCTCGTTCTTGGCGTCGCCGCGCCAATAGGCCCCGGAAACCTTGGTCAGCTTGAAGGCATGGCCCAGCTTCCTGGTCGACGGCAGGTGCGGGCCGATGCAGAGATCGAGCCAGTCGCCCTGGCGGTAGATCGAGATCTCCGCATCGCGGGCCAGCGTTTCGATATGCTCGGCCTTGTACTTCTCGCCGATCTTCGAAAAGTGCCGGATCGCGTCATCGCGCTCCCAGACCTCGCGGGTGATGGTTTCGTCACGGTCGACGATCTCGTGCATGCGCTTTTCGATCGCCGCCAGGTCTTCCGGCGTGAAAGGCACCGCCCGGGCAAAGTCGTAGTAAAAGCCGTTCTCGATGGCCGGCCCGAAGGTCACCTGGGTATCGGGATAAAGCTCCTGCACCGCCTCGGCCAGCACATGGGCGCAGTCATGGCGCAGCAGCTCCAGGCTGTCTTCATGGCCCGCGGTGACGATCTCGATGGCGGCATCTTCTGCGATAGGCGCGGAAAGGTCCTTCAGAACGCCGCCCACCTTGACGGCCAGCGCCGCCTTGGCGAGGCCCGGTCCAATGCTGGCGGCAACCTCGGCACCGGTCACCGGCCCCGCATAGGCGCGGGCGGACCCGTCAGGCAGGGTGATCGAGACTTGCTTTTCTTCCGTCAGATCCATCGAGATGCTTTGCACGCAGTTTTCAAGGGGTTGCGGAGCCCGCAGGCTGGAAACCCGGTCCCGAAGCGGCGCAACTCTAGAAGGATTCCAACTGCTGTCAAGGATCGGTGCCCGGCGCCCAGGCCCCGGCCCGCAGGACTTCCTTATAGAGCGACAGGGTCTTGGCGCACATCTGATCCTTGGAGAAGTGCTGCCGCACCCGGGCGATGGCCTCGTCATGCAGCTGCGCCCGCGCTTCGGGCGAGAGGCCCAGGGCCTTGCGCAAAGACCCGGCCAGGGCTTCGGCATTGCCGGAGGGAAACAGAAAGCCGGTCCGCTCGGCCAGCAGTTGTTCGCGCGCACCGCCATGATCGCTCGCCACCACCGGGCGGCCCAAAGCCTGGGCCTCGCCGACAATGCGGCCAAATCCCTCAGGGTCGGTCGAGGCGGAAACCACGACGTCGGACAGCATATAGGCTGCCGGCATGTCGCTGCATTCGTCCAGCAGCGAGACCCGGCCCGCCAGGCCGTGCTGATTGATCAGTTCCTCCAGCTCGCGGCGATAGGCCGTGCGTCCCTGGTCGGAGCCGACCAGGACACAGCGGTATTCGATATCGCGCAGCTTGCTGAGCGCTTCCAACAACACCGCCTGCCCCTTCCAGCGGGTCAGCCGTCCGGGCATGAGGATCAGAGGTTGGCCGTCCGCGAGACGCCAGCGCGTCGACAGCTGGATCATGCGTTCCGCGCTGACCCTGTCGGGATCGAAACGCGCCAGATCGACGCCGCGATGGATGACCCGCAGCATCTTTGGGTCAATCTTATAGTTGGTGCGGACGTGTTCGGCGATGAACTCCGAAATCGCAATGACGCGCTCGCCGTCGGCCATCACCGCGTTGTAGCGCTTCTTCAAGGCGTTCGAGAAATTGTAGGGAGCGTGAAAGGTGGTGACGAAGTGACAGCCGGTGCGCCGCGCCGCCGCCCGGGCCGACCAGGCCGGCGCGCGCGAGCGGGCATGGACCAGATCGACTTTGTAGCTCTCGATCACCCGGGCAAGGCGGGTGACGTTGCGGTGTATGACCAGGGGGTTCTTGGACGCCAGCGGCAGCTTCAGGTGCAGCGCACCCAGCCGCTTCAGGTCGTTCTCCATCGGCCCGCCCTCGGAGGCGACGATGGCGGTACCGCCGTCGGCGATGATCGCACCGGCGATGTCCACCGTGCCGCGCTCCGCGCCGCCGGTCACCAGCGCCGGCAGCACCTGGAGCACGACCGGCCCCTGCGCACCGGTCGCGCTTTTGACCTGCGTGGCCGTGATGTTACCTTCCGCGGCAGTCATCCCGCGACACCCCTCCGTCGGGCCCATAAGGCCTGAAGTACGACGGTAAACCTGAGAGAAATCATGTCGAATCCCGATTCGCCGACCGACCAGCCGCCGCAAACCTTAGCCTGCGAAGACGGGACCATCCTCGCCTATTACAAGACGGCGACAGGAAAAGCCAGTGCCGAGGGACACCCGGATGCACCCGGCCTGCTGTTCCTGGGCGGCTTCATGTCCGATATGACCGGCAGCAAGGCCCTGGCACTGGAAGACTTCGCCGGCAAGCGTGGGCAGGCCTTTGTGCGATTCGACTATCGTGGACACGGCGCCTCCGAAGGCCGCTTTACCGATGGCACCATCGGCACCTGGCTGGCCGATGCCCTGGCAGTTCTGGACAGGCTCACCGAAGGGCCGCAGATCGTCGTCGGGTCCTCCATGGGCGGATGGATCATGCTGCTGCTCGCCCTGGCCCGGCCGGAACGCATCGCCGGCCTGGTCGGGATCGCCGCCGCCCCGGACTTTACCGAGGAGATCATCGGCCCGCGCACCACCGATGCCTTTCGCGAAAAGATGGCTCAAGACGGCTACATCCTCTACCCCTCGGCCTACAGCGAGGAGCCCTACACCATTACCAACGACCTGATCGAGGAGGGGCGCAATCACCTGCTGCTGAAGGGGCCGATCCCGATCACGGCGCCGGTACGCCTGCTCTACGGCATGCAGGACAGCGACGTGCCCTGGCAGATGGCGGTCCGGCTGTGCGAACTGCTGGAAAGCCGCGATGTCGAGCTGAGTATCGTGAAAAACGCCGGACATCGCTTCTCAGAGCCCGCGGAGATCGACCTGCTGCTGCGCACGGTGGCGGCGCTGAGCGATCCGCAGGGCCTGCCTGAATCCTAAGGCCGTTCCAGCCCGCACCCCCTCCCGGCCACCCAACGTCAGTATCCTATGGGTGGCCGGGAGGGGGTGCGGGCCGGTGCCGTCTTAATGAAAAAGGCTTAGTATCCCTCGGCCAGAAGCGCATCCAGCCCGGTCCTGTAGCCCGGATAAGCCAGTTCGACCGCCAGTTCCTCGTGCAGGCGCCGGTTGGACACCCGCTTGTTGTCGGCCCAGAAGCTGAGGCCCATGGGGGAAAGGCCGGCTTCTTCCAGAGGGACCAGCGGCGGCGGCTCGACCCCCAGAAGCCCGCAGGCATAGGCCGTCACCTCGGCCGGGGAGGCCGGATCGTCGTCGCAGACGTTGTAGACGCGCCCGGGCCTTGCGGCGGCCATGGAGGCCTGGAGCACCGTGGCGATGTCTTCGACATGGATGCGGCTGAAAACCTGTCCCGGGCTGTCGATCCGCTTGGCCCTGCCGGCCCTGACCGTATCCAGCATGGACCGGCCGGGCCCGTAGATGCCCGCCAGGCGGAAAATGTGGACCGGCAAAGCCTGATCCCGCCAGGCCCGCAGCCAGGCCTCCTCCGCCGCGACCCGCCGGCGGCTGCGCGCGGCGGAGGGCCGCAGTTCCGAGTCCTCATCCACCCAGCCGCCGTCGCGGCTGCCGTAAACCCCGGTGGTCGAGAGATAGCCGGCCCAGCGCACACCGCCCAGCGCGGCAAGCTGGCTGCCGTGAAGATCGAGGACCGGATCGCCCAGATCGTCCGGCGCGATGCTGATCAGCAGATGAGTCGTCCCGGCCAGGGCCGCCGCGGGGTCCGCCAGCGGTCGGTCGCGGTCGAAGAGGAAGACCTCGATCCCCTCGGCGGCCAGCGCGGTGGCCTTTTCCGGCGAGCGGGTGGTGCCGGCCAGCGCCCAGCCCTGCCCCTTCAGGCGCCGCGCCAGCGCCAGGGCGCTGAAGCCAAGGCCGAAACAGAACAGGCGGTGCCCGGCGGCGGGATCGGAATCTGACGGCGAAGGGACGGTTTCCACCAAAGGGCATCTCGCTTAAGTTGGCGCCGGGCAACGTTGAGAGAAGAAGCATATAGGACATAGCGTGGCGGCAAGGAATACCAAGACGATGCATCTGCGCGGAACGGCGGGGCTTTTGCGGGGGCTGGCGCTCGGCCTGTGTCTTGGCGGCCCGGTCTCGGGTCTGGTCGCGGGCCCGGCCTGGGCGCAGAGCGAAGACCGCGAGCAGGCGGCCCGTTACGCGGGCTGCATGGACCTGATCGAGATCGACCCCGACCAGGCGTTGGAATCGGCCCAGACCTGGGCGGATCTGGGCGGCGGCGACCCGGCGCGCCACTGCGCCGCCGTGGCCCTGCTGCGCCTTGGACACCACGCCGCCGCCGGCCAGGAACTGGAAACCCTGGCCGCCAGCCTGGAGCCGGGCTTTGTGTTCCTGCAGATCCCCATTCTGATCCAGGCCGGACAGGCCTGGTTTCTGGCGGAAGACCTGGATCGTGCCCACGCGATTCAGACCGCGGCCCTGGCGCGCGAACCGAACAACGTCGATCTGCTGGTCGACCGCAGCATGACCGCCGCCGCCGTCGGCAACTTCGAGGATGCGGTGTCGGACCTCAGCCGGGCCCAGGCCAACGCACCGCAGCGGCCCGATATCCTGGTGCTGCGCGCCAGCGCCTACCGCTATCTCGACCAGCAGGCCCGCGCCCTGGCCGATGTGGAACGGGCCCTGACCCTGGACCCGGGCAATGCCGAAGGCCATCTGGAGCGCGGCAACCTGCGCCGCCTGGCGGGCGACGATGCCGGCGCGCGTGATGACTGGGTGGCGGCCGCGCGGCTGGCCCCGGAAACCCAGACCGCCGCCGCCGCCCAGGCCAACATCGCCAAACTCGACCTGAAGGTGGAGTAGAGCGACCCAAAGCCCCTCACCCTCCCGCTTCGCGGGCCCCTCCCACTGGGGGGAGAGGGAAACAACAAACCGCCTCAAACAAAAACCCTCTCCCCTTGTGGGAGAGGGTTGTGAAGGCTTGGTGAGATCGAAGATCGAACCTTAGCCGGAACTGGGTGAGGGGGAGGACGTTTCAACCGCCTCTTCGCGCTTTAGAAATCCAGGTCGGCGTAGTGCTTGGGGGGGCGGGCGCCGGAGATGTGATCGCTCAGGATGGCGCGAAAGCTGGGCCGCGACTTGATGCGGGCGTACCAGTCCTTGGCGCCGGAATGTTGCGACCAGGGCACGTCGCCCAGATAGTCGACGGAGGAAAGCTCGCAGGCCGCCACGATGTCGGCGCGCGAGAAGTTGTCACCGGCCAGCCAGCGGCGCCGGTCGCAGAGCCAGCCGATGTATTCCAGGTGATAGTGAATATTGGCCAGCCCGGCGCGGATCGCGCCCGAGTTGGGGGTCCCCAGGCCGAGAAAGCGTTTCATGATCTTCTCTTCGACCAGGTTGACCGTCACCTCGCTGTGAAACTTGTCGGCAAACCAGCTGGAAAGGCGGCGCACCTCCGCCCGGTCCAGGGGGCTGGTGCCGAGCATCGACGGCTCGGGGTAGGCTTCTTCCAGGTACTCGGCGATCACCGCCGTGCCGGGAACAGAGGTGCCGTCTTCGTCGATGAAGACCGGCACCTGACCGGCCGGGTTGAGGTGCAGAAACACCTCCCGCCGCTCCCAGACCTTTTCAGTCCTCAGTTCGCAGTCGAGACCCTTTTCGGCAAGCAGGACGCGGATGGCGCGGCAGCCCGGATCGATCGCAAGATGGTAGAGTTGACGCATGGCCGCGGACTATAAGGATCGCGCCCGCACCTGAACAGTAACGTTTAAGGGTAACGGCCGTTCAAGCGCGTTGCGCCGCCTCCGCCTCGCGGCTGACGGGATGGGCGAGGCGGTCGATCATTTCCTTCGGCACGACCTGCCAGATATGTCCCTTCTCGTGTTCCCAGTCGACCAGCAACTGCTGGGCGAAAGCGGACTGGGTTTCGCGCCAGTGCTCGCCAATCAGCTCGCGCAGTTCGGTCTCCCAATACTCGGTCTCCAGGCGCTGGAAGATCACCGACTCCTCGTTGATGCGCTCCGGCAGCGTGTTTTCCACGTCATAGATAAAGGCCATGCCGCCGGACATACCGGCCCCGAAGTTGGCCCCGACCGAACCCAGGATCACGGCGACGCCGCCGGTCATGTATTCGCAGCCGTTGGAGCCGCAGCCCTCGACCACCGCGACGGCGGCGGAGTTGCGCACGCAAAAGCGCTCACCGGCCTGACCGGCCGCGAAAAGCTTTCCGCCGGTGGCGCCGTAGAGCACGGTGTTGCCGATGATGGTGTTCTCGTTGCTCGCCAGACGGGTCGAGGTCAGCGGCCGCACGACGACGGTACCGCCGGAAAGGCCCTTGCCGACGTAGTCGTTGGCATCGCCGAACACTTCCAGCTTCAGGCCCTGGACGGCAAAGGCACCGAGGGACTGGCCGGCCGAGCCGCGCAGGCGGACGGTCACGTGGTCGGGATCGAGCCCGGCCATGCCGTATTTGCGGGTGATCATCGCCGACAGCTTGGTGCCGATGGCGCGGTGGGTGTTGCGGATCGAATACTGCAGCTGCATCTTCTCGCCGTCCTTGAACAGCGGCTCGGCGTCTTCGATGATCTGGGCGTCGAGGGTTTCGGGCACCTCGTTGCGCCCGACCAGGGTGCAGTAGGTCGGATCGTCACCGGCATCGGCCTTCACCAGCAGTGGATTCAGATCCAGATCGTCCAGATGGGCGGCGCCGCGGCTGACCTGCATCAGCAGGTCGGTGCGGCCGACGATCTCGTTGAGGCTGCGCATGCCGAGCTCGGCCAGGATCTCGCGCACCTCTTCGGCAATGAAGCTGAAGAGGTTCACCACCTTCTCCGGCGTGCCGGTGAACTTTTTCCTCAGCGCCTCGTCCTGCACGCAGACGCCGACCGGGCAGGTATTGGAATGGCACTGCCGCACCATGATGCAGCCCATGGCCACCAGCGAGGCGGTGCCGACACCGAATTCCTCGGCGCCCAGCATGGCGGCGATGACGATATCGCGTCCGGTCTTCAGGCCGCCGTCGGTGCGCAGGGTCACGTTGTGGCGCAGACGGTTCAGGGTCAGCACCTGGTTCACTTCGCTGATGCCCATTTCCCAGGGTACCCCGGCAAACTTGATGGAGGTCTGCGGCGAGGCGCCGGTACCCCCGACGTTGCCGGAAATCAGGATGACGTCCGCCTTGGCCTTGGCGACGCCGGCGGCGATGGTGCCGATGCCGGAGCGCGCAACCAGTTTCACGCAGACCTTGGCTTGCGGATTGATCTGCTTCAGATCGTAAATGAGCTGCGCCAGATCCTCGATCGAATAGATGTCGTGATGCGGCGGTGGCGAGATCAGCATGACCCCGGGCGTCGAGTGACGCAGCTTGGCGATCATCTCCGTCACCTTGAATCCCGGGAGCTGTCCGCCCTCGCCGGGCTTGGCGCCCTGGGCCACCTTGATTTCGATCTCGCGGCACTGGTTCAGATATTGCGCCGTCACCCCGAAACGCCCGGAGGCGACCTGCTTGATGGCGGAGTTTTCGTTGTCGCCGTTGGGATGCGGCGTGAAGCGTGCCGGGTCTTCGCCGCCTTCGCCGGAGTCCGACTTGGCGCCGATCCGGTTCATCGCGATGTTGAGCGTGCCGTGGGCTTCCGGCGAGAGCGCGCCCAGGGACATGCCCGGGGTGACGAAGCGCTTGCGGATCGCGGTGATCGATTCGACCTCTTCGATCGGCACCGGCGTGGTGCCTTCGGTCTTGAAGCCCAGAAGGTCGCGCAGGTTGCTCGGCGGCTGCCGGTGCACGCCTTCGGAGAACTTGCGGTAGGTGGTGTAGGAATCGCTGGCCACGGCCGCCTGCAGGGTATGGATCAGCCCCGCTTCCCAGGCATGACTCTCGCCGCCGCGGCGGTAGCGGAAGAAACCGCCCACCGGCAGCGTCAGAAAGTCTTCGCTCCAGGCTTTCTCGTGCAGGCCGAGAATCTTCTGCTGGATACCGGTAAGGCCAATGCCCGAAAGGCGGCTGGGCATCGGCATGAAGAACTCGTCCACCAGGGTGCGCGACAGGCCGACCGCCTCGAAGTTGCAGCCGCCGCGGTAGGAGGAGATCACCGCGATACCCATCTTGGACATGATCTTCAACAGGCCGTCGTCCACCGCCTTGATGTAGCGGTGCACGCAGTCTTCCAGCGGGCGGTCGCCGAAGAGGCCGCGGCGGTGACGCTCGGCGATCGATTCCTGTGCCAGATAGGCGTTCACCGCGGTGGCGCCGACGCCGATCAGCACGGCGAAGTAGTGCACGTCCAGGCATTCGCCGGAGCGCACGTTCAGCGACACGAAGGTCCTGAGCTTCTGATGCACCAGGTGGGTATGCACCGCGCCGGTGGCCAGGATCATGGGAATGGCGGCGCGCTCCGCCGAGACGGCTTCATCGCTCAACACGACATGCTCGCAACCGGCGCGCACCGCGTTCTCCGCTTCATGGCGGATACGGTCCAGGGCCTCGGCCAAGGCTGTCTCGCCGCCGGCGATGGCGAAGGTGCAGTCGATATTGGCGGCGGTATCGCCCATGTGGGCGAGCAGCGCATCGAATTCGGCGTTGGAGAGCACCGGCGATTCAAGCTGCAGCATGCGCAGCTGCGCCTCGTCCTCATCCAGGATGTTGCCCAGGTTGCCCAGGCGCGTCTTCAGGGTCATGACCCGGCGTTCGCGCAGGGAATCGATCGGCGGGTTGGTCACCTGGCTGAAGTTCTGGCGGAAGAAGTGGTGCATGCCGCGGTAGCGGTCGGAAAGCACCGCCAGGGGCGTGTCGTCGCCCATGGAGCCGATGGATTCCTTGGCGTCGTCGACCATCGGGTGGAGGATCAGTTCGAGATCCTCCATGGTCAGGCCATAGTTGAGCTGGCGCCGGCGCAGGGCCTCGCCCTCCCAACGGACCGGCTCGCCGTGGTCCGGACGCAGCAGGTCGTCGATCGAGGTCACGTTGACGATCCACTCGCCAAAGGGTTTCTGCGCCGCGAGATGGGCCTTGATTTCGTCGTTGTGGTAGAGCTTGCCCGCCCCCAGGTCGACGGCGATCATCTGGCCCGGGCCCAGCCGGCCCTTTTCGATGATCCGCTGTTCGTCGATGCGCACCATGCCGGTTTCCGATCCGGCAAACAGCAGGCCGTCGTCGGTGATGGTGTAGCGCATCGGCCTGAGGCCGTTACGGTCCATGCCCGCGACCGCCCAGCGGCCACCGAAACCGCAGACCGCCGCCGGCCCGTCCCAGGGCTCCATCACCGCATTGCAGTAGCTGTAGAGATCGCGGTGGACCTGCGGCATCGAGGGGTCCTGCCCCCAGGCCTCGGGGATCAGCATGGTCTTCACCATCGGCAGGTTGCGGCCCGCCCGCACCATCAGCTCGGCCACCGCATCCAGCGCCGAGGAATCCGAGGACCCGGCGGCGATGACCGGCTTCAGATCCTCGACATGGTCGGAAAAAGTCTCCGAGGCCATGCGGCACTCATGGGCCTGCATCCAGTTGACATTGCCCTTCAGGGTATTGATCTCGCCGTTGTGGGCGAGGATGCGGAAAGGCTGGGCCAGACGCCAGGTCGGAAAGGTGTTGGTCGAATAGCGCTGGTGGAAGATGACGAAGTTCGAGGCGAAGCGTTCGTCCAGCAGATCGGGATAGAAGGTGGAAAGCTGCTCGGCCAGGAACATGCCCTTGTAGATCACCGAGCGGCAGGACAGCGAGCAGATGTAGAAGTCCTGGATCGATTCTTCTTCCGCCGCCTTCTCGATGCGCCGGCGGATGATGTAGAGGTCGATCTCGAACTGCTGGTCGCTGACGCCGCGCGAGTTGGCGATCATGACCTGTTCGATTTCCGGCCGGGTCAGATTGGCTTTCTCGCCGACGATCTCGGTGTTTACCGGCACCTGGCGCCAGCCGAAGATCGTATAACCGAAATTCAGGATCTCCCGCTCCACCAGAACGCGGCAGCGCTCCTGCGCGCCGAAGTCGGTGCGCGGCAGGAAGACCATGCCGACGGCCAGCATCTCGTCGCCGGGCTCGTGGCCGGTGCGCGCGACGTGCTCGCGGAAAAAGTCCTGCGGGATCTGCAGGTGGATGCCGGCGCCGTCGCCGGTCTTGCCGTCGGCATCGACGGCCCCGCGGTGCCAGACCGCTTTCAGGGCCTCGATGCCCGCCACCACCACTTCGCGGCGCGGCTTGCCGTCGATGGAGGCCACCAAGCCGACACCGCAGGCGTCGTGTTCGTCGGCGGGGTCGTAGAGACCCTCGCGGCTCAGAAGCTCGGCGTTCCTGCGCCAGGCGGAAACGAAATCGTTTTTCGGTGAATCTTTTTTCGGTGAATCTGTCGTCATCTTTCGTTCCCCCAGCCTCTATTCCGCCGCAACGGCGGCGGCGGCCGGCTTGGTCTGCAGGTAGCGATGGATCTGTTCTGCCGCGTCGCGCCCGTCGCGCACCGCCCAGACCACCAGAGACGCCCCGCGCACGATGTCGCCGGCGGCGAAGACGCCATCCAGATTGGTCATCAAGGTCGAGAAGTCGGTTTTCACGGTCCCCCAGCGGGTGACCTCCAGGCCCGGCGTATCGAACAGCCGCGGCAGATCCTCGGGATCGAAGCCCAACGCCTTGATCACGATATCGGCCTCCACCGAAAAGCTGGAGCCTTCCAGAATCTGCGGCGTCTGCCGCCCGGTCGCATCGGGCATGCCCAGATGCACGCGCTGCGCCCGCAGGGCCTCCGCCTTGCCGTCGCCGAGAACCGCTTCCGGGGCGGAGAGCCAGACGAATTCGACCCCCTCTTCCTCCGCATTGGCGACCTCGCGCTGGGAGCCCGGCATGTTCTTGCGGTCGCGGCGATAGAGGCAGCGCACCGCCTTGGCGCCCTGGCGCACGGCGGTGCGCACGCAGTCCATGGCGGTATCGCCGCCGCCGATCACCACCACCGACTTGCCGGCGGCATTCAGGGTACCGTCGTCGAAAGCCGGCACCGAATCGCCCAGGCCCTTGCGGTTGGAGGCGGTCAGGAAGTCCATCGCCGCGAAGACGTTATCCAGGCCGATGCCCGGCACCTTGATGTCGCGCGCCTTGTAAACGCCGGTGGCGATCAGCACCGCGTCGTGGCGTTCGCGCAGCTCGGCAAAGCTGAGGGCGCCGCCGACATCGCTGTTGAGGTGAAACTGCACCCCGCCGCGCTCCAGCAGATCGCTGCGCCGCTGGACAATCTCCTTTTCCAGCTTGAAGTTCGGGATGCCGTAGATCATCAAACCGCCGACCCGGTCGTAACGGTCGTAGACATGGGCCTGATAGCCCTTGCGGCGAAGCTCCTCGGCGGCGGCCAGTCCGGCCGGGCCGGCACCGACGATGCCGATCGATTCGCCGCGCTCCTTCACCGGCTTCACCGGCTCGACCCAGCCCTCTTCCCAGGCCGTGTCGGTGATGTACTTCTCGACCGACCCGATGGTCACCGTGCCGTGGCCGGCCTGCTCGATCACGCAGTTGCCCTCGCAGAGCCGGTCCTGCGGGCAGATGCGTCCACAAATCTCGGGAAAATTGTTGGTCGACTGGGACATCTCATAGGCTTCGCGCAGGCGGCCCTCGGCCGTCAGCATCAGCCAATCCGGGATGTTGTTGTGAAGCGGGCAGTGCACCTGACAGAAGGGGACGCCGCACTGCGAGCAGCGGCTGGCCTGCGCCTTGGCGGCAATCGGATCGTATTCTTCGTAGATCTCGCCAAAGTCCTGGCGGCGCGTATCGACAGTGCGCTTGTCCGGCATGGCGCGCGCAAGATCGACGAACTTCAACATTTTGTTGGCCATCAGACTCTTCCCCAAATCCGTATTCGGTTTTCTTTGGCCTCATCCTTACGGAGAGGCTTTCCAAGACTGCGGCCGTCCTGCCGATACAGAAGGCCTCATCCCGGCTTACCGCTTTGCGGAGCCCGTCTATAGACGAAGCTGCCAGCCGGATCGAGGAAAAACCGGTATTTATGTCACCAATACTGACCTATATACCTCACGCAGCGGATTCAGTCACGAGAATTCAGCGGCCCGCTCCACGCATCCGTTTCCAATAGTACCGATATGAGACCAATTGACCAAACCTGACACCGGGCCGCCCGGATTGTGGACTGGGAGGCCTGCCCCTGGGGTGCTATAAGCCCGCGCGAAGCCGTCCAAAAAGACCGACGGGCGTTTCAAACAACGGGCGTTTCAAACGCCGACCCGAAAGAGAGATCCCGTGTTCCAGGGGAAACACCTGCAAGTCGTGGCCATTCAGCTGACCGAGGACCGCAATCACATCTCCGCCCGATTTTTCACGTTTGATTAACTGTGTTGAAACCCTTCTGAGGTTCAAGGTGCTTGGCTGATCGTTCGCCGAGCGCCTTTCGCTTTGCCTGATTTCGTGCCGCCGCCTGATTTACCGGAAAGAACGCCTTTGCCCCTGCTCCATATCGTCATCCTGGCCGTCGTTCAGGGCATCACGGAGTTCCTTCCGATCTCCTCGTCCGGGCACCTGATCCTGGCCTGGCACAGCTTCGATGCCATCGGCATGAACGGCATCGAGCAGGCCGAACAGGACCGGCTGACCCTGGATATTGCTGTCCATGTGGGCACCCTGCTGGCGGTCTGCTGCTATGCCTGGCGGGAAATCGGACAGATGCTGGGCGGCCTTGGGCGTCTGGCCGTCGGGCGCTGGACGCCGGGGGCCCGCCTAGCGGTCATGATCGTCGTCGGCACTTTGCCGCTGATTCTGGTCGGCGGCTTGTTCAAGGACCAGATCTCGACCCATCTGCGCAGCACCGCGGTGATCGGTTGGGCGACCATCGGCTTCGGGGTACTGTTGTTTGTCGCGGACCGCAGCGCCATGACCCTGCGCCGCATCGACCACATGACCTTCCGCTCCGGCATCCTGATCGGCCTGGCCCAGGTGCTGGCCCTGATTCCCGGTACCAGCCGCTCCGGCATCACCATGACGGCGGCGCGTTTCCTGGGCTTCGAGCGGGTGGAGGCGGCGCGCTTTTCACTGCTGCTGGCAATTCCCGCCATTCTGGGCGCGGGCACCCTGGCCGGCTGCGACCTCTATGCCAGCGGCAATCTCAAGCTTGGTTACGAGGCGCTGATCGGCGGCGTTATGGCCTTCGTCGTGGCGCTGGTCTCCATCCTCCTGATGGTCGGCTGGCTCCGCCACGCCTCCTTCACGCCTTTCGTGATTTATCGCATCCTGCTGGGCGGGGTGCTGCTCTGGTGGGTCTACGCAGTCTAAGCCCTTTTCGCGCCGGACAGCGGCAGCTGAAAATCCTCTATAGCGTTTTCGACTTACGTCGAATCGGTTCCGGCCCGCTCCCCCTCCCGGCCACCCAACGCCAGTATCCTATGGGTGGCCGGGAGGGGGAGCGGGCCGGTGCCGTCAAACCCAGAAAGACTCTAGAACAGCTTACGGTCGGCGAAGCGCCCGCCGACGCGGTACTGGTCCAGGTAAGTCGGGATGATCGATTCAACCGTAGTCGCCTCGATCCCCAGATCCTGCAGGGTCAGAGCGCCTTCGCTCACCACGTTGTCGCTGCGCAGCAAGGTTACCTGATCGCGGGTCAGGGGCGGCACCGGCAGCAGCTCCAGAAAAGCCGCCTGCAGGCGTGCGATGCCGAACGGCAGGTTTACCAGCATCCGCCGCCGCCCGGTCGTCTTCATCAGCAGCTCCAGAAGCTGCTTGAAGCTGTATGTTTTGGGGCCGCCCAATTCGTAGACCTTGCCCCGGCAGGCCGGGTCCTTCAGCGCCAGGGCGGCGGCCCGGGCTACGTCGTCCACGTAAACCGGCTGGAACCGCGTTTTGCCGCCGCCGATCAGCGGCAGGGCCGGCGCGAAGCGCGCCATCTCGGCGAAGCGGTTGAAGAATCCGTCTTCCGGTCCGAAAACCACGCTGGGCCGCAGGATCGTCGCCTGGGGAAAGGCCTGCAGAACCGCCGCCTCGCCTTCGCCCTTGGTGCGGGCATAGGCGGCCTGCGCCGAAGGATCGGCGCCGATCGCCGACACCTGGACCAGGGCGCTCAGGCCTTCGGCCGCTGCAACCTCGGCAATCGTCTTTGCAGCCTCGGCATGAACGGCCTGAAAGCGCTGCTTGCCGCTCTCATAGAGAAGGCCGGTCAGGTTGACCGCCGCATCGGCGCCGTGCAGGGCCGCCGCCACCGCCTCGGGGTCCTGCACCGGCACGCAGAGCGGCGTGATCTGGCCGATATCGCCGAGCGGTTTCAGGAAGTTGGCGCGGGCCGGATGACGCACCGCCAGCCGGACCATCCAACCGTCCTGCGCCAGGCGCTGAACCAGATAGCGGCCGATGAAGCCGGAGCCGCCGAAGACCGTGACAATACCGCTGCTCATGTCATCCCCTTTGCCGTCACCGCCGCGCCGCGCGCCCCGAAGCTGCAAAGCCGGCAAATTCACACGCTTTGCTTACCATGAAAGCGGATGGCGCGGCGTATATCTAGGCGGATTTATACAAAGCCCGCGCGCAAGTTGACAGCCTCAAATCACCGCCTATGTTGGACTTCTGGCCCGCCGAGAAGCGGCTGTCCGCCCTGCCGCAGAGCGGCGTCTACTGTAAACAACTAGGCCAGCGACAAGGAGCATCAATGGCAGCGGCGAACCCTGAAATCCATCTTCATATCGGCGATCTGCCGGACGGATTGAGCTTTGGCGATTCCCTTGCCATCGACAGCGAAACCATGGGACTGGACCTGAAGCGCGACAGGCTCTGCCTGCTGCAGCTTTCCGGCGGCGACGGGGTCTGCCACCTGGTTCAGTTCCCCAAGGGCCAGTACGACGCGCCCAACCTGAAGGCTTTGCTCGGCGATCCGGGAATCACCAAGCTCTTTCACTTCGCCCGCTTCGATGTCGCAGCGATCCGGCGCTACCTCGAGGTTGACTGCGCGCCGGTCTATTGCACCAAGATCGCGTCCAAGCTGGTGCGCACCTATACCGACCGCCACGGCCTGAAGGATCTCTGCCGCGAGCTGCTGGGCGTCGAGATTTCCAAGCAGCAGCAATCCTCGGACTGGGGCGCGGAAACCCTGAGCCGGGACCAGCTGAACTATGCGGCCTCCGATGTCTTGTATCTGCACCAGCTGAAGACCAGATTGGATGTGATGCTGGAGCGCGAGGGGCGCATGGCGCTGGCGCAGGCGTGTTTTCGGTTCCTGCCGACCAGGGCGGCCCTGGACATGGCGGGCTGGAACGAGGTCGACATCTTCGCTCACTAAAGCTTGTTGCCCGAGCCCGCTTAAAGCGGCGCCGGGGCTGGCAGAAGTGACAAAGGAGTGTTATCCCTTGGAATCGCTGGTGCCGGCGTGTTTTTCCGCCGCACCGCTGGATCAGGGGGGATGCTGCGATGCCTTTCGCCGTAGTATCCGGCAAAGGCCGTCATTTGGGGGTGAAGACATCTTGCACCGAAACAGTTCGCGCTGGCTTGCGCGGCGCTTGAGCCGCCACCGGATAGAAATGAAGACATGAAAGCTCAATTGAATGCCCGCGACACGGTGCAGACCGCCGATCTGGAGGTGGCCCGCCGTGTATTGAAAGTCGAAGCCGAGGCATTGGAAACCCTCGCCCGGAGCCTCGATCACCGCTTTGTGGAAGCGATCGACCGGCTGGCCGCCGTCGAGGGGCGTGTGGTTGTGACCGGCATGGGCAAAAGCGGCCATATCGCCCGCAAGATCACCGCGACCCTGGCCTCTACCGGAACGCCGGCCCAATTCGTCCATCCGGGCGAGGCCAGCCACGGCGACCTGGGCATGATCACCGCGGCCGACGCGGTCATCGCCCTGTCCAACTCCGGCAATACGCTGGAATTGAGCGATATCATCACTTATGCCAAGCGCTTCGCGATCCCGCTGATCGCCATCACGGCAAAGACCGAGAGCGCTTTGGCGGAAGCCGCGACCGTGCCGCTGATCCCGCCGGCCGCGCCGGAGGCCTGCCCCATGGGCCTGGCGCCGACCACCTCCACCACCATGATGCTGGCCCTGGGTGACGCCCTGGCGGTTGCCTTGATGGAACGGCGCGGCTTTTCCACCAGCGATTTCCAACTGCTCCACCCGGGCGGAGCCATCGGCAAGCGCCTATTGCGGGTCAGCGATCTGATGCACGACGGCAAGGCCCTGCCGCTCTGCACCGCCGATACCGTCATGTCCGAAGCGATCCTGATCATGACCGAGTGTCGCTTCGGCTGCATCGGCATCGTCGATGAGAACCGCCGGCTGCTCGGCATCATCACCGACGGCGATCTGCGCCGCCACATGGACCAATCCCTGCTGACCTGCAAAGCGGGCGATATCATGACGGCCTCGCCGCACACCATCCGCGCCAACGCGCTGGCGGCCGAAGCGGTGGCCCTGATGAATACCAGCCAGCCGCCGTTCCTCTGCGTCTTCGTTGTGGATGAAGCCGGGCCCGCCGACCAGCCCGTCGGGATCCTTCACATGCACGACTGCCTGCGCGCAGGCCTGGCTTGATAGGATGATGGGCGCTCATGGCTGACACGGCGATCAACGGCATCGGTACTCCAGGGCGGCAGGCGCCTTCCCCGGTGCCCGTCCAGAAAGCACTGCAACCGCCGCGCCTTTCCGGCCGCAACAGCTATAGCCTTTTCGTCACCTCGATGAAATTCCTGCTGCCGGCCCTGGCGACGGGCCTGGTGTTGCTGGTGATCGCCTGGCCGCAGATCATCCCCGACCAGCGCAGCCTTGGGCTGGACTTTTCAAAGATCGCCCGGGATCAGGCGAAAAACCTGAACATGCTGAACGCACACTTCAGCGGGGTCGATGAAAACAATCAGCCCTTCAACATCACCGCTGACATGGCAAGCCAGACCCCGGACAACGAAGACGTCGTCGAGTTGCAGCACCCCAAGGCGAAGATGCAAACCACCGAGGGGGCCCGGATCGGCATTTCCGCCCGTCTCGGCCACTTTGACCAGGAGGTCGAAATCCTGAACCTGACCGGCACGGTTCATCTGACCCACGACAAGGGCTTTGAGATGACCACCGACGCCGCCACCGTCGACCTGAAGGAAGGCACGGCGGCCGGCGATTCTGCCGTCAGCGGCCAGGGGCCGGCAGGCGAACTCCAGGCCGAGGGCTTTCGAATGAGAGAGAAGGGTCAGATCATTGTTTTCACCGGCAAAAGCCGGATGCTCATTCTACCCAATGCAGAAGAGAGCCTGAAATGAGCAGCGCCGCCGCAAAGACCGCCAGGCTGACGACCGGGCCCGCGTCACGATTCGTCCTGCTGACCGCCTTGGCGCTGTTTGCCGCCGCGGTCCTGCCGCTGCCGGCAAACGGCCAAGCTATCGGCAACCTGCAGGAAAGCGATGAACCGCTGGAAATCAATGCCGAAGACGGCATCGAATGGAACCGCAACGACAAGACCTATATCGCCCGCGGCAACGCCCGGGCGGCCAGCGGCGAAGTCGAGGTGCTGGCCGAGGTCCTCACCGCCTACTACCGCGAGTCGCCGGAAGGAGACAGTGAGATTTTCCTGCTGGAGGCAACCGGCAACGTGCGGATCAACGCCCCCGAAGGCACCGTCTACGGCGACAAGGGGCGCTACAAGCTGGACGAACAGGTCTTCATCATGACCGGCGAGGACCTGCGCCTTGAGGGTGAAAAAGACCGCCTCACCGCCCGCGACAGCCTGGAATATTGGGAAGCCAATCAGCAGGCCGTGGCGCGCGGCGATGCCAATGCCTATCACGAGGACAAGCACATCCGCGCTGACGTCCTGATCGCCAACTTCACCGAAAATGCCCAGAGCGAGATGGAGGTGAAGCGCATCGATGCCGAGGGCAACGTCGAGATCCGCACCCAGCGCGAGTTCGTCACCGGCAACGAAGGCGTCTACTATGTGGACCGTGAAATCGCGACCCTGACCGGCGACGTGAAGATCACCCAGGAAGAAAACCAGCTGAACGGCGAGTATGCCGAGGTCAACCTGGCAACCGGCATCAGCAACCTGAAAGGCGCGGCACCGGGCAGCCAGACGCAGGCCCCGGTTACGGCGATCGTGGTGCCCCGCTCCAAACCAAAATCCGAGTCCGAAGAACCCGCGGAGCAGGCACCGGAAGAAGCATCGCCCTCCGCCGGCGGCTCGTGATCAAAGGCAGGACTCACACCATGGAAACCTTGGTCTGGCACCCGTCTTGGTGTAACAGGAAGGTGGTGCATCGGTTAAGGGAAGAATCCTGGTGAGCAATTCGAGCCAAGGCCCTCGGGAAACCCCGGCGGCGGCGGAGCAGGCCGACGGGGCAGGCGATGGCCCGCGCCTCGTTACCGACAACACCGGCCTGATGGTCGTGAACATCGGCAAGAGTTTCAAGAAGCGCCCGGTTCTGCGCGGCGTCACTCTGTCGCTTCAGCGCGGCGAGGCGGTTGGCCTGCTCGGCCCCAACGGCGCCGGCAAGACCACCTGCTTCTACATCGTGACCGGGCTGATCTCACCGGACTATGGGTGGGTCACCTTCGACGGGCACGACATCACCGACATGCCGATGTACCGGCGCGCGCGCCTTGGCATCGGTTACCTGCCCCAGGAGGCATCGATCTTCCGCGGGCTGACGGTCGAACAGAACATCCGCAGTGTCCTGGAAGTGATCGAACCGGTGCGTGAGAAGCGCGAGGTCGCGTTGGAGAATCTGCTCGCAGAATTCTCCATCACCCATCTGCGCCGCACCCCTTCGGTGGCGCTTTCCGGTGGCGAGCGGCGGCGCGTCGAGATTGCCCGGGCGCTGGCATCCCAGCCCAGCTTTATCCTGCTGGACGAACCGCTCGCCGGCATCGACCCGATCGCCGTGGGCGATATCCGCGATCTTGTGTCCCATCTCAAGGATCGCGGCATCGGCGTCTTGATCACCGATCATAATGTTCGTGAGACGCTGGATATCGTCGACCGCGCCTACATCATTCACGATGGCGTCGTGTTGATGGAAGGCGAACCGGATGCCATCGTCGCCCACGAGGACGTCCGACGCGTTTACCTGGGCGAAAGGTTTAGCCTCTAAAAGGTTAAGCAATATGGCGGCGACACAAAGATTGGAACTGCGTCAGCGCCAATCTCTGGTCATGACGCCGCAGCTGCAGCAGGCGATAAAGCTGCTGCAGCTTTCCAACCTGGAATTGGCGGCGGAAGTTGACCGGGAAATCGAGCAGAATCCTCTGCTCGATCGCGAGGACGGCAGCAGCGATACCCCGCTGGACACACCAAGTGTGGACCAGCGGGATCCTGAATTCGACCCTGCGGCAGAACCCCCTTCTTCATCTGCGGTTGCCGGAAGCGAAAGCCCGGACAGCGGTAGCCCGGATAGCGGCAGCGGCCTCGCCGACGCCACGATGGCCGACCCCCCGGTAACCGACAGCCTTGACCAGGCCAATGCCGAGCGACTGCCGGCTGCCGGCGAAGCGCCGCTCGACACCGACTATGACAACGTCTTCACCAACGGTGCCTCCTGGGAGGGCGGCGCCGACGAAGCGGCCTTTTCAAACCGCCCGATGAGCGCCGGGCGCAGCGACGACAATGACTTCTCGCTGGAGCAGCGCCTCTCCGAAGACATCACCCTGCGCCAGCATCTCTCGAACCAGCTTCATCTTGCGGTCACCGACCCGGTCGAACGGGCAATCGGCACCTGCCTGATCGACCTGCTCGACGACAGCGGCTATCTGTCCGTCGAGCTGCAGGGGCTGGCCGAGCAGCTGAGTTGCCCGCTGGAAAAGATTGAAAGCCTGTTGGCCAAGCTGCAGCGCTTTGAACCGAGCGGCATCTTTGCGCGTTCGCTGGCCGAATGCCTGGCGCTGCAACTGCAGGAAAAAGATCGCTACGACCCGGCGATGCAGGCACTGGTCGAGAATCTGGAGACACTGGCCAAGGGCGACTTGGCGCGCCTGAGAAAAATCTGCAGCGTCGACCAGGAGGACCTGGCCGATATGGTTGCGGAGATCAAAGCGCTGGACCCACGGCCGGCCCTTTCTTTCGACGGGGACGTGGCGCAGCCGGTTATCCCCGACGTCCTGATGCGGCCGGACCGCAAAGGCGGCTGGCTGATCGAGCTGAACAGCGACACCATGCCCCGGCTTCTGGTCAACTCCGACTACTACGCCCAGATCCACACGCAGCTTCGCTCAAAGAAAGAGCGCGAATACCTAAGTGACCGGCTGCAGTCAGCCAACTGGCTGGTCAAGGCCTTGCACCAGCGGGCCACGACCATCCTCAAAGTGTCGCATGAGATCGTCAAACAGCAGGATGCCTTCTTCCGCAAGGGGGTCGAGCATATGAAACCGCTGACCCTGCGCGATATCGCGACGGAAATAGAAATGCACGAATCGACCGTGAGCCGGGTCACTTCCAACAAATACATCGCCACACCGCGTGGCACCTTCGAATTGAAGTATTTCTTCACCGCTTCGATCGCCGGTGCCGACGGTACGGCCCATTCGGCCGAGGCGGTCCGCCATCGCATCAAGCTGCTGATCGAAGGTGAAAACCAGAAGAAGATCCTGTCGGACGATACGATCGTGAACCTGCTGCGCCAGGACGGCGTCGATATCGCCCGCCGGACGGTAGCAAAGTACCGCGAAGCCATGCGGATACCGTCCTCCGTTCAGCGGCGCCGGGAAAAATCCTCTCAGGCCAGAAGCCTGTAGACGCCTGGAGAGGACGCCCCCTCTCCCGCTTCAAGACCGCCGATCAACAAAATCCCGGGGGCGGTTTGCGAAAATCCAGCAGGCAGGCTTCTCAGGCAGGCATCCCAAGGCGCTGAGACGGCGATATTCTTTGATCAGGACCGGGAAGCCGGCCACAGCGTTTCCCCCGCAGGATCGACGGATTAACCCCTTGATCGCAAAGAAAAGCCGAAGGGCGGCGCGGGACCGCGGCGCGACGCCAATCCCCTCTTCCGTACAGCGGCGGTGAGAAAAGCCTGGAAGCGTTAACGGAAATTAACCATTTGATTCGGCATAAAACATAAGCGGACGCTGTGGGCTGACGAAGCGGTTCTGTGACTCTATTGACACTGACTTGGCCCGTCTCTATGTTGCGCCCGCCCTCAGGAAAGGGCTATGCTATGACGGTGGCCAACCACCTCGTTACAATCCAAAAAAGAGATTATGCAGCTCTCTGTTAAGGGCCAGCAGCTTGACGTCGGTGACGCGCTGCGGACACACGTTGATGAAAGCCTCTCTCGCATTCTCGACAAGTACTTCGGGGATGCGATTGATTGTTCTGTGACATTGTCGCGGGAGGCGCACCTCTATCGCGCCGTTGTTTCGGCCCATGTCGGCCGGGGCATCAAGTTGGAGGCGCAGGGCGAGGCCAGCGAGCCCTACCCGGCCTTCGATGCCGCAGCGGAGAGGCTGTCGACCAGACTGCGGCGCTATAAGCGCCGATTGCGCGACCACAACAACAAAGTGGTCCATATGGATGGAGCACCCTTGCCGGCCCAGCAATATATCCTTGCGGGCGACGGCGAAGATCAGCAGGGTGAAGAGAGCGGCGGCGACAATCAACCTGTCGTTGTCGCAGAGATGACAACAGAGATCCCGACGCTGACGGTCAGTGAGGCCGTCATGCATATGGACCTTGGGGATCTTCCGGCAATGATGTTCCGGAATTCGGCGCATGGAGGATTGAACATGATCTATCGGCGCAGCGACGCGAACATCGGCTGGATTGATCCCCGCGGTAACCGTAAGGCGTGACCCCCTGAGCAATCGGGCGAGCATTCAAGAGTATCTCATGGAACTATCCGATCTTATTGCACCGGAAAACGTGGTCCCAAACCTTCGGGTGACCAGCAAGAAGCAAGCGCTTCAGGAGCTGGCGAAGAAGGCGGCGGAACTCACCGGCCAACCCGAACGGGCGGTCTTTGAAGTGCTGATCGAGCGCGAGCGCCTGGGCACGACCGGCGTCGGCCACGGGATCGGCATCCCTCATGGCAAGCTGCCGGAGCTGGACCGCCTCTATGGTCTTTTCGCCAGGCTGGAGAGCGCCATCGACTTCGATGCGATCGACGAGCAGCCTGTGGATCTGATCTTCGTCCTTCTGGCCCCGGAAACCGCCGGCGCCGATCATCTGAAGGCTTTGGCCAGGGTTTCCCGGCTGTTCCGCGACCGGGCGATCTGCGACAAGCTGCGCGGCACCGACAGTGCCGATGCGGTTTATGCTTTGCTGACCCAGGGCGCCACCAGCCACGCAGCCTGAAAAAGCACGGGAAAGGCCTGCCGGCCTTCGAGCAAAAAAGAAGAGGCGGCCCGCTGCAAAGCGGGCCGCCTCTTTACTTTCATGACCCAGTGAGTGGGAGGCCGGTAGGTCACCGACCCTTCGATCCGTGCGGGGCCTCGATGCCGTCAGTGAACGCTGAGCGGTTCCATACCGTTCTGGCGCACCGCGGCAAAGGCGACATCGCGGTCGGCCAATGCCGCCATCTGGGTTCCGTCGGCGGAGAAGACCAGGAAACAGTCCTTGTCCTCAAGACGGCCCGCTTTCACAAAAGCAAGGTCATTGATGCCCAGCAGGAGGAAGTCCTGGGGCGAGAGTTCGCGAACGGCGGTTTGTTCGTTCATGCCTGACTCTCCTTTCGAATTGCCTGAATGGATGGCGACTCCCCTGACTGCGACTCCCTGGTAGCAATCTTGATTTTGCGAACCGCCGGCTCCACCAGGGCGCGCTCCAGCTCGATGTGAAGCAAACCCTTGGCGAGTGCGGCGGCGGTTACTTCGATGCCGTCGGCCAGAACGAAACTGCGCTGAAACTGGCGCGCTGCGATGCCCCGGTGGAGATAGGCGCGCTCCTCGTCATCCTGTTGCTTGCCGCGGATGACCAGCTGGTTGTCCTCGATCTGAACCGAGAGGTCTTCTTCGGCAAAGCCGGCGACCGCAAGGGTAATCCGCAGCCGGTGTTCGGCGAGTTGCTCGACGTTGTAGGGCGGATAGCCTTCAGCGGTTTTCGAAATGCGGTCTATGGCCTGCTCGAACTGCTCGAAACCGAGCAGGAGCGGGCTGTTGAAGAGCGACAGGCGTGTCATCTGCTGCTTTTCCTCCTCCGATGCATGAGCAAGGTCAGCGATTGTGGTCGGAACCCTGGGGCACCCTTGTCGGTCTTCCCCGGTCCGGCGGCCCATCAGTGGCACCGCCTGACTATATCTGGGGTGACGAAGTGCTGCGATCAACCCGAAGACTCCTGAATTCTGACTATGTTCCTATCTCAGCGGCGGGACCTCGACCCGCCCGGCCTCGAGAAAACCGGCTGCGGGGCAGGCTTTCCGAGCAGATAACCCTGCCCCATATGGACGCCGAGGCTGCTCAGCTCGGTCACCTGATCTTCAAGCTCGATCATCTCGGCAATGGTTTTGATCTTGAGATCCCGGCAGAGCTCGCAGAGGTTTCGGATCAGCAGGGAATCCCGGTCGGAGCTCAGAAGACGGCGGGTGTAGGTTCCGTCAATCTTCACATAGTCGACCTCGAGCGCCCGGAGGTACTGGAACGACGCGGCGCCGGCGCCAAAGTCGTCCAGGCACATCGAAAAACCCATTTGCTTCAACGCCTGGAAAACCCGGCTGACCCGGTCCAGGTCGTGGATTCGAGAGGATTCCGTGGCTTCGAACATGAGGCGGCCCGCCAGACCGCTGTTTTCTTTGCCCAGGGCCATCAAGGCATCCACAAAAGCATCGTTCTGCAATGACTGTCCGGAGAGGTTGACCGCGAGCTTGACCGGCGAGCCGGCGCTCTGCTGCGAGAGATAGGTGATGGCGCGGCGGCTGCTGGCCAGGTCGAAATCCTGAATCAGGCCGACCTCTTCGGCAAAGACGATTGTCTGATACGGCGATTCCCCCTTGGCGAAGCGGGCCAGCGCCTCAAAGTGGGAGATCTCCCGGCTCTCCAGATCGACGATCGGCTGGAAAGCGAAGTCGAACTTGTTCTCCGCCACCACCGCCTTGAAGGCAGCGATCCGCTCCTGGGTTTCCGACACCTGTTCCTGGAAACTGCCGGAAAGGTCGGAGAAGGTCAGCTTCGAAGCACCAAGGGAGGCAACCTTGTTGATGGCGTAGACCAGGGCCTGGGCCGCTTCCTCGCTGGTCAGCTCGCCATCGCCGGCCTCGATGGTCGCCTGCTCGACGTCGAGGCCGCCGCCCGCGGGATCGAATGCCTGGGCGAGGTCCTGCAGCTGGCGCCGGATTTCGGTGCCGACAGCCGCACCGGCCTCGTGAACGATGCCAAAGCGGTCCTCCGTGATCGCACCGGCGGCATCGTTGTCGATGGCGCCATCGCGCATGACCGCACCGGCGTCGGCGCAAAACGCCTGCCAACGGTCGACACCGACCCGGTCACGGAACAGCTCCGCATCGATAAACTCGATGAAGGTCAGTTCGACATCCTGGCCCAGCGCTTTGGTGGTCTCCAGGGTTTCTATCGCAGCGCTCTCAAAGGCCTTGCGTTCGAGCAGACCGCTCTCTGTGCGGGCTGCCGCCGCCCGCGCCTGTTTGGCCAAAGCCGCATTGGCTACGGTAATGGTGCAGTAGACAACTTCCTCCCGCCCGGGAATGCGGCAGGCGTTGAAGATCACCTTGATGCCTCTGCTGGACAGCTTGCGGGCCTTGCTGTCCGCCGCCTTTGCAAGACGCCGGCCAGGCACGATCGTAACCAAAATCGGGCCACAGCGCTTTCCGGAGGTCAGCTTGCCGATCTTTGCGACAAGAACCGGTCTGTCTTCGGGGGCGAAGAGTTCCAGCCAGCCTGTGCCGATCAGGTCCTGCGGCGATCCGCCGATCAGCTGGTTGGTGGCCCCAAGGGCGTAGCGGACAAGGCTGTCGTCACCGATTTCCAAGAGCAGGTCAGAAGCTGCGAAGGCGAAGGCCAGAAAGCGGTCCCGCTGTTCGCGGAGGGCTTCCGATTCCGCCGCCGGAATCTCAGCCTGACGCTTCTGCTTTGCCTCGGTCATGGTGCCCTTCTGAAGCGCGGATGATTCCTGATCCGTATCTGGGCCCGTACGGGCCGCCGGGGAGGGGTCGGACGCACAAGCGGTAATCTGCCGTCATCCTATGCCGACAATGCTTAGGCTTTGCTTAATACAATCGATTAGAAAAAGTGAGCTGCGGTCGGCAAACTCAACCTGGAGGGGAGCTTCAGGCGTCTGACAGGCCGCGAGAACCGGCGCCGCCGCTAGCGCTCTATGCGCGTCGTCAGGAACCGCAGGCCATCTCCGTGCAGCTCCACCGCCGAAAGAGACCCACTGGCAAAGACACCACTGTCGATGCCGATACGATGGGGTAGGGCCACCGGCCCTTCCGGCGTATGGCCATGCACGACCGTTACCGGATGCGGCCAATCGAAGCCGCTCAGGAAGGGTTCGCGGATCCACAGCAGATCCTCTTCTTCCTGCTCGTCAAGGCGACGGTCCGGATTCAGTCCGGCATGGGCGAAAACGTAGTCGCCGATGCGATGCTGCAGGGGCAATGCCTGAAGGAACCTGATTCTCCCCTCTCCCAGGGACTCCTTGAGGGCCGCACCGACAGACTCGGGATTTTCGATCTCGGCCTCCGGCGCCAGACACTTCAGGGTTTCTTCACCGCCATAGCGCCACCAATGGAGCATACGCGGTAGAGAAAGATCCAGGCCGGTTACCGCGTCGATGAGGTAGCGCTCATGGTTGCCCATCAGCCTGATCTCCGTGACACCGGGCTGGCCCAGGCCGGCGGCGACCAGGTCCAGGGTTTGCAACGGCTCCCAACCGCGGTCGATGTAGTCGCCAAGCCAGACGACCGAGACTTCGCTGTCACCATGTTCGAGCGCGATGATACCGCTGATCCGCTCATGCAGCATCCAGAGGTGCTCGGCATGGGCGTGGACATCGCCAATGGCAAAAACCGCCTGTCCCCTGGGCAGGGCACGCGGCGCAGTCTGCCAGGGGCTGCTGTCGACAACTATGCGGGACATGACACTGCTCTTTGCACCGGAAGACCTCGGCTCACTGCGGCAGACCGGAAAAAACAAACGTGAAAGCCGATGAAGACGCAAAGCGTCCCACAGAAGGCAAAGGAAAAAAAGACCGGAGCCACAAATGTGGGTCCGGTCCGTACAAGTTCACAGGTTGGGCAAGCTCACAGGGTGGATGCTCAACCGCCACCCACCAGCGCAACGCGCTCTCGAACCATCGGCGGCAAGGAGGGGATCGAACACGCGCCGAACGGCACGCGGGCAGAAAAACACATCCTCGGTCTGTGCGGTTCCGGGTTCTCGATCCGCCGGCCACAGCCCGAATCTTTCAAAGCTGCGCATACGATAGTTGGCGAAAGTGACGGAATTGTGATGGCTTTGCGAAAACGTATCTGAACTCAAGTGGAACGATAGCCGCGAAGCGTTGTTTGTCAGAGATTTGGTCGGGATCCAACGGCGATTTACGGGGGAAAAAGCGCCGCAATGCCACAGATTCGCCCCTGTGGAAAAACCAAGAAGGCCATATGCAGGCCTTCGCTAAGAGTCTACCATTGCGCGTAACCGGCTCCCTCTGAGGTGCGGCACGGGAAAAAAATTAATACTGGGAGGAACTAAGGTGACATGCTTCTCGCGGCGGCTGGCGGTTCTCGTCGGCGCCCTCGCTCTCAACTTCGCACTTCTGGCCCAGCCGCTTCAGGCAGAGGCCGGAACCCTGGTGATCAATGCCGGAACGTCGGATCCGGCCCCCAAACAAGCCTTCGAGGAACTGATCGAGCGCTTCGAAGCGGAGAACCCGGATGTCGAAGTCAAGCTGAACGTCTTCGACCATGAAGGCTTCAAGACCTCCGTGCGCAACTTCCTGTCCTCCCAGGCGCCCGATGTCATCACCTGGTTTGCCGGCAACCGCATGAAGGCCTTCGTCGACCGCGGCCTGCTGGAGGAAGTCAGCGACGTCTGGCAGACCAACGGCCTGAAGGAGGCGATGGCCTCCAGCCTCTCGGCGATGACCATCGAGGGCAAGCAGTACGGCGTGCCCTGGAGCTACTACCAGTGGGGCGTCTACTACCGTAAAGACATCTTCGACGACCTGGGCCTGAGCGCGCCGACGACCTGGGACGAGTTCATGGTGGTGAACGGCAAGCTGAAAGAAGCCGGCATCACGCCGATCGCCATCGGCACCAAATACCTTTGGACGGCGGGCGGCTGGTTCGACTACCTGAACATGCGCGTCAACGGCCTGCCTTTCCATCTTGAACTCACCGACGGCAAAGTGCCCTACACCGACGACCGGGTGCGCGCGGTCTTCGCCAAGTGGGGCGAGATGGTGGAGGCCGGGCATTTCCTGGAGAACCACGCCACCTATTCCTGGCAGGAGGCACAGCCCTTCATCTTCCAGGGCAAGGCGGCGATGTATCTCATCGGCAATTTCTTCGTCCCTTTCTTCCCGCCGGAAATCGCCGACAAGATGGCTTTCTTCCAGTTCCCGGTGATCAATCCGGATATACCGATGTATGAAGATGCACCGATCGACACGGTGCATATTCCGGCGCGCGCGCAGAACAAGGAAGACGCCCGCAAGTTCCTGGCTTTCGTTGCGCGGGCCGACAATCAAACGGCGATGAACAAGGTGCTGGAGCGCTTGCCGCCCAACAAGGACGCGACGGTAAAGGACGACCGCTTCCTGCAGGCCGGGTTCAAGATGCTGTCCGCCTCTGAGGGGCTGGCACAGTTCTACGACCGCGACACAGACCCGGAGATGGCCAAGCTCGGCATGCAGGGCTTCCAGGAATTCATGGTCAAGCCCGACCGTCTCGACAGAATACTGACCCGACTGGAAAAGTCGCGGCAGCGGATCTTCAAGAAGTAGCCTGTTCGGCCGGGACGGGCCCGACACCCGCCCCGGCCGCAAACCTACCCAGCCTGTGGAGGGGGAAATGAGCGCCCAGGCAGACCCGATCGAACTTCGTGGCAGAGGTTCCTACTGGTATCGCAACCAGACGAAGATCGCGCCCTTTCTGTTCCTGGCGCCGGCCTTTTTCATGTTCCTGCTCTTCGTGGTCAATCCGATCCTCCAGAGCATCTGGGTCAGCTTCCACGAGTGGGACGGCCTGGGCGACAAGGTCTGGGTCGGGCTGGCCAACTACGTCGAACTCTTCGACGACGAACTGTTCTACGTGGCGCTCTGGAACAACGTCATCTGGCTGGCGCTCTTCATGCTCTCGCCGGTCATCGGCCTCGCCATCGCGCTCTACCTGAACCAGAAGGTCTGGGGCATCCGTCTCGTCAAATCGCTGTTCTTCTTTCCCTTCGTCATCAGCCAGGTGGTGGTCGGCCTGGTCTTTGCCTGGTTCTACGATCCCAGCTTCGGCCTGCTCAGCGAGATCACCACGCTGTTCGGGGGCGACCCGATACCGGTCCTCTCGGACGAGCGCTACGTCACCTACGGCATCGTCATCGCCGGGCTCTGGCCGCAGACCGCCTACTGCATGATCCTCTACCTCACCGGGCTCAACAACCTGAACGGCGAGGTGATCGAGGCCGCCCGCATCGACAACGCCAAGGGCTGGTCGATGCTCTATCACATCATCCTGCCGCAGCTGCGCCCGGCGACCTTCATCGCCGTGGTGGTGACCGTGATCGGGGCCCTCAGGAGCTTCGATCTGGTGGCCATCATGACCGCCGGCGGCCCTTTCGGCAGTTCGACCGTCCTGGCCTACTACATGTACGAACAGTCATTGTTCAATTACCGCATGGGTTACGGCGCGGCGGTGGCGACGATCCTGTTCCTGATCATGGACGTCTATATCGCCTTCTTCCTGTACCGCATGCTGAAACAAGAGAGCAGGAGCGGCTGATGTTCCCGACCGCCATCCAGAAAGCACCGCCCGCCGTTGCCTGGGGTTACAGGATTTCCCTGCCGATCGCCCTTATCATCTGGTTGCTGCCGCTGGCCGCCGTGATGCTGACGTCCATGCGCTCGCTGAGCGACATCACCCAGGGCAACTACTGGGGCCTGCCGACGGAGTGGCAGATCCTGGAGAACTACACCACGGTGTTTACCGCGACGCCGATGGGCCTCTATCTGATGAACAGCGTCATCGTCACCCTGCCGACGGTGGCCATCACCGTGGCGATCTCGGCCATGGCCGGTTTCGCGCTCGCCAAATACAACTTTCCGGGCAGCGTATTGCTCTTCGCCATGTTCATCGCCGGCAACTTCATCCCCTTCCAGATCCTGATGATCCCGGTGCGCGATCTGATGGTGCAGCTTGGCATGTACGACACCTACTGGTCGCTGATCCTGTTCCACATCGCCTTTCAGACCGGCTTCTGCACGCTGTTCATGCGCAATTTTATCCAGGCTCTGCCGCATGAGCTGATCGAAGCCGCCAGGGTCGAAGGGGCCACCGAGATCGAAGTCTTCTGGCATGTGGTCATGCCGCTGGTACGCCCCGCCTGCGCCGCCCTGGCGGTGCTGGTCTTCACCTTCATCTGGAACGACTACTTCTGGGCGCTGGTGCTGGTGCAGAGCGACGAGGTCCGCCCCGTCACCGTCGGCCTGGCGGCCCTGCGCGGACAGTGGGTCGCGTCCTGGCAGCTGATTTCCGCCGGCTCCCTGGTTGCAGCCCTGCCGCCGGTGATTATGTTCTTTGCCATGCAGCGCCATTTCATCGCCGGGCTCACCCTGGGCGCCACAAAAGGCTGACGACGACCATGCCGCAATCCTTTGTCCGCCTGGACGGCGCGGACGGCAGTTTCCTGTTCGACCATCACAGGCAGGGTCCATAGCCCCGTTGCATCTGAAAACAACCCTGTTACATCTGGAAAAGGTCTGAGTGCAAATGCTTGGCGTCTGCTACTACCCCGAACACTGGCCGGAGAACGTCTGGGCTGATGACGCCGCCGCCATGGCGGCACTCGGCATCACCTATGTGCGCATCGGCGAATTCGCCTGGAGCCTGATGGAGCCACGGCGCGACGCCTTCGACTGGGGCTGGCTGGACCGCGCCATCGAAACCCTGGCGGCGGCCGGCCTGAAAGTGGTGCTCGGCACCCCTACGGCAACGCCGCCCAAGTGGCTGGTCGACGAGCGCCCGGACATCCTGCCGAGCGACGAAGAGGGCCGGGTGCGGCGCTTCGGTTCGCGCCGCCACTACTGCTTTTCAAGTCCGGCCTGGCGGGAGGAAACCCGGCGCATCGTCGAGGCCATGGGGGACCGCTACGGCGAGCACCCCGCCGTCGCCGGCTGGCAGATCGACAACGAATACGGCTGCCATCTCTCGGTGCTGTCCTACACACCGCACTGCCTGGCCGCCTTTCGTCAATGGCTGCAACAGCGCTACGGCACCATCGCGGCCCTGAACGACGCCTGGGGCACGGCCTTCTGGAGCCAGACCTACAACGGCTTCGCGGAAGTCGACCTGCCCATCCTGACGCTCGCCCCGGCCAATCCCTCGCATCTGCTGGACTACCGCCGCTTCGCCTCCGACCAGGTGGCAGACTACAACCGCCTGCAGGTGGGGATCCTGCGTCGCCTTTCGCCGGGCCGTTTTCTGGCGCACAACTTTATGGGCTTCTTCACCGAGTTCGATCACTACGCCGTCGCCCGGGACGTGGATGTCGCCTCCTGGGACAGCTATCCCCTGGGCCATACCGACCAGCGCCTGCCCATGCCCGCCGAAGACAAGACGCGCTGGGCGCGCTCCGGCCAGCCCGACGTTGCCGCGTTTCATCACGATCTCTGCCGCGGCATGGGAACGGCGCGCTGGTGGGTGATGGAGCAGCAGCCCGGCCCGGTGAACTGGGCCGACTTCAACCCGGCGCCCGCCGCCGGCATGGTCAGGCTCTGGACCTGGGAGGCGCTCGCCCACGGCGCCGAGGTGGTGTCCTATTTTCGCTGGCGCCAGGCACCCTTCGCGCAGGAGCAGATGCACGCCGGCCTGAACCGGCCCGACGGAACACTCGACCAGGGCGGCGAGGAAGCCCGGCAGGTGAGCGGGGAGATGACGGTTCTCGACGGACACCACACCAAAAGCCGGCGCGCGCCGGTGGCCTTGCTGTTCGACTACGAAGCGGTCTGGACCTTTCAGATCCAGCCCCAGGGGCGCGGCTTCGACTATATGGCTCTGGCCCATATGTTTTACCGCTGCATCAGGCGCCTCGGCCTCGATGTCGATATCCTGCCGGCAGGGGCGCCGCTGGAGGACTACGCCCTGGTGGTCGCCCCCAGCCTGCCGATCGTCAGCGAGGCGGCGGTGACAGCTCTCAAGGCCAGCAGCGCCGCCGTCGTTCTCGGCCCGCGCAGCGGCTCCAAGACCGCGAGCTTCCAGATACCCGGCGGTTTGCCGCCGGGCGACCTGCGTGCGCTCATCGACCTGCAGGTCAGCCGGGTCGAGAGCCTGCCGCCCAGCGTGCAGGACCAACTGACCTGGGCCAACAAGACCTATCCCGTCGGCCTCTGGCGCGAGCGCCTGGAGAGCAAGACGGCCGAGAGCGTCGCCAGCTTCCAGGACGGCGAGGCGGCGGCGATGACACAGGACCGCTGCCACTATCTCGGCTTCTGGCCGGAGGAGGCCTTCCTCACCGATTACCTGGCCGCCCTGGCCGAGGAGAACGGCCTGGCGATCCAGCGTCTCGACGAGGCCCTGCGCCTGCGCCGCCTCGGTGACCTCACCTTCGCCTTCAACTACGGCGACCGGCCGTTGCCGGCCCCGGCGCCGGAAGGCGCGGACTACCTGCTCGGCGGCCCGGAAATCGCCGCCCACGACCTGGCCGTCTGGAAATCGCGATAGGACGGGGCGGACCGCCAGGCCCGCCCCATGCCTGAACCTACTGCAATGCCCGTTTGAGCGGCGGAATGTTCGACAGGATCAATACGTCGAAAGCCAGCACCGCCAGCAGGGTCAGGCCGACCAGCGGGAAGGCGAGAGACAGCAGCAGCATGATGAAAACCGCCCCCTTCCATAGCGGCAGGTTGGCGGGCAGCGGCGGCGCCGCGAGACGCAGGACACCGCTGGGACGGCGCATCCACCACATAACCACCCCGCTGACACAGAGGAAGATCACGCTGAGGCAGAACAGGGCATTCAGCGCCGTGTTCCACAGCCCCATGTCGCCCTGATGCAATGCGGTGCCCACCGCCATCGCCTTGGCCGCCAGCCCATAATCTTCGAAGCCGACCTCTGCCAGGACCTTGCCGCTATGCTGGTCTATATGCACCGTGCGGTCGCCGGTCGGGGTTTCGGTATCGCCGTCCATCGAATCCGCCGAGACGGTGTAGACCCCGGTGGCATCGCCCGGCAGATTGATGCGGAACTGCTTGTCGAAACCGATCGCCCGCGCCAGGCCCTCGACACTGGTCAGGTTGACCGGCGTGCCTTCCGGGATTCCGGTCACCCCGGCCTCGGAACCGGAGAGCGGCAGCGGCGTCTGCTCCAAGCCCCAGGGTACCTCTTTCAGGGCGCCGTGATTCATGGTCGCATGGGTTTCGTCCGACAGGGGCACGTTGTCCCATTTCTCGGCCGGGAAGGTGCTCCAGGCCTGGACGAACTGGCCGCCCCAGATGCCGGCCCAGGCGAGGCCGGAGATCAGGAAGAAGACCATCACGATCGAGATGTAGAAGCCGAGGGTGACGTGAAGCTCCTTCCAGAGCGCGCGGCCCCGCGCGCTCAGCCGCGGGATCAGGACACGGGCAAAGCCGCTGCCGTCACGTGGCCACCAGAGATAGAGGCCGGTGACGATCAGAACGATGGCCAGCCCCGCCGCGATTTCGATCAGGCGATCACCGAGATCGCCGATCAGCAGGGTGCCGTGGATATCGCTGGCGAAGTAAAACCAGGTCGAATCCTTTTCGACCGCGTTCAGGACCATGTTGGTGTAGGGATCGACCGCGACGATCATGCTGACCCCGTCGACCTTTACGTTGATCAGGGCACTGCGATCAGCCGCCGGGGGCGGCATGTACTGCGCAACCGCCCCGGTCGGATAGAGAGCCGCCGCGGCCTGGGCCTGGGCGACGGCGGAGGTCATCTCCCCCTGCGGTATCACATAGAGGCGCTCGCCAAAGCGCGTCTCCACCGAGTTGAAATAGACCATGATCAGGCCGGTAATCGAAAGCATGAGAAGAAAGGGCACGACAAAGAGACCGGCGTAGAAGTGCCAGCGCCAGGCGGCGACATAGAACTTCCTGGCGAAGGAAGCGGGTTCATCGGACTTTTCCGCTGTCAGCGGACGGCCCAGTGCAGGGACTGCTTTTTCCATGAGAGGACTTTCCTTTGACGGCGGCCCTTTGACGAAAGCCGGGGCCGCCGAAGCTGATGTGTGTTTGAGAATGAAAGATCAGCTGGGGAAAGCCGGAGGAGCCCTTGCGGCGAGATCATAACCCCGCTCAAAGGTTGGAAGGTTTTCGCTGTCGCGAACCGCAAGACGCTGCAGACCTGCAAGAAGCGGTCGCGAGGCAAAGGCAGGCTCGGCGGCCAGTAAGGGGACAGACAGTCCGCAGAACCCGGAACAGGCCTGGAAGACATTGCCGTCGGCTGGCGTCGGTTGCTGGCGCTCTTCCTGCGTCTGCGGCGCAAAGCCGTCCTCCTGCGGATAGAGACTGCGCAGATCGACAAAGCCGTTGGGCGTACAGAGGATGTAGAAGGCGTCGTCGCCGCCGGTGCCGGCCTGCGCCGGAAAGCACGGCAGCAGCAGGCGCACGACAAGCAACAGCGCGACGACGGCCACCGCACGGCGTTTGATAAGCGCCGGCCGCAAAGACCGGGCGCTGCTTGTCGCAAGCGTCATTTATTACCCAGGGATCGCAAGATCCGATGAGCGGCCTTCCGCCGCCCGTTCCTCACTGTTCCAGGGGAGTTTAACCCCCGCACCCGATCCGCTCACCGGGACAAGGTGTCGCGGGGAACAAAATATCGCGGGCGGGCGGCATCGGTCAGCAAGGGTGCTTTACTGCCGGGACGCTTGAGTGATCTGGTCGTGACGGGCCTGAACGGCCGGCGGCCAGCGGCTCTTGATGTAGGACAGCACGGCCCAGATCTCATCGTCGCTCAATACGCCCTCATAGGCCGGCATGTCGCTTTGATAGCTGCCGCCGGCTATCGCAGCGGGACCGTATTTGGTGAGGGCAAAAAGCTGCGCGTCGGGATGATGCCAGGTGTGGCCCGTCTCATCATGCGGCGGCGCCGGCAGGCGCCCGTCGGCGCGCCTTTGGCGCCAATCGGGCTGTCCCTCCAGGCCGGCCCCGTGGCAGACAGCGCACTGGGCGTCATAGATCTGCCGACCAAGCGCCAGCTTCGCGGTGTCCGCCGGATCGATACCCGAAGCCTCGCCGCCGCCCTGGAACAGCAAAGGCGCCGCCATGCCGACACCGCCCAAAATGAGGGCAAGACCGACAACGACCCAACGGATTTCCTTCGGCATAACAGCGCGCATCCACTTACCGGCAACGACCTCCGCAGGCTCCACTTTCCAGCAGGGGGAAGGTCAAGCCTTTGCCTTGAAAAGACTTCTTCAGGCCAGCGAGAAAGCAGAGGTCAGCAAAGCGGTTACCGACAGGATCGCGGCGACAAGGCAGATTTCAGCCGTGATCGAGAGACGCAGCCTGACGCCGGCACCTGCGTCAGCAGCCGCCAGGACGGGCACAAGGCGCCACTTGTTCAAGGCCGCCAACAGAAGCAGACCGCCGACCAGCGCCAGCTTGGCCAAGAGCATCAAGCCATAAGACGTGGTGAACAACGGCAGGAATCCATCAAGCAGCAACCAGGTCAGCACAATCCCGGCAGCAAGCAGGCAGGCCACAAAATAGACTCCCAGCCTGCCGAAACGCTCCATCACCGCCGCCACCCGTTCCCGGTCCGGGGCTGCCGCCAGGCGCCACAGCGGCCAGAGGCTGCCGATCCAAAAAGCGATGGCCAGCAGATGCAGCATAAGCAGCGCGTGGAGCAGGAAGGAATGCTGATCATCCTGCACATGACCGACAAACCCGAAGGACGCCGCCACGGCAAGGCCACCCAGCACAGCGGCAGGCAGACGCAGGCGCGCAAACACGAGGCCGGGCAGCAGGACGGCGAGGCCCAACAGCCGGACCCAGACAGCATCGCCCGCCGCCGTGCCGGCCACCAGGGACCAGAGCTCGGCATCGAACCCGCCGGCCAGGCCCAGGCCGTTCAACAACGCCACCGTCGCAAAGAGGCCGGCAAGCGAAGCCAGCAAGGCAACGGCAACAAGCACCGTCAGGTGCCGCTTCAAGGTGGCGACTTCAGGGTCGAGAAGGAAGCCTCGAAAAGCATCGATGAAGGCGAGTGTGCCGACCGCCGCCAGCGCGAAGGCATAACTCAGGATCTTCGCTGCCAGACTCAATCCCTCGACCGGGGAAAGGGCGAAGTCAGGCATCTTGCGCGACCGGCTTCCCGACCAACCTCAGTTGGCCGGCGCGACGGTGAAGCCGAACTCACCGTCAACCGGATGGCCATCGGCGGAAAGCGCCCGCCACAGCACCCGGTAGCGCCCGGCGCCAAGCGCGGGCAGGGCGATGCTTCTCTCGCTGGCGGCGCTTATGTCGCGTTTGCCCGGCAGGGTGATTTCGCTGTCGTCGCTGTCGAACAGACGCACCGCCGTCAAACGCACCGCCTTAGGGAAAGAGAAGGTCAGCACCTCGGGCGCGACGGCCAGTTCGCTGCCGTCGGCCGGGGTGACCTTCGGGCCCTTGGAGTGGGCGAAAACCGGATCGGCGGCAACGACCATGAAGACAACGGCCACGAAGACAACGGCAAGGCATGCCAAGGCACGCAGCAGCGATGTAAGAAGTTTCATGCGTTGCCCGGCCCCCAGTTCTACGGCACGCCGGGGCGCACCGCCTTGCTCAATCACCAGTCAGTTCCTTAGAGCTTCCCACCGCTAGAAGGTCAAGATCCAAACAGGTTCGGCCGCCATTCTACCGACACAACCCTCCGTTCAGGATGGTCAGGCCAGCGCCTTCAGCACCGCCTCGCCGCAGGCCACGGTATCGGCGGTGCCGCCGAGATCGCGGGTACGGGTCGCGGGATCCTCCAGGGCCGTCTCGATGGCCGCTTCCAATTCCGCCGCCGCCGTCGCCTCGCCCAGGTGGTCCAGCATCATGGCGGCGGTCCAGACCGCGGCGATGGGGTTGGCGACATCCTGCCCGGCGATATCCGGCGCCGAGCCGTGGACCGGCTCGAAGAGCGAGGGGAATTCACGGGTCGGGTTCAGGTTGGCCGCCGGGGCGATGCCGATGGAGCCGGCGACCGCCGGGCCGAGGTCGGAGAGAATGTCGCCGAAGAGGTTGGAGGCGACCACCACGTCGAACCAGTCCGGGTGCTGGACGAAGTGCGCGGTCAGGATATCGATGTGGTACTGCGCCGTTGCGATGTCGGGATGTCGGGCGGAGGCGGCGGCGAAGCGCTCGTCCCAATAGGGCATGGTGTGGACGATGCCGTTGGACTTGGTCGCCGAGGTCACGTGCTTACGTTTGCGTTTGGCCGCCAGTTCGAAGGCATAGTCGAGAATGCGGTCGGTGCCGCGGCGGGTGAAGATCGAGAGCTGCGAGACCATCTCGTGGTCGGTGCCGTCATAAAGACGCCCGCCGACCTCTGAGTACTCGCCCTCGACGTTTTCGCGCACCACGATGAAATCGATGTCTTCCGGGCCGCGACCGGCCAGCGGCGAGGTCATGCCGCGCAGCAGGCGCACGGGCCGCACGTTGGCGTAGAGATCGAGTTCCCGGCGCAGCGGGATCAAAAGGCCCCAGAGCGAGACGTGGTCGGGGACGCCGGGCCAGCCGACGGCGCCGAGATAGATCGCATCGAAACCCTTCACCTGCGCGATGCCGTCCTCCGGCATCATGCGCCCGGTCTCGGCATAGCGCCGGCAGGACCAGTCGAAATCCTGCCACTCGATGGCAAAGCCGTGCTTGGCCGCCACCGCCTCGGCGGTCCGCTGACCGACCGGGATGACTTCCCCACCGATCCCGTCGCCGGGGATCACCGCAATGCGGTATTTGCGCTCGCTCATCGCTCTGCCTCACTGAAAAAAGTATGGAGTTCCTGATAGACCAGATCGGGGCATTCTTCGGCCAGATAGTGCCCGCCGGGTAAGGCGCGGCCCCGGACATCCTCGGCGCGCTCGCGCCACAGCGCCAGCACATCGAAACAGCGGTCGACGGCACCCTCGGCGCTCCACAAGGCCAGCAGCGGACAGGCGAGCCTGCGCCCGCCGTCCTCGTCGTCATGACGGATATCGATGCCGGCCGAGGCCCGATAATCCTCGCAGGTCGCATGGATGGTCGCCGGATCGCGAAAGGCCGCGAGATAATCTTCCAACGCTTCTGCTGTGAAAGGCGTCATGCCCGCCGCGCCGGCCCCGCAGCGCCAGCGCCAGAAGGCCTCCGGATCGGCGGCCATCATCTGTTCCGGCAGCGGCGCCTTCTGGATCATGAAGAACCAGTGCCAATAGGCGCGGGCGAAGGCCTCGTCGGTCCGGCGATACATCTCGCGCGTCGGCGCGATATCGAGCAGCGCCAGGCGTTCCACCCGCGCCGGCCAGTCGAGCGCCAGGCGATGAGCAACGCGGGCGCCGCGGTCATGGGCGCCGATCAGAAAGCGTTCATGGCCCAACTGCTCCATCACCCTGACCATGTCCTGCGCCATGGCGCGCTTGGAATAGGGGGCATGGTCAGCATCGCTCGGCGGTTTGGAAGACCGTCCGTAGCCGCGCAGGTCGGTGGCCACAACGGCGAAGTCGCGCGCCAGGCACGGCGCGATCCTGTGCCACATGGCGTGGGTCTGGGGATTGCCGTGCAGCAGCAGCAGCGCCGGGCCCGACCCGCCGATGACGCCGTGGATCGTCGCCCCCTCGCCGGGCAGGTCGAAATCTTTGAAGTCCGGAAACATGCTTCCTGGGTAGCGAAGGACCGGCTGTCTGTCCAATCGCCGCGATTGATCGCGGATTGTGATCAATCGGCGGATTGGCCGGGCAGGTAGTCCAGAAAGGCCAAAGCACTCTGCATCACCTCGCGGTCGCGCCAGACGACGTAGACCTCGACCAGCGGGCCGCCATCCTGCAGTGGCCGATAGACCACGTCGTCGCGCTGAAACTGAGTAACCCACTGCGGCACCAAGGAAAGACCCAGCCCGGCCGCCACCATGGCGATGATCACATGCCGTTCGTTGGCTTCCTGCAGGATGCGCGGCTCGTGCCCGCGGCTGCGGAAGTAATCGTGGATGACATCGAAGAGGATCGGGCGGTGGGAACGGGCCGGGATCACCAGAGGTTCCTTGGCGATCTCCGCCACCGGCACCGTCTTGCGCGACGCCAGGCGATGGTCGGCCGGCAGGGCCACCACAATAGGCTCGGTCAGGACATGGCGGGCCTTCAAATGACTGTCTTTCGGCCAGATCCGCACAAAAGCGATGTCCAGATGCCGGTTCGACAAAGCGTGCAGCGCCGGGGCCGAGAGCATTTCATTGACCTTTATCTCGACCTCCGGATAGTCGCGGCGGAAGCGCCGCACCACCTGCGGCAGAAGACCCGCCGTCGCCGAATCGACACCGCCGACCTTCAGCAGTTCCGCGCCCTCGCCGGCCACCGCACGGGCCGCGGCGGCGGCGGCTTCGGCCTGAGCCAGGGTCGCCCGCGCCTCCGGCAGGAAACTTTCCCCCGCGCGGGTCAGGCTGACCCGGCGGGTGGTGCGCAGGAACAGGCGCACGCCGAGTTCATCCTCCAGGCCGCGCACCTGGGCCGAAAGGGCCGGTTGGGCCATGTGCAGGCGCTCGGCGGCGCGGCCGAAGTGCAGCTCCTCGGCGACCGCCAGGAATATGCGCAATTGCTTAAGTTCCATGAATGAATGACCCGGGAAAGGAACGGAAAGGCTTGTTTTCTTCAAAGTGATTGTTCAATAAATTCTTCTCAATCTGCAAGCGCCTGCCCACTAGCATTCGCCGCAGAAAAACAACAAGGCATATGAAACGGGAGGTTATGCAATGCAGCGACTTTTGACTCTGGCGGCATCGGCCGTCGTGCTTCTCGGCGCGGTCCAGACGGCCAACGCCGCAGACTATCCGACGAAGGCGGTTACCTACATCATTCCTTACAACCCCGGTGGCGAGTCCGACGTGACCGCGCGCTTCCAGGAAGGCTATTTCAAGGATGTCGCCGGACAGGATGTGGTGATCCAGTACAAGCCCGGCGCCGGCGGCGCCACGGCCTGGGCCCAGTTGAACGGCTACGAGCCCGACGGCTACACCATCATGAACGTGAACTTTCCCCACGCCATCCTGCAGCCCTCGATGAAGGACGTGGGCTATCAGACCGAGGACGTGAAACCCGCCTTCGTCTTCCACTACACACCTGACGCGATCCTGGTGCGGGCCGACAGCCCCTACCAGACGTTGCAGGATCTGATCGACGACGCCAAGGCCAACCCAGGCGCCACCACCTTCTCCGGCTCCGGCACCAACTCGGCCAATCACCTCGCCACCGTGCGCTTCGACCAGATGATGGGCACCAAGTCGACCTACATTCCCTTCAAGGGCTCGGCCCCGTCCATGGCGGCGCTGCTCGGCGGCCAGGTAAAGGCGGCCATGAGCTACACCACCCAGGGCATCAAGGCCGGCGATCAGGTGCGCGTGCTGGCGATCGCCACCGAAGAGCGGGTGGCGGCCTATCCCGACGTCCCGACCTTCAAGGAACTGGGCTTCGACTATGTCGCCGGCGCCTATCGCGGGGTCACCCTGCCGAAGGACGCGCCGCAGGAAGTGCGCCAGAAGGTTTCCGACATCATCGGCCAGATCAACGCCAATCCGGACTTCAAGAAGAAGCTGGAGGAGAATGGTTACGTCGTGACCGACATCCCCCACGACAAGGTCGACCAGTTCATCGCCGACCGCCGTGCGGAGTACGCTTCCGCGATTGAGGCACTGAAGGCCGCCAAGTAACCTTCGGTCCCGAACCCGGGAAGCACCGGAAGCGCGCCGATGCTGGAATCGTTGATAGCGGCCCTGTCGCCGCTGAATCTCGCCCTCGCCCTCTGCGGCGTTTTGGCGGGAACCATCATCGGCGCGCTGCCCGGCCTCTCGGCGACCATGGCGGTCGCCGTTCTGGTGCCCTTCACCTTCACCATGGACCCGGCCTCCGGCCTGATCGCGCTGGGGGCGGTCTATACCGGGGCCATCTACGGCGGCGCCTATGCCGCCATCCTGGTGAACACCCCGGGCACCCCGGCGGCCATCGCCACCGCCATGGACGGCTTTCCCATGGCCAAGCGCGGCGACGGCGATCTGGCGGTGACGCTTTCCTGCCTCGCCTCGGTCGTCGGCGGTCTGGTCGGTGCCCTGGCGCTGCTGTTCCTGGCGCCACCCCTGTCGCAGATCGCGCTGGCCTTCGGGCCGGTCGAGTATTTCTGGCTGGCGATTTTCGGCCTCTCCCTGATCGCCACCCTGTCGGCGGGCCACACCCTGATGGGCCTCATGGGCGGCTGCATCGGCCTGCTGCTCTCCACCGTCGGATCGGCGGTCGTCGGCGGCGACGTGCGCTACACCTTCGGACAGACCCAGTTGCTGGGCGGCATCCCGATCATCCCGGCGATGATCGGGCTCTACTGCATTCCGGTCCTGATCGACCTTGTGATCCGGCCGGAAGCGCACCTGGAGCGCCGCAGCGAACAGATCGCCGGTTTCCGCCTGATCGAGGCGCTGGGCGCGGTCTGGCGCTCGAAGTTCAATCTGGTGCGCTCCGCCGTCATCGGCACCGCCGTCGGCATCCTGCCGGCGGCCGGCGGCTCGGTCGCGGGTCTCGTCGCCTACACCGAGGCCAAACGGACCTCCAAAGACAGCAAGCAATTCGGCAAGGGGGCGACCGACGGGGTCATCGCCTCGGAAGCCGCCAATTCGGCCACGGTCGGGGGCGGCTTCATCCCCACCCTGGTGCTCGGCATTCCCGGAACCCCGCCGGACGCCATCATTCTCGGCGCCCTGCTGGTTCAGGGCATCCGCACCGGCCCGCAGCTCTTCACCCAGCAGGCCGATATCGTCTACACCTTCGTCATCGGGCTTATCATCGCCACCATCCTGATGCTGCCCACCGGCCTGGTGGTCGGGCGCTACGCCTTCCGCCTCATCATCTCCGTGCCGAAGACCGCCCTGGCGCCCGGCATCGCCCTGCTCACCGTGATCGGGGCCTACGCCATCGAGGCCAATACGGTGCACGTGCTGATGATGGTCGGGCTCGGCCTGGTCGGCTGGCTGCTGGCGCGCATCGGCCTGCAGGCCTCGCCCATCGTCCTCGGCCTGATCCTGGGGCCCATTGCCGAGGCCGGCTTCGTGCAGGCCTGGCTGATCGGCGGCGCCCAGGGCAACATCCCGGCGATGTTCTTCGGGCGGCCGATCTCGCTCGCGATCATCGCCCTGACCCTGCTGACCCTGGGCTGGCCCTTCATCGTGGCCTGGCGGGCGCGCCGGACAGCGGCGGGAACCACCTGATATGGAGACTTTGGGCAACAGAACCAGCAACCTGATCGCCGCCGGCATCGCCCTGGCGCTCGGCGCCTATGCGCTCTCGCAGACCGGTGAGATGTCCGAACTGGGGGCGGTCTTCCCGACCACCGCCGCCATCGTCCTGATTATCGCGGCCCTGGCGCTGGCCCTGCGGGTGGTACTGCGCGGCGGCAAAGCAGCGGAGCAGCAGAGCGTCTGGAGCGGCCTTGAATGGCCACGCCTTGTCGGCCTGTCGATCACCCTGCTGGCCTGGGCGCTGCTGCTGAAACCGCTGGGTTTCATGCCCGCCGCCGCCCTGGGCCTGCTGGCCGTCGGCGTCATCACCTACCGCGAACGCATGGGGCTGAAGGCGCTGGCCCTGCATCTGCTGGCCGGCGGCGCCCTGCTGGCGGGTTTCTACGGCCTTTTCTCGGTGGTCCTGAGGGTTCCGCTGCCTTAGAGGTCGCCAAAAAGCAAAACCCCCGGGCGATACCCGGGGGTTTTGAAAAACTGGTGGAGCCGGACGGAATCGAACCGACGACCTCTACAATGCCATTGTAGCGCTCTCCCAACTGAGCTACGGCCCCAAAGGGAACCCCGAATTCCCGGACACGTCTGCCGCCGGTGGGGTGATCGGCGGGAAATTAGGTACCCCGCCCCCGCAAGGCAAGGAAAAAGTCACGGGCGCCCGGCGGCCGGCAGGACAACGCAGCCTGCCGCCGCGCCTCGGGAAAAACCGCGTTCCTGCCTTCAGCTGTCGTCTTTTTCCTTCTCGACCACGACGTCGCTCATATCGTCTTCGCCCAGGTCCGAGGTGTCTTCGATGACGTCATCGTCATCGTCGTCGCCGGCGGCCTCCTTCAACAGAGCGTCGGCCTCGGCATCCTCCACATCGATCTCGGCATCCTCAGTCTTGGCGTCCTCCTCTTCGGCCGGCGCCGGCTTGGCAACAGGCTTCGGCTTCGGATCGGGTTTTGCCGCAGCCCGCGGACGGCGTGATTTCAGCAGAGCTTCTGGATCAAACACCGCCGCACAGGACGGGCAGGTGATCGGCGACTTCATCAGGTCGTAGAACTTGGTTCCACAACTCTGGCAAATGCGCTTGGTCCCCCATTTCGGATTAGCCACCAGCGCAACCTCCAAGGATCTTAATGTTCATAGGCCAAGGCTTGGCAATTGCCATGATCGTGCATCGCTGTCAAAAGGTAATTCGTCAGGGCCCGGTAATAGAGAGGCCTGGGTGGCCGGCGGCTGGCGCTAAAGCGGAGCGGCGCCACCGAACTTATCGCAAGCAAGGAACGAACCTTTTGAAACCCATGACCGCCCAGCCGACAGAGGCACTGTCCGGTACCCTACGTTTGCCCGGCGACAAGTCGATTTCACATCGCGCGCTGATGCTGGGCGGACTGGCTGTCGGTGAAACCACCATCGACGGGCTGCTGGAGGGTGAGGACGTCCTCTGTACCGCCGCGGCGATGCGCGCGCTGGGCGCCGAGATCGAGCGCGACGAGAACGGGCAGTGGCACGTCTGGGGCCGCGGTGTCGGTGGACTGGGCGAACCGGACAACGTGATCGACATGGGCAATTCGGGCACCGGCGCGCGCCTGCTGCTGGGCATCCTGGCGAGCCACCCGCTGACCGCGGTGCTGACCGGCGACGCCTCTCTGCGCGGGCGGCCCATGGCGCGGGTGACCGATCCGCTGGCCGCCTGTGGCGCCGAATTCATCGCGCGAACCGGCGGACGCCTGCCATTGACCGTGGTCGGCAGCCGCGACCCCCTGCCCCTGGACTATGAGCTCCCGGTGCCCTCGGCCCAGGTAAAGTCGGCGGTTCTGCTGGCCGGATTGAACGCCCCCGGGGATACGCGGGTCGTCGAGCGGGAGGCCACGCGCGATCACAGCGAGCGGATGCTGGCCTATTTCGGCGCCACAATCCGGCGTAGCGAGATCGAAATCGAGGGCTGCATGGCCAGCGAGATCGTTCTCAGCGGACAGCCGGAACTGACCGGGCGTCCGGTCAGGGTACCGGCAGACCCTTCCTCGGCCGCCTTTCCGCTGGTCGCCGCGCTGCTGCTGCCGGGCTCGCAAACCCGGCTCATCGGCGTCGGCATGAACCCCCAGCGCAGCGGCCTGCTGACCACCCTTCAGGAAATGGGCGGCGATATCGAGATCACCAATGCCCGCGAAGAGGGCGGCGAGCCGGTCGCCGACCTGCTGGTGCGCGGCGGGCCGCTGGAGGGCGTGGAGGTCCCGGCGGCGCGCGCGCCCTCGATGATCGACGAGTACCCGGTCCTGGCCATGGCCGCCGCCGCCGCGAAGGGGCGCACGGTCATGAAGGGGCTGGGCGAGCTGCGGGTGAAGGAAAGCGACCGCCTGGCAACCGTCGCCAGAGGCCTCAATCTCTGCGGCCTCGAGATCGAAGAAGGGCCCGACAGCCTGACGGTCGAGGGGGTCAACGGCCGCCCGCCCGGCGGCAACAATCAGCCGATCCAGACCGAACTGGATCACCGCATCGCCATGAGCTTCCTGGTCCTCGGCATGGCCAGCGAACGGCCGGTACAGATCGACGACGCCACGCCCATCGCCACTTCCTTTCCCGACTTCACCAAGCTGATGCAGGACCTGGGCGCGAAACTGACCGATGTCTGAAGCGATTTTTGAGTTCGGCATCCTTGACGAAAAGCCAGGCCGGGACGAAACGCCGGGCCGGAGGCCGGCCGCATGATCATCGCCGTCGACGGACCGGTGGCGGCCGGCAAGGGCACCCTGGCACGGCGCCTGGCCGAGGCCCTGGATTTTGCCTATCTGGATACCGGGTCGATTTACCGGGCGGTGGCGGCGAAGATTCTGGCCGGCAATGGCAACCCGGAAGACCGGGATCTGGCAATCCAGGCCGCCGAAGACCTGGCGGCGGCGGACCTGGAACGCAGCGACCTGCGCCGCGAGGATGTTGGGCAGGCGGCCTCCAAAGTGGCGGCAAACCAAGCCGTGAGAGAGGTTTTGCTGGCCTTTCAGCGGCGCTTCGCCGAACATCCCCCGGGCGGCAAGACCGGTGCGGTATTGGACGGCCGCGACATCGGCACAGTGGTCTGCCCCGCCGCCAACGTGAAACTATTCCTAACCGCTTCCATGGAAGCCCGGGCCCTGCGGCGCCATAAAGAGTTGCTAGAACGGGGCGAGGAGAGTATATACGCCCGCGTTTTGCAGGACTTGCGCGAGCGGGATGCCCGCGACAGCGGGCGGGTGACCGCCCCGATGAAAGCCGCAGATGATGCGATGCGGCTCGATACAAGCGAGATGGATGCGGATCGGGTTTTTGCCACCGCGATGGCGGAAATCGCCCGGCAGGGCGGCCCGGGGAGCGGGACTGAGTAAGTCCCGAGCAAGCGGGCGAAAGACCTCCGCCCGGATAGCGGGCCCGGATCACAAAGAAAGCCCTATCGCTTGGGGCAGGGACTGCAGGATTGTTTTTTGAGTGCCCGGGATGGTCCCGGGAAGACCGGCGGAACAACCGCCCGGCCTGGATAGTGCAGAAATAGAGAAAGGACGACCCGAATGGCTGAATTGGCCAGCGAGACCGCCGCGGCAGCGACTGAGAGCTTTGCCGCCCTCCTAGATGAATCCCTTGGCACTGACGACTCCCTTGAAGGCAAAGTCCTTCGTGGCACCATCATCGCGATTGAAGGCGATACCGCCGTCGTCGATGTGGGCCTGAAGTCGGAAGGGCGCGTCGCCCTGAAAGAATTCGCCGAGGCCGGCCAGTTGCCGGAGCTGAAGGCCGGCGACGAGGTGGAAGTCTACCTCGAGCGCATGGAGAACAAGAACGGCGAAGCCATGCTGAGCCGCGAGAAGGCAAAGCGCGAAGAGGCCTGGACACAGCTTGCCAAGTCCTTCGACAGCAACGATCGGGTCACCGGAACCATTTTCGGCCGCGTCAAAGGCGGCTTCACCGTCGACCTTTCCGGCGCCGTGGCCTTTTTGCCCGGCAGCCAGGTCGACATTCGCCCGGTACGCGACGTCAGCCCCCTGATGGGTACGCCACAGCCCTTCCAGATCCTCAAGATGGACCGCTCCCGCGGCAATATTGTGGTTTCGCGCCGCGCCGTGCTGGAAGAGACCCGCGCCGAGCAGCGCTCTGAGCTGGTCGCCAACCTGAAGGAGGGCCAGGTCCTCCAGGGTGTGGTGAAGAACATCACCGACTACGGCGCCTTCGTCGATCTCGGCGGCGTCGACGGCCTGCTGCACGTCACCGATATCTCCTGGAAGCGCATCAATCACCCGACTGAGGTGCTGTCCATCGGCCAGCAGGTCAATGTGCAGGTGATCCGCTTCAACTCTGAAACCCAGCGCATCAGCCTGGGCATGAAGCAGCTGGAAGCCGACCCCTGGGAAGGCGTTGCCGCCAAATACCCGGTGGGCACCAAGTTCACCGGCCGCGTCACCAACATCACCGACTACGGCGCCTTTGTGGAGCTGGAAGCCGGGATCGAGGGCCTGGTCCACGTCTCCGAGATGAGCTGGACCAAGAAAAACGTCCATCCGGGCAAGATCGTCTCCACCTCTCAGGAGGTCGAGGTCATGATTCTGGACGTGGACGAGCAGAAGCGCCGCATCAGCCTGGGCCTGAAGCAGTGCGGCTCCAACCCCTGGGAAGGCTTCCTGGAAAACCACTCGGTGGGCAGCGAGCTGGAAGGCGAGATCAAGAACATCACCGAGTTCGGCCTGTTCGTCGGCCTGCCCGGCGAGATCGACGGCATGGTCCATCTGTCCGATCTGGACTGGAACCTGTCCGGCGAAGACGCCGTCAAGCAGTACAACAAGGGCGACAGCGTGAAGGTTAAGGTGCTGGACGTCGACGTGGACAAAGAGCGCGTCAGCCTGGGCATCAAGCAGCTGGGCGACGATCCTTTTGCCGGTTCGACCGAAAACCTGAAGCGCGGCGATGTCGTCACCTGTACCGTTCATCAGGTGCTGGAAAACGGCATGGAAGTCCAGATCGGCGACGGCGCCATCGGCTTCATCCGCAAAGCCGAGCTGTCACGCGATCGCAGCGAGCAGCAGCCCGGCCGCTTTGCCGTGGGTGAGAAGATCGACGCCAGGATCACGGCGATCGACCCGAAGACCCGCAAGATCGCCCTGTCGATCAAACAGCGCGAGATCGCCGAAGAAAAGGAAGCGGTGGCCGAGTACGGCTCCACCGAGTCCGGTGCAAGCCTTGGCGATATCCTGGGCGCGGCCTTTTCCAAAGCCGCCCGTCAGCGTGACACCGACGGCAATGACGGCAACGATCAGGAAGAAAACAAGGACAGCTGATCCGCTTCGGCAACGACTGTTCAGGTCTTCAGAATACGGCCCGCCGAGTTTTCGGCGGGCCGTTTTTTGTTGCCTGATTCTCAGCGCCGGAAAGAGAATGGAAGGCGAAGCAAAAAACGTTTGTTCTGAAAGGCTTACACTTGACGCCCGCGCCTTCCTCTGGCAACGTTTCCCGCACTTGAGGTCGGAACCATCGTTTTACGGCCAATTAAGGGCAGCGCAGGCCAACCGCCGCACCGGGGCAGAAACGGGAATGATGCCCCTGGGACACAAGCGGCGGGGGTCGGTGAGCTGCGGGAGGCAAACGGACAGGGGACGCCCGATCGAAGCAAGGTCGGGAGGGGAACGATGTCGCTATGACAAAATCAGAACTGATCCAGCACATTGCCGATCTGAATCCGCATCTTTATCACCGCGATGTGGAACGCATTGTCACGACGATCTTTGACGAGATTTCCGAAGCCCTGTCCCGGGGGGACAGGGTAGAGCTCAGAGGCTTCGGCGCTTTCTCGGTGAAAAAGCGCGAAGCGCGCGTTGGACGCAATCCGCGCACCGGCACCGCGGTCAGCGTCTCGGAGAAGCACGTTCCTTTCTTCAAAACCGGTAAGCAGTTGCGCGAGCGCCTGAACGGGCGGCAGGACTAGATCGGATCATGTTTTGACGGAACCACTGTGTGGTTGCGTCAAAACATGTGAATCCGATCGACATTAAACAGTTAGAGCAGATTCACCCCGTCGATGGATCGCCTCTGGCGATTCCATCCGACCGGGATCTGCTCCAGGCCAAGCTCAGCCGCCGGCCGTGCCGCTCCCGGTGACGGGACGGCTGTCACAACAAGCCTCGCGAAGCGGCGCCGCTTGGTCTAATCTGATTCGACTTCAGTTCTAACCTGCTGAGTGGCGCTGACGTGCGGTACATTTTCTGGATCCTGACATTGCCGCTGACGGCGGTTTTCATCATCTTTACGGTCGCCAACCGCGCGCCTGTGGTGATTGACTTCTGGCCGTTCGAACTCAAGCAGTCGCTGCCCTTCTCCCTGGTGGTCCTCCTCAGCCTTTTGTTTGGTTTCCTCGTCGGCGCATTCCTGATGTGGCTGCGCTTTGGTATGGCACGGGCGCGGGCCCGCCATGCCGAACAGCGCGCCGCGGTTCTGGAGCGGGAGCTGGAAAGCCTCAAACGCAGCCATGCCACCGCAAGGCCCCACACCACCGCGGGCCACAACCCACCACCGGCTCTGAGCGCCCCGACATCGGCCGATCAGACCCCAAGGCTGCCTGCCGCTTCCGGCGGACGGTGATGCGGATCATCTCCGCGGCGGAGGTAGAGACCGCGCTTGACTATGCCAGCCTGATCGAACGGCTGCGCCAGGCCTTTCGCCGGGACTTCGAAGTGCCGGTGCGCCACCACCACGACGTTGAAACCGGCGGCGCGAGCACCGCGACCCTGTTGCTGATGCCGGCCTGGCAGGTCGATCGTCACATCGGGATCAAGATGGTGACCATCTTTCCCGACAACGGCGAAAAAAGCCTGCCGGCGGTGATGGGCATCTACGTTCTGCTGGACGGCAAGACCGGCTCGCCCCTGGCACTTATCGACGGCCCGACCCTGACGGTCAGGCGCACCGCGGCAGCCTCGGCCCTGGCATCCAGCTACCTGTCGCGGCCGGACAGCGAGCGGCTGCTGATGATCGGCACCGGCGCCATGTCGCCGCAACTGATCATGGCCCATGCGGCGGTGCGGCCGATCTGCAACGTTTTGATCTGGGGGCGTGACTTCGACAAAGCCGACAAGCTGGCCAAACGCCTGAACCGCCGCGACTTTCGGGTCGAAGCGACCAACGACCTTGAAGCCGCCGTCGGCGGCGCCCATGTGATTTCCTGTGCGACCCTCAGCCACCAGCCACTGGTTTGCGGCGACTGGCTGCAGCCCGGCCAACACGTCGATCTGGTCGGGGCCTTCCGGCCGGACATGCGCGAAAGCGACGACCGGGCAGTGGAACGGGCCCGCGTCTTCGTCGACACCCGCGCCGGCGGGATGAGCGAGGCCGGCGACATCCTGCAGGCGATAGAGGCCGGCGTCCTGAGCGAAGAGGATATCGCCGGCGATCTGTTCGAACTGACCCGGGGGGAGCGCAGCGGACGGCGCTACTATGACCAGATCACCCTGTTCAAGTCAGTGGGCACGGCGATCGAAGACCTGGCGGCCGCCCAACTGGTCTATGAACGCCGGTAAAGAGGAGCCGTCATGAAAGTCCTGATCGTCGGCGGCGGAATAGTGGGCCTTTCGACCGCCTGGGCACTGGTCCGCCAGGGCCACGACCCGGTCCTTCTCGAACAGGGCCCCCTGCCGCAGACGGCCGGCGCCTCCTACGACCAGCATCGCCTGATCCGCCTGCCCTATGCCGACCAACTGGGCTACTGCGCCATGGTGGTCGACGCCTTCAAGGCCTGGAGCCGGCTGTGGGACGACCTGGGCGAATCCCACTATGCCGAGATCGGCAGCCTGGCTGTCTCCACCGCCGCGAACGACTGGGCCGACCTCTCGCGCCTCACTTTGGACCGGCTTGGGCTCGGCTACGAAACCCTGGACGCCAAGGAAATTGAAGCGCGCTGCCCCTTCATGACCGTGCCGGCGCAGGCCTGGGGCCTGCTCAACCAACGCGGCGGCCTGCTCTTCGCCTCGCGCATCGTCGAGGCGCTGGTCCGCTATCTGCAGCATCGCGGGGTCAGCCTGCGGGCGGAACACCGGATTGTCAGCGTCGATCCCGGCGCCGGCTGCGTCACCCTGGAAAACGGCAATCGCGAGTCGGCGGAGGCCATCGTGGTCACCGCCGGTGCCTGGACCGCCAAGCTGTTTCCCGAACTGGCGCGCCGCGCGGTGGCGCATCGCCAGGTGGTCGCCTACCTGGAGCCGCCGGAGAGCCAGGCTGAGGCCTGGGCCGCCGCCCCGGCCATGGTGCACCTGCTGAACGAGGTCGACATCTATGCCGCCCCGCCGGTTGCCGGTACCGAACTGAAGTTCGGCGCCGGGAAGCACCGCCGGCCCGGCGACCCCGACCGTCTCGACCCGCTGGGCGAGACGGAGGCCGCCGAGGTCGCCGCCGCCTTCCGGCCCCTGCTGAAAGACTTCGACGACTACAGGATTCTGCGGGGCCAGGTCTGCCCCTATGCGGTATCGCCCGATGATCGCTTCGTGACGGAGCGCAACGGCGGTGTGACGGTGATCGGCGGCTGCAGCGGCCATATGTTCAAATTCGGCGCCCTGATGGGCGAGGAACTGGCCAAAACGGCCATCGGGGAGCGTCCCTACGAGGACTTTCGCGACTGGGCCGAGGGCCGCCGGGAAGGTCTTTCGGAGGTCTGATGCCAAAGTTCGCGATCATCCCCGCCTGCCTCTGGTAGCGCCGCCCCGGCTCTGCTAGTTAGAGCCCCATGACAACGAACATGACAACGAAAACGACACGCAAGACCATCGCACCGCAGGATCGCATCTTCGTCGGCCTGGATACCCCCGATATCGAACGCGCCGCGGCGCTCGCGAAATCGCTCGCCGGCGCCGTCGGCGGCATAAAGATCGGCAAGGAGCTGTTCACCGCCCAGGGGCCCGACGGCGTACGTCTGGTGGCCGGCGGTGCGCCCTTGTTCCTGGACCTCAAGTTCCACGACATCCCCAACACCGTGGCCGGCGCCGTACGTGCCGCCGTCCACCTGCGCCCGGCCATCCTGAACGTCCATGCCTCCGGCGGGCGCGCCATGATGCAGGCCGCCGCCCAGGCCGCGCGGGAAGCCGCCGAGGATCTGGGGACTGAACGGCCCAAGGTCATCGGCGTCACGGTGCTGACCAGCCTGGACGCCCGGGACCTGGAAGAAGTCGGCCAGCGCGGCCCGGCCGGGGAACAGGTTCTGCGTCTCGCCCGCCTGACCCAGGACAGCGGCCTGGACGGCGTGGTCTGCTCGCCCCGGGAGATCGAGGCCCTGCGCCGGGCCTGCGGACCCGATTTTCTGCTGGTGGTGCCGGGCATCCGTCCGTCCTGGTCGACAAGCGACGACCAGAAGCGGGTGATGACCCCGGAAGAAGCGGTTGCCGCCGGCGCCGACCACCTGGTCATCAGCCGTCCGATTATCGCGGCGGACGACCCTCTGGCCGCCGCCCAGCGCATCGCCGGCGATCTGAGCGGGGCACTGATAGACTAAGCAATGACGTCTCAACACCCCTCTCCCTCGGGCCCGCCCACCGGCGCCGTGGCCGACCTGCCGGTTGCCGCCACGGTGGTCGCCAGCTTCGCCTCGGTCTTCGGTCAGATCGGCCTGGTCGCCCAGGCGGCCAAGGGCGCCTTCGTCATGCTGTTGGCGGCCTCCCTGATTTCCCTGGCCCTGCCGAACAGCGGTCTCGTCAATTTCTTCATGATCCTCGTCAGCCTCGCCGCCACCAGCCACTTCGGGGTCAACTGGTGTCGCGTCATGCTGCTGGGCCCGCAGGGACTGCCGACGCGCAGCCTGGGCTGGGGCGACGTGCATTGGCGCTTCTTCGGCAACGGCCTGATGATCTTCGTGATTATGATCGTGATGATGCTGCCGCTCACCGTCATCGGTTCCTTTCTTGCCGCGATCCTGGGTCTGGTGCGCGCGCCGGATCAGGTCGGACCGGGGATCGCGCTGGTTTTCCTGCTGGTCTTCCTGGGCATTCTCTATGTCCTGGCCCGGCTGGGTTTCGTCTTCCCCGCCGTGGCGGCGGAGGAGGGCTATGGCCTCGGCCTGTCGTGGAAGCACACGGCGGGGCAGGGCTTTCGGATCACCGCCGCCCTCTTTGCCGCCGGCCTGCCCATCGCCGTGGCGCAGCTGATGTTGACCGTCTTCCTGATCCAAACCCTTTTCGGCATCTCCATCGCGGAGCTCATGCCGCAACTGCCGGCACCGGGCGAGAGCTTCCCGCCGGAGCCCGCGCCGGGCAGCAGCCCGGCAGAGGCCCCCTCCGCCATCGCCGTGATCATCTTCAACCTGATCTCGGCCGCAGCGAATTTCCTCTCCTTCGCGGTGCTGTTCTCGCTGCTCTGCATCGCTTTTCGCACCTGCACCGGCTGGGTGCCGCCCCAGGGCAGCGTTCCCATGGCCGTGCCCCCGCGCGAAGACGACGACTAGAGTCTTTTCAACTTACGTCGAAGCGGCACCGGCCGCCGTTTCCTTTCTCTTGGTCGAACGAGAGTGCCCCTGTTATCGTTCTGGTTGGAGAAGCGCATCTTCGGGGGAAGACAAAGGTGTCCGATCAGGAAACAGCGGTTGCCTTGCCCGGTTTGGGCATCGCGGCGACCGTAAGCAGTGCCTACCGCGCCGTTTTCGGCCAGTTCTGGCCGCTCTGCAAAGCAGCGGCCCTGCCTTTTTTCCTCAGCCTCGTGATTGGCGTACTCGGCGTGTTCGTTGCAGACACCCATGTCGTCCTGGACATCGGTGTGCAGCTTCTCAGTCTGCTTCCCCTGGTGATCTTCGGGATTGCCTGGGGCCGCATCGTGCTGGTCGGGCCCAGGAGCGGCGCCATCCCGAAACCGCTGTTCGGCCGGCGGACCGGAGTCTATTTCGGCTATATCCTGGCCCATATGCTGCTGATCATGCTGCCGATCATGGGTCTGGTGATCGCCGCCGTCGGAACGGCATTCCTGACCGGCGGTTTCGCACCCGGTATGGAACTGGAAAGTGGCGCAACACAGGTCCTCTGGCTTTTGCCCGCAAGCTTCCTGCTCTATCTGATCCTGCTATATTTCTCCGCCCGGCTGGCCCTGGTGTTCCCCGCCGTGACGCTGGACCAGAAACTGGGCCTGCTCGGTTCCTGGCGCCTGACCCGCGGCAGCGGCTTTAAGCTCTACATCGCGATGATCCTGATCGTTATTCCTGTTATCGTGTCGGTGATGATCGGCGGTGCGTTCCTGGGTGGCCTTGTGTTCACCAACCTGGACCAGCCGGGCCTGTCGTTGATCACCGCTGACGGCGGGCTGGATTTGGTGACCCTCGCCCTTATCGCCGCGCCGGCGACGATTTTTTCGGTCGTGGTTCAGTACGTCACCTTCGGGCTGATCGTCGCAGCCTTCGCCAAGGCCTACGCCCAGTTGAGCGGCTGGGGCGGCCCGCGCCAGGAGGTGCTGGAACGTTTTGAATGATCAGTAACGAACCCCCGCAAGAGGCTGTTGGCGCCCTGCCGGTCTCGGCAACCATCGTTGAACTCTACGCCACGCTTTATCGCCGGGCTTCGGGCCTGGCGGTCCGCCTCGGCCTGCCGACGGTGATTTCGATCTTCTTCCTGTTCCTGGCGGGCGGCCAGCTGCATCCCCTGTTTGCCTATGTTCTCTGGTACCTCTTCCTGGCCCTGCCGATGACCCTGCTGGGGGTCTCCTGGCTGCGCCTTCTGCTGCTGGGGGACAACAAGACGCCTTTCGCGGTTTTCTCCGACTTCGACGAACGGCATCGCCGCTTTTTCAAATACAGCCTGTTGCTGTCACTCATCACCCTGCCGCTGGTCTTTCTGCAGTACGCTTTGGAGACCGGCAGCGGCGCGAACGGCGCCGAGGGACAGAACACGGACTTCGCCGACGACACCGCGGCGGGAGAGAACCCCTTCGCGGACCTGATCTACTGGATGGCCTACCTGCCGCTGTTCTACATCCAGCTGAGGCTGTCTTTCGTGCTGCCGGCCATCGCGGTGGACGAGACCTACGGCTTCGCCGATGCCTGGCGCCACACCCAAAGCCAGGGCGGGCGGCTGTTCCTCATCGCAGCCATCGCCGTGCTGGGGCCCTGGCTGGTCTGGTACTACAGTCCGGCCTGGTCCGACGAACCGCTCTGGCAACTCGTCGTCTTCTGCTTCTATCACTTCTCGATCTTCCTGCATCAAGGCGCCTTCCTGGCCCTGCTCGCCATCGCCTTTCGCAGCTGTACCGGCTGGGTCCCGGCCCCCGACCGGCGCATCATCGAGCGCTTTGAGTAACCATGTCGACGACCGAGTTATCGCCCCCGACCAAACTGCCGATCTGGCAAACCGCGAAGGCCGGATACAGCGAAACCTATCGCAATCTCAGGGCCTTTCTGACGGCAGCGGCACTGCCCTTTGCGCTTTCGCTGCTTCTCGCAGCCACATTTGCCGATGCGCCGGAAGGGCAGGGCTTCACGATCTTGCACAGCGCACTGGATATCCTGATCGTCGCGCTCTTCGAGCTGGCCTGGTATCGGCACCTGATGCTGCAGTCAGCCGAAACCCGGCCTCGCCTGTTACCCCGACCGGGTGCAAGACTACTTGCCTACCTGGGCTATGCATGGCTGCTGGGCCTCGCCTTCATTCCCGCAATGCTCACCTTGGAACAGCCGACCGGCACAGAGGACACCGCATCAACCGCCCATGGAATGCTTTTGGCTCAAATGGCTGCGGTCATTCTGCTCTACATCTTCGCCCTTTATCTGAACGTCCGTCTCGGCTTCGCGTTCTTGTGGATTGCGATCGATGAAACCGGCCGCCTTGGGGAGTCCTGGCGTAGCACCAAAGACAATGGCCTTCGTCTGCTCGCGGTTGTCATGATCGTCGCCGCCCCGTTTCTGGGTATCGCCGTCATCGGAAGCGTCGTCACGGCTACGATGTTTCCGGATGTGCTGACCCAACTCGAAACCCCCGAGGCCGGAGGAGGGCCGTTCTGGTTCGGTCTGGTCGCCGAACAGACCCTGATCTACATCTTCTACGCCGTCGGCTCCGCCGCCTTCGTCCATGCCTTCAGCAACCTGACCGGCTGGTCCCTTAACCAAAAGAAAATCCTGGAGCGCTTCGACTAACTCCCATTGACTTGCCAGCCCTCGCCCGCCCTAATCCGCGACCATGAGCGTTGATGTGAAAATCTGCGGGATCTCGACACCGGCGGCGATGAGCGCCGCGGTGACGGGCGGGGCTGCCTTCGTCGGCCTGGTGTTCTATCCGCCCAGCCCACGCTCGGTGACGCCGGAGCAGGCCGCGCCCCTGGCCGCCCTGGTGCCGGAGGGCATCGTGAAGACCGGCCTGCTGGTCGATGCCGACGACGCCACCATCGCAGCCATCCTGAAAGAGGTGCCGCTGGACCTGCTGCAGCTGCATGGCAGCGAAACGCCGGAACGGGCGGCGGCAATCAAGGCGCGCTTCGGCGTCAGGGTGATGAAGGTGCTGAAACTGCACCAGGAAAGCGATCTGGCGGCGGTCGAGCCCTACCTCGGCGTGGTCGATCGCCTGCTGTTCGACGCCAAGCCGCCGGCGGAGATGAAAAACACCCTGCCCGGCGGTAATGCCCTCAGCTTCGACTGGTCGATTCTGGCCGGCAAAACCTGGCCTTTGCCGTGGATGCTGGCCGGCGGCCTGACGGCGGACAACCTGGCCGAGGCGGTGGCGGTGACCGGTGCCCCGGCACTCGACATCTCCTCCGGCGTCGAAGACGCGCCGGGCCGGAAAAACCCTGAGAAAATCAGGGCTTTCCTGGCCGCCGCTAAGGCGCTCTAGGCGGCTTTGTCGGGCGACAATATGCCTGCCCGGCGCCCGGCGCGGGGCATTGCAGCGGCGGCGCTAATCGGGCAAAGTCCGCCCTTAATCAACGATAAACTCCGCGAACAAGGACAGGACGTCCCCCATGGGAACGCTGAACACCTTCCGCGCCGGTCCGGACGAGACCGGCCATTTCGGCCTTTTCGGCGGCCGTTTCGTCGCCGAAACCCTGATGCCGCTGATCCTGGACGTCGAGCGCGCCTATACCGCCGCCCGCCAGGACCCGAGCTATCAGGCGGAATACGACTACTACGCCAAGCATTATGTCGGCCGGCCGAGCCCGCTCTATTTCGCCGAGCGCCTGACCGCGGAGCTGCGCAAGGACGCCGCGGACGATAAGGGCGCGAAGGTCTATTTCAAGCGCGACGAGCTGAACCACACCGGCTCCCACAAGGCCAACAACGTGCTCGGCCAGATCCTGCTGGCGCGGCGCATGGGCAAGACCCGCATCATCGCCGAGACCGGGGCAGGGCAGCACGGCGTCGCCACCGCCACATTCTGCGCCCTTTTCGACCTGCCCTGCGTGATCTACATGGGCGCCACCGATATCGAGCGCCAGGCCCCCAACGTGTTCCGCATGAAACTGCTGGGCGCCGAGGTCAGGCCGGTGACCAGCGGCACCGGCACCCTGAAGGACGCCATGAACGACGGCCTGCGCGACTGGGTCGCCAACGTCGAGAACACCTTCTACATCATCGGCACGGCGGCGGGGCCGCACCCCTATCCGGCCATGGTGCGCGACTTCCAGTCGATCATCGGCCAAGAGGTGCGCGAGCAGATCATGGAGGCCGAAGGGCGCCTGCCCGACGCGCTGGTCGCCTGCATCGGCGGCGGTTCCAACGCCATCGGGCTGTTCCATCCCTTCCTGGACGACAAGGATGTGCGCATCGTCGGTGTCGAAGCCGCCGGCCACGGCATCCCGACCGGCGAACACGCCGCTTCGCTGACCGGCGGGCGGCCCGGCGTGCTGCATGGCAACCGCACCTACCTGCTGCAGAACGACGACGGCCAGATCACCGATGCTCATTCGATCTCCGCCGGGCTGGACTACCCCGGCATCGGCCCGGAGCATTCCTGGCTGCACGATACCGGCCGCGCCGAATACGTCTCCGCCACCGATAGCGAGGCGTTGGAAGCCTTTCAACTCTGCTCTCGCATCGAGGGCATCATCCCGGCGCTGGAGCCGGCCCATGCCCTGGCCCATGTCTGCAAGCTGGCGCCGCAGATGGACCGCGACGCGCTGCTGGTCATGAACATGTGCGGGCGCGGCGACAAGGACGTCTTCACCGTCGCCGAGGCGCTGGGGGTCAAACTGTGAGCGCGCCAAGCCGGATCGAGCGGCGCTTCGCCGACCTGAAGGCCGAGGGCCGCGGCGCCCTGGTCACCTTCGTCACCGCTGGCGATCCCGACCCTGAAACGGCGCTGGAACTGGTGAAGGGCCTGCCCGGCGCCGGAGCCGACCTGATCGAACTGGGCATGCCGTTCTCCGACCCCATGGCCGAGGGCCCGACGATCCAGGCCTCCAGCCTGCGCGCCCTGAACGCCGGTATGACCCTGGCCAAAACCCTGGACATGGTGCGCGCCTTTCGCGCCGGCGATGATGCGACGCCGATCATCCTGATGGGCTACTACAACCCGATCTACATCTATGGCGTGGAGCGCTTCGTCAGCGATGCCAAGGAAGCCGGCGTCGACGGCCTGATCATGGTCGACCTGCCGCCGGAGGAAGACGAAGAGCTTTGCCTGCCGGCGCTGAAGGCCGGTATCCACTGGATCCGCCTGGCAACGCCGACCACCGACGACAAGCGCCTGCCCACGGTGCTGAACAACACCAGCGGCTTCGTCTACTATGTCTCCATCATGGGCATCACCGGCACCAAGACCGTGCCGGTGGATCATGTCCGCGAGGCGGTGGCGCGCCTGCGCCGCCACACCGATCTGCCGATCGCCGTCGGCTTCGGCATCCGCACGCCCGAAGCCGCAGCGGCGATATCCCAGGCCGGCGACGCCGCCGTTGTCGGCTCCGCCATCGTCGATGCCATCAAGGCGGAGCTGGACGACCACGGCAAAGCCAAGCCGGGACTGGTCGCCAAGGTCCTGGCTTTCGTCGAATCGCTGTCCAACGGCGTGCGCAGCAACCGGGCGGCTTAACGCCGCATCAGTCTGGAGGGTTCGTTTGTGAACTGGATCACCAACTACGTCAGGCCCAAGATCCGCGCCCTGGTCACCAAGCCGGACGTGCCCGATAACCTCTGGGAAAAGTGCAGCAGCTGCAGCCAGATGATCTTTCATCGCGAGCTGGAATCGAACCTCAGGGTCTGCCCGCACTGCGGTTATCACATGCGCATTCCGGCGCGCCGGCGCCTGGAAATGCTGTTCGACGAGGGGGCCTTCAAGACCATCGAACTGCCGGACGTGCCGCTGGATCCCCTGAAGTTCCGCGACCGCAAACGCTATACCGACCGCCTGCGCGAGGCGCAGGCGAAGAACGGCGGCGACGAAGCCATCATCGTCGCCCACGGTGATATCGGCGGCCAGCCCAGCGTGATCGCGGTCTTCAACTTCGCCTTCATGGGCGGCTCCATGGGCATCGCCGTGGGCGAAGGCCTGCTGGCGGCGGCGCGCCTGGCGGTACTGCAGGAAGCCACCCTCATCGTCGTTCCCGCCTCCGGCGGCGCGCGCATGCAGGAGGGCATTCTCTCCCTCATGCAGATGCCGCGCTCGGTCGCCGCGGTTGAGATCGTCAAGGAAGCGGGCCTGCCTTACCTAGTCATCCTGACCGACCCGACCACCGGCGGCGTCTCCGCCTCATTCGCCATGCTGGGCGATGTGGCCATGGCCGAACCCGGCGCCATCGTCGGCTTCGCCGGACAGCGGGTGATCGAGGAAACCATCCGCGAATCCCTGCCCGAGGGTTTCCAGCGCGCCGAGTACCTGCTGGAACATGGCATGGTGGATATGGTGGTGCCGCGCGCCGAACTGCGCGACACCCTGACACGGATCATAAAGTTGCTGCGCGACAAGACGCCAAGCGCCGAGGTGGTGGTCCTGCCGCGCGGCGGGGGTGCGGAGGCGGCGGAAGAGGTCACGCCCGAAATTCCGCCCCTGCCGTCGGAAGAGGGCAGCGACGCCCGTAGCTGACGGCACGCTGCGCTGTACGAAGACCCGCCGATATCACCTGTGACATGACAACCAGCGACAGGGTCCTGGAACGCCTGACCCGGCTGCACCCGAAGGTCATCGACCTCTCGCTCGGTCGAATCGAGCGGCTGCTGGAACGTCTGGACCATCCGGAACAACGGTTGGCCCCGGTGGTCCACGTTGCCGGCACCAACGGCAAAGGATCGCTGCTGGCCTTCCTGCGGGCCATGCTGGAGGCCGGCGGCCAGCGCGTGCAGGCCTACACATCACCCCATCTGGTGCGCTTCCACGAGCGCATCCGGCTGGCGTCCGGCCTCATCGACGAGGCGGCGCTGATCGCCCTGCTGGAGCGCTGCGAGGCCGCCAACGGACCGGAACCCATCACCTTCTTCGAGGTCACCACCGCCGCCGCCTTCCTGGCCTTCGCCGAAGATGCCGCCAACGAAGAGGGTGCCGATATCCTGTTGCTGGAAACCGGGCTCGGCGGGCGGCTGGACGCCACCAATATGATCGACCGCCCGGCCCTTACGGCGATCACCCCCATCGCCCTCGACCACCAGCAGTTTCTCGGCGACACCCTGGCCGCCATCGCCGGCGAAAAGGCCGGCATCCTGAAGCCCGGCGTCACCTGCGTCGTCGCCCCGCAGGAAGCCGAGGCCCTGGCGGTCATCGAAGAAAGGGCGGCCGCGGTCGGCGCAGCCCTGCACATTCATGGCCGCGACTGGACCTTTGCAGCAACCAAAGATGGCTTTCGTTTTGAGGATGCGAACGGCGTTCGCCACCTTCCGGCGCCGTCCCTGCGCGGGCCGCATCAGATCGCCAACGCCGCCCTGGCCGTTGCCTGCGCCAGCCAGCTCCCCGGCTTCGGCCTGGACGGCCGGGCCCTTGCCGCCGGGATCGCCGGGGCAAGCTGGCCCGGCCGCCTGCAACGCCTGACCGAGGGGCCGCTGGCGACGATGCTGCCGCCGGGCTGGGAAGTCTGGCTAGACGGCGGCCACAACCCGGCTGCCGGGGCGGCCCTGGCAGAAGCGCTGGCGGGCTGGCGCGACCGGCCCCTGCATCTGGTCTACGGCATGTTGAACACCAAGGGCGCAGAAGGCTTCCTGCGGCCCCTGGCGCCCCTGGCCGCGAACCTGCAGGCCGTGACGATCCCCGGCGAAGCGGCCAGCCTGAGCGCCGAGGCAGCGGCACAGCATGCGGCGACGGCGGGTTTTGAAGCCGTCCCGGCAACCTCCGTCACCGAGGCGCTCAGCGCCATCGTCGCCGCGGCGCAAGCACCTGGCCGCATCCTGATCTGCGGCTCCCTCTATCTCGCAGGAAAGATCCTGGCCGACAACGGCTAGAACGCTTTCAGAAGGCCCCGTTGCGACCACTATCCCCGGTCGTCACCCCGGACTTGATCCTGGGTCCATGCCGGCGACCGTCACGGTGCTGACCGGCAAAGACCACGCAAACGGAACGATGGATCCCGGATCAAGTCCGGGATGACCAAAAAAGTATCTTGTTGGATAAAACCGTTCCTTAGCCGACGAGGTCTTCCGCCTGTTCGGCCAGGTGGTCGATGAAGCGTTGCTTCACCGGGGTCAGGGTCTCGCGGTTCCAGGCCGCCAGGGTCGGCACCGTGACGGCGCAGTCTTTGAGGGGCCGGGTTTCCAGGCCCCGGCGCAGGCAATTCTCGATGGCTTTGGCCTGGATCGAGATGCCCATCTCACAGGCGATCAGGCCGAAAATCCCCTCGCTGTTGGACGCCGTCTGCACCACGTCGGGCTGAAAACCGGCGTCCCGGCAAAGGCGGTAGAGGTGGTCGTGGTAGTAGGTCCAGTTGGAGGTGGTGCCGAGGACGAAGGGCTCGCCGGCCAGGGCGTCCAGCGCGATCTCCCGCTCCTTCACCAGGGGGTGGCTCGCATAGAGGATCACGATAAAGCCATCATGCTGCACCGCCAGGCTGTCGAGCCCCGGCTGCAGCATCGGCCCGGTGACGAAGCCGAAATCGAGCGCGCCGGCTTCCAGGTCCTTCAACTGGGCCTCGGTATAGTCGTGGCGCGGCTCCAGCGTCACCTCCGGATAGCGCTGGCGGAACGACTTCAGGATCTGCGGCAGGCGCCCGGCGATGGCGATGTCGGTGTAGCCGATCACCAGGTGGCCCTTCTCCCCCGTCGTCGCCTTCTGCGCCTGATCGATGGCGCCGTCCATATACGTCAAAGCCGTGGAACAGCCGCGCAGGAAGTTGGCCCCGGCATAGGTCAGGGCGACATGGCGGTTGCTGCGCTCAAACAACTGCACGCCGACCTCGGTCTCGATATGGCGGATCGCCCGGCTGAGGGCCGGCTGGCTGATGTTCAGGCGCTCCGCCGCGCGCCGGAAATGCAGCTCCTCGGCAACCGCGACGAAGTAGCGGATATGGCGCATCCCGATGTGCATGATGCAATTCCGGTATCAATAGAGGCCTGATTACTATTATACGCAGCAACATAGCCCCGCTATGGTTTTCGTCATAAACCTGAAAAAGAACGGGGAGCATCATCATGATCAGGGGATTAACGCGCGCCGCGACGCTTGGCGCTCTGGCCGCTGCCGTATTGGCTCTGGCGCCCGCCGACAAGGCCCGGGCCGCTGAAAAGGTCACGCTGAACCTGGGTTGGGCGACGCCTTTGGATTCCGACTACGGTATCCTGGCCAAGAAATTCGAGGAACTGACCGAAAGCTACTCCAACGGTTCCGTCGACGTGAAACTGCGCTGCTGCGCGCAGATCGGCACCGAGGACGATGCCTTCAAGGCCCTCCAGCTCGGCACCGTAGACGCCTATTTCATTTCCCAGAACAACGTCTCGCCGCACTGGCCGCTGATGGACGTCTTCGTTCTGCCCTACATCTTCCAGAATACCGACCACCTGCTGACCGTGGCCGGCGGCCCGGTCGGCCAGAAGATCCGCGACAAGCTGCAGGCCGACACCAGCGTTCACCTGCTGACCTTCGGCGGGCCCGGCTATCGCGACATGTTCAACTCCCGCCGCCCGGTGAACACCATCGAGGATCTCGCCGGCCTGAAGCTGCGGGTGCCCAAGAACGAGGTGATGCTGGCGACCTTCGAGGCCTTCGGCGCCGAGCCGGTGCCGCTGGCCTGGTCGGAAACCCCAACGGCATTGCAGACCGGCACCATCGACGGTGGCGACAACGGCACCTCGGTGATCCGCGAGATGAAGTTCTTCGAGTTCGCCAAGCACCTGATCATCCTGGATCACTTCGCCGGCTTCGCACCGATCTTCGCCTCCAACCGCCTGATGGAAAAGCTCGACGCCGACCAGAAGGCCGCCGTCCTGCGCGCCGCCAAGGAAGCCGGCGAGTTCCACACCAAGGTGAAGCTGGAAGAGATCGAGTCGATCCGCAGCTGGCTCTCGAACGAAGGCGGCATGACGGTCACGCGGCCCGACCGCGCGCCTTTCATCGCCGCGGCGCAGAAGGTGCAGCAGCAGTTCGCCGCCGACCGGGGTGACGAGTTCAAGGCCCTGGTCGACGAGATCCAGGCGGCGGCCCAATAGTATCCCTGTCGATGAAACTCGGGCGGGATTGCCGCTTCGGCGCTCCCGCCCGTCTTTTCCAGAACAACGGTTTCATCCCCGACTGACGGGCGACTGAGCGGAGGCACCTGCGTGATTAAACGCGGCCTGCATCTCATCGAGCGGCATTTCGAAGAGGCGCTTTCCTGCCTCGGCCTCGCGGTCATGGCGTCCTGCGTCTTCCTGCAGGTCATCATGCGCTACGGTTTCAACTCGGCCCTGCAGTGGTCGGAGGAAGTTGCCGCCATCGCCATGGTCTGGGCGGTCTATATGGGCGCGGTGCTGTGTGTGCGCGAACGCTTCCACATCCGCATCATGGCCGGCGTGATGCTGTTGCCGGTGAAGGCGGCGACGGCGGTCGTGGTTCTGGCCGATGCCATCTGGCTCGGCTTTTCGCTCTTCATGGTGAACATCAGCATCGAATACCTCGGCGTGCTCTGGACCTATACCTCGACCACACCGCGCCTGGGCATCAACGAGTTCTATCCGCAGTCCATCGTCTTCATCGGCTACACGCTGATGATCGTCCGGCTGATCCAGCTCTATATCGGCTGGTGGCGCGGCGGACGCCGCGGCGTACCGGGCATGCGACCGGAGCATGATCACAAACCGCCAGAGGGGCTGAACGCCGGGGGCCCCGGGCGATGAACGAACTGCTGATCATCGCCCTGGTCTTCACGGTGCTCACCGTGATCGGCGTGCCGCTGTTCGCCGCCGTCGGGGTCAGCACCATCCTGGCGCTGTTCCTGATCGACATCCCCTATACCCTGATGGCGCAGACCGGCTACACCAGCCTGACGCCCTTTCCGCTGCTCACCATTCCGCTGTTCGTGCTGGCCGGGCGCCTGATGGAGGTCGGCGGCATGGCCACGCGCCTGATTTCCATCGCCACCAACCTGGTCGGCGCCTATCGCGGCAGCCTCGGCCTGGTCACGGTCTTTGCCTGCATGCTGTTCGCCGCGCTGTCCGGTTCCGGCCCGGCCACCACGGCGGCCATCGGTTCGGTCACCATTCCGGCGATGCGGCGCGACGGCTACGCGACGCCCTTTGCCGCTGCCATCGCCGCTTCCGCCGGGGCGCTGGGCAGCGTGATCCCGCCCAGCAACCTGATGATCATCTACGGCCTGGTCTCGGAAACCTCGATCCCCCGCCTGTTCCTCGCCGGCGTCGTTCCGGGCATCGTGGTGACGATCTTCCTAATGATCACCACCTACATCATCGCCCGGCGCAGGGGTTACGGCGGCTCGGGCGACGCCTTTTCCTGGACGCCCTTCCTGCAGGCGCTCTGGGCCGGCAAGTGGGCCATCGGCGCGCCGGTGCTGATCCTCGGCGGCATCTACGGCGGCGCCTTCACACCGACCGAAGCGGCCGCCGTCGCCGTGTTCTACGCCCTCTTCGTCGGGCGCTTCGTCTACAAGGAACTGACCGCGAAAAAGATCCTGGAGAGCCTGCGCTTCACCGCCCTGATGGCCGGCCTGCTGATCCTGCTGACACCCACCCTTGCCTTCGGGCAGCTCTCGGCCTTCTACGACGTGCCGACGGCGGTGGAAGCGGCGATCACCAGCGTCACCTCCAGTCCGATCCTGATCATGATGTTCATCGGCATCTTCTACATCATCATCGGCACCTTCATGGAATCGCTGGCGCAGATCATTCTCTTCACGGCGGTCTTCCTGCCGCTGGTTCAGAGCCTGGGGGTCGACCCGGTGCTGTTCGGGGTCTTCACCGTGATGACCTGCGAGATCGGTTTCCTGACCCCGCCGCTGGGCGGCAACCTGAATGTCGCCTCGCGGATCTCCGGGATCAGCATCGAAAGCATATCGGTGGCGGTCCTGCCGTTCATCCTGGCCTACGTGCTGGGCCTGCTGTTCATGATTTTCATTCCCGAGGCCACCCTCTGGCTGCCCGATGCGGTCTACGGCGTCGCAGCCTACTAAGAGCGCGCAAGAACCAATGAGAGAATCCTAGAGATGCTGGATAAGATTCTGGAAGGCGGCCTGGTCTTCGACGGCAACGGCAAAGCCGGCGTTGAAACCGACATCGGCATCCGCGGCGAGCGCATCGCCGAAATCGGCGATCTCTCGGGAAGCACCGCCGCGCAACGCATCTCCGTCGCCGGCCTGGCGGTTGCGCCCGGCTTCATCGACCTGCATACCCATTCCGACTTCACCCTGGCGGCCAACGGCCGCGCCGAGAGCCAGGTACACCAGGGCGTCACCACAGAGGTGGTCGGCCAGTGCGGCGTTTCCTGCGCGCCCGCGCGCAGCCGCCGGGACGTCGAACTGATGTCTCCCGGCTTCCTGCCCGGCGCGGTAGAGGCCGACTGGCTGAGTTTCGGTGAATACCTGGATCACCTCGCCGGCAAACCGCTGGGCGTCAACGTGGCCGCCTTCGTCGGCCATGGTACGATTCACCGCGCGGTGCTGGGCGACGCCCTGCGGCCGGCCCGCGACGAGGAGGTCGAGGCCATGGCCCTGCTGCTGGAACAGAGCCTCGACGAGGGCGCCTACGGTTTCTCCTCGGGCCTCGAGTACTGGCCCGGCAGCCTGGCCACGCCCGATCAACTGGCCCGGCTCTGCGAGAAGGCGGCGGCCAAGGACCTGCTCTATGCCACCCATGTGCGCAACCGCGATATCTTCTACGACCTGGGTTTCGGCGAAGCCATGGCAACGGCGCGGGTGTCGGGCGCGCGGCTGCAGATCTCCCACATCCAACCCAAGTACGGCGCTCCCGATCACGCGATGGAACACAGCCTGGAAATGATCGAGCGCGCCAGGCGCCAGGGTGTCGATGTCGCCTGCGACGTCATTCCGCACGACTGGTCGCATACGCGCGTCCTGGCCATCCTGCCGCAGTGGGCGCAGGAAGGCGGGCTTGAGGCCGTTCGCGGCCGGCTGAAGGACCGCGAGACCCGCGAGAAAATCAAACGCAATCCGCGCCCGATGTGGCGCCTGGTCAGCGCCGGCCTTTGGGATGAGATCGTTGTGATGCAGTCGGAAGCCAACCACGACCTGGTCGGCAGGAGCCTGGCGGAGATCGCCAGCCTGCGAAACTGCGACCCCTACGATGCGGCGCTGGACCTGCTTCTGGAGGAAGAGGGCGAGGCGATGAACCACCTGATGTGGACCTCGCATTCCTTTTCCGACGACGACATCAAACTGGCGCTTTCGGGTACCGACTGCGCGGTCATCTCCGACACCCTGGCCTTGGCGCCCTACGGCTGCCTGAAACACTCCATCGGCTCGCTGAGCGGTTACGGCTGGGCCGCCCGTTTCCTGCAGCACTATGTCCGCAAAGAGAAAGTCCTGTCACTGGAAGAAGGGTTGCGCCGTCTCACCGGCCTGCCGGCGGACAGGCTGGGCCTGAAAGACCGCGGCCGGCTGGCAAAGGGCAGCTTCGCCGACATCACGGTTTTCGATGATCAGGCGATCGCCAGCCACTTCGATCTGGCGGAGCCGCGGCGCTATGCCAGCGGCATCGCCCATGTACTGGTGAACGGCCAGTTCGCCCTGCGCGACGGCACCCGCACCGAGACCGACAGCGGACAGGTCCTGCGCAGCAACTGATTTGTTGTTCGTCGCACGGCGTCCGTCACCTCTCTACGCGTCACCCCGGATCAAGTCCGGGATGATGGAAGATGTGGTTGCCTTGGGTGAAACGCGGCCCCTCTTCGAGGCAGCGCTTCAAGGCAGCACGACAGACGCTCAGTCGTTGTTGTTGGTGACCGCGATGAAGTCGGGATCTTCCTGGGCTTCGCGCTCGAACTTCAGAAATTCGTAGTAGCCACAGCGTTTGCGGCCGGGAAAGTCGCGGCAGATCTCGGGCCGTGCCTCATAGACCGTGCAGCGGCGCTCATCGGTATCGAAGAAACGGCAGATGCTGCCGAAGTGCTCTTCCTTCTGGTGGCGCAACACCCGCGGCGCCTTCTTCTGACCCTCTTCCTTGTAACCCTTCTTGGTGAAGCGTTTGTGCGCCTCTTCCTTGGAAAGGTCGAAGTGCTTGGCCAGCCGCTTGATGTCTTTGGGCTTCACATGAATGTTCGGATAGGAACAGCAATAGCCCGGACATTTCAAACAGTCGTACTTGGCTTTCCCCACGGCCGATCCTTACCCCTTGATCCTGAAACCCAAAAAGCGAGCGCGGACCTTCGTCACTCCCCCGCTTGCTGTCAAGGCCAACCTGACCCGCCGGTGATGAAGAAAGGGTGTGCACAAAAGAAGTGGCCCCGCCGGGGGGACGACGGGGCCACTGAACGTACACTTGGGAAAACCGTATTTGGGAGCTTAACGTGTCTCTTTAACACTCCAATACAGATAGGGTGTCAGACGACGGATTCAACCCATTCCATCAACTGACTTTTGCCGACCGCGCCAACTTTGGTCGCGGCGACCTGTCCGTCCTTGAACAGCATCAGTGTCGGGATACCGCGAACGCCGTATTTCTGCGGCGTATGCGGGTTGTCGTCGATATTGAGCTTGGCAACGGTAACGCGGCCATCCATTTCGCTGGCGATCTCCTCCAGCGCCGGTGCAATCATCTTGCAGGGGCCGCACCATTCGGCCCAGAAATCCACAAGAACAGGGCCTTGCGCCTGTAGCACATCCTGCTCGAAGGCCCCGTCGTTGGTCATCGTTGTGGTCGTTGTCGTTGTCATGGAAACACCCCTTAGCGGTGACGCGGCGGGACCGTTCTAGAGGCCCCGGAATCGCTTTTGCCTTGGCCGACAATGTAGGGAGCGACAGGACCGAGCGTCAAGGCGCGTGACCCTTCAGCAGCGCATCGCTGAGTTGCATGAGCCGAGGTTGATCGGTCCACAAGAGGTAACTAAGGATCGCCCGACCGGGATAGATTTTCTGCAAAAGCGCGCGGTAAGCCGCCATTTGCCTGAGATAAAGCCGGGGCACCGATTCGGGTGTCCGGGGCGACGGCCGCTGGGTTTTGAAGTCGACCAGGGAAATTGTCCTATCTTCAATCAAAAGGCGATCCACCTGCCCCGAAATCACCTGCGGCCCGGCGAGGCCCTCGACCAGGCCCGCCAGAGGGACCTCGGCGCGGCTGCCAGGCCCGAAAAGCGGGGCCAGGGCCGGATCATCCAGCACCGCAAGGGTTTCGGTCAGGATCGTCTCGGCCTCGGCGGAACCCAGGTCGTGCAGCGGGCTGGCCAGGAAACGCTGGCCGGCAGCGGGGCGATCCGCCACCGCCAGATCCGGCAGCGTCTGCAGCAGACGGTGGATCAGCCGGCCCCGCTTGAAGCGCTGCCCATCGTCCCTTTCAGCGCCGGATCCGACCAGGGGGGAGCGCACCGGCGGTTCGCTTTCGCTGGGCCGCGAGGGCGCCAGCGGCTGCGGCGGCGCCGGCTCCACCGGGGCGGCTTCGCGGGCCCAGGCAGGCAGAGGCGCGGGTTCATCCTTTGATTCCAGCAGCGGCTCGGCCGCCGCCGTTGCGGGCAATCGGGCCTCCGGTGATCCAAGGCTGTAGCGCCAGCCCGGCCCGGACCATCCCTCGTCGACCTCACCGGTAAAGTCGAAATCCACGGCTTCGGCAGAACCGCCGCCGGTCGCACCACCATCGGTCAGGACCTCCATGGCAGAGGCCACGAGCTGGAACCAGTTCCCGTCCGGCGCCGCTTTCCTGGTCTGCCAGCCGCAGACATACAAGCGATCCTCGGCGCGGGTCAGGGCGACATAGAGCAGCCGGCGGTATTCCTGTTCGCGCGCGAGCCGCTGTTCGCTACGGGCGGCCTCCAGCGCGTCCAGGGCGTAGTCGCGCTTCACCGGCCAGATCGACAAGGGCGCCGCCGCCACCCCGTCGTCCACCCAGAGCAGTCCGTCGCCGCCGCGCGGCAGTTGCAGGGTATCGGGCAGAATGATCACCGGGGCCTCCAGGCCTTTGGAGCCGTGCACCGTCATCAGACGCACCGCCCCCTGGGCCTGTTCCAGATCGCGTTTGATTTCCAGATCGCCGGCCATCAGCCAGTGAAGGAAGCCCTCCAGAGAGGCGGTGTTCTCGCGCTCGTAAGCCAGCGCAAGCGAGAGAAACTCCTCGATCGGGTCGGCGGCGTCGGGGCCCAGACGCGCCAGCAGTTTTTCGCGCCCGCGCCCGGCGCCCAGCAGCGCGGAGTAGAGTTCAAAGGGCGCAACGAAATCGGCCCGCGCCGCAAGATCGGCCAGGAAATCGCGCGCCCGGGCAAAGGCCGGGTCGGGGTCAGGCGCTCCGCCCTCGGCAAAGCGGCGCAGCCGGTCCCAAAGGCTCGCCTTGCCGCGACCATGGGCCAGGGCGAAAAGCTGATCCTCGTTGAGGCCGACCAGCGGGCTCTTCAGCACCGCGGCCAGGGTCAGGTCGTCTTCCGGCAGCAGCAATACCCGGCCAAGCGCCACCAGGTCCATCACCGCCAGCTGCTCGCCGAGGCGCATGCGGTCCACGCCGGCGACCGGAACCCCGCGGTTCTTCAGCTCGCGCACCAGCTCGGTGATAAAGGCGTTGCGCCGCCTGACGAGGATCATCACGTCGCCGGGCTGTATGCGCCGACCCTTGGCGGCGAGGCTGCAGGCCGGGTCCGTGGCGCCCTCCGCGCTCTGCGTCCAGTACCAGATGCGATAGGCCACGAGGCGGGCGAGACGCAGGGGCGCCGGGCTCTCTCCGCCGCGCAGCAACGGCAGCGACCAGGGTGCCAGTTCCTCTTCCTCTGCCGGGGGGGCCGGCGGCCAGACCTCGACCAGGCCGGGCTGGCCATGACGCGCGGCGGCATGGCGGATCTCACTCTCGCCGAACAGGACGCCGTCCTGCGCCGCCGGGTTGGCGAAGACGGCGTCCACCAGGCCCAGAACCGCCTCGGTCGAGCGGAAGGAAACCGCCAGCGATACCGGCCGCCAGCGCCGCTCGGCCTGCTGCGCGCGCTCCTGAAACAACAGGCGCATGGCCTGGAAGGCGGCGGGGTCGGCGCGCTGGAAGGAATAGATCGACTGCTTGGGGTCGCCGACGGCGAAGACGCTGCGCGGCGGCGCATCACCTTCATCCTGCGCGCCGGCGCCGCTGAAGAAATCGCCGGTCAACAATTCGACGATACGCCACTGTTCCGGGCTGGTGTCCTGCGCCTCGTCCACCAGGATATGGTCGAGACCGCCGTCCAGTTTGAACAGCACCCAGGAAACGCCGCCCTGGCGTTCCAGCAGCCGGAGGCTGAAGTGGATCAGGTCGTCGTAGTCGAGCAGGACGCGCGCCTGCTTGTGGCGCTGGTAGGCCGCGATGATCGCATCGCCCAGGATCAGAAGGGCGCCGGTCGCCTGGGCCACGGTGACGGCATTGCAGTGCTGCGCCACCAGGGCCAGACGTTCCGCTTCGTTCTGCAGGGCTTCGAGCGCGCCGGGAAAAGCTTCCGCCGGTTTCTTGGTAAGCTGCCGCTGGCGCGGCTGGCCGTCCTTGGTGAGGAAGAGGCCGCAGTGTTCCTCAAAGGTCTCGGCACGCAGGGCATCCTCCGCCGCCAGCCAGGCGAAAAGCGGGGCCGCCTTTTTTTGCTCCGCCGCTGTCCCCTTGCTCCAGGCCTCCGCCGCGAGTCTCAGCCCGCTGCGGTCAAACGCGCCCTCGGCGGCGGCCCTGGCCTGCGCCGCGTCAGGCGTTTCGCCGGGCTCCACCCCCAGAAAGCCGAAGATCGCTTCGATCAGGCGGTCGACGCCGCCCCTGGCGGCGAACAGTTCGGCCAGGCGGCCGCGCTCATGCATCAACTGCCCGAGCACTTCGCCGAAACGCTCCTCCTGCAGGTGGGCGGTCAGAATGCCGATGGCATCGGCGAGGCGCCCCTGGCCCTCCAGCGCATGGGACAACACTTCCAAACGGGCGCTTTCCAACAGCTCCGCCGCCTCATGCTCGTCGAGAACCTGCGCATGAGGTGCCACCGCGGCTTCCAGCGGAAAGCGCCCGAGCAGCGACTGGCAAAAAGCATGGATGGTGAGGATCTTGATACCGCCGGGGGTATCCAGCACCCGGGCAAAGAGGGCGCGGGCGCGCAGCAGCATCGCGTCATCTGCTTTGCTTCCCAGCAGGATTTCCAGCGTCGTGCGCAGCGCGCCCTCCTCCGCCGTTACCCAGCCGGCCAGGCGGTCCGACAGGCGGTTGGCCATCTCCGCCGCCGCCGCCTTGGTGAAAGTGAGGCAGAGCACCTTGCCGGGCTCGCTGCCGGTCAGCAGCAGCGACAGCACCCGGTCGACCAGCACCTTGGTCTTGCCGCTGCCGGCGGAGGCGGAAACCCAGACCGAGGCGCCGGGGTCCGCCGCCTGCTGCTGTGCCGCCGAGGCCCGGGCGACGATATCTTTGGCCAAGGGGTCTTTCGCCGAGAGGGTCATGACCCCTCCGCTTCCACCGACCACTCGGCGATGCGCGACAGATGATCGTAGTCGTTGAAGCGCGGTGCCAGTTCGGGCCGCGGCTTGCAGGCATAGGGCGTCTCAGGGTCGTCGAAGGCGGCGACCAGTTCGGTCAGGCCGTCCAGCGCCGCTTCCGCCAGAACCCGGGGATCGGTCCGGCCCGCCGAGAGGACTTCCCCCGCCGGGGTGCCGCCGGACAGCCGCCAGAAGGCCAGCGCACTCACCGAGACCTGCGGCAGGGCCGCGAAACCGCCCCGCAGGGCGATGGCGGCCTCCAACGGCAACTGCGGGGCGAAGCCGGCCTCCACCGCCTTCGCCGTGGGCGGCGCGCCGGTCTTGTAGTCGATGATCACCAGGCTGCCGTCACCCAGATGATCGATGCGGTCTGCCTTGGCGGTCAGACGAAACTCACCGCCCGGCGCATCCAGGATCAGATGCCCTTCGGTCTCGACGAAGCTTTGGCGGACATCGGCGCGGCGCTCCAACTCTGTTGCAACAAACCAGCCGGCCACCCGGACGAAGCGCGGCCACCAGAAGGCAAAGGCGCCGGGCTTGGCGCTGATCGGGCGAAAGGTCTGGGCGCCGATCTCCAGCAGGCTGTCGAGCGCATCGGCGGGCAGGCGGCCCGGATAGGCCTGAAGAAACTGCTCAAGCGCTTCATGAACCAGGGTGCCGCGCTCCGCCGCGCCGGGGTCGGCATCCAGCGGATCGAGCGGGCGGAGTTTCAGAATCTCCCGGGCATAGAGCGCATAGGGATCGCGCATCCAGGTTTCGATCCGCGTGACCGAAAGCTTGCGCGGCCGCGCCGCCAGCGGCGGGCGCGGCGCGGGCTCTGCAATACGCACCACCTCTGCCGGTTCGTCCAGGGCGGCGGCCCAGCCGCGCAGCGCGGCTTCCTCGCGATGCAGATCGACGCCGAGTTCGAGCCCGTCGCAAAGCGCATCGATGCGGCGCAGCCAGCGCGCCGCCACGCTGGGCGTGCCCTCGACGCGCTGGGCGCGGGTCAGATAGACTTGGCGGGCGCAGAAGCCCTGATAGAAATCGTGCGCCGCCAGGCCGATGCGCCGCTCCGGCAGGGGCAGGCCGAAGGCGGTCTGCATGGGGCGGCTGAGCCAGGGCCCGGCCTCCACCTCCGCCGGCCAGGTGCCTTCGTTCAGCCCCCCCAGTACCAGCACATCGGCATGCTGCAACCGGGCCTCCAAGGGCCCCAGGATGGCGAGGCGCGGATGCAGGCCGAAGCGCGGCCGCACCGCGCGGCCGGCCATCAATGCCTCGAGCGCCGCCGGATAGCGCCGCGGGCGCAGCGGCGGCGCCGCGGCGGCGGCCTCCTGCAGCTCGGCGGCAAAAAGCGCCGCGGCCTCACCCGCCTCGCCGGCCCAGAGCCGTTCGGCACCGCTTTCCGCATCGCTCTCCGCGAGGGCCTCCGCAACGGCCATGTGGGCTTCGACCAGATCGGCCAGGGAAGCCTCACGATGCTGCATCGCTTCCGCCAGGGGGCCCAGACGATCGGCCAGGTCGTCGAACCAGGGCAGCAGCGCGTCGCCGGCCTTGCTGGCCGCCAGGGCCTTGCGCAGGCCCGCCAGGCCGGGGGCCGGGCGCGCACCGCGCAGCACCGCCGTCTCCAGGCCGCGCAAATGGCGGCGGAAGGTGGCGGGGTCGGCCCCGCAAGCCGCCAAAGGATGCTTCAGGGCGGCGAGCAGCGGCACCGGCGCCAGTTCCTCGGCCATCATCCGGGCGGTCAGGCGCAGGAACAGCCCCGGCGTCGTCGCCGCCAGGGCCATGCCCGCCGAATCGTCCACAGACACCCGCCAGCGCTGCAGATTGACCGCAACCCGGCGCGCCAGATCCCGGTCCGGCGTGACCAGGGCGGCAGTCCGGCCCGGTTGTTCGATCGCCCGGCGCAGGATCAGGGCGATGACCAGGGCCTCCTCGCCGGGATCCGCGCAATCGATCCGCGCCACCCCGTCGAGGGCCTGGCAAAAAGCGTCATGCTCGCTGCCCGGCAGGGCCTCGTGCCAGCGGGCGGTGCCGCCGGGCGGGCGCAGGGCCAGATTGGCGAAGCGCGCCCTCGCCGGGCTCGATCCCACGGCTGTGCCGTCATCCGCCACCTGCCAGAGACCGACAGCCTCGCGCGGCAGCGCCAGACGGTTCAGCAACTGGGCGAGGCCGAACTGCGGATGACCGACGTCGCGCTGGATCTCGGCCCAGGTCTCCGCATCGCTGTCCAGATCCAGGCCGGGCAGCACGACCGCGCCCTGCGGCAGGTCGGCAATGGCGGCCAGCAGTTCCGCGGTCGCCGGGATCGATCCGGTCGAGCCGGCGGCAATGATCGGCGCGCCGGGTGGCCTGGCACGCCAGGCCGCGGCCTGCTGCTCCGCCAGGCGGCGGCGGCGCTCGGCGGGATCGATCGCGCCCAGCCCTTCCAGAATTGCCGGCCACTGCTCGGTGACGATGGTGAGGAACTGCAGGGTGATCTGCCAATGGGCGGCATAGTCCTCCGGCACCAATCCGGCCAGGGCGGTGAAATCGAGACCTTCGGTCTCGACCTGGTCCAGCAGACGTGCAAGCTCCGCCGCCAGGCGGATCGCCTGGTCCTCGTTCAGGACTGTTAGGCCGCTGTCTGCCGCCAGGTTGCGGCTGTGAACCTGGATGCAGGCGGCGAGCAGAAGCTGACGCTGAAGGCCGGAGATCGCCGGCGGCAGCGCCGCGTCGCCGGCACCGGCGCTTTCAGCGCCGGCCTCGAACAGCAGTTCATCGGGATCGAGGTCGCCCAGGGGCAGCATCCGTGGCAGCAACAGCGGGCGCCCGCCGGAGGCGCGCAGGAAAGCCTCCTGCAGGGACCGCGCGGCCCGGCGGGTGGGCAGCAGGACGGTAGCCTCGGCAAGCCCCTCGGGCTGGCCGCCAAAGCGCGCGAGCAGGCCCTGCGCCAAAGCATCGACAAAGGATTGCCCGGCCGGAATGGTGAAGACGGCAGGGCCGGGCGGTTTCATGTCGAAAAGCGGATCAGGTCTGTGCCGAGAAGCGGCCGAGGTGATGCAGCGCGTCCTCGACCTCGCGCAGACTCTCCGGCGTGCCGACATGATACCACTCGCCGTCATGACGGATGCCCCAGAGGCGTCCCGCCTCCTGCGCTTTGTCATAAAGCTTATTGAGCGAGAAGGAACCTTCGGGCGCGCCCTCGAACAGCCGCGGGTGGAGGATCTGGATACCGGCATAGAGGAAAGGCGCGACTTCGCGCTCGCGCCGCCGGCGCAGCCGGCCCTCCGGGTCCATCACATAGTCGCCGGCGCCCTCGTAACCCAGGGCAAAGGCGGTAGGATGGAGCAGCAGCAGAGCATCCATCTCGTCCTCGTCCCAGGCCGCCGCCAGACGTTCCAGGGCCGGGGTGTGACCGTCGAGCCAGCAGACATCGCCGTTCAGGGCAAAGAATGCATCGCCGCCCAGCAGGGGCAGCGCCTTGCGCACGCCGCCGCCGGTTTCCAGAAGATCGTCCTCATGGGAGAACACCGCCGGAGGGGATTTGCGCGCGTTGAGGTGCTGTTCGATCATCTCGCCGAGATAGTAGAGATTGATCACGACCTGGGCGATACCGATGTTTTCCAGGCGATCGAGAATGGTATCCAGCATCGCCCGGCCGCGCACCGGCACCAGGGGCTTGGGCAGCGTGTCGGTAATCGGGCGCATGCGCTGGCCCAGGCCCGCGGCCAGCACCATGGCGGTTTTGGGGAAGCCGGTCATTCTGCTATGCCCGTCATTCTGTCTTCTTCTCCTCAGGAACCGACCGCAGGTCAGACGGTATCTCGCGCGCGAACCAGTCGCTGAGCGGCGCCAGGGCGGGATGCTGAAGATCGCCCTCCAGCAACCGCCAGACCCGCGGAATGTGATGCAGATAATGGGGCTTGCCGTCGCGGTGGCAGAGCCGGGTAAAGATACCGATGATCTTGGCGTTGCGCTGGGCGCCGAGCGCGGCATAAGAGGCGGCAAAGGACCATTGGTCGATGTGACGGAAGGCGGCGCGGTAGCGCGCCAGCATCTCCGCCGCCAGTTCAGGCGACACATCGCGCCGCGCGTCCTCCAGCAGCGAGACCAGATCGTAGCTCACCGGGCCGAGGACCGCGTCCTGAAAGTCCAGCAGACCGCAGCGCGCCACGCCCTCGCGGCCCTCCAGGATCATCAGATTGTCGACATGATAGTCGCGCAGGACGAGGCTCTGGGGGACCGACAGCATGACCGGCACCAGTTCGCGCCAGATCTCCAGATAAGCGTCGCGGACCGCGGCGGGCGTCTGCCTGCCGGTCACCGCCGGCAAATACCAGTCGGTCAGCAGCGCCACCTCATCGAGAAAACGCTGTTCATCGTAGATCGGCAGGCCGGCAACGTCGGGCCACCAGCGCTGGTGCAGGGCGATCAGCGTATCGACCGCCAGGCGATAGAGTTCGCCCTCGTCCGCGCCCTCCTGAAGCGCCCGGGTGAAGGTGCGGTCGCCGAAGTCTTCCAGCAGCAGGAAACCGGCCTCGCGATCCAAGGCAAGCGGGCGCGGCACGCTCATCTCGATGTCCAGCAGTAACCCGGCAATATGATGAAACGCGCCCACGTCCTCCTGGGGCGGCGGCGCGTCCATCAGAATCGCCGGTTCTCCGTCGCGGTTCAGGCGGTCGTAGCGGCGAAAGGAGGCATCGGCCGCCAGGACCCGGCGCTCGGCCCTATCCCAGCCGGCCTGGGCCAGAAACCGCCGGCAAAGATCCTCCCGGGCATCGCTCATCGCTGCATCTCCGCCAGACGCGCCGGCCAGTCGCCGGTGGCCTGCAGACGGGCATTCCGGCCGGAACCGTCCGCCTGATAGCTCAGGGTCACATCCAGGCGATCCTTCGGCAGCAGCCCGCCCATACGCTCCGGCCATTCGATCACGGTGACTCCCTCCGCCAGGGCCTCTTCGATTCCCAGCTCATAGACCTCTTCCGGGCTTTCGATCCGGTAAAGATCGAAGTGCCAGACCGCTGCCGGGCTGCGGTCGTAGGTCTGCACCAGGGTAAAGGTCGGGCTCGGCACCTCCTCGTCCGCCGCACCCTCGGGCCCGGGAAGGGCCCGGATCAGGGCCCGCGCCAGGGCGGTCTTGCCGGCCCCCAGGTCGCCGTGCAGCGCCAGAACGTCACCCTGGCGGAGCAGCTTCGCAAGGCGGCGCCCCAGCGCTTCGGTGTCGCCAGGCGTCGGCAGCGGCAGATCCAGGACGGAAAGAGGCGGAGTCGCGGTTACCATGAGGCGCTTTTTACCGAGCCCGGTGGCCGGCGGCAACCGTCGCGCCCCCCTTGCGGACCCAGCGCCCGGCAACGCTTGTCAAGCCGTTGGGCGACCGCCATCTTAGCCGACAAGCAACACCCCCACCCAGACGCAACCGGGAGACCCCTTTGCCGTCGAACCTGCAAACCACGGATGTGGCGATCATCGGCGCCGGGCCGGTCGGCCTGTTCGCGATTTTCGAGTGCGGCATGCTGAAGATGCGCTGCCATGTCGTCGACAGCCTGGATGTCATCGGCGGCCAGTGCGCGGCGCTCTATCCGGAAAAGCCGATCTACGATATTCCCGGCTATCCCCGGGTCATGGCGCAGGAACTGATCGATCGCCTGACGGAACAGGCCGCGCCTTTTGAGCCGGTTTATCACCTTGGCCAGCAGGTCACCGCCCTCAGCCAGAGCGAGACAGGCCGCTGGCGGCTGACCACCGCCAAGGGAACCGAGATCGACGCCGCGGCGGTGATCATCGCCGCCGGCTGCGGCGCCTTCGGACCCAACCGCCCGCCCCTGACCGGCATCGAGGATTACGAGGGCACATCGGTCCACTATCTGGTGCAGCGCCGCGAGGACTTTCGCGGCAAGCGCATCGTCATCGCCGGCGGCGGGGATTCGGCGGTGGATTGGGCCCTGTCGCTCGCCGAGCTGGCGGAAAAGATCCATGTCGTGCACCGACGGCCCAAGTTCCGCGCCGCGCCAGAGTCCATCGACCGCCTGCACCGCCTGGCGGAGAGCGAAAAGCTGGACCTGGTCATCCCCTATCAGCTGGCGGGGCTCCAAGGCAGCGGGGGTCAGCTGACGGCGGTCGAAGTCGCCGACCTGGAAGGTCATAAGAAAGCGCTGCCCGCCGATGTGCTGCTGCCTTTCTTCGGGCTCTCGATGAACCTGGGGCCGATCGCGGACTGGGGCCTGAACTTGGATCACCAGCATATCACCGTCGAACCCGCGACCAGCGAAACTTCCGCCAAGGGGATCTTTGCGGTCGGCGATATCGCCGTCTATCCCGGCAAGCTGAAGCTTATTCTTTCCGGCTTTTCGGAAGCCGCCATGGCAGCGCACGCCATCCGCCCCCTGGTCTATCCGGACGAAGCGCTGCATTGGGAGTATTCGACCACCAGGGGCGTTCCGCAGTCCGCGCAAAGCTAGACTCTTTTCGGTTTAGGCGGCACCGGCCCGCTCCAGCGGCTTAAGCGACGTCCCGGGGGGCTGTCTCGCCGTCGTCAGGGGTCGGCAAAGGGGCGACGGGCGGATCGGTGATGGGCACATGGCAGGTGACCTTGGTGCCGCCGCCGACCTCGGACTCCATTTCGATCTCACCGCCATGCAGTTCGATCAGGCTCTTCACCAGAGACAGGCCGAGCCCGGCGCCGGCCTGGCGGTTGTCGCGGGTGCCGCGTTCGAACTTGCCGAAGACCCGCTCCTGGTCTTCGCGGGGGATACCGATCCCGGTGTCGGTCACGACAAACAGCATCTCGCCTTCTTCGCGCCGCGCGGCAATGGTGACAACGCCGCCTTCCTTGGTGAACTTCAGGGCATTGGACAGCAGATTGAACATCGCCTGACGCAGGCGCCGCCCGTCCGCCAGCAGCTCGCCGGTATCTTCCGCGCAATCCAGACGCAGATCTATTTCGCGGCTATGCGCCCGCTCGCGGCCCAGGGTGAAGATCGATTCCAGCAGGGTGAAGACATTGGTCGGCTGCAGGTCGAGATGCAGGTAGCCGGCTTCGATGGACGCCAGGTCGAGGATGTCGTTGATCAGTGCGATCAGCTGCTGCGAGGATTTGACGATCGCCTCGCTGTATTCCATCTGGCGTTCGTTCAGGGCCCCGAAGAACTGGTTCTCCAAAACCTCGGCGAAACCGATAATCGCATTCAGGGGCGTGCGCAGCTCGTAGGAGATGTTGGCAATGAACTCCGACTTCAGGCGGTCGGTGGTCTCCAGCGCCTCGTTACGTTCGATCAGCGCCCGCTCGACCCGGATCGTGTCGGTCACGTCGATGAAGCTGAACAGCACACCGCCGTCGGGAAGCGGCACCTGGGCCCAGTCAACGACCGCCCCGTCGGTGCGTTCATGCCGTCCGCTACGGGTATCGGGTTCGGTCGTGCGGGCCACGACCCGGGTGGCAAAGTCGTCCCAATCCTCGTCGGCCACCGGGAAGAGGTCTCGGGCCTGGGGCAGCACGTCGCGGATATGCGGTTCGCCACGCAGGTAATCGGGATCCAGGTTCCAGATGCTGCAGAGGCCGGGATTGAAGAGCTTCAGGCGGCCGTCGGCGCCATAGACCGCAATGCCTTCGTGCAGGTTATCGATGGTTTCGCGCTGCACCTCCGTCAGGGTGTTGTAGCTGCGCTCCAGCGCCAGGCGGTCGGTCACGTCCTCATAGGAGGTCAGGACGCCGCCGAAGGGATGCGGGGTGATCACCATGCGCAGGGTCGAGCCGTCGGGCAGGTGGACCAACTCCTCTTCCTGGGCGATCAGGGTGGCGTACTTCTGCAGAATCTCGCGTTTGTAGGCGGGAAAGTTAGGGTATTCGGGGAAGCGCCGCCGCTCGCGCAGCGCTTCCAGCACGTCGCCGAGATGGGGATTGCTCTGCAGAAAGCCCTCGTCAATGTCCCAAAGCCGCGCATAAGCCGTATTGGCGAACATCAAACGCAGATCGCGGCCGTAGATCGCGATGGCGGTTGAAAGATTCTCCAGCATTTCCGACTGAACCCGGATGTAACGGCCGAGTTCGGCCTGCACTTCCTCCAGCTGGGTGCGGTCGACGGCAAAACCGAGGGTGCCCTTCTCGCCGAACGGCAGCTCGCAGATCTCCATCAGGCGGCGCGCGCCATCGATCACCACATGGTGGGTTTCGCTGCAGGCCTCGCCGGAGCTGCGCGCCTGTTCGGCCAGCGCCCGCGCCGCGGCGCCCTTAGTCTTGCCCAGAAATTCAGCCCCGCTGTCGACCACTTCCACAACCTTGTGGTCGACGGCCGTGGCATAGGCGCGGTTGCAGTTCACCAGCGTGCCGCTTTCGTCGCGCAGCCACAAGGCGACAGGCAGAGCGTCCAGAACCGCACGCAGGTGTTTGGCGCGCGCCTTCACCGCCGCCTCCTGGCCCGCCACCTCGGTGACGTCTTCCAGCCAGATTACCGAGGCGGGCTCAGTCTCCGACCCCGCCGAAACAGCTTGCTGGCCCCGCAGGCGCAACAGGCGCGCGGTATCGCGCAAGCGCACCCGGAAATCAAACGCGGTACCCCGGCGCTCCAGGTCCTCCAGGGCCGACTCCAGCCTGGATCGGGAAAGCTCTTCCAGACGTTCGAGGAGCAACGACAGATCAACCTGGTTTTGCGCATCCAGGCCCAGCAAGGTGGCCACGGCCGCCGCATCGGGCTGGCGCTGCTCCGCGCCGCCCGGCGGCATCAGCAGAAGACGCGGCCAGGGAGATGCGGACAGCTCCGCGGTCAGGGCCGCAACCTGTTTTCGGGTTGTATCCGCGGTCGCCCGGCTGTTTTCCAGCTGGCCGCGTATGCGCCGAAGCTGCCAAAGGCTGGCCGCCAGAGCCGCCCCCAGCGCAAGCACAACGGCCAGCGCAACCGCCGGCCAGAGCGTTTCCAGAAACTCAGCCAAAACGCCCTCTGGACCCAAAATGCTTTCTGCACGAGGTCGAACGGAACCGGCAGCGCGGCGCCGAATTTCGGCTGACCCGTATCGGATGTCTGCTAGGCCGGACGCGCCGGCGGACTGTCGTGGCCCCTGTCACGGCACGGGAGTCTAAGCCCAAGCGGCCAGAGCGGCAAGGCAAGCCGCAAAGCCGCCCTGTGAAGGCACCCGCCAATCCGCCCATCGGCAGAAGGTCAGTAGCGATAGGCTTCCGGCTTGTGCGGCCCGGCGACATTGACGCCGATGTAGTCGGCCTGCTTTTGCGAGAGCCTAGTAAGCGTGGCGCCGACTTTCTCCAGATGCAGGGCCGCAACCTTCTCGTCGAGATGCTTGGGCAGGACCGCGACGGTCTTGCCGTATTTCTCGGCATTGGCCCAAAGCTCCATCTGCGCCAGCACCTGGTTGGTGAAGGAGGCGCTCATGACAAAGCTGGGATGGCCGGTGGCGACACCCAGGTTCACCAACCGTCCTTCGGCCAGCAGGATGATCTTCTTGCCGTCGGGGAATTCGATCTGATCCACCTGGGGTTTGATGTTATCCCACTTGAAGTTGCGCAGCGCGCCGACCTGAATCTCGGAATCGAAGTGGCCGATGTTGCAGACGATGGCCCGGTCCTTCATCTCGCGCATATGGTCGACGGTGATGACGTCCACATTGCCGGTCGCGGTGACGAAGATGTCGGCCTGGGGGGCGGCCTGCTCCATGGTCACGACCTCAAAGCCCTCCATCGCCGCCTGCAGGGCGCAGATCGGGTCGGCCTCGGTCACCACCACGCGGCAACCGGCAGAGCGCAGGGATTCGGCCGAACCCTTGCCGACATCGCCGAAACCGGCCACGGCGGCGACCTTGCCGGCCATCATCACGTCGGTACCCCGGCGGATGGCGTCGACCAGGCTTTCGCGGCAGCCGTACTTGTTGTCGAACTTCGATTTGGTGACGGAGTCATTCACGTTGATGGCCGGAAACAGCAGGGTGCCGCTCTTCTGCATCTCGTAGAGGCGGTGTACGCCCGTCGTCGTTTCCTCGGTCACACCGCGGATGGCGGCGCCGAGGGCGCTGTACCAGCCGGGCTTTTCCGCCACCCGCTTCTTGATCGCGGCGAACAGCGCCTCTTCTTCTTCGTTGCCCGGATTGTCGAGAACGGAAATGTCCTTTTCCGCCTTCATGCCGAGATGGATCAGCAAGGTCGCGTCGCCGCCGTCGTCCAGGATCATGTTCGGCGTGCCCCCGTCGCCCCATTCGAAGATGCGATGGGAGAATTCCCAATATTCCTCAAGGCTTTCGCCCTTGAATGCAAAGACCGGGACGCCGCTGGCCGCGATGGCCGCAGCCGCATGGTCCTGGGTCGAGAACACGTTGCAGGAAGCCCAGCGCACATCGGCGCCCAGCGCCGTCAGGGTCTCGATCAGGGCCGCCGTCTGGATGGTCATGTGCAGCGAACCGGCGATCCGCGCGCCCTTCAGGGGCTGGGACGCACCATATTCCTCGCGCAGCGCCATGAGACCCGGCATCTCGGTCTCTGCAATATCCAGCTCCTTACGGCCCCAGTCTGCGAGAGAGATGTCGGCCACCTGGTAATCGGTGAATTCGGCCATGCTGTCTTTCCTTCTTGCGTGCTTGCCTTCGTAAAATGCCAGAGTGGCGTCTGCCACCCTCCGCAACCGCTCCGCCAATCATGACGAAGCACAGCCAGCAACCTGCTGTCTGGCGAATAGAGCGGTCCGTTTAACAGCGAAAGGACGCCGCCGCAAGGTCACGCGGCAGCTGTTGCAAAGCTACCCAGCGATGCGCCCGGCGATGCCTCACACCACCGTATCGTTGAAGTCGTCAAGCAGAGTGGCGATGCGCCCGCTGTCCACCTGATCCATGATCATCCGCGCCCGGCGGCCGGCGGCCTGCATATCCAGACCCAGGATCCGACTTTTGACACGCGGCAGCGCCTTTGCGGTCATCGACAGCTCGCGCACGCCAAGGCCGACCAGCAGCGCTGCAAAGCGTGGATCGCCCGCCATTTCACCGCAGACGGAAACCGGGATTCTGGCATGAAGCGCCGCCTCCACGGAAAACTGGATGAGGCGCAACACCGCCGGATGCAGGGGATTGTAGAGATAGGCGACCTGTTCCTCGCTGCGGTCGATCGCCAGGGTGTACATGGTCAGGTCATTGGTGCCGATGGCAAAGAAGTCACAGGTCTGGGCCAGGGAATCCGCCGCCAGGGCGGCGCCCGGCACCTCGATCATCACCCCCAGGGGCGGCAGGGGATCGGCAATGGAAACGTCACGGCGGCGCAGGCGCCGGGCCGTCTTGTCGAGCTCCTTGCGCACCGCAATGACTTCGCCGGGATTGGAAATCATCGGCAGCAGGATGCGCAGCGGGCCGTGGGCGCCGGCCCGCAAAATGGCCGCGAGCTGGGTGCGCAGCAGCTTGGGTTCCTTCAGCGACAGCCGAATGGCCCGCAAACCGAGCGCCGGGTTCTGGGATTCAGCCAGGTGATCACCCAGCGATGAGGCAAGCTTCTCGCCGCCGACATCCAGGGTGCGTACCGTAACCGGGCGGCCCCGCATGGTACGGACGATCTCCGCCAGGGCCGCGTACTGTTCGTCCTCGCCCGGCAGATCGTCGCGGTTCATGTACATGAACTCGGTGCGCAGCAGTCCGACCCCTTCGGCACCGACCAGGGCCGCCTGGTCGACCTCGCGGGGCAATTCCAGATTGACCTCCAGCGTGATGCGCTGGCCGTCGCGGGTCTCCGCCGGGATGTCCCTGAGACGCGCCAGCGAGCGCACCTCGCGCGCCATGTCCTTCAGGCGGCGCTGATAGGCGGCCTGGCGCTTGGCGGTGGGATTGACGATGACCAACCCGTTGCTGCCGTCGACGATCAGCACGTCGCCCGTCTTGATGGCCGGAATGAGACCGGGCACGCCGAGCACCGCGGGCAGGCCCAGCGAGCGCGCCATGATCGCCGTGTGCCCTTCGGCGCCCCCCAGAATACAGGCAAACCCAGCGATCTCGCGGGGGTCCATCAGGGCGGTGTCGGCCGGCGAAATCTCCTCCGAAATGACAATGCTGTCTCTTTCCAGGCCCGTAAAACCCCGGAAGGCGGTGTCGGTCAGATTGCGCAGGATACGGTGGCCGACCTCGCGCACATCATCGGCCCGGGCGCTCAGATAAGCGTCCTCCATCGCCGCGAAGTCCTGCGCGATGGCCGAGATCTCGGTCATCACCGCCGATTCCGCATTGCGCCGGTCCTTGCCGATCTGCGCTTCGATGCCGCCGATCAGGCGGCTCGACTTCAGCATCTGCAGATGCGCATCCAGCAGGTAGCCCAACTCCTCGGCCGCCAGCCCATGGATGCCCAGGGACTTGGCCTTGAGCTTGCCGACCTGACGGATCGCCTTGGCGGTTGCCTCGGCAAAGCGCTTCTTCTCGCGGCTGACGCGGCTGACCGGAATCTGATACTCCGGCACATGCAGATCGCCGGCCTCACGGACATAGGCGGGGCCGATACCGACCCCGGGGGAGACGCCCAGTCCCTCGAAAACCTGTTCCTGGCCGCGCCGCCGGCTCTTGCTATCCGTCTTCATCGAACTTGTCGTCGATCAGGCGCGACAGCGCTTCCACCGCATTGACGGCGCCAAAGCCCTCTGCCTCCACATCGATATCGCAACCGGGGCCGGCCGCCAGCATCATCAACCCCATGATCGAACAGCCGGAAACCCGCGTGTCGTTCTTGATGACGGTGATCTGGGCGTCGAAGGTCTCAGCAAGCTTGACGAACTTCGCCGCCGCCCGGGCGTGCAGGCCTTTCTGGTTTTGAATGGTCAGGCGGCGCCGGACGGTCTCTGCCGTGGGGATACCCTGCGCCTGGGCCGGCTTGTCCATCAGTCTTTGTCCGATTCCAAAAGCTGCGAGGCAACGTTGATGTACTTGCGGCCGGCAAGCTGGGCCTGGGTCACGGCCTCCGCCAGATTGGCGGTGCTGCGCAGGCCGGTCAATTTGATCAGCATCGGCAGGTTGATACCGGCGATGACCTCCACCCGGCCCTTGTCGAGAACGGAGATTGCAAGGTTCGACGGCGTGCCGCCGAACATGTCCGTCAAAAGCACCACGCCATCGCCCTGCTCAGCAGCGGCGACCGCATCGATGATGTCCTGGCGGCGCTGCTCCATATCGTCCTCCGGGCCGATGCATATGGCCGCCACGTTGTCCTGCGGACCGACGACATGCTCCAGGGCCTGAACGAACTCCACCGCGAGACGCCCATGGGTTACCAAGACAAGACCGATCATCCTCTGCTCCCTGCCGAACTGTGCCGCTTCGTCTTGCTGCCGCCGCTTGTATCCGGCGATGCACCCCTTATTGTCATGATAAGGGTCCGAAGCAAAGCCACGGTCAACGTTTTATCTCAACCGCAAGTTTCCCGTGCGCTGCCTGAAGTATCACCACCCGCTCAGGCCTTGCCGGCTGCGCGCTGCGGGTCGCGCGCAATATCGCGGTGACCGAGATGTACCCGCCGGTCCTGTTCGCCCAACCATGCGGCAAGCCGCTCTGCTGTGAAAACCGAACGGTGTCTGCCGCCGGTGCAGCCGACGGCAATGGTGAGATAGCTTTTGCCTTCCCGCTCATAGCGCGGCAGCAAAGGTTCCAGCATCCCCGTCAGATGATCGAAAAAGGGGGCAAAGCCCGGGTCTTTCTCGACAAAAGCGGCCACGGCATCATCGCGGCCCGATAAGGGGCGCAGGTCGGGGTCGTAGTGCGGGTTTGACAGAAAGCGCACGTCAAACACCAGATCCGCCTCTCGCGGCAGGCCCTGGCGAAATGAAAAAGACGTCACGAAAACCGCCATGCCGCCGCCGGAACCCAGATCGAGATGCCCCAAAACCTGAGCCCGGAAGTCCGCCGGGGTCAGGCGCGAGGAATCGATCATCAGGTCCGCGCGCTCGCGCAAGGGGGCGACCAGGCGTCGCTCCGCGGCAATGCCGTCGGCAACCGGGCGGTCCTCGGCCAGGGGATGACGCCGTCGGGTTTCGGTAAAGCGCCGCCCGAGAACTTCGTCCTCACAGTCGACGAACAGCAGCGTGGTGGCGAAGCGCCGGTCGCCGGTCAGGGCATCGAGCTGTTCGAGAACCGGCGCGACGGCGAAATCACGGGTGCGGATATCGACCCCAACGGCGATCGGGCGCTTCAGCCCGACCTCTCCGACGACGGCATCGAGCAGACTGAGAGGCAGGTTGTCGATCGCTTCGTAGCCCTCGTCCTCAAGAACCTTCAGGGCCGTCGAACGCCCGGCCCCGGACATGCCCGTCACCAGCACCAGGCGCAGGCCGGCGGTCTCCGCCCTCTCCGCCGCAATCAGCGTTTCCTCACTCACAGGTCGATCGGTCTCCGCTTTGCCGGCTTTCGGGAAGGCGTCCGGCGGCGGCGTTTCAACCGCTGCCGCGCGCAATATATGCGCAGCCTCATCGCGCAGGGCAAGCCGCAGCTTTTCAGGGGCGGAAAGACTATCCGGGTCCAGGGCGATACGCCGAAGCCCGATGCCGCAGACCGCGCGCCGTTCTATTTCGGGCAGCCGATCGATCTGCGCTTCAGGGCGCAGGTCAACCAGCAGGGCAAGCGGCGCCGCGGCACGGAACGGCATTTCGACAATCCCCAGGCCGCGAACCTCGAGCTTGCCGGCAATGCTCTCCGGCGCAGAGGCGATCACCCGGCCGTCCCTTGGCTCCAACAGGGTCTGGTCGTCGCTGACCAGCACGGCGCCCTGATCGATGAGGCGCAGCGCCAGCTCGGACTTGCCGGCCCCCGGCGGCCCGCAGAGGGCGACGGCCCAGTCGCCCAGGGCCACGGTGGTGGCGTGCAGGTTTTCGGCCATATCGGTTCCTCAGCCCCCTAATCCCCAACAGCAGAACCAGTCCGGATAATCGGCCGGGCCGGACTATTCGGCCGGCAAGGTCACCACGAAGCAGGCACCCCGCACCGTACCGTCGGGGTCGCACCGGTTTTCCGCCTCGATGGTGCCGCCATGGGCTTCGACAATCTGTTTCGAGATCGACAGGCCAAGCCCGGAATGGGTGCCGAACTTCTCCCCCGCCGGACGCTCGGTGTAAAACCGTTCGAAAACCGCCTCCAGCTTGCCCTCGGGAATCCCCGGACCGTCGTCGCAGATGGAAACCTCGATATCCTCGCCCTGGCGTTGCGCCGCCAGTCTGATCTGGCCGTCCGGCGGCGAAAAAGTGATCGCATTGGTGATCAGGTTGCGGAAAACCTGCCCGAGGCGATCCTCAAGCCCTGGGACCCGCAGATCCTGGTGATCCAATAAATCCAGCGTAAATCGCGGCCCCTGCTCGGCATCCACGGCTTGATGCAGCGACACAAGTGCCCGCAGAAGTTCACCGACATCGATCGATTCGGTCTGTGCTCTTGACAGTTCGGCATCCAGGCGCGAGGCATCGGAGATATCGCTGATCAGCCGGTCGAGGCGGTGGACGTCGTCCAGGATGATCGACATGAGGCGCCGCTGCTGATCCGGATCTTCGATCCGGGCCACGGTTTCCACCGCGCTGCGCAGCGATGTCAGGGGATTTTTGATCTCATGCGCCACGTCGGCGGCAAAGGCCTCGATCGCATCCATCCGGTTCCATAAGGCTTCGGTCATGGAGCGCAGGGCATCTGAGAGGTCGCCGATCTCGTCGCCGCGGCGCCGGAAGTCGGGAATCTCGTACTGCCGCCCCTTGCCATAGCGCACCAAGTCCGCGGCCTGGGCGAGGCGGCGGATGGGCCGGGCGATGGTACCCGCCAGGTAAAACGACAGCAGCACCGTCACGGCAAAGGCCAGCCCGCAGACGATCAGGATGTCGCGGCGCCGGTCGTCGACCGCCTCGTCCACGTCGGCGCCGTCCTTGGACAGCATGAGAGCACCCAGAACCTGGCGATAGCGCTGCACCGGCACGGCAATCGACAGGACAAGCCGTCCCTGGCGGTCGGCCCGCACCATGCCCGGGCTGTCGCCGGCCAGGGCGCCGCCGACCTCCCCATAGTCCGCCGCCTTCTGGACACGCTCCTCGCGGTAGGGCGGGAAGTCGTCGTTGCCGGAGACCCATTTCAAAGCGGCCTCATAAAGGCGGCCGAGCAGGCTGAGGCCGCCCTTTTTCTCCGGCGGCAGGGCCATGACCTGTACCTTTCCGCCCGGTCCGCTGAGGATAAAGCTGTCCGCCAGCAGATCACCGGAACGGGCGAAGATCCTGGCCCGGACCCCGGTATCCACCAGCAGCACCCGCATCAGGTTGCGCGTCACCTCCGGCAACAGCTGTTCGTCGCCGACCTGGGTGGCGACCACCGCCGTGCTGCCGAGGGAAAGGGAGAAGGCCCGGCCCTGAATCCGCAGCGCATCGAGCTCTGCGGCGATCAGGCTCTGGCGATACTGGTCGAGATGGAGAAGACCGAGCACCGGTATCAGCAGCACCAGGACGTTGATGGTCAGAATGCGCCTTGTGAGGGGTGAGCGCCAACGCCGCCGCCGGCGCGGCAGCGGCCGGGGAACGGTAGCTTCCGCCCCCACGCCCTTCGAGGCCTGCCGCGGCTTTGTTCTGGCGAACCAGCGGCCGAGGCCGAGGCCCGGCTTCTCTTCGCTTTCCGCCGTCATGGGCACAGGCCGGGTCGGACACAACACATCGAGGCGCGCGCTCGCCTTACCGCCCGGCCGGTTCTTCCCGGCCCGGGGGCCCGAAAGCCCCGGCCCGGCAAGACGCCGGGGCTATTGCTCGCGGTAGCGATAGCCGACGCCATAGAGCGTCTCTATCTGTTGGAAGTCGTCGTCGGCATCGCGGAACTTCTTACGCAGGCGCTTGATGTGACTGTCGATGGTGCGGTCATCGACATAGATCGACTCGCCATAGGCGGCATCCATCAGTTGATCGCGGTTCTTCACATGACCCGGGCGCAGCGCCAGTGCCTTCAGGATCAGGAACTCCGTCACCGTCAGATTGACGCGCCCTTCCTTCCATGTGCAGAGATGGCGTGCCGGATCCAACGTCAGATCGCCGCGCAGGATCGGCGCCTCGGCCCCCGCGCTTCCCGGAACGCCGTCGTCGCCACCCTTCTCGCGGCGCAGCAGAGCGCGAATCCGTTCGATCAGCAGACGCTGCGAGAATGGCTTGGTGATGTAGTCGTCGGCCCCCATACGCAGGCCGAGAACCTCGTCGATCTCATCGTCCTTGGAGGTCAGAAAGATCACCGGCAGGTTCGAGGCCTTACGCAGGTGGCCCAACAGCTCCATGCCGTCCATCCGCGGCATCTTGATGTCCAGGACGGCCAGATCGACGGGGCTGGCGGCAATACCGCGCAGCGCCTCTGCGCCGTCGTTATAGGTGCGCACCTTGAAGCCCTCGGCTTCCAGGGCGATGGAAACCGACGCCAGGATATTACGGTCATCGTCCACCAGGGCGATGGTTTCTTGCATGGTTCGTGTGCCTGTTTAATGCCTAGAGCGTGTTAAAGCTGCCCATAAGGCGTCCCATTGTTCAATCTGGTTCATTAAATCAGATCACCCCAGCAGATCCCTGCGCAAAGTGCCCTGTTCCAGAAGACACCATAGAGCCCGGCGGACCAAAGCAGAACCCGAAGCGGACAGCAAGCCGCGCGATCAAAGACATAAGGAACCCCCGACAGAAAACGCCGATAAGGAACGGTGAAAGGAAACCCGGCACCGGCGCGACAGTCCCGGCAGGTTGATCGCCGACTGTGGCGGATTTGCGGCATTTCCGGGATAGAAAAAGGACCGGCCCGGTTGCGGTCCCGCTGCAATCCTTGCAAATGCCCACCGGCGCCTGTGACTTCCCGATTCCAAAGCGGACAACACCTGACAATCCTCTCCAGCAGCGACTCTTGAGCCAAAAGCAAAAACAGGTGACAATTAGTTCCCGTAGTGGCGAAACTGTGTTTAGGGTCGGATGATATAAGTTCCCTATGGGAGTATTTGTTGGCTGATTATATCCACCAGGGATATATAATTTCATCCAACGCGTGTTTTTGTTTGTTTCTTGCACTTTATAGGGGCGGGTACATCCGTTTCTCTTTGCAAAGGAAACAAGGGCGGAGATTTCGTTTGAGCAGCATGCAAAGGCCGGTTGCGGCGTGACTTTAAACGAGGACTTTCACAGAATCCGGCACGGTCTGCCGGCGCGCAGCACAAGCCGCGCCTTCCTGGACCATTGCCCGGAACGGATTGCGGAGATTTTCCACTACTGGGACGGTCTGCGCGGTGACCGCCGCATGCCCTGTCGGGCAGATTTCGATCCGGCCAAGGTGGTCCATCATCTGCCGAGCCTGCTGTTGATCGACGTCGAAGGTGTCGATGACCGGGGCAACGGTATTCTGCGGTATCGCGTGGTGGGCACCGAGGAGGTCCAGATCCGCGGCCACGACCCGACCGGGAAGCTGGTAAGCGAGGGTTACTTCGGGCCCAGCCTGGAAGCCGTCACGGATACCTACGAGCTGGTCCGCCGCGAAGGCCGTTTCCTGTTCGAACTGCTTGAGTTCAAAACCCCCCGCGGCGCCTTGCGATGCGAGTTCGTGATCCTGCTGCCGCTTTCCGAAGACGGCGCCAACGTCAGCCAGATCCTGGTCTATTCCCTGGTACGCCACGCCGCCGACGAAGACTGAGACTCTTCCTGCCCAAGGCGGGCAGCGGCGATCAACGAAATCAGTTCCGCGAATTCGCGGCGCAGTATGAGGCGGTGCTCGGCACAGAATTCGATGCTGCCGTCATTCGGCTCAAGACAGGAAAACGCAAGCTGCCCGATCGCTGTCTCCGGGTTCAACTTCTTATCCCTGACCAGGCTGAAAAAGCGTTTCAGAAGCTCATCCGTATCAGCCTGATGCACGATGACGCTGCGCCATTCGGGCACGACGAAAAGCGCCTGCTGGCCAAAGCCCCAGGCCCAGAACGTGCCTTTTGGCAGATCCGTTCCCGGCCCTGGAACCCACCATAGATAGCCGTGTCCCTGGCGCAGGCCCGCGTTGCCGGTTTCCGTGAAATCGACGGCGATGCGCTCGATCCAGGCTGCCGGCAGCACCTGCGTGCCGTCGACCACACCCTTGTTGAGATAAAGCGCACCGAAGCGCGCGAGATCGCGGGCGGACATATGGAACATCGCCGCCCGGTGCTGCGACAGCGCCGGCGCCGCGATATAGGTAATCGCCCCGGCGCGATGGTCGCGCAGGCCGAGCGGCTCGGCGATCCCGGTCGCGAAAGCCTCGGCCACCGAAAGCCCCGTGCGCGCCTCGAAGATGGTCGTCAGGGCGTTGGTGTCCCAGTTGTTGTAGGCCCAGATCGTTCCCGGCGGGTTCTCGCCCTCGCCCAGGCGGCGCTTTTTCTCGGCCAGCAGCCCCTCTTCGGCCGCGGCGGCGTGATTGATCCCTGAAAGGGACTTCAGCAGGTGCAGGACGGTAGCCTGGCTCTGCAACGCGGTCAGCGGCTGCGGGCGATCATCGATCCCCAGTTCCGCCAGTGTCGCGGTGAGTGGAATCTGCTGGCCGCCTGTCCCGGCATGCTGGCCGACCAGGGCAGACAGCACGGCCTTGCGGATGGAATGAAGATGCCGCGGCTTTTCAAGATCGCCGAAGGCCGCGACCGTTTCACCCTCGGTGACGATCATCAAGGTATCGCTGCTCAAGCCGGCCGTATAGCCGAAGGCGGCGTCGAGGCCGCGCGGATCCCAGCCAAGGCGCTGCGTATCGGCATCGCTCAGGCGGATGGCCGGCGCTGGCGCCGGGGGCGCCACGTCCCCCGGCAGGAGCGGCCCCTCGAAGGTTGCGATGAAGTATCCGAACAGGGCCAGCAGGCTGAGCGGAATCACCGCCAGGGCGGCGACCCCGCCGCGTCTTGGACGTCTCATGACTATACATTCCCGATGATGGCGGCGCCGTTTGCCGGCGCGCCCTTTATCAAAGCTCCCGGAACTCCCGGTGGAGCCGTGCCTCTGAGGAGGTCACGAAGGCCTCCATGCTGCGGACGCGCTGTTCCTGATCGCGGAACTTGTGCCGCAGGCGGGAGAGGGATTCGCTGGGCTTCAGGCGCACCTGGCGCCAGAACTCCTTTTCCTCTTCCGAATGATAGGTGAATTCCGGTGCGGGATCGATCAGGATCGTCGCCAGGAAATAACAGACCAGGGTCGGAAAGGTGAACATCAGAAGCGCCATCACCGCGACCAGCCGCACTATGAAAGTGCTGATGCCGAAGTAGTCGGCAAGACCGGCGCAGACCCCGGTCACCTTGCCGCGCGCGCGGTTGCGATAGAGGCGGGTGGGGCGCTGCGGCGACCCGGTCATAGCTTTTTCCTCCAGTCCGTTACCTCCGCATCCAGGATGCGCTCCAATGAGTTGATCCGCTGCTCCATGCGCTCGGCGCTCTTCCAGAGCTCTTCAAGCAGCTGCTCTTCGTCGGTCGACAGCGACTTGGTGGCCCGCCAGCGCGTCGCGTAGTGCGCAATGATCCAGATCGGCGCGACCACCGCCAGGAAGACTATGATCGGTGCTTCGAAATCCATGGCCTTCTATCCCCTGGCGTCCTTAATTGCTTTCCGGCTTGCCGCCGTCGCCGGCCTTCTTGGCCCCGTCCTTGCCGATCCGCGCCTTCATGGCCGCCAATTCCTCTTCAATAGCGGATTCGGCGGCAAGGTCGGAAATTTCATCGGCCAGCGAGCGGCCGTCGCGGCCGAGATCGTAGGCTTCAACGGCGCCCTCGGCCTCGTCCAGCTTCTTCTCGACCTGTTCGAAGCGGCTGAAGGCCTCCTCCACCCGGCCGTCATATAGCGTCCGGCGGACCTTCAGGCGCGAACCGGCGGTTTCGTGGCGGGCCGCCAGCGCCTGCTGCTTGGCCTTGGCTTCGCGCAGCTTGCTCTCCAGTTTGACGATATCGGTTTCGCCCTGCTGCAGCAGCTCTTCCAGGTCGCCGAATTCTTCCTGAAGCGCCTGGGCGGCCTCGGCCAGCTTGGCTTTCTCCAGCAGGGCGCCCTTGGCGAGATCATCACGGCCCTTGCTGAGGGCCAGCTCGGCCTTCTGCTCCCAACCCTGCTGCGCCTCGCTCAGGCGCGCCAGGCGGCGGCTGATCTCTTTTTTCTCGGCGATGGTCTTGGCCGCGGTGCTGCGCACCTCGACCAGGGTGTCTTCCATCTCCTGGATCACCAGGCGGATGATCTTTTCCGGCTCTTCGGCGCGGTCCAGGATCGCATTGAGGTTCGAATTGATGATGTCTGCAAGGCGGGAGAAAATGCCCATCTGTCTTGTTCCTTGTCTCGGTTTCTCTTTGGGTCTTGGTTTGTCTTTGTCTTCGATCGGTCGCCGTACCAGGCGGGCGCTCATCGCTCAGCGCCGGCGGCGCGTGATAGGGTCAGGTCTTGCGTTAACCTACGATGATGCCCAGCAACAGACCGCCGATAAACATCAGCCAATGATCGGCAGTGCGGCTGCGCAGGTAAGCGCCAATGCGGTCGATCCAGCTTTCCAGGTTTCGCGTTCGGGGCTCGTCGGTGAAGCGGTTCATCAGTCTCAGCCTCTGTCTCTCAGGTTGAAGCCACCCCCATGGTGTCTTTTGCAGAGATATTGCAGAGACCGTGCCAAGTTCTCAAAACTACGCCATCCCATTGATTCAAATAATATTTTCCACAATCCGGGGCATATTCACGAAACTTGCGATGCATCAGAAATACCAATTATTGGTGATTTAAACTCTTTCATAGCTATATTCACGATATGAAGATGCCCGAACTTCCCCCTTTGATCGGCGAGTCGCCGGCCTTCCTGGCCCTGGCCGAACAAATCTCCCGCGTCGCGCCACTGGACCGCCCGGTCCTGGTGATCGGCGAGCGCGGCACCGGCAAGGAGCTGGTCGCCGCCCGCCTGCATTTCCTCTCGCAATGCTGGGGCGGGCCTTTCGTGAAGCTGAACTGCGCCGCCCTGGCGGAGAGCCTGCTGGAAACCGAGCTCTTCGGGCACGAGGCCGGCGCCTTTACCGGTGCGGCGAAACGGCGCGCCGGCCGCTTCGAGCTGGCCGACGGCGGCAGCCTGTTCCTCGACGAGATCGCCGCGGCCACGCCGGCGGTCCAGGAAAAACTGCTGCGGGTCATCGAGTACGGCGCTTTTGAGCGGGTCGGTGGCAACACCACCCTGAGCGTCGAGGTGCGGGTGATCGGGGCCACCAACGAAGACCTGCCGGCGGCGGCGAGCGAGGGGCGCTTTCGCGCCGACCTGCTCGACCGCCTGGCCTTTGAGGTCATCACCCTGCCGCCCCTGCGCGCGCGGCCGGAGGACATTCCCCTGCTGTCGGCCCACTTCGGGCGGGAGATGGCCAACGAGCTCGACTGGCCGCAATTCCCCGGCTTCAGCGAATCCGCTGTCGATCAACTGCTGAACCACCCCTGGCCGGGCAATGTGCGCGAGCTGCGCAACGTCGTGGAGCGTTCGGTCGCCCGCAGCCACGCCGAGGCACCGGTCGACCGGATCGTGCTCGATCCCTTTGCCAGCCCCTATCCGCTGGACCCCGGGCCCAGCGCGCGGTCAGGGGAGCGGGACAAACCGGAGAGGCCTGCCGCGGCTGCGGAAGACAAAGGCGCCGGCGTGCTGTCCGACCCCTTGCGGGCCTTCGACCTGCGCGAGGCGCTGAAACGGGTCGAGCACGATCTGTTGCAGCAAGCCCTGACGGCGCAGCGCTTCAACCAGCGGGCCACCGCAAAGCAGCTCGGCCTGACCTACGACCAGCTCCGCAACCGCCTGCGCAAGCACGGCCTGCTGGAGCGCCCGGCCTGAGGCGGATCATGGTGCCCCTGTTCAAGCGCCCGGCAGCTCGACCGTGGAGCGCCTGCCCAGGGCTGCCCCATGACGTTCCAGCCAGACCGCCGCCGCTTCCCGGCCGATGGCCTTGAGGTCCTGAAGAAAACCCCAGTCGGCACGCTGCTTGCTCGACACATCCAAGGCGCGCATGGCGGCGCCGCCCTCCAGCAGGTGGAGGTTCAGCCCCCGTACCCTGGCCGCCATGCTGTCGCCCCGCGCCTTTCCCGCAGCGGCCATGCGGCCCATATAGGCCAGGCCCTCGAGCTCGCGCATCAGGGGGGCGTTGAAGACGATCTGGCTGCGCCGGTTGGCGATCTGGCGCGCCGAGCGCGGCACCTCGTCGGTGGTCAGGGAATCGATCTGGACAATCAGCACGTCCCGGCTGTCACAGTGAAAAACCAGGGGAAAGATCGTCGGATTGGCCATGAAGCCGCCATCCCAGTAGTGCGCCCCGTCGATCGCCACAGCGCGGTAGAGATGGGGCAGGCAGGCCGACGCCAACAAGGCATCGGCGGTCATATCCGGGTTTTCGAACAGCGCCGCGCGGCCCTGCTTCAGCTCGGTGGCGGAAACGAACAGCCGCGGCGCCACCGCCGCACGCAGGGCTTCGAAGTCGATAGCCTCCTCCAGCACCGCCCGCAGGGGGTTCACGCCCAGGGGATTGAGCTGATACGGCGAGAACATCCGCGTCATCATATCGAGGGCCGGAGAGGCGGCGGCGGGCGGATTGAACTCGCCAAGGCTGCTGACCCGGCGCCAGAGCCGATCCAGGCTTTCGCGTGCGCCGTCTCGTCCGCCCTCCAGCCAGCCGCTGGCCAGGGCAGCCGCATTCAAGGCGCCGGCGCTGGCCCCGCTCAGGCCGTCGATATCGAGCCGATCTTCCTCAAGAAGGCGGTCCAGCACGCCCCAGGTAAAGGCGCCATGGGCACCGCCGCCCTGCAGGGCGAGCGAAAGCGATAAGCGCGGTGTCGCAGTCTTGCGGCGCCGTGAGCGCCAAAGCTGGCGTGCCGGGGTCGTATCAAGGCGTGAAACGCCGTCTCGCAAAGCCATAATGCCTCCAGACAAGGTCCGGGACATTTCCATCCAGAAGCGGTTTCTTGACGACCTTACTGCAGCCATTCCCCTAACAAGGGACCAGGGCGCAACCCTTGCCAGTGTTCTAATTATGATTAATGAACAATAACTTAAGGCGATTCTGTGGCAGATCGCGGCAGCAGCAGATCGCAGCCGGCGAGGGACGACGGCTGCGGGCGAGGACCGCCGATGACCGCAGGATCAGAAATGATCGGCGCGGATCACCTCGACGTCGGAGAGGGTGATGATGGCGCTGTAGTCGCGCAGCAGCTCGTGCGCCGCCTCCATGATCCGCCGGGCCGCCTCTTCCCGGGCAATGACGACGATCAGGCGCATCGAAAAAGCATCGCTGATCTCGCCCTGCTGCCAGGTTCCATCCGCCCCCTTACCGGCCAGGCAGGGCATGACGGTGTAGCCGCGTACTTCCTGCTCCTCCAGCAGAGCGACGACGCGGCGCTGCAGGGGGGCCTCGACGATGATGTCCAGCTTCTTGCGGTGATGGGTTTCCATGGGTCGCGTGTCTCCGGGTGCCCCGATTCATCCAGGGCAATGATATCGCAGCGGCGATATGTAGGGCGATGATATCGCAGCGGCGGTATCTAGGGCGAAGATATCGCCGCGGCGATGGAAAAGTAGAGCGGAATGCCGAGCGTCAGGTTGAAAGGAAAGGTAATGGCCAGCGACAGGGTGAGATAGATGCCGGGACTGGCTTCGGGGACCGCCAGACGCATGGAGGCCGGCACGGCGATGTAGGAGGCGCTGCCGGCCAGCAGCGCCAGCAGCGCGGTCTCCCCGGCGCCGAGCGACAGGGCCCAGCCGGTGGCAAGCCCCAGCGAGGCCCCGATCACCGGCATGGCGAGACCGAACAAGACCAGCCGCCAGGTCAGCTCCGACGCGCCGCGCAGGCGGGTTGCCGCCACCAGGCCCATGTCCAGCAGAAACAGGCAGAGCACGCCCTTGAAGGGCGCCACCACGAAAGGCGCAATCGCATCGAGCCCCTTGGGACCGGTGATCCAGCCGATGGCAAAGGCGCCGATCAGGATAACGACGCTGCCGTTCAGAAAGATCTCACGCATCAGGTCGCGGTCCAGCAGGCCGGGGCGGGACCGCCGCGGCGCCTGCCCGCCTGCTCCGTTGAGGTTGCGCCGCGCCAGCCAGATACCGGTGACGATGGCCGGCGTCTCCATGATCGCCATGACGGCGACCATGTAGCCCTCGAAGCCGATCCCCATCAGGGTCAGGAACTCGCTGCCGGCAACGAAGGTGACCACGGAAATCGAGCCGTAGTGGGCCGCGACCGCCGCTGCATCGGCCTGCCCCAGGCGGGTAAAGATCCGCAGCAGGGTATAGGCGATCAGGGGAATCAGAAAACTGAGCGCGGCGCCGGCGAGAAGAATCACCCCGACCGTCCAGTCGAGGCCCTGTTTGTTCAGCTCCACACCGCCTTTGAAGCCGATTGCGAGCATGAGGTAGAGCGCCATCGCCTTGGCAAAGGCCTCCGGCACCGACAGATCCGAGCGCAGCATCGCCGCGCCGAAGCCCAGGGCGAAGAACAGGATGATCGGCGAGAGCAGATTGTCGAGCGCAAGGGGAAGCAGATCAGGCACTGAGATTTTCCGGAACAGCTTGTTGGGAGGGGTTCGGCTGCAAGGAACAACGGAGCGTTCAGACTTTTAGTCCAAGACCCAAACCAAACCAAGAAGCGATAGATCGCCGCAGGGCATGCCTCCCTGCGTTTGACTGCTGCAAGCCGGGGTGCGATGGGCTAACGTTAGCTTGTTCTTATGTCCGGTTCTTCGAGGAACGCTGATGGCTTTTGAAAGCGGCGGCGAAAACGGCGCCGCGAAAGAGAGGCCCGGACCGGCCCCGGGGGTGCAAGGCCGCGGGCTGCTGCGGCGTGCCGAGCGGGCCAGCCTGGCCACCAGCCTGCAACGCGACGGCAGCGGCGACCCCTATGCCTCGCTGGTGATCGTTGCGGTGGACCAGGACGCCAGCCCCCTGTTGCTGCTGTCGGACCTGGCCGACCACACGGCAAACCTGAAGGCCTCGCCGCGGGCGGGCCTGCTGATCGACGGCACAGCCGGCCACCAGGACCCCCTGACCGGCCCACGGCTCAGCCTGCAGGGCAGCCTCGGGCGGGTCGAGTCCGCCGCAGCGTTGCAGCGCTTTCAGAACCGCCACCCCGGCGCGGCGCTCTATGCCGGTTTCGGCGACTTCAACCTCTATCGCTTCACCGTCGACAAGGCGCATCTGGTCGCCGGCTTCGGCGCCATTCACTGGATCGACGCCGAAAGCCTGCTCTACGACTGCAGCGCCGCCGAGGTCCTGGCCGCCGCGGAAAGCGACATTGTGGCGCACATGAACGAAGACCACGCCGATGCCCTGGCGCTGATCGCGCGCCACCTGCTGCATCAGGACGACGGCGGTCAAGGGGAGGACCCCTGGGTCATGACCGGCATCGATCCCGAAGGTTTCGACCTGCGCGGCCCCGGCGGGCTGCAGCGTGTCGACTTCGCCGGGCACTTCACCGGGCCGATCGCCGATGCCCAGGCGGCACGCGCGGCCCTGGTCGCCCTGACACAGCAGGCCCGAAAGCTGGCGGAGGCAGGGCGCTCATCACCTGATTGAGGAAGGATCAGAAAAGACACACAAACAGCATGGCAATGCCCGCTCCGGCAAATTATCTGTCAGCCGGCAGAAAACCTTCAGGAACCGGAAACTTCGCCCCCTTAAGGGCGGGACCGTAAACCAACAAAGCAAGAACTCGAACCAAAAACTCGACAGTGGGAGAACGTTACATTGGAAACCATCGGCGCGGCGGCCAGCCGCCACGGCCTGTCTCTGCATGGCCTCGTAAACATCCGAAAAGCTTATTGGAATCTGGGTGTCGCTGCGCTTTACAGCGAGTCGTTGAAGCGTGACGAGAGTCAGTTGTCGGAAGGCGGCGCCCTGGTCGTTCTGACCGGCAAACACACCGGGCGCTCGCCCAAGGACAAGTTCATCACCCGCGAGGCTTCGACCGAGCAGGATATCTGGTGGGGCGATGTGAACGTCGGCATCGATGAGGACGGTTTCGAGCGCCTCTATCAAAAAGTCGTCGCCTATCTGCAGGGCCGCGACGTCTTCGTGCAGGACGTATACGCCGGCGCGGACGCAGACTACCGCCTGCCGGTGCGGGTGGTCAGCGAGTCCGCCTGGCATGCGCTCTTTGCCCGCAACATGTTCATCCAGCCCGGCCAGGAAGCGCTGGCCGATTTCATGCCCGGCTTCACGGTGCTCCACGCACCCTTCTGCCATGCCGAACCGGCAGTCGACGGCACCAACAGCGAAAGCTTCATCGTCGTGAACTTCGCCCGCCGTCTGGTGGTGATCGGCGGCACGGTCTATGCAGGGGAGATCAAGAAATCGATCTTCTCGATCCTCAACTATCTGCTGCCCGAGCGCGATGTACTGCCCATGCATTGTTCGGCGAACATCGGGCCGGACGGCGACACGGCGATCTTCTTCGGCCTTTCCGGCACCGGCAAGACCACCCTTTCCGCCGACGGCAGCCGCAGCCTGATCGGCGACGACGAGCACGGCTGGTCGCCCAAGGGTGTGTTCAATTTCGAGGGCGGCTGCTACGCCAAGGTGATCCGCCTGGATCCGCAGTCCGAACCGGAGATCCATGCCACCACCCGGCGCTTCGGCACGGTGCTGGAGAATGTGGTGATGGACCCGGCCAGCGGCCTGCTGGACCTGGACGACAACCGCCACACGGAAAACACCCGGGCCAGCTACCCCCTGGACTTCATTCCGAACATCAGCGCCGACAGCCTTGGCGGCCAGCCCAAGAACATCGTCATGCTCACCGCCGATGCCTTCGGGGTCCTGCCGCCGATCTCCAGCCTGACGCCGGACCAGGCCATGTACCACTTCCTTTCCGGCTATACCGCCCGGGTGGCCGGAACGGAGAAGGGCATGGGCGCCGAACCCTCCGCCACCTTCTCCACCTGCTTCGGCGCGCCCTTCATGCCGCGTCACCCCTCGGTCTACGCCAAGATGCTGGGCGATAAGATGGCCGCCACCGGCGCCAAATGCTGGCTCGTCAACACCGGCTGGACCGGCGGCGCCTATGGTGTAGGTGCACGCATGAAGATCGCCTATACCAGGGCCATGGTGCGCGCGGCGCTGAGCGGCGGCCTCAGCGAGGCGGTCACCGCGCGCCATCCGGAATTCGGCCTGGCCATACCGCAGGCCTGTCCGGACGTGCCGGCGGAGGTACTCAACCCGCGCAACACCTGGGGCGACAAGCAGGCCTACGACCTTACCGTGCGTGACCTTACCCAGCGTTTCGAGGCCAATTTCAAGCAGTTCGAGCCCTATGTCGGCGCAACCGTGCGCGAGGCCGGCATCCGCGCCGCAGCCTGATCGCGAAGCCCCTCGCAACACCCCTGCCAGATACCCGCCGGCGGACGCCCGACACGCCGCCGGCGGGAAAAAGGGGGCAGCACAGCTTGCACCAGGGTTCCCTAAGACTCTTTCGTCAGGGCTAGCGCGATGAGATCGTTGCTATTTGCCGCGATCGCTTCATTATTGAGACCCTTGGGGGGGAGGGCTCTATAGGCATGTCGGCGATCACCGCAGACAAGGTACTGGATATTGCGCAGCGGCTGGTTCAGACGCGCGGCTACAACGGCTTCAGCTATCGCGATATTGCCGAGGAGATCGGCATAAAGTCGGCCAGCATCCACTATCATTTCCCCAGCAAGGCCGATCTCGGCGTGGCCCTGGTCAGCCGTTACCGCGAGGCCTTTGCCGAGGAGCTGCAGGACATTCTGACGCGCAACGCCGAGGCGCCCAAACGCCTCAAGTGTTTCGTCGCCCTGTTCCGCGCGACCCTGCGTGACGACCGCCTCTGCCTCTGCGGCATGCTGGGCGCGGAGATGGGCGGCCTGCCGGCGCCGGTGAACAACGAGGTATCGGGCTTTTTCATCCTCTGCGAAGCCTGGTTGATCGATGTCCTGAAGCAGGGCCGCAAGGCCGAGGAGATCGCCTTTCGCGGCAATCCGCAGGCCGTTGCCGACCAGTTCCTTTCCCTGCTTGAAGGCGCCATGGTGGTGGCCCGCGCGATGAACGATACCGACCGCTTCGACCGGGCGGCTAACGCCTTCCTGCGCGTTCTGAGGACCCCCGACCAGGACTGAAGGCCGGCGGCCCCGGTCAGGATCGGCTGCGATAGCTGGTTTTGCCGGGCGGCATCGACCTCCTGAACAACAATATCTCAGCCGATGCCTTGATCTTTCTAATGCAGTCCCCAGTTATCTATCTACTACTAGATAGACAACATCCTTTGCTCCAGAAAAAGGGAAACATCATGCGTTTTGAAGACAAGGTCGCCGTCATCACCGGCGGCGGTTCGGGGATCGGCCTGGCAGCGGCGGAACGCCTGGCGGCCGAGGGTGCCAGGGTCGTCATCAACGGACGCAGCGGCGAAAAGCTGCAACAGGCCGTGGCGAAGATCGGGCCGGAGCGGGCCGACTACCTGGCCGGCGACATCGGCGATCCGAAGGTCGGTCAGGCCTTGGTCGACAAAGCCAAGACCCTTTTCGGCGGCGTCGATATCCTGCTGAACAACGCCGGCATTTTCACCCCCAAGCCGTTCCTGGAGCTGAGTGAGGCCGACTACGACGGTTTCCTCACCACCATTCTGAAGGGCAAGTTCTTCACCGCCCAGGCAGCAGCCAGGGCGATGCGCGAACGGGGTGGCGGCGCCATCGTCCATACCGGTTCGATGTGGGCCGATGTGGCGGTGGCAGCGACACCGTCGAGCGCCTATTCCGCGGCCAACGCCGGCGTCCATGCCCTGGTGCGCAATCTGGCGATCGAGTTGGCCGACGATAAGATCCGCGTCAACGGCGTCGCCCCGGCAGTCGTAGAGACCCCTGTTTATGGAACCTTCATGAGCCCGGAAGAAGTTGAAAAGACCCTGCCGACCTTCAATGCCTTCCATCCTATCGGACGCAACGGCCAGCCCGCCGATGTGGTCGCGGCCCTGCTCTTCCTTGCCTCCGAGGAAGCCGGCTGGATCACCGGTACGGTGATGGCGGTTGACGGCGGCGTCACCGCCGGACGCTGAAAGCGGTAGCCCTATACGGTCGGTCCAAGGTGTGAGCTCATCAGGTTTCCAGCGCGCAAGGCCAGGATGCGCTCACACTTTGGTTCCGGCCACTGTCAATCTTCGAGGTGTTGAACTATGCGGTCGCGTAGCTTGGTGAGTTCTTCTTTTCCAATGCTGCGACCGATGCGGAGTGAGCCCACATAGGACTCGATGAACCCCTTGTGATCCTCCAACAAAAAAACGTACTCCTCCCCAATGCCAATGGGTTGGTGACAGCGGCCGGGAAGGCCGGCGTAGAAGACCTCAATCATTTCGGCCGGGTCCTTGTAGGCCTCAAGGATGTCAAAGCGCACTTCGACCCTCCCGCATCGATCCATGTCTGACTGCGCATCGCAGGCAATGCCCAGATCTTCGAGCTGCACCAATCGCGCCTCGACGACGCGCAGGTGAAACACGGCATGCGCACCATCCACACGTGACTCCAAGCTCGGCTGCCGGCAGGCATAAGCCGTGACGCTTCCCATCAAGACTGCGGCCGCAGCCAGGATGCAAAGGACGGTCGTCACAAAGTGCTTCAGCATGGCAATCCTGAACCCGATCATTAAACAACCTCAGTCAGGCCGAACAACTTGGCCAAATCATGGCGAAGGTTCACGCGAGATAGCGCGGCAGGCGATCCAGGAAGGTCTCGACATCCTCTTCGGTGGCGAAGAGGTGGGCAGTTACGCGCAGGCGCCCGTTGTCGCCCCAGACAAAGATGTCTTCCGCGGCCGCCTTGCGGGTCAGGCCTTGCGGATCGGTGCAGACGAAAGCAGCGTTGCCGGCGTGATTCTCGGGCGCTGCCGGGGTCATGACCTCAAGGCCAAGCGCCCCCATGCCGGCGATAAACCGCCCGGCCAGCGCACGGGTGTGGGCAGCGATGGCGTCGATACCGAAGCTTTCGAGGTAGGCCAGAGAATCGCGCAGGAGATAGGCGCCGAGGTGCCCCGCATTACCGAACTCCACCCGCCGGGCGTCGGGCTTCAGGTGATAGTCCGCCGGGGAGGCGCCCGCCGTGGCCGAGGCCCAGCCTGCACCGGAGGGGATGAAATCGGGCCGGCGCCGCCGGTTCCACACCAGGACGCCGTCGTGAATGCCGAGCAGGAATTTGTAGCAGCAGGAGACCACGAAATCGCAGAGCCGGGCATCCACCGGCACCACGCCCAGGGCATGGCTGGCATCCACCATCAGGGCGGCGCCCGAGCCTTCCAGAGCGCGCGACAGGGCGGCGATATCGTGGTGCTGTCCGGTCAGCGCATTCACTTGGCTGAGGTAGACCAGACGTGTGCGGTTATCGCAGGCGGCGACGATATCTTCCCGCGCGATCCACCAGCCGCGCCCGGGCACCAGGCGGACCTCCACGCCCCGCGCCTTGAGGCCGCCAAGAGCGAAGCGGCCGCTGGCATAATCCAGTTCCGGCACCACCACGTTGTCGCCGGGCCGCCAGTCGATGCTGGCAACGATGCGCATGATCGCCTCCGAGGCATTCCCCACCATGCCGATATCCCCGGGCTCGGCCTGCATCAGCCGGGCGAGATCGCCGCGCAGCGCGTCGTCCTCCTCCCAATGGCGCCAGTAGCCGTCGTAGCCGCTGGCCTTGTCGGCGGCAAAGCGCTCGAAGGCCTGACGGTGAACCTTCAGCAAGGGCGGTTCACCGCCGGTGGAGAGATGCACCTTGCCGGTCAGGCCGATAAAGTCGTCCTTGGGTGCGGGCAAGAGCCGTAGAGAGCGCTGGATGCTCATGCGGACTTTAGGAACAACAGCCGTCGCCGAGTTGGATCGGCGGGCAGGGCATCGTAGCGTAGGAGCAGAAGACGCAGCAATCGCCCGGCTTCGGCTTCAGCACCACGCCGCAGCCCTTGCAGTCGTAGAACCACTGGCAGGCGTCGGTCGGCATGGTTTCGGTCTCGACGTGCCCGCAGGACGGGCAAGTCAGCATCGACTTCAGTTCGACCTGGCGCGATTGCTTTTCCATAGGGCGTAAACCGTGAGAGCAATGAAGAAGGCAAGGGCGGGCAGCAGCACATAGTCCAGAATGCCGAGCAGCGCCGACAGCCCGAGGCTGCCGAGAACGACGACCAGCAGCGGCGTGAAACAGCAGAGCGCGGCGACCACCGTTCCGACGACACCTGTTTTAAGCAGCAAGTTGTTTGTCATGACCAAACCTTACAACCCGAACTGGCTGACGAAGCGGTCACTATTCGCTACGCTTCAACAGACTATCGATTGTCGCCGGTTCGGCGCTCAGTTCGAATGGCAGGCGGCCACTCGCAAGCTCAAAAGCGTCGCCTCGCCGTGCTTCAACTACCTGGCCGGCGTACTCCGCCAACAAGACACATTTGAATTCGTCTTCCTGCGCGTGACGGGCAAGCACGTTGTTGAAGGCGCCGGAAGGAGAAAAACAGATGTAGTATCTGTCGTTGTACCAAGAGCGAAGAACCCATTCTCCTGAAGCCAGTTCTGTTCCCTCCGGTGACCAAAGAAACCAGCGACCGTCTTCTGCAAGAAACTCCACCTGGGTTCCCGGTCCATCCACCCATTTGTAGTAACCCAAGGCATCGGAACTGTCTTGGTACTCCCGATGCCGCTCAATGAAGGTCATCACCGTCCTGCCCGCCAAGTGTGTCTGCGCTTCTTTCAGGGGCATAGCCTGGATCTCGGACATCGACGGCCCCAGCGCATTGATCTGAGGGCCGGCACAGGCCGTCAGGAACAGGCAGCCAGCAAAAACTGTCAGCAGTCGATTCATCTTCGCTCCAAACATCTTCTAATGCGCCTCGGCCCAGTTGGCGCCGGTGCCGGCGTCGGCGACCAGGGGCACGGAGAGTTCCAGCGCTGGGGCGCAGGCGTTTTCCATGACCTCGCGGACGACGGCGGAGGTTTCCTCGACCTCGCCCTCCGGCACCTCGAACAGCAGCTCGTCATGGACCTGCAGCAGCATGCGTGCCTTCAGCCCGGCCTTGTCCAGCGCCGGGGGCACGCGGATCATCGCCCGCTTGATGATATCGGCGGCGGTGCCCTGGATCGGCGCGTTGATGGCGGCGCGTTCGGAGAAACTGCGCCTTGCCGGGTTCTTGTCCTTGATGCCCGGCACATGGATCTTGCGGCCGAAGAGGGTGGTGACGAAACCCTGTTCGCCGGCCAGCGCCTTGGTGCGGTCCATATAGCCGCGAATGCCGGGGTAGCGCTCGAAGTAGGCGGCGATGTAGTCCCGGGCCTCGCCCTGGGGAATGCCCAGGTTCTGCGCCAGACCGAAGGCCGAAATGCCGTAGATGATGCCGAAGTTGATCGCCTTGGCCTTGCGCCGGGTCATCGGGTCCATGCCTTCGACCGGGATGCCGAAGACCTGGGCGGCGGTGATGGCGTGGATGTCCTGGCCGTCATGGAAGGCCTGCTTCAAGGCCTCGACCTCGGCGATCTCCGCCGTCAGGCGCAGCTCGATCTGGCTGTAGTCCACCGACAGCAGGACGTGGCCCTTCTCGGCGACGAAGGCGGTGCGGATCTTGCGGCCTTCCTCGGTACGGATCGGGATATTCTGCAGGTTGGGGTCGTTGGACGACAGCCGCCCGGTCGAGGCCACGGCCTGGGAGTAGGAGGTGTGGACCCGCCCGGTCTCCTCGTTGATCTGGGTCTGCAGCGCATCGGTATAGGTGCTTTTCAGCTTCGCCAACTGGCGCCAGTCCAGCACCCGGGCCGGCAGGTCGTGGCCCTGGGCCGCCAGGCCCTGAAGAATATCGGCGCCGGTCGCATAGGCGCCGGATTTGCCCTTCTTGCCGCCGGGCAGGCTCATCTCGTCGAAGAGGATTTCGCCCAGTTGCTTGGGCGAGCCGATGGTGAAGGGCCGGCCCGCCAGCTTATGGATCGCCACCTCCAGTTCGCCGATGCGCGTTGCAAAGTCGTTGGACATACGGCGCAGGGTGTCGCGGTCGACCTTGATGCCGGTCAATTCCATCGCCGCCAGCACCGGCACCAGGGGCCGCTCGATGGTCTCGTAGACCGTGGTCAGGCGGTCGGCCACCAGACGCGGCTTCAACACCTGATGCAGGCGCAGGGTGATATCGGCGTCTTCAGCGGCGTAGTCCAGCGCCTTTTCCAGGGGCACATGGTCGAAGGTCACCTGGTTCTTGCCGCTGCCGGCCACGTCCTTGAACTTGATGGTCTGATAGTCCAGGTGGATCTGCGCCAGGTCGTCCATACCGTGGCCGTGCAGGCCGCCCTCGACCACATAGGACAGCAGCATGGTGTCGTCGATGGGGGCGACATCGATGCCCTGGCGGGCGAAGATCAGCATGTCGTACTTGATGTTCTGCCCGACCTTCAAGACACCGGGGTCCTCCAACAGAGGCTTCAAAGCGGCAATGGCCTGATCCAGGGGGATCTGTTTCGGTGCTTCCGCCCCGCCGCCTTCCAGGTCCAGCCCGCCGTCAGCCGGCGCATCGCCCTTGTGGGCCAAGGGAACGTAACAGGCCTTGCCGGCCTCGGTGGAGAGGGAGACGCCGACCAGTTCCGCCGCCACCGCATCCAGCGAGGTGGTCTCGGTATCGACCGCCAGGACGCCGCGCTTTTGCGCCGCCGCCACCCAGCGCTCCAGGGCCGCCAGATCCTGAACCAGCTCGTAGTTGGCCTCGCCCGGGGCCGCCGGGACGGGCGTTGCTTCTGCGGGAACCTCGTCGCCCAGCTGATCCGACAGACGCCGCAGCAGAGAACGGAATTCATAGAGTTCCAGAAAGGCACGCAGGGTTTCCGGCTCCGGCTGGCGCAGGGCAAAGCCCTCGATGCCCTCCGTCACCGGCGCATAGCGCTCCAGAGTGACAAGCTTCTTGGAAACGCGCGCAAGCTCGGCGTTTTCGATCAGCTTCTCACGGCGCTTGTTCTGCTTGATCTCGCCGGCCCGCTCCAGCAGCGATTCCAGATCGCCGTACTCGTTGATCAGCTGCGCCGCGGTCTTGATGCCGATGCCCGGCACGCCCGGCACGTTGTCGGTTGAGTCGCCGGCCAGGGCCTGGACGTCGATCACCTTCTCCGGTGCCACGCCGAACTTTTCCATCACCTCGTCCGGCCCGATGGTCTTGTCCTTCATCGGGTCCAGCATGGCGATGCCGCCGTCGACCAACTGCATCAGGTCTTTGTCGGAAGACACCACCGTGACCTCGATCCCGGCCTCCTTGGCCTGGCGGGCATAGGTGGCGATCAGGTCGTCGGCCTCGTAGCCCTCCATCTCGATGCAGGGCAGGTTGAAGGCCTTGGTCGCCTCGCGGATCGCGGCGAACTGGGGCACCAGATCCTCCGGCGCCTCCGGCCGATGGGCCTTGTATTCCGGGTAGATCTCGTTGCGGAAAGTCTTGCCAGACTTGTCGAAGATCACCGCGATGCCGTCGGCATCGCTGTCGCGCAGCAGCTTGATCAGCATGTTTGTGAAGCCGAAAGTCGCGTTGACCGGCCTGCCGTCGGCGGTGCTGCGCGGCGGAATGGCGAAATAGGCCCGAAAGATGTAGCCGGAACCGTCGACCAGATAGAGGTGCTTGTAGGGGGGTGTTGTCATGTCCCGGAGAATGCCGGAGCGCCCGGGCTAAGTCGAGCACCCAAAGGCCCCTGTCGGCCAGGTCAGCTGACAGATCCTGACTATTATCCTGACTATTCTGCGGCGCTGCCCTGCTTCAGGACGAAACGCTTGCCGCAGTAGGGGCAGTCGATCTGGCCCTTGCCCTCCATGTTCAGGAAAACCCGTGGATGGCCGAGCCCGCCCTTCCCGCCGTCGCAGGCGATCTGCTCGCGATCCACGGTAACGATTTCTGCCGGCTCCATGCTTGTTCTCCAAAAGGGCCCTGACGGGAAGGACGGTAATGGCGCGATGATAGCGCGCTGCCGCAGCTAATCAATCCCTGAAGGGCATCCTAATCCGCGACTTCCGAGCGGAAATCCTCGAACTTGCCGCTGGGACCGCGCGGGATCTCCTGGTGATAGGTGATGCGCGTCGAAAAGTTGTGGCCAGTACACTGATGAAAGCGCGCCTGCACAAGCTTCTCTTCCGCTTCGGCAAAGGGATGTCCGGTCACCAACCGGATCTCGATGTCATCGAGGGCATGCTGGATAATCTGCATCTGGCGAATGTCCAGCACCCCATCCTCCCAGATCTCGATGGTCCGCGGTCGGCTTCTGCGCCCGTCGGGATAGACCAGCACGTTGCGCACCCGCCCGAGGATGCGGTTCAGCACCGGCAGGCCCCGCCCGCAGGGACATAGGGCGCCGGCTTCCGCCAGGTCGCCGACGGCGTAGCGCAGCATCGGCATGGCGAAGTTGTGCAGGGATGTCACCACCACATGGCCCACCTCGCCCGGCACGCAGGCCCGGCCTTGCTCGTCGAGGACTTCCAGCAGCGCCGATTCCGCCTGCACGTGATAGGCACCCTGTTCCGGGCACTGAAAGGCCAAGTATCCGTTTTCCTGAGTGCTGTAGAGATCGGCGATCTCCAAATCCAAGACGTCCCGGCAAAGCCCTCGGATTTCCGGATTCAACGCCTCTGACAACGTGCGCACCTGAAGCAGGCCGGGAATACGTATCCTCTCTCTTTTGCAATGAATCAGCAGTTCCTGCAGGGCGGAGGGATAGGTCAGCAGATAAGCGGGTTGCTGGCGCAGCAGCCACTCAACTTGATCATTCGTTCTCGTACTGACCGTCAACATGGCGCTGGGGCCGGTCGCGAAGATGTCCTTGGTCGAGCGCCCCCAGTGGCGCGAGAGCGCACCGGCCGGATAGTCCGCGACGCCGCTGGGAAAGGATCGGACCGCCGCCAGCTTCCCCTGAAAGTCGCGGCGATGCCAGATGTGCTCCCGCAGCGTCATCGCATCCCAGAAAAACTGCACCAGCCGGGTGCCCTTGGCCTTCACCGGCCGGCCCGTCGAGCCGCTGCTCGAAATGTCGTAGGTCTTGCCGTGGCGCTCGGGAATCTGGGTGCTGAGCAGCCTGTCACCGGCTTCCTGCAGGTCCGCGCGGGTGAGGATCGGGATCGCGGACCAGACATCTTCGGTCAGGGTCTGGCCGGGGACGAAACCCGCCTGCGCCAGCCGGTCGCGGTAGAAAGGCACCGTACGATAGGCATGCACCAGCAGGGCATTGGCCTGGCGCAGCTGCTGCGCCCGCATATCCTCAGGCGCCCACCACTGGCTCTCGTCGAGCTGTTGAAGCAGGGCGCCCATCAAGGCGACTTCCGGCGCCGGCAGCGCCGGCCAGGCAACCGTGCTGTGGGCGCTGGGCAGGGGCCGGTAAACCGGCGGCGCAGTCGGCGAAGACACAGTCATACCCCCGGATAGCAGAAGTCCCGTCATCGGGTAAACCTTTTGCTTAGGAAAGAGTCCGGCCCGACTGCACCATTGGGATGGCAGCGAATCCCCCGTAGGGTCTAGAGTTGCTGGGAATCTGGAAACTACGGTCCCGCAGGCTCGCCGGAGAGGTTAAGATGGGCCGACAGTTGGGAAACCCGGTCCGGATCCTGCTGTGGAGATTGTTTTGAGAGTATTAGCGAGTGACCGCAATGCCCGGCACCGATAAGCAGTCGTCACGTAAAGTCATACTGTTCGGCGCAGGCGCGCTGGCGCGTCTCGCATACTACTGCCTGTCGGAGGATAGCCCGCGCCAGGTCGCCGCTTTTGCGGTCGACGAGGCGATGATGAAGACAGACCGTATGCTTGGCCTGCCCGTGGTTCCCTTTGAATCGCTGAGCGATCAGTTTCCGGCCGAGAGCCACGATCTGCTGATCGCCGTCGGACCGCACGATATGAACCGGCCAAGAGCCGACCGCTTCACCGAGGGCAAAGCGATGGGCTACCGCTTTGCCAACTATATCGCGAGCAGAGCGCTGTTGTGGCCGGACCTGGATATCGGCGAGGGGTGTATGATCTTCGAGAACACGGTGGTAGAACCCTTTACAAGTATCGGATCCAACGTTGTGCTGCGCGCCGGCGTCCACGTCTCCCATGACGGGCGTATCGGCGATCATTGCTTTCTGGCCCCACGCGTAGCCATCGCCGGCGGATGCACTATCGAGTCGCATTGTTTTCTAGGAATCAACGCCACGCTGCGCGATGGCGTTACCCTCGCAAAGCGCTGCATGCTGGCGGCCGGCGCCGTGGCAACCCGCTCCACCGAACCCGGCGGTCTCTATGTGGGAGTCCCGGCCAAGCGCAGCACCGATTCCAGCAACATGAAACTATAGACAGCAGAGCCCTTACGAGACCCTGCGCATGACGGTGACGATATCGTCGGCCAATTTGGAGACCGAGAAATCCGCCAGGACCCTTTGGCGGGCTGATGAGGCGATCGCCTGCGAAGCTTCCAACCCTTCTTTGAAATGGCCGCTCAACACGCTCGGATCATATTCATCCATGAAGAGGATTTCGCGCCCCTCGGCGAATGTCTCCGCGATATGCGCAGACCTGTCCGAGATGACGCAACAGCCGAATGCCATGGCATTGCGCACCCGCTCACTAACCAGCGAGACGTACGTCGGGTTCACGTTGATGACATATTTCGAGCCAAGATAAAGCTCGCCGGCGCGTATGACATCGACCTTGCCAATGAGCTCAATATTGGGCCGCTTCTGTAACTGGGGAATCCTGTCGCGCATGGCCTCAGGTATGGTCACGACGATGCGCAAATCGCGATCCAAGCGGGCCAGATTCTCCACCACACGAAGACGCCGCAGTGTCCGTACCTTGAAATCGACACTGGACAACACCTGCAGAATTTCCTTGTCACCACCCTCAAGCGGAAAGCTGGCCACAAAGCGTCGGCCTGTATGCCGCTGGATCGCCTGCAGAAAGATCTCCATGATCGATCGGTCGCGGTCGGCCACCCCGGCTGCCACGGATTCGTCGATAACCTGCATCATCGGGTTGCCGCGATCCGCATAGCGTTGCCGCAAGTCTTCTACGCTCGGCGCAATCGCTTTGAAACTGCATGGCATGAAGATGTCGATGGGACGCTGCGCCAATGGCGGCACAGCAGCTTCGTCGGGAACCGGCATGGTGACCGAAGGCGTAACCCCATGAAAATGAGCGAGCGCCGGATTGAGGAATTGAGCCTCCGGCTTAAATTCCATGGTCGGCGTCAGAAAGTGCGTTGTCCGGGAGGCACCTTCGATCCGACGCCACATGAACTGTGCGAAAGGATGATCGGCAAGGCGGGCAAAGACCGGACGATCGAGTGCCTCGAAGAGACTTACACGCTCACTGCGGGTTTCATCGGCATGTGTAAGCCCGAAATCATAGAAAAAATGACCCGCATAGATAGCCGTGGCCGGGTCGAGGGCACAGCGCAGGAGTTCACGCTGGAAGTCGCGCCCGTTGCTGTCAATGACCACAACCTCCAGACCGCACGCTTTGAAAGCCGCCCCCAGATCGGCCGCGAAAAGCGGCAGCATGTTATTGTTGTAATCCCCTTTCGGTGCGATGACAGCTACTCGATGAAAACCCGGCATCAGGGGAGATCCTTTGGGAAACTTTGGGATAGAACAGCCTGGAACCGCAGGCGCTGCCTGTCATTCAGCCCGTTGCACAACGACGCTGCGTAAGGCTTCGACGATTTCAACGATGTCGGCGCACGACATTTCCGGATGATAAGGCAGGGCCAGGCTGCGGCGCGCAAGATCTTCGGTGACCGGCAGCGGCCCACGGGGATAGCCGGTGTAAGCTGCCTGAGCATGGCATCCTTGCCCCCACCATTGCCGCGCCTCGATCCCTTTCGCTCGCAACTGTTCCACCACCGCCAAAGCTTGCGGCGTGTCCAACTGCAACGTACAGCCGGTGTTGACGTCACAACGTGAAAAACAGAGCGAGAGGACGGCACCCAGACCAAGCTTCGCGAAGACCTTGCGGTAGACTTCAGCCGAGGCGGTGAAAGCCGCCCTGGTTTCGGGCCAAACATCAAGCGATGCCAGCCCGACCGCCGCTGCATACTCGCTGAGTTTGGCATTCTGCCCAGGCCAGACCGCTTCGTGATGGCGGTCGAACCCGAAATTCGACCGCCGTCTGATGTTTTCCGCCTGGGCCGCCGACTCCGCCAGGACGAGCCCGCCTTCACCGACACCCAGAGGTTTGGTTGCATGCAGGCTGACCACCGCCGGCGCATTCGCCTTCGTCACGCTGTCGAAGCCGGCCGCAGCGTCAAGCACGACCGGGATATCGTGCTTCGCACGGAAAGCGGCCCAGGCCGCAGCATCGACCCGGTCGCCGAAAGGCGCCACGGGCATCACCGCGGCAACCGGGCCCGGCGCCGACGGCAAGGCACTGTCTACCAAGTCGGGCGTCAACTGCCAGCTTTCCTGCTCGACATCCAGAAACCAGGGAATCAGGCCTGCCTGTACCACAGCGGCCGCACTGGCAATAAAAGTCCAACTCGGCAGCGCGCAGAAGGTACCTGCTTCATAGCCACCGGGGCTTGCTGCATAGCTCTGCAACAGAAGCGTCAGACCAGCCGTACAGTTCGCGACCGTGACAATGCGTGAAGGATCCACGGCGTACTGCGCCGCCAGCCTGGCTTCGAACTGCAGCGCCAAAGGACCAAAATTCGTATACCAGCGGTTACGGTCGATCTCCTGCAGATAGGGCAGCAGGGCCGATGCCGCCGGCAGGCTCGGTCGGTAACTTCGGTGAGTGAATCCGCCGACAGGCGTAGTGCTCATGACTTTCATACTCGGCATATCCAGGCCACGTCGATCCGAAACAAATGCGGACAATATCAGACAGTCGGCATTAAATAATCCAAAACAAGCGTTTGTGTTGACCTCTGAGGCCCTTTGTTGACCCTGCATAGGGGGCGGTGCTACCCATGGCTGGCGCCTCTCCGCCGCCGGCACCCCGAAGAAAGGCAAGCATGAACAGCGAATCCCCCAGAGCTGGAGCCGTGGCACGACCCGATGGCGCGGCAGGCGGCCTTTCCGCCGCCGGCGCGATGCCCGACCAAGCGGTTTCCGTCAAAGGACTGACCAAAACCTATAAGGCCGCCGGCAAGGCCCCCGCAAAGCTGGCCCTCAGCAGCGTCGATCTCGATATTCCCCGCGGCTCGCTGTTCGGCCTGCTGGGCCCCAACGGCGCCGGCAAATCGACCCTCATCAACATCCTGGCCGGACTGGTGAACAAGACCGCCGGCAGCGCCACTGTCTGGGGCTACGACATCGACAAGGAGGCGCGCCAGGCGCGCGCCGCCATCGGGGTGGTGCCGCAGGAACTGAACGTCGATCCTTTCTTCACGCCCCGCGAGTTGCTGGAGCTTCAGGCCGGACTTTACGGCGTGCCGCCGGCCGAGCGCATCAGCGACCAGATCCTGGCCGCCATGGGCCTGGCGGACAAAGCCGAAGCCTATGCCCGCACCCTTTCCGGCGGCATGCGCCGCCGCCTGATGGTGGCCAAGGCCATGGTGCACCAACCCCCCGTTCTGGTGCTGGACGAGCCCACCGCCGGCGTGGATATCGAACTGCGCCAGCAGCTCTGGGCCAATGTACGCGAGCTGAACCGCGCCGGCACCACGGTGCTGCTGACCACCCACTATCTGGAAGAAGCCGAAGAACTCTGCGACCGCATCGCCATCATCAACCACGGCAAGGTGATTGCCTGCGACCGCACCGAAAGCCTGCTGGCGCGCCTCGACAACAAGGCGCTGACGCTGATCTTCGACCGCGACCTGCCGGACATCCCGCCGGCGCTGGCGCCCTTCAGCCCGGAACAGACCGCCGCCCGGCGTCTGCTGTTCCGCTATCACGCCAGCGACAGCCCGGTGCCGCAGATCCTGGATGCGGTCTGCGGGGCCGGCCTTTCGGTGATCGACATGTCGACCGAGGAAACCGACCTGGAAGACATCTTCCTGCAGCTCACCCGCGGCGCCCATGACGGGGACACCCATGATGGGAACAGCGGGACAGCGGCCTGACGACGCGGCGGCCATGACCCGATCCCGGCCAACCCGCCTCCTCTTGTGCTGTCTGTTGCTTGCACTCGGTGCCTGTGCGCCACGGCTGGCGCCTCCCGGCCCTGGTTTGCAAAACCCGGAAAGCCCTGTCGCGCAGATCTCCGGGGACCGTTTCGTCACCGCCGACGGCCTGACCCTGCCGCTGCGTTCCTGGGAACCGCCGGCGGACAAGGCGCCCCACGGGGTGATCCTGGCCCTGCACGGCTTCAACGACTACTCGGAGGCCTTCTCCCTGCCCGGACCGGCCCTGGCACAGGCCGGCCTGCTGGTCTACGCCTACGACCAGCGCGGCTTCGGCACGGCGCCCCATACCGGGCTCTGGGCCGGGATCGACCGCCTGACCGGCGACCTGAGCGACGCGGCGGCGCTGCTGCAAGAACGCCATCCGGACCTGCCGCTGTTCCTGCTCGGCGAGTCGATGGGCGGGGCCGTGGTGCTGGCGGCACTAGCCGGCGCGAACCCGCCGCAGGCCGAAGGTGTCATCCTGGCGGCGCCGGCGGTCTGGGCCCGCTCCACCATGCCCTTCAGCCAGCGCGCCGCCCTCTGGCTCGGCGCCAGGCTGTTTCCCTGGGCCCGCTTCAGCGGCAGCGGCCTGGGCATCCAGGCCTCCGACAACATAGAGATGCTGCGCGGTCTCGGCCGCGACCCGCTGTTCATCAAGAAAACCCGGGTCGACGCCATCTACGGCCTGGTGAACCTGATGGACGCGGCCCTGCAGGCCGCCCCGTCGATCGACCAGGACGCGCTGCTGCTCTACGGCGAACGCGACGAGGTGGTGCCGGCAGAACCGACCTATGCCCTGTGGCGCAGCCTGCCGCCCGAGGCCGCCGCCCGCCAGCGCCGCGCCCTCTATGCCGAAGGCTGGCACATGCTGCTGCGCGATCTGCAGGCCGGGGTGGTGATCGACGATATCGCCGCCTGGACCCGCGACCGCCAGGCGCCCCTGCCGTCGCAGGCCGAGGCCTATGCCGCCGCCGCCCTGGCGAAAGACGGCGGGACGGCAGACCCCGAGACTGAAAACGCGACCGAAAACGAAACCGCCGCCGCCGGGGGCTGCGCCGCGCCCGCCTGCTGAGGTTTCTTTCGAACGCTATCGCTTTTTTCGGCGCCAGCCCGCTGCGACGTCAGTCGCAAGACCAAAGGATTCCTCTGCAAAGCCCTTTGCGCCCGCCCCCGCAATGCAGTATTGTCGCCGCGCTCAGGGGAAGCCGGAAGCCCGCTTCCCCCTAGAGGACCCGTAGCTCAGCTGGATAGAGCGCTGCCCTCCGAAGGCAGAGGTCACAGGTTCGAATCCTGTCGGGTCCGCCAGAGCCCCCAAGAACTTCGCAATGTACCACTGGCGCCGCGAGCGCTGGAAAACGCTCCTCGCGAGGATGGGGAGGGCGCCAGGCGACCGTCCATAATGACGACCCTCCGTCGCCCTTATGCCGCGCCCCTCGCGGCGCGGTACATCAGATAACCCCCGGGCAAGGCGCCCAGATACATCAGTATGCCGTACATGGCGGCAGGCAGGGCGATGACCGGCAGCGCTTCCGGCCCGGCGTGCAGGATGCCGGCCAGGGTGATGGCCACGGTGCTGTTCTGAATACCTGTTTCCATGCCGATGGCCGCGCGGTCCGGGACCGGCAGGCCGATGACGCGGGCGATGATCCAGCCGAGGGCCAGCAGGCACAGCACCATCAAAGCCGTCATCGGGGCCAAGGTGGTCCAGTTGGCGACCAGAACGTCCCAGGATGCGGCAACCGCACCGATGACGATGACCACAAAGAGAACCGCGGCAACAAAGGAAAGCACCGGTTCGATCCGACCGGCCAGACCGGTCGCGACCGCCCGGATGATCATCCCGATCGCCACGGGCACCGCCGTGATGGCAAACATCGTCAGGGCAAGACCGGTGACATTGATGGTCGCGTCGCCGGTATCCAGGAACAGCCCGGCCCAGAACACGACCAGCAAAGGCACGGTGATGACCGACAGAAGGCTGATCAGCCCGGTCAGGGAGATGGAGAGCGCCAGCGTGCCGCCCACCAGCTTGGTCAGGATGTTCGAGGTCACACCGCCTGGGCTGGCCGCCAACAGCATGAACCCAAAGGCGAGTTCACCGCTGACCCCGAAGGCAATCACAAAGCCATAAACGATGATCGGCAGCAGGACGACCTGGGCAAACAGGCCCGCGACCACGGCGCGGGGTTGGCGGATAATACGGGCGAAATCGGCGACCGTCAGGCCGAGACCCAAGGACAGCATGATGATGCCCAGGGACACCGGCAGAAAAACTGAAACAACTAAATCCACAATACGACTCTCAAAGATTGACGACCAGCGGCGACTGGGAGCGTCCGTATCGATGGATCGGGACGCTTTGTCAAATGGGATATTGCACCCCGTCGCATCTCTCCGCAGGCGGAGATCACAAGTCCGAATCCCGCCGGGTCCACCAAACTTCCCAAAGACTTATACGAAAACCGCGTCACCGCGGCTTCACCAAACGCTCTTGGCGATCAGCACGATGGCGCTGGCGCCGGCGACGATGAGCATGACGGCACGCGCGAGAGACTCTGAGATCAGCTGGCGGCCGATATGGGCCAGGCCGTAGCCCAGGATCAGGCCGGGCAGCATCGACAGGCCGATAAGCAATTGCGGCTCACGAAAGATGCCCTCCAGATACAGCGAGACCAGGGAGAGGATGCTGGCGATGACGAAGATCAGGGCAATGGTCGCCCGGGCCGTGGCATGGGCAGCGCGCTGATAGAGCACCACCAGGGGCGGGCCATGGATGCCCGAGATGGTACCCATCAGGCCGGCGGCAAACCCGCCGGCGCCATAGAGGGCCGGTGAAGCCGCCAGCGCCAGGCCGAGCTGACCGACGATGAGGGCAAGCAGCACGATGCCGCCGAAGACCAGGCCGAACCAGGTGGGCGGCAGCGCACCGAGCAGCAGGGCACCAGCGACGGTGCCGACGCAAAGCCCAGGCAGCAGCGTGGCCAGGCCCTGGCGGTCGATATGCCGCCGGGCCTCCACCGCCATGGCAATCGACAGGAACATCATGACGAAGAGCGACGGCCCCGGTGCGTAGGTGAGATCGATGAGCACCAGCAGCGGCACCGCGATCATGGCGAAACCGATACCGGCGGAGGCCTGAACGAAGGCGGCGAAGCAGACCACCAGGTTCGCCAGCAGCAGTTCGACGGTGGCCATCGTGGCGAGAGAACCGATCACGACGGCCCGCCTGACGACGAACCCTCGGTCAGTTGGCCGGCATAGCCGAAGAGCGCCGGCTGGCCGCCGGTATGCCAGAACAGGATGCGCCGGCCCGCCAGCCCGCCGGTCTCGTTCAGTTGGATCAGAGCCGCCATGACCTTGCCGGTGTAAACCGGGTCGAGGAACAGTCCCTCGCGCTGCGCCGTCAGCCGGATTGCCCCGACCGTCGCGTCGTTCAGGCGGCCATAGCCCGGCGCGAGGCTGCCGTCGAAAAGCCGGAAGTCGCTGTCCGCCAAAGAGAGAGACAGACCCATCAGCTTGCAAAGATCGTCGGCCCGCTGTTTCACTCGCGCGGCCTGGATGTCTGCCGCACGGCGCACGCAGATCCCGCTGACGGGGATGTCCAGGCCCAGCGCGCGCAGGCCGACCAAAAGACCGACGTGGGTTGCCGCGGAGCCCGAGGCGATGACGATCTCGTCGAACGGCTCTATGGTTTCGACCTGCATAGACAATTCGATAGCCGCAGAAGCATAACCTAACGCACCCAATGGAGGATGACCGGCGCCCAGCGGGATGATATAGGGGCTGCGTCCTTCGCCGCGCAATCGCTCCGCAATGGCCCCAACCGCGGCGTCGGCGCCGGCCTCATTCTCGCCCTCGGGAAAGCTGTGCAGAGTGGCGCCGAGCAGGCGGTCGAGCAGCACGTTGCCGTTGTTGCGGTAGAGATCGTCGACATCCGTAACGCGCTCCTCCAGCTGGATATGACAGTCCATGCCGAAGCGCCCCGCCATGGCCGCGGCCGTGCGCACATAATTCGACTGAACGGCACCGGTGATGAGGACCGTGTCGGCCTCTTCGGCCAGGGCGGCGCCGAGATAGAACTCAAGCTGGCGCACCTTGTTGCCGCCGAACCCGATCCCGGTGCAGTCGTCGCGCTTCACAAAGAGGGAAAGGTCCAGATCGCCGCCCAGGTTGGCCAGGGGTTCCAGCGGCGTCGGCAGGTGGGCGACGGCGGCGCGCGGAAAGCGGGCGAGCGATTCCTTCAGACGATCAACGGCGTTCATGGCCAGGGGTTCCTGTTGCGGGCCCCGACTTCTGCGCGACCGTTAGGGCTGGATCCCGTTCATAGCAGATGCACGGCTGATAAAGAAACCGCCAGCCCTAAAACCCGCGCCCCGCCTTGCCGTAGAACCACTCCCGGGGATAGGGATACCACCAGTCCTGCACCTTGGGGTCGGCGTCGACGATCACCATCTTGGACTGGCGGAAGGCGTCAAGGCCGTGGCGGCCCAGCTCCCGCCCCATGCCGGAAAGCTTCCAGCCGCCGAAGGGCAGGGCGTCGTTGTCGATCAGCGGATTGTTCACCCAGACCATGCCGGCCTCCAGCGTCTCGGCGGCCCGCTGCGCCTCGGCCAGATCGCCGGTGAAGATGCTGGCGCCGAGCCCGAAGTCGGAGCAATTGGCCAGGTCCAGCGCCTCCGCCAGGCTGGCGACCTTGCAGACCGCGGCGACCGGACCGAAGACCTCGCCGCGCATCACCGCCATCTCCGGCGTGACACCGGTGAGGACGGTGGGCTCGTAGTACCAGCCGGTGTTCAGCGCCGGCGGCACGCGCCCGCCGCAGGCAAGCGTCGCGCCCTCGGCCCGCGCCGCCTCGACCAGGCCGGCCACGCGTTCGCGCGCCGCTTCGCTGACCAGGGGGCCGATCTCGCTTTCGTCCAGGCCGTAGCCGACCCGGAGATTCCTGGTCGCGGCGACAAATCCCTCGACGAAGGCGTCGTGAATTTTCTCATGCACGAAAAACCGCTCCGCCGAGGTGCAGACCTGGCCGGAGAGGTGAAAGGCAGCGGTGACCGAACCGGCAATGGCGACATCCAGGGGTGCGTGCTCGCTGACGATCAGGGCGTCGTTGCCGCCGGCCTCGATGATGCAGGGCTTCATCAGTTCGGCGCAGGCAACCGCCACCCGCCGCCCGGCGGCGAGGCCGCCGGTGAAGGCAACCACCTGAACCGCCGGCTGGCGGATCAGCGCCTGGGCGGTTTCGCCGTCGCCGGTGATGCAGGACACCAAGCCCTCGGGCAGCAGGCGGAAATGCTCCATGAACTTCAGGGTGCAGAGCGAGGTCGCCTCCGCCGGTTTCACGATGCAGGCATTGCCCGCCGCCAGGGAAGCCGCCAGGGTCCAGCACATCAGCAGGATCGGAAAGTTGAAGGGCATGATGTGGGCGCTGACACCGTAGGGCTCGTAACGCGCATACTGGAAGGAACCTGCCTGGGTGGTCCCGGCGATCCTGCCGGCCTCGTCGCGCGCCATCTCGGCGAAGTAGCGGAACACGGCACCGGCGTTGGCCAGCTCCCCCGTCGCCTCGGGATAGGGCTTGCCCATCTCACGCACCATCAGCTGGGCGACATCGTGAAAGTCGCTGCTCTCGATGGCATCGGCGAGGCCGTGCAACAGGACGGCGCGCGCCTTCGCGTCTCTTTGCCGCCAGTCGCGCTGTGCCTCGGCCGCGGCGGCAGCTACCCGTGCAACCTCCGCTGCATCGCAAAGGGCAATACGGCCCACCGGTTCCAGCTTGCCGGGGTCGACGATCTCACGCTCCGCCCGGGTCGTTGCAGCCACGAAGTCGTTGCCGCTGAAGATCTGTCGGGCAAAGGGGTCGAATGCCGCCATGCCGTGCTTCCTCTCTCCGCTCAGCGGATCATATAGACCTTGCGTACTGTCTCCCGCACCGCGCAGGTACCCGCCCAACCGGCGGGAAAGAAGGCGATGGTATCCGGTTCGATCTCGATCACCTCGCCGTTGTCATGGGTGTAGGTGCAGCGGCCCAGCAGGAAGTGACAGAACTCGTCGCGCTCCACCTCGCAACGCCAGGTCCCGGGAGTGCAGACCCAGATGCCGGATTCCGGCGACCCCTCCGGTCCTTTATGGAGCAGGCGGCCCGAGGTGACGGAGCGCCCCTCGATCATGGTCGGGATCGGGCCCCAATCGACCAGATCATCGACCTCCACCGGGTTCTGTAAAACAGCAGCCTTCATGACAGTCCTTCTTTCACCACAACGCTTCAGCGCAGCATGTAGACACTGCGGATGGTTTCGAACACCTCGACCGTCCCGCTCCAGCCTTCCGGGAAGTGCACCAGGGTTCCGGCGCCGACCTCGATGGGCTCGCCCTCGCTTGGCCGGTAAACCGCGCGCCCGGCGAGGAAGTGGCACATCTCGTCGCGCGGCAGGGTCAGGCGCCAGCTGCCCGGCGTGCAGACCCAGAGGCCCGCTTCGGGCAGGCCGTTGTCGCCTTTCCACAACAGCCTTCCGCGATTCTGGGAACGGCCGTCGAGAGGCTCCAGATGGCCGCCCCAGTCGCGCAGGTCGCGGTCATAGGTCGAGGCGCCGTGAATGTGCGGCGCGGAGGAATCCAGGCCGCTGGCGGCGGCAGGCTTCTCAGCCGGTTCAGCCATCGGCGCGCACCAGGGTGTCGATCAGCGCGGCGGCCTTGGTCGGCCCGTGACGGTTTTGCATCTGCGCCGAAGTCGCCGCCAGCTTGGCGCGCATCGTTTCGCTGGTCAGCATGGTTTCCAGGTTGCGCGCCAGTTCCTCGTCTGTCCAGTCGGCGCGCAGCATCCTGAAACCATGACCGGTTTCCGCGACCCGTGTCGCATTGTCATGCCCGTCCCAGACAAAGGGCATGACGATGGCCGGCTTCCCGAAGTAAAGGCATTCGGTGAAGGTGTTGTTGCCGCCATGGTGGATTACCGCGTCGACCTGGGGGATGACCGAGGGCTGGGGAAACCAGCTTTCCAGATGAACGTTACCGGGCAGCCCGCTGAAGCTTTCCTTGTAGTCGCCGACGTTGACCAGCGCGCGGTAGGGCAGCTTGGCGATGGCGTCGATGAGGCGCTGCAGCGTGGCGGTATCGCCCGACCCCAGGCTGCCGAAGCTGATGTAGATCAGCGGCTTGTCGGCCTGCGCCGCGAAGTCGGGAACCGTATAGGGTTCGTCCTTGCGCACGCAGCCGTCGAGGTACTGGAACTGCTTGGGGTCCAGCGCATGGCGGCGCTTGAACTGCACGGCCTCGGGATAGAGCAGCAGGTTCATGTGCGGCGAGGCTTCGAAGAACTCGCCCAGGGGATAGGGGTCTTCGCCGCAGTCGGCGAGGAAGCTGTTGAAGCCCTGGTGGATCGGCACGATCATTTCATGGAAGCGCTTGCGGAAGGCTTCGAAACAGGCCTTGTCGTTCTCGCCGCAGCCCGAGAGGTGAGGCGGAATGTCGGGGTCTTCGATCTCGTTTTCGCTGCAGGAGATGATGCGCAGCCAGGGCTTGCCGTTCTCCTTGGCGTAGCGCTTGATCGCCGGAAACAGGATGACGTTGTCGACGCAGACCGCATCCGGGCGAACCTCTTCCAGAATGCCCGGCAGCTCCTTTTCCGCCCAGACCGAGGTATCGACGATGGCCTCCCAGCACTCCTTCACGTAGGTGTCGATCTGCTCATAGGGCGACTTGCTGAAATTGGGAATATGGCTGTTGATGAAGTCGACCCAGTACTTCGCCATCTCCTCCGGCGCCATGGGCTCCGACATGTTCACCTTGTACTCCTTGAAGCCGTAGCCTTCGTAGACTCCGCCCATGCCGGGATCGGTGAAGAATACCGCCTTGTGCCCCAACGCCTCGCAGGCCTGGGCGATCGCCACCGAATTGAGGGCCGGCCCGAAGGCGGCCTCAGGGAAGAAGACGATGGTTTTTTCCTGGCTCATGGCTGCAAACCTCCCGTTGCTTGTCTTCGTTTTTCTAGTCTTCGTTTTTCCCGGCCGGTCATGCGACCAGGATTCTCGAATCTTCCGGCGCCCAGCAGCACCAGACCTCCTGGCCCGCCTGCCAGCCGGCGTCCCGCGCGCGGTTGCTGGGCAGCCGCGCCAGGACACGGCGTTCGACCCCGGCGACGGCGACATGCAGGCTGAGGTCAGTGCCGTGATAGGCGATATCGACGACCCTGCCGGCCACCGCGTTGGCGCCATCGGCGGGGCGCGCCGCCGCCATGGACAGCCGTTCCGGCCGCACCGCCAGGCTGGCCGGCTGACCGGGCGCCACCCCGGAAGGTAGCGCCGCCGTAAGCAGGCCGTGACCCGCGACGGCGAGACCCTGCGCCGTGGTCTCGCCCTCAAAGAAATTCATGGCGCCGATGAAGGCGGCGACGAAACGGCTTGCCGGTTCCTCGTAGAGATCGCGCGGCGTGCCGATCTGGGCGATGCGCCCGGCGTCGAGAACCGCGATGCGGTCGGCCATGACCAGCGCCTCTTCCTGATCGTGGGTGACCACCACGAAGGTGATGCCGACCTCGTGCTGCAGCCGCTTCAGTTCAAGCTGCATCTCTTCGCGCAGTTTTTTGTCGAGGGCGCCGAGCGGTTCGTCGAGCAGCAGCACCCGCGGACGTTTCACCAGGGCGCGGGCCAGGGCGACGCGCTGGCGCTGCCCGCCGGAGAGTTGCTGCGGCTTGCGCCGGGCGAGATCGCCAAGCTGCACCTTGGCCAGCACCTCCGCCGTGCGCGCGGCGATCTCCGCCTTGGGCAGACGTTCCATCTCCAGGCCGTAGGCAACGTTGCCTTCGACCGTCATGTGGGGAAACAGGGCATAGGACTGGAACATCAGGTTGATCGGCCGGCGGTTGGGGCGCAGCGCCGTCAGGTCCTCTCCGTCCAGCAGGATGCTGCCGCCGTCGGCCTGCTCGAAACCGGCGATGAGCCTCAGCAGGGTCGTCTTGCCGCAGCCGCTGGGGCCAAGCAAGGCAAAAAACTCGTTCTCCCGCAGCCCGAAGGAAATGCCGTCGACGGCCGTCACGCCGCCAAAGCGCTTGGTCAGGTTCCGGGTGGTGATGACGTTGTCGGCTGCGTTCATCCGGTTACCGCCTCCCGGTTCGCGCGCTGAGCCAGGAACACCAGGGTGAAGCTCACCAGCATGATGATGGTCGCCATGGCGTTGATCTCCGGCGTCACGCCGAAGCGGATCATCGCATAGATCTGCATCGGCAGGGTGGTCGAACTCGGCCCCGCCCCGGCGGTGAAGAAGGCGATGATGAACTCGTCGATCGAGAGGGTGAAGGCGAGCAGGGCACCGGCCAGAACCCCGGGAAAGATGATCGGCAGAGTGACCCGGAAAAAGGTGGTGATTTCGCTGGCGCCGAGGTCGATGGAGGCCTCGACGACCGCATAATCGAAATGGCGCAGGCGGGTGCGCACCACGGCGCAGACAAAGGCGATGTTGAAGACCACATGGCTGAGGATGATCGAATGCAGGCCGAGGGTGAATTCGAGCAGCGTAAAGAAGAACAGCAACGCGATGGCCAGCACGATATCGGGAATGATCATCGGCGCGAAGAGCAGCGCATCCAGCCAGGACGTGCGCCGCCGCCGCTCAACCCCCAGAGCCAGCAGGGTGCCGATGCCCGTCGCCAGAACGGTCGAGACCGTCGCCACGATCAGGGTATTGAGGGCGGCCCCCAGGATCGGCCCGCTGTCCAGCAGCTTGCCGTACCATTCGACCGAAAAGCCGGTCCAGGCCGTCGGCAGACCGGCCTTGTTGAAACTCAGCACCATCAGCACGGCGATGGGCACATAGAGAAAGATGTAGATCAGGCGCAGATGCAGCCATAACAGCAGCCCGCCCGCCCCGCGCTCAAGCATCGGCCAGGCCCGCCTTCTTGGCCGTCCGGCCTTCGACTTGGCTCCGGCTTTCACCCTGGGCCCGGTTCACCAGGACCGCCTGGGTAAAGAGCAGCGCCATCATGACGGCGATCAGAAAGAAGCTGAGAGTCGCCCCGAAAGGCCAGTCCCGCGCCGAAAGGAACTGGTCGTAAATCAGGTTGCCGACCATCTGCAGGCGCCCGCCGCCCAGCAGGTCCGGCGTGATGAAGTTCCCGACCGAAAGCACGAAGACGAAAACCGCACCGGCAGCCACGCCGGGCAGGGTGAGCGGCAGGGTGATCCGCAGGAAGGTCCGCCAGGCCGGCGCGCCGAGATCCTCCGAGGCTTCCAGCACTTCCAGATTGAGACGGCTGAGCGAGGCGTAGATCGCCAGCACCACAAAGGGCAGGTAGTTGTAGACCAGCCCGGTGACGATGGCGAATTCGTTGTAGAGCAGCGGCAGGGGTTCGTCGATGACCCCCAGGCCGCGCAGGCCGCGGTTGATCAGGCCCTCGCGGTTCAGCATCACGATCCAGGCGTAGGTGCGCACCAGGTAGTTGCTCCAGAACGGCAGCATGACGAGGATCAGGTAGCCGACCTGCCGGTGGCGCGGCGCGCGGGTAATGGCATAGGCGGCGGGATAGGCCAGCAGCACGGCGATCAGCGTCGCAAGGCCGGCAATCCGCGCCGAGTTCAGCAGGATCGTGAGGTAGATCGGATCGACGGCCCGCTGGAAGTTTTCGAAGGTGAAGCTGTAGTCGATACCGCCGTAGATGCCGCGCTCAAAGAACGCATGCACGAAGATGATACCGCAGGGCACGACCATGAAGACCGCGAGCCAGCCGAGGCCCGGCCCGAGCAGCAACAGAGTCTTCAACCGAGATTGCACGGCAATAGCGATCCGCTGAACGTCAGGTGGAGAAGGCGGCACCCGGCCGCATGCAAGGCGCGAAGCGCCGGGCGCCGCATTCCCCGCTGTTACTGTGAAGCCATGATTTCGGTGACGGCCTTGGTGTAGCTCTTCTGCGTCGCACCGAGATCGCGCAGCTGTTCGAACTTCAGCAGATCGCCCGGCGCCATGGCAAGGTTCGGGAACTGTGCGGTCAGTGCCGGGTCGAGTGCATCCATCGCCGCCTTGTTCGGCGTCTTGTAGAGGATGTTGGAGGCGACCCAGATGCCGACGTCCTTGCCCAGGACATAGTCGATGAACTTATGCGCGGCTTCCTTGTTCTGCGAAGCCGCCGTCACCACGATGGTGTCGACCCAGAGGTCGGAACCTTCCTTGGGAATGACGTACTTGATGTCGGCGTTCTCGGCGATGCCGTAGTTGCACCAGCCGTCCCAGGCGTGGACCAGGCTTGCCTCGCCGGACACCAGCTTGGAGTAGAACGTCGTGTCGTCATAAGCCAGCAGACCGCGCTTGGCATCGACCAGCAGGTTCTTGGTCGCTTCGATCTTCGCCGCGTCCTTCTCGTTCACCGAGAGGCCCTGGGCCAGCAGGCCCGCCGCCATCAGCCAGCGGTCGGTCGAGAGCATGGTGATCTTGCCCGTAAGATCACTCGACGGCTTCAGCAGGTCGTTCCAGCTGTCCGGTGCCGCGGCCAGCATGTCGGAGCGGTAGCAGAGCCCCGTGGTACCCCAGGCATAGGGAACCGAAAAGCCGTTGCCCGTGTCGTGATCGAGCTTCATGGCCTCGGGATAGAGATTCGCCATATTGGGGGTCATGGCATGATCGATCTTGGCCACCAGGCCCAGCTCGTTCAACGCCTCTGCAAAAGGCGAGGAGACGAAGAGCACGTCGTAGCCCTTGCCCTTACCGGCCACCACCTTGCCCATGATCTCTTCGTTGGTGGCATGGACAGAAAGCTCGGCCTCGATCCCGGTGGCGGCGGTGAAGTTCTCCAGAAGGTCGGCGGGCATGTAGCCGTCCCAGTTGGAAATGACGATCTTGCCTTCGGCCATTGCCGCGCCGGCGCCACAGGTCATCGCGGCGGCCAGGGCCACGGCGGTTACGGTCATTTTGCGCATATTCATTGTCTCCCTGTTTTTTCAGTCCGGGCCTTTACCGACCCTCCCCGGCCCTGCCTTTCCGCCCCCGGAAAGCAGCGGCCGCCCCTCGTTCATCAAGGCCGCCACCCTTTGCCGGGTGACCCCTTCGATCCGAATATTGCACTTTTTACGCAAAAAGTACCGCACAGATCGCAGAAAGACGCAAGCCCGCGCCGCCCGATCTGCCGAAAATTCGTGATTCAGCGTCGGGTCAGGCGGCGATGCGCAAGAAATCGAACCTTGTTGAAATCGGGCTTTACTGCCTGGGAAACCGCCACATGGCGGCGCATCAGTTCGGCCGCCCGCAGCATCTCTCCGGCCTCGATGGCATCCAGAATCTCAAGATGCTCGCCCAGGGATTCCGCCAGACGGGCCCGCTCGCTGTAGTTTTCGTACTCGCTGAGCCGGCGCAGACGGGTCTGCTGGCGGATCGTCTGAGCCAGGAAGCGATTGGCGCAGCAGGCAGCGATGGCTTCATGGAACTGCGCATCGGCTTCGAAGAGCCGGCCCATGGGAAGACTGTCGACGCCTTCGTCGAGAATGGCCGCGTGCGCACGGCGCAGCTCGGCGAAACGACCCCGATCGATCCGGAAACCGGGCTCCAGGATCGCCGCCGGTTCGACCAGCTCGCGAAAGCGGTAGCTCTCGTCATAGGCATCCTCGTCGATGAGCGCCGGGCGAAACACCCAACCGCGCCCCGGCGCCCGCTCGATCAGACCCTCCTCGCTCATGCGCGCCAGTACCCGGTTGATTACCGCACGGCCGACGCCATAGCGGCGCACCAGCCCCGAGACGGAAATCTGCTCGCCGATCAGCTTGGCAAAGTGCTCACTCGCCATGGTGCGATAGATGCGCTCGTCATCGGTAACCGGCAGCGCCGTCTCCAGGGAAGCATCGCAGAGTTCGTAACCGCGCTTGGGCTGATAGGCCACAACCCCGGCCTCTGCCAGGGTGGCCAGCGCGGCGCGCACCGGAGAGCGGGACACCCCCAGGACATCGGCCAGGCGGGCCTCGGCCAGACGCGCACCGGCAGGCAGGCGTTCCTTGCGCAGCCAGTCCAGGATGCGCCCGGCCAGCTCGATCTGCTTGCCACCCTGTGCCATCAGTTCTCCGTTGTGCCTTGCGGACCGCGCCCGCTGCGGGGAGAACTCAAAACCAAATCGGCGCGGTCTGCAACACCTGTGATCCGGGGAAGGTCCGGGCTACCTGCCCGGCGATGCGAAAGAACTGCCTGTTCTAAGCAGTACTCAGCGCAGACCCGGCAGAATTGCCGTCAGCTCGGCGCGGCGATGAATGCCGAGCTTCGCGTAGATGCGCTTGCGATGGGTTTTCACGGTATTCAGGCTGATGCCGAGCGTCGCCGCCACCTCGCCTTCGTCCCGGCTGCTCACCAGAGTGGTCGCGACGCGCCATTCGCCACGGGTCAGCCCCAGCGCCTTGCCCCAATCGCCGGTGCTCTTCGGGCGCTGCTGCGCGTCGGGGTCGTTGATGGTGACAAGGGCGGTAGCCGTAGTCTCGGTGGTCCAATAGCTCTCAAATTCAAATGGCGTGATCTCCGCCATGTAGGGCCGCCCGCCTGAGGGCCTGGTAAAGGCCACGATTGCGGGGCCCGCAGGCGCCGCACCGGCATCCTCACAGATCTGTCTGGCCAGCGCCTCGCGGAGCTGACGCTGGCTGTTCTGCGCATCGACAACCAAGCGGTTGTTGCGGACGGTAAGCCCATCGTCCAGACCGCAGATCGAATCCGCCAAGGCGTTCATGCGCACGACACGGCCGTTGCGATCGACCAGGAACGCAGCGCGTCCGATCTGATTCAGCGCATCGAAGGCTGCGTCCATCGTTGCGCCCATCTGGGTGATCTGGCGCTCGACCTTCAGTGCCCGCATTATGTGGGTCGTCAGCGAGTCGAAACGGGCCAGTTCAAGATCGTCCAGCGGCACGCCCTTTTCGCTGCGATTCAACATCACCTTCAACTGCAACTTTGCGTCGAAACGCGATGTGAAGCGGCTGAGATGGAAGCTGTCGGCGCGAATGGCAAAGTCCTGATAGTACTCGCTGCGCGCAAAGTCCTTGGGATCGCAAACCTCCTGCAGCCGCATGATCGACGGCGAAAAGGCGATCGGCAGGCTGAGGCGGAAAGGGTCCAGTTGATGATAATGGCTGAAGTAGAGGTCAGGAAAATCGCCGAGATCGGCCGAGAGATGCACGGCCACCGGCTCGGGCTTGATGTCCGCCGGATCCAGACGGATCTGCGATAGCTCGCAGCGCTCGAGGACGACAGCGGCCAAGGACGCATCGAAGGCCGAGGCCACCGAGCGCAGTGCCGACTCCCAGCTTATTTCACTGGTCGATGCGCGATAGACCTGCTCGACGAGCGCATCGAAGGTCTGGCGGTCTATGACCATGAGCCACCCTCCTTCAATGCCGTTTGCCCGGGAACGCGCAGCGTCAAGAACCGCCTGTCGCGATCACCTCTGCTGCAGGTAACTTTGGAAAGCGTGTTATCGCGTTCATTGGCAGAAGCACGCCCGGCGGTTCCCGCGTTGCGGGCCCGCGGCAGCGCCGCCATAGCCAAAGTTGAAACGATAACTACCAACCCTTTTTCTCCCCACATGAAATCTAACTTCGAGGGAAGGGCGGAGCGTCACCCTCAAGGGTGATCGAGTTCACGCGCATACAACCAAACTTAAACAGAAAGTTCTGTGACTTCCGTTTATGCGACCTCTTTGTTTTGCCGTTTGGTTGATTGTCCGGATGGCGGCTGATGTTTTCGCCCAGGCCACTCTGAGCGGTGCCACATCCGGAAAACGCGGTCCTCGTTTGATACCGACGACCCTTCATCCCTTTACGCTGCAGCCGGATGCCTCCTTAGGCTTCATCCAACCTGCTTTCATTGTAAAAGTTAAATCAGCTCATATCAATTCCATTTCTGGTAAAATCTAAGAAATATTGTAAGAATATCCTCATAATTATGGCATAATGCCCTGATTAATACGGACATACGTATGCTTTAATCATAAATATCAGGGTTATATGACCTATTAGGGCATTTAACCCATACTATATTACCGTCTCTTGGCTAGGCCAGGCTATATGCCCTGTTGCGACCCTTGCCGGTGACTTCCTCCACCACGCCTTCGCGAATCAGTTCTTCGAGAAGCCACGACGACCCAGGGGTGGTGACGTCGAGGCGCTGCGAGATAAACCGGGTCGAAATGGCCGGATAGTTCAGGAAGAGCCAGGCAAGGCGCGGCAGGCGTGAACCGGCCCGGCGCTGAGTCAGAATCTGGACCAACTTTGCGCGGCCCCGGTTTAGGGTGTGGTGATTGTCCAGCCCCGCGTTCGCCGCGACCTGCACCGCTTCGCAGAAGCGTTGAATCCAGACCCCGAGGGTCACCTGATCGTCAAGGCTGCGCTGCGCTTCGCGCAAACCGATCCCAAGGCAAACCGTCAGACCCTTTGTCTTACCCCAATGCCAAAGCAGCAGGGATGCCAGGACCAGGCCGACCTCATCGTTGTAGGCTTCCAGCGGGCTCATGCGGCGCCACACGCGCAAGGCCACCGCCGCGGCCGGCAGTGCCGGCGTCGATTGCAGCTCTTCCACAACGTCCAACCAGCGTTGTACCGAGCGACGTTTGTCCTCGATGTCTACATGGGAAACTTCGGTGGAGGTTTCGGCCGCCTCATCGCCGTTGCCCTGGATGCTGTCGATCATCCTGGTTTCCAGCGCGATAATACCGTCGCTGGTCAGCGTCTTGGCCGGTCCGGCCCGGCTGATGTGGCGGCGCAGAGAGAGCAGGGCCCTCGCCTTCATCCATGCCGCTGTCGGCTCAGCCGGCAATATGTTGGCATCCACCATGGCCAGATCCTGGAGGGCGACGGACTGCCCATCCAACAAAACCAGAGCGGAGGCTTCTTCGAAATCCGCCCGGCAGATCCAGGAGTGCCGCAGATCGCTGACCGAGAGCTGCTGCTCCAACCGGGCCACGCGATCTTCCGCCAGGCTCCAGGCCCGCGCGAAGGACTCCCAGGGTAAACCGACCTGGTAGTCCGCGGATTTGCGATCCGGCCGCCTGAAGAGGAGTTCCTTACGCAGTTCACGACCGAGTTGATTGCCGTTTTTCTGAAGTGGCTGTGGCGTGACTTGCATAGTGTTTGCTTTCTCAATCAGTGGTGCCGGGCCGGTCGAACATCCGGGGCCGGGTTAGACTTCGATCTTGCGCCATAGAGCAAAGGGGCTGCCGGGCTCCTCACGCGCAACCCAGCGATAGGGCAGGCGCCGCCAGGGCATGACCGGGACAGACCTGTTATCCAGTGCATAGGCGCCGCGTTTCGTATGGGCCAGCAGCACCGCGTGGCCCTGGCCGGTATCTGCATAGCAGGTCGCCAGGGTCAAAGCGCCACGCGGCCAGCCGAAGCGCTTGATCAGCAACTCCAGCTTGCGGATCGCAAAGTCCTCACAATCCCCCGAACGGCCGGCGGGCAGCCAGACATCCTTGTTCTCGGGTGTGAAGAGGGTCTGCTTGTTCACCAGACGCTGCACATAGTCCAATTCAGCTTCGCGCAGTCTTGTGGAAGCAAACTGCCTCAACGATGCCTTGCCCGGATGCAGCGCCGGAAAACGCTCCACAAGACGCAACCAGGCCGGCGGCGCATTGACGAACGCGCCGCTGCCGATCGGCGTTGAGAGGGGAAGCGGCTCCGGCAAGGCAACCAGATTGGCGTGCGACTGCCGCGGTAAGATCGCGGTCACAGCCGAGGCCGTCATGGCGCCCAATAGGTGTCTTCTGGTCAGCATACTTTGCTCCATTTCTTTGTTTGCTAGAGGCCGTCCTCTCTCCGGAACCGGCCCGCGCCTCACCCGAACGCATCGGGCCTGCGCGTCTCCGTTCCGCCTCCTCCGGCAATCTCTTCGGGCCTCTTTCCTGGCCCGAAGCAACGTTTCGAAATGCGCCCTTAGGTTTATCCAAAGCCTGCATCCCATTTCCAAGAACACTCTTACGCAAAGCCAGCCCTCCTGCCGTCACCCCTGGGGGTGAAGCTATCAAACTGAATTGATTAGTGTTTTCGGACAGCTTGATGAGAAACCATCAATTAAATTCACCCCTAGGGGTGACGCCGAACCACAACCTTTGCTTTACATCAGTCGTCGATTGGGGGTCGGCGGTTCAAAAAAAGGGAGCAAGGTGCACATGGGGTCGATGGACATTAACGAGCGCTCAATGAGCGGCTCGGCGAAGCAGCATGCGGACAACACCGCAGTCGAAGGTGATGCGGGGGTTTCCGCGCTTGAGGGCCAGGCACAGGCGCCACTGACGGTCAATCAGCCGGCTGCCGGGGAGACCCTGGAAGTGACCGGTGAGACCGGCGCTGTTTACCTTCTCGACTTCGATCCGGCGGATGCGCGGATCACCGTCGAGGGGCAGAATCTCGTCCTGACTTTCGATAGCGACGGCGACGGCAGCGCGGACTCGCGGATCGTCTTCCTAGAACTCGCCGGCATGACTGAAGGGCCGGACGCCCCGGTGTTTCAGATCGCCGGCGTCGACTACGACATCACCGCCCTGGTTGAGAGCGCCCTGGCCTTCGCACGAGAGAGCGGCGAGGACGCCGGCGAGGCGGAACAGAGCCCGGCCGGTCCGGCGTTGGAAACCGCAGGCGGCGGAGGCGATGGCCAACCGGCTCTGGGCGGCGGCGCCACCCAGTACCAGGACAACACCGGAAGCAACAGCTTCAGCGGGGGCAGCGACGCCCTGAGCGGTGTCGGCGGCGCGCTTGGCGGCGACGTCGGACCCGAGGTTTCTTCCGGCACCGTCATCTCGGGCTTTCCGGTCGTCGTGGCCGGCCGCACGGAAATCGAGACTACGACGGATACCGGCAGCACCACCGGCGGGGATGGCGGTCCTACGATCGAGATTATCTCCGGCGAGGTGGTCGACGGCTACATCGCCAATGCCACCGTGTTCCGCGACGCCAACGGCAATGGCCAGTTGGATGACGGTGAGGTTTCCACCATCACCGACATCAACGGCAACTTCACTCTGGAAGGCGGTAGCGGCCCGCTGATCGCCGTCGGCGGCACCGACGTTTCCACCGGCCTCGCCTTCAAAGGCGTTCTGAAGGCCCCGGCGGGCGCCACGGTCATCACGCCGTTGACCACGCTGGTGCAGCAGCTTGTCGAAGACGGCGATCAAACCGCCGAAGAAGCGGAAGCCGCCGTCAAGGAAGCCTTTGGGATCGCCGAGGACTTCGATCTTTCCAACACCGATCCGGTCGCCGCCGCCGCCGGCGGCGATACCGAAGCGCTGGAAGTCGTGAAAGCCGGTATCCAGGTGGCCAATACGGCAACGCAGGTAAAGGCCGCCCTGGAGGGCGGCGGAGCAAGCGATACGGAGGGCGCCTCCAACGCCGCCTATGACGCCATCGCCAAACAAATCGCCGACAATGCAGGCGCCGGAACCGACACCGATCTGACCGACGACGGTCAAATTGGAAACGTCCTGACCGAAGCGGCGAACAACGTGGATGACACCGATCTCGACAACGACGACGTCGACAACGCCACGAATGTAATTGCCGCGACCAACACAGCGGTCGAAAACATCGAGATTGATGATGACAGCAATGCCACAGAGGTTCTGACCGATCTGGCGCAGGTCGCCCAGGTGGCGCAGGACGAGGCTGCCGACGCCATCGAGGACGCGGTCGAAAACAGCGATAGCACTGCCGTTGACGGTTTCACTGATGTTGACGATATCGAGAGTGAGGCGGCAGATGCCAACGTCGGCAGCGTCACCGGTTCCGAGACGTTGACCGAGGGCGACGACGTTTTCGTCGCCGATCCTGTCGACACATCAGGCCAGAGCATCGACGGCCTGGGCGGTGATGATCTGCTGACCGGCGGAGACTTCAGCGACGCTATATCCGGCGGTGCGGGCAACGACACCATCAACGGCGGCGGCGGTAACGACATCCTCTTGGGTGGCGCCGGCGACGACTCGATCAACGGCGGGGCCGGCAACGACGATATCGTCGGCGGCCCCGGCAGCGACACCATCGACGGCGGCGACGGCACGGACATCGTGCGCTACGACGCCGATATCGGCGGCTTTACGTTCGCCGGCGGCGAGACCGGCGAGATCCTGATCACCGAGACGGCGAGCGGCGACACCGACAGCCTGACCAACGTCGAAGACATCGCCTTCACCGACAGCAACGTCCTGCTGGTCGGCGAGGGTCATCCCTTCGAAAACATTCAAGACGCCATCGACGCCGCCGAGGCGGGCGATACCATCCTGGTCGCGGACGGCGACTACGGCCCGATCACCATCGACAAGTCGCTGACCCTCTTGGCTCTTGGCGATGGCGCGACCATCACCGGCACCGGCGTCAATCAGGGTGCCGCCGTCAGCATCAAGTCAGACGTCGACGACGTGACCCTCGGCGGCTCGGACAACGGCTTCAACATCTCCACCGGCGACGGCGACCTGGCGGCGGTCTATGTGGTCGGCGACAACGAAGGCATCGTGATCGAAGGCAACACTATCGATGGCGGTACGGGCCATGCCCTGCTGACCGGCGGCCAGATCGACGATCTGACCGTACGCGACAACGACATGCAGGCCGACGGACCGCTGGCCGTGGCCTACAACAATGGCGAAGCCAGCCTGGGGCCTGACCACGCCTCCAGCGACGTCCGCTTCATCGACAACACCTTCACTGGTGCTCCCCCCGTTGCGGGCATCGGTGGCACCCCCGGTGCAGGCCTGCTGCTGGGTGTGGAAGCGGATGATGCCGTCATCACCGGCAATACCTTCGAGGGCTACAGCAATTTCGGAAACCTGGAGATCTTCGGCGACGGCGCCGTGATCACCGGCAACGACTTTCAGACGTCGGACCTGGTCCCGGCGATCCGCGACAGCAACGACAACTATGACGATGACGATCTGATTGCCGACAACAACTTCAGCGGCGGCGGAGTCTCGGTGTTGAGCCCCGGTACCGCCATCGCCATCAATGCCGATGAGCTGTCCGGCGTGACGGATCTGGATGTCTCCGGCCTCAGCGCCGCTGCCGTTACCTTTACCAGCCTTGGTGAACTGACGCAGATCACGACTTCGGGCGGTCAGAGTATCGAGCTGGACGGCGGCCAGATCGCGGCGGCTTTCCCGAACGCCAGCCCCCTGGTCGACGATCAGACGCTGACGATTTCGGGCGGCGCCGCGGTCAATATCGTCAATACGGGCCTTACCCTGCCCAACGACGGCACTGCGCCGAGCGTGAACAATCTGCTGGCCCTGGAATTCGACGGCCTGGCGGATGAGAAATCGCTGGTTCCGGAAAACCTGACGATTGACGGCAACCATGCATCGGTTTTCGCCGCTTTCTGGATTCACCTGGATGCGAGCTATGTTGCCGGCGGCAATTTTCTCAATCTGCCGGTCAACACCGACTTTGCCTATCTTGGCAACGACTACGTGCGCTACCTGGCGGCAGGTGGTGAGGCGATCCTGGATCTGGTGAAAGTAGCCCCGGAGCCGGACGGGCGCCAACAGACCCTGCACGACAACTTGCTGGGCAACCTGGGCGACGGCCCCATCTCAAGCCGATTCACCAATCTGGCACCGGAAGCCCAACCCGATCCGCGAACCGAGGCGGCGGAAGCTTTTGGCGACCGCCCTTATCACGCCGGTGCTGTCGATAACCAAGGCGACTACACAGACTTCACAGCGGCCTCCGGCACCATCGGCTGGGATCTGGCCCACGGGATCGACTACCCAAATGGCCTGCCGTCACCCTATGACGTTCTCGACGAGGCAAACACGCTGGCCGGCACTAACGCCGTCGACTTTTTCTACGGCGGCGGCGGCAACGACACCATCACCGGCGGGGACGGCGATGACACCGCTTCCTACTTTGGCGACCGTTCCGATTTCGAGATCGTCGCCACGGCGGATGGTGGCTTCACGCTGACCGACACCAACCCGGACGACGGTGACGAGGGCAGCGATACGCTGAACGGCATCGAGAACCTGCAGTTCGACGATGGAACGCTGCGCTTCGGCGCGACTCTGGCCCGAGGCGTTCCGGAGATAGATGCTGCACCCGGAGAAATCGGTGGCAACGAAAACAGCGATAATTTCCACCCGGGAACCGGCAACTCCAACGTCAACTTCGTGATCCACGACAACACGGAAGTCCAAATCGAGGCCGCGATCAAGACCAAGCTCCGTTACCAGGGCGACGCGGATTCCGACGGCCTGACCTACCACACCGAAACCGGCATCAGTTCCGGGGCCGCGGGACTGTGGAATTTCGACTACAGCGTCGTCGACTACGGCGCCGCCGACCTGTCGAACTACACCATCGCCATCACCGCCGACTTCGTCGACATCAACGGCAACCGCAGCGAGGGCATCCTGAACTTCAATCCGATCACGCATCGGGCATCAAAGGGCGGTGCGGAAGATTACTACCAAGACCCTGACGGCAACACGGATGGTGTCCAGAACTCCCAGAATCTGGGTTGGCAGGCCAGCGACTACGACCCGACGGCACCGGGCAGCTACGAATTCGTGCTGACGGTGACCGACAATTCGACCGGCGAGATTGTCGCCGAAACTCAGATGAAGGTCGTAGTCGAAGCCAATTTCACGGTTGCGCAAGACGGATCCGGAGACTACCTCACCATCCAGGACGCCATCGATAACGCCAGTGAGGGCGATACCATCCTGGTGGCGGCCGGCACCTACAACGAAAACATCACCATCGATAAGGCTGTCAAGCTGATCTCCGCCGAGGGGCGCGACAGCGCGATCATCCAGGGTTCGTCGGGCGCCGGCAATCTGGGCACTGTCATGGTAACCAACGATACCGACGGTGTGCAGATCGGGACCATCGGGCATGGTTTCACAATCATCGGCTACGACGTGGCAACCCCCGGGATCGAGCACGCGGCGTTGTATTTTCAGGGTGCTCATGCCAACGCGGGAATCGCAGGTAACGATATCCGTGCCGAGGGCGAGGCCGGGCTGCTGACCGAGTATGCTTTTGCAAATACCGACTTTGTCATCTCGGACAATATCTTCTCCGGCCAGACCTTCACCGGCACGACCGTCGCAAATGCCGACTTTTCCGAACAGTTCACGGTCAACAACGTACCGCGCGCTCTTGTCTTTATCGGCGGCAACGACAAAAGCGGGATCGTCTTCGAGAACAACGAACTGACCGGAACCGCTGGCGCGCCCCAAGATGTCAGCGGCACACTCTTCGGCAACTTCCTGGTCACCATCGATGCGGAAAACTCCAGCATCACCGGCAACAGCTTCACCGGCTTGACCTACAACTTCGGTCTGCGGGCACGCGATACGACCACTGATATCGAAGACAACACCTTCGACAACTCCGGTGGCGGCAACACCAATGGGGTGTTTCAGATCTTCACCGACGGCAGCTACAGCGGCAATGTTTTCCTGGGCGGCGCCGATGCAGACATCTTCGTCGGCACCGCAGGGGACGACTCGATCGTTGGCGGTGGCGGCGATGACGACGCAGAGGCCGGCGCCGGTGCCGATGTTCTCTTCGGCGGCGACGGTTCCGACACCATGGACGGCGGCGACGGCGACGACACCTTGTTCGGCGGTCTGGGCAACGACGATCTGGCCGGCGACGGCGGCGCGGATCTGCTCTACGGCGGCGAGGGCGACGATACGCTGTTCGGCGACGCCGGTGCGGACACGCTTGTTGGCGGTGCGGGCGGCGATGTCTTCGCCTACGAAGCTCTGCAGGATGCCGGCGACCTCATCGACGGCTTCAGTAGCGCGGACGGCGACCGGATCGACCTGGATGCGCTCTTCGACAGCCTCGGCGTTGCCGAGGATGAGGTCGAACGTGCGGGCCGCGTCGACATTCAACAGGACGCGAGCGGTTCCGACGCCATCATCTCCATCGACAGCAACGGAGACGCTGCCTTCGATATCGTCATCGTGTCGGTGACCAATGTCACCGGTGACTTGAACGCCGACAGCCTGAATCTTTCCACGGTCTGAATAAGAAGCGAAGCCGCATCACCCGTTCGGGTGATGCGGCGACCTTGGGAACCCTTAGGCTAAGCGCGGTAGGGGCGTTCCAAGTCCGGCTGTTCTGTGACCCCTACTTCCCCTGACAGCGGACTTGGGCGCTCCTAAGTGCTTCCATGCTCTTAGCGCCGAAGCGGCCCCGGGCGATCGCTGTCCAATGACGGAACACCCAATGACGAGCAACCGTCACCCAGGGTTTCGGGAGCTTTGCTCCCTTGACAAGGACGGCCGTCCTGCAGCCGCCGCGATCAAGCGCAGCCCCGCCGCCCGCTACGTCCAGGAGCCTCAATCCGGCCAGTCTGCCGGTCTGCGGCTCGCGCCGGGCATCTGCTATGTCCTGCCCGGGTCAGCGCGGAGGGCCACCGTATCGGTGAAGGACCGGGACCTGCTGCTCGCGTTCGAGAACGGCAGCCGGCTGCAGCTCCGTGACCTCATCACCATCGAAGCGATGGCCAGGTCGCCCATCTTTCAATTGGACGGTCGGGATATCCTGGCCAGCATCGTCGGCGTCATGGCCCTGGCCCGCGGCGATGGGGCTACGCTGGACAGGCTGGTCCGGCTGTCTTCAGAAGTCCTGGCCGTCTCTGGCAGTACCTTCTGCACCGCCCTTCAGGCGCTGTTGCGCGACGGCAGGCTGCCGAAGGCCTGCTTCGCCCCCGGGATAAACCCCACTCCCCCAGCGCCGGGACTGTCGCAGGTTTCGTAAAGACCAGGGCGGCGTCTCCTGCCGCCACCAACCGAGGCAACGCTTCGCCAGACCATATTCACTGCTGCGCGTCGGCTGCACGCCGACTGCCCGGGGCCGCGATTGCCGGTCCCGCCCGGGATCTCACAGGCGGTCCCGTCATGATACCGGTTGACAAAAAGGCCGATCTGAAAAATATTCCAGTAACGAAAATATTTTCATTCGGATCGAAATGCCGATATCGACAGGGACTGGGGTGACAAGAACCGGGGCAACAAGGACCGGCGCCGTCAACGCCGGCAGCGAAGCCGAAATGGCGGCGCGGGCAGCCTGGCTGCACTTTGTCGGCGGCCTGACCCAGAGCGAGGTCGCCAAACGCCTGAACGTTCCCAATACCCGGGCACATCGCTACATCGCCCGTGCCCAGAGCGAAGGGCTGGTCCGCGTCTTCGTGGACATCGAATCGGCTGATTGCGTCGCCCTGGAAACACAGTTGATGGCGGCCTACGGGCTTTCGGTCTGCCGCGTGGCCATGGAGGCCCCGGAAAGCGGCCCGCTGCCGCTGCGCGCCCTCAGCGCCATCGGCGGCGACTATCTGATGCAGACCGTGGCCGCCGGCGCCCATGAGGTGATCGGCGTCGGCCATGGCCGCACCATCGCCGCCTCGGTCGATGCCATGGGCCGGACACCGGGCGAGAACATCCGCTTTGTCTCCATGCTCGGCGGCCTGACCCGCAGCTACGCCGCCAATCCCTACGACGTGATCCACAACCTGGCCCGCAAGACCAAGGCCGAGGCCTACCTGATGCCGGCGCCGCTGTTTGCGAACTCCGCCGAGGACAAACAGGTGATGATGGGCCAGTCCGGCCTGGCGGCGACCATGGACTTGATCGCCAAGGCCTCTCTGGTGGTCGTCGGGATCGGCGACATGGACAGCTCGGGCGGCGGCGCCTCGGCGGATGCGCTGGACGGGCCGGACGCCATCGCCGAACTCAGCCGCCTGGGCGCAGCGGCGGAAATTCTCGGCCAGTTCCTGACCGCCGAGGGAACCATCCTGGCGACCCCCTACGACAGGCGGGTCATGGCCCCGGCGCTGGAAAGCCTGCGCGGCCGCGAAGTCGTCGCCATTGCCGGCGGCGAGAGCAAGGTCGACGCCATTCGCGCGGCGCTGCGCAGCGAAATGCTGACTGGACTGATTATCGACGAGGCAACTGCTCGACGCCTTGTCGAAGCGCTGTAAGCCGGAGCCTCGGCTGCAGACCCAAAAAGAAGAGCAAAACGGGAGGAACACAATGTACGAGAAAGAAAAAGATCTCATAGACGCGTTCCGCCGGGGGCAGATGAGCCGCCGGAATATGATCCGCGGCCTCGGCGCTCTCGGCGTCTCCGCCGCCACCGCCGGGGTTCTGGTGAACATGGTCTCGACCCAGGCCATGGCTGCCGATTTCGATTGGAAAAAGCATGCCGGCACCGGCGTGAAGCTGCTGCTGAACAAGCACCCCTATACCGATGCGATGATCGCCAACCTGGAGAACTTCAAGGCCCTCACCGGCATGGAAGTGAGCTATGACGTTTTCCCCGAGGACGTCTATTTCGACAAGGTGACAGCGGCGCTTTCCTCGCGCTCCAGCGAATACGACGCCTTCATGACCGGCGCCTATATGACCTGGACCTACGGGCCCGCCGGTTGGATTCCCGACCTCAACGAGTGGATCCAGGACGACAGCAAGACCTCTCCCACCTACAACTGGGACGACATGCTGGAGGGCGTGCGCAAGTCCTGCGCCTGGAACGGCCAGCCCGGCGGCGAGCTCGGCTCCGACGATGCCAAGCAGTGGTGCATTCCCTGGGGTTACGAGCAGAACAACCTGGCCTACAACGCCGACATGCTGAAGCAGATCGGCGCCAAGGTGCCGACCAACATGTCGGAACTGATGGAGGTTGCCGCCAAGGCGACCAAGGACATCGACGGCGCCTATGGCATCGGTGTGCGCGGCTCGCGAAGCTGGGCGACGATTCATCCGGGCTTCCTCTCGGCCTATGCCAACTTCGGCGAGAAGGACCTGAATCTCGCCGGCGACGGCAAGCTCTCGGCGGCGATGAACACCGCCAGCTCGAAGGCCTTCCACGCCGACTGGGTGAAGATGATCCAGGACAGCGGCGCGGCGGACTGGTCGTCCCACACCTGGTATCAGGTCGGCACCGACCTGGGCGCCGGCAAGTCGGCGATGATCTTCGATGCCGACATCCTGGGTTACTTCATGAACGGCGGCGACAATGCCATGGCGGGCAAGCTGGCCTATGCGCCCTTCGCCGCCAACCCGGCCGCTTCGGCACCGACGCCCAACATCTGGATCTGGTCGCTGTCGATGTCCAACTTCTCCCAGAAGAAGGACGCTGCCTGGTACTTCATGCAGTGGGCCTCCGGCCCCGAGCACGGCCTCTTCGGCGCCACCAAGATGGACTTCGTCAATCCCGTGCGCGAATCGGTCTGGGCCGACAGCGGCTTCCGCAAGCGGCTGGACGAAAGCTATCCCGGCTATGTCGCGATGCACGATGTCTCCGCGCCCGGCGCCAGCATCAAGTTCACGGCACAGCCGCTGTTCTTCGATCTGACGACGGAGTGGGCATCGAGCCTGCAGAAGATGGTGGCCAAGGAACTGCCGGTCGACGAAGGCCTCGATCAGCTTGCGGCCTCGGTGGACCGTCAGTTGAAGGACGCCGGCCTCGGCTGAACCTGAGCCAGCGGCCTGCCGTCTCGCGGTGGGCCGCTGCTCTCTCTTCTTCGAAGGATGATCGCCATGGCGACGGCGAGCGACACCTCCATACCCAGGCGCCGTTTTTCGGTCTCGCGCCGGGTGCTGCCCTACCTGCTGAGCCTGCCGGCTCTGCTGGTCTGCATCGCCATCCTGGTGCCTTTCTTCACCGCGGTCTTCTACTCGCTGCAGCGTTTCCGGCTGTCCCAGCCCTGGAACCGCGGCATGAATTGGGGCGAGAACTACCTGAATTTTCTCTCCGACCCGGACTTCTGGAACACGCTGCAGGTCTCGCTGACCTACGCCTTCCTGACGGTCGGGCTGGAACTGCTGCTGGGTCTGGGCATCGCGCTGCTGCTGAAGAAGCGCAGCCGGCTCAACAATTTCATCTCCATCATGCTGCTGATGCCGCTGATGACCGCGCCTGCGCTCGCGGCCCTGATGTGGAAGCTGATGACCAACCCGAACTTCGGCATCCTCAGCTACTTCGCCGCACAGCTCGGCTTTCCCGATTTCCGCTGGGGTTCTTCGCCGGACACCGCCCTCTTCACGGTGCTGCTGGTCGACATCTGGGTCTATACGCCCTTCATCATGATCCTGCTGCTGGCCGGCCTGCGCTCCCTGCCGACCCAGCCTTTCGAAGCGGCGGCGCTGGACGGCGTGCCGCGCGTCCAGCAGTTCTGGCGCATCACCCTGCCGATGCTGACCCCCTATATCCTCACCGCCTCGCTGTTCCGCCTGCTCGATTCGATCCAGCAGTTCGACATCATCTATGCGCTGACCCAGGGCGGGCCGGGCGATACCCTGATGGTGTTCCAGGTCGAGGCCTATCTGAACTTTTTCCAGTCGATGAATGTCGGCCGCTCGGCGGCGCTGCTGATGATCCTCTGGGTCATCACCTATTTCCTGTCGAACATCTTCATCAAGAACTGGCTGCGCCTGCGCGAACGCGCGCGCGGGGAGGCCTGAACCATGGATCACATGTCACCGGTCGAGAAAGGGCTGCGGGGCATCGCCCTAAGCGCCGTGGTGTTGTTCTTCATGTTCCCGATCTTCTGGATCGTGCTGATGAGCCTGCAGACCAACGAGACCATTCTGCGCAGCCCGCCCTCCATGGTCTTCGAGCCGACCTTCCGCAACTACATTGCCATCGTTACCGGCAAGCTCGATTCCAATGTCGCTTCCATGGACATCACCTTCATGCGCAACCTCTGGAATTCGATCCTGCTGTCGGCCGGCTCGGTCGCCGTGGCACTGCTGCTGGGCGTGCCCGCCGCCTACGCCTTCGCGCGGCATAAGTTCCGCGGTTCCGAGGAAGTCGCCTTTACCCTGCTGTCCTTCCGCTTCGCCCCGCCGCTGCTGGTGCTGTTGCCGCTGTCGCTCTACTTCCAGCAGATCGGCCTGGCCAACACCTACATCGGCCTCATCTGGGTCTATCAGCTGATCTGCCTGCCGCTGATCCTCTGGATCGTGCGCGGCTACTTCGAGGATATCAGCCCGGACCTGGAGCATGCCTACCGCATCGCCGGGCATTCCTGGCTGTCGACCTTCCGGCGCATCGCCCTGCCGCTGGCCGGGCCGGGCATCGCCGCCGCCGGCCTGCTGGCCTTCATCTTCGCCTGGAACAACTTCATCTTCGCCCTGGTGCTGGCCTCCGCCGACAAGCAGCCGGTGACCGTCGGTGCGCTCGCCTTCGTCACCGCCTCCGGCATCCAGTACGGGCAGATCGCCGCGGCCATCGTGCTTTCCATCGCGCCGACCCTGGCGCTTGCCCTCTATGCCCAGCGCTACCTCGTCGAGGGCCTGTCGCTCGGTGCGGTGAAAGGTTAGGCCATGCCCGAACTGCGCATCGAGAACCTCACCAAACGCTTCAAGAACGAGACCGTTCTTGACGGCGTTTCCTTCACCGTGGCCGAAGGCGAAACGACAATCCTCTTCGGGCCCTCCGGCGCCGGCAAGACCGTGCTGCTGCGCTGCATCGCCGGGGCCGTCGATCCGGAGGAGGGGCGCATTACCATCGGCGGTAACGACATCAGCGATGTGCCGCCGGAGCACCGCGGCATCGGCATGGCCTTTCAGAACTTCGCCCTCTTCCCGCATATGACGGCCTTCGACAACATCGCGAGCCCGCTGACCGCGCGGCGCTGGTCGCGCGAAAAGATCCAGGAAGGCGTCGAGCAGGTGGCAAAGCTGCTGAAGATCGGCCATGTGCTGAGCCATCCGCCGCGCGCCCTCTCCAACGGCCAGAAGCAGCGCACCGCCCTGGCCCGCGCTTTGGCAGCCTCGCCCGAAATCCTGTTGCTCGACGACCCGCTGCGCAATGTCGATGCCAAGCTGCGCTTTGAGATGCGCCTGGAACTGCCGCGCCTCTTGGCCGACCAGGGTGCCACCGTGATCTACGTTACCCAGGATTACAAAGAGGCCATGGCGCTGGGCGACCGCATCGCCGTGCTGTCGGGCGGACGGATCGCCCAGATCGGCACGCCGGAGGATATCTATCGCCGGCCCGCCTCGGTCGAGATCGCCCGCCACTTCGGCGATCCGACCATAAATCTTCTGGATGTGGTGCCGGAAAAGGACGGCGGCGGCGTCTTCACCCGCCTTTCCGATCAGCGGGTCCCCCTGGACAGCGGACTGGAGGCGGCGGTGGGCAGGGACTGCGTCCTTGGCCTGCGGCCCGAGGCCCTGCGCTTCTCCGACAGTCCGGACGGAATCCCGGTTGAGATCGAGGCCGAGACGCCCTTCAACGAGAAGACCGTGACCCTGGTGGTGACCGCGCGAAAACGTGAGATCCTGATCTCGCGGCCCGCCGGCACAGCGGCGCCGGGCAGCGGCACTGCGCGCATCGAAGTCGATGCGACCGATGCCCTGCTGTTCGACCGGGCAACCCAGGAAAGGATCGCCCCGCAGCATCGCGGTGGCGGAAAGAGCGAGGCCGCGGCATGAGCAAGGCAATGCTGAATCTGCAAGCCGTGGACAAGTTCTACAATCCCGGCAGCGTCCACGAGGTGCATGCCGTGCAGGGCCTGGACATGGCCGTGGCGGAGGGCGAGATCGTTGCTCTGCTCGGCTCCTCGGGCTGCGGCAAGACCTCGACCCTGCGGATGATCGCCGGCTTCGAGGAAGTCTCGAAGGGTTCCATACAACTCGCCGGACGCGACATCCATCGCCTGGCGCCGGCCAAGCGCAATGTCGCCATGGCCTTTGAAGGCTACTCCCTCTATCCCCCGCTGACCGTGCAGGAAAACATCGCCTTCGCCCTGAAGTCCCAGTCCCTCGCCAAAGACGCGGTTGCACGGCAAGTGGCGGAGATCGCCCAGCTGCTTGAGATCGAGGAAGTGCTCGAGCGCTACCCGAGTTCGATCTCCGGCGGGCAACAGCAAAGGGTAAGCCTGGGGCGCGCCCTCATCCGCAGCGCCGACCTGCACCTGCTCGACGAGCCCATGGGTCAGCTCGAACCGCAGCTGCGCGCGTTGCTGCGCGGGCGCATCAAACATTTCATCAAAGAGCGCGGCCTGACCGCGATCCTGGTCACCCACGACCAGACCGAGGCCAATGCCCTGGCGGACCGCATCGCCGTGATGGAAGAAGGCGTGCTGCAGCAGTTCGATACGCCGGCGAATCTCAAAAACCGCCCCGCCAACCTCTTTACCGGCGCCTTCATCGGGGAGCCGCCGATGAATGTCTTCGATGCCGAGGTGCGCAGCGAAGCCGGGCGGCTTGTCTTCGGGCTCGGCGGCGGCGTCACCCTCGACTATGCGGAGAACGAGTTCTCTCTGGCGCTGCGGGCCGCCCTCCTAAAGAAGCCGCAGGTCACCATCGGCGTGCGGCCCCATGCGGTCCGCATCACCGATGAAGGGGCAAAAGCCGAGATCACGGCCAATCAATGGCTCGGCGATCAAACCCACATTGCGGCGCGCTTTGCCGGCGGCGCCATCGTCTCGGTCGAACACGACCGCACGCGCTATGCAAAGGGCGAGACCATCGGTGTCGCCCTGGCCTCGGAAGACCTCCACGTCTTCGACACGCGAAGCGGCATGGCCATCAGTCATGGCGGAGCTTTGGCATGAAGCAGGACATCCTGATCGGTGTGGACGCCGGCACCTCTGTGATCAAGGCGGTCGCCTTCGACCTTGCGGGCCGGCAGATCGCCATGACCAGCCGCCGCAACCACTATGCCACCCTGGCCAACGGCGGCGTCGAACAGGACATGCGCCGCACCTGGGACGACACGGCCGCGGTCCTGCGCGAACTGGGCGAGAAGATCGACGCCCTGGCCGGGCGCGCCCTGGCGCTCTCCGTCACCGGCCAGGGCGACGGCTGCTGGCTGATCGACGCCGAGGGCATCCCGGTTCATGACGGCTGGCTCTGGCTCGACGCCCGCGCGGCGGCAGAGGCCCGCGACATCGCCGCCTCCGACGGCATCGACCTGATCTATCGCACGACCGGCGCCGGGGTGAATGTCTGCCAGATGCGCACGCATTTGACCTGGATGAAACGCCACGCACCGGAACTGTTGGACCGCGCCGCGACGGCCCTGCACTGCAAGGACTGGCTTTACTTCAACCTGACGGCCGAGCGCGCCAGCGACCCCACCGAAGGGGTCTTCACTTTCGGCGACTACCGGACCCGGGACTATTCCGATGCCGTACTGCAGGCCCTGGATCTTGCGGACCTGCGCCACCTGCTGCCCCCCATCGTCGACGGCGCCGTCACGGCGCACGGCCTGACGGCGCAGGCCGCCGCGGCGACCGGGCTGCCCGCCGGCCTGCCGGTGACGCTGGGCTATGTCGACATCATGTGCTGCGCCATGGGGGCGGGCCTTCACGACGCCGCGGTCCGTCCGGGCCTCACCGTGCTCGGCTCCACCGGCATGCACATGCGCTTCGTACCGGACGCCGGGGCCGTGGTGCTGAACGATGCGCGCTGCGGCTACACCATGGCCTTTCCCGGTCGCGCCTACGCACAGATGCAGACCAACATGGCCGCCACCCTGAACATCGACTGGGTCCTGGGCCTGGCCCAGGAGGTATTGGCGAGCGAAGGCGTGGCACGCAGCCTGGATGATCTGCTGAAGGGGCTGGACGACCGTGTCATGGCCGCCCGCCCCGGCGCGGCGCTCTATCATCCCTATATCTCCTCGGCGGGGGAGCGCGGCCCCTTTGCCGAACCCGCCGCCAGAGCCAGTTTCACCGGCCTGGACCAGACCACCGGCTGGTTCGACATGGTCCGTGCGGTCTATGACGGCCTCGCCCTGGCGGCGCGCGACTGCTACGCGGCGATGGGGCCGATGCCCGGCGAGATCCGCCTGACCGGCGGCGCGGCGCGCTCTTCCGGCCTGAAGTCGATCCTCGCTTCAACCTTGAACACGCCGGTGCGCACCGTGGCGCAGGGAGAAGCCGGCGCCGCCGGTGCGGTGATGATCGCCGCCGTGCAGCAAGGCCTCTATCCCGACATCGCCGCCTGCTCCGAAGCCTGGGTGACGCCGCTGCTGCAGGCGCCGGAAGCGCCGGACCCGCAGATGACCGGGGTTTATGACGCGCTCTATGAGGCCTATGTCGCAACGCGGCGGACCATGACCCCGGCCTGGGCGGCGATGAATACCGCGCGGGGCGTTTTGTCATGACCACCGAAGTCGCCATCATCGGCGACCGCTTCATGCTCTCGGCAATGTTCGAGGAGGCCCTGCAGGAGGCCTGCGGCGGCGCGGTCGTCTGCCGCAGCATAGACCTGCCCTGGCCGGACGAGCCGATGGAACACGGTTATGCCAAGGCCGGCATGGACGGACTGAAGGAATACATGGGCGAGCCGGACGACGTGATCGGGCACGTCGGTGCGGCGCCGGTGCTGGTCACCCATCTCGCCCCCCTTTCCGCCTCGATGTTCGCCGCCATGCCGGACCTGCGGCTGGTCGCGGTGTCGCGCGGCGGGCCGGTGAACATCGACATGGCGGCGGCGGCGGGCCAGGGCGTCACGGTGGTCAACACGCCCGGGCGCAACGCTTCGGCGGTGGCCGAATTCACCATCGGCGCGATCATCGCCGAAACCCGAAATATCACCAAGGGGCACGACGCCCTGCGCCGGGGCGAATACCGCGGCGACCTCTACCGCGCCGACGTGACCGGCAAGGAACTTTCCGAGATGACTGTCGGCGTGATCGGCTACGGCAACGTCGGCACCAAGGTGGTGCGGCTGCTGCGCGCCTTCGGCTGCCGGGTCCTGGTCGCCGATCCCTATGTCCAGCTGTCGCCCGACGATGCGGCCGGCGGCGTGATCATGGCCGGGCTCGACCAGCTCCTCGCCGAGTCCGATGTCGTGACCCTGCATCCGCGCGTCACCGAAGAGACCCGGGGCATGCTGGACGCCGGGGCCTTCGCCGCCATGAAACCGGAAGCGGTAGTCATCAACACGGCACGCGGCCCCCTGATGGACTACGATGCGCTCTACGAGGCACTGACCACGGGCCGGCTGCGCGGCGCCATGCTGGAGACCTTCTCCATCGAGCCGACGCCGCCCGATTGGCCGCTGCTGCAGTTGCCGAACGTGACCCTGACGCCGCATATCGCCGGGGCCTCGGTGAAGACCGTCCGCATCGCCGCCACCAAGGCCGCCGAGGAAGTGCGCCGCTGGATCGCCGGCGAGCCGCCGCTGAACCCCTGTTGAGCGCCAAATGAACGAGCCCGTGGATCTTCTCATCATCGGCGGCGGCATCAACGGCGCCGGGGTGGCGCGCGACGCCGCCGGGCGGGGGCTCTCCGTGGTGCTCTGCGAAAAGGACGACCTGGCCGAGGGCACCTCGTCGCGCTCGGGCAAGTACATCCACGGCGGCCTGCGCTATCTGGAGTACTACGAGTTCCGGCTGGTGCGCGAAGCCCTGATCGAGCGCGAAGTCGTCCTCAGGGTCGCCCCGCAGCTTACCTGGCCGCTGCGCCTGGTGCTGCCGCACAGCCCGGAGCAGCGGCCGCGCTGGCTGATCCGCCTCGGCCTCTTCCTCTACGACCATCTCGGCGGACGCCAGCGCATCCCGGCGACCCGCGCCCTCGACCTGCGGTCATCGCCCGAAGGGGCCATGCTGCGCGATGCCTTTCCCCGGGGGTTTGCCTATTGGGATGTCTGGGTCGACGACGCGCGGCTCGTCATCCTTAACGCCCTGGACGCGGCCCGGCGCGGCGCCGAGGTGCTGCCGCGCGCCGAATGCATCGCCGCACGCCGTGAAGACAATCTCTGGCACGCCCGGCTGAAAGACACGCAGACCGGCGCCGAACGCGACGTCCGCGCCCGCGCGCTTTTCAACGCCGCCGGGCCCTGGGTGGAGAAGGTCCTGGGCAACGTCGCCGGTGTGAACGCCCGGCACAGCGTGCGCCTCGTCAAGGGCAGCCACATCATCATGAAGCGCTGGTGGCAAGGCGACCACGGTTACGTGCTGCAGGCCCATGACAAGCGGCTGATCTTCGTGAACCCTTATTTCGACGACCTCGCCCTGGTCGGCACCACCGACATCCCCTATGACGACCGGCCGGAAGGCGTGGCGATCGGCAGCGACGAGATCGACTACCTGCTCGCCATCCTGAACCGCTACTTCAAAACCGAACTGGCACCCGCCGACGTCATCAGCACCTATTCAGGCGTGCGTCCGCTCTATGACGACGACAGCGCAAAGGGGGCGTCTGCCGTCACCCGGGACTATGAGTTCGAGATCGACGGCGGCAACGGCCGCGCGCCCATCCTCTCGGCCTTCGGCGGCAAGCTCACCACCTATCGAAAGCTCTCGGAACACGCCCTTGAGAAGCTCGCCATCTACTTCCCGAAGATGGGTCCCGGCTGGACCGCCAGGGCGCCGCTGCCCGGCGGCGACATCCCCGATGCGGACTTCGAGGCCTGGCTGCAAAGCTTCGCGTCGGCGCGGCCCTGGTTGCCGGCGGACCTGGCGCGCCACTACGGGCGCTGCTACGGCAGCGACGCCGTCACGCTGCTGGCCGGCGCCGCCTCGCTTGCCGATCTCGGCCGCCACTTCGGCGCCCTGTTCTACGAGCGCGAGGCAAAATGGCTGATCGAACGCGAATGGGCCCGAACCGCCGACGACATCCTGACCCGCCGGACCAAGCATGCACTGTTCCTGACCGAGGCCGAGAAGGCAGCCTTCTCGGACTGGCTTAAAATGGAGGCCGCCGCATGAGCGACTTTGACAGGCTTCGCAACTCCGCTGCCTTTGCCGCGCTGCTCGCGGCTTCCGCCCGCCTGGGGCGCAACCCCCTGCAGGTCCAGGGACCGGGCGGCAATGCCTCGTTGAAGGGCGGCGGCGCGATGCTGGTGAAGGCATCGGGTACCTGGCTGTCTGATGCCGAAACCAAGGACATCATGGTCCCTGTCGACAGCGCGCGGTTCTGCGCGGCGCTGAGGGCGGGCGACCCCACGGCGGAGGACAACGCCGCCTTCGTGCCGGCGGAAGAGAACCCCCTGGGCCTGCGGCCCTCCATCGAAACCTCCGTCCACGCGATCTTCGACTGGCCGGTGGTCATCCATACCCACTGCGTCGCCACCATCGCCACGGCGCTGCGCCAGGACGCCGCCGACGTCGTCGCCGCGCGCCTCGGCGATCTGGGCGCCGCCTTCGTGCCCTACGCCAAGCCGGGCCTCGACCTTGCCCGGGCCATCGATGCGGCCACGACACCGGAAACAAGGGTCCTGGTGCTGGGCAACCACGGGCTTGTGGTTGGCGCGGATACGGCTGAGGAGGCGGAAGCCTTGGCCCTGGCGGTGGCCGGCCGTCTGACACCGGCACCACCGGCTGTGGAAGGGCCGATGCCCGATCTTGGGCAGTTCCTCGCCGGGACGGGTTGGCAGGCCGTCGATCATCGCGCAACGACAGCCATCGCCCATGACCCGGACCTGCTGTCCCGCCTTAGAGAAACGAGTTTCTATCCAGACCACGTCATCTTTCTCGGCCCCGGAATCCTGGTCGGGGAGGAGGAAGAGACCGCCGCGGAGGCGATCGACCGCGCGGGCAAGGGGGCAGCGCGCAAGATGATCGTCTTTCCCGGCCGCGGCGCCGCCATCCCCGCCGAGGCCTCGCCCGCGATGCAGGCCCTGGCCTGCTGCCTGGGGGACGTTGCGGCTCGCCTCGACCCTTCAGCCAAGCTGAACCGCCTGACGCCGGAGCAGGAAGCGGAGCTGCTGAACTGGGACGCGGAGAAATACCGCCAGGCCATGGATGCAGGGGATTCAGGCGGCCCGAACCCGCGCTAACTCTTCCCGGTCAGGCGGTTTTCACGCGATGGGCCGCTGGCCGTCGAACAGCGGGGCGAGCTCGCGAAACATCGCCGTCAGCCGGTCGACCATAGTCCGGATGCGCGGCATCTGGCGAAGATCCTGGTGCACCACCATCCAGGTCTCACCGCGCAGTTCGGGGATCGGATCGCCGATGCGCACCAGTTCCGGCTCGCAGTCGGCGGCGTAACAGGAAAGCAGACCGAGACCGCCGCCGCCCTTGATCGCATAGAGCTTCTCCGGCGGCGTGGCAACGCGGAACCTTTGCCGGCCCCCTTTCAGTTTTTCCGCAAGCCAGCGCGCCGTCGCCAGATGCTCGTGCGCCGCGTCATAGCCGACCCAGTCCCAATCGCCGTAACGGTCCGGCTGCAGATCGACCTGATGCCGGGCGACATAGCGCCGGCTGCCATAGACCGCGACAGCGGGCTGCGCCACCCGCTGGGTCACGAGATCGCCCTGCTCTGGCATGCGGTTGCGGATCGCGATGTCGGCTTCGCGGCGCGAAAGGTTGGTGAACTGGAACGAAGCGGCGATCTCCAGGTCCAGCCCCGGTAAGCCATCGAGCAGGCTGGCCAGCCGGTTACAGATAAAACGGCACATCGACGACCCGGCGCTGATCCGCACCGTGCCGGCAAGCGCATCGCCGACGGCGCGGCTGCGGTCGATGGCCTCGGCGGCGGCACCCATCGATGCCGCCATGGGCAGCAGGGCCTCGCCGGCCGCGGTCGGCAGATACCCTTTCGGCAGGCGATCGAACAGGCGCTTGTCGAGGGCTGCTTCCAGGGCCTGGACACGCCGGCCGACAGTCGGCTGGCTGAGACCGAGCTGACGCGCGGCGGCGGAAAGGCTGCCGGTCTCCACCAGGGCCAGAAAAACCCGGAGATCGTCCCAATTCGGCTGCGATCTATTCATTTTCGGATACTATATTACGCATTCACCTAATGACTATTTGTTTTTGAATGCCCAATTTTACCCTGCCCCGAGTGAAAAGCGCCCAGGCGTGAAAGGCGCCCACGAACGAAAGGCAGAGGTGAAGATGACAATGGTATTTGGCATTCGCAGCAGATGGATGCTGCTGGGGCGGATCCTGGGATGGTTCGGCCCGAACAGAAAGCGCCTCGACATCATTCACGTCAGAGAGCTGAGCAAATACCTGCAGCGCGATATCGGGCTGGAAGACTGGCGCGACCGCTAGCCCCGAAGCCGGTGAGGGGTGACGGCTGCGCTCTGCCGGCCAGGCCGCCCGTCAGGGCTTGTCGTGGTAGTCGATGCTTTCCACGCGGTCGAGGCCACGACGCATGGTGTTCAGGATGAAGTCGGCGCGCTTGATCGGTCCGCCGATGCCGGCGCGTGGAAAACGATCGTCCCAGGCATCCAGTTTCACCGAGGTAACGCAGAGCGCGCCGCCAACCTTGCTTTGATAGTCGGTAATCATCTGCTCCATGCGCTGGAAGGAGCCGTCGGACATGTTGTCCCACATATCCTCGGTACGGGCGCGGAACATGTCGAGGGTATCGCCGACTTCGCCGACAACGGTGGTGATCTTTTTTTCGACATCCTTGCAGGCGGAGATCACGCTGCGCTCCTTGCCGAGGTTCTTGTCGGCCTTCAGCTCCGCCAAAGCCTTCAGGAAGGTCTGCAGCTTCGCCTGCGACTCGTCGAGGCAGGATTGATAGTAGGCCAGCGACAGATAGACATCGCCGTAGTTCTCCAGGAACTTGGGAATGCCGGCCACTTCCAGATTCATCTGCTCCGCCAGCTTGGTCAGGTTGCGCTGTGCCGTATCGACATCAGGCGAAGCGAAAAGCTGGACCAGTTCCTTCAAGGACCTTTCCTTGTTGTCGTCCTTGCCGAAGACCGCCCGCACCAGGGGGCGGGTGAAGCTCGTCATATGCGGTGCGACCTCTTGCACCTTGTTATCGGAGAGACGCAGGTCATCGACGTTATCGACGTCGATGCCGAGGCGGCGCAGTTCGACCCGCAGGCTGTAGACGTCATAGCTGGACAGCATGCTGAGGTTCTTGATGAGCGGCAGGTCGCCCTTATTCTCTTCATCGAAGTGAAAGACCTTGGTCAGGTCCTCCGGCGCAACCTGCCCGCTGCCGGACTGGCTGTCTGTGAAAAGCTCGACAACACCGTCAAGGTGCGAGTTCTTGATCAGGCGCGCACGCTTCAGGCCCGGGGTTATCAGAGGCAGGCCGGACAGCGGCAGGATATGCAGCGAGTCCTTGGCGATAGCCTCTTCTTCTTTTTCGAAGGCCAGCGCCTGGGCTTGGTCCAAACTCCCTGACAAGATGGCGGCTCCTCAGTCTGGCGCGCGTCAGTCGACCGCAAACTGCATAAACGTAAAGTCTGATAGACTCGGCATAAAATCTAGATACTCTATTTATGCGCGCTACTGTGAATTTTCTCTAAAACAAAGCCCCTTGTTTTTGTAGCGTTATCAAGCCTTCCCGATCACCGGTTGATTCCAGGATCCGGCCGCTTCCATGGAGTCGCAAAAAGCTCCACGCGTATAGGCTGTGTACAAATGGAAAGGTGAGCCCGGCGGCGGCTTGAAAGCCGACGGCGCGGTCAGCAGGCTATTCCGCATCCTCGTATCTGATGTCCTGCACCATCTCCAGGCCCGGGCGCATGTTGGTCATCAGAAAGTCGGCCCGGCTCCAGGGGCCGCCGCTTTCGCGTTGCGGGAACTGCTGGTTCCAGGCGTTCATCTTGACCGTAATGATGCAGAGCGCCGCACCGATGGCGGTCTGATAGCCGATGATCATCGACTCCATGCGGCGGAAGGTCTCCTCCGACATCTTTTCCCACATGTCGATGGTGCGGATGCGGAACATCTCCAGGATGTTGCCGAGCTCATGGACGATGCCGTTGATCTTGGTCTCCAGCATCTTGCAGGTGGCCATCAGGTTCGCCGCCTGCTTCAGGCTGGGGGTGCGTTGCATTTCCTCCATGGCGGCGAGGAAGCTCATGATCTGCGGTTTGTTCTGATCCAGGCAGTACTGGTAATAGGCCAGCGCGAGATAGACGTCGCCGTAGTCCTCGATGAACTTCGGAATGGCGGTCACGTCGATGCGCATGCGGTGCGAAAGACGCGCCAGGTTCTCCTTCGCCACATCCTTGTCCGGCGAAACGAAAAGGTTGATCAGATCCTTCAGGTCGCCGGGTTCTTCAGTGGTGCCGCCATACACGGCATGCAGCAGCGGGCGGGTGAAGGTGCGCATATGGGGCACCAACTGGGTGCGCAGCTCCGGTGAAATCTGCAGCGCATCGACGTCTTCCACCTCCATGCCCAGGCGCCGCAGGGCGACGCGCACGGTGTAGACATCGTAGCTGTTCAACCGGCTGAGGTGCTTGATCAGGTCGAGATCGTTCTGATTGTGCGAATCGAAGTGGTAGACCTCGGAGAGCCGGTCCGGCGAAATCTGTCCGCTGCCGGATTTCTCGTCGGAAAACAGTTCGACGACACCCTCGAAGCGGGCGTTCTTGATCAGGCGCGCCTTGCGCAACCCAGAGGTTACCAGAGGCAGGCCCTCCAAAGGCAGCTTGTGCAGCGTGTCCTTGTCCGGCGGCTCCACATCCAGTGGTATGTCGGATCGAACCGGCGGCTTGGAGTAGGATCTCAAATGAGATTGACCCACCGAACTGCCGCGTCCTGGTAGTGCGCTTCCGACCATGAAAAACCAACTTCCCTAAAAGCAATCGAACATTGCCAAACGAGCAGTCAGAACAACCTTTACCATCAAGAATGCTCGTTGACGCAGACCTCTGCCGCGACATTGCTATTTTCCCGGGCAAATCATAATAAACAATAAATCAAGATACACTGATGTTTCGCATAGATTATTTTGCTAGATGCTCTATTCACCTATTAAGCGACTGTCAGAGCCGCCTTCGGCGCAGGGCCCGTTGAATACACTGGATAATTGCCGTTGACCGGCGATGCTCTCTCTTTAAGGGATTTTTTTCACAACAACAGTCCCGGGCCGGCATACAGCCATAAAGAGAACAGGCTTGTTGCGTGCCGGAGACGCCGGGCCCATAGGATCGCAATCCCTCCTCGGTCGCCCCCTAGGAAGGTACTTCCGGCCTAGGCCGTGTTTTCCCTGGCTTCTTCCAGAATCCACCGGCGAAAAGCTTCGGCCTGGAGGGAAAGCGGCTGATCCTTGGGAACCAGCAGGTAAAACGAACGCTCGGACCGCAGCCGCGCCTCGATCGGGCGGATCAGGAGACCCCGGGCGAGAAAGTCCTCCGCCAGGCGGCCCCCGCCCAGGGCGATGCCCTGTCCATCCAGCACCGCCTGGGTCAGGACCAGGTAGTTGTCGAATTCCAGGCTTGGGCCCTTGGCCGGCGCGCGGATACCGAGCGCCGCCAGCCAGGCCTCCCAGGTCACCCAGTTGCTGTCGTATTCGATGAGGTGCAGCAGCGTCTCCTCAAGGAGATCGGTCAGGGCACCGAGCGGTCGCCGCCGGTCAATGTAGCTGGGCGCGCAGACCGGAAAGACCTCGTTGTCCATCAGCCGCGTCGCCGCCGCGCCGTCCCAGACGCCGCTGCCGTAGCGCACCGCCAGATCGATCCCCGAAGCGGTGAGATCCCCGACCGGCGCCGAGGCCACCAGCCGCAGCTGGACATCCGGATTGGCGGCGCGGAACTTCGCGACCCGCGACATCAGCCAGTAGTTGGCGAAGGTGACGGAGGTCGAAACGGTCAGCTCGCCCGGCCGGCGCACCCGGCGCAGATCCGCCGCGGTGGTCGCGATGTGCCCCAGACCCATGGTCACCGCCTCGCGCAGGCGCCGCCCCGGCAGTGTCAGTTCAAGGCCGCGCGGCCGCCGTTCGAACAGCGGACAGCCCAGATTGTCCTCCAGCAACTGGATCTGCCGGCTGACCGCCGCCTGGGTGACCAGCAGTTCAGCCGCCGCATGGGTGAAGTTCAGATGCCGGGCCGACGCCTCGAATGTAATGAGACTGTTGGCCGGCGGCAGCCTTTTGCGCAGCGTTACCATTACAAAAAATTATCACATGATGAAAATTCCTGCAATTTACAAAGGATTTTCGCTGATGTTTCATAAACTGAAGTTGTGTTAGAGGAACCTGAAGAGGTTCTTGAGGGCGACGCCGGCAGCAGCCGGCAGAAAGAGGGCAGAACCATGAAGATCGCGATCTACGGCGCCGGCGCCATCGGCGGCTACCTGGGGGCACAGTTGGCAACGGTCCCGGGCATCGAGGTTTCCCTCATCGCCCGCAGCGCCCATCTGGCGGCGATGCGCGAGAACGGTCTGAAGCTGCTGATCGGCGGAACCGAGAAGCTGACCCGGGTAACCGCCACCGACTGTCCGGCGGACCTCGGCCCCCAGGACTATGTGATCGTGGCCCTGAAGGCCCACCAGGCCTGGGAGGCGGCGGAACAGATGCTGCCATTGCTGGGCCCCGACACGGCGGTGGTGACCTGTCAGAACGGCGTGCCCTGGTGGTACTTCCACAAGCTGCCCGGCGCCTTTGCCGAGCGCGGCCTGGCGAGCGTCGATCCCGACGACCGACAGTGGCGCCTGCTCGGCCCGCAACGCGCCATCGGCGCCGTCGTCTATCCGGCCACGGAAATCGTCGCGCCGGGGGTCATCAAGCACACCTACGGCGACAAGTTCGCCCTGGGCGAGCCCGACGGCAGCCTTTCCGGACGCTGCGCGGCGCTCAGCCGGGCGCTGACCGACGGCGGCCTGAAGGCCCCGGTCCTGGAGAACATCCGCAACGAGATCTGGCTGAAGCTCTGGGGCAATCTCTGCTTCAATCCGATCTCCGCCCTGACCCGCGCCACCCTGGACGTGGTGGCGACCGATCCCGGCACCCGCGCCCTGGCAAAAAGCATGATGCAGGAGGCCGAGGGCATCGCCACCACCCTGGGGGCATCGTTCCGCGTCCACATCGAACGGCGCATCAACGGGGCCGCCGGGGTCGGCCCCCACCGGACCTCCATGCTGCAGGACCTGGAGCGCGGACGGGCGCTGGAAATCGATGCGCTGCTGACCGCGGTGCAGGAAATGGGCCGGCTGGTCGAAGCTGAAACGCCCAGCATCGACGCTGTCCTGGCGCTGGTCCAGCAGCTCGGCCGCAGCCAGGGCCTCTACCCAGTGTTCCCCGCGGCCGCCGCAGAAGCGGCCTGACCACAGGCCACCAGACTATCCGGATCGACACCATGCGGATCCACTGCGCCTCCTATTAACCACTGGCCATCTCTTCATTAGCCTCCTAAGGTTGTGAAAGGCGACTTGGAAGCCTGTTTGCACGCGCCTTGCGCGTAGAAACGAGCCGAAGGTCACGAACCCGCCAACCAAAAAGAGCGGGCAAAAACACCAGGGAGGACAAGATGGACTGGAAAACCGGGGCATTCGGATTCCGCAGCGTTATGGCCGCAGGCGCTTTTGCGCTGGCGGCGGTGGCAGGCCAGCCGGCAGCCAAAGCAGCCGAGATCTCCATCGCCTGCGGCGCCCTGGGGGTTGAGTTCCAGCTCTGCAAGGAAGGCGCCGAGGCCTGGGCGGCGGAGAGCGGCCACACGGTGCGGCTGGTCAACACACCCAACTCCACGACCGAGCGCCTGGCCCTCTACCAGCAACTCCTGGCCGCCGGTGCCGATGACATCGACGTCTTCCAGATCGACGTGATCTGGCCGGGCATGCTGGCCAACCACTTCATCGATCTGAAGCCCCACAGCGGCGGCGCGGAGGCCGAGCATTTCCAGGCGATCGTCGACAACAACACCGTCGACGGCAGGCTGGTGGCCATGCCCTGGTTCACCGATGCCGGTATCCTCTACTACCGCAAGGACCTGCTGGAACAGCACGGCAAAGCCGTGCCCGTGACTTGGCAGGAACTGACCGAGACCGCCGCGGCGGTGCAGGAAGCCGAACGCAGCGCCGGCAACGACAAGCTCTGGGGCTTTGTCTGGCAGGGCAAGGCTTACGAGGGGCTGACCTGCGACGCCCTGGAATGGATCGATTCCTTCGGTGGCGGCGCCATCGTCGATGCCAAGGGCAAGATCACCATCAACAATCCCCAGGCGGCCAAGGCCCTGGACATGGCCGCTGGCTGGGTCGGCACCATCTCGCCGCCCGGCGTGCTGAACTATTCAGAGGAGGAGGCACGCGGCGTGTTCCAGTCCGGCAACGCCGTCTTCATGCGCAACTGGCCCTATGCCTGGGCACCGGCGAACGGCGAAGACAGCCCGGTGCGCGACAAGGTCGGCGTCACCGCCCTGCCCAAGGGCGGCGCCGACGGCAAGCACAGCGGAACCCTGGGCGGCTGGCAGCTCGCGGTCTCCAAGTACTCCGCCCATTCCGAGGCTGCCGCCAACCTGGTGATGTACCTGACCGGCGCCGCCGAGCAGAAGCGCCGTGCCATCACCGGCGCCTACAACCCGACCATCGCCAGCCTCTACGAAGACGAAGAGGTACTGCTGGCCAATCCCTTCTTCGGCAGCCTCTACAGCACCTTCACCAACGCGGTCGCCAGGCCATCGAAGATCGCCGGGGCGAAATACAACCGCGTCTCCAACGAGTTCTGGAACGCCACCCACGCGGTGCTGTCCGGCAAGATGGACGGCACCACCAGCCTGGCGCAGTTGGAGCGCAAACTGAAACGGGTCAGCCGCAACGGCAAATGGTAGCGGCACGCACCTGAGGGAGGTTTCGTGCCATGGCTCGGCAATCGACGATCCGGACGGAAGCCGCCGCAGTGGTGACGACCAGGCACCTGTCGTTGGGCCGCAGCCGGGTCCGTGCCGCCTGGCTGTTCCTGGCGCCCATGCTGCTGGTTCTGCTGCTGGTGGCGGGCTGGCCCCTGGCCCGCACGATCTATTTCGGTTTCACCGATGCCGACCTCTCGGATCTTTCCTCTTACGAGTTCATCGGCTTCGCCAACTATCTGGAGTACGACGAGGGCGAGTGGTACGGGCTGCTGGCCGACCCGGACTGGTGGAACGCAGCCCGCAACACGCTGTATTTTGCCGTCATCTCGGTAAGCATAGAAACCACCCTCGGCCTCATCATCGCCCTGGCGCTGAACGCCAGCTTTCCCGGCCGCAGCATCCTGCGCGCCGCGGTGCTGATTCCCTGGGCCATTCCCACGGTGGTCTCCGCCAAGATGTGGGGCTGGATGCTGCACGATCAGTTCGGCGTCCTGAACGACATGCTGCTGGGCCTCGGCATCATCGCCCAGCCGGTCGCCTGGACCGCCGACCCGGACCTGGCGATGGCCGCCGTCATCATGGTCGACGTCTGGAAGACCACGCCCTTCATGGCCCTGCTCATCCTGGCCGGACTGCAGATGCTGCCCTCGGACTGCTACGAGGCGGCCAGGGTCGACGGCGTCCATCCGGTAAAGGTCTTCTTCCGCATCACCCTGCCGCTGATCCGCCCGGCAATCATGGTGGCGGTGATCTTCCGCCTGCTCGATGCGCTCAGGATCTTCGACCTGATCTACGTGCTGACCTCCAACAGCGCCGACACCATGTCGATGTCGGTCTATGCGCGCCAACAGCTGGTCGACTTTCAGGCGGTCGGTTACGGCTCCGCCGCTTCGACGCTGCTGTTCATGGTCATCGCCGTGCTGACGGTAATCTACATCGTCGCCGGCCGCGTCAATCTGGGCGAGGGGGGCCGGTGATGCGCAAGATCCTGCTACGCGGCGCCTTCGCCCTGCTGCTGACCGCCATCATCCTCTTCGCGGTCTTCCCGTTCTACTACGCCATCGTTTCCTCCTTCAAAGTCGGGTCGGAACTGTTCCGCATCGACTACTTCCCCTTCAACTGGAACTGGGACAACTACGCCGCCGTCTTCGCCGAACAGCCCTTCGCGCGGAACATCTTCAACTCGGTGCTGGTCGCCGCCGCAGTGGTCGTCTTCTCGCTGTTTCTCGGCATGACCGGGGCCTATGCCCTGGGGCGGGTGAAGTTCCGCGGCCGCGGCATGTTGCTGTTGACCATTCTCGGCGTTTCCATGTTCCCCCAGGTCGCCGTGCTGTCGGGCATGTTCGAAATGATCCGCCTGTTCGGCCTCTACAACAATCCGCTCGGCCTGATCCTCGCCAACATGATCCTGACCCTGCCCTTCACCGTCTGGGTGCTGACCACCTTCATGCGCGACCTGCCGGTCGAGTTGGAGGAGGCCGCCCTGGTCGACGGGGCCAGCCCCTGGGTCATCGTTACCCAGGTCTTCATGCCGCTGATGTGGCCGGCCATGGTGACCACCGGGCTGCTCGCCTTCATCGCCGCCTGGAACGAGTTTCTCTTCGCACTCACCTTTACCCTGACCAACGACCAGCGCACCGTGCCGGTGGCGATTGCCCTCATTACCGGCGCCAGCGAGCACGAACTGCCCTGGGGCAACATCATGGCGGCTTCGGTCATCGTGACCCTGCCGATCATCGCCCTGGTGCTGATCTTCCAGCGCAAGATCGTCTCCGGCCTGACAGCGGGGGCGGTGAAGGGATGACAACAGCGGCACAAGCCACGCCGGATTGGTGGCGCGGTGCGGTGGTCTACCAGATCTATCCACGCAGCTTCTATGATGCCAGCGGCGACGGCCTGGGGGATCTGGCGGGGATCACCGAGAAGCTGGACTATGTCGCCGGGCTGGGCGTGGACGCGGTCTGGATCTCGCCGTTCTACAAGTCGCCGATGCGCGACTTCGGCTATGACGTCGCCGACTACCGGACTGTGGATCCGATCTTCGGGACGCTGGACGACTTCCAACACCTGCTGCAGCGCGCCCACGATCTGAACCTGAAGGTCCTGATCGACCTGGTGCTCAGCCATACCTCCGACGAACACCCCTGGTTCGTCGAGAGCCGCCAGGACCGCGACAACCCGAAAGCCGACTGGTATGTCTGGGCCGACCCGAAGGCCGACGGCACGCCGCCCAACAACTGGCTGTCCATCTTCGGCGGCGTCGCCTGGGCCTGGGAGCCACGGCGGCGGCAATACTATCTGCACAACTTCCTGACCTGCCAGCCGGACCTCAACCTGCACAACGAAGAGGTGCAGGACCAGATGCTGTCGGAGGCAGCCTTCTGGCTCGACATGGGGGTCGACGGTTTCCGCCTGGATGCCGTCAACTTCTGCAGCCACGACCAGCAGCTGCGCGACAACCCGCCCCTGAAGCCGGGGGAACGGCCGACCGACGGGGTGCCGCTGGACAACCCCTATGCCTACCAGCGCCATCTCTACGACAAGACCCAGCCGGAAACCCTGGTCTTCCTGAAGCGTCTGCGCGCGCTGACCGACCGCTATGGCGAACGCGCCACCATGGGCGAGGTCAGCGGCGACGATTCCCTGACCATCGCCGCCGACTACACCCGCGGCGGCAACCGCCTGAACATGGCCTACACCTTCAACCTGCTGACGCCGGAATTCTCCGCCGACCACCTGCGCCGGGTGGTCGAAGAAATGGAAGCGGTCGTGGGCGACGGCTGGCCCTGCTGGGCTTTCAGCAATCACGATGTGATCCGCGCGGTGTCGCGCTGGGGCGCAGGGGCGGACGGCGCCGACGACGAATTCGCCCGCCTGCTGATGGCCCTGCTGCTCAGCCTGCGCGGCACGGCCTGCATCTATCAGGGCGAGGAGCTCGGCCTGCCGGAAGCCGAGGTGCCCTTCGAGCGCCTGCAGGACCCTTACGGCAAAACCTTCTGGCCGGAATTCAAGGGACGCGACGGCTGCCGCACGCCGATGCCCTGGCAGGGCGCCGCCGGCCATGCCGGTTTCTCCAGCGCCGAACCCTGGTTGCCGGTCGACGCCGGCCATCTGGAACGGGCAGTCGACCACCAGGACCATATGCCGGGATCGCTGCTGAATGCCTATCGCGGCTTCCTGCAATGGCGCCGGCAGCAGCCTGCGCTGCGCAACGGCGCGCTACACTTCATAGAGACGCAAGGCCCCTTGCTGGCCTTTGAGCGCCGCGGGCCCGAGCAAAGCCTGCTGGCCGTATTCAACTGCGGTGCCGAAGCGCAGTCCCTCAAGCTGGACGACCACCATGGGCTTGCACCGCTCGACGGTCACGGCTTCACGGCGACGCTGGAAAACGGCAGGCTGCGCTTACCGCGCTTTGGTGTATTCTTTGGTGCCTTGGATGAACCACAACAAAAAACATCCGGAATAGGGAATTAGGGAGGAAAAACCATGGCCGAAGTCGTGCTATCGGGTATCCGCAAATCGTTTGGAGAGGTCGAGACCATCCACGGCGTCGACCTGACCATTTCCGACCGCGAGTTCGTGGTGTTCGTCGGCCCTTCGGGATGCGGAAAATCCACCCTGCTGCGCCTCATCGCCGGGCTGGAGGAGATAACCGCCGGCGAGATGACCATCGACGGCCAGATGGTGAACGAACTGCCGCCGGCCCAGCGGGGCATCGCCATGGTCTTTCAGTCCTATGCGCTCTACCCCCATATGACGGTCTACGACAACATGGCCTTCGGCCTGAAACTGGCCAAGGCCAGCAAGGAGACCATCGATGAGCGCGTGCGCCGCGCCGCAGGCATCCTGCAGATCGATCATCTTCTGGAACGCAAACCCAAGGAGATGTCCGGCGGGCAACGCCAGCGGGTCGCCATCGGGCGGGCCATCGTGCGCGAACCCAAGGTCTTTTTGTTCGACGAGCCGCTGTCGAACCTGGATGCCGCGCTCAGGGTGCAGACGCGCATCGAACTGGCCAAGCTGCACGAGGACATGGCGGCGACCATGGTCTACGTGACCCACGACCAGATCGAAGCCATGACCCTGGCCGACAAAATCGTGGTGTTGAATGCCGGCAACGTGGAACAGATCGGCTCCCCCCTGGAACTCTATCATCATCCCAACAATCTCTTCGTGGCCGGTTTCATCGGCTCGCCGAAGATGAACTTCGTGAAGGGCTCCATTGCCGCGGTGGATCAGTCGACGGTGGAGGTGGCACTGCCCGGGGAAACCAGGGTGCGCATCGCCGTCAAGGTCGACGGCGCAAAAAGCGGCGATGCGGTGACCTTGGGCGTGCGCCCCGAACACCTGAGCGCCGGCGGCGGCGACTCTCAGCTTATCGGCCGGGTCGATGTCGTCGAACAGCTCGGCGATTCCAACCTGGCCTACCTCAAGCTGCCCGACGGCGAGACCGTGGTGGTGCGCAGCGAGGGCGATGCCAAGGTGCGAGAGGGCGATCAGATGCCGGCCGGCCTGGACACCAGCCAGTGCCACATCTTCAATGCTTCGGGCGCTGCTCTGCCACGCGTAACACAGTAGCGCGACAGCCCGCGACGAGACGGTCTAAAGGCTTTCTGTGTTTAACGGCACCGGCCCGCGGCCAGGTCCACGCGGCGGCGCAGCGACGCAAAGCGGACGTCCTGGCTGCGCAGCTCTTCCGGAACGGCGAGAAGTAGCTCTGCGGCCTCGTCCCGGTGTTTCAGGTGAAGATGCGCCTCGATCCTTGCGATCATCAGGTCGGTCAGATGGCTGCGGTGATCGGCCGACTGCAGCCAGGGCAGAGCGGAGTCCAGAAATTGCAGAACCTCTTCGTAACGCGACAGGCTGCGCAGTGCCGCCACCGCGAAATGGGCCGAGCGCCCGGCGGTGTTGACGTAGACCTGCGCCGGGCCGGCGCCATGGTCTTGGTAGAGGCATCGGCAGACCTGGTAGCAGGCCGTGGCCAGGGCCAGACAGAGTTCCGGGTCGCGGTCCCCGACATGATCCGCGGTAATCTGATCGAGACCGACCACGGCAATGCTGGGTTCGTCGGAGGCCGCCAACTGGATGGCAACGTCGCGCGTCATGGTCGGCGGCATGGCCGCGAGAATGGCCTGCCGCTCACTAGGCGAGCCTTCGGTGAAGGCCCTGATTATCTCGTCGGTCTTTGACCCCATGCCCAGTACCCCGCAGCACGACTATCCCGCCAGGCAAAACCGCGAGAGAGCGGCACCCCGATTACCCGGGTCCGAAGGACTTTAATAGCGGAGTATGAGAAGCCGCCGGGGCGGGAGCAATCGCGCCGTAGGGGTAGCCCCTTTGGGGTGCCGCGGCTTGCGCGCCGCCAAAATGCCTTGGATCGCCGGGGCCTCAGGGCCTTTGCGATTACGGCGCAACGGGCATTCTCTGAATCTCCGGCAACTGAGACCCGGGAACCTGAGACCCAGGCGCGGCCTGGACATGGCGCGGCCGGTGATCCACCCCGAAGTGCTCACTGAGGAAGGAAAGGATGAGCGCCCGCTCGACCGCTTCGGGCTCCTCCATTTCCTGTTCTTCGACCATCCAGTCGAGGGTCTCGTCCCAGTCCAGGCGGGAGAGACCCTGCTGGGTGACAAGGCGCAGCGAATGACAGGCGCCGCAGAGGTAGCCGGCCTCCTCGCGCCCCGGGCCCTCAGGCCAGTCGGCGCCGAAGGGATCGTCCTCCGCCGACGCCGGTGCAGCGGAGAGGACGAGCAGGGCGGCAAAGCCCACAACAGTCCCCTGGAAAAACAACCTCATGCCGCCACGGTCACCGCGATCCGGTGCATGGTGTTGTTGAGATAGCCTTTGGGGTTCCAGTTCACCGCGAAGGGCTGCATGCGGCCCTGATCGTCGGTCGCCCGCGCCCAGACCTCATAGTAGCCCTTTTCGGGGAAGGTCACGGCAGCACGCCAATCCTGCCAGGAATAGGGATTGGGCGGTGCATCCAACTCCGCTTCGATCCAGTTGGCGCCGAAGTCGATCGAGACATGCATCTTCGAAACGGCGGCGTCCCCGGCCCAGGCATGGCCACGCAGGGCCAGGTTTCTCGCGTTGACGGTCATGTTGCTTCGCGGCGTCGTGATCAATGATTTCACCGGCATCGACTCGATGATCCGGAAATCCTCTTTATCGACCTTGGTGCCGGGCGCCACGTTGTAGTAGGGCACGCGGTAGGAGGTTCCGGTCATCTTGGGGCCGTCATGGACCACGTCGCGCAACTCGATCCGCCGCAGCCACTTCTGCGATGTCGAGCCCGGCCAGCCCGGGCAGATGGTGCGGACCGGAAAGCCGTTGAGCGCCGGGATCGGCTGGCCGTTCATTTCAAAGGCGATCAGGGAATGCGGCTCCATCGCCTTTGCCAGCGGCACACCGCGCGAGATCGGCAGCTTGTCCGGATTGCCGGAAAGATGCCCGTCCATGCCATAGTGGGCCGTGTAGATCGCCTCGCTCTTGACGCCCGCTGCCTTCAGCACGTCGGCGTAACGCACACCGGTCCATTCGGCATTGCCGATGGCGCCCAGGGTCCACTGGTTGCCCTTGGCCGGCGGGTTGAACCCGGCCCGGCCGTTGCCGCCGCATTCGATCTGCAGTTTCAGTTTCACCACTTCAAAGCGGCTGCGCAGATCGTCGAGAGACAGCGACAAAGGCGTGTCGACCGCCCCATCAACGGTGAGGCGCCAGTCCCGGGCGTCCATGGCCAGAGCCATGTCGGGAACGGTCCCGTTGTTGCGCACGAAATGGCGCGCGTTGGGCGTGACCGAATCATCGAGCAGATGCGCCGGTGTCTCGGCATTCACCGGCCGGTCGTTCAGCAACACGAGGCCGTCCTTGGTTTCAAAGAGCGACAGTTCGGTCTCTTCGGCCAGGGCGGCGGGAATGAGGCCGGCCGGCATGTTGCGGTGAAAGGGGATGCTGGCGCCCAGCAAGGCGCCCATGGCGGCCAGGCCTGCGCCGCGCAGGAACCCCCGCCGGTCGGCATGCGCCCGGCGGCCGAAGACAAGATGGTCGGCGCGCTCCGGATCGTCCTGATAGATCTCGCAGAGACCGCGCTCACGCTTAGGATCGGACATTTCATTCCCCCAGGTTGGCCAAGGCTTTGATTTGCCGGGCTCATTCGACTGAATGCGGTCGCCTGACGGCCGCTTATGGAGGGAAGAAACGTCGGCCGGCGGCAAACTATTCCAAAGATTGTTGGCTGCGCGCCGCAGCAGCCGGGGCTTCAGGCGGTACAGCGCTCGCTGTCGGCGTGATTGCGCTGCAGGGCCTGACGCGTCTCATCGTCGAAGGGACGTTGTTCCAGACTGGCGCGCAGAATGCGCCTGGCAATCTCGGCAAACCGCAGAGGGTCCATGCCCTCGGCCAGCAGCAGGTTGCTGAAGCCGCCTGCCTGCCAGGCGACCGCCTGGCGCTGCAGCGGTTCGCCAGGGTGCGGCCCCAGATCCAGCATCTGCTCCGTCAGCCCCACGTCACCCGGCAACAGGAACAGGCTGAGGCGGCACCCCCGCAATCCGCGGTAGCCCAGATGAAAGGAGGCTCTTTCGTCAATCGTCGGCCCGTCGCCGACATGCGCGAGGGTAAGACCGGCCGACAGCAGGTCCGGCACAAAAGCCGCCGGCCCAAGTTGTTGTTGCGCCTCACGCAGCGCCGCTGTTTGCCGCGGCAGGGGTGAGACCGCAGCGCCCTGCCAGGCGGCATGGCTCTGCCATGCCTGATCGGCCCAGACGAGATGCTGGGCCGGCGGGGGTGCCACCAAAATCCAAAGCGAGCCGACCAGCAGAACCATGAGCAGCGACCCCGCCAGGGCCATTGCGGAGCGGAGCCACACGGGCGCCGGCGCCGGCGTCTCCGGCAGGTCGACCGGTGCCTCCTCCAGCAGGCTCTGCGCCGCCCCTTTCAGGCGATGGAGCGCTGCAACCTGGTCCGCCAGGGCCGGATCGCGGCCCAGCGCAACCGCCACCTCGGCAGCGCGCTCGTCGTTCAGCTCGCCATCAACATAGGCGTTGAGATCTTCCCAGGTCGGTTGACCGGATTTCACAGCCCGGATCCTTTGCTTGCCCGTTTCGGCAGGGCGCGAATGTTGCTCTCATTGACGATGACGAACAATGCCTGACGCGCGCGGCTGATGCGGCTCATCACGGTGCCGACGGGCACAGCCAAAACCTCCGCCGCCTCGCCATAGGTCAAACCGGCGACATCGATCAGGGCGATGATCTCGCGCTCCCTGACCGACAGCCGCTGCATCGCCAGTTTTACGGTAAGAGCGTTAATCAAATGCTGATCGCCCCGCCAGGCAACACCCTGCCCGAAGGCGCGGGGCTCGCCGTCCTCATCGCAATCCAGGCCGCCGACCTCCGGCCGGCGCCTGTCGCGCCGCAGGCGATCGATGAAACGATTGCGCAGCACCCGGAACAGCCACGCCCGGTAGGCGGGCTCGTCAGCCGGAACCCGTTTCGCCGTCAGCGCCCTGACGGCGCAGTCCTGAACCAGATCGCGCGCCTCATCGCGGTCACCGGCCAGACTGACGGCAAACCCGAAAAGACGATCCAGATAACCCTCCAGCCGATGACTCTGCATCAGTTTCAACGATGCCCCCTACCCGACGTAACCGCATCCTGACCGAGGAAACGGATCGCTGACAAGAGCCTTCAAAGAATTACAACCCTTGGGGGATGGTGACGGCTCCCGGTCCCGAGGGCATCAACCAGGAAGTTATTCCCGAGATTGCGCAGAGGTCTGAAATTCGCGATCCCCGGGCGGCTTAGGATCTCGTTTACAGTGTTCCGACGATACTCTCGGCTCGGCGTTCCGGGGCATCGAGAGCCCGGGGGGCCGGGCCCTTGCAAACCATCAGAGCGGAACCAGCAGATGCCCCCCATGGCTCGAAATCCGGTGCCTGCCGACAAGCGGAAGCTTTCCCAGGGCAACGATCCTTTGGCCGAAGCCATCAACCAGGCCGCAACCTTACAAGGCGGCACGCTCTCCCCGGATGAGCAGGAAAGCGTATTTGCCGTCTTTCGCCGGATTCTGCGGGACGCTGACGAGGCCGGGCGACGCAGGCTCTGCGAGGCGGTCAGGCACCTTGCCGTTCTGCCGCAGGATATCGTCCTGTCGCTGGCCAACGACCAGCCCTCCGTGTCGCTGCCGTTTATCGCCGAGACGCCGATGCTGCGCGACGCTGACCTGGTGAAACTGGTCTGGAGCGGCGACGCGGTCAAACAGGTCACCATCGCGGCGCGAGCCGGCCTGGGATCATCGGTCACCTCTGCACTGGCCGAAGTGGCGGGCCCCCGGGTTATCCTGACCTTGCTCGCCAACGGGTCCGCCGACATTTCCGAAGCCTCACTGCAGAGCTGTCTCGCGCGCTTCCCCGACGACGACGGGCTGCATCAAAAGCTTATCGGTCGCGACCGGCTGCCGCTCTCGGTCAGCGAAGCTTTGCTGGAGCGCACCACGCCGGTGCTTCAGCAAACCCTGCTCTCCCGCCATGCGGTTTCGCCTGCCGTCGCGCAGGAGGTTCAACGCCGCCGCGGTAGTGCGGCTCCCTGGTGGAGAATGCAGATTTTCTCACGTTGATCGGCGCGACAGGGATGCGCAGCCCTGGGGACGGCCAACGACGGGCCGGGCACCGTCAACTCATCCCAATAGTTGTAAATCTAATGATCAATGCGCCTATAGAATTTTAGATGCTAAAATGAATTCCCTAAAATGCTTAGGTTAATAAGAAAAACCTTGAATGAAATGGGTAATGTTTCCTCCGCATTACACGTTAACCAAGAAAAAAGGTGAAATTATCATCGAACGAAACAAATCTGTCACAATTCGTCTTGGTTTTTTGGGAATTGGCGAAGTAAATTAAGCCGGTAGTTGAGCCGCAGACCCCTCAACACAAAGGCAGCCAAGGTAGGGTCAAGAACCAGTGGGGGCTCTCCGGGAACGGTCTTCCGCATGTCTATTACGTTCAAGTAGAAAGTATATTCTCATATGGAAGACCTGTCGCCAGACCTGCTGGCCACCTTGGAGATTACCCCCAGCGTCAGCCTGATCGATCTGGCTCTTGCCCTGGTAACCAGTGCGATCCTGAACTTCGCCCTGGCCTGGCTCTACATACGCACGCACGGCGGATACTCCTATTCGAAATCCTTCGTGCAATCCATCGTCCTGGTCGGACTGATCGTTTCCCTGATCATGATCGTCATCGGCTCCGAAATCGCCCGGGCTTTCGCCCTGGTCGGCGCCATGTCCATCGTTCGTTTCCGCACCCCCCTGAAGGACAGCCGCGACCTGATCTTCATCTTCGCCGCAATCGCCATCGGCATGGCGGCCGGAACCGGGTTCTACATCTACGCGGCGATCTTCACAGGCTTCCTCGGCGCCATCCTGCTCGCCTTTCATGTGTTCAAGTTCGGTGACCTGGATCATCGCTCCTACGTCTTGAAGCTCCGCCTCGCGCCCGCCGACAAAGACACGATATCGGCCCTATGCCGCGAACACTGCCGGCACTTCGCCGTTGTTTCGATCAGCCGAAGCAGTGACGACGCGGCCGTGGAGGATGTCGTCTACGAGATCGATCTGAAATCGCGCATAAGCTATGGCGATTTCATCGAGAAGATCCGCGAAAAAGCCAATCCGCAGTCGATCAACCTCCTGGTCGGCGAAGGCTCGGTGAATGTCTGAACGCCGCAGGCCGAAGCGCGACGCTGAGACGGAGCATTTATCCCTTGGCGGTGCCGCTGCGGCTGCGGAACTGCGAAAAAAAGCCGGCCCCCGCCTGCCCCAGGCCTATACCAACCGCTATGAGATAAAGTACCTGGTGGCACCGCGCGACCTGGCGAAGGTCCGCGCCGCCCTGGCTGATCTTCTGGAACCGGATGCCCACAACGGCGCAGGTGGCGGCACCGGCGGCTACTACAATCACTCGATCTATTTCGATTCGCCGCACTATCGCTACTACACCGAAAAACACGAGGGTCAGTTGGCCCGCGTCAAACCGCGCCTGCGTTACTATCGGCCCGCGATCAATGCCGCGCCTTTGGCGACATTCCTTGAGCTAAAGGGCCGCTACGACAGGATCGTGGCCAAGCGGCGCGTCGAACTCGACCCCGATATCGCGCAGGAAATTCTGACCGCGGCAAACCCGGCCCAGTGCCTGTCCGGCAGCAACGATGCCGTGGCCAAGGAGTTCTGCTATCTGTCCGATCGCTTCAACCTTCAGCCCTGTGTGACCGTCCTTTATCACCGCGAGGCTTTCTTCAGCGATCTCTACAAGAGCCTTCGCGTCACCTACGACAGCGGGTTGCTATGCAGTCTTGCGACCCACTCGGAGATTCTTTCCGAGAGTTACATTCACGGCCTGCCCGGCGGCGAGACTGTGCTGGAAGTAAAATACAACGACCAGATCCCGAAGATTCTGCTGAGCCGCCTGAACGCGCTGGGTCTTCAGCAGCGGACCTTCTCAAAGTTCGCCGTGTCGCTGGAACGCTGCTTCGATCAGTTTCGCAGCCGCCGCTTCCGTGCGAGCCGCGTGATGTAACCGGATGAGATTGTTTCCATCGCCCGGGGTTTCATCGCTCCGGGGAAATTAAACACCTGCATTCAGACAGGAGAGGCAAAGAGGACGAAGATGAGTAACTGGCGTAGATCACTGAATGAGATTTCACGAAGGCTCCTGCTCGTCGCGGGCGCCGCCGCCTTGGTGCTGGCGGGCCAGATGGGCGCCGCTCAGGCGCAGACCGACCCCGCGCAGACCGACAAAGAGACACTGCGGGCGGTATCGCTGCTGTACCGCCACGGCGTAATCTCACCCAAATATGCCCCGCCGAAGAACGCGACCGAGTGGCCCATGGGCTTCAGTCAGTTGACGGCAGTGGGCATGCGCGGGATGTACGACCAGGGCGCCCGGCTGCGCAAGCGCTATATAGAAGACCTGGGGTTGCTGAGCGAACGCTACCACCGTGACGAGGTCTACGTGCGGGCCAGCAATACCGACCGCGCCCTGCAGTCGGCGCAGATGATGATGCTGGGGATGTATCCCCTGGGCATGGGTCCAGACCCCTCCACCTACGACCCCGGTCTGGAGGCCGCGCCCGGCGCCGATCTGGCCTTCACGCCCGTGCCGATCCACGCCGTCGGCCTGGAGAACGATGCGGTCATGCGGCCCTGGACCGGAACGGCCAGCTGCACCCGCTATCGCGACTTCGTCAAACGGCTCGCGAATACCGATCTCTATGAAACGCAGGGCAGGAAGCATGAAGATTTCCTGCGCCGCGTCTCTGCCGTCATGGGTGTGAACGAAGGGAAGAAAGCCGGCACCGTTCTCTATCTGATAAACGAGGTCTACGAGCCCCTCTCCGCAAACCAGCAGCACAGCCTTCCGCTGCCGGACGGCATCTCCGCCGAAGACATGGAGCAGATGAGCGCTCTGGCGGACTGGAACTATCACCACCAGTTTCTCGGCCGATCCGTCGGCCGGCTGACCGGGGGATCGTTCGTCGCCGAGGTATTGAAGAATTTTACCCGGGTAAGAAACGGTCATCCCGACGCCAGGCGCCTCTACCTCTACTCGGGCCACCAGCGCACCATGCTCGGTGTCGACGCCGCCCTGGGCATCGAAACGGCCAGAACCAGCGGACCCCTGTTCAAAGGGCGCGTTCCACCTCTGGCTTCCCACTACGCTTTCGAGCTGCATGAGGTTTCAAAGGGTGATTATGCCGTGCGCCTGAAGTTCGTTACGGACGACGGCGAGCAGACGATCCAGGTCCCCGGCTGCAGTTCGGGGATGTGCAGCCTGAAGACCTTCGCATCATCCGTCAGCGATGCGATACCGCGCAACTGGCGACAGGAATGCGGCGGCTGACCGGGGTCCGCGCAAGGCGCCGCTCACGCCCGGTGAAAGCGGGCCGCGGCAGCCACCGCGCGCGGCGACCCCAGCGTTAGCGGCGCGCTGTGCTGCACCTTGGCCAAACCGGCCGGCAGTACAAAGGTCACCACGGTACCCCTGCCAAGTTCGCTTTCGATCGCGAATTCGCCATCGTGCAGCTTGACCAGGGCCGCTGCCATGGGCAAGCCCAGTCCGGTGCCCTCATGCTGGCGGGTGTAGGGGTTCTCGACTTGGCCGAAGGGCTGCATAACGGTATCGAGCTTGCCCGCGGGAATACCGATGCCGTTGTCTCTCACGACAACGCGCAGGCCTGCTGTCGCTGACCATTCGGCCGATACCGTGATCTCGCCGCCGGGCTCTGTGAACTTGATGGCATTGCTCAGCAGGTTGAGCAGCACCTGACGCAGGCGCCGGCCGTCGGCGCGTAGAATTGGAAGGCCCGGCGCGAAATCCATGACAAGGCGCAGCTTACCCTGAATAGCCTTGTCTTGAACCAGCTCCAGGCAGGTTTCCGCCTCGTTCTGCAGATCGACGTCATCAATACTGAGGTCGGCTTTACCGGCCTCGATCTTGGAGATGTCGAGTATGTCGTTGATCAGCGCAAGCAGGTGATGCCCGGAGCCGTGCACCTGTTTCGCATAGTCGACATAGCGCGGATCACCAAGGGGGCCGAAGAGCTCCATCACCATCATCTCGGAGAACCCGTTGATGGCGTTGAGGGGCGTGCGCAGCTCATGGCTCATGTTCGCAAGGAACGACGTCATCGCCCGGTTGGCCAGTTCCGCCTGATCGCGGGCTTCTTCCAGCTCCGCTTCGCGCTGAACCTTCTGAGTCAGCAGCGCGCCGACCGAGTTGACCGCCTCATCCAGCTGCAGCAACTCCACCGAGGTGAAGGACGGTAAAGCCTCCGGCGAAACGAAAACCCCGTGACTGAAGTTCATCAGCCGCGCCGAAAGATTGTTCACCGGCCGGATCGCAAAGGCATTCACCAGCAGGAATATGAGAAGAGAGAGCAGCAGGCAGGCGCCGCCGACCGAAACGGCAATCACCAGGGTGTGTTTGGCTATCTCTTCCTGCAGGCGCGCGTTGTCCCAGACGAAGGTCATTCGGCCAAAGTTCTCACCGGCAAAGGTGACTGACTTGGCAATTTCGATGAGCTCATCGGACTGGTCGACGTCGCGCTGCCAGGCATAAAGAACGGTGCCATCCTCATTCACGATCTCAGCGGAGAAAAGATCCGGATCGCGAACGATCATCTGGCTCATGGTCGTCTCAAGGCGCGGAAGATCTTCGCTGAGAATGTCTTCGAGGGACGATAGGCGGACCAGGTCGAACTTTCGTTCCGCCTCCTCGATGGAACGCTCCGTCAGATAGGCCTGTTCAGTGTGGCGGATGACATAGCCCGCCAAGCTGCCGAGCAATATGGCCAGCGTCGCCAGGCCCAGCAACAGCTGCGTGCCGAGACGGAACCGTCTTCGGTGCACATCGTCGTCGTCGGGCCCGATGATACTGGGCATGGAATCATGCTGATCCATCTACTGCCTGCAAGCGCCTGCGGCGCCAAGTTTCAAGCGCCTCTGGCGCCAAAAGTTCACTGAACCAAAAAATTCACTGAAGCTGTGCGAAGAACTGCGGGTTCCGGCGAATGGCATCGCGGGTCGGTTCGTAGTCGCTGTCGTTGCCTTCGAAGAAACCGTCGAAGCGCAGGGCGCGCAGTGCACCGCGATCGTCTACGTTGAGCAGTGCCTGGCGCAGGGCGTCACGCACGCGCTGATCAAGGCCGGCGCGCGCCACCCAGGGCCGGGTCGAGTTGCTGAACTTGGTGAGGGCCCGGATCGGCACGCCCTTGTCAACAAGCTTCTGGAACGTGGTCTCTTCCAGGGCGCCGGCATCGAACAGACCGGAGCCGACGGCCCGTCCGACCTTGTCATGCCGGCCAAGATACTCATAGCGCTTCAGATCGCGCGCAAGGAGCCCTGCCTGCATCAGCGTCAACTGCGAAAAGTAGCGGCCGAGCGTCGAACGCTTGGACCCGAAAGCAAAACTCCTGCCGCGCAACTGAGACACTTCGGTCAGGGTGCTGTCTCTGTGCACCGCAATCACGCCGTCGAAAGACTTCGCCCCGTTCTTGTTTTCCATGGCCAGCACGGTGAGGCCGTCGTTTTCGTCCTTGGCGAAGATGTAGGAAGCCGGGCCAAGGCGTGTGAAGTCGGCTTCGCCATTGACGATCAGGGCGACACCGGCTTCATAACCTTTCACCAGCTGCATCCTGATCTCGACTTCCTCACCCAGAACCGCTGTGGCTTCACGGGCGATGGCGTCCAGCGTGGGCCGCAGCTGTGCGACCATGGCGGAGGGCTTGTCCGGGGCGTAGGTGCCAAAGGTAAGTACCACCTTCGCCTCGGTCGGACTCGACCCAAGGCCCGAGAACGCAGCAAGGATCAATGCGCCGGCAATCGAACGCATGACACTTCTGCGAGGAACTGAGAGGTTCATCGTGGTTACCCCGTCATAACAATAGGATTCGTATACTTGGGGCCAAGTAAAGAAGATCGAAGTTAATAAAACTTGAAACCTACTGCGTTAATTCAACCGCATTGAATATTCGCTGAAATCTTCAACCAGCAATTGCCGTACTGCAAAAGCCGGCGCGAGACGGCGTAAAGCTGCTGGGGCCGGCCCAAGGGTCGCTGTGATTGCGGGGCAACCCAGATCAGGCGCCGGACCTTGAACTCAGATCCCGGGAGTACTCTAGCCGCCCAGGTCTTCTTCCACAGGCGCCATGTGCGCGCGCATGAAGTAAACTTGGCTCGCCACGAAAATAAAAGTCAGGCCAAGAATGCCGAAGACCTTGAAAGTCACCCAGAAATCGGTGGATTGAGTCCGCCAGACCACTTCGTTCAATACTGCCATGGCAACAAAAAACCAGGCAAAACGGCTGGAAAGCTTGATCCATCCCGCGTCGTCCAGAGGCCAGGCCGACGCAAGCAGCGGCTTTAAAAGCGGGCGCTTGAAGAAAAGGCCGCCAAACAGAACAGCGGCAAACAGCACCTGGACGATGGTCGGCTTCATCTTGAAGAAGGTCTCGTCTTCCAGCCAAAGCGTCAGGCCGCCGAACACCCCGACCACCATAGCCGTGAGCAGGGGCATCGGCGGGATCCGCCGCTCGATCACGAACGACAGTGCCAGCGCGGCAGCGGTTGCGATCATAATGGCAAGCGTCGCCGCCATCAGGCCGTTCAGCCAGTAGACCGCAAAAAACGCCGCCAAGGGCCCGTAGTCGACAGCCGGCCGCAACCACGCGGGTGCTGGTGCCTTCATTCTGATACCTCTCATTACGCCCCACAGAGAGCGGGAGTACAGATCCAGGGACGAACTCCCCCAATATAGGCGCGCTGCGGGCCGGTTGCACCCTCCCAGCCGCACCAGCCTGCGAAGACCAGCCTTTGATGCGAATTCGCGCCAAAGACGCCCAGTCCTTAACAGCTTCTTAAAGCTGCTGTGACAGTTTCGGGGAACCAACCCGGATTACAACCAGGGAGCTGCTGAAAATGTTCCAACAGTACGCCTCTTCCGAGGACTTCGACGGGGCTTCGCCGCGAAAGCCTTCAGAGCTGCTGGATCAACAGGTGGCCCAGCGCGATCCCTTCATAGAACACTACTTCAAACGTATCGATCCGCAGCTGGCGGCAAGCTTCAGCGAGGAACAATGCGCGGCCATCAAGGAAATGTTCGGGGCCCGTGGCGTCGCCAAGCACGCGGTTGAGCTGCGTCGCTCCGTTCCGATCGGCTGGCGGCGCTACTACCTTGTGCTGCTGATGGGCCGCGAAAGGCGGACCTTCGACCGTCTCTTCAGCGAGGGCGCAACCACCCGGCCTTTCCTGCTGCTGGGCTACGCCATTACCGCCACGCTTTGGATGATCCCGGCGGTCGCCGTGGCCCTTGCGCTGCAGGCACTGCTGTAAGCCCAGCCTGACCGGTTCGCCGGCCAACCCTGACGGTGCCCGGCCGGGCGGCCTCTCCCGGAAGTATTGGAAAGCCGGCGGAGTATTGGAAAGCCGGCGCCGACGGCGCTATTCTCGGGCATGTCTTCTGCCCCATCAACAAACCCGGACGACGCCCCAAGTAACGCGGCTGACAACGGCGCTGCTTCCGGGCGCCGCAACACCGCGGCCCTGCTGACGCGCGGCCTGATGCGGTTCCAGTCCGATCTCGGCCTTGTCTGCCTTTCGGAATTCACCCTGCGTTCCGGACGGCGCGCCGACCTCATGTGCCTTGACCCCAAAGGCGGCCTGACGGTCGTCGAGATCAAGTCGAGCGTCGAGGACTTCCGCAACGATCAGAAGTGGCCGGACTACCTGGACTACTGCGACCGCTTTTACTTTGCCGTCCCGGAGAGCTTTCCCCAGCAGCTGATCCCCGCCGACCAGGGGCTGTTGGTCGCCGATGCCTATGGTGCGACCCTGATCCGGGAGGCCGAGGCCCGCCCCCTCAATGCCGCGCGCAGAAAGTCGGTCACCCGGCGTTTTGCGCAGCTTGCCGCACGCCGTCTGACGACCTTGCTCGACCCGGAAGGCTTCTCCGCGCCGCTCTGAAAGCAACGCCGGCCCGCACCCCCTCCCGGCCACCCAGTGCGATTATCCTGCTGGGTGGGCCAGAACCGATTCGACGTAAGTCGAAAACGTTCTAGCCATAGCCTGATCAGGAACGACTGCGCTCCAGGCGCTCGATCGTCGCCGTGGTCGAATGCCCGGGGGACAGGTCGGCCAGGACCACCCGACCGCCGTAGCCCTGCACCACATCGGCACCGACCACCTGGTCGACGCTGTAGTCGGCGCCCTTGACCAGGACGTCCGGCCGCAGCGCCTCGATGACCGCCATCGGCGTATCCTCGGAGAACACCACCACCCGGCTGACGCTGGCAAGCGAGGCCAGAACCGCCGCCCGGGCGGCCTCGCTCTGGATCGGGCGGCTCTCGCCTTTCAGGCGGCGAACCGAGGCATCGCTGTTCAGACCCACCACAAGGCGGTCGCAGGCGGCCTCTGCCTGATGCAGCAGAGAGACGTGACCCGGATGAAGCAGATCGAAACAGCCGTTCGTGAAGCCGATGCGCAGCCCGGCCTGGCGCCACCGCGCCGCCCGCTCCAAGAGTGTATCGAGATCGACGATCTTCGATTCCGCCGCCATCAGATCCGACGCATGAAGGGCCTGGGTAATCTCATGAGGCTGGGCCACCGCCGTGCCGAGCTTGCCGACGACGATGGCCGCCGAGGTGTTGGCAAGACCGGCGGCCTGGACCGGCTGCAGACCGGCAGCCAGAGCCGCCGCGAAGACCGCCACCACCGTATCCCCGGCGCCGGAAACATCATAGACCTCCCGCGCCCGGGCCTTCAGGTGATGGACCGGCGTGGCCGCCGCCGGCTGACCGGAACCTACCCCGGAACCTACCAGGGTCATGCCCTGTTCGCTGCGGGTCGCCAGAACGGCATCAATACCGCAGTCGTTCATGATCTTGCGGCAGGCAGCGACCACGTCATCGTCTTCCCGGCCGGCGAGGCCGCTGGCATCCTGCAGTTCGCGGCGGTTGGGCGTCACCCAGCTGGCGCCGCGATAGCGGGAGAAATCGCGCCCTTTGGGATCGACCACCAGCGCGCAGCCCCGCCGCCGGGCGGCATCGATAACGGCTTTGACGACGGCGGGGGTCAACAGGCCTTTGCCGTAGTCGGAGAGAACCACCGCCGCAGCCTCGTCCAGCGCCGAGAGCGCGGCGGCGATGACCGCGGCCTCGCCATCCCCGTCCAGCACACCCGAAGCCTCCCGGTCGGCCCTCAGGAGCTGCTGTCCGCCGGCAGCGAAGCGCTCCTTGATGGTGGTCGGACGTCCGGCCAGGGGCAGCAACTCAATCGTACCGTCGACAGGCGCCAGGCAACGCCCGGCGAGAGCGGCGACCTCCTCGCCGGCGGCATCCTTGCCGATCACGCCAACACCCAGCGGGCGGGCGCCCAGCGCGGCCAGGTTGCGCAGCACATTGCCGGCCCCGCCGAGCATGGCCGCCTCACGCTCGATACGCATCACCGGGATCGGCGCCTCGGGCGAGATACGCTCGACGCTGCCATAGACGAAGCGGTCAAGCATGATATCGCCCAGAACCAGGACCGGAACCGCCTTGAGGCGGCCAATCAAGGCTGTCAGATCGGTTTCTTCTTTCATGAACCACAACCGGCGATCCCGGCCCCCGCTTTGTCACGTCCGACGTTATGTCTCATTGCCCGCCGGAAACCAAGGCCCGGCACCAGATCTCCGCCTTCGCCCGGCACCGCCACCTCGTCCCTCGGTCGCCCTTCAACCTCGGGAAAGCGCCCGATAGCAAAGCCTTGGAAGGCCGGGCCAACACAACATGGCATGGGTTTATCCGAAAACGTTAACCGAAATGAAACATCGAACAGGGTACTTAGCTTACGCAGCTACTGAATTTGACGTATATCGTGGGAGCTAGCGTCAATCATGTCACGCCCTGCCGAGCAGTCGAAAATGCAGGAACAGGCCTTGCTGAACCACATCAAGCGCCTGGAACGCAGTGGCGGCGATTACTTCGCGGTTCAGGCCCACCTGTCACGATTGATCGACTTCGAGCGCCTGCCCGAATGCCTGGACATCGCCCGAACCATGATGGCGCGGGTCGCCAAGACCCACGATGCCAGCCTTTTTGACTTGTTCAACAAAGACCTTTTCCTGGTCTACAACCGCGCCAGCGTGACCCAGATCGACGAGGCCTTGAGTCGGCTCTGCCGCGTTCTTCGCGAGGACCCCTTCTTCGCCAGCGAGCCGGCGGCGGAACAGGCCTTCTGCAGCTACTTCGACCTGGAGGACGGCTATCAGGAACTGCTGAGCCGCGCGGAGTCGCTGGTCACCGAACGCGCCGAAAGAGACGCGACCCGGACCGCAGGCACCAAGAAGTCAAAACAAGCGCCGATCAGCCTTACCGACCTGGCCGCGGTCGAGAAAGCCATCGCCCAGGCCGACCTCTCGGCGATGACAAGCCGCCAGGCGGTCTGCGAGCTGGACGACAGCGGACAACCGCAACCGCTGTTCCATGAACTCTTCACCTCGATGAGCTCGCTGCGCGACACGCTGCTGCCGGGCCAGGATATCTTTTCCGACCGCTGGCTGTTCCAGTATCTCACCACAAAGCTCGACCAGCGTATGCTGGCTTGGCTCGGCAAGAACGACGATGCGACCCTCAAGCATTCCTTCAGCCTGAACATCAACATCGCCTCGCTGCTGTCGCCGCGCTTTCTCGAACTCGATGAACAGCTCGATCAGCCAAGACGCAATTCGATCATCATCGAATTACAGATGCAGGACATCTACGTCGATGTCGCCCGCTATCTCTTCGCGCGGGAATTCCTGTTGGATCGCGGCTACCGCATCTGCCTCGACGGCATCACCGAGCTTTCGCTTCCCTATGTGAACCGGGCGGATCTGGGCGCCGAACTGGTGAAGCTGCAATGGTCGAGCAGCCTGCGCAGCCAGGTGGAAGGAAAAAACCGCGACCGGCTGCGCGAGGCGCTGGAAAGGATCGATCCGAAACGGGTCGTTCTCACCCGTTGCGAGAGCGACGATGCGCTCGAACTCGGCAGCGAACTCGGCATCAAGCTTTTCCAGGGTTACTTCCTGGATCATCTGCTGAGCGAGAAGATCACGCGCGAAGAAGCGGGTGAACGCCTCGCCGCGGCGATGACCAGGCACCGCCGCTCAGCAACGCCGGCCACCGCGGCGGTCAGTTCCTAGGCGCGTACTTGGCCAGGATTCTCTGCAGGGTCCGCCGGTGCATGCGCAGGCGCCTTGCCGTTTCCGACACATTTCGATCGCACTGTTCGTAGACCCGCTGGATATGCTCCCAACGGACGCGGTCGGCACTCATGGGATTGCACGGCGGCGGCGGCAGTACTTCTTCCTGCTCCAGAAGCGCGGCTTCTACCTGATCGGCATCGGCGGGCTTGGGCAGATAGTCGGTTGCCCCGACCTTGACCGCCGCAACCGCGGTCGCGATGTTGCCGTAGCCGGTGAGCACGATGATCCTTGCATCTTCCCGCGCTTCGCGCAGCGCCTGCACGACCTCCAAACCGGATCCGTCGTCGAGACGCAGGTCGACAACCGCATAACCGGGGGCCGAGCGCTGTGCCAGGGCCAAGCCGTCAGCCACCGAATAGGCCGTCTGAACGGCAAAGCCACGGCGCTCCATGGCGCGGGCCAGGCGATCGCAGAACCGCTGATCGTCATCGACGATAACCAGCTCGCGCGGTGCCTCCAGGGTCTCAGCTTCGTTGGTCATGACGCTCTCTTACCTCTTGTGACCCGGCCATTCAATCCCACGGCCACTTAATCCCTGGGCCGCTCAATCCCCGCTACCGGTTCCGCCCTGACCTCCAGCTGCTGGCGTGGCCAGCGGATTTCCACAACCGCCCCGCCGGAGATCTCGTTGGAAAATTCGATGCCGGCGCCGAAATGCGCCAACAGGGTGCGGGCGATGAAGATGCCCAGGCCCATGTGCTGGCTTTCGCCACGGCGCCGGTCTCGCGGCCCGGTTGAATAATAGGGCTCACCCAGACGGCTCAGCACGGTCACGTCGAAGCCCGGGCCGTCATCGCCGATGCGCAACATCACCGACTCCTCGTCCCAGGTCAGATCGACGACCACCTTGTGCCGGGCAAACTGCATGGCGTTCTGCATCAACGTGCCCAGGCCGTGCAGCACCTCGGCATTGCGGGTCACGATCGGTTGGGTTGCGTCACTGTCGATCGCCGGCCCGGCCTTGATTTCCAGAACCACGCCGTCGCGTTGATGGGCCGCGGCGGCGGCTTCGACCAGCGCCACCATGGGCAGCCGGTGATAGGGCGAACCGTCATCCCAGGCCGGCCGCTCCGCCAGGCCGGCCAGAATTGAACGGCAGCGCAGGGATTCGGCATGCAGCAGTTCGACATCGTCGCGCCACGGCGAATCGTCAGCCAGCTCGCGCTGAAGTTCGCGCGCAACCACCGCGATGGTCGCCAGCGGCGTGCCCAGTTCATGCGCCGCCGCCGCCGCCAGACCGCCGAGGGCGGAGAGCTGCTGTTCGCGCGCCAGCGCCAGCCGTGTTGCCTCCAGGGCCTGTGACATCTGGCGATTTTCCTGCGCCACCGAGGATACATAGGACGCAATGAAGATCACCGCGATCACCAGAGCGGTCCACACACCCGCGATATAGACCGGCGAGAGCTGAATGCCACTGTTCGGCCAGGGCAGGGGCAGGTGCCAAACCGCCAGCACCGAGACCAGCGCCAGCGCCAGCGCCGAGATGATCAGCGTGCTGCGGCGCGACAGGGCCCAGGCGGAAACCACCACCGGCGCCAGAACCAGAATCGCAAAGGGGTTCTGCAGGCCGCCGGTGAGGCCGAGCAGGACCGCAAGCTGCACCACGTCGAAGCAGAGGTTCCAGATCGCCTCGCGGTCGCTGGCCCAGGTGGCACTGGGCCGGGTGACCGACAAGACCACGTTCAGCACCCCGGAAAAGGCGATCACCGCCATGGCCGGCACAAAGAGGATTTCGTAACCGAGGCCGAAATAGACCACCGCCAGGGTAATGGCCTGCCCCAGCAGGGCGATCCAGCGGATCGCCACCAGGGTGCGCAGGCGCAGGCGTCCGCCGGGCGCCGGGGCCGCCGCAGGCGCCGCAGTCTGGGCGCCAGCCTGGGCCTCGATCTGGGCATCGGTCTCGTTCATGCGGTCCAGTCTGGCCGCCCGCCGCGGAAAGGCAAGACCCGGCCTATGAGGTTTCGCCGGGCCCCGAGACGGCTGCCTCCGCAAAGGTCGCCATGCCGTTGTGGCAGGCAACCGCGGCCTTCAGCAGCAGCACCGCCACCATGGCGCCGGAGGCCTCGCCCAGGCGCAGCCCAAGATCCACCAGGGCCTCTTTGCCGATGCGCTGTAGCAAATGCTTATGGCCCGGCTCTGCCGAGACATGCGAGACAAGGCAGTGATCGATCGCGCGCGGATCCAGGGCATGAAGCACCGCCGCTGCCGCCGTGCAGGCATAACCGTCCAGCAGGACCGGCGTACGGGCCATGCGCGCGGCAAGGATCGCCCCGGCGATGGCCGCCAGTTCACGGCCGCCGAGACGGCGCAGCACCTCCAGGGGATCGTCCAGCCCGTCACGGTGAAGGGCGACGGCCTGATCGATGAGGCGCGCCTTCTCGGCCATCCGGGCGGCATCGATGCCGGTGCCCGGCCCCACCCAGTCCGCCGCCGGACCGCCATAAAGGCCGCAGCACAGCGCCGCCGCCGCCGTCGTGTTACCGATCCCCATCTCGCCCAGAGCCAGAACGTCGATTCCGCCTTCCACCGCCATCATGCCGTAGGCCATGGCTCTGGCGCAGTCTTCCTCGTCCATGGCCGGGCCCTCGGACATATCGCCGGTCGGCTCATCCAGGGCCATTTCGTAAACCCTGAGGTCGGCGTTCGCCAGGCTGCAGAGCTGGTTCACCGCCGCGCCCCCGTCGATGAAATTCCGCACCATCTGCGCCGTTACCTCGGCCGGGTAAGCCGATACCCCTTTGCCGGCGATGCCGTGATTGCCGGCAAAAACCGCCGTGTAGGGCCGCTCCACCGACGGCGGATTGCGTCCCTGCCAAGTCGCCAGCCAGACCGCCATGTCCTCAAGCCGGCCCAGAGATCCGGCTGGTTTGGTGAGCTGGGCCTGCCGGTTCCGCGCGATAACGGCGGCCTCTTCATCCGGCGGCAAAAGGGATTTCATCAGGTCGCGGATCTCATCGAACCTGACGATCGTCTCCGCAGCGGTCATGATAGGAACCTCCAAACACTCAAAACACAGGGGCGACGCAGATGTGCAACGGGGTTAGGCCAACGCGCCGAACTGTCATATAAACGGCCCGGAAGAGAAACACCGAAAACCACCATCAAAACAACGACAGATCACGCCCTTGCCCCCGCCGTCCACACATTTGTCGTCGCTTGTTTCACCGCGCGCCTGGCTGCAGGACCTGCAGATCGCGCTCGCCCTTCTGACGCGCCTGCCCAGCGGTCGAATGCCGCAGCGGGCCGCGCCGGCCCCCCTGGAAGACGCAACACCCCTGGCCCGGGCCAGCCGTTGCTACCCCCTGGTCGGGGCGCTGGTCGGGGTCATCGCCGCCCTGATCTTCCTTGCCGCCGACCGCCTGGGCCTGCCGCCAGGCCTGGCGGCGCTGTCGGCCATCGTGGCCACGGTCCTGGTCACCGGGGCGTTGCATGAAGACGGCCTGGCCGATCTGGCCGACGGCTTCGGCGGCGGGGGCGACCGCGCGCGCAAGCTGGCGATCATGCGCGACAGCCGGATCGGCAGCTACGGGGTCATCGCGCTGATCCTGGCGCTTGCGCTGCGCGCCGGCAGCCTGGCGGCAATCGCCGAGCCCGGGGCCGTCGCCGCCGCGCTGATCGCCGCCGAGAGCCTTTCGCGCGGCGGCTTGGCGGCCATCATGGCGGGCCTGCCGCCGGCACGGCCGGACGGCCTTGCCGCCCACGTCGGGCGCCCGGGCGGCAGCGCGGCCCTGGCGGCCATCCTGATTGCCGCAGCGCTGGCCTTCGTGCTGCTGGATTGGCAGGCCGCCGTTCTGAGCCTGCTGGCGCTGGTCGCCGCACAGGGCTTGGTGGCGCTGCTGGCCCGTCGCCAGATCGGCGGCTATACCGGCGACGTTCTCGGCGCCGCCCAGCAGATCGGTGCCACCGCGATCCTTCTGGTCCTGGCTGCCGCCGCCCCGTAAGAAGGCCCCTGAAGATGCTAAAGGAAAGAATATGACCATGACCCGTTGGTGGTGGGTACGCCACGCCCCGGTGATCGGCCAGGACGGGCGTATCTACGGCAACCGCGACGTTGCCTGCGACTGCAGCGACACGGCGGTGTTTCGCGGCCTCGCCCACCAACTGCCGGAAGACGCCGCCTGGGTTGTCACGCCGCTGTCGCGGACCCGGCAGACGGCAGCGGCAATCGCCGACCACTATCGTGCGGCGCCGGCCTTTGAGGTGGAACCGCATCTGGCCGAGCAGGACTTCGGCGCCTGGCAGGGCATGACCTATGCGGAGCTGGACGCCCAGCGCGAGGGCAGCTGGCATCGCTTCTGGCTTGCGCCCGCCGAGGAAACACCGCCGGGTGGGGAGAGTTTCGCGGCCGTCTATGCGCGGGTGGCCGCAGCGGTCGGCCGCCTGAACGAGCGCTTTTCCGGCGGCGATATCATCTGTGTCAGCCACGGCGGGCCGATCCGCGCCGCGCTGGGCCACGCCCTGGGCCTGACACCGGAAGCGGCGCTGGCCTTTGCGGTCGACAACTGCGCCCTGACCCGGCTCGATCACTTCGCCGGGAACGACGGCGGCAGCGGCAGCTGGCGCGTTGCGCTGGTCAACGGCCGGCCCCATATGCCCCAGATGTAGAGGCCCCGGCATAGGGAGCCGGGCCGCTGCGTCATCCAAAAAAGGCGAGAATCCGGCCGAAATGGTCACAGGCACACCCCTTCTGGACGTAGCAATGCCCCTCCCGAAGAGGGCGAGGGTCATGGTATTGTCCGCAGGCATCAAATTTCAGGAAGGTTGTTTCATGATTGGTTCAGCGATCCAGCGCGGCCTGCGAGGGGCCGCCGCCGCGCTCTTCATGCTGTCTTTCGGCAGCACCATCGCCGCAGCGGAAACCGAATCGGAAGCCCTGGTCACCGAATCCCGCTTGAGCGTCGAGCGTCTGTTAGCCGACAAGGATTTCTTCCAGCTGACGAATTTCGTCAAGAACGCCAAGGGCATCTACATCGTCCCGCAGTTGGTGAAGGGCGGCTTTATCATCGGCGCCGAAGGCGGATCGGGCGTGTTCATGTCCCGCGGCACCGACGGCAGCTGGTCTTCCCCGGCTTTCTATACCCTGGCCGCGGGCTCCATCGGCCTGCAGATCGGCGGCGAGGTGAAGGAAGTGGTCTTTGTGCTGATGAGCGACAAGGCCGTCGATGCCATGCTGTCCAGCGAGTTCAAGCTGGGCGCCGATGCCAGTATCTCCGTCGGCCCCATCGGCCGCGGGGTGGAGGCTTCCCGGTCCACGGACTTTACCTCGGACATCTATGCCTTCTCAAAATCCGTCGGGCTCTTCGGCGGCGGCGCCCTGGAGGGCGCGAAAATCTTCGAGCGCGTTTCCCTGAACACCTCCTATTACGGAAACGGGGCGACGGGGCGGAGCATCGTGATCGACCGCAAATTCAGCAACGGCCATTCCGACAAGCTGCGCGAAGCCTTGCCTTAGACCAAAAACAGAGGCACAGACGCGACAGCGCGCCGCATTGCAGGGCGCCGCCGTTACCTCTATCTGAGAGGCTGCCGCCCTGAGCGAAACCGCCGGGGCCGGGGCCCCAAAACAGGAGATCCACACCGATGTCGAAAAATCTGAGAATTCTGCTGATATCGGCCCTGGGTCTGCTGCTGCTGGCCGTCGGCTTCGGCACCTGGCTCTCGCTCCAGCCGCCAAAACCGACAGGGATCGTTTCCAGCGAAACGCGCAGCAGCGGCACCGCGCTGATCGGCGGCCCCTTCAGCCTGACCGACCATACCGGCGCCCGGCGCAGCGAAGCCGACCTTCAGGGCCGCTATTCGCTGATTTTCTTCGGCTACACCTACTGCCCGGATATCTGCCCGACGAGCCTCTCCACCATCACCCAGGGCCTGGACATCCTGGCCGAGAGCAGTGAAGCCAAAGCGGCCGCGGTAACGCCTATTTTCGTTTCCGTGGACCCGGCCCGCGATACGATCGAGGCCCTGGCGGACTACGTAAGCCACTTTCACCCCTCCATGCTCGGCATGACCGGCAGCGAGGCAGAAGTCGCCCAGACCGCCAAGGCCTATCGCGTCTTTTACAAAAAAGTCGAACAGGCCGACGCCAGCGATTATCTGATGGATCACTCCTCGATCATCTACCTGATGGCGCCGGACGGCAGCTATCTGAGCCACTTCACCCACGCCACGACGGCAGAGGAAATTGCCGAGGGCCTGGCCCAGCAGGTCGACCCGGCACAGACCGCCGGCAGCTGAAGAACCTCAGGCGGCGTACAGCCAGTCAGATATCGGCGATACGCTGGCCGCTTTCCGGATCGAAGAGGTGCAGGGCGCCGGGATCGGCGACCAGAGGCAGGCTGTCGCCCTCTGTCATCTTCATGGTGCCCGGCACCCTGAGGGTCAGGCTGTCGCTCTGTCCAGCAAGAACGCCGTGCGCCAGGGTGTCGGCGCCCAGGGTTTCCACCATCTGAACCTGCAGGGTGAAAGCGGCATCGCCGGCGCTGGCCGCGTGCAGATGCTCCGGGCGAACCCCCAGGGTCAGACGCCGCCCGGCCTGCGCGCCCATGCCGTTGGAAAGCCGGATTGCCGTGCCCTGGCTGACCGTCAGGCTGCCGCCGTCGCCGGCCACTTCGGCGGGCAGAAAGTTCATCGCCGGGGAGCCGATGAAGCCGGCCACGAAAAGACTGGCTGGCCGCTCGTAGATCTCCAACGGGCTGTCGATCTGTTCGGCATGGCCGCCGTTCATCACGATCAGCTTGTCGGCCATGGTCATGGCCTCCACCTGGTCGTGGGTGACATAGACCGACGTGGTGCCGAGACGGCGCTGCAGGCGCTTGATCTCCAGGCGCATCTGCACACGCAGCTTGGCATCCAGGTTCGACAGCGGCTCATCGAACAGAAAGGCGGCGGGCTTGCGCACGATGGCACGGCCCATGGCGACACGCTGGCGCTGGCCGCCGGAAAGCTGTCGCGGCTTGCGGGTCAGCAGTTCCTTCAGCTCTAGAATGCCGGCTGCTTCGGCGACCCGCTCATCGATCTCCGCGCGCGGGGTACCGGCGATCTTCAGGCCGTAGGCCATGTTGTCGTAGACCGTCATATGCGGATAGAGCGCATAGTTCTGGAACACCATGGCGATGTCGCGGTCCTTGGGCTCCAGGTTGTTGACCACCCGCCCGCCGATCGAAATCTCCCCTTCGGTGATGCGCTCCAGCCCGGCGATCATGCGCAGCAGGGTCGACTTGCCGCAGCCCGAGGGTCCGACGATGACGGCAAACTCGCCGTCGCGGATATCGACGGAAACACCATGGATCACCTTGGTGTCGCCGTAGCTCTTTTTCACGGAGCGGATGGAGATGTCTGCCATGGCGTTTCCTATTTCCCGTACTTCATTTTTCGGTCTCCACCAGGCCTTTGACGAAGAGCCGCTGCATGGCGACCACCACGAAAACCGGCGGGATCATCGCCAGGATCGCCGTCGCCATGATGAGATGCCAGAGCGGTTCGGAATCAGGCACCGCCACCATGCGCTGAATGCCCATCACGATGGTGTAGTAGGATTCGTCGGTCGTAACCAGCAGCGGCCAGAGATACTGATTCCAGCCGAAGATGAAGAGGATGACGAAAAGCGCGGCGATATTGGTGCGCGACAAGGGCAGCAGAATGTCCCAGAAGAAGCGCAAGGGGCCCGCGCCGTCGATGCGCGCTGCTTCGAGCATTTCATCGGGGATGGTCAGGAAGAACTGGCGGAACAGAAAGGTCGCCGTCGCCGAGGCGATCAAGGGCACCGACAGGCCGGCATAGCTGTCCAACATGCCGAGCTGCGCCACCACCTCGTAGGTCGGCAGGATGCGCACCTCGACCGGCAGCATGAGGGTCATGAAGATGACCCAGAAGGCCGTGGTGCGGAACGGGAAGCTGAAGTAGACGATGGCAAAGGCGGAGATGATCGAGATGGCGATCTTGCCCAAGGCGATGGCGAAGGCCATGACCAGACTGTTCACCATCATCAGCAGCACCGGCGGGCTGCCCGCGGCCTCAACCCCGCCGGTGAGCGCAGAGCTGTAGTTTTCGAGGAAACGGTCACCCGGCCAGAGCGGCAGCACGCCGGAGACCAGATCCTCCGCCGGATAGGTCGAAGCGACGAAGGCGAGCCAGATCGGAAAGGCGACCATCAGCGCGCCCAGAATCAGCACGATGTGGGTCACGGCGGTGAAGATGGGGCGGTTCTCGATCATCTCGCTCAGTACTCGACCTTGCGCTCGATGTAGCGGAACTGCACCACGGTCAGCGCGACCACGATGGCCATGAGGATGACCGACTGCGCCGCCGAGCCGCCGAGATCGAGACCCACGAAACCGTCGTTGTAGACCTTGAAGACCAGGATCGTCGTCGCCTGGGCCGGGCCGCCGGAGGTGGTGGCATGGATGATCCCGAAGGTATCGAAAAAGGCATAGACCACATTCACCACCAGCAGGAAAAAGGTGGTGGGCGAAAGCAGCGGAAAGATGATGGTCCAGAAGCGCTTGACCGGGCCGGCGCCGTCGATGGCCGCCGCCTCGATCAGCGACTTGGGAATCGCCTGCAGGCCGGCCAGGAAGAACAGGAAATTGTAGCTGACTTGTTTCCAGGAAGCGGCGATGACCACCAGGGTCATGGCATCCCCACCGCTGAGATAGTGGTTCCAATCGTAGCCGAGCTGTTGCAGGACGTAGGCCAGAACCCCGATGGAGGGATTGAACATGAACCACCAGAGGATGCCGGCGACGGCCGGCGCCACGGCATAGGGCCAGATCAACAGCGTCTTGTAAGTAGTGGCGCCACGCACCACCCGGTCGGCCATGGCGGCCAGCACCAGGGCGGTGACCATCGACAGCGTCGTGACCCCAAGGCTGAAGATAATCGTCGTGCGGAAGGAGCCGAGATAGGCCGGATCGGCGAAGAGATCCTCAAAATTCTCAAACCAGACAAAGCTGGAGCCGAGACCGAAGGGATCCTCGATCAGAACCGATTGATAGAGCGCCTGGGTCGCCGGCCAGATGAAAAAAACAAGCGTGATGGCGAGCTGGGGCAGGACCAGGAAATAGGGCAGGGCGCGCCCCTGGAAGATGACCCGTTTGTGCTGCATAAGAAATCAACCAGGCCCCCGGGGCGGCGGCGCAGCGGGCATACCGGACCGCCGCCGCCCATAGAGGGCAGGTGCCTAGTTGACGGTCTTTTCGAACTTACGCAGCAAGGTGTTGCCGCGGTTGACGGCATCGTCGAGGCCTTGCTGGGCGGTCTTGTCGCCGTTCCAGATGGCTTCCAGCTCTTCGTTGATCACGTCGCGGATCTGCACGAAGTTGCCGAGACGCAGGCCCTTGGAGTTCTCGGTCGGCGCGTTGCCGGTCATCTGCATGATCGCCACGTCGGTGCCGGGGTTCTCGGCATAGAAACCCTGTTCCTTGGTCAGCTTGGCCGCGGCATGGGTGATTGGCAGGTAGCCGGTGAACTGATGCCAGTCGGCCTGCACCTCAGCCGAGGCGAGGTAGGAGAAGAACTTGGCGACGCCCTTGTACTCCGCGTCCTCATGACCGGTCAGCACCCAGAGGGTGGCACCACCAATGATGGAGTTCTGCGGCTCGCCGGCATCCGGCCAATAGGGCAGGGCACCGACGCCGAATTCGAAGTCTTTGGCATTGGCCTTGACCCCGGCATAGGCCGCCGAGGAGTTCATGTACATGCCGCATTCCTGGTTATAGAACTTCGGCGCTGAATCGGAACGCCGGCCGCCGTAGTCGAAGATCTTTTCCTTCTGCCAGTTGGCCATGGTGCCGACATGCTTCACGTGCAGCGGCGAGTTGAAGGAGAGCTCGGTATCGACACCGGCAAAGCCGTTGGCCTTGGTGGCGAAAGGCACGTTGTGCCAGGCGCTGAAGTTTTCCAGCTGCACCCAGGACTGCCAGCCGGTGGTGAAACCGCAGGCATAGCCGGCGGCCTGCAGCTTGCGCGCCGCGGCCTCGACCTCGGGCCAGGTCGCCGGGGCCGCATCGGGATCGAGGCCGGCTTTGGCGAAGGCGTCCTTATTGTAATAGAGCACCGGGGTGGAGCTGTTGAACGGCATGGACAGCATGTTGCCGTCGGTGTCGGTATAGTAGCCGGTGACCGAGGCCAGATAGGCGCTGGGGTCGAAAGGCTCGCCGGCTTCGGTCATCAACTGGTAGACCGGCTTGATGGCGCCCTTGGCGCCCATCATGGAGGCGGTGCCAACCTCGAAGACCTGAACGATATGCGGCTGCTGCTTGGCGCGGAAGGCCGCGACGGCCGACGTCATGGTCTCGGTATAGTTGCCCTTGTAGATCGGGATCAGTTTGTAGTCGCTCTGGGAGGCGTTGAAGCCCTCGGCGATCTCGTTGACTTTCTCACCCAGCTTGCCGCCCATGGCGTGCCACCAGTTGATCTCGGTGGCTGCCAAGGCAGCGCTCGGCAGGCTGCCGGCAAAGGCGGCGGCGGCAGCCAGGGTTATGGCTTTGCGGTTCAGACGCATGAGGATTCCCTCCCTGTTAAGGCGACTAAGCTGATTTCGGCTCGGATAGTTCCAACTGGGCGCTGAAGCTAGCCATGAGCCGCGATGCTCTTTTGACATCTTTATTACTGTTTTATGACAGCCCGATTGTGTGCCCATGACGGCGCCTGAGCAAGATGATTAGGCATCGATCCCTCTTTTTGCGCACAAGCTTCGGATAGAGGGGCGCCGTGATTCTGGCTAAAAACCCTCATAGCACGCTATTTTCAGACGGGAGACCGGCAGATGGACATTGAGAGGGCGAAACAGGCGGTGAACGCAAAAGGAGGCGCCGGCACGCGCCAGATCGCGCTGGTGCGCGATGCCTGTGCCATGATCGACCGGAATGAGGGCGAGCGCCTGACCCTGGCGGAGATTGCCGAGGCCCTGGCGGTCAGCCCCTGGCACCTGCAGCGGCTTTTCAAACGGATCATGGGGGTCAGCCCCCGGGATTACGGCGATGCCCGCCGCGGCGCCGCCTTCCGCGAACAGCTGAAACAGGGCGAATCCATCGCCCAGGCGACCTATGGGGCCGGTTACGGCTCTTCCAGCCGCATCTACGAGCGGGCCGAGCGCCTGCTGGGCATGACCCCGGCATCCTATGCCAAGGGCGGCAAGGGCGCGGACATCGCCTACGACGTGGTGGACTCGCCGCTCGGCCGCCTGCTGGTGGCCGCCACCGCCAAGGGGCTCTGCTTCCTCAGTCTCGGCAGCGACGACGCGGCGCTGGTCGCGCAATTGGAGCAGGAATTTCCGAAGGCCGAGCGCATCACCCGCGACCGGCACTCCATCGCCCAGTCGGTGGCCGTGGTGATCGCCTTTCTGGAGGGGGAGACCCCCAACGCGGATCTGCCGCTGGACGTCCAGGCCACCGCCTTTCAGCGCCGGGTCTGGCAGGAGCTGATCGCCATTCCCTGTGGCGAGACCCGCAGCTACTCGGAGATCGCCGAAAGCCTGGGGGTGTCGAAAGGCCAGCGCGCCGTCGGCCGCGCCTGCGCCACCAACCCGGTTTCCCTGGTTATCCCCTGTCACCGGGCACTGCGCGAAAACGGCGAGCTGGGCGGCTATCGCTGGGGCCTGGACCGCAAGGCGGTCCTGCTGACCAGCGAAGCCGAACGCGCGGAGTAGAGCGTTTTCGACTTACGTCGAAGCGGTTCCGGGCCGGTGCCGTAAAACCGTCAAAGAGTCTGGCCGCCATGCTTCGAGACGGGCCTGCGGCCCTCCTCAGCATGAGGTTCAACAAATGACCCCACCCTGAGGAGCGGCCCGCAGGGCCGCGTCTCGAAGGGTCGCGCCCACTCGCTCGCCAGAGTCAGAGAAAGCGCCCGCGCTCCAGGATCTCAAGCGTGTACTGCTGGTAGGTCATGCCCAGTTCGCGGGCGCGCCTGGCGCGCTGCCGCACCACCTCGATCGGCGGGCTTTTCCAGGCTTCTTTCCTGGCTCGCTTCCAGGCATAGAGGTGCCACCCGGACTGCACCAGCGGCGGTCCGGCATTGTGGCCGATGCCGACCTCTTCCAGGCGCAGGCTATGGGGGCGCAGCAGGCTGTCCATTCAGATAACTTACTGACAAAAATCAATTATTCGCAATAGCGCTCTACACAATACTCCCCATGATCCTCTGCGCCCCGGCAAGCCGGCCTTGCCGGAATCCGGCGCCGGGGGCTATAGAGAGTCATGCCGACGCGAAGCGACGCCCCCCGCAGCATCCAGCTTCAGGCCCTGCAACCGGGCAGCCTGGATCTGGCCGAGCGGGACGTACCGGTGGAACTGCAGCGCCATCCACGGGCCCGGCGCATCAGCCTTCGGATCAGCAAGACCGGCGACGGCATCGTCATGGTCCTGCCGCGCCGCACGCCGATCCGCGAAGCGATGGATTTTGCCGAACGCAACAGCGGCTGGATTCTCAAACACCTGGAAGCCCTGCCCCCGCGCATACCCTTTGTGCCCGGTGTGGTGATCCCGCTGCTGGGTGTCGACCATCTGGTGGTGCACGACGCTGCCGCGCGGCGGGGCGTCTGGCGCGGCGAGGAGCGCATCGTCGTTTCCGGCCAGGCCGAGCATCTGCCGCGCCGGTTGGGCGACTTCCTGAAGCGCGAAGCCCGCGCCGAGATCACCCGCCGCGCCCGCGAAAAGGCCGCGCAGATCGACCGCCGCATCGGCCGCATCAGCCTGCGCGATACGCGCAGCCGCTGGGGCAGTTGTTCCAGCAAGGGCAACATGAATTTTTCCTGGCGGCTGATACTCACCCCGGACTTCGTGCTCGACTATGTGGTGGCCCACGAGGTCGCGCACCTGGCGGAGCTGAACCATTCCCAGCGCTTCTGGAAAGTCGCGGGCAGCCTGACCGCCGAGATGGAACGGGCCAAAACCTGGCTCAGCCACGAGGGCGCCCGGGTTCATCGCTACGGCTAGATCGGATCAAGTCCGGGATGACAGAAAAGGGGAGAACCGCCTCGGCGCAAACCGAAAACTAACCCGCCTTCGCCGCCGAGGGCACCCAGACATAGCCGTCGGGATCGACGATGAAGGCCTCGCGCAGGCCATGGGGCTTGTCGGCAGGGGCCTGCAGCAGATGGTGCCCGCCCGCTTCGGCCCGCGCCGCGGCGGCATCCGGATCGATCCCGTAAAGCCGCAGTTCCAGACCGGCGCCGCGGATCGCCCCGTCGCCGGTGAGGGAAAGCAGCGGGTTGCTGTGATAGCTGGCGTCGGAATGCAACATCCATTCCTGACCCCGGTAGCGGCAGACCGCGAAATCGCGGTCGCTGTAAACCGTTTCGATCTGCAGCACCTCTGAGAGAAAGGCCAGGCTGCGTGCCATATCGCGCACCAGCATGTTGACGCCGAAACCCGTCAGAGAGCGCCCATAGGCGTCCGCCGACATGAAACCGCCGCCCTGATCCGCTGCCCCGTCATCTGCCGCCATCGCGAAACCCTCTTGTGTTCTAAAGCCCTGCGATGACTATAGGGCGGCCCGGCCGCCGGCGGTAAGTCCACTTGTCCAATTCCTAGAGCAGAACCGGGTTGGATGGAATCGCTGAAGGCGATCCATCCAACCCGGTGAATCTGCTCTAACTGTTTGATATCGATCGGATTCACATGTTTTGTCGAAACCACGAAGTGGTTCCGTCAAAACATGATCCGATCTAAGGAGTCCAGATGGCCCGTGCCAACAGCCTGAGCGTCACCGTTCTTCTGACCGTGCTGGTGGCGCTCGGCCCGATTTCCACCGACCTCTATCTGCCGTCGCTGCCGGCCATCGGGACGGCTTTCGCGGTGGATGCCGCCGCCGTGCAGCTCACCCTCTCGGTCTTTCTCGCCGGTTTTGCCTGCGGCCAGTTGATCTGCGGCCCGCTGTCCGACCGCTTCGGACGCCGCCCGATCATCCTGGGCGGTCTTGCGCTCTATCTTCTGGCGAGCCTGCTCTGCGTCGTCGCCCCGGATATCGAGGTGCTGATCCTGGCGCGTTTCCTTCAGGCTCTGGGAGCCTGCGTCGGGCCGGTCCTCGGCCGCGCCGTGGTGCGCGACGTCTATGGCCGCGAAGGCGCCGCGCAGGTTCTGTCCTACATGGCCATGGCCATGGCGCTGGCCCCCGCCATCGGGCCGATCGTCGGCGGCTACCTGGAGGTCTGGTTCGGCTGGCAGGCCAACTTCCTGCTGCTGACGGCCTTCGCCTCCCTCGCCCTCATCGCCATCCTGGCGATCCTGCCGGAGACCAATAAATGGATGGACCCGGCGGCGACCCAACCGGCGCGCCTGGCCGCCAACTACCTGACGCTGCTGCGCCACCGCAGCTATCTGGGCTATGCGATGATCATCGCGTTTTCCTACGCCGGCATTTTTTCCTTCATCTCCGGGTCTGCCTTCGTGCTGATCGGCCTGCTCGGCCTGAGCCCAGATCTCTACGGCTTTTGCTTCGCCGCCATCGTGGTCGGCTACATGATCGGCACTTTCCTTTCCGGCCGCCTGACAAAGCGCCTGGGCCTGGAGCGCATGATCCAGCTCGGCAGCCTGGTGCAGGGCTTCGGCGGCCTTCTGGGCCTGCTGCTTGTCCTCGGCGGCATGGTGACCGTCGTCTCCGTCGTCGGCCCGGTGGCCGTCTTCATGATCGGCTGTGGCCTTGTGCTGCCCAACGCCCAGGCCGGCGCCCTCGGCCCCTTCCCGCGGATCGCCGGTTCCGCCTCGGCGCTGATGGGGTTCTTCCAGATGGGCTTCGCGGCGCTGGTCGGGATCGCCGTGGGCCATGGCAGCGGCACCTCCGCCCTGCCGATGATGGCCGCCATCGCCCTGGTTTCCCTGGGCGCCATCCTGGCTTATTGGCTGGTGGTGCGCCTGGCGCCGCCACTGGCCGCGCAAGCCGATTGACGCGACGGCAGGATAGACTGACGGCACCGGCCCGCACCCCCTCCCGGCCACCCACCAGGATAATCGCCTATGGGATATTTTGGGGGTGGCCGGGAGGGGTTGCGGGCTGGAACCGATCCGACGTAAGTCGAAAACGCTATAGCGTTCAGTCGCGCTGGCTTTCGCGCTTCCAGAACGGCTTGTCGTCCTGCTGGCTCGGCGCGCGTTTCTGGCTCGCCGGCCGCGGCGCCGCAGCCGGCTCGTCACCGGTCAGGCCTTTGAGGATACGGCCGATGAAACCGCCGATGCTGTCGTCCGCGTTCTGGGCGATGAGGTCGCCGCCACCGGGCAGGGACCGTTGCGGCTGGCCGTCCAGGGCCCGGGTCATGGTGCGGCCCCAGAGCTGGGCCGGCAGATTGCCGCCGGTGACCTTGTCCATCGGCGCGCCGTCATCGTTGCCGAACCAGACGCCGGTCACCAGTTCCGCGGTGTAGCCGATGAACCAGGCATCGCGGAAGTCCTGGCTGGTGCCGGTCTTGCCCGCAGCCGCCCGGCCCGGCTGGGCCGCCTTGCCGGTGCCCCAGACCACCGTCGCCGACATCATATTGGACATCTTGGCGATGTTGCCGGCCGAGACGACGGTTTCGCCGGCCGAGGCTTCGCGGCGGAACAGCAGCTTGCCGCGGGCATCGCGGATTTCCGTGATGCCGTGGGGGCCGGCGATGCGGCCCTGGTTGGCAAAGACCGCATAGGCCCCGGTCAATTCCAGCAAGGTCACTTCCGAAGCGCCCAGCGAGATACCGCCGTTGGGGCGCAGCTCGCTGGTGATGCCCAGGCGCCGCGCCGCCTCGACAACCTTCTTCGGGCCGACCTTCTGGGTGATGCGGACCGCAACGGAGTTCATCGAGCGGGCGAAGGATTCGCGCAGGGTGACCTTGCCGTAGTAGCGCCCGCCGTAGTTCTTGGGAGTCCACTTGCCAAACCGCACCGGGGCGTCCTGGACCTCGCTGTCCGGGTTCAGACCCGCTTCCAGGCCCGCCAGGTAGACGAAGGTCTTGAAGGCCGAGCCGGGCTGGCGCAGTGCCTGGGTCGCGCGATTGAACTGGCTGACGCCATAGTCGCGCCCGCCGACCATGGCGCGCACCGCGCCGTCCGGCGACAGGCTGACCAGCGCCGCTTGCCCGGCCTGGCGCGCCGCGGCCTGTTCGTTCAGCAGCCCCGTCAGTTCGTCCCGCGCGATCCGCTGCAGCTTGGGATCGATGGTGGTCACTATCCGGATGTCGCTGTCGATGCCGCCGAGATAGGCCCGCGCCTGGGCCAGTATCCAGTCGGCGAAATGCGGGGCCATATTGTCGTTGGCCACGCGGGTCGGGGTTTTCTCCGCCAGCGCCGCTTCGGCGGCGGCCCGGTTGATGAAGCCGCTCTCGATCATGGTCTGCAACACCAGACCGGCGCGTTGGTCGGCGCCGGCCGGGTCGCGGGTCGGGTTCAGCCGCGAAGGCGCCTTCAGAAGCCCCGCCAGCAGGGCGGATTCGTAAAGCGTCGCCTCGGTCGCCGGCTTGCCGAAATAGTGACGCGCGGCCGCATCGACGCCGTAGGTGCCGGCGCCCAGATAGACGCGGTTCAGATAAATGGTGAGGATCTGGTCCTTGGTGAAGCGGCGCTCCAGCCAGAACGCCAGCATCACTTCCTGGATTTTGCGCTTGAAGGTGCGCTCCGAGGTCAGGAAGAGGTTCTTGGCAAGCTGCTGGGTCAGGGTTGAGCCGCCCTGGGAGAGGCGGAGGTCACGGATATTGACGAACACCGCCCGCAGCAGGCCGCGAAAGTCGATCCCGCCGTGATCGTAGAAGCGCCGGTCCTCTACAGCGATGACGGCCCGGGGCAGATGGGGGGGCAGTTCATGCAGGGCGCGGGTCGCCCCAAAGCGGTCGCCGAAAGAGGCAAGCCGGCTGCCGTCCGCGGCCAGCAAGGTGATGTTCGGGCGCCGGGTAAGCTGCTCGATCTCGCCCACTTCGGGCAGGTCGTAGGCATACCAGGCCAGAACGCCGGTCCCCAGAACCGCAACCCAGATGGTCGCCACCAGCGACCAGGTCGCCACGCGGCGCAGAATGCCGGCGGCACGAAGCGCGCGCTTGCCGCGCGTTCCATTCTTCCGGGTGGAACGGCTGGAAACGGTGGTCTTGCGGCTGCGGCCCTTGGCGCTGCCGGCTTTCCCCGCCGGGCGCCCTGCGCCCTTACGATTCCCTTCGGCCATGGCCCTATAAATAGAGAAAGAGCGGGCGTTCCACCACCGCCACGGCGCAGTTCATTAGGGGCAATCTTGCGGCCAAGCCGCCTCCATTCCGCCGCAAAGGCCGGCTTTTCCCGGGGATAGCCGCGGAAATCCTCACTCAAACGTCAAGGTTCGCCACTTCCAGCGCATGCTGTTGTATGAACTCGCGGCGCGGTTCCACCACATCTCCCATCAGCGTCGAGAAGACGTCTTCCGCCTGGTCGGTATGGGCGACCCGCACCTGCAGAAGGGCCCGCACATTGGGGTCGAGCGTGGTTTCCCAAAGCTGTTCCGGGTTCATCTCGCCCAGGCCCTTATAGCGGGCAAGGCTGACGCCCTTGCGGCCCAGTTCGAAGATGGCGTTGACCAGGCTGATCGGCCCGGTGATCCGGAAAGATTTGTCTTTTGCCGTCAGCGTAGAGTGGAGGGCAAAGGCGTCCTGCAGCTCTGCCGCCATCTCATCGAGCCGCCGGGCCTCGCTGGAACGCAGCAGCGGCCCGTCGATCACCCGCTGCTCGGTAACGCCGCGCAGGACACGGGTAAAGGTGAGGGCTTCCTCGCTCGCCTGGCCCCGCCAGCCCTTTTCATGGTCCGGCGCCAGGGCGTCCAGCCGGGTTGCGATGTATCCCGCAGCCTGCTCCGCCTGAACAGCATCCGTCAGAATGTCCGGGTTCAGCACGCCGGCAATGGCGACCTGTTCGATCAGGTTCGCGTTGCCGACCCTGCGGATCAGGGGATCCATCAGGTGCTTGGCGCGGACCGCCACTTCCACCAGCCTGGAAAGGTCGGCGCCAGCCATCTGTCCCTCGTTGGGCAGACCAAGCACTGAATCCTTCACCCCGTTGCCGATCAGGTAGGCCTCCATCTCGCGGTCGTCTTTCAGATAGCGCATGGAATCGCCGCGCTTGGCGCGATAGAGCGGCGGCTGGGCGATATAGAGATGGCCGCGCGCCACAAGCTCCGGCATCTGCCGAAAAAAGAACGTGAGCAGCAGGGTGCGGATGTGACTGCCGTCGACATCGGCGTCGGTCATGATGATGATCTTGTGGTAACGCAGCTTTTCGATGTTGAACTCGTCACGCCCGATCCCGGTGCCGAGCGCCGTGATCAGGGTGCCGATTTCCTGGGAGGACAGCATCTTGTCGAAACGCGCCCGTTCCACGTTCAGGATCTTGCCGCGCAGGGGAAGAATGGCCTGGTTGCGCCGTTCGCGCCCCTGCTTGGCGGAGCCGCCGGCCGAATCGCCCTCGACGATGAAAAGTTCGGAAAGCGCGGGATCGCGCTCCTGGCAGTCGGCCAGCTTGCCGGGCAGGGAGCTGATGTCCAGCGCGCCCTTGCGCCGCGTCAGCTCGCGCGCCTTGCGCGCCGCTTCGCGGGCGGCGGCGGCCTCGACAACCTTACCGACGATGCGCCGCGCCTCCTGCGGATGCTCCTCGAAGAACTGGCCGAGCCGCTCGTTCACCACCGATTCGACAATGGGCCGCACCTCAGAGGAGACCAGCTTGTCCTTGGTCTGACTGGAGAATTTCGGATCCGGCACCTTCACCGAAAGCACACAGGTCAGCCCCTCGCGCGCATCGTCGCCGGTCAGCGAGACTTTTTCCTTCTTCATCAGGCCTGAAGAGGTGGCATAGGCGTTGATCTGGCGGGTCAGGGCGGCCCGGAAACCGGCCAGATGGGTGCCGCCGTCGCGCTGGGGAATGTTGTTGGTGAAGCAGAGCACGGTCTCGTGATAGCTGTCGGTCCACTGCATCGCGACTTCGACGGATACGCCGTCACGCTCCGCCGACACACTGACCGGCGGCTCGAAGAGCGCGGTTTTCGTGCGGTCGAGATAGTCGACAAAGGCAAGCAGGCCACCTTCGTAATGCAGCTCGATCTCCTTGGCCTCGGCGCTGCGCGCATCGGTCAGCGTGAGACGTACACCGGAGTTCAGGAAAGCCAGCTCCCGCAGGCGGTGTTCCAGCGTCGCCGCGTCGTACTCCGTCATCGTGAAGGTGCCGGTCGACGGCAGGAAGGTGATCTCCGTACCCGTACGGTCGCCGGCATCGCCGACATCGGCCAGCGGCGCTTCCGCCTCGCCGTGGACAAAGCGCATGGTATGTTCGCGCCCGCTGCGCCGGATGGTGAGCTGCAGCCACTGGCTGAGCGCGTTCACCACCGAAACGCCGACGCCGTGCAGACCGCCGGAAACCTTGTAGGAGTTCTGGTCGAATTTTCCACCGGCATGCAGCTGGGTCATGATGACCTCGGCGGCGGAAACGCCTTCTTCCGTGTGGATGTCGACGGGAATGCCGCGCCCGTTGTCGGAGACGGTAACCGAACCGTCGCCGTTCAGGGTGACCGCCACGGTATCGCAATATCCCGCCAGGGCTTCGTCGATCGCGTTGTCGACCACCTCGTAGACCATGTGGTGCAGGCCCGAGCCGTCGTCGGTGTCGCCGATGTACATGCCCGGCCGTTTGCGTACGGCCTCCAGGCCGCGCAACACCTTGATCGATTCCGCACCGTAGTCGGCATCGTCCTGCTGCGGATTATGGACTGTCGAGGTTTCGTCGCTTGTGCTCATGGGACTCTAATTCTCAATGTGTCGAACGGCGGGTCGGCCGGCTTGCGCGCTAAAGATCATTGTGACCCTGCCTGGCGCGGCCGGATGCCGCCGTCCTGAATGGTGAAAAACTGCGCTTCGCCCTCAAGGCTTTTGAAATCCGCGGCATCGGTGCCGGTCAGCCAGGCCTGGGCCCGCATATCCAGGATCTCCCGATACAGCGCCGCGCGGCGCTCGGCATCCAGATGCGCCGCCACCTCGTCGAGCAGCAGCAGGGGCGGCGAGCCGCGCTCCAGGGCCTGAAGGCGCGCATGGGCCAGCAGAATGGCGATCAGCAGGGCCTTCTGTTCGCCGGTCGAGCAAAGGGCGGCGGCGACACCCTTGGCGGCATGTTGCGCCGCAAGATCGCTGCGGTGCGGCCCGACCGCGGCGCCGCCGGCCTCCGCATCCTGCCTACGGCTCTCCGCCAGACGCTCACGCATCAGGTCTTCGACCGTCAGGGCCGGGTGGCCTTCGCCGAGCCACTGCTCGACCGTGCCTTCCAGCGCCAGCCGGGCTTTGGGGAAAGGGCCGTCAGCCGCATCGCAGGCGTGCTGCAGCCGCTCCACCATGGTCAGGCGGGCGTCCGCAATGGCGACCCCGTGGCGGGCCATGCTGTCCTCCAGCGCATCGAACCAGACTTTGTCGCCACGTCCGCTCTTCAACAGACGCGCCCGTTCCCGCAGGGCGTGCTCATAGGCGTTGCTGCGCGCCGAGTGCTCCGGGTCGAAGCCGTAGACCAGGCGGTCCAGAAAACGCCGCCGGCCGCCGGCGCTGTCGCGGAACAGGCCATCCATCTGCGGCGTCAGCCAGACCATCGAAAGAACCTCGGCCAGGGCCTGCTGGCCCCGCGCCACCGCGCCGTCGATCTTCACCAGCCGGCGTTCGCGCCCGGAAGCGCCCTCGCCGTTGCCCGGGTCGCGGCCGCTGCCGAGGTCGCGCGGTCCCTCCGGGGTCGTCACGCCGGCGGCAACTGCCCAGGCCGTCGCCGCACCGCCGGCTTCATCTGCCGGCGCGATGCGGTCGACTTCGCTCAGCTTGGCGCCGCGCAGGCCGCGACCCGGCGACAGGAACGAGATTGCTTCCAGAAGATTGGTCTTGCCGGCACCGTTGGCCCCGGTCAGCACGACAGGCGCCGCGGCAATCTCCAGCTCGGCAGACTGGTAGCTGCGGAATTCATGCACCAGAAGCCGATGAATCCACACGCCCGCCTCAGATCGGTCCGGCAACACGGCTGCGGGCTCCGCATCGCCAAAGGCGGCAGAGCTCAACAAGGGCGCACGAAGCAGGGGCGACGCCGGGCAAGTCCGTTCAAGCGACGCGCCATCACACCCTCATCGGCATCAGCACATAGAGCGCGCTGGGGTCGGCAACCTCGCGCACGATGGTCGGCGAGGCCGCATCGGCCATGGTGAACTGCGCCGCATCGCCCTCGATCTGCTGTGCGATATCCAGGAGGTAGCGGGAATTGAAACCGATCTCGATGCCTGAGCCGTCGTAGTCGATTTCCAGCTCTTCCACCGCCGTACCGTTTTCGGGACTGTTGGCCGAGAGGGTCAGGGCCCCCTTGTCGACGGCCATCTTTACCGCCCGGCTCTTTTCCGTCGAGATGGTCGAAACCCGGTCCACCGCCTCGGCAAAGCTCTTGCAGTCGACTTCCAGAACCTTGTCGTTGCCCGCGGGAATCACCCGCTCGTAGTCCGGGAAGGTCCCGTCGATCAACTTGGAGGTCAACACCGTCGAGGCGAAAGCGAAACGGATCTTGGTGTCCGAAAGCGCAATTTCCACCGGATCGTCCATACCCTCGACCAGGCGCCTCAGCTCGCCCACGGTCTTGCGCGGCACGATAACCCCCGGCATGTCCTTGGCGGCATCCGGCAGAGGCATCTCGACCCGCGCCAGGCGATGGCCGTCGGTCGCAACGGCGCGCAGCACCGACAGCTCGTTGCTGGCGGCGGCATGCAGGTAGATCCCGTTCAGGTAGTAGCGCGTCTCCTCGGTCGAGATGGCAAAGCGCGTCCGGTCGATGAGGGTCTTCAACTCGCTCGCCTGCAGGGTAAAGCCCTGCGGCAGGTCGTCGCCGGAGGTGGCGGGGAAGTCTTCGCGCGGCAGGGTCGCCAGGGTGAAGACCGAGCGCCCGGCCTGTAGCGTCAGACGCGAGTCGTCGCCCGCCGTCTCGATCGAGACCTGCGCACCTTCAGGCAGTTTGCGGACGATGTCATAGAGCGTATGGGCCGGCGCCGTGGTGGCGCCCGGCTGGCCGACTTCCGCCGCCAGCTTATCGACCACCGTCAGGTCCATATCGGTGGCGGTCAGCGAGAGCGCAGCCCCCTCCGCTTCGATCAGGACGTTGGAGAGGATGGGAATGGTGTTGCGGCGCTCGACAACGCTTTGCACGTGGGTCAGCGATTTGAGGAGCGCGGCGCGTTCTATGGTCAGCTTCATGGTGCGATGCTAAGCCTTCAGGCGTTGGTGGTGATCATAATCTCGGTGCAGCTTCTTGGTGCTTTTCAGCCTTCGATGTGGAGCTCTTGGATCGACGCTCGCGCGGCCCTTCCGCCCTGCCTCGCGCCAGATCATGGCAGGAACAGTCCGGACCCATCAGCACCGCCCGCAGGCACACCGAAAAGCGTCCCCGCAGTGCGGTCGCGGAGTATAGCATGGAAGGCAGAAAACGTAAGCTTTAAGCACGGTTGGCCGGGCCCGGCCGGCGACAGCCCCGGGAACCGTAAAGACAGCCGCTAAGCGACTCATTTGGCTGGCTTTTCTACCGTGAAAACACGCCGCCAGCCCGGCCGGTCAGGCCTCCAGCATACGGCGCAGCAGCTCGACGTCCTCGGCAAAGCCGGAATCGGTTGCTTTCAGCTCTTCAACCTTGCGCACCGCGTGCATGACGGTGGTGTGGTCGCGCCCCCCGAACTTGCGCCCGATCTCCGGCAAAGAGCGGGAGGTCAGCTGCTTGGAGAGATACATGGCGACCTGACGCGGCCGGGCCACGGCCCGGGCACGCCGCGCCGAGTGCATGTCCGCGACCCTGACGTTGAAATGAGCCGAAACCCGTTTTTGGATCTCTTCGATGGTGACCCGCCGGTCGTTTGCCCGCAACAGGTCGTGCAGCACTTCCTGGGTGTTCTCCAGGGTGATCGGCCGCCCCACCAGGGTGCCGTGCGCCACAATACGGTTCAGGGCACCCTCCAACTCGCGCACATTGGAGGTAATCTTGTGCGCCAGGAACTCCAGCACCTTGACCGGTATGTCCAGCGAAGACTGTTCGGCCCGCGCCTGCAGGATGCCGAGGCGCAGCTCATAGGTCGTCGGGTGAATGTCGGCCACCAGGCCCCAGCCGAGGCGCGAGCGCATACGCTCCTCAACCCCTTCAAGATCGCTGGGGCTCTTGTCGGCCGAGATGACGACCTGGCGGTTCTGATCGACCAGGGCATTGAAGGTATGGAAGAACTCTTCCTGGGTCGCTTCCCGGCCGCCGATGAACTGAACGTCATCGATCATGAGAACGTCGACCGAACGGAACTGCTCTTTGAAGGCCATGGTGTCTTTCGTCCGCAGCGCGCGGACGAACTGATACATGAACTTCTCCGCCGAGAGATAGATGATCCTGCGCTCAGGCGTCTGCTTCTTGATGTGCAGACCGATCGCATGCATCAGGTGGGTCTTGCCCAGCCCGACGCCGCCATACAGAAACAGCGGATTGAACGGCGCCGTCGGCGCCTCGGCAATCCGTCGCGCAGCCGCGTAGGCAAGCTCGTTCGGCTTGCCGACGACGAAGTTCTCAAAGGTCAGGCGTGGATCCAATGAAGCGGAGATCCTTTCGCGCGCCGCCGCTGCGGATTCGCTATCCTGCGAAACAGAGTACGACGAAACAGAGGGTGCCGTGTTGATTGCCCGCGCCGCATTGCCCGCGAAAGAAGCGGCCGTCTTGCCCGTGGCACAGGCCTCATCGCCGGAGCCGCCCAGCATGGCATCGCCGGCGCTGGGTTTCGGCGAAGGACGCGCCGGCGGCTGCACGACAATTTCAATTCCAGCAATTGAAGGGTCCTCTTCGGACCAGAGCACGTCGAGTCGCGCCGCATAATTGCTGGCAACCCAATCGCGCATGAAACGCGTCGGCACGGCCAGACGAAGTTTGCCGTTACGCGCACCGGCCAAGGTCAAAGGTGTCAACCAGGATCGGTACGCCGCTTCACCGACTTCTGAACGCAGCCGTCCGCGAACGCGCGCCCATTGTTCAATGACAGTCGCCTCGCCGTCACCAGAACCCATCTAAAACTTCCCCCCAAACAGCGTGTTGCTCAACGACCTTGAATCAGTACCACGCTCTTCCGAGAGGTAATTCGGCGCGACAGCACAAACATCATCCATGACGTGGTTAGCAACCTCGTTTGCATTTAGTTGTTCAAGGTATCGGCTTGAAAGGGGCCCCAAGAGCCAGGCGGGTTGGAAAAAAACAATATGGCTCCAGCGAAACACGCACCCACACCGCTTGTGCGGTTTTGTTAATAATCAATTGTGGGAATTACTTGTTATGCGCGACTAATTACTTTGCTTTTTCCTAATTCTTCTTACTCAGAACCCCCAAGCGCGATACAGTTAATGTACGCGCATAGACTTCAGGTGACAAGCGGATCGAATAGAGAACGACACTTTTTTTACGGCCAAGGCGCATCTGCAACACTGCGACAACGCGTAGCCTGGGCTCGCTTCAATTTGAATCAAAAATGAAAAGTGAATCAGGCTCCGCTTCAACAGGTTAGAGGACGATCATTGTGGATCGCTTCGACCAAGAACGATTGCGCTCTGTCGGAAATCACTTAAACGGCAAACACCCCGGCGTCTCGAATCCCGATCAGGTGTCTTGAATCCGAAATTCGCTTCGCAAAAAAAATTACGCAATAGGAAACCGTGCGTGATGCCAGCGTAGGTTCCAATCATTTGCGGCAAATGCGAAGGGCGGTAAAGAAGGTCTGTTGCTTTGTCGGTCGACCAAGCCGAGCCAACTGCATCAAACCGAACACGTCGTTTCATTGGTCTCGCTTGTCGTCACGCATCCGGACGACATGCGTTCCACGCTCGTTCGATAATCGCCATCGAAACACGCGCTGCCGTTTGCCGAACCAACAAAGCACCGCTGGCGACTGGAACTAAAACAGGCGACGGAATTCAAAACGGTCGGGATGCGCGGTCAGAATGTACGACAGCACGAGAACACGAAAACCGCGCCCCCCATTCGGAAGGCGCGGCATTTTTTCCGGTCCCGGCTTTCGCCGGGCGGCGAAGCTGGTTCAGCCGATCGCTTTGACGCGCGCGGAGAGGCGCGAAAGTCTGCGGGCGACCGTATTCTTATGCAGCACGCCGCCACGGACGCCGCGATGCATTTCCGGCTGCGCTTCGCGCAGGGCGTTCTGGGCCGCTTCCTTGTTGCCGCTGGAAATCGCCGTTTCCACTGCCTTCACGAAGGTGCGGATACGACTGACCCGCCGGCGGTTGATTTCCGCCCGGCGGTCGTTGCGGCGGATCCGCTTCTTGGCCGACTTATGATGTGCCATAGCTCTGTATTACGTTCTCACTGTATGAGGAAGGCGGGGTTATAGACCCCCGCCTCCGCCTCGTCAAGCCGAGTCAGCAGGTCTATTTGACCTGGGAATCAGCGGTTTTTCCAGGCTGGCGCCCGCTTTTCGGCAAAGGCGGCCATACCCTCTTTCTGATCCTCCAGCGCAAAGGTGGCATGGAACAGGCGGCGTTCGAACTTAACGCCCTCGGCCAGGGTCGTCTCAAAGGCCCGGTTGACGGCCTCCTTAGCCATCAGGACGACCGGTCGCGACAGCCCGGCGATCTTGCGCGCCGTCTTCATCGCCTCCTCCTGCAGCTCCGCCGCCGGAACCACCCGGGCGACCAGTCCGGCGCGCTCGGCCTCTTCGGCGTCCATCATGCGGCCGGTCAGGCAAAGCTCCATCGCCTTGGATTTGCCGACGAAGCGCGTCAGGCGCTGGGTGCCGCCGGAACCGGGAATGGTGCCGATGGTAATCTCCGGCTGACCGAACTTGGCCGTGTCGGCCGCCAGGATGAAATCGCACATCATCGCAATCTCGCAACCGCCGCCCAGGGCATAGCCGGCCACCGCGGCGATCACCGGCTTGCGGGTCTGCGACAGACGTTCCCACCCTTTCGTGATGAAGTCCTCGCCGTAGGCCTGCTGGAAGGTCTTGTCCTTCATCTCCTTGATGTCGGCACCGGCAGCGAAGGTTTTTTCAGAACCGGTCACCAGGATGCAGCCGATGGCATCGTCGCTTTCCAGATCATCAAGGGCGATGCCCATCTCGTCGATCAGCGCCGCGCAGAGGGCGTTCAACGCCTTGGGCCTGTGAAGGGTGATCACCCCGACGCCGTCTTGCTTTTCCAGGATGATGTTCTCAAAGGTCATCGACCGCGGTCCTTTCATACTGTTTGAATTATTGCCTGCCGCGGGCCGGCCGCGGCGGATCGGCTATTGGGGGGACAGGCGAAACTGCACGGTCACGCCGCCAGACGCCCCGGTCAACGTCAGTTGCAGGCGCTCGCCTTCACGCAGGTAGTCGCCGTCTGCGCCTCTCTGCCAACCCAGCTCCGGAAGCGTCTTGTCATAAAATGACATGACCTGGCCTTCGCTCACCGGGCCGGCGGCATAGGCCTCGACGATGCGCCCCCCGGGCTTGTCGAAGATCAGACCGCTGTCCGGCATCTCTTCAAGGCCCGGCATCAGCGGCAGGTCGGCAACGCCGGCGACAAAGCCTGATGCATCCTGGGCGGCCAGCGGCAGCGCGGTGCCGATCCACGTCAGGGCGACAAGGAAAACGGCGAAAAGGCGGGCTGGAGGAAAACCGGTCATGCGGTTGTCTACCTTAGCGCTGGCGCCGGGCACAATAAAAAGTCGAGCGGCCACTCTGCACGAGGCGGGCAATGCCGCCGCTGCGGCCGGGATCGCAGTCGCAACCCGGACAGGCCTCACCCTCGCGGCCATAAACCGCCCATTCATGCTGGAAATAGCCCAGTTCCCCATCGGCCTGCACATAATCGCGCAGCGACGAGCCGCCGGCTTCGATGGCGCGGGTCAGAACCTGGCGGACCGCGGCGGCCAGACGCTCCGCGCGGCCGCCCTGAACCGTATAGGCCTGGCGCCGCGGCGAGAGGCCGGCCAGGAAAAGCGCCTCGCAGACATATATATTGCCCAGGCCGGCGACCACCCGCTGGTCCAGCAGGGCCGCCTTGATCGGCGAGCGCTTGCCCTTCAGGGCGGCGGCCAGGCCCGGCCCGTTGAAATCGTTGCCCAACGGCTCCGGCCCCAGGTCCTTGAGCAAGGGGTGACTGTCCAGCTCGGCACCGGCAAAAAGATCCATGACACCGAAACGCCGCGCGTCGTTGAACCGGATCTCGGTTCCCTGGTCGGTCGTAAACACCACATGGTCGTGGCGGTCCAGCGGCGCCGGCGGCTGCCTGCCGGTCTTCTCGTGGATCACCATACGGCCGGACATGCCGAGGTGGCAGAGCAGCACCTGGCCGTCGTCGAGGTGCAGCAGCATGTACTTGGCGCGGCGCAGAATGCGCTCGACCTTTCGCCCGGTCAGCCGCGCGGCGAAGTTTTCCGGAAAGGGAAAGCGCAGGTTGGGGCGGCGCTGCTCAACCCGGGCCAGACGGCGCCCTTCCATCCGGGGGCGCAGGCCGCGCACCACGGTTTCGACTTCCGGCAATTCAGGCATTGGATCGTTGGTATCCAGGATTGAGGACTGTGGCGAATTGCCCCGTTGGAGGGCGCGCGGGCAGAGTAGCGCGGACGCGCCGCCCGCGCTATGGTCCGCGCGATGAACGCCAGCCCCGATTCCGACAGCCAAGATCCCGACAAGCAAGATCCCCGCGACGGCGGCGGGCGTACCCACTTCGGATTTCGCGAGGTTGCCGAGGAGGAAAAGGCCCCCTTGGTCAAAGGGCTGTTCCGCTCGGTCGCCGGCAACTACGACCTGATGAACGACCTGATGTCCGGCGGCATCCATCGCCTTTGGAAATCGACGATGATCGACTGGCTTGATCCGCGGCCGGGCATCCGGCTGCTCGATACCGCCGGCGGCACCGGGGACATCGCCTTCAAGGTCAGGGAGCGTCTGGATAACCACGCCGCGCAGGCAACCGCCGAAAGCAACATCCTGGTCTGCGACCTGACGCTGGAGATGATCGAGGTCGGGCGCGACCGCGCCCTGGACCACGGCATCTTCAAGGGGATCGACTGGATCTGCGGCGATGCCCAGCAACTGCCGCTGCCGGATTCCTCGGTCACCGCCTATACCATTGCCTTCGGCCTGAGAAACGTCACCCATATCGACCAGGCCCTGCGCGAAGCAAGGCGGGTGCTGAAACCGGGCGGGCGGTTTCTCTGCCTGGAGTTCAGCCACGTCGTGGCGCCGCTGTTCGCTGCGCTCTACGACCGTTACTCCTTTAATGTCCTGCCGGCCATGGGCGCGGCGATCGCCGGAGACCGCGATTCTTATGTCTATCTGGCGGAATCGATCCGCCGCTTCCCGCCACAGGACGAACTGGCCTCGAAGATGACCGAGGCCGGCCTGGAGAAAGTCCGCTACCGCAATCTTTCCGGAGGGATCGCCGCCATCCATTCCGGCTGGCGGATCTAGGGCCAGCTTTACATGCTACGCACCCTCCGGTCCCTTCTGCGCTTCCAGCGTATCGTCCGCACCCTGGCGCGCCATGACGCCCTGGCGCCGATGGAGGAAACCGGCATCGCGCCGGGACTCGTCTGGATCGCAAGACGGTTTTCCCGCCGCGCGGCCAAGGGCCGGCCCGGCCAGAAACTGGCGCGCGCCCTGGCCGAGATGGGCCCCAGCTTCATCAAGCTCGGCCAGATGCTCTCGACCCGCGCCGATCTGGTCGGCGAACAGGTCGCCCAGGACCTGGCGGAGCTGCAGGACAGCCTGGCGCCCTTCGATGCCGCACTCGCCCGCCAGACCATCGAGGACGAATTCGGTCAGCCGCCGGAGGCGCTCTTCACCAGTTTCGACAACGCACCGATCTCCGCCGCCTCCATCGCCCAGGTTCATCTGGCCAGCGTGAAGGAGGCCGCCCCGGCGGTTGCGCAACCGCCGGAAAACGACGCTGAGGACACGCAGCCCGCAACGCCGACACCCGAAGAACGGCCCGTCGCCGTGAAGATCCTGCGCCCGGGGATCGAGAAGGCTTTCGAGCGCGACCTGGAGTTCCTCTACTGGCTGGCGGAATGGGCGCTGCGCGCACAACCCAAGCTGAAGCGCTTCAAGCCGATGGACGTGGTCCAGGTCTTCGAGACCACCGTCCGACTGGAAATGGATCTGCGCATGGAAGGCGCCGCCGCCTCCGAGCTGGCGGAGAACTTCGAGGGCGACACGACCTACAGCGTGCCGGCCATCGACTGGCAGCGCAGCTCGCGCCGGGTGCTCACCATGTCGCGGGTCAGCGGCATTCCCCTGGACGACCGCGACGCCCTGATCGCCGCCGGCCACGATGTGCAGGAGGTGCTTACCAAAGCCGCCGGCATCTTCTTCAACCAGGTGTTCCGCGACGGCTTCTTTCACGGCGACCAGCACCCGGGCAACATGTTCGTCGACCGCGACGGCAACATCCTGGCGGTCGACTTCGGCATCATGGGGCGCCTCGACTGGCGCACCCGGCGGCATCTGGCCGACATGCTGATCGCCACCCTGCAGGGCGACTACCACCGTCTGGCCCAGGTCTATATGGAAGCCGGCTACCTGCCGCAGCGCCATGCGCTGGACGTCTTCGCCCAGGCCCTGCGCTCGGTCTGCGAGCCGATTGCCGGGCGGCCGCTGAACGAGATCTCCTTCGCCCGGCTGCTGGCCCAACTGCTGCGTCTCACCGAATCCTTCGAGCTGCCGGTGCAGCCGCAGTTGCTGCTGCTGCAGAAAAACATGCTGATGGCCGAAGGGGTCAGCCGCAGCCTCGACCCCTCGCTGAACATCTGGTCCCTGGCCCAGCCGCTGATCGACGCCTGGATGCGCGAAAACCGCGGCCCCGAAGCGCGGCTGCGCGAAACCGTGGAAGACGTTCTCCATACCCTCAGGCGCCTGCCGGCCGTGGCCGACAATCTGGACCGGGCGACGCAGGAACTGGCCGCCGGGCGAATCGGCCTGCACCCGGACACCCTGCAGAAGATATCCCAGCGCCAGGCCAGCGCTTTTGCCCGCTGGGCCCTGCTGATCGCCGTCGCCGCCCTGATTCTCGCTGCCACGGCAGCATTTTAGGGCCCCTTTGCGCAGCCGGACGCCGCAGTGCCCAGCCTTTCTTTTATCAAGCGGCGACGCCGCCTTCTTGCCAGAACCGGGGGGAAGGCTTACCTTATCTACAACGCTAAACCGTGAAATCTGGAATAACCGACGTGTTGACCGGTAAACGGGTTCTTCTCATCGTCTCCGGCGGGATCGCCGCCTATAAGTCGCTGGATCTGATCCGGCGTCTGCGCGAGCGTGGTGCCGCCGTGCGCTGCATTCTCACCAAAGCCGGTGCGGAATTCGTGACGCCGCTGTCGCTGGCCGCCCTCAGCGAGGACAAGGTCTACGGCGAGCTGTTTTCGCTGACCGACGAGGCGGAGATGGGCCACATCCAGCTTTCCCGCGATGCCGACCTGCTGGTGGTCGCCCCGGCCTCCGCCGACCTGCTGGCCAAGATGACCCACGGGCGGGCCGACGATCTGGCCTCCACCGCCCTGCTGGCTACCGACAAGCCGGTGCTGGCGGCGCCGGCGATGAACGTGCGCATGTGGGACCATCCGGCAACCCGGGCCAATCTGGCGCTGTTGAAGGAGCGCGGCGTCCTGACCGTCGGCCCCAACGAGGGCGACATGGCCTGCGGCGAATACGGATTCGGGCGCATGGCCGAGCCGATGGAGATCCTGGCCGCCATCGAAGCGGCCCTGGACGGGGCAGCAACGGCGTCCGGCGGCGCCGGCCCCCTCAGCGGCCTGCGCGCCCTAGTGACCAGCGGACCGACCCACGAGCCGATCGACCCGGTGCGCTATATCGCCAACCGTTCCTCCGGCCGCCAGGGCCACGCCATCGCCACCGCGCTGGCCCGCCAGGGCGCCGAGACCACCCTGGTTTCCGGGCCCAGCCAGCTGCCCGATCCGCCGGGCCTGAAGACCCTGCACGTCCAGACCGCCGAGGAAATGCTGGCGGCCTGCCAGACCTCCCTGCCGGTGGAGATCGCGGTCTGCGCCGCCGCCGTGGCCGACTGGCGCTCTGCCGCCCCGGCGCAGCAGAAAATGAAAAAGAACGGCGCCCCGGCAGCGCTGGAACTGACCGCCAACCCGGATATCCTGGCCGAACTGTCAAAGGCCGGCAGCCTGCGCCCCAGCCTGGTGATCGGCTTTGCCGCCGAGACCGAAAACGTGGTGGCGCAGGCCCGGGAGAAACTGGCGCGCAAAGGCTGCGACTGGATTCTCGCCAACGACGTGGCGCCGGAGAGCGGTACCTTCGGCGGCGAAAACAATCAGATCAACCTGATCCGCGCCGAGGGTGTCGAACCCTGGCCGCAGATGACCAAAGTGGCGGTGGCCGAGCGCCTCTGCCGGGAAATCGCCGCAACGCTCGGACGCTGAGCCGCAGAACCGAAAAAGAAACGAGTAAAAAGACCGCCATGATCGCCAAGACAGACATCGCCGCCACGGAAATGACCGACCCCCCCCTTATCGACAACCCCGGCCTTGCCGTCGCCGTCAAGCGCCTGGACCACGCCGCCGACCTGCCGCTGCCGGCCTATGCCACGGCGGATTCCGCCGGCATGGACCTGCTGGCCGCGGTGGCGGAGGATCTGGTGCTGGCCCCCGGCGAGCGCCGCCTGGTCCCCACCGGCATCGCCATCGCCCTGCCGCCGGGCAGCGAAGCCCAGGTGCGCCCGCGTTCCGGCCTTGCCTTGAAACACGGCCTGACGGTGCTGAACGCGCCGGGCACCATCGACGCCGACTATCGCGGCGAAGTCGGCGTGGTGCTGATCAACCTGGGCCAGGAGCCCTTTACCGTGACCCGCGGCAGCCGCATCGCCCAGATGGTGGTGGCGCGTTACGCGCGGGTCGCCTGGCGCCCCTCGGAGGATCTGGAGGCCAGCGCCCGCGGCGCCGGCGGCTTCGGCTCAACAGGTATCGGCGGCCAGGCCGTCGCCAAAGCCGAGTAGGGGGCGGCCGGGCGATGTTGAGGCTTTCAAAGAAACTGCTCTTCGCCATCGAGGCGGTGGTCGACATCGCCTATCACGCCGGGGCCGGGCCGGTGCGCTCGACCGATATCTCACGCCGCCAGGGCATCCCGCGCCGCTACCTGGAGCAGGTACTGCAGCAGCTTGTGCATCACAACATCCTGGCCGGCCAGCGGGGGCCAAAGGGTGGTTACCGCCTGGCGCGGGAGCGAAGACGCATATCGGTGGGCGAGATCATCCGCATCGTGCGCAAGCTGGAAGGCACCGCCGACCCGGCCAACGAGCCCGATGGATCGGAAATCGGCGTCAAGGTGGTGCGGCCGATCTGGATCGACATGCAGCTTCAGATGATGACGCACCTCGACAACCTGACGATCGAGCAGCTCTGCGAGCGGGCGCGCGAACGCGGCATCATCAGCGAAGCCAAATCCATTCCCGACTTCACGATCTAGGCGGCACGACCCAGTATATGGAAACAGGCAAGGCGAGCGCGGCACAACAGGCCGACAACGACGACGCGGCGGCTAACGCTGCGGGAAAACCCGGTGCCGGTGAGCCCTGCGAGTTCCGCGGCCGCATCTACGATTCGATCCTGGAGACCGTCGGCGCGACCCCGCTGATCCGCGTGCCCAAGCTGGCCGCGGCCCACGGCGCGGTCGCCGAGGTGGCCGGCAAGTGCGAGTTCTTCAACCCGCTGAATTCGGTGAAGGACCGCATCGGCCTTTCCATGGTCGAGGCGCTGGAGGCCGACGGACGCCTGGGCCCGGAAGGGGTGATCGTGGAGCCGACCAGCGGCAACACCGGCATCGCCCTGGCCTTCGTCTGCGCCGCCAAGGGCTACCGCCTGATCCTCACCATGCCGGAGACCATGTCGGTCGAGCGCCGCAAGATGCTGCGCCTGCTGGGCGCCGAACTGGTGCTGACCGACGGCGCCAAGGGCATGAACGGCGCCGTCGCCAAGGCCGAGGAAATCCTCGCCAAACACCCCGGCGCGGTGATGCCCCAGCAGTTCAACAACCCGGCCAACCCGGACATCCATTTCCGCACCACGGCGGAGGAGATCTGGCGCGACAGCGGCGGGCGCGTCGATGCCGTGGTCTCAGGCGTCGGCACCGGCGGCACCCTGACCGGGATCGCCGCCGCCCTGAAGGCCAGGAAAGACGGCTTCCGCATGATCGCGGTGGAGCCGGAGGACAGCCCGGTCCTCTCCGGCGGCCAGGCCGGCCCCCACAAGATCCAGGGCATCGGCGCCGGCTTCATCCCCGGCAACCTGCGAACCTCACTGATCGACGAGGTCGTGCGCATCGGCAACGACACCGCCTTTCGCACCGCGCGGGAGGCCGCGGCCCTGGAAGGCCTGCCGGTCGGCATCTCCTCCGGCGCCGCGCTCGCCGCCGCCCTGGAAATCGGCAGCCGTCCGGAAATGAAGGGCAAGCTGATCGTCGCCATCCTGCCCTCCTTCGCCGAACGCTACCTCTCGACCGATCTCTTCGAGGGAATGTAGGGGAAGTCCCCCTCACCCTCCCGCTACGCCTCTGGCTTGGCGAGGCAGAGGCCGGCGCCGCCGCTTGCATCGGCGTCGATGAACAGCAGGCCGGCGGAAACGAAGACGAGGCGCAGCAGCCGGGCCGTGGCCGGCTTCAGGGCGCAGTGGCCGAGTTCGAAGTTGCAGAGGGTGATGTAGTGGACGCCACTGCGTTCGGCGAGATCCTCGCGGCTCCACTGCAGCATGGCCCGGGCCGCCCGGCACTGCAGGCCGGTGATCCGGGCCGGCTCCGGCGGTGAAGGGTAGCCGCCGGGGGCGCTGTGGTTGAGCGCAGGCGAATCCGTGATAAGGGTAGTTTCAGCCATGGCCGGACTCCTGTTAAGTCTGGTTGTGGTCAGGCGCGGGCGGGGTGTTGCTGCACCCCCTCGCGCCGTTTGTTGGTCGCAGTCCATTGCTCCAGATCACCTGAAGCGATAGATTGCGGTACTTACTAGACTAACATAGCAAATTTTTTGCTATTGTCAGCAAAAATATGGCGCCTCTGAATATGAGCCTCAAGACACGGGCACAACTCCGCGCGGCCCGCGCCCTGCTGGACTGGACCCAAAGCGATCTCGCCGAACGCTGCGGTCTTACGTCGCGCAGTATCCACCGACTGGAAGATGGCGACGGCATTCTTGCGACCAAGGTCGAAACGCTGCACAAGCTCCAGGCCGCGCTGGAAGCGGCAGGCGTGATCTTCATCCCCGCCAACGGCGGCGGCTCCGGCGTGCGCCTGCGCGAGGACTGACGGGTCACCACACCCAACCGCCCTACTCGGGCTTGACCCGAGTATCCATGGGAGGGGCAAAGTCGGACCCCTCCCACGAAGGCTCCAGCGAGCGGCACCATGGACCCTCGGGACAAGCCCGAGGGTGACGCGGGGAGTGGCTGGACTGGACGCCACAAAACACAATCGTCACGCTTGGGCTTGTCCCGAGCATCCATGGTAGGGGCAAATCCGAACCCTTCCGGCTGGCGTTCCTGCAGCGGCCAGATGGACCCTCGGGACAAGCCCGAGGGTAACGGGGAGAGTGGCTGGAGTGGACGCCACAAAACACAATCGTCATGCTTGGGCTTGTCCCGAGCATCCATGGTAGGGGCAAATCCGAACCCTTCCGGCTGGCGTTCCTGCAGCGGCCAGATGGACCCTCGGGTCAAGCCCGAGGGTGACGCGGGGAGTGGCTGGACTGGACGCCACAAAACACAATCGTCACGCTTGGGCTTGTCCCGAGCATCCATGGTAAGGGCAAATCCGAACCCTTCCGGCTGGCGTTCCTGCAGCGGCAAGATGGACCCTCGGGACAAGCCCACTGGTGTCCGGTTTAGATTTGGTGGACTGAGCGCACGGTGTTGATTCTACTGGTGTCCAAGCGTTTGGCGACGTCCTGGGACACGAGAAAGGAACAACACCGTGCGCCACCACAATAGCGTTTT
>NZ_JAAQPH010000040.1 GCF_011683915.1 Pelagibius litoralis
CCTCGTCCGCGCCAATCTCATGCACCGAAAGCGCATCGACCGCCTGATCCAGTCCGATCCAGAGCCTCCGATCAACCCCGATCAGATGGTCCTCCAGTGGGCCTAGTCTTAACCGGACACCAGTGGGTCAAGCCCGAGCATGACGATGGTGTGGTGGTGAGGACGACTTCGGGGTCTTTTCCCTGTCCCTTGATGGGGAAGGGAGGCATCTGCGCAGAACTAAGCCGCCGCCGTCGCTTTTAGCTGGGTGGCTTTCCGGAAGCGTTCTTCGGCCAAGCGGTCGGCGGCATCGGAGGTCGCGAGCTTCTGTGTGTCGGCGCGGCGGAAGATCTCCAGCAGGGTATCGTGGATCTGGGCGACGTGAGCAAAGGCCTTGGCTTCGTCGTAGCCCGGGCCTTCGTGGCTGATGTTCACGATGCCACCGGCATTGATGACGTAGTCCGGCGCATAGAGGATGCCGCGCTGGCGCAGGGCCTCGCCGTGCTGTGCTTCGGCCAACTGGTTGTTGGAGGAGCCGGCGACGATTTTCGCCTTCAGCAGCGGCAGCGTCTTGTCGTTGATCACGGCGCCCAGGGCGCAGGGTGCGAAGATATCCGCCTCCACGCCGTAGATCGCATCCGGCGCGACAACCTTGGCGTCGAACTCCGACGCGACCCGGTCCAGTGAGTCTTTGGCGATATCGGTCACGATCAGCTCGGCACCTTCTTGCGACAGGTAGCGGCAGAGGTAGTAGCCGACATGGCCGACGCCCTGCACCGCGATGCGCAGACCGCGCAGGTCGTCGCTGCCCAGCTTGTGGCGCGCTGCAGCCTTGATACCCATGTAGACGCCATAGGCCGTGGCCGGGGAAGGATCGCCGGCACCGCCATTGGTTGCTCCGGCGACGAATTCTGTTTCCTCGCCCATCAGGTCGACGTCCGGCACTGAAATGCCGACGTCTTCTGCAACGGTGTAGCGGCCGCCCAGGCTGGCGACGAAGCGCCCCATGGCGCGGAACAGTGCTTCCGATTTGTCCTTGCGGGAATCGCCGATGATGACCGACTTGCCGCCGCCCATGGCGAGACCGGCCAGGGCCGACTTGTAGGTCATGCCACGCGACAGGCGCAGCGCGTCGGTCAGCGCTTCGTCCTCGTTGGCATAGGGCCACATCCGGCAGCCGCCGAGGGCCGGGCCGCGGTTGGTGTTGTGAATGGCGATGATGGCCTTCAGGCCGCTGTCGGCGTCGTGACAGAAGACCACCTGCTCGTGGCCATCGAACTCATGGTGCTCGAATACAGACATGAGAACCCCTATTCGCTGTTCGCCAAAATGGGCGGATCGCCTTCTTGGCGACTGCTTGTCTTGATCTAAATGTCAGGGGTTATGCTTAAGTATTCAATAAAAAGCGCAGAGTTCAGCCAAAATAGACGGATCGTTAAACCGAGGGCGCTTCGCCTCCGGGGAATGCGAAAACCTTTCGGACGATAGGGTAATTTTATTACCCACGGGTTGGGACTCGATTCAGCCGAGGCGGCCGTTCAGGGCCGCTTCGAACATCTGCCGCATCTCCGGCGCCCCCACCGGGATCGGATTAGTGGGGGCGGTGGGGTCCTCGGCGGCCATCCGGGCGATCTCGTCGATCCGCTCCTCACCCACGCCGATGCCGTCCAGGCGCTCTGGAATACCGACCTCGGCGCGCAGCGCCAGAACCCAGTCCTGGATCGCGGTGAAAGAGGGCGAGGGCAGGCCGAGCCAAGCCGCCAGCCGGGTCATCTTGTCCTCGATGGCCGGGCGGTTGAACGCCAGGACGTAGGGCATCACCACCGCGTTGGTCAGGCCGTGGTGGGTGTCGTAGAGCGCGCCGATGGGATGGCTGATGGAATGGATCGCCCCCAGGCCTTTCTGGAAGGCGGTGGAGCCCATGGAGGCAGCGGCCAGCATGTGGGCGCGGGCGGCCAGATTGCCGCCGTCCTTCACCGCCGTCGGCAGCCAGTCCTTCACCAGACGGATGCCTTCCACGGCGACACCCTCGGCCATCGGGTGATAGCCCGGCGCGCAGTAGGCTTCCAGACAGTGGGCCAGGGCATCCATGCCGGTGGCGGCGGTGATGTGGGCCGGCAGTCCGACGGTCAGCTCCGGGTCCGAAACCACGGTGCCGGGCATCATCTTGGGATGGAAGATGATCTTCTTGATGTGGGTTTCCTCGTCGAGGATGACCGAGGCGCGGCCGGTTTCCGAGCCTGTGCCCGCTGTGGTCGGCACCGCCACGATGGGGGCGACGCCGTCGGGATCGACGCGCTTCCAGTTGTCGCCCTTGTCCTCGAAGTCCCAGAGCGGTCGGGCCTGGCCGGCCATTAGCCCGATGGCCTTGCCGCAGTCCAGGGCGGAGCCACCGCCGAAGGCGATCACCCCGTCATGGCCGCCGGCGCGGTAGGCGACGACGCCGTCGTCGACGTTCTGTCCCACCGGGTTCGGCTTCACCGCGGTGAAAAGGCCGGTCGGCAGGCCCTGGGCCTCATTGGCCGCAATCGCATCGGCGATCATCGGCAGGGCGGCCAGCCCGGGGTCGGTGACCAGCAGCGGCCGCGCCATCCCCAGGCCCTTGCAGGCCTGACCCAGGTTTTTGATGCGGCCGGGACCGAAAATCATCTGGGTCGGAAAGCCCCAGTTGCCCTTCAGGCTCTTTGGGTCTTGGCTGGCGGCATCGGAGGGCATGGCACGGAACCTTGGCTGATGGTTGAGACGCCGGGGAAGCGGCGGCAATAGGATTCATCTTCTGATAACCGTAATCCCGCGCCCTGTTCAATCGCTTGTTCGCCGGCACGCTGGATAGCAGCTATTCCCCCAGCGCGGGGCACTTGGGATGGCATGCGGAATTTCTTCTCCGGGCTAAGAATTCCTTCACCCTCGATGTCTAAAATCCAAGCTAACACGATCACTATCGGTGCTGCGGTGGGCAGGTCAGTTCACCCGGTCCGGGCCCTGGAAACAGCCTGGCGCACCCCTCAGGAGGAGGAATCGATGATTCCCGCTTTGCTCGATCAACTGGGCGCCCTGCCCGGCATGTTCCACCGTGGTGGCGATGCCGCGACCAGCCAGGGCCGGCAGGCCTTTCTGGAGAACAACGCCGCGACGGGGCGCGATCCGATCCGCCTGTCGCCGGAGGCCCAGGCCGTCGACGACACCGAGTCCGTCGGCGAAGGTGCCGCCGCCGAAACCGAAAGCAAGGCCCTGCTCGGCGAGGCCGGCGGTTTCGTCCGCAAGGCGCTGGAGACCATGCGCCGCGACCTCGGCCAGGTGCTGAAGGCCTTTGGTTTCGATGCCGATGCGGTTCAGGATTTCACCAAAGCTTTCGTCGAGCCGGTTCTTGCCGCCTTGAAGGAAGGGGTGAACTTCACCGCGGAGCTTTCCTTCGCCGCCTTCAGCCAGGTGACCGCGATCTCCGGTTCCAGTTTCAGCCAGTCGACCTCCATGGTTGCCAAGTCGCTGGAGATCGCGGTGAACCAGGATACCGGTGAGGTCTCCGTCACCATGGCCAGCGTTTCTTTCGAGCAGCAGATCGACGTCAACGGCGGTGTCTCGACCGGCGCCACCCCGCTGTTGGTTATCGACCCCGAGACCCTGGGTGATCCGAAAGCTCTGGCCGAGAAGATTCTGGAAGGCGGCGAGCAGCCTGTCGTGGGCGGACCTGGTGCCGATACCCCCGCGCCCGGCGCGGCTTCTGAAGGCGACGAGGTCGGCGGCGATGACGAGACCGACGCGGTTCCCGCAGCGCTGAAGGAAAAACTGGCCGAGCTGCGCGAGAAGCTTGCCGAGGACGCCATCGACTTCCAGACCCGGCTGACGATCTATTCGGTCAGCAGCTACAAGAACGAGAACGGCGAAACGATCACCAAGCTGCTGCTGGACGCGCAGATCAGGATTACGGCCCTGGCGGCTGATACAACGGACGATGCATCGGTTCAGGAGGAGGCCCAAAGCCTCGATCTTCAGGCCTAAAAGTCTGGAGAGACCGATCGTGCGGTGAGGGGCCCTTCGGGGCCCCTTATTCGTTTTTGGGTTTTCGACTTGCGTCGAAGCGGTTCCAGCCCGCTGCCGTAAACCAACAATGCAGTTGTTAGTCTGCGAGGGCGCGGTCGAGGAAGTCGAGCCGGTCCTGCCCCCAGAACAGTTCGTCCTTGTAGACGTAGGTCGGCGCCCCGAAGACCCCACGCGCGATGGACGTCTCGGTCTGCTCGGCATGGCGCTGGGCCATCGCCGGGTCCTGGGCCCTGGCGAGCAGGTCCGCGCCGTCGTGACCTGTTTCCCCGGCAACCTCCCGGCAGGTGCTTTCGTGGGCGATGTTGCGCTCCTGCTCCCAGATTGCGCGGCCGAAGGCCTGGGCCAGCTCCAGCGGCCGCCCGCCGCTGTCGCCCGCCGCGATCACCATGCCGGCGGCGATTGCCTCCGGCGTCGGAAAATAGGCGGGCTCCAGGTTGATCGGAACATCGAGGTAGGTGCGCCAGCGCTTCAACTCCATCATGCGATAGGCTTGGCGCTCCGGCGCCCGCTTGGCCAGCGGCAGGCCGCCGGTGCGCGGAAAGACCTCGCCGTAGTTCACCGGCAGCACGCGCACCTCGGCGCCGTGCCGCTTGGCGATATCGGCCAGGCGCTGGCTGCCGAGGTAGGCCCAGGGCGAAATAAGCGTCATGTAGTAGTCGATAACCTTAGTCATTTGCTGGGCCTCGGCGACAGGTGGGGGTTTGGGCGAAAAACGGGTCACATTGCTTAGCGCGTCCTGCCGTCTTGGTCCAGGCTGGCAGACCTGATAGGGTCGCCGGCTTTACGGACAGGTGCGCCGCGGCCGGCGGGCCTTCGCAAACAGGTTTGAGATCATGCAGCAAGCCCTGCGCCGCCTTGGCGCTCTTGTCTTTCTGGCAACGTCGCTGACAATACTCTGCGCCGTCGCCGCGCCGGGGGCACGGGCGGGGGATCCGGCACGCGAAGTCGTGGGCCTTTTCGTCCAATCCTGTCTGAAGTATGTGGAAGACCCACAGGACCTGCGCGCCTGGATCGATAGCGTTCCGCAGCTGCGCAAGCTGCCGGCCAGTCAGGCAAAGGATTTCCTGGAGGGCAGGCGCGGCGATGTCTGGTCGGCCTCCAACGATGCGGGCCTCTTTGCGCTGGCGGTTTTCGGCGACGACACCTGCACCGTGATGGCCCAGTTCGCCAACGCGGCAGAGGTGTCGCAGGTGTTTTCCGAATACCTGCAGCGCAAGAAGCTACCCATCGACAAGGTCGGCGACCAGACCAAATTCACCCGCGGCATCGACCAGCGCGAAGAAACTTATCGCTCCAGCGAAGGCAGCCTCCTCTACGAGGTGGTGGTGCTGACCTCCAAGTCGCCGCGCGCCGAGGTACAGGCCGTTCTCACCACCCGGCCTAACCGCTAGCGGCCGCCTCTTCCCGCAGGGCCTTGCGGATGATCTTGCCGGTGGCGGTCATCGGCAGGCTGTCGACGAAGGCGACTTCGCGTGGGTATTCGTGGGCTGCCAGTTTGGCCTTCACGTAGTCCTGGATCTCTTTTGCAAGAGCGTTGCGCGCCGCCTCGCCGGCGAAGTCGTCGTCGCGTTTCAGCACAATGTAGGCCTTCACCCTTTCGGTGCGCAGCGGGTCCGGCACGCCGACCGCCGCGGCCATGGCGACCGCCGGGTGCTTCAGCAGGCAATCCTCGATCTCGCCCGGGCCGATGCGATAGCCGCCGGACGTAATAACGTCGTCGTCGCGCCCGACGAAGTGCAGATAGCCGTCTTCGTCGGCCGCGCCCATGTCCCCCGTCAGCAGCCAGTCGCCGCGGAACTTGGCCGCGGTTGCCTCCGGGTTGCGCCAGTATTCCAGGAACATCACCGGGTCCGGGCGGCGCACGGCGACGGCGCCCGCGTCGCCGGGCGGCAGGACGTCCCCCGCCTCGTCGATGACCGCGACCTGGTGTCCGGGGACCGGTCGGCCCATGCTGCCGGGTTTCACCGCCATCAGCTCGGCGCAGTTGGCGACCACCAGGTTGCACTCGGTCTGGCCGTAGAACTCGTTCACCGAAATCCCAAAGGTCTCCTGCGCCCAGTCGAGCAGGCCGGTGCCCAGGGTCTCGCCGCCGCTGCCGATGGAGCGCAGGGAGAAGTCCCAGCGCGTCGCCGGGCTGTCCACCTGGCGCAGCATCTTCAGCGCGGTGGGCGGCAGGAAGCTGTTGCGCACCTGATAGTCGGCCAGCAGGCGAAAAGCCTGTTCCGGATCGAACTTGGCAAAACGATGCGCCAGCACTGGCACGCCGTGGTGCCAGGCCGGCAGCAGCACGTCCAGCAATCCGCCGATCCAGGCCCAGTCCGCCGGGGTCCAGAAGAGATCGCCGGGCTGGGGAAAGAAGTTCTGCGGCAGTTCGACCCCCGGCAGATGGCCCAGCAGGACGCGATGGGCATGCAGCGCGCCTTTCGGTGGCCCGGTGGTGCCGGAGGTATAGATGATCAGCGCCGGGTCGTCGGCGAAGGTGGCGACCGGTAGGTAGCTGTCCGAGGCACGCTCCAGCAGCATCCGCCAGTCCAGCGCATCGCCGTCGTCGCCCGGGCCGTCGATGGAGATCACGTTCTCCAGTGACGGGATGCGCTCGCGCAGCGGCGACAGTTTTTCCAGGCCGGCCTGATCAGTGATGACAGTGGCGGCGCCGGAATCGCTCAGGCGGTATTCCAGAGCCTCTTCGCCGAAGAGGGTGAAGAGCGGCACGGCGATGGCGCCGATCTTGTAGGCGGCCAGATGGGCGATGGCGGTTTCCGCCCCCTGGGCCAGCAGAATGGCGACCCGCTCGCCCTCGCCGACGTCATGGGCCTCAAGCGCGTTGGCCAGGCGGTTGGAAAGCCGGCTGAGGTCGCGAAACGAATAGCGCTGCTCGCGTCCGTCGGTTTTCAGGTCGATCAGGGCAAGGCGGTCCCCATCAGCCCATTTGTCGCAGGCGTCCACGGCGACGTTGTAGCGCTCGGGAATCTGCCAGCGAAATCCGCCGCAGAGCGCCCGATAGCTTCCCGCTCTTGTCAGCATCGTTACGATGCCCCTCCCTGCCTATTCTTGTTTCTGGCTTTTCACCCGCTAGCATAGTCAAAGTCTTCTGGTGGCGGTACACCTCAGCCTGTTTAGCTTACCGAAAGCGCGACCGCCGGGAATGAAAGGCTTCGATCCATGTTTCAAAGCGACCTTCTGCAAGACAAGCGGATCCTGATCACCGGCGGCGGCACCGGCCTGGGCAAGGCCATGGGCCGGCGCTGCCTGGAACTGGGGGCGAAGCTGATCATCTGCGGCAGGCGCGCAGAGGTCCTGGCGGAGACGCAGGCCGAGTTCGATGAAGCCTATCCGGGCCGCACCACGGCGCTGCCCTGCGACCTGCGCGACGCGGCGGCGGTGGAGGCGATGGTCGGTTCCGCCTGGGCCGAGGCGCCTGTCGATGCCCTGGTGAACAACGCCGCCGGAAACTTCCTGGCCAAGACCGAGACCCTGTCGCCGCGGGCGCTGGACGCCGTGCTCTCCATCGTGCTGCACGGCACCGCTTACGTGACCCTGGCCTGCGGCAAGCGCTGGCTGGCCGACCAGCATCCCGGCAACGTGCTTTCCATCGTCACCACCTATGCCTGGACCGGCTCGCCCTACGTCGTGCCCTCGGCCATGGCCAAGGCCGGGGTGCTGGCCATGACCCGCTCCCTGGCGGTGGAGTGGGGCCGCCGCGGCATTCGTCTGAATGCTATCGCTCCCGGCCCCTTTCCCACCAAGGGCGCCTGGGACCGGCTGGTGCCCAATGCCGCGCTGGATAGCATCTGGAAGAACAAGATCCCCCTGGGCCGGGTCGGCGAGCACATCGAACTGGCCAACCTCGCCGCCTATCTGCTGGCCGAGCAGTCCGGCTACATCAATGGCGAGGTGGTGACCATCGACGGCGGCGAGTGGCTGAAGGGCGCCGGGCAGTTCAGCCTCATGGAAGCCATGAGCGACGAGGATTGGGATGCCATGCGCGCGCGCAAGGACTGAGCGGCGGGCGGAAGTTCCGTGAGCAACCTGTTACCGGCCCCCCTGACGGAAGATCTGCGCCGCCGCTACGGTGAACCGCAGCGCCACTATCACACCTGGGCCCACGTCGAAGCCTTGCTCGGTCTCTTCGCAGAGGTTCGGGAATTGCTTGCCGATCCCATCGCGGTGGAGGCGGCGCTCTTCTATCACGATGCGGTCTACGATCCCCGGGCTGTTGATAACGAGGCGCAGAGCGCCGCGCTGCTGCGCCGTGACGGCGCCGCCGTGGTCGCTGCCGACAGCCTTGAAACGGCCGCCAGGCTGATCGAGGCGACGGCAGGCCATCAGCCGCCGCCCGGCCTGTCTGGCGCAGCCTTGGAGGACGCCCGGCTCTTCCTCGACATGGATCTTTCGATCCTGGCCGCCCCGGTGCCCGAGTTCGCTGCCTACGAAGCGGCGATCCGGCGCGAGTACGCCCATGTCGACGATGCCGCTTTCCGGCAGGGCAGGTGCCGGTTTCTGGAGGGGCTCCTGCAACGGGAGAAACTCTATCATTCCGATCATTTCAGCCCCCGCTTCGAGGGGCCGGCAAGGGTGAACATAGCCCGCGCCTTGGCCGCACCGGCCTAGATCTTCGACGTGCCGGAGCGCATGAAAGCGTTCACAACTTGTTCGTGCTGAGGGTTTATTTACCTCTGTGACCGCATCATTGCTTCGGCCCACCCGGTCCAGGGGGCCACGATATCGGTGTGATTCGAAAGACGAGGCAGATGCCCGTGCAAAAGACCGTAAAAGCTGCTTTTTGCGAGATCGCCCCATGAGCAGCCGGCCGCTCTCGGTATCGGGGGCGCCCGGCACAGCGGCCCCGGAGAAGAGGCGCAGCAGCGGCTTTGCTCTGGTCGCGAAGCTCCTGGTATCTCTCATTCTGCTGGCGGCGATAGCCCGCAGCATCGACCTGTCGGCGGTGGGGACGTTGCTGCTGGCGCTTTCGCCGCTTGCCGCCGTGGCAGCGGTGCTGAGCCTTGTCGGCATTGCCGTGGTCTCCGCCTTGCGCTGGTGGCTGGTGATGGGTGCCATCGGAACGCCGCAGCCGCTCGGCCGGGTGCTGGGCCTGATGTTCGTCGGCAGTTTCTTCACCCAGATGCTGCCGACCTCGGTGGGCGGTGATGCGGTGCGGATTTGGCAACTCTCGCGCCACGGCGTGGCGATGGACCGAGCCTTCATCGGCGTGATGCTGGAACGGATCAGCGGGCTCCTTGCTCTGGTGCTGATGGTGGTCGGCGGGGTTTTCTGGCTCGGCGAAGGGCTCTCGCCTGCGGCGCTGCAATACATACTTTTGGCCTCGCTACCGGTTCTGCTGGCCGGCCTCTTCCTGCTCTGCTGCCTGGACCGCCTGCCGCCAAGTCTTCAAGCACGACCGCTGATCGGCGGCGGTCTGCGCCTTCTGGCGGCGATGGCCGCGGATACGCGCCGCGTCCTCCTGGCGCCGGGCCTGTCTCTGTTGCTGTTGTTGCTCTCGGCCGCCGCTCAGGTCTTTTCGATCCTGGCGTTCTTTTTTCTCGCCCGGGGCCTCGGTCTCGATCTTGGCCTGCCGGCTGTCTTGGCGGTGGTGCCGGCGATCATCCTGATCACCTTCCTGCCAATTTCCTTTGCCGGTTGGGGTGTGCGCGAGGGGGCCAGTATCGCGATGCTGGGTGCGGTGGGCCTGAACGGCGATCAGGCCGTCGCGCTCTCGGTCGTTTTCGGCCTGGCCTTGATTCTGGCCGGTTTGCCGGGTTGCTGGCTCTGGTTGAGAAACAACCGCTAGTCCCGCAACCCACCGCTGCCGGGATTGCTGCTGAAGAGCGGCAGGGGTAAGCTGCCGCGCCCTGATACGACACAGCCTACAGGCCCAGGCATGCCCCTCGACACCGCTCAGACGCCGGTTATCATGCATTCCACCTGCCCGCACGATTGCCCGAGCGTCTGCGCTTTGGAGGTGGAGCGGTTGTCGGAGTCGAAGATCGGCAAGGTGCGCGGCGCCCGCGACAACGACTACACCGCCGGTGTGGTCTGCGCCAAGGTGGCGCGCTATGCGGAGCGGGTCCATCACCCGGACCGCCTGACCCAGCCGCTGCGCCGGATCGGCGCCAAGGGCGGGGGGATCTCGGCTTTCGAGCCGATTTCCTGGGAGGCCGCGCTGGATGCGGTGGCCGAAGGCCTGCTGAAGGCCGAGCAACGTCATGGCAGCGAGGCTGTCTGGCCCTACTTTTATGCCGGCACCATGGGGCTGGTGCAGCGCGACGGCATTGAACGGCTGCGTCACGCCAAACGCTATTCCCGGCAGTATTCGACGATCTGCACCAAGTTGGTGGCGACCGGATGGAATGCAGCCTGCGGCAGCAGGCGCGGGGTCGACGCGCGGGAGATGGCCGAATCCGACCTGATCGTGGTTTGGGGCGGCAATCCGGTCAGTACCCAGGTCAACGTGATGACCCATATTGCCAAGGCGCGCAAAGGCCGTGGGGCGAAGCTGGTTGTGGTCGATCCCTACCGCACGGGCACCGCCGAGCAGGCCGATATGCACCTTGCCCTGAAGCCGGGTACGGACGGCGCCCTGGCGGCGGCGGTCATCTCGGTTTTGCTGGCTGAGGGCCATGCCGACCGCGACTATCTGGCCAAGTTCAGCGACTGGGATGCGGAGCTGGAGGCCCACTTCGCGGGCTGCACGCCGGCCTGGGCGGCCGGGATCACCGGCCTCAGCGAGCAGCAGATCCGGGAATTTGCCACTCTCTACGGAACCACCCAACGCAGCTATGTCCGCCTGGGTTACGGCTTCTCGCGGGCCCGTAACGGCGCCAGCGCCGTTCACGCCGTTGCCTGCCTGCCGACTGTGACCGGCGCCTGGCAGCATCGCGGCGGCGGCGCCATGCAGGGCCAGTCCAGCATCTACGGCCTCGACGAGACGCTGATCCAGGGTCTCGATATGAAAGACCAGGAGATCCGTAGTCTGGACCAGTCCCGGATCGGTCCAATCCTGACCGGCGACCCGCGCGACCTGGGCGAGGGGCCGCCGGTGACCGCGCTTTTCATTCAGAACACCAATCCCATGGCGGTCTGCCCCGAAAGCGGCAAGGTGGCGGCGGGCTTTGCGCGCGATGACCTCTTCACCTGCGTGCATGAGCAATTCATGACCGAAACAGCGGCCATGGCCGATGTCGTGCTGCCGGCGACGACCTTCCTGGAACATGATGATGTTTATGTCGCCGGCGGGCATACCTACCTGCAGGTGACAAAGGCGGTGATCAATCCCCTGAGCGATTGCCGCAGCAACCACGAGGTCATCTGCGCCTTGGCTCAGCGTCTGGGCGCCTCGCATCCGGGGTTCGAGATGACGACCTGGGAACTGATCGAGGAAACGCTGAAGGCCTCCGGCCTGCCGAATGCCAAGACCATCCATGCCGCACATTGGCACGACTGCATCCTGTCTTACGAGGATATGCATTTCCTGAACGGCTTCGGCCATGCCGACAAGCGCTTCCACTTCAAGGCGGACTGGGCCGCCTACGGCCCGGACTTTGCCGCCATGCCGGCGCTGCCCGGCTACAGCGACCGCTATGACCGGGCGACGCCGAAGCATCCCTTTCGTCTGGTTGCCGCGCCGGCCCGGACTTTTCTGAACTCCACCTTCACCGAGACGCCCGGTTCCCAGAAGCGCGAGGGGAAGCCGACTATTCTGATTCACCCGGAGGCGGCCGCGGATCTGGGCGTTGCAACCGGCGAGCGCCTGCGCATCGGCAACGACCTCGGCTCGCTGGTCATCGCTGTCGAGCTCTTCGACGGCCTTCAGAAAGACGTGGTGGTGGTGGAAAGCATCTGGCCCAACAGCGCTTTCGAAGAGGGCTGGGGGATCAACCTGCTGATCTCGGCGGATCCCGGCCCGCCCGCCGGTGGGGCGGTCTTCCATGACACCGCTGTCTGGCTGAAACCCGCTTAGGCCCTGCGATACCGACGAGGGCATTGAATCCGTCGGCTTACGGCGACAGGATACTGCTTTTGGTGGCAAAATACTGGCCGTGCACTAGGTAGATGAAGGGAAAAGGGCCACGGCGGCCCTGTCCGAACAGTCCGCAGGAAGCGCTGAAGACAGATGGCAAAAGACCCCAAACTGCCGAAGGTATCGCCCGGATCTGAGGTCGATGCCTTTCTGCGCAAGGTCGCTGCGACGCCCCCGCCCAGCGGCGACGCGCGCGGGCGGCTGATTTTCGCCATGGACGCCACGGCCAGCCGCGAACCGACCTGGGATCAGGCCTCGCACCTTCAGGCCGAAATGTTCAAGGAGACCGAGAGTCTGGGCGGACTTGAGGTCCAGTTGATCTTCTATCGCGGTTTCGGGGAGTGCAAGGCGGGTCCCTGGGTGCAACGCTCTGCCGAATTGCTGCGGTTCATGAGCGGTGTGTTTTGCCTGGCGGGCCGCACCCAGATCGGCAAGGTGCTGCAGCGGGCGGCCAAGGAAACCAAAGCGCAAAAAGTTTCCGCCCTTGTTTTCGTCGGCGATGCCATGGAAGAAGATGTTGACCATCTTGGGCATCTCGCCGGTGAGTTAGGTCTGTTGGGGGTTCCTTGTTTCATGTTTCATGAGGGTAACGATCTGGTGGCGCGTAAGGCTTTTCAACAGATAGCGCGCCTCAGCGGCGGCGCCTTCTGTACCTTCGATGCCAGTTCCGCAAAGCAACTGCGTGAACTTCTTTCCGCCGTTGCCGTTTTTGCAGCCGGCGGTCGCAAGGCTCTGGCGGACTACAGCCGCAAGACCGGCGGCCTTGTGCCGCAACTCACTCACCAGATCAAATAGCAGGCGTCGGCTATGCCGTATTTTTTTCTCGGGATCGCTCTTCTGGCCGCGGCGCTGCTTGCGGCGCGCTGGTTTGTCGATGCGGAGCCGAAGAAGGTCGCTACGGCCCTGAAGATCGGCGGCGGCGTGCTGCTTGGCCTTGTCACGCTGGCTCTTGTGCTGGCTGGCCGGATCTCTCTCCTGATGATGCTTTATGCCGGTCTGTACTTCCTGCGCCGGACACTGCGGGCCGGCGGGCGGCGGGCCCAGGCGATGAACGGGCCCAGCCCCGGCCAATCTTCGGAGGTGCGTACACGCTTCCTGCAGATGGTGCTGGACCACGATAGTGGCGAGATGGACGGCGAGGTTCTGGACGGCCGTTTCATGGGCACCTGGCTGTCCCAGCTCGGCCCGGAGGAATTGCTTCAGTTATTGGACGACTATGAGCGCGAAGACCCGCAGTCGGCATCGGTATTGGAGGCCTATCTCGACCGCAGCCAGGCCGAGGGTTGGCGGGAGCGCGCCCAAGGGGGGGCAGGGGCTCACGGCGGGGCTGGCGGCGGGCCGGAAAGCCCACGCGAAGGGCCGATGAGCCGGGATGAAGCCTTGGAAATCCTCGGTTTGCAGGACGGCGCGACAGCGGTTCAGATTCGCGAGGCCCATCGCCGGCTGATGCAGAAGATCCACCCCGATCACGGTGGCTCCAACTACCTGGCGGCCAAGCTGAACGAAGCCAAGGATTTGTTGCTGGGCACATGATTTTCGCGTGATATCCCCCACCGGGGACCATTTGTGTCACTTGTCGCCCGCCCGGGCCTGTGGCAATACAGCCGCGTCTTCATGACACCCACACGCGAGGTTCTCACCCCCATGCATGGCACCATTCGCAAGGCGGTTCTGCCCGTCGGCGGCCTAGGTACGCGCTTTCTGCCTGCCACCAAGGCAATCCCCAAGGAGATGCTTCCCGTCGTCGACAAGCCGCTGATCCAGTACGGTGTCGAGGAGGCGCGCGCCGCCGGTATCGAAGAGATCATTTTCGTGACCAGCCGCGGCAAAGCTGCCATCGAGGATCATTTCGATCACCATTGGGAACTGATGGCCAGCCTGGAAAGACGCGGCAAGACGGCTGAACTGGAACTGGCCCGCTCCATGATGGGGCAGGCGGGTACAATCAGCTATGTGCGCCAGCCTGAGGCGCTGGGCCTGGGCCATGCCGTTTGGTGCGCGCGCAATCTGGTCGGCCGCGAGCCCTTCGCCGTTATCCTGCCGGACGATCTGGTGTTGGGGCAGCCGGGCTGTCTCGCCCAACTGGTCGAGGCCTACGGGAAGGTTGGCGGCAATCTGGTGGCGGTGGAAGACGTGCCGCGCGAGCAGACCAACCGCTATGGAATCCTGGACGTGGTCTCCGACGACGGCCGCCTGGCAGAGGCCAAGGGCCTAGTCGAAAAGCCGCAGCCCGAGGTTGCGCCCTCGACCCTCTCGATCATCGGCCGTTACATCCTGCAGCCGGAGGTATTCGACGAGCTTGACCGCCAGGAGCGAGGGGCCGGCAACGAGATCCAGCTGACCGACGCCATGGCCCGCACCATCGGCAGGCAGCCCTTTCACGGTCTTCGCTTTGAGGGGCGGCGCTTCGACTGCGGCAACAAGGCGGGCTTTCTTGAGGCCAATCTGGCCTATGCTCTGGAGCGCGATGACCTGGGCGACGCCGCCCGCGATATTCTCAGGCGCTATAGCGCCACTCTCACCTAATCGTGCTCTAGAGGGGACGCGACATGCGTATTGCAATGGTTGGTACCGGCTATGTCGGGCTGGTTTCCGGTGCCTGTTTTTCGGAGTTCGGTACGGATGTGGTCTGTATCGACAAGGATGCGGACAAGATCGCCCGCCTGGAGCGCGGCGAGATACCGATCTTCGAGCCGGGCCTCGATATCCTGGTGGCAAACAACCGTGCCGCCGGGCGCCTCAGCTTTACGACCGACCTGGCCGGGGCGGTGGCCGAGGCGGATGCGGTCTTCATCGCGGTCGGCACGCCGACAGGGCGGACCGGCGGTGAGGCGGATCTGACCTATGTCTACGAGGCAGCGCGGGAAGTGGCCGGTTTCCTGAAGGGCTATACCGTGGTGGTGAACAAATCGACGGTGCCAGTCGGCACCGGGCGCGAGGTTCAGCGGATCATTGCCGAGGTCAATCCGGATGCCGAGTTCGAGGTCGCCTCGAACCCCGAGTTCCTGCGCGAGGGCGCTGCGATCAACGATTTCATGCGTCCGGACCGGGTGATCATCGGCGCGGAAAGCGAGCGGTCCCAGGAGGTTATGCAGGCGCTCTATCGTCCGCTTTATCTGATCGAAACGCCGATCCTCTTCACCACGCTGGAGACCGCGGAGCTCACCAAGTATGCGGGCAACGCTTTTCTGGCGACCAAGATCACCTTCATCAACGAGATTGCCGATCTCTGCGAGAAGGTCGGCGCCAATGTCCACGATGTGGCGCGCGGCATCGGCCTGGACGGGCGCATCGGGCGCAAGTTCCTGCATGCCGGTCCGGGCTACGGCGGGTCCTGTTTCCCCAAGGATACCGTGGCCCTGGTTCATACGGCGCAGAAAGTCGGCTCGCCGATGCGTATCGTCGAGACGGTCGCAGACATCAACGATCGCCGGAAAAAGGCCATGGCCGGCCGGGTGATCGAAGCCTGTGGCGGATCGGTCGAGGGCAAGACGATTGCCGTCCTCGGCCTGACCTTCAAGCCGAATACCGATGACATGCGCGATGCGCCGAGCCTGGAGATCGTGCCCGCCCTGCAGGCCGCCGGGGCCACGGTCAGGGCTTTCGATCCCGAGGGCATGGCGCAGGCGGAACCGCTGCTGTCCAATGTCGCGTGGGCGCAAAACGCCTATGAGGCCATGACCGGGGCCGATGCCGTGGTTATTGTGACGGAGTGGAATGAGTTCCGTGCGCTTGACCTGGAGCGGGTGAAGGCAGCGCTGAAGGCGCCGGTCATGATCGATCTGCGTAACATCTACAATCCGCAGGAAATGATCGACGCGGGCTTCGACTACTCCTCTGTCGGGCGGCCGGTAAGATAGTCGGGATTGGCAGAATGACCCAGAAAAGCGATGGGAAGAGCGGCAGGGAAAACGATGGTGGGATCGCCACCGCGCGCCATGTCTTCGATGCGACCCTGCTGCGGGAGTACGACATTCGCGGTATCGTGGGTCAGACGCTTTTTGCCGCCGATGCCTACGCGCTTGGCCGGTCTTTCGGTACGGTGGCGCGGCGCCGGGGCGCCAGGGCGATTGCGATCGGTTATGACGGCCGCCACTCCTCACCGGATCTGGCGGCGGCTTTGGGCCAAGGCCTCGGCGATTGTGGCCTGCATGTCGTCAATGTCGGGCGCGGGCCGACGCCGATGCTCTATTTCGCGGCCCATACCCTGGATGTCCAGGGTGGCGTCATGATCACCGGGTCGCACAATCCGCCGGACTACAACGGCTTCAAGCTGTTGCTGGAGAAGGCGTCGTTCTTCGGGCCGGACATTCAGGCGTTGGGGCGGATTGCCGCCGCCGGCGACTACGAGAGCGGCGAAGGCAGTATCGAGGAGCGCTCCGTCTTCGATGCCTATGTCGCGCGGATCGTGCAGGATCTGGTTGAAGGCCCAAGACCCTTGAAGGTTGCCTGGGATGCCGGCAACGGCGCGATGGGCGATGCCATGGTGGCTGCGACGGCGCGGCTGCCGGGCGAGCATATCCTTCTGAACGAAGTTATCGACGGGACTTTCCCGGCCCACCATCCCGATCCGACGGTGCCCGAGAACCTGGTGCAGCTTCAGGACGCGGTGCGGTCGCAGGATTGCGATCTGGGCATCGCCTTCGATGGCGATGGCGACCGGATCGGGGTCGTCGATTCGCACGCGCGGATCCTCTGGGGCGATCAGATCATGCTCTACCTGGCGCGTGACATCCTGAAGGCCAATCCGGGCGCCACGATCATTGCCGATGTGAAGGCCAGCGAGGTGCTTTTCGACGGGATCGCGGCGGCCGGTGGCAAGCCGCTGATGTGTCCGACCGGCCATTCCATCATCAAGACGCGGATGAAGGAGGTGGGCTCGCCCTTCGCCGGTGAGATGAGCGCCCATATTGTCTTTAACGATCACTTCTACGGTTACGACGACGCGCTCTATGCCGCCATCAGGGTGATGTCGGTGATCAACAGCAGCGGCGAGAGCCTGGCTGATTTCCGCGATTCTCTGCCCCGGGTGTTCAATACGCCGGAGATCCGCTTTTCCTGCGCCGAAGACAGGAAAAAAGCGGTGATCGAGGAGGTCAAGGCGCGCCTTAAGGCCGAGGGTGCCGAGGTGAACGACATCGACGGCGTAAGGGTGCGGGAAAACGGCGGCTGGTGGCTGTTGCGGGCGTCCAACACACAGGACGTCCTGGTCGCGCGTTGCGAGGCCGGCAATCAGGAAAACCTGGATCGTTTGATCGCCAGAGTTCGCTCAGAACTGAAGGCCAGCGGTCTGGAACCGCCCGCGCTGTGAGTGAAGCTTTACTGTTGGAGCCGTGTTCGTTGGAGCAGCGTTAGTTGGAGCCCTGGGCTTCCGGCTGCATCACCACGCAGTTCATCTCGGCGGCCACCAGCGTCTGGCAGGCTTCGCGCGCTTGCTGCTCGTAAAGGCCGGTCAACTGCGAGCGATAGAGCGTGCCGAGGCTGCTGGTATCGACCCGCTGGATCGCAACCTTGGCGCCCTGAAGTTCCTTCGGGGCCCTATCGAGGGCCGACTTTGCACTGCTGTGGGCTGCCCTGAAGCGGCTGAAGGCGCCGACCTGGACGATCCAGTCGTTGGTCAGGCTCTCCGCTTCGACCGGCATTTCCATCGAATCGGCGGTCGCCACCTGCGAAGACGGCATGACCGGCTTGATCGCGTGACTGCGCGCGGCCGGCACAGCGGCGGCGGTCTCTACCGGTGCCGGCTGCTTTGCGCCAGCCCCTGCAATCTCCAGGGTGACCATCGGCTTCTGGAAGGGGTTGCGGCCCGGTATCTGGGGAATTTTCCGGATGCCCTGGGACGCCAGTTTCTTGAAGCCCCGATCCAGCAGTTTCACCATGTGGCGATCGCGGGATTTGGAGGTCTTGCCGCCGAAGACAACGGCGATGACCCGGCGGCCGCTACGCTCGACCGAGGCAACCAGGTTGAAGCCGGAGGCCCGGATATACCCCGTCTTGATCCCGTCGGTGCCTTTGTATGTCTTCAGCAGCTTGTTGTGGCTGCGGTGGGTGCGGCCCTTGTAGGTGAAGCTGCCAACCGAGAAGTAGTGGTAGTACTGCGGAAAATCGGCCATCAGGGCCTTGGCGAGGCGCGTCATGTCGCGCGCCGTGCTTTTTTGAGCGCGGTTCGGCAGGCCGGAAGCGTTGCGGAACGTCGTGCGGCTCATGCCAAGGGTGCGGGCGCGCTTGGTCATGACCTGGGCGAAGGTCGTTTCCTTGCCGGCCAGCGCTTCGGCCACCACAACCGCCACATCGTTTGCCGATTTGGTCGACAGCGCGCGGATTGCCTGTTCGACAGTGATTGTTTCGCCGGCTTTCAGCCCCAGCTTCGACGGCGGCATACCGCTTGCCCGCTTTGAGACCTTCAGCTTCTGCTTCAGGGTCAGCTTGCCCTTCTCCAAGGCGTCGAACACCATGTAGAGGGTCATGATCTTGGTCAGTGAGGCCGGGTAGTTGCGGGTATCGGCGTTGACCGCGTGCAGCACCTGTCCGGTTTCCGCATCGACGACCATGGACGCGTAGCGCGCTTGTGCGTCACTGGTCGTCACCGCTGCGAAAGTGGTGATTGCCAATAGCGCACATATTGCGAGAGCAAATTTTCGAATCATTGGAACTCGCTATTAATCCCGGCGCGTTGCGGAGCGGCGCGGAGGCTTCTCATCAAAAGATTCGGAAAAGCCCCTGAAAACGCCGCCGATTCTAAGGCATGATCCGAATCTCTGTCCAGTCTAATAGGCCAGCAATTACAATGTAGTTAATATGTATTCAATACAGCGGCTTGCAGGCCGGATTGTCGGGTCCGGCCGGAAACCGATGCGGTACAGCGGGCTTTTCGGTCGCATTTGCATCCCCCGACCCCCGTTCCCAAGTGACCGGTAACCATATCGGGTGCGGGTGTTATTTGGAGGTAGAAGCGATGAGTTCGAAAGCTTTTCTCGCCTTGTTCGGCAAAGACCGTGTCAGGGGACCAGGACTTGTCCTGTCGGTCGGACTTTTGTCTTTCGGGCTCGCTGCCTGCAGCTACCAGGGCGCCATCGACAATCCGACGACCATCAAGGCGACCTGGTTCAGTTATCTGAACGGCGATGACATTCGCCAGGCTTGTGCCGAGGGCGCCACGCTGCGCTATCGGCTGGTTTACAACGCGGATTACGACGAACAGCTGCGCAGCTACGAACTGGTTGGCGACGGTGCCGGCGGGGCGGCCCTGACGGCGCGGGTGCAGGGGCCGAGCGGTCTGGTCGTCAGCAAATTGCGCCTCGACGACCCTCTGGCCTGGGCACGTTGGACGACAAGCCAGGCAGCCCTGGACGCGCCAGCGCTGGGCCGATTGGACGAAGCGCTGGAGAGGAGCGGCGCCTTCGGGCCGGCACCGACCGGCCTGCGCCTGTTTTCGAAGGAAACCTACTGGGTCTCCAGCCTCTGCAAGGACGGGGTCTTTTCCTTCAATGCCTGGGTCTACCCGTCGGAGCGTTTTGACGAGATTTCCTTCAACGACCTGCTGTTCGGCCATGACGCAACCGGGGTCACGGTCAGGCCGCCGCAAGCGATCGCCCCCGGGGAACGGTTCCATGCCAACGTACCGCGGCGGCGCCAGAGCGACGACGATCGCGGCAACACCTTCAATCTTCAGGTCGGCGAGAACGGTCTGGCGGGCTATCTGGCACTCTGATACCTCGGCTTACTGCCGAGGGCAGGGTAGCCGTCGACAGCGCGATAAAGCCTACTGATCGTCTTCTGAGACGATAGTCAGGTGGGTTGTGTGGCAGCCCGGGCGCAGCTCCCGGACCCAGGGGCCGTCCGGCATGCGCACCGCCATCTGTGTTATGTGCTCGTTCCACCAGATGCGCTGCTCGCGCAGATCGTCATAATCGTAGTGGGCCTTGCGCCAGCGCCGCTCGGCCAGGCTGTAGGTTGCCAGGTCGATGGGAAAGCCGACATCGGCCGAGGAATAGCGCGAGGAGTCGAAAGACAGGTAGGCAAGCTTCAGCGCGGTGGTCATCGCGCTGTCGTAGGTCAGGGCGCGGTCCAGGATCGGCTTGCCATAGGCGGTGGCGCCGATCGAAAGATAGGGGGTGCGCTGGTCGACCTCGATCCAGTTGCCCTCCGGATAGACCAGAAAGATGCTCGGGTCCTTGTCCTCCGGCTGGGCGCCGGCAATGAGGCTGTGCAGGTTGAAATTGAGGTCCGATCCTTCTATCTGTTCGCGATCCTCCTCGGCGACCTGGCGCAGGCAGCGGCAATAGGCCGCGACCGCATCCAGCAGCGTGGCAAATCCCGTCGCATGGTTCTTGCGGATGTCCCGCTCCAGATAGGCGAGGGTCTTGTCCCGCAGGGAGCGCAGGCCCGATGTCATAACCGCGAACTGGGCGCCGCCGGGCCCGTGCAGGGAGAGTTTTTGGGCGTTGGTTACCTGATTTCCGCTGGTGATCCGTCCGTCTGCGAGACAAACGAGGCCGTCGCTTACTTTAATTCCCAAACAATAGGTCATGTCCCATCCTGAAACTGTGTCCTGAACCTGTGTGCCGCAACGACCGATTCTCCGCGGCTCTGCCCGCCCCGACCTCTGATCCTTCGATGCCGCGAAGTGTGCCAAAGCGCCCGAGTCCCAGCAACCGGCCATTCCACGTCTGAGCGCCGTTGAACGGTCGGTTATCCACAGAGCGGGCGGTTGGCTGCAAAGGCTGGTTGCAGAGCATGTTGCATTGCAGCATTTACGCTTGACTTTGGTCCCGGTGTTAATACATTTGGCCTCATGTTGCGCTGCAACATAAGGCGGCTGCTGACGATAGGTGCAGCCAGCTCGGCGTGACGGTCGCCGCGGCGCCTAAAGCCCAACGCCTTTTGACTGCAGCATTTGACCCAGATACCCCCGGAACGGCGAAAGCCAGGAGAAAATCCCGATGGCCAGCAGAAAGACCACCACAAAGGCAGCGGCGGCGAAAACCCCGGCCGCCGCCAAAACCCAGCGCGCGAACGCCCCGGCCAAGCCGGTAGCGGCCAAAGCTGCCCAGACCAAGCCCGCTGCTAAGAAGCCCGCGGTTGCCAAGCCGCTGCAGGAGCTGGCAGCGCCTCTTTTCGATGTCGCGCCGGCGCTCAAGGCTGTTGAGAGCATGGCTCCCCTGACGGCGGAAGCGATGAAGCCGGTGGAAGCCGCCGTCGCCAACGGCACGGAAACCCTGGAGGCTGTCGTCAAAGCGGGAACCCAGGCGGCGACCAAGGGCTATGAGCAGGCCGTCGCCATGACCCAGGAGCAGGTGGCGAAGGCCTCCTCTACGGTCTTCGAGGGTTATGACGAAGTGACGAGCCTGAGCCAGGGTCATATGGATGCTTGCGTCCAGTCCTCCACAGTCGTTGCCAAGGGCGTCGAGGCGCTCGGCCAGGAGATGGTCCTGTTCACGCAGGGAACGATGAAGGCCGGCATGTTGATGGTGCAGGCGCTGGCTGGTGCCAAAACGCTGCGCGAAATGATCGACGTTCAGACTGAATACTCGCGCAGCAGCTTCGATTCCATGCTGGCGGAGAGTGCCAAGCTGACCGAGTTGTCGGTGGCCCTGGCCAGCGAGGCGATTGAGCCACTGCAGGCGCAGATGACCCAGACCGCCGAGAAGATGATGAAGCCGCTGGCCGCCTAGAGCAGATCCTGGTCGGATGGAATCGCCGGAGGCGATCCATCGACCGGGTGAATCTGCTCTAACTGTTTGATGGCGATCGGATTCACATGTTTTGGCGCAACCACGAAGTGGTTCCGTCAAAACATGATCCGATCTAGGGTCAGGACTCAATTGAGCCACCATGTGATGATTGCGGCGATGAAGACGGCAGATAGGAAAGTATCTGCGCGTTTGTCGTATCGGGTGGCGATTCTTCGGAAATCTTTGAGCCGACAGAACATG
>NZ_JAAQPH010000041.1 GCF_011683915.1 Pelagibius litoralis
AAAAAAATCCAACACACTCCCTCCTCAAACAAAACAAAACCACCCATAACGCGGGGTGGAGCAGCCCGGTAGCTCGTCAGGCTCATAACCTGAAGGTCGTAGGTTCAAATCCTACCCCCGCAACCAATAAAGCCCCGTCCAAAAGACGGGGCTTTATTGGTTACTGGTGACAGGTCTTGAAGCCATGCCCTCCTTTGGGTAGGTGCCCCCTCATAACTTGAAGGCTGAGGGCGTCAAGGAAACGCTCCGGGGGAGCGTTTCTAGACCGAAGGGCGAGCACCGGCGAACAGCCGGAGCGCAGTCTGCGCAGGGTCAAATCCTACCCCCGAAACTACCCCGCAAAAATGGCACTAGAATCGACGAGACTGTGCTTAACATCGTGATCGTCGTGGTCTACAGCAAAAGTCTATAGATCTCTAAAGTTTTATACATATCAATGACTAATCCAAATCCAAGTGGTGGCCATCTACAACCTGCGATGCGTTGGCAGGTTCAAATCGGGGGCCCGGTTTTGCGGTTCTTCCACCGGTGCCCCTCGCAACCAACGACACAACTCCAACCAGAGCATCAGGGGATTAACAACTGATTACGACGATGGCATCTGTCGAACGGCGGCCTACGACCCAAAGCGGTCACTGGTATTGGGCGATACGAACGGCCGAGAAGCGGACCTTCCGGTCGTTCGACGCGGGCGTTCTGTTCTTATTTGCAGTCGCAGCGTATACGTGGGAGAGCAGGTAACAATCGTTTGATACGCTGCGGATCAACATCTGCGGGGCGTGCCCCTAAGCAAAGTTAATTCGCTAAGCGGTAAGGTATGCCAGAGTAAGCGTATATTCGGACAAACACCGGTCACCGGCCTATAGTTGGAATACCGAACCGACACGCTTGCAGCCGATTTTTTCGTAATACAGATCCTCGTCAGATAAGACGTAAACGACTTGATCTGGATGGTCTTGCTTTAGCTCTTTTAGCAGCTCTTTTAGCAGCTCTTTTCCGTAGCCATTGTTTCTGAATGCCGGCGCTACATAGAGTTCGCTTACATAAATTCCGAAGCCATCCACTAAAGCACGGATATATCCACACACCTCGCTTTGACTCTTGCAAATGTATGTTTGACTGCTCAGCAGTGCGCTCTTGAAAACATCTATCGCACCTGTACGGGTAAACGAGTTCCATTCTGGCTCTTTTTTTAGAAGAGCAATTAACTCAGATTCGTATGTCTTGTCGTATCTGAAGGTGTTGCTCATCAGGTTTCTCAACACTTGGCGAACCCATAGCAGAGGACAGAAGTGTCCAAGGCTTTGAGGTGCGTTCCGTACGCTCTTGGACACTACGATGGATGCCCGCATTGTGAAAGTTTTGCCGTTGCGCCTAGACCGGGCCGGCCGCATTGGGCTGGGTGTTTGCTGCGCCTGCATGGCTGTGCCTCTCGCTGCATCCTGTTCGAATGTCGCTGATGGGCGGTGGGCTCAAACCGGCCATTCGCTGCAAACCCGACGAATGACCGGTCCTGGCCGAACCCGGACTTTCGTTTCCGCCGCCATTGCCACTCTATAGTGGCCGCGCAGCACCCCAATAGTTGAATCCACCGCACCGCGGCGGGCCGGGCAGGTACACGGTATCCAAGCTGTGATCGAGAAGCCGCCGCGTTGCAGCAAGTCGGTGATGTCGCGGTTGCGGTTGTAGCTGCCGCCGGTTGCACCTGCGAGAAGGTGTCAAACGTGGCCTAAAACATGACGTTCGGACTGTCGTCAATTTCGGACCCTAGCGGTCCAATGTCACATATTCAGGAAGTATATCTTCGAGTGCGGTGGCCTCGATACCGAGGTCTTCCAGCGATAAAGCCGCCTTGGCAACGACGTTGTCGTGCCTCATCAGCGTGACCTGCGCTCGCGTCAGGGGCGGGCTGGGAAGAAGTGACGCGAATGCTGCCAGGGTTTGCCACAACGGAAACGGCAATGGCACCAATAAGCGTCGCCGATGTATCCGGCTCAGAACAAGCTCGATGAGTCCGCGGTAGCTATAGATACGAGGGCCGCCGAGTTCGTAGGTTTTTCCCGGCGCGTCGGGAAGCTGCAATGCTCTGAGCGCGGCCTCGGCGACGTCGCCGACATAGACCGGTTGCAGCCTTGTGCGGCCACGGCCGAACAGAGGCAACACTGGCGTGCGATACGCAATCTGCGCCAGGGTGTTCAGGAACTTATCGTCCGGTCCGAACAGGACGCTCGGGCGCAGGATCGTGGCGCGCGCGAAGACGTCCATGACCAGCAACTCGCCTTTCGCCCGCGCCCCGACGTAGCTCGAGTCGGATTGCAGGTCCGCGCCGATGCCGGAAACGTGGACCAGCCGGCCGACACCTGAAATCGCTGCCTGATGCGCCACGTTCAGCGCACCGAGTTCATGCACAGCTTCGAAGGTCTCAGCACCCTTCTCGACATATAGGCCAACGGCATTGACCACCGCGTCGGATCCATCGATGGCAAGAGCCACGGAGGTCTCGTCGCGAACGTCTGCGTAAACCGCCTGAACATCGCCGCGCCGGGCCGGCCGACGGTCGCCGCTGGCCTTGTCGGGGTGCCTCATCGCAGCGCGGGCCGTGATCCCTTCAGCCGTAAGCCGCTTGACGATCTCCCTGCCCAGGAAACCGGACCCTCCGAAAACGGTCACACAACTGACTTGCGAATCCACTGCCATGGTGCCTCATCTGCTGGTCGATCCTAATCCCCGTTCGCCTGCTTTCCAAAACATTCGATTAGCCGCGGCCCCTACTGGGAGGTGTAGCTGGAGTTTCATCTGTCGCTCGCGTGCAAAGCCGGCCGACCCTGCCTCCGCAAAGGGCTCAAATCGACCCGAAGCGGACGGTCGTGCTGTTCGTGGCGAATGAACGGTCTTGGGGCTGAAACGGACTTTTGGGCGCGAAGCTCAGATGGTCTGAGATTAGCCACAAGAAGCCCATGATGGCGATCTCGACAGTCCCAGAGTGCACGCACTAAATTTGCGATTGCGTTTTTGATTCTGGGCTACTCTGCCCCAGGCGCGACTCTGTCCCAGCCAGCAGCCGCTGAATGTTGGCACGATGGCGCACAATCACATAGATGCTACCTGCAGTCACCAGTAACTGATAGGGCAACGGTTGCTCCAAGCCATAGATGAGGGCGATCGCAGCTAACGCCGCTAGCATCGAACTAAGGGAAACAATCCGAGAAACAGCCAGCACAATGCCAAAAACCGTCGCAGCACCTAAACCAACTGGCCAAGACATGGCCAGCAACACGCCTAGCCCCGTCGCAGCGGATTTGCCGCCTGTAAAGTTCAACCAAATCGAACGGCCATGCCCCAACAACGCGGCAAGTCCGGCCAAGCAAACAGCCCAAGGCACCCAGGTTTGCAGATCAAGCGCTGTTGATGGCGTGACGGACGGCAATGTATAGGACCAAGGATGAAACCAGCGGGCAAAGACGATCGCCCCCGCACCTTTCAGCACATCTACTAAGAGCACCACCAACGCAGGCCATGTCCCCAGGGTTCGCAATACGTTCGTTGCACCAGTGGATCTGGAGCCATGCTCTCGGATATCGATGCCCTTGAGCAGTTTCCCCGCCAGATAGCCCGTAGGCGTAGATCCGAACAGATAAGCGATCACCAAACCAACCACACTCGCTATCCAGAAAACCATGGGATTCACCTCGACGCACTAATTTCAGGCAATCATCATTTGGTCGTCTACCTCTTTGACCGCTATGGGTCAAAGAGGTAGACGACAGCGGACCTTGAGCGCGACCGCGCGAAACGGCCGCTTCTGGCCGGTCTCGGCCCTTCCCGCATCAACTCCGAAATTCGGTTCGTCCTGTGAGTGCCAGGAAAGGCAGGAGTCGACCCGAGGCGGTCTTTCAGATCAGGCGGCGTGAACGGCCGAAAAGCGCCATAGAGCAGACTAACGCTGCGTAAAAGGCAGGCTGTCATGATAGCATTCAATTCATGAAAATCCGGCTCATCCAATCCCCATATGATACAGCCCAACTCGAGAAACGGATGGGTAAGGGACCGAGCCATTTCTTGAAAAGTGGCGCGGTCGAACGTCTGAAATCCCTGGGGCACGAAGCCACAGTAGCAACCGTGGATCCTAGACCGCAGTTTCCCGCCGAGGTGGCGACAAGCTTCGCGGTGATGCGCGGCATTGGCGACGAGGTCAGAAACGCGCTTGCGATAAACGCGTTCCCTCTCGTGCTCGCAGGAAACTGCAATACTGGTGGTGTCAGTCTAATGTGAGCTCGTCTCCGAATGCCAGACCATATCGCGTTCAGGCTGCAAGCTGGCGCCGCTCGGCCAGCGCGGCGGAGCGGTTTTGCTTGAAGATTTCGCGGCTATTGAGATGGCGACCGTGGTTGAAGTGATTGTGAATCGAGGCATGGATGGAAGCGAGCTTCTGCAGGGTCTTCACGTCCCTGAACTTGGTCATTGCCTCTTCTCGTCGCTGGAATGGTTGGGGTGAGTTTTCGGCCCGATTATTGAGTCACCGGCCACACTCCTGGTCGGCAGAATTGCCAATCAAATACATCGCCGCGCGATAAGACCGAAGCCGGTCCGTCACAATCACCTTTGGTCGGCCATACCGCTTCGTTGCCCGCTTCAGAAACTCAAGCGCAGCCTTGCGATCCCGCCGTTTCGTCGCAAAGACCTCAAGTACCTCACCCTCGTGATCGACGGCGCGCCACAGGTAATGCGTCTCACCGTTGATCCTCACGAATACCTCGTCCAGGTGCCAGCGCCAGCTTGAATATGATCGGTGATTAACGCGTCGTTTCCGGATCTCTGCAGCAAACATAGGGCCGAACCTGTTCCACCAGTACCGAACCGTCTCATGGCAGATATCAATACCCCGCTCGAACAAGAGATCCTCGACCTGTCGCAGCGACAGTGGATAGCGGATGTACATCATCACTGCCAGGCGGATAACTTCGGGTGATGCCTTGAAATAGCGGAACGGGTTTCTCATCCACAGACGCTAGAAAACGAGGCCCGTCGGCTCAAGTCAGTTTACTCTGACACCGCCATCAGACGAACTCGAAATCGGAACCGCTAAGGTCGGTCAGGGTCAAGTCTGATCCGAGCAGGAAAAGGCTCGCGTCCTGCTCGAAAAAGAGCTGAACGCCGCCGCCGGTTTCAACGGCCTGGCCGGTATCGACCATCTCCGCGAGCCAGGTCCCTTCATCGACGGCACCCCAACCTTCGAACTTGATGGTATCCTCGCCCGGCTGGAAATCGCCGATCACATCGGCTTCGAGAAGCGCCAAGCTCTCACCCTTGATGAACAGGAACTCGTCAGCGCCAAAGCCTCCGAACATCTCGTCGTCGCCGAGACCGCCGACCAGCGTATCGTTGCCCAGCCCGCCTTCCAGGGTGTCATTGCCGTCGCCGCCGTCGAGAGAGTCACCGGCGCGGCCGCGCAGCAGGTCCCAGATATTCAGAATCTGCCACTGATGTCCGGCGGTCAGCAGGTCGTCCCCATCGCCACCGAGCAGGGTGTCGCTGTAGCCGCCGCCAAGCAACGTGTCGTTGCCGTCGCCGCCATCGATGTAGTCCTTTCCGCGCCCGCCGTCGAGCTCGTCATCGCCGCCGCCGCCTCGCAGCGTGTCATGGCCGCGCCCGCCCAGAACCACGTCGTTTCCGTCACCGCCATCCACCGTGTCGTTTCCGGAGCCCGCAGACAGATAGTCATCGTCACCGCCGCCCTCCAGGCTGTCGTTTCCCCAAGAACCCTTCAGCGTATCGTTGCCATCGCCGCCCAGCAGGAGGTCGTTGCCGCCGCCGCCGGAAACACTGTCTGCGCCCAGCCCGCCGTTCAGGCTGTCGTCGCCGTTGTAGCCTTTGAGGGTATCGTTGCCTTGCCCCCCTTCCAGAATATCGTCGCCACGCCGTCCATAGACTTTGTCGTCGCCGAGGCTGGCATAGATCTTACCACCACCGCGTAGGACATCGTCCCAGATCGTGCCATAGGTGACGTCGTCGCCCAGCCTGCCGATCAAGGTATCCGCCTTGATCTCAACCAAGTTGGTATTGAACTGAATGATGGTGATCTGGCTGTCCTTCTGGATCTGCTGCTCATAGACGCCAGAGGAGAAGCCGGAGATATAGTCGATCTCGTTATCGTTGCCGATGTCGATGTCGGAGTCCTGGATGAACTCGATATCACCCCGCCTGCCCACCACGCGATGGTCGACATCGAGGTCACCGATCCCCTCCGAGGACACCAGAGTGCCCTGGCTGCCGAAGTATCCCAAAAGCTCGGGGTTTTCGGTGTCCGAGGTTTCGAGGACGATGAATCCGACACCTACTCTCGTCTGACTGTACTCCCGGTCGGGATTCTCGATCTCCTTGGATCCCATGTCGGTCAACATGTCGAAGTCGAATATAAGGGTCTCGCCCTGCGCAACCTGGAAGGAAGCGGCGACCTCCGCATGGCTCTCCGCCTTGACCTGGCTGGCCCCTTCTATAATCACCCCGGTGTTGTCGGTCGTCGTGAAGAGATCGGTGAAGACCCCCCCGTCGCTGAAGCCCGATGCCGTGGCCTCGGCGGACACCAGGGCGACGCCTTGTGCGGCGAGGGTGGCCGCGTCGGTGGCAGCGGCGATATCGGACGGCGTATGGCTGAAGCCGAACAGGCTGTTGAAGGCAAAAGCGCTCGCGAAAGTCGGGTCGCTGGTATCGTCGACAACCGCTTTCAGAAAGTAGGTATCAGACGACATATCATGCCCCCCTAGGATAGCCCGAGATCGTCAAAGCGACATCTTCCAAGTGCACTTCCAACGCGCCTTTGGCAGGAAACTCTTGATAATCCGCTGCGCGATCGAAACGAGGTCCGCAAGACAGCCAATGAACCCTGGATCGCATAGGCGCCACTGATCAGGCAGCCACCACAGCCAGACTTGGCCAAGACCACCAAGTTGACACGAGAACGACGATGCGCTTGCCGCCACCGAACACCGGAAGCGCGGCCGCTTCCGGTGTTCCAGTCCGTCTGCCGCGCTTCAGGCGATCAGCAGTTCGTCGAAGTTGATGTCGGAAACCGACACGAGGGTCTCGACCCCACCGGTATTGTCGATGTCCTGAAAGTCGTCGTTCAGCACGTCGCTGTCGGCATTCTCCACCAGCCAGACATGCCTATCCACGCTGGAGTGCATCGACATGAGGGCATCTTCCACCGTCGGATTGTTGACGAGCTGCGTGCTGTCGTTGTCACCAAGGAAATAGAGCTGGTTCACGCTGTCGGCTGACGGCGTCCCGAAGAAGGCTCCCGCCTGGGCCAGGGACGGCCCGTAGTTTGTCGTGCCGGAGGAGCCGGTGTCTTCCAACGCATCGAATAGTGGCCCTGTGCCATCGGTCAGGGGGTCATAATTCGCAAAAGAGACCCCGCCGTCGTCGTGGAACTTGATCAATTGGATCGTGAGGTTCACCTCATTACCTGACGCTGCGATGTCGTCCAGGATTTCCTGCGTAAGGCTCTTGTACGCGGCGATTTCAGCATCAATGACATCGCCCTCATCCGGATCAGCGCTTCCAGGGGGGGGCGTCGGATCGTTGGCTGGGTCGTTGGGAGTTGGGTTTTGCTCATCGTCGAACCCTTCGAACCCGGTGGCGCTGTTCACCCACTCTTCGTCGGTGCTGCCAGTGGCATCGATGATAAAGGCTATGTTCAGTTCAATCGGTTCCGGCGGTTCCGGCGCGCCGCTTGTTGCGGCCAGGGATTCGGAGAAGGCGAAGGCACCCGTATCGTCGACCTGGGCGAAGGTGTCGGTCTCGGCCAGGGCATTCTCGCCGAGCGCGTCGGCCGAGGCTTCCGCTGTCGCCAGGCGTCCGTCGATATCGACATCGGCATCCACAGTTTTGAAGACGTCGAGAAAGACGGTCTTGGTAATATCGACATCCTTGTCGATGTCAGTGTTGAAGTTTACCTGTCCCATGTCTGCCTCCTAAAAAAGGGCGGTCGTGTGTGCGTCACGCGCCGGATCTCTAAAGGTTCCCGGTTTGCTGTCGTAGAATATTTCGCTTGATGGTGACACAGGGCCGACGACCGCTTCAATTTGCCCGATGGTCGTATCTCCTTTTGATTGGCGAAGGGCGGGACGCGCGGCCAAAGGCTTCGGTGGGCCCGCACCCTCTGCGTAGCAGCTCGGGGGGCTGAAATTGGTAATCCTGGCTTGGGTTGCCCGTTTGGGTGAGTTCCATGATCAGCTCCACATTGCAGCTTCGCTGATCCGTGACTCCACCGTTAGCGAACTTGAGAAGGTTAGCGAAAGGAATCGCCAACACCGCTGCAGCTGAACATGAGGGTCTTCGTGAGTCCCGAAGAGCGCGCGCCCAAGATGCGTGGCGATTGGGATCATGCCCAATGGCCGAGGCCGCAGAGTATCATGTGTCAGGTTCCTCGAGAGTCGAGCCCGTCAGACTTCTTTTGAGTGTGCGGTTCTTCAGCATCAGCTCAGCGGCGAGCTGTTTAAGCTGCTCATTCTCCCGGCGGAGCTCCACCACCTCCTGGGGTGTTTCCTGGCGGCTCAGGGTCCCTTTGAGCCGGCTCTTGCCGGCGTCTAGGAATTCTTTACTCCAGCGGTAATACAGACTGCTGGGAATGCCTTCGCGCCGGCATAGCTTGGCCACACTGGTTTCGCGCCGTAAACCTTCCAAAACGACACGTATCTTCTCTTCCGCCGCGTACTTCTGGCGGGTCCGCCGCTGGACCTCTCCCAAGCCTGTTTCGGGTGACGCTTCCTTTTCCATCTCAAGCTCCTTCTCGCGCCAGAATACCGGAAGATGCTTGTTGAACGATCAATCCCTTTGGTTCACCGATTTTCTACGCCCATGGTGCCAGCTGCCGCTACGCCTTTTGGCGGAAGCGACAGCTCTACGCTCTTTGGCGGACTATACGCGCCTTGCTTGTAAATATTAGCATCATATAAAACGCGTGCCGCAGACTTTCATGACTTTTAGGCGCCGAAAAATCAGTTAGATGCTGATGAGTGGCTACCAAAGCTACGGGGGGCGAAGATGATGAACTCTTACGCTTGGCGTGCCGGTCTTCTCCTGGTTCCGCTATTCATTCTCATCTCTCTCCATTTAGTGACAACTCCAACCATCGCCGCGGAAAAGGGCTTTGTTAAGTCACTTCTCGAAGTGCGACGAGAGCGCGTGGTTGTTCAGAACTGGGACCTCAGCTGTGGTGCGGCGGCACTGACCACTCTACTCAACTATCAACATGGAGACATGGTTGGTGAGAGAGAGGTTGCGATCGGTCTTATTGGACAGTCGCGTTACATAGAGAATCCCAGCATGGTTCGCTTGCGCCACGGTTTCTCGTTATTCGATCTAAAGAGGTATGTCGATGCCCGCGGCTATGAAGGAATCGGCTATGGCCGGATGATCTTGAAGGACTTGGTCAGGAAAGCTCCCTTAATGGTTCCGATCGTTAGCAACGGATACAAACACTTCGTCGTGTTTCGCGGCCAGATGGGAAACAGAGTGCTGCTCGCGGACCCTGCTTACGGCAATCGCACGATGTCTGTGGCAAAGTTTGAGCGCTCCTGGATCGACTATGGCGCCAAGATCGGAAAGGTGGGTTTCGTCGTTGCCCGCCGGGATGGGCCTGCGCCACCCCGCGAACTCGCACCGCGTCCTGAAGAATTTCTAACGCTGCAGTAACTTCTGCTGCGCCCCGATGGTCGTTGGCGACGTGACGCTCGGAAGAAGTGACGCCGAGAAAGAGATACCAAGATGGCGGATATGCAGACAGCCACAAGATCCACAGTCGGCGATGTGACCCGGAGGGCCTTGTTCGCATCCGGTCGGCGCAGTTTGTCCGGCAGCTTGCTGTTTCCCGCCGCGCTGATCTGTTTGTCGTCAGGCTGCACGGCTGCCGAACCGAGTATATCAAATGCCGGCGCCGCAAACCTCGTGGTACCGGCAGCCCTATCGGATACACCACATCTGCCGGCTCCCTTGGCGGCGAAAACGGCTGCCCTGGAGCCATTGCGGGTGGAGCCGGGGCTGCGGGAACCGTCGCTTCTTCCGCCGCCGGCGGTGGCAGAGCTGCTGCGCCGGCTCGAGGAACGCCATGTCCAGGTGGAACAACTCGAGCAGCGGCTGGAGGAGCGCGACGCCTCGGTCCGCGAGCTTGAAAAACGCCTGGCGCTGCTTGAGACGCAATTCAGATCTCTGTCCCAGCCAGTGGTCGGAGAAAACGGCTCCGTCGCCGCCACTGTCGGCTCGACCTCCGGTCAGATTGCCGCTTCGCAACCGCAGAAGGCGGCGACGGAACTGCCGGAGAGTGGCGAGGATGGTAGGTCCACGGACAAAGGCGAACCGCGTTCTGCGCCCGGCCAGGTAGAAGTCGATCCCGAAGCAGCTGAGCGGGCCCTCGAACGGACCCTGGCGCTGACCGGCGACTTGCTTCTGCCCGTCGGCAAAGCCGATGTCGAGCCCTTCTTGAGCTACGAGTTCAACGATACCAGTAATCTGCCCGCCAGTGTTCTGGTGAACGCGAGCGGCGGCCTTGTATCGACCAATCGGCGCGTGAAACGCGACATAGTCACAGGCGGAATTAATCTCCGCGCCGGTCTGCCACTCGACTCTCAGATCGAAGTCAGGCTGCCCTACAATTTCGTGCGCCGACAGGAGACCCAGGATCTGCAGTCCCAATCGAACTCTGATCGCAGCGGTAGTGGAATTGGCGATCTTCGCGTCGGGGTAGCAACAACGCTCCTAAGAGAGAATGGCTGGCTGCCGGATCTCATCGGACGGGTGACCTGGGATAGCGATACGGGAAGAGAGTCCGACAGTGGTGTCTCTCTCAATTCCGATACCCACGAGGTGATTGGATCGATAAGCGCGATCAAGCGCCAGGACCCCTTCGCCTTTGTCGGGCGCCTGAGCTATGAACATGCGTTTGAAAATGATGGTCTGCAGCCTGGAGACCGGTTTGGTGTGGGCGCGGCTGCAGTGTTGGCTGCAAGTCCTGAGACGTCACTACGCATCAGCTTTAATGCATCGTATCGAACCGATCTGGAATTCGAAGGCAATACGATAGAGGGGACGGATGAGAATGAGGCCACCCTCAGCTTTGGTGTCTCTAGCATTCTTGCGCGCGGTACGCTGCTGAACTTCACCGCAGGCGCCGGCCTGACCGACGATTCTCCCGACTATACCGTCTTCCTGTCGCTGCCGATTCGAATGACATTGTGGTAGCGCCCGCAGTCGTCATGCTGTGGCTACGGTGATGCACGGTGGGGGACTATCCAAGGGCTTGTGGACAGATGCCGACTGCACAGGGATCAGATCGATACAGAGGTATTCATTTTGGGAAAGAAGTCAGAAATCGAGGGTAGAACTTTCTGTGACCTTACTGTGGCTTTTCGGAAACTTTGCCAACCTACGGGCACAAGTAGGTGAACTTGGTGATATCGTTCTAACATTAGTTGGTGCTACTCCTTATTTTGACGCGAGGCCGCAGGTTCTTTTTTTATCGCAGTCCGTGTGGGTACCGCGGCCTCAGGGGGGGGGCGAGCAAGATGATCTCCAGAAGTCTAAGCGAGGATCGCCCTAGCAACGAAAAGGTTACCGCCATCCGGGCTGTCGCAGAAACCGGCAATTCCGAACCAAGCCATCGGCCAGTGCTGGCGCTGCTTGACCCACGGCCACTCACCAGAGAGTCATTCTCGCAATTGTTCCGCACCGCAACGCGGGACTATGTCGTTCTTCCGCTACCTGGCCCGAAAGACCTGCTCACTCTGGCTGACGATGTTGTTGATTCGGTCAAGCTCTTGGTTCTGAGTATTGCCTCGCAGGGCATCGGCGACAAATCCGTTCGCGACAACATTATTGAGCTTAGGCATAATTTTCACGATTGCCCTATCATCGTTCTGGGCGATCGCACCAACGGCGGCCAGGTGACACAAGCCATGCGGCAGGGGGTCAACGGCTACATTCCCACAACGCTTACAGCGACCGTGGTTAAGGAAGCGCTGCGGCTTGTGCGCGCAGGGGGGATTTTCCTGCCGGCGAGTGCACTTGTTGATGCGCTGGCTCGAGTTTCCCCACTGCACGGCGAGTCACATGCCGACGAACCACTTGAAGAGGATGACGACACAGAACCGCATCACGGGCCTTCATTCACACCGCGTCAGCAGCAGGTGCTGGCTCACCTCTGTAGAGGGGACCCCAACAAAGTGATCGCCTATGAACTGAGCATGCAGGAAAGCACAGTGAAGGTTCACATCCGGCAGATCATGAAAAAACTGAAAGCGACGAACAGAACCCAGGCCGCCCTCTATGCCATGAAGCTTGTTGGATCCGCCAAGAGCTGATGGAGAGGTGTGGAGGTTTCTGGTGAATGGAAGTTGGCCGAGCGAGCAATCTGGCTTGCTCTAAGAACAATAGTCATCCGGTCAATGAAGATTGCTACCGCCATCAAAGTTGTATAGCCGAAAGACCGTCTTCGCATCGCAGATAAACCTTGGCAGATTTCGGTGTGATCGACCGAGATGATCTCCTATCGCCAGGAGCAGCAACGCAGGTCGAAGGCAAGAAGCGGCCGGGGAGGCGAGATAGTGATGAAGAAGCTCCGCCCGGCTGTTGTTTTCTTGAGCGCCGCGGCAGCGGTTGCGTCAGTTTCTCCCGAAGCTGCCGAACAGTTCTCGGAGAGCGCTACCGCCGTCAAGGGCGACACCCGCTGTGCCAGCGTGACAAGGCAGCAGTTTAATGGCGATGTGGATCAGCATGTGGAGACTTCCGGCGAGACTTTCTCGGCATCGGCAAGCGCCCGCGCTGAGGGAGCAAAGGCCTCGGTCCAGGTAACTGTGACCACGGTCGGTCCAAGCTGCGCCAAAACCTCTGCCCGGTCGAACAGCCGATCATCGGCAGGGTCGCATTAGGAGCCAGCCGCTCCGGACTTCCAAGTACCGAACTGCGGTGCCTCTTGCGAGAGACAAAGAGCGTTGGTCCGCCTCGGCTGGAAATGCCGCCGATGGGCGTACGCCTATCGAACAGGTTCTCAACCCCCCTGAATACATGTCATCCATAGTCCATTCTAAGAGACAGTTGAAGAGACACCTTGAGGTTGGGGTGAACCCACCATCGCCGGGATAGGATCGCGGCGCGGGCATGGCCTTTGCAGGCGGGGCCTCTGTCGCCGGAGCGCGCGCTAGAGAGAGGCTGATCGCCGCGAAGTCGCCGCCTGAAACGATCGTTACCGGCAGTAAGGCCTCACAGGCGTCGACCTCCGCATTGGAGAAATGCGCAGGAGAATTGCTTAGGGAGGATAAGGTTATGGCCAGGTTCAGCAGTTCACGGTCAACAGCTAATTCGACGGGCCCATATACGAGCCGCGGCGATTTCCTGAGGGGAAACGGAAGCGATGACGTCATCGGCTTTCGACAGGAAGGGTTCACACAGGTTCAAGTGGACCTGGTCTTTCTCGTCAATGCGTTGGATATTCCCCCCGTATTCAATCTACCCAACACGCCAGCGAACGCTGCGCTAATCCTGAACGTGCTGGACATTCCCTTGGCGGTTGACCAGGCGAACCTGGTGACAACGCTCGGCGCCCTCGAGAAAGGCCTCGACGGCGCAGGATTGAACCTCGGCCTTTGGGACACGCCGATCAGCACGCTCGGGTTTGTCGCGGCAAACGCCGGGTTCTTCGGCATAGACACCGAATTCGGTGGCAATGACCGGATCTTTGGCCGCGGCGGTAACGACACGATCATCGACCTGGAGGGTCACAACAGGATCACGATCGGTGATGGCGACGACACCATCTATCTGGGGCATGGCAACGACCGGATCACCGACACTGGCGGTAATAACACCATCACGGATCTTGGTGGCAACAACACGATCACGCTGCTGGCGACCACCAGCTTTGCCGCACCATTTGTCGGAATCGACATTGTCAACACAGGTGACGGCAACGACAACATCAACGCCTTCGACGGTAGGAACATCATCAATGCCGGCGACGGCAACAATACTGTTCGCGGCGGCGACAACTATGATGAGTTTGTCGTCGGCACGGGCGATGACTTCGTCGAGGTGCGCGGCGGCTTCGCGGATGAAGACGCAAACGGCAATGGCATCCTGGATTTCGGCGAGGATTCCAACTTCAACGGCGTACTGGACGGCGCGGACTCCGAGGTATTTGCTCTATTGAATGTGGGTCAAGGGTTTGAGGCCCACAACTACGTCGTCGACCTGGGTGGCAACGACAACATCAGATCGACGGCCTCGGCAAGCGACCAGGGTGACGATCTGGTGCTGTCAGACGTGATCGTCACCCTTGACGATCCGGACGTGAACCCCGGCTTCAGAAGTATTGCCTTGGGTGCTGGCGAGTTCGGCGACGACCTCATCGATCTCGGCGCCGGCGACAACTTCATTATCGGCGGCGGCGGCGCAGACACGATAAGAACCCTGCAAGGCGACGATATCGTCTTTACCTCCTTCTTCTCACCTGGCAATGACGAAATCGATACCGGCGCCGGGGCGGACTTCATCAATCCCGGTGGTGGCAGCGACACGGTCACAGGCGGTGCGGGAGCGGATACCGTCGATCTGGAGAATGACGGTGCTGTTGATGTTTTAGTCTACACAGATCTTTTGGTCGACGTTTCCTTCACTGCCGGAACGACCGACATCGTGACCGGGTTTGAAGAATCGGGTGTCGATAAGCTGGACGTGAGCGGCCTCGGTGTCGATCTTGGCATGCTCCAGTTCTTCGCCGTCGGTCCCGGTCTCGGCGATCCGGCGCAGCAGGACTTTCTCGTGGCCTGGGATACCGATGGCAACGCCGCCCCCAACTTCTTCACCACGATTCTTGTCGATGTGAACCAAGGCCTGCTGACCCCTGGCAACTTCATCTTTGATGACGCTGCCCTTATCGCCTGAGACTGCTTGCAGCAAGTGCAACGCCATATCACAAAGCGTGAATAACTAAAGGTGTAGAGGTGAGCGGCAAAAGGCATCGAAGGTTGATCACACTTATTTCGCATTGAGGAAGAGAAGAGAATTGGAGAACCATAGCGGGGCGGGAGCGAGTTCAAACCGGGGTTGCCCTGCACGTTGAACCAATAAACCAGTCTGGTTTTTTCACAGGAGGAATTGGGATGAGCAAGATACTTTCACTGATGGCGGGCGCTTCCCTGCTCGCGCTGTCCGGTGTAGCCACCGCGGAGGAGCCGGTCGTTCTGGGCGAGAGCGCCCTTGATTCTGTAACGGCCGCCGGTACCGTCAACTTCAACACCAACATCGTCAAGACCGTCGATATCTTCAAGACCGTGTTCCTTGATGTCGACAAAGACGTCGATGCACAGGTCTTCATCGATGGCCGCCTGGCGACAGCGGAAGCCTCGGCAGACGCTTTGGGCTTCGACGCCCTGGCCGAAACCGATACTTTTGCCCAGGTGGACGAAACCGGTGCCTTTGCATTCTCCGAATCCCTTGCCGCGGTTGACAACAACGGCGGTACCGGCGAGTGACCGGCTCCGGGAATGCGAGACGCTAGCTGATTTTTTGTAAGGAGGATGAGATGAAAAGGTTTCTTTCAGTATTTGCCGGTGCTTCCCTGCTGGCGTTGTCCGGTGTTGCGAGTGCTGACGAGCCGACGATTCTGAGCGCAACCACGCTTGATGCGGTAACGGCAGGCGGAACGGTGGAATTCGATACCAACGTCTTCAAGACTGTTGAGATCAATAAAGTGGTGAACCTCACCGTCTTTAAGGACGTCGATGCCGACGTCGACATTGAGGGACGCTTGGCGACTGCGGAGGCCTCTGCAGATGCGCTGGGCGAGAACGCCCTGGCCGAGACCGATACCTTCGCCCAGGTGGACGACTCCGGTGCCTTCGCGTTCTCCGAATCCCTGGCGGCGGTTGATAACGGCGGCGGCGGCTGACGTCGATAGCTGTTGATGCCGATGGCGGGTTCACCGTAGCCGCTGCTGCCCATAGTGGCTAGGTGAATCCCTTAACAACCAGTGGATCGGAAGGGGCGCGCCCAGGTGCGCCCCTCTCTTTCTGGACTGCGGCTTGGGGCGGAGGCCATGAAAAACGGGACGGGGATGGATCGGGAGCAGGAACTGCCTCTGCGATCAGCTCTTCGGCAATGCCGCGCGGCCTTGCCGGTGCTTGGCCTGTTCAGTTTTTTCATCAATCTCCTGATCCTGACGTCACCGCTCTACATGATGCAGACCTTCGACAGGGTTCTCTCAAGCGGGCGCGTGGAAACCCTTGTCTTTCTCACCTTGATCGCCGGTATTGCGGTTCTGATCATGGGCGTCCTCGAAGCCGTCCGTGCCCGCATACTTGCACGTGTTGGGCGTTGGTTTGAGCGAGGGCTGGCGCCGGAATTCATCGAGACCAGCATGCGGGGAGCGGCTTGCGGCCTAGCCGGCGGTGCCCAATCGCTCCGGGATCTCGCTACCATCCGAGGTGTGCTCAGCAGCCCCGGCGTTAACTCGGTTTTCGATGCGCCATGGGTGCCGGTCTTCATTGCCGTGATCTGGCTGCTGAATCCCTGGCTCGGCACGATCGCATTGATCGCCGCGATCATCTTGTTCATAACCGCGCTGGTCAACGAATACGTATCGCGGCTGCTTTTGAAGGAGTCGAACCAGCTTGCCATCTCCGCAACGCGGAGAGCAGGCGCCGCGATTCGAAACGCCGATGTCTTTCATGCCATGGGAATGCTGCCCGGATTCCTCGCAGGATGGACCGAACATCACGACCGGGCCCTGGATCTTCAGCTCAAGGCCAGCGACCGAAATGCAGCGCTGGTTGGGTTTTCAAGATTCTTCAGGCTGTTCGTCCAGATCGCCATTCTCGGCGCCGGCGCATACCTTGTGCTCCAGGCAGAACTGACACCGGGTGGCATGATTGCCGCCTCGATCCTTCTGGGGCGGGCGCTGGCACCCGTCGAACATACGATCGGCGGTTGGAAGGGGCTGGTTGCGGGCCGTGATGCCTACGGCCGGCTCCGCACGCTGTTGGGAAGCCTGCCGCCAAAACCGCTGCGCATGCGGCTGCCGGCGCCACGCGGCCGGCTGACCTGCGAGAACGTTATCTTCGTGCCGCGCGGCCGCGAGCAATTGGTGCTGCAGGGCCTCTCTTTCGCTTTGGAACCTGGTGAAGCGCTTGGCGTCGTCGGGCCCTCGGCAGCGGGAAAGTCGACACTGTGCAAGATACTGGTTGGGACCTGGCAACCGACCCGCGGCCGCGCCCGGCTTGACGGTGCCGATGTTTTTGATTGGCCTTCCGATCAGCTGGGGCGCTATATCGGCTACCTGCCGCAGGATGTCGAGCTGTTTGACGGGACGGTTCGTGACAACATTGCGCGGTTGAACCCTGCCTTCGATTCCGAAGCCGTGATCGATGCGGCGATGACGGCAGGTGTGCACGATATCATTCTACGGCTTCCGGAGGGCTATGAGACGGAGATCGGCGACGGCGGCGCTTTTCTCTCCGGCGGACAGCGCCAGAGAATAGGGTTGGCCCGCGCGCTCTACGGCCGCCCGCGCCTCATCGTGCTCGACGAGCCGAACGCGAACCTGGATGGCGAAGGTGAGCAGGCGTTGGTGACAGCAATAGAGATGGCCAAGGACTGGGGGGCGACCGTTGTTCTTGTCACTCACCAGCCCCGCATCCTGAGCCCGGCGGATAAACTGCTGATTCTCCGCGAGGGCCGGGTAGAGGCTTTCGGGCCGCGCGACGAAGTCCTGTCCAAGCTCCACCCCCTTCAAGTGGCGCAAGCCGGCCAGGGGCGTCCGGTGGTCGTGAAGCCTGGCCAGTTTCGAAAACGGCCGGCAAGCTCGGAGGCCACCGGTAGCGGCGGAGCGGCATCGTGACCGGCAGGGACATCGTCGACAGCCTTTCTGGACCACCCCCGCGACGCCGGGTACCGGCGTTGAGCAAGGACCTCAGGGCGACCTTCTGGTTCGGCATTTCGGCGATACTGTTGTTTTTTGTTGCCGGTGGCGGTTGGACCGCGACGGCCCCGCTGTCCGGTGCCGCAATCGCGCCCGGGGTTGTCAGCCCTGAAGGGAGCCGGCAAACGGTACAACACCTGGAAGGAGGCATCATCCGCGAAATCTCGGTTCGCGACGGCGATGATGTCGAGGCTGGAGATACCCTCGTGATTCTGGAGGACGTTGCCGCACAGGCGGAGTCAGGGATCCTGATGAACCGCCTCAGAACGCTCGCGGCCGGGGAACTGCGCCTTGAAGCTGAGCGATCCGGCGCTGACAGCGTCGCGTTTTCCCATTTTTCCCTTCAAGATGTCGCCGATCTGGACGTGCAGGCGGTCATTGCTCAACAGCGCGATCGGTTCGAAACGCGTGCGGCAAACCGGCGGAGCCGAAAGGCGATCCTGGCGCAGCAGGCCGCTCAGCTGAAACAACAGATTGCGGGAGCAAGGCGCCAGCTTGTCGGTACCCGGCGGCAAGCCGAGCTGATTCGAGAAGAGATCGAGGTGGTCGAATACCTCGTCCGACGTGGCTATGGGCGTAAGCCGCGCCTTCTGGCGCTGCAGCGCGGCGAGGCGGAACTGATCGGGACGGAAGGTGAGCTTGTCGCCAGCATCGCCCGATCGAACGAGGCTATCGCAGAGATCGAGCTGCAGATTCTTAACGTCGACACCGAGCGGATCGAAGAAATCACTTCCGAACTGGCAGACATTCGCACAAGTCGAATCGAGGTCGAGAAGCAGATCAAGGAAAGCCTCGATCGACTGCTGCGCACCGAGATTACCGCGCCTGTGAAAGGCACGATTATTGACCTGAGATACAAGACGACAGGCGGCGTCATTCGTCCCGGCGAAGCCGTACTCGACATCGTGCCGACAGAGGATAAGCTGGTTGTCGATGCCCGTGTAGCGCCGACCGACATCGACGATGTTCAGGTGGGTCTGGAGGCCTATGTCGTGTTCCCGACCTACCCGCAGCGTCATCTTCTGCGGATCGACGGCCAGGTCACGCACGTGGCCGCCGACGCCCTGGAAGACGAGCGCTCCGGTGAGCCCTACTATCTCGCCAAGATCGAGATCCACCCGGACAGGCTGCAGAGCCTTGCGCCGGAGATCCAGCTAACCCCCGGTTTGCCAGCCGAGGTCTTCATCACGACGGAAGATCGTACGGTCCTCGAATACCTTCTGCAGCCACTGCTCGAAACCTTCGAGCGCAGCCTGCGTGAACCATAAACTTCATGTGGCCGCTGTCAGACTGCGGCAGGCTGGTGAGATTCCGGCTGAATTCGGGGGATCTCCGGCAGAGCCAGTTTGAATCCTGCGAGATGTAAGACGACCAAGCTGACCGCATCACCCACGACCGACAAGGTCGAGCTAGAGGCACGGCCAATGTTGTGAAGCGCAGACAGATGATGAGTGGTCCTGGCGTCCGGTGAACGGGTGGAAGGCGATGGCATACGTTTGTTGCGAAAGAGCATCACGGACGATTCGAAAGTTACGAGCAAAAGTGGTCGGCGGAGTTTTTCAACACAATCCTGGTTTAGCGCCCGTCCATCCATGCCGCAGCATTCGGTTGATTGGGCTCAACCCGGTCGTTATTGCGGCCGTTAGCGATGGCCGCTTTGGCCGATAGCGGTCAAATCGAGAGGAAGGCCGATGCTGTTGTGTTTAGGAGGGCCAAGTCAGCGTCGAGAATTGGTTTCTTGTTTTGACTGCTGTTCATGTTTTGCGCTCGGTAAGGGAAGCAACTGCAGTCCTGTGATCTCCTAAGAGTTTCAATCTGGCTGATTTTTCTGATACTTAGGAATCATCAGATTGGTATTGTAAGCGAATGTCGGTATCGGTGGTTGCAGGCCCCTGATCGCATCCGTACCCGTGTTCGGCAAAGGTGGTTGCGGGCCCGCACTACCAACTAACTTTTGTTCGGTAAAGGTGGTTGCGGGCCCCCGCAACCATGTGTGGACGGCCCTTGTATTGCAAGGGTCGTTCTTTTTTGGCACGCATTGTGGGATCGGTGCTGTCATGTGTCCGGCCTGTCTGCGCGGTACGGCGGCCGCTGGCCATGATGAAATCCGCTGGACTCAGTCTCCAATCAAAAAAGCGCTCATGTGCGAGCATGGTTGCGGGCGAGGTGTCTGGATCCAGGGTTACGACCCATCTGCGTGTTCATCAGTTGAAACGACCTTGCAATCAGCCCTGGCGTTTGGTCTCTAGGCCCGAGCCGGCCTGTCCTTGTATGACTCCTGTCGGGCCATGACGGCCCAGGCGATACGGGCCCTCTTGTTGGCCAGGGCAACGGTCACCAGGCGTGGTGGCTTCTTGGCGAGCAGAGATATCGCCCAGGCATCGTTCGCTGTGCGGTTCTTGTTGACCA
>NZ_JAAQPH010000042.1 GCF_011683915.1 Pelagibius litoralis
CTACGCGCTTCTTGGCGGCCGTCTTGCGAGCCGGGCTACGACGAGCCGTGGTCTTGCGAGCGGTCGTCTTCCGCGCGGCGCTCTTGCGAACTACGCGCTTCTTGGCGGCCGTCTTGCGAGCCGGGCTCCTGCGAGCCGTGGTCTTGCGAGCGGTCGTCTTCCGCGCGGCGCTCTTGCGAACTACGCGCTTCTTGGCGGCCGTCTTGCGAGCCGGGCTACGACGAGCCGTGGTCTTGCGAGCGGTCGTCTTCCGCGCGGCGCTCTTGCGAACTACGCGCTTCTTGGCGGCCGTCTTGCGAGCCGGGCTACGACGAGCCGTGGTCTTGCGAGCGGTCGTCTTCCGCACTACGCGCTTCTTGGCGGCCGTCTTGCGAGCCGGGCTCTTGCGAGCCGTCGTCTTGCGAGCGGTCGTCTTCCGCACTACGCGCTTCTTGGCGGCCGTCTTGCGAGCCGGGCTCTTACGAGCCGTCGTCTTACGCGCCGTGGTCTTCTTCACTACGCGCTTCTTGGCAGCTGTCTTGCGAGCCGGGCTCTTACGAGCCGTCGTCTTGCGCGCCGTGGTCTTCTTCACTACGCGCTTCTTGGCAGCCGTCTTGCGAGCCGGGCTCTTACGAGCCGTCGTCTTGCGCGCCGTGGTCTTCTTCACTACGCGCTTCTTGGCGGCCGTCTTGCGAGCCGGGCTCTTACGAGCCGTCGTCTTGCGGGCCGTAGTCCGCCGGGCCGTCGACTTGCGGGCAGCCGTCTTGCGAGCCGTCGTCTTACGGCGCGCCGTGGTCTTCTTGGCGGCGGTCTTGCGCACCGCCTTAGTACCAGACTTCCGCGAAGCCTGTTTGCTAGTGATAGCCATTGCTATTTCCTCGTCAAACTTTGTAAACCCAAGTGGATTTCGGCTAATATGTTAGGGTTCATATCCTCATTGAATTAATAAAAGATTACCCAAACAGCCGGTTAATAGACGGGACACAGTAGCCAATATTCCAGACTTAGGACGAATTGAGGATAAAACGCGCGACGACTGTAGCCTTCACTGGCAGTGGTTGAACCCTTGAAAACCGCCGTATTCCCGGTGATTCCAACCCATAAAGTCCGGCTCAGAGCCAGTCTCAGCCGACAAGACAAGCCTTTCCCTTTTCATCGGAGAACTTGGCCAGCCTTCCGCATCTTCTCAGTCGTTTCTTGACAGTAATGAGAAGGCTGGCGTGTTCATTGGAAACCCGCGGAAAAGGCGAAAAACCCACCATCTTGACAGGCCGGATCGCCTGCCCTACACCACGCAACCGCAAAACGGTGGCTTTCGCAGCCTCCGGGCCGCATGAACGGCAAAGACGGGCGATTAGCTCAGCGGGAGAGCGCTCCCTTCACACGGGAGAGGTCACTGGTTCAATCCCAGTATCGCCCACCATTCCAGTCCCGCAGAAAACCTCAGTATTTCGGCCATATCCAGCCAGCCTCACAAGTGGCATTGCACGCCTCCTGCACCCAACAAAACCCGGAACGACCCAGCAACATCGCGAAAACCGTGGCAGGTTTCGGACACACGTTCTTTTTTTGAGCGATACTGCTTCTATGACACGCTTGGCCCTCGCTCTCTTCGCCTGCCTACTGGCCTTCCCGGCCCAGGCCCAGGACTGCCATTCCTGGCCGCTGGAGAGCGTCTATGACGGGGATAGCGTCAGGGCGACGGTAAATGGCGAGTCCACTCGGATCCGAGTCATGGGCCTCGATACCCCGGAAATGCCGCCGCGTGCCAAATGCGAAGCCGAGAAGGCCGGCGCCTATGCGGCCCGAGATCGCCTCAGGGCGCTATCCGAGGGCGCTGCAGTGACGTTCTGTCCCGATGGCAAGGATCGCTATGGCCGGACCCTGGCCGTGATGCTGATCGACGGGGTGGACGTGGCGGAAATCCTGATTGCGGAGGGTCTGGCGCGGGAGTATCACGGTGGCCGGCGGCAAGGGTGGTGTGGTTAGCGCTTACCCACCAACATCGCCGGTCCGCACGATCACCGATCCATCTTGCTCAAATCGACCTGCTCGAATGAGCGCTTCGGCAACACCGTGGATCTTTTCAGCATGCTGTCGGAAGGCTGAAAGAGCCTGATCACCGCTTCCAATGTGGCCGCGAGACAGATCCGCCAGAGCCTCTTCCGACACCAAACACAATATCTCTTTCCCGGAAAACACCGCCGAGAGTTGGACTGCCATCTTGCCGCTGTTCCAGCGCAGATCATCTGAGAACTTAACGCTGCTGTCGTTCATCTTACCTTCCCTAAGCCTTGGCGCCATTTGTTGGACTACCATAGGAGTTAAAGCCGTGCTTCACTAGCCCGCATGTGCGGCCGCTACACCAACGCGATCACCTGGCGGGAGCTTGTCGAGCCTATGGAGGTGGGATGAGCCAGACACTCAAACCCGATACGACCTATAACCGCTTCGGGATCTGGGATAGCCAGGCCGAACGGTTCAAGGATGAGATTCTGGTGGAAGTGGGCGGAGAGAAACCGGCGGCGCGCGAAGGCGAGGAAGTGATCCAGATCGGCACGGCCACCACCGGCCCAGATGGTGAGATCGTGGAAACTACGCCTTAAGGCCGGATACCCAGCCCCGCGCCTGGCTCTTGGGCAACCGGTGGCCGATTCGTATCTCCCAGGGCCGGCGCTCGCGGTCGTCGCACAGATCGCAGCCGTCGATAGTCTGCCCGATCTTCATGATCTCCAGATCGCCGTACCGTTTGATAGTCGCCGGGATATCGAGATCGACGCCCATGGAATGACGCTCGCAGCGCCAATTCCCGCAGAAAACCGCGATGTATTGGGTTTTGCCCAGGTCGGAGAGCCTATTAATCGAAACGTTCATTCACAGAACGTAGGCCGAACGAAGCCTGACTCGCTACTGACAGTCCAAAATCCAGGCAAAAAAGCGATTATATGCTTACCTCACCCTGGTCATTCTAGGCACACACATTGACTCTTTGGTTGCATAGGCGTCAGACTCTCTCGCGTAAGAATCCGCAAAAGAGAGGAAGGCGAGGCCCGTGGCACCTAAAAAGAGGAGCAGCAAGCACGATCCCCGACAGGGCGTCTTTGAGTTGGTGCACTACGACGGCAGCGAAGAAGCTGGTGAGGTGGATCTGGGCCTCGATCCCGTGAGGGACACGATGTGGGCCAGCATCGAACAAATGTCTCAGCTTTTTGGGCGTAAACCCAACACCATCACAGAGCATGTACGAAACATCTTTCGCGAGGGCGAACTGGATGAAGCCTCAGTTGCTCGGAAATTCCGAGTAACTGCCAAAGATGGTAAGAGTTACAGCATCTTACACTACAACCTCGATGTCATCATTTCTGTTGGCTACCGCGTCAGTTCCCGCGAAGCCACCAAATTCCGCCAGTGGGCAACAGGCGTTCTCAAAGCGTATATCACCGAGGGCTACGCGCTCAACGAAAGCCGTTTGATAGACGACCCGACATCGCTGAAGAAGCTGGCGTCTGATGTTCGGCGGTTGCGTACAGACGAAAAGAACATTTACCAGTCGGTCAGAGACACCTTCAAACTCGCTGCTAGCGACTACAACAGCAGGTCCACGAAAACCCGGTCCTTTTATGCGAAGCTCCAGGACAAATTCACATACGCAATTACTGGCAGCACCTCCGCCGAAATTGTCGTGAACCGTGCAGATGGCATGAAGGATTTTATGGGGCTGACATCAACCAGATCTGGGCGCCCGACAAAACAGGACGCAAAGGTAGGGAAAAACTATCTAAACCCAGATGAGCTCTATGGGCTGCACATCCTCTGTGAGCAGTTTTTGTTGTATGTCGAGTCTAGGGCGATTGCGGGGCAGGAACTCACGATGGAAGAACTGAACCGTAAGTTCGATGAGCTTCTTAAGGTTCAAGGCTATCCAGTTTTCAAAGAATACAAATCGTACTTGGTCAAGAAGGCCAAGGTCCATGCTGAGCGTGAGTTTGAAGTTTATCGGCAGCGCATGCATATCAGGGATCAGCGACGCCCTAAGAGTCTCACCACCTAATCAGGCACAAAAAAAGGCCGCCCCCGAAGGAGCGGCCGATCAGGAGAGAAAGAGTTGCCGGCGCTATCCGCAAGGCGCCTTCGTAACTGCCAGGCAGACAGCATCAACCAGTCCGGTCTTGATCTCCGGCGCCACGTTCTGCCAAAGCTCGCCTAGCCGGGCTGCCAGATCGCTTTCCACCTGGGCCCGCGCCAACTGACCCTCGAAAGCCTTCAGGCCTGAGGCGTCATAGCTGAAGACGTTGCCATCAGGCGTCGCGAAGCTGACAACTGCGGCCTCGGCTTCCTTGCCGGAAAACCACTCCGCAACGACGGGCGCCCCACCATCCGCGCCTGGATAGATGATCCGGCCAGCCGTCAGACCTGCATAGTTGGGCGGTGACCAGTTGAAGGGTGAATAGGAGGCTTCCGAGCCTACGGGGCGATCCTCCGGATCAAGGGACTGCTGTCCCGTGGGGCCGAAGGTGCTGCAGGCGGAAAGCAAAAGGCCCGCCGCAAGGGCGAGCCCAATAGGAAGAAAACGCATTGTCGGTTACTCCGGTTGTTTGTTGGGAACCAGCCAAACCAGGCCGGCGGTTACGAGGGTGCCGACAGCGCCGATCACGTCAGGATCAAGCGTTGTAACGGCGGCAAGAACGGTGGTGACGGCAGTGCCGATAGCAGCAGCGGCCGCCTTGTCATAGGCGGTGAACATCGGTAGTCCTCTCAGTCAGATTGGTGTAGAATTCTGGCAACATGACGAAACGAATTTGTCGCCATTGTGAGGGCGAATTTCTCACTCCGGGCCAGGGTCAGTACAATTACTGCTCTCTAAGCTGTTCCACTTGGAGCCGAGTCTATAAAGGCCCCCCAAACACCTGTTGGGAGTGGCGCGGGGCAATCGGTCGCGAGGGTTACGGAATGCTCTCTTATGGCGGGAAAACTCGCCGCGCCCACCGCACGATGTACGAGTTGATGCACGGGCGAATTCGGCCCAACGCCCTTCACGTTTGTCATTCTTGTGACAACAGAAAGTGTGTAAATCCAAACCATCTCTGGCTGGGGACGATCCAAGAAAACCTTGCCGACATGAGGCGAAAGGGCCGCGGCACCAAGCCGCCGCGCACCAAACCAAAAGCCCGCCGAAATCAGGTACAAACTGCAGTATCTATTCCCGCCTTGCCAAGGTGAGCGGTCATGCCGCAATCCCCCGCGCCAAGAGCCACTGCACCACAGCGAAGCCGGCCAGGCCGATCACCACCACAAAGGCCATGCGGATGAGGTAGTCGATCCGGCGGTGCAGATCCCTCACATCGCTGCGCAGCTCACCCAAGCGCTTGTTGGCCTGGGCCCAGCGCTCTCCGCAGTGCTGCTCGTGCTTGTCGATCTTGTTGTTTGCGACAGCCGCGGCCTCGCGCGCCTCTGAGTCGATAGCGAGTGTCAAGGCTATGCCTCCGGATCGGTGTTCTTGGGATTGAGGGGTCGCCAGCCGGTGCCGGACGAAACCATGCAAGTCGGCCCACCAGGAACAGTCACCAGGATCGACCAAGAGCCGGCAGGGCTCGCCAGCACTTCGATAAGCGCGCCAGTCGAGGTCACTCCCATGCTCACCGGCACCTCTTTGTCTGTGCGTTCAAGACTGTCGAGAAACACATCGCGAGGCCCACAAGGCGGCCCCTGGGCAACAGAAACGCCCGGCGCCCAAAACCCAGCCGCGACGAAGCAGGCAAGCGCCAGCAGCGCCGCCTTGGTTAAGGTCGACATGGTGAAATCCTTACTTCAGAGGATCGGGCCGGAATTGCCCGAAAATCCGCCGTTTCAGCGGTATCGTTTCGCTAAATGCGAGAGCCCGGAACGTTTAGGTTCTTTTCGGGTTGCGGGTAACTATGCGGACCGGACAGTGATCCTACGTGAGCACAGTGCCCTGCAAGCTTGCCTTACGCGCGTGGACTATGCGGAAGCTGTTCGTCGGCGCCAAGCCATCACTTCGGCCCGCGCAATAGCGTTCGATGATTTCTGCCGACCCAACGTCCTCGATGATCTCAAAGCCGGCGCCTTCTAACTCCATCCGAATGGCCCCCGGCTTCGGCCTGGAAAGTATCGGTTCATTGGTCCTCGGTCGCTTTTGCTCGGGGGCGGGGACCGAAAGCTGGCCCATTTGAGGGCTTACATAATTGAAAACAAGTTCACTCATCGGCGCGGCACTCTGTGCAATCGACCGAATCGCAGCCGTATTGGCCTGCCAAGTAAGATACGGGCTGACACCAAGCCAGGAAAAAAACGCGGGTTGCTGAGGATCGAATGGCGAGCCGTGGAGCGATTCTTGCACCGTTGTCTGCTCCAAGTCCGCCGGAATATGGCAAACGTTTTCCGATAGGTGCAAATTAGCAGCCGCCAAGCGTTCCAACTTCATCGCCTGCGTGGCCGGATGGTCGATCTCAATAATCCTGAGAGTGTGCTTGAGATCAAGGCGGCGAAAAGCGAAGCTATCCATCCCGGCTCCGACAATGACATATTGTGCGATACCGCCCTTCATCGCATCAGCGAGCCGATCTTCGGAGTACCGCGTTCGGAGTATGACATTGCCATAACCCGGATAAGCCCTCATGACGTTGACAAGCTTGGCCGGCCCTTCAGGCAAGCCGTTCATCGATGCAGCTTTGTTGATCTGGCCAAACAGCAAGGCGCCAAGCGCCGCCCTCTCCTCGCCACTGACGAGCGCCATTCCGAATTGATCGTTGATGATCGGCTCCTGATCACTTTGGCTATGAACCGCCCGCATAAGCGAAACAATGAGCGCTGATCTGCTGAATTCGTTTGGCTTCAATCGACCCTCGCGCCTTGCTGTTGTCCTTCTTTGAGATGTAAGCAATATACTCTAATTCAATTTAAAGTCGACCTTAGGCCGCTTGCCAATTGGACCCGGTTGCCGACTAAGCTGCGCGAAACGTCACAATTGCTGCTAAGGCTTCTTCCGGCTGCTCACCAGATGACCAGTCGCTTGTCGTTTCCTGCGCGCCTGTAGTATTTAGGATTTTTGTAGCCGCCGCCCATGAGACACCGAAAGCTACGTTCGTCGATGTCTGGCTACCGCTGGTCTGACTGATGAATGAGTTGGTCCAGGTGGGTGTGGCAAAGTCGTCGTCATACCAAAGCGCAAAGGCGCAGGCGATTTCATCCACCTGATCCGTCGCCGCCGTTGTGCCGGTCGAGATACTTGAAACCGCCATTGTGCTGCTGTCGTTACTGGCGCTTTGATCGACCAGTGACGCGGTGTCCAACCCGCTGATCTCAAGAACCATCACGGTAAGCTGGGTAATCGTTGAACTGCCGGACCTGGACGCCGTGATTGTCGCGCTTTCAGCGGCACCGGCTTCCTTCCACATCGTGCGGAAATAACCCTGAGCGACTGAAGTATTCTGAATGCTCGTATAGCCGCCAATCAGTGACGGAAGATCGCTGTTGCTGGCTGTGCCCGAGAACACCAGCAAGACATTGCCCTCAGTCGGCGCGGCGTCCAAAACCACGCTGGTAGATGACCCGTTGCTCGACGCTGACTTCACCTGGACCACACCAAAGCTCGGGGGTGGTAGCAAGCGCGAGGGATTTAGCAGGACAGGCATCAGGTCGGGCTCCCCACCAGCGACACTTTCAACCCGACCGCACCCGTTCCGGCAGCATCGATATCAACCGTGATCTCGGCGTCGTCGGCCAGGGCCGTATCGTTGATTGTCGGCGAGAGCGCCGCCGTTACGCTCGTGGTTTCGTTCTGATCGATCTGGAGCTTCTGGGCCCCGAAGATCGAAACACCACCTTCGTTGATATCGACTGTCACCACGCCCGACGAGGAAGCCGTGACAAGGCTCGCGCGCACTGCCGACACGGTATAGGCGAAGGGCATCCGAAACGTGATCTTGCCAGTTCCAGCAGTGATCGCCGTCACTTCATCTCCCACAGCGAACATGACTGCTTGGTCGCCCGCCGGGCCCTGAATGCCTTGCAGGCCTTGGTCGCCTTGGATCCCCTGAACACCCTGGGGCCCCACGAGGTTGGTAGCGCCCCCCCAAACGCCGCCCGTCTTCGGACCATAGATCGCGTCAGCCGCCGTATCGATGTAGAAGTCACTGTCGACACCAAGGCCACCACCTGGGGCGCCGGTTCCGTTCAGGACTGTCCTTCCATCCGATCCGGCGGTCCCCTGGATACCCTGATCGCCCGTCAACCCCTGGGGGCCGGTGTCGTTGCCGCGCAGGGTCCAGGTCGATGCGCCGGTCTTCTCGTAAAAATCGCCGTTGGCCTGGTCTTTGTAATAATCCCCGATGCCGCCGAGGCCGCCATCAGGTGCCCCGGAACCGAAGAGGACCGCAACACCAGCGGCCCCGGCATCACCCTGGACGCCTTGGATCCCCTGGATACCTTGGATGCCCTGCACTCCCTGAGGGCCGGTATCATTGCCCCGAAGTGTCCAGGCCGACACGCCCGTCTTTTCGTAGAAATCGCCGCTGGCGGTATCCTTGTAATAATCCCCGATGCCGCCCAGCTCGCCGGCAGGCACTCCCGTTCCAAAGAGGACCGCAACGCCATCAGCGCCCGCGTCTCCCTGAACGCCCTGCACGCCCTGGATGCCTTGAACACCCTGGATACCCTGCGGTCCTGTCGGCCCCTCGAAGTTCCCCGTCAGCGTCCAGGCGCTCGCCCCGGTCTTGCGGTAATAGTCGCCGGTAGCATTGTCGATGTAGCGGTCATCGACCTCGCCCAGGCTGCCCGCCGGTGCCCCGCTGCCATCCAGGAAGGTCGGCAGGGTCGAATTCTCCAGCGCATCCCCGGCCGCGTTCCAGCGCGCCACCTTCCCCGCCTCCGGCTCCGGATATTCGATATCGGCCAATGCCGTCGTTTCCTTGAACTTCACCGCCCGAGACAGCGCTTCGCCGGTCTCCTGGTCGCGCAGGGCGGCTAGGTCGGCCATGCCTTCGACGGCGGTGGAGGGAAAAGCGCCGCCCAGCGGCAGGGCGGTTTCCTGCACCTTGGGGATCGAATGTCGGATCACCAGCGTCTCGCCCATGGCCGGAGGAACTGTGGCCGTTACTGTGCCACCGGACGGATTGCCGGCCCCGCTGATCGTGTAATTCGTGTCCTTGAACCAGAGCGTTTCCGAGCCGTCCGTGGCGCGGAGGACCACTCTTACGTGGTCATCATCAACGAATTTGAACGTCGTCGGAAAAGCCATGGTCGAGTCATCACCGGCATACCGCGCCTTTGTCGTCGTGGTCGCTATCGTCATGCTTTTGGATCTCCAATGAAAAAGGGCGGCTCCGAAGAACCGCCCCTTGGCGTCTGCTATCTGTGGTGGGACTATTCGGCCTTCACGCAGTCATAAGTGATCGTGCGGCAGGTCGTGTGCGGCTGTCCGTTCCTGACACACCAATCAAGCGAAACACGCCGCGCGTCCGCATCGTATCGCCGACAGTGCGCCTGAGCCCGGGCAGTAATCTCGGCATCCGACACCGCGTCGTTTCCAAAAATAGCGACCGAGGCGGGTGTTGCGCCCCTCTCCTCAATAATCGGCGTAGCGCAACCCGCTAGGACCAAAAGCCCCAAAATCAGGAAAACCCTCATCGTATCCCCTCCAATGGTCGGTTTCCGCCTCCAGTGGGAATAGCAGAAGATGGACGAAGGAGGAAGGTTTGAGCGTTTTCCTTCTCGATCCGCTTTTCCATGCGCCGGAGGAAGCCCGGGTTCATGGCTTCTCGCATCTGGTAGAGGAACAGATAATCCAGCGCGGCCCTGGTATAGAACAGATTGGCGAAGGGAGTGTTACTGATGAGCGTGGTCACTGATTTGGCCAAGGCGTCGTCGCCCTCCCTCACCCGGCCCCAGATATCGAATAGATCATCTACCGTGCCGGCTGTCGGCCCCAGCGCCGTTGACAGCGCCGACCCGCCGAAGCGGTTACGCACCTCGCCAAACAGGAAATCACCGTAGATACCGAAGCCCCCGCCCTGGACCAAAGCGGCGGCCCAGGTTTTGGCGCTGTTCGGATCGCGCGGCGCCCGGCCCTTGGCCAGATCCTTTGCCGACATTGCCAGATAGCCGAAGACGGCAGAACTGAGCATCAGATTGGCCAGCCCCAGCATTTCGCCATTGCCATTCCTAAGTGCCTGGCCGAGCGAGTCAGCGCCCCGGCCATAAACCTCGCGCCCGACAGCCCGCGTGAGGACCGCCACGGGAAAGCTCTTGAACTGGGTTATGAACCGAAAAGCCTCGCCTTCCACCGTGCCTGGCTGTGTGCCCCGCTTGAGGATGGCGTTCGTGCGCGCATCCGGAGTGATGACGGCATAGTCCACCCGATCCGTGAAGTAGGAGCGCAAGCGGCCCTCCAGGCCCTCGCGATAGCGCCTGACGGCGTTATCTGACGCATCGGCGCCTATGACCTGACGGATCGTGGCATCGTCCACCTCACGCACGCCCTCTGGTACGAGGAACTGTTGCCCGTCCGCTGTCTTGCTCGTGGCCTTCTGCAGGATAGGCCAGTCGCCTTCCCCAATGCCAAACAGGCCGAGCGTTCGCTTCAGATCGGGGTCGAGCTTGCCCCAGCCGGTGCCCTTGACCATGGCCAGCCGGTGCGACATGGCCAGCGCCACGCTGGAGCGCATGCTATCCGTCCACCACGTCAGGCCGTTCCATTTGAAGAAAGTCCGCATCATGCGCGACATAGCGCCGGGCAGATCATCGTGGCCGCTGAAGCGATGGACCGCGTTGCCCTTCATGCTGTCCATCATCACGCCCAGCATACCGAGGATTTGGCGTTGTTCAGCCGAGCCGCGGCCGGTCAGCGGTCCCTTCAACGCCGCGCCGTAGGCTTCGAGAAAGCCCACGCCCTGATAGCGAAGTTCGCTTGCCGCAATGGGAATATCCGCAAAGGCGCTCAGCGTTGCCCCGCCCAACTTCGCCATGGATTGGACGGCCCGCGTCATGGCCGACCATTTGGCCAGCATTACGTTGCCGGGGATATTTACGCTCCCATCTACCTCGGCAAAGCGGTTGTCCAGCCAGGCACGGTCGTTGCGAAGCGTCTGTTTCCCCTTCACGTTCTGCTTGGCCAGCAGTTCGTTGAACACGCTGTCATAGTTGGCCGCCGGGTTCGGGCCCCAGACCCGCATCAAACCAGTCTGCCGGGCCATGCGCTCGAAGCCGAAGATAAGGCTTTCGCGCAGCGAGCCATTGCCGAAGCGGCCGTTGTAATCGAACCAATCATCCGCGGCCCGGAAATGCAACACGCGGTCCTGGCTCATGCTCTGGGCAAGATTGGCAAAGCCCTTGAATCCGGAAGGCGCAGCGTCCCCCGCATTGGCCAGGTGAACCCCGGAGGCCAGACCCTCATAGACGTTGGTCAGGAACTTCTCCACGTCGTCAACGCCGGCAAAGGTTCGCTCCGCATCGAGCTTTGGCAGAATGAAGTCACGCCAATCCTCGAAGCTGGCGTTGCGGATCTTGAAGGTATCGTGGCTCTGCCGCACCACGTAGCCCGGCGATTTCTTGACGGAGGCGCCGGCCCTGTTGGCATCGATCCGCGTTGCTTCCTGCCATTTGTGCATGACTTCGGCCATACGGGCCGCTTCGTCGGAACCGCTGATGCCTCTATTTCCATTCGGCCGTATTTCCCACATTTCGCGAGCGATCTCGCGATCCAGGGCGCCGGAAACGAAGACCTGCCACAGCCCTTCCTTCTCCACGTCGGCCAGAAAGCCTTGAGTGTAATAGCCGGTGAGCTGGTGCTGTTCCTGCGTAGCCGACAGCCGTGAAGCACCGCGCGGGGCGTTGACGCCGGTAATCCGCGCCTCCAGCCCCAGGGCCGGCCGCTGTGCAAAGTTGGCCTCCACGTAGTCCCGAACCTCGGCTCGTCGCTTGAAGTTCAACGCCTCATTGCGCTTGGCAATCAGCTTTTCCGACAATAGATCGTCCGCCATCTCGTCGGCAGCTTTCAGGATCGCCTCTTCCGCGCTCTCACCCTGCTGCGCCAAGCGGCGCTGCTTCTGACGGCTGCGCAATGTGGTGACCAGATCGTCCAGTTGTTCATCGGCCAGATCGCGGCCAGCGGCTTTCTTGATCTCGGCAATGCAATCCGCGGCGCTCATCAGCGCTTCTCCAGCCAATTGAAAACTTTCATATAGACCACGTACCAGAGCCACATCGGGCCAAGCACCACGACCACCACGCCCGGGAACAGCAGGAAGTCCCAATCTGTGCCGCGCAGAAACCCGCCCAGGACGCGATCCAGATAGTAGGCGGACGAGGCGCAGAGGACGAGGCTCACAACCCCCGCCACGACAACAGAAACCAGGATGTTGCGTTCCTCCCGGTTCATGCCCGCAACTCACAAAGCGCCGCCGCACGCGCCGCCCGTCCCAGGGCTTGGGCCTCGGCTATTTCCTCATCCGCAGCAGCGAACATGGCCGCAAACTCGCTTTCGCTCATATCCAGTGCCCGCCTCAATTCGTCCGCCTGTTCCAGTGCATCATCGAGGAACTGTTGAGCGGTTTCAGCCGTCTCGTCTATTGGAATTTCACGTAGAATTTCCTCCGCCCTCTCAGAAGCCCGGAAATCCGCCAAAGCGACGTTTCGCGGGTCGCGAGCGCCCGCAACGGCCTCGGCCACGATTTCTTGTAAATTCGCCTCCGGCCTGCGCAAAGGCGCCAAGGATCCTTCGGGTGAAAAACGGGACCGGGGGGTATCGGCAAAGCTGGCTAGATCGGGCCGAGATTCAATGGCCGCGACATCTTCTGGGGAGGCATCCCTGAGAATGGCAAAGCGCCGCCCACCGGCCGGGCCGAAAGGGACCACTGAAAACGATTCTTTTTGTGTTTTCGCGGTGCGTTCAATGAATTTCTCCGCCTGACGCCTCGTCTTGAATTCCTGGGGCCGCCCTTGCGGATCCCTTAGCGGCTCCGCGTCGGAGCGCCGCCGAAGGAAAAACCCGCCATCCTCTTGCTGAGTAACGCGCACTTCGGGCCCGGCCTTCCGGGCCGCTTCCTGGGCTTGTTCACGACCCTCAAAGACCCTTTGTTGTCCGTCTCTGTCCAGAACCGGCACCAAGGTGGCGGGCTGATCGGCACTTGTCTGTCGAAAGTCCGCCGCGGATCGGGCGGCCACGTCCGGCAAGGCTTCTTCCAGGCGAAACTCTATGCGGCGGGTCGCCAGGCTCGTGCTGTCGAGTAAACGGGAGCCGGTCAGAATGGGCTCCACATCGATCTGGCGGCCCTGGATAGCCTGCCCAACAGCGGTGCGAAGCGCGGCCTCGCGGACCTCATGGGGCGCCGCAGCAAGACGGTCCGAAAGCGTTGGTCGACCACTGCGACGCGCGAGGGCATCTCCCACGGCCCCGCCGGCAACATGAAGGCCGCCACCCAGCGCCGTGCCGAAGGCCACATTCAGCAACGAGTCCATCATGTCGTAGTCGGCTTGTTCTTGTGCCGTGGCGGCGATGATAAACGGCTCCACGACGGCCGCGCCGACCGCGCCCTCTACGGCGCCGCGGCTTCCCCTAGCCAGGGTCGCGCCGATCCGTCCGGCGACCTGGAGAAAGCGCACCTCACCCACAACGGGGATGAAAGCGGAGGCAAGGTTCAGCGGATCGGTTGCCGTGACCAGCAACTCGGTTGCAATCGCCAACGACCCAGCCCCGAAGCCTGTAGGGCCACGGCGCTCTATGCTCTGCCGCGCCACTTCTTCGCGCTTGCGCTGAATAAGGATGTCCACGACTTCAGAGCGGGTCTGCTTGTCGAATTTCAGCCCGACGTTGGCGGCGCGATCTGTCGCTTCCTCCGGGCTCAGCAGTGGGGACAACTCGCGCGGGACCGGAAAGGGCTCTTCCGGCAGGGGGAAGCCGTCATCGCTCTCTCGAACCTGCTGCGCCCGGCCGGAAGCCTGCTCTATCTCACCAAGGCGCCCCAGCGACGCGCCGGGGTTGAGGGTCGATGCCGTCTCGGACACCGCGCCCAGGTAGTCGGCCAGTGGCGCCTCGTAGTCTTCCAGCAACAAGCCTTCAACGCGGCGGACCGGGTTCGTATAGATCATGGCGAGTCGGCACCGGGGATGATCTCCGATATGTCATCAATCGACGTGTGCATCTCCGACCAAAGTAGTTCCACCGGCATCAACTCTTCCCGGGTAGCGCCAAGGCTATCGCTTCGGTCCCTGGCGGCCGTCACCGCTGCTTCGATGGTATCAAATCCAGGCAGGGCGCGGCCCGACTCAGGATCCACGCCGCCAGCCTCGACAACCCGCCGGACGGCCTCTTCTTCACTGCGTGGCTTACCATCAAACACTGAGGGAATGTTCGTCGGCTTCCCGTCGTTTATGTCCGGGTGGGTTACGGTAATGCTGATTTCCGAGAACCGCCCTGCGTCGCCTTCGATGATGGGCCGGCCCGCTTGCGTGAAAGCCTGGCGACGCATGACAGTGCGGCCCTGCTCATCCATCAGCAATAGCCCGGTTTCGTCGCTGTTCGTCACCCAATAGCCCTTGTCACGCACAGCGGCGAGGTATTGCCCCCTCGCGTCTTCATCGCTCAGGCGGTCATCGATCGATGGCGGAATGACAACATCAAGATCCGCGATCTGACGATCCAGAAACAACGTGGTTGAGCCCTGCACCAAATCAGGATCGACGCCGGCCGGTACACGATACGTCCCAAGAAACTCATACTGGCTGTTTACCACGTCGGAAGCCGCCTGCGCCGCCGCCGTGGCTGGATCCGCGCCCTGTTGCGCGTAGAGCATCGCAAGGGTGTTGGTTTCTTTGCGGTAGAGATTGGCCGTCCCCGCGCCGCCGGGCACCTTGGCGAGGCTTTGCTCGAACGCCGCAAGCTCGCTTCGCACCGCGTCTTCCACATCACCGGCCACATCAGTTCCAATCGCCGCTTTCAAGTCCTTGGCCCCGACATCCTGCGCCTCTGCCATGGCCTGCGCTGCCCGCGCCTGCCCCGGCCCCGTCATCCCGGCCAGCACAGCCGCACCGCCCGGCAACCCGCTTTGCACAAGCTCCCCATAGACCCGGGGCCAATGCTCGCCATAGAGTTCCGCCTGGCCCCGCACCCAGTCCGCCCGGCCCTGCGCGTCTTCCTGGCCGGCATACTCCAGGCTCATTGCTTTGCCTTGCCCGTCTGACAGCGCCCGCTGACCATGGCGCGGCAACCCAAGACGCTCCTGTTCCTGAAGCATCGTGTCTATGGCCGCCCTCGTCTGGGGGCCGTCTTCCGCGTTCTGATAGGCCGCAGCGATGCCCGGCGATACCATAAACAGATAGCCCGCCGGATCGCTCGCAAGGGCCTTGCGCTTTTCTTTGACGGCCTCCACCAATATGCGGTGACGCTCCGCCTCCACGGCAAACCCCTGACCCTCCGGCGCCTGTTCCTGGAGGATGCGCATGTCGTCGCTGAAATCGGTCAGCGCCACTTCCTGGCGCACCTCGAAGAACTGCGCCGCTTCATCAATCTGCTGCAAAATACCTTCCGCCCTGCCCGGCTCATCCGCATAGGCCGCCCGGATTTGATCGGCTGTTACGAGGCCCGTCGACTGACCCGTAAGGCTTAGGCTGGCAAGTTCATCCTTCAGCCCCGCCGCCACCTGGCCGCGAAGCAAGGCCTGCTGTTCTTTGGCCGCTCGTCTGCGCTCATTCTCCGCTATGCGGGCCTGGCGCTTGGCTTCCTTCAGCAGCGAAAGGCGGTCCGATTCCCTCAGGCCATCCAGCTCGTCGGCCTCCAGCACCTCGACAGCAAGATCTGGATCGTTCAATATCATGTTGTTGGCCTGATTGCGGCGCACGCCATTCAGCCATTTATCAAGCGTTGCCTGCCCGGTCGCTTGGTCGAAGTACCGGGCCTCGACGCCATCTGCCATCATTTCCCGCGCCAGGCCAAAGGCAAGGTCGTACTCCGCATCGTTGGTGGCGCTGGCCACGGTTTCGCTGAGTTGATCCAGGCCCGTCGCGAAGCTGGCGACCCCGCGCTTTCTAATGCCGGATCGAGCAAAGCTCCTTACGTTCAACCCGACAGCACTTTGGGCATTCTCAAATATCAGGTTGAACGACTCCAATGTATCGCCACGAAGGCCCTGAGAGAATTGCTCCCTAATCTCTTTTGAGCGCGCCCCAAAGCGATCTGACAGGGTTTCAAAGTCCTGATCGTCCTCAAACTCAAACTCCGCCTCCTTCAGCGCTGCAAAAACCCCCGTTCTCGCTTCGTTGAGCTTTCGCGTGTTTTCCTTCTTCGTCAGGTCTTCACCGAGGCCTGCGATTTTCCGTCCGCCCAACTCAATCGCACGCGCAGTATCCACACCGAAGGCCGACTCATCCGCACGCACGCCACGCGCACGGGTAGAAGACGCACCGACCCGCTGCACATTGGGAACTCCGGGGATAGTGGCCATCAACCGAACACCGAGCCAGCGCCGGTCAGGAGCGTTGTTCCCGCGCCGATAAAGCCAGCGGAGTGGGAGCTTCTTGCCTTGGCTTTCTGTTGCGCGGCTTCGCTCTCCAGCGCCCGACTGCGATTGGCACCGCCGGCGATGATGTTCTGCGCCTCAAATTCAATCTCCGCCGCGGTCGCCTCATCGGTCAGAAGCGGCGTGCCTTGGCTTGTAACCCCTGAACCGGCACGCCTGGCGCGGGAGGCCGCCAGTATGCGGCTGTTGCGGCGCCGGAAGTCTTTAGCCTCCTGCTCGGCTATGTCTCGTTCCTGCACCGCGTCAATGCGCGCCTGTTCTTCGTTGAACTCTGCAGCGCCCGCGTCTGCCGAAGCGCCGGAAACGGCGCCGGCAACGCCAGCCAGCGTGCCCACAACGGCCAGTGCATCGCCCAGAGTGACCGCTGTAGAGCCCACCGTGAAAAGCGTTACTGGATCCGGCATCGCTCAAACGCTCCTGAATTGACGGGCTCAAAACCCAGTCGGCGCAGCCATTCCGCGCCCTGCACGTCCACGGGCCAAGCCCTCAGTTTCTTGTGACCCAGACGGTGCATCCCAGCGACAAACCGCAGCGCCAGCTTGTGCATTGAGACGGGATAGCACCGCGCCTCCGTCGACAGGGCCAGGCCGAGCTCCACAGCGTCGCCGTTGCTCCAGCCCCCGACGATACCCAGCACTTCATCGCCCCGCACAAAAGCCAGCGCCGCGCCCCACTGGCTATCGGGGATCGGCCCCATGGCGACAGCGCTCCGGAAGTTCTCAAGGTGGCCCGGACGCAAAGGCTCGTGAACGATGTCCATCAGATCTGCTCGTTGGTCTTCATTTCCGGAGCCAGCGCCAGGATTTGCAACGGGCCGGGATCGTTGCCGGCAACGACAATGCGAGCATCACGCTCATAGTCACCGTCAAAACTCACGTAACGCTCGCCGGTGAACAGCGGCACCGCCGTATCCATAGCGTCTCCGACATCACGAAGCGGGATCTGTTCCAGCTTGTCGATGCCGGGCCCCAGCTTCACACCCGTTGCATGAAGCAGAACGAGCGTCATGCCATGAACCCGCTTTACCTTGCCGACTGCGGTCCCTGCCGCAGCCCCGGCCGCCAACTTGAGGCTTTGGAAGACGTGGCGATAGCCGAGCCCCACCACCGCCTTTGTTACAGCGCTGTCCAGCGTGATCGAGCCGCCCGAGACAATGCGATCCGGCATCGTGGCGCCGTTGCCCCAGATCCGCACCGTCTCCCCCTCCAGGTGATCCAGCCCGCTCAGGGTCAGTGTCGCCGCCCCCTCATAGGTCAAGCCACTATCCACGTAGAAGGCGTCTTCCTGAGCCGTCAGGACCGCCGCATCAAAGGATGCCTCGGCGTCGAATTCCTGCCGGCTTGGCCCCTCGAAGGACGGCTCGAATACCTCGATATGGCGCCGCGTCGCCCCGCCAATGGTCCGCTTGACGACAATCCAGCATTCATCGCTGTCCACCGTACCAGCGACCGCATTGCCGGGGATCGTGGCGGCTGATTCCACCACGGCATGGCCGCCCGCGAAGGCCCCGCCCAGGATATGCCGTGACCACCCCACCACGTCCTGCTCGCGGCGATAGGTCAGCGCCGACAGTATGCCGTCTTCCCGGACACAGAAGACCTCGCTATCGGGTTCCTGCTTATAGGCGATCTCCCGGATTCCCGACTTGGTGATGTGATCCGCCAGGATCGTCAGATCGGGGGTTCGAAAGCCGTCCGTCTCGAAGGCAAAGACGAACTCCCGCAGCTTGCGCTTGGCGCGCTGGACGAAGAGCACGATGGAGCTGATTCGCACAGGCAGGATGTTGGCGCTGCCGTTGGTCGACTCCCGCCTCACCTGGATATCCAGAGGCGTCACGACCGGTCCATCCGAGGTGACCGACCATTCACCGCCGGAGGTGCCCAGGATCAACTGCCGCCCCGGCGACATCCATCTGATAGCATTGACCTGATCGGCTGCAATCGTGAAATCCAGGCCGTCATCGTCCTGGACCTCGGTCG
>NZ_JAAQPH010000043.1 GCF_011683915.1 Pelagibius litoralis
TGGTGATGCCGGGCGACAATGTGTCGATGACGGTAGAGCTGATTGCGCCGATCGCGATGGATGAAGGCCTGCGCTTTGCCATCCGCGAAGGCGGCCGAACCGTCGGTGCCGGCGTCGTCGCCGGAATCAGTAAGTAAGACAACAGTTTATGACGCGCCTGCCCAATCCCGGGCAGGCGCCGATTTTTGGATGGCGCTGAATTATGGACAGCCAAGACATACGTATTCGCCTGAAGGCTTTCGATCACCGGGTGCTCGACCAGTCGACCTCTGAGATCGTCGGTACGGCGAAGCGAACCGGAGCCCAGGTGCGCGGCCCGATCCCGCTTCCGACCAGGATCGAGAAGTACACGGTGCTGCGTTCGCCGCACATCGATAAGAAGAGCCGTGAGCAGTTCGAAATCCGGACCCACAAGCGCCTTCTGGATATCGTCGACCCGACTCCGCAGACGGTTGACGCCCTGATGAAGCTCGACCTCGCCGCCGGCGTCGATGTCGAGATCAAGCTGAAAGGCTGAGGCAATGCGGACTGGTTTGATTGCACAGAAGATGGGGATGACCCGCGTTTTCACGCCGGAAGGCGAGAACCTGCCGGTTACCGTTCTGCAGATGAGCGAGTGCCAGGTGGTCGCGGTGCGCACCTCTGAGAAGGACGGCTATGATGCAGTTCAGCTCGGTGTCGCCAAGGCCAAGCCGAGCCGCGTGACCAAGCCGATGCGCGGCCACTTCGCCAAGGCGAAGGTCGAGCCCAAGCGCCGCTTGGCAGAGTTCCGGGTGTCCAACGATGCCTTGCTCGAGGTCGGGCAGGAGCTGTCGGCCGCCCATTTCGTTGCCGGCCAGCATGTCGACGTCACGGGCTCCTCGATCGGTAAGGGTTTTGCGGGCGCCATGAAGCGGCATAACTTTGCCGGCTTGCGCGCCAGTCACGGTGTTTCGGTTTCGCATCGCTCGCACGGTTCGACCGGTAACAGCCAGGACCCGGGTAAAGTCTTCAAGGGTAAGAAGATGGCGGGCCATATGGGTGACCGCCGCGTGACCACGCAGAACCTGGAAATCGTCTCGGTGGACGAGGACCGCGGCCTGATCCTGATCAAGGGCGCGGTTCCGGGCGCCGAAGGCGGCTGGGTCATGATCCGCGATGCGATCAAGCGCAGCGTGCCGGAGAACGTGCCTTTCCCGGCCGGTCTGCGCCAGGCGGCGGTTGAAGCGACCCCTGCTGCCGACGCACCGGCTGCCGAAGAAGGCGCATCAGAAGCAGCCGCGCCCGAAGCGGCAGGCGAAGAGAAGAAGGACCAGTAACCATGAAGTGTCCGGTTACGACACTTGAGAACAAGAAGGCCGGCGAGATCGATCTCGACGAGACCATCTTCGGGCTGCAGCCGCGCCGGGATATCCTGTCGCGCATTGTGAACTGGCAGTTGGCAAAGCGCCGGGCTGGCACTCACAAGGTCAAGACGCGTGGCGAAGTCAAGGGCTCTACCCGCAAGCTTTTCCGCCAGAAAGGCACGGGCAATGCGCGTATGGGTTCGGCCCGCACGACGCAGCGTCGCGGTGGTGGCACGGTCTTTGGGCCGGTTGTGCGCGACCACAGCCACAATCTGACCAAGAAGGTCCGTAAGCTCGGCCTCAAGACGGCGCTCTCGGCGAAGGTCGCCGAAGGCAAGCTGATCATTGTCGAGGATGTCGCGATGAAGGAGCCGAAGACCGGCGACCTGGCGAAGAAGTTCGCGGCACTCGGCTGGTCCTCGGTACTGATCATTGACGGCGCGGCGGTTGACGGCAGCTTCGCTCAGGCGGTGCGCAACATTCCCCTGGTGGATGTGTTGCCGCAGCAGGGCGCTAATGTTTACGACATCCTGCGCCGCGACACTCTGGTGCTGACCAAGGGTGCTGTGGAAGCGCTGGAGGCGCGACTGAAATGAGCAGGGCACGCAAAATCAAAAGCGAACCGATCAAGGTTTCGAAGGAACGGATCTACGAGGTGATTCGCCGTCCGGTCGTGACGGAAAAGTCGACCCTCGGTTCCGAGCACAATCAGGTGACCTTCGTGGTTCCCCTGGATGCGAGCAAGCCCGAGATCAAAGCGGCGGTCGAAGAGCTGTTCAAAGTGAAGGTCAAGGCGGTCAACACCCTGCGCCAAAAAGGCAAGGTGAAGCGTTTCCGCGGCCAGCTCGGCAAGCGTTCCGATAGCAAAAAAGCCTTTGTGACCCTTGTTGAGGGCCACAGCATAGACGTGACCACGGGGGTCTAAGCGATGGCGCTTAAGAATTTCAATCCGACCACGCCCGGCCGCCGTAATCTGGTGCTGGTCGACCGTGGTGATCTCTGGAAAGGCAAGCCGGTCAAGAAATTGACCGAGGGCCTGACCAAGAATGGCGGACGCAACAACACCGGCCGCATCACGGCGCGGCGTCGCGGCGGTGGCCACAAGCGGCTTTACCGCATGGTCGACTTCAAGCGTCGGAACTTCGACGTGCCGGCCAAGGTGGTGCGCCTGGAGTATGACCCCAATCGCAGCGCTTTCATCGCCCTGATCGAATATGAGGGCGGCGAGCAGAGCTACATCCTGGCGCCGCAACGCCTGGCACCCGGCGATATGGTGATTTCCGGCGAGCGCGCGGATATCAAGCCGGGCAACGCCATGCCGCTGTCGTCGATCCCGGTCGGGACCATTGTCCACAATGTGGAGATGAAGCCCGGCAAGGGTGGCCAGATTGCGCGCGCCGCGGGCACCTATGTGCAACTGGTCGGACGCGATGCGGGCTATGCCCTGCTGCGCCTCGGTTCCGGTGAAGTGCGCATGGTGCGGGCCGATTGCATGGCCTCGATCGGTGCGGTCTCCAATCCGGACAAGGCCAATGCGAAGCTCGGTAAGGCCGGGCGCAAGCGTTGGATCGGAAAGCGTCCGTCGGTGCGCGGCGTCGCCATGAACCCGGTCGACCATCCGCATGGCGGCGGTGAAGGCCGGACCTCCGGCGGCCGTCATCCGGTGACCCCCTGGGGCAAGCCGACCAAGGGTGCCAAGACCAGGAACAACAAGAAGACTGACTCACTGATCGTGCGTCGTCGTCACAAGAAGCGATAGGGGAGCGAAGCAGTGTCACGCTCTGTTTGGAAGGGTCCGTTCGTCGACAGCTATCTGCTCAAGAAGGCAGAGGCGTCACGCGGTTCGGGTCGCAACGAGATCATCAAGACCTGGTCTCGCCGTTCGACCATCATGCCGCAGTTCGTCGGGCTGACGTTCGGTGTTTATAACGGCAGGAAGTTCCTGCCGGTGTTGGTGACTGAGAATATGGTGGGCCACAAGCTCGGCGAGTTCGCGCCGACTCGCACCTTTTATGGTCACGCGGCCGATAAGAAGGCCAAGAGGGGCTAAGTCATGGGTAAGCCGAAAAATCCGGATCGCCTGTCCGAGATCGAAGCGCGCACGGTGGTTCGCAATCTGCGAAGCAGCCCGCAGAAGCTGAACCTGGTGGCAGCCTCCATCCGCGGCATGTCTGCCGAGGCCGCCCTGGCGGAGCTGACCTTCTCCAAGCGCCGCATCGCCAACGATGTGAAAAAGGCGCTGCAGTCGGCCATCGCCAACGCTGAGAACAATCATCAGCTGGACGTCGACCGTCTCTATGTTTCTGAGGCCTCGGTCGGCCGCAGCTTCGTCATGAAGCGGTTCCGTGCCCGCGCACGCGGCCGCGCTGGAAAAATCATCAAGCCTTGGAGCCGCCTGACAGTGGTGGTTCGTGAGCGCGAGGAAACGGCGTAATGGGTCAAAAAGTAAATCCGATCGGCCTGCGGCTGGGGATCAACCGGACCTGGGATTCCCGTTGGTTTGCGGACGGCAATTACGCTGACCTGCTGCACGAGGATCTGCGGATCCGCGAATATCTGCGCAAGCGCCTCCAGCAGGCCGGCGTGTCGCGGATCGTGATCGAGCGGCCGGCGAAGAAGGCCCGCATCACCATTCACACGGCGCGTCCGGGTGTGGTGATCGGCAAGAAGGGCGCAGATATCGAAAAGCTGCGCGGCGCCTTGCAGAAGCTGACCGAAAGCGAAGTTCATCTGAACATCGTGGAGATCCGCAAGCCGGAGATCGATGCCCGCCTGGTGGCCGAGAATATCGCCAACCAGCTTGAGCGTCGCGTCGCCTTCCGCCGCGCCATGAAGCGGGCGGTACAGTCCGCCATGCGCCTGGGCGCCGGCGGTATCCGGATCAACTGCGGCGGCCGTCTGGGCGGTGCCGAGATCGCGCGCACGGAGTGGTACCGCGAAGGCCGCGTGCCGCTGCATACCCTGCGCGCCGATGTGGACTATGGCGAGGCGACCGCGAAGACGACCTACGGCGCCTGCGGCGTGAAGGTCTGGGTCTTCAAGGGCGAAATCCTGGCGCATGACCCGATGGCTCAGGACAAGCGGGCACAGGATGCCCAGACCACCCGCTAAGGCGGAGCGGGCGCGAGAGAGTAGAGTTTGAGGAACGACAGCGATGCTGCAGCCGAAACGAACGAAGTTTAGAAAGGCCCATAAGGGGCGCATTCATGGCAAGGCCAAGGGCGGCACGGCGTTGAATTTCGGCGCCTATGGCCTGAAGGCGACCAGCCCGGGCCGCCTGTCTGCGCGCCAGATTGAGGCGGCGCGGCGTACGATCACCCGCCACATGAAGCGTGTCGGGAAGCTCTGGATCCGTGTGTTCCCGGACGTGCCGGTCTCCTCCAAGCCTGCCGAAGTGCGTCAGGGCAAGGGCAAGGGCTCGCCGGAGTGGTGGGCTGCAAGGGTCAAGCCGGGCCGGGTTCTTTTCGAGCTTGAAGGTGTTCCCATGGAGCTGGCGCGAGAGGCCTTCATTCTGGCTTCCGCAAAGCTGCCGGTGCACACCAAGTTCATCACCCGCCTCGGCGGCGAGGAGGGCTAAGTCATGAAGGCCGGAGATCTGCGGACCAAATCGGTCGATGAGTTGAGGGATTCGCTTCTGAACCTCCGCAAGGAGCAGTTCAATCTGCGTTTCCAACAGGCGAGCGGTCAGCTCGAGAATACGGCGCGAGTGCGGCAGGTTCGCCGCGACATCTCGCGAATCAAAACAATCCTGCGCGGTATGCAGCAGGCGGCGTCTTAGGAGTTATCGGCTATGCCGCGTCGTGTCTTGCAAGGAGTGGTGGTGAGCGACAAGGGCGACAAGACGATTACCGTCTTGGTCGAACGTCGGGTCATGCATCCGGTCTACAAGAAATTTATCAAGCGGTCGAAGCGCTATCATGCCCATGACGAGGGCAACCAGTGCCACATCGGTGACAACGTGCGCATTCGCGAGTGTCGCCCGATCTCCAAGTCCAAGACTTGGGAAGTCGTGGCGGACGGCGATCAGGCCGCTTAGAGCAGAGAGAGGGCGAGACCGATGATCCAGATGCAGACGCAACTAGACGTCGCCGACAACTCGGGCGCCCGGCGGGTGCAGTGTATTAAAGTACTCGGTGGTTCGAAGCGCAAAACGGCTGGCGTGGGCGACATCATTGTCGTCTCCGTGAAGGAAGCAATTCCGCGCGGCCGCGTGAAGAAGGGTGATGTGCATCAGGCGGTGATCGTACGCACCGCCAAAGAGATCCGTCGCGGCGACGGCAGCACGATCCGTTTCGACAACAACGCGGCGGTGCTGATCAATAAGCAAGGGGAGCCGATCGGGACGCGTATTTTCGGCCCGGTGACTCGTGAGCTTCGTGCCAAGAATTTCATGAAGATCATCTCCCTGGCGCCAGAGGTGTTGTGATGGCGAGAAAGTTCAAGATCAAGAAGGGCGACAAGGTGGTGGTGACCACCGGTCGCGACAAAGGCAAGCAGGGTGAAGTTCTGCGTGTGTTGCGTGAGGACGAGCGTGTGCTGGTCCAGGGCGTCAACATGGTCAAGCGCCATACCGCGCCGACCCAGGCCTCACCCGGTGGCATTGTCGAGAAGGAAGCATCGCTTCACATCTCGAATGTCGCGCACATCGATCCGAAGTCCAGCGAGCCGACCCGTGTCGGTTACAAGCTGGACAAGGATGGAAACAAGGTTCGGATCGCGAAGCGGTCCGGTGAAGCAATCGACTTCTAAGCGAAGGTCAGTAAGCATGAAACCGCGCTTGAGAGAGCACTACGACGAGACGCTGAAACCTGCCTTGATGGAGGAATTCAGCTATAAGAACGTCATGGAAGTACCGCGCCTTGAGAAGATCGTTCTCAATATGGGTGTCGGTGAGGCCGTGGCTGATTCGAAGAAGATCAAATCTGCGATCAGGGAATTGACCCTGATCACCGGCCAGGCGCCGGTAGTTGCCAAGGCGAAGCGGTCGGTTGCGACCTTCAAGCTTCGTGAAGGCATGCCGATCGGCTGTAAGGTGACGCTGCGGCGTGAGCGCATGTACGAGTTCCTGGACCGCCTGGTGACGATCGCTCTGCCACGGGTTCGCGACTTTCGCGGCCTCTCCGGCAAGAGCTTCGATGGGCGGGGCAACTATGCCATGGGATTGAAGGAACAGATCGTGTTCCCGGAAATCGACTACGATTCAGTCGACGAGATCCGCGGTATGGACATCGTCATTTGCACGACAGCCAAGAGCGATCAGGAAGCCAGAGCCTTGCTCAAGGGTTTCCAGATGCCGTTTCGGGCCTAAGGGCGGAAGGAAAAAGTTATGGCAAAGAAGAGTGCCGTCGAGAAGAACAAGGCCCGCAGGAAATTGGTGGACCGTTACGCTGGCAGGCGCGCTGCGCTGAAGGTAACTGCGCGCGATCGCACGCTGCCGCCGGAAGAACGCTTTCAGGCTTATCTGAAGCTTGCTGAGCTGCCCCGCAATTCGGCCAAAGGCCGTATTCGTAACCGTTGTCAGGTGACCGGACGCCCCCGTGGCGTTTACAGGAAGTTCGAGCTATCGCGCATTTCGCTGCGCGATCTGGCTTCCGTGGGTCAGATCCCTGGCATGGTTAAGTCGAGCTGGTAGGAGAGTCGGGCGATGGCGATGAGCGATCCCCTCGGTGATATGCTGACGCGTATCCGCAATGGACAACGGACCGGTAAATCGAAGGTCCGCGCGCCGGCTTCGAAGCTGCGCTCCAATGTCCTTGAGGTTTTGCAGCGTGAAGGCTACATCCGCGGTTATCACACCGAAGCTTTGAATAGCGGCCTCAGTGAGGTCGAAATCGAGCTGAAGTACAACGACGGCATGCCGGTGATCCAGGAGATCGCCCGTGTGTCGCGCCCGGGGCGCCGGGTGTATTCGAAGATCAAGGAGCTGCCGCGGGTCTACAACGGCCTCGGCATCACCATCCTTTCGACGCCGCGCGGGGTCATGTCCGACCAGGAAGCGCGGGCGGCGAATGTCGGTGGTGAGGTGCTTTGCCGCGTCTTCTAAAGGCGCAAGACTTAAGGGACTGACAGTCATGTCACGTGTAGGCAAGAACCCCGTCGAAGTGCCCAGTGGCGTAGAGATCGCCGTCAAGGGTGGCTTGGTTTCGGCCAAGGGGAAATTGGGCGTCCTGGAATTTCAGGCGACCGACGACGTCGAGATCAATCAGGAAGACGGTAAGGTCTGGGTGAAGCCGGCCAATGACGGCAAGCGCGCCCGTGCGATGTGGGGCACCGTGCGCTCGCGTATCCAGAACATGGTGATCGGTGTTTCCGAAGGTTTCACCAAGAACCTGGAGATCAACGGCGTCGGCTATCGTGCCGCGGTTCAGGGCCAGGCCCTGAACCTTCAGCTGGGCTTCAGCCACGATGTGGCCTATCCGATCCCCGAGGGTATCACCATCAAGTGCGAGCGGCCGACGGCGATCGCGGTGAGCGGGGCAGACAAACAGAAGGTCGGCCAGGTGGCGGCGGAGATCCGCAATTATCGTCCGCCCGAGCCCTACAAGGGCAAGGGCGTGAAGTACGCGGACGAAGTCATCCTGCGCAAGGAAGGCAAGAAGAAGTAAGACGATGAAGACTTCAAAACAGCTACAGGACCGGCGCAAGAACCGGGTTCGCACCCAGCTTCGCCGCAAGAGCATCGGGCGGCCGCGTCTTTCGGTCTTTCGTTCCGGCAAGCACATCTACGCACAGGTGATCGACGATACCCAGGGCGTGACGGTTGCTGCAGCCTCCAGCATCGACGGCTCCCTGAGGGAGAAGTTGAAGAACGGCGCCGACAAGGCCGCTGCGGCTGAAGTCGGCAAGCTGGTGGCAGAGCGGGCCGTGGCAGCCGGTATCAAAGAGGTCGTCTTCGACCGTGGTGCTTACCTCTTTCACGGGCGCGTAAAGGCGTTGGCCGATGCCGCCCGTGAAGGCGGATTGACGTTCTAAGGAAAGATAAAGGCTATGGCACGATCTCCCCGCGAAGGACGGTCCCGCGACGACCGCCGGCAACGCGACAATGATGAGCCGGAACTGATTGAGAAATTGGTTGGCATCAACCGCGTTGCGAAGGTGGTCAAAGGCGGCCGGCGCTTCGGTTTTGCGGCCCTGGTGGTTGTTGGCGACGGTCGCGGCCGGGTCGGTCATGGCCATGGCAAGGCGCGTGAGGTGCCGGAGGCGATCCGCAAGGCGACCGAGCAGGCCAAGAAGAGCATGGTCCGGGTTCCGTTGCGCGAAGGGCGCACCCTGCATCACGATATCCGCGGGCGCTTCGGTGCCGGCCGGGTATTGATGCGCGCTGCCGAGGCCGGTACCGGCATCATCGCCGGTGGCCCGATGCGCGCGGTCTTCGAAGCTTTGGGCGTGCAGGATGTGGTGGCCAAGTCGGTCGGCAGTTCCAACCCGCACAACATGATCCGGGCCACTTTCGAGGCCCTGGGGCGCAGCGTGAGCCCGCGTATGGTTGCACAGCGCCGCGGCAAGAAGGTTGCCGAGGTTCTGGGCAAGCGCGACACGGCAGCTGCCGAGGCGAGGGAGTAAGGCCAATGGCTGCGGCAAAGAAAACCCTGAAGGTCACCCAGATCGGCAGCCCGATTGGTCGCACGAAGGACCAGCGGGCGACCCTGGTGGGCCTGGGCTTGAACAAGATGAACCGTTCGCGCGAATTAGAAGACACACCATCGGTGCGCGGCATGATCAACAAGGTTAGCCATCTGGTGCGGGTCGAAGGCGAAGCCTGAGACACATTGGATTGCGGCGGCCGGTTTCCATGACCGGCCGGTTTAGGACGATAAGCGATGAAACTCAATCAGCTGAGCGACAATCAAGGCGCCACCAAGGCCCGTAAGCGTATCGGGCGCGGCATCGGCTCCGGCACCGGCAAGACGTCGGGCCAGGGCCACAAGGGCCAGAAGGCGCGCTCCGGCGTGGCGATCAAGGGCTTCGAAGGTGGCCAGATGCCGCTGCATCGGCGTCTGCCGAAGCGCGGCTTCAACAACATCTTTGCCAAGTCGTTCAAAGTCGTGAACCTGGGGCGCCTGCAGCAGGCAATCGATGCGGGCCGCCTTGATGCCAAGAAGCCGGTGGACGCTGCTGCATTGCGCGAAGCCGGTCTGGTGAAGACCGCCGGCGATGGCATTCGTTTGCTTGCAAAGGGTGAACTGAAGGCCAAGATAAACATCACAGTCGCCGGTGCTTCGAAAGCGGCGGTTGAGGCGGTTGAGAAGGCCGGTGGCAGCGTGACCGTGGTGGTTAAGGCGCCGGTTGCGGCTGCCAAACCCGCCGAAGCCGCCCCGGCATCCGAATGATCGGGGGGCTTTTGCCCACCCGAACCCGAGAGATCTAGCCCATGGCTTCTGCTGCCGAGCAACTTGCTGCCAATATCAACTTCGGAGCCTTTGCCAAGGCACCCGAACTTAAAAAGCGCATCTGGTTCACGCTTGGCGCCCTGATCATCTACCGGCTCGGCACCTATATTCCGATCCCTGGTGTCGATCCGCAGATTCTGGAGCAGATTTTCGCGCAACAGGCCGGTGGCATCATCGGCGTGTTCGACATGTTCGCCGGCGGCGCGCTCAGCCGCATGACGATTTTCGCCCTCAACATCATGCCTTACATCTCGGCAGCGATTATCATGCAGCTGCTGACGGCGGTATCGCCGAACCTGGAGGCCCTGAAAAAAGAGGGCGAGGCGGGGCGCAAGAAGATCAATCAGTACACCCGCTACGGTACCGTGGTGCTGGCCATGTTCCAGTCTTACGGCATTGCGGTGGGCCTGGAAGCGACCCAGGGGCCGGGCGGTTCCGCCGTGATCGATCCGGGCCTGTTCTTTCGTCTGACGACGGTGATCACCCTGACCGGTGGGACGATCTTCCTGATGTGGCTGGGCGAGCAGATTACCCAGCGCGGCGTCGGTAACGGTATTTCCCTGATCATCTTCGCCGGCATCGTCGCCAACCTGCCGTTGGCTCTGGTGGAAGTTCTGGAGCTTGGGCGGACGGGCGCGCTGTCGGTCCTGGTGATCATCGCGCTGCTTTTCGGCTCTGTGGCCGTGATCGCCTTCATCGTCTTCATCGAGCGCGCCCAGCGGCGCATTGTCGTGCAGTACCCGAAGCGCCAGGTCGGCAACAAGATGTTCGGTGGCGAGGCCTCCCATCTGCCGTTGAAGCTGAACCCCTCCGGCGTTATTCCGGTGATTTTCGCTTCTTCGCTGTTGCTGTTGCCTCTTACGGCGGCCGGTTTCTCCGGCGGCGGCGGGCCGGAATGGCTGGCTTGGCTGACGGCGACCCTGGGTCAGGGCCAGCCGCTCTATCTGGCGATCTATGCGGCGATGATTATTTTCTTCGCCTTCTTCTACACCGGCATCGTCTTCAACCCGGACGACACGGCCGATAATCTGAAGAAGCATGGCGGCTTCATTCCGGGTATCCGCCCGGGCCGGAACACGGCTGATTTCCTGCGCCGCATCATGACCCGTCTGGGGACAGTGGGTGCGCTCTATCTGGCGCTGGTGGCGCTGCTGCCGGAGATTCTCCGCTCCGAGTACAACGTGCCGTTCTACTTCGGCGGCACCTCGCTGCTGATCGTGGTCACGGTAACGATGGATACGGTCGGGCAGATCCACGGGCATCTTCTGGCGCAGCAATATGAGGGGCTCATCAAGAAGTCCAAGCTGAAGGGGCGGCGTGGATGAATGTGATTCTGTTGGGCCCGCCGGGGGCGGGCAAGGGGACCCAGGCCAAGCGTCTGGAGCAAAAGCACAATCTGATCCAGCTTTCCACCGGCGACATGTTGCGCGCGGCGATCGATTCGGGCAGTGAACTGGGCAAGAAAGCCAAGCCCCTGATGGATGCGGGCCAGCTGGTTCCCGATGAGCTGATGATTGAGATCATTGCCGATCGGATCGATCAGCCGGACTGCGCTAACGGGTTCATTTTAGACGGTTTTCCCCGCACCACCCCCCAGGCGGAAGCGCTGGACGAGATGCTGGCGGAAAAGGGCCTGACGCTGCACTCGGTCATCGAGATGAAGGTGCAGGACGAGATCCTGGTCGATCGCATCGTCGGGCGCTATACCTGCGCCAACTGCGGGGCCGGATATCACGACAGCTTTCAAAAACCCAAGGTCGAGGGCGTCTGCGATGCCTGTGGCGGCACCGAGTTCAAGCGCCGCAGTGACGACAATGCTGAGACCGTGCGCAGCCGCCTGGCGGCCTATCACGCCCAGACCGCGCCGATTCTGCCCTATTATGGGGAAAAAGGTGTCCTGAAGGCGGTCGATGGCATGACCGCCATCGATGAAGTGACCGAGCAAATTGAAGATGCTTTGGGGGCCGCTTGATGGTTGACTTGCCGCTGCCTCTTCCTATAATCCAACGTTTCCGGCGCCTCGGGCGTCCGGACTCTTCTGCTTGTCTAGACATGGTTTTCGGGCGCACGCGGGCCCGAGTCCGCGGCGTTTAAGGAGTTCGCGAAGTGGCACGTATTGCTGGCGTCAATATTCCGACGCAAAAGCGGGTTGAGATTGCCTTGACCTACATTCACGGGATTGGCCGTACGAAGGCCACGGAGATCTGCCAGAAGGTAGGAATTCCGCGGGAACGTCGGGTCAATGAATTGACCGACGATGAAGTTGTTCGCGTGCGTGAGACCATCGACCGGGACTATGCCGTCGAGGGCGATCTGCGCCGTGAAGTTGCGATGAACATCAAGCGCCTGATGGACCTGGGCTGCTATCGCGGCCTGCGCCATCGTAAGGGCCTGCCGGTGCGTGGCCAGCGGACCAGCACCAACGCTCGGACCCGTAAGGGCCCGGCGCGGCCGATCGCAGGCAAGAAAAAAGCCGCCAGGTAATCAGCGTTAGAATCAGGAAACGAGCAAAAAGGCCATGGCCAAACCCCAAGCGCGTCTGCGCCGCCGCGAGAAAAAGAACATCTCTTCCGGCATTGCGCATGTGAACGCCACGTTCAACAACACCATGATCACCATCACCGACGTTCAGGGCAACACGATCTCCTGGTCCTCGGCTGGCGGTCAGGGTTTCAAGGGTTCGCGTAAGTCGACCCCCTATGCGGCGCAGATCGCTGCAGAGGATGCCGGCCGCAAGGCGCAGGAACACGGCATGCGGACGCTTGAAGTCAATGTAAAGGGCCCGGGTTCGGGTCGTGAGTCGGCGCTGCGGGCGCTGCAGGCGGTGGGTTTCACCATCACTGCGATCCGCGATGTGACGCCGATTCCGCACAACGGCTGCCGTCCGCCGAAGCGGCGCCGCGTTTAACGCACTGGATCGGGGGACGTTCCTGAGGGAGCGTCCTTCCGCGTGAGATTGGCGATGACCGGAGGCTGCCGGCGTCACCCCAATCGGAGCAGACGGCAGAACCGTCCTGGCTCGACCAGAAATCTGAACAGCCTAGAAGTCGTGAGGGCACCAGCGTGCTGCAAAAAAACTGGACCGAACTGATCAAGCCGACCAAGCTGGACATCCAGCCGGGGCCGGACGCCCACCGCGTCGCCAAGGTGGTCGCCGAGCCGCTGGAACGTGGCTTTGGCCTGACCCTGGGCAACGCCCTGCGTCGGGTGCTGCTGTCTTCCCTGCATGGGGCGGCGGTGACATCCATGCAGATCGACGGGGTGCTGCACGAGTTCTCCTCGATCCCGGGTGTGCGCGAAGACGTGACCGATGTGGTGCTGAACGTGAAAGCCGTTGCGCTGCGTATGGGCGGCGAGGGGCCGAAGCGCATGCGCCTGCGGGCCGAAGGGCCGGGCGAGGTGACGGCCGGGCAGATGGATACCGGCCATGACATCGAAATCATGAACCCGAACCTGGTGCTCTGCACCCTGGACGACGGTGCGCGCATCGACATGGAGCTGACGGTGGAAACCGGCAAGGGCTATGTCGCCGCGACTCAGAACCGTCCAGAGGACGCGCCGATCGGCCTGGTGCCGGTCGACTCGATCTTCTCTCCGGTGCGCAAGATCTCTTACAAGGTGGACAACACCCGTGTCGGTCAGGTCACCGACTACGACAAGTTGACCATGGAGATTGAGACCAACGGCGCGGTGACGCCGGAAGATGCCGTTGCGCTTGCCGCGCGCATCCTTCAGGACCAGCTGCAGCTCTTCATCAACTTCGATGAGCCGCAGGCACGTCACGACGACGAGGCGCCCAGCGAGCCGCCGTTCAATCGCAACCTGCTGCGCAAGGTCGAAGAGCTGGAGCTCTCCGTCCGCTCGGCGAACTGCCTGAAGAACGACAACATCGTCTACATCGGTGATCTGGTGCAGAAGACCGAGGGCGAGATGCTGCGCACCCCGAACTTCGGCCGCAAGTCCTTGAATGAAATCAAGGAAGTGCTCTCCTCCATGGGGCTGCACCTGGGTATGGAAATCCCCAGTTGGCCGCCCGAGAACATCGAGGAACTGGCCAAGCGCCTCGAGGAGCCGTACTAAGAATCCTCGCCGGGCCGGCGTCAGCCGGTCCGGCGATTTGAGTTTCGAGAGCAGTCCGCTCTCCCCCGTCCGTTCTGGTTCCAGGCCTTTTCCGGTCAGGACCTGGCGGGCGGCATCGCAATCGGTCTCGTGCGCGAGGCCAGGGTAGAAGGAAGGAACAGACATGCGTCACGGACTTCAAGGCCGGCGGTTGAACCGCACGGCGAGCCATCGCAAAGCCATGTTCGCCAACATGGCGGCCTCGCTCATCAAGCATGAGCAGATCAAGACGACCCTGCCGAAGGCAAAAGACCTGCGCCGCGTCATCGACCGCCTGATCACCCTGGGCAAGCGCGGCGACCTTCATGCCCGTCGCCAGGCCCTCTCCGTGCTGCGCGACACCGGCCTGACCGAAAAGCTCTTTGCCGAACTGGCGCCGCGCTACAAGGAACGCCAGGGCGGTTACAGCCGCGTTCTGAAGGCCGGCAATCGATATGGCGATATGGCGCCGATGGCGATTATCGAGCTGGTTGACCGCGATCCCGACGCCAAGGGCCAGGATTCCGGTCCGGTTCAGGAGATTGAGGACGACGGCGACGAGGAGTAGCATCGCTGCCAAGTCGCCTCACAGGCAATCACGTTAGCGAAAGGCAGTCCTGAGGGGCTGCCTTTCTTGTTTGACCGCTACCTGTGTGACCCCAATTATGAAGGGCGACAGGACAAAACAGCGTGGGAGACAGGCTTTGAGCTGGAGTAACAGGGCAGAAAGCGCGCCGTCCGGTACCGGCCCTCTGCGGGCCTGTTTGGCCGCTGCCGCGCTGTTTCTCGCCGCTGTGGCGGCTCAGCCGTCCCTGGGGGCGGAGCGGGTTGTCCCGCAGCAGCGCGATGAGGTCATGCTGTCTTTCGCCCCCGTGGTGCGTCAGGCGGCCCCTGCGGTGGTCAACATCTTCACCAAGCGCAAGGTCAAGCAGAGGCGTCCTGTCACATCGCTGCTCGACGATCCCTTTTTCCAGCGGTTTTTTGGCGGCAATTCGGACGGCCAGCGGCGCCGGAACAGCGAGCAGTCTTCGCTGGGGTCGGGCGTGATCGTCGACCCCGACGGCTTTGTCGTCACCAACGAGCACGTCATCAAGGGTGCCAGCATCATCAAGGTGGTGCTTAACGACCGTCGCGAATTTGAAGCCGAACTGGTGTTGGCGGACCCGCGTACCGACCTTGCGGTGCTGCGGATCAACCCCGAGGGGGAGGCGCTGCCGTCCATCGCATTTCGCGATTCCGACACGGTAGAGGTCGGCGACCTTGTGCTGGCGCTGGGCAACCCCTTCGGCGTCGGCCAGACGGTCACCAGCGGTATTGTTTCCGCCCTGGCGCGCACACAGGTCGGAATCACCGATTTCAGCTTCTTCATCCAGACCGATGCGGCGATCAACCCCGGCAACTCCGGCGGCGCCCTGGTCACCATGGACGGACGGCTGATCGGCATCAATACCGCGATCTACTCGCGAACCGGCGGTTCCGTGGGCATCGGCTTTGCGATCCCGGCAAACATGGTGCGTACCGTCGTGGCCTCGGCGCGCAGCGGCGGCGCCCTGGTAAGGGCCTGGAGCGGGCTCTCCGGCCAGACCCTGACCTCCGAGCTTGCCGAAGGCCTGCGTCTGGAGCGACCGGGCGGAGTGGTGATCAACGAGGTCTATGAAGGTGGTCCGGCGGACCGCGCCGGCGTGAAGGCCGGTGACGTTCTCGTCACCATCGACGAGCAGCCGGTCAACGACCTGGAGGCCTTGAACTACCGTGTTGCCACCGGTGAAATCGGCAGGGCTGTGAATGTCGGTCTTTATCGGCAGGGTGCCCTGATATCCGCCGTGCTGCCCTTGGAGCCGCCGCCGGAAACGCCCCTGCGCAATGAAATTCGCCTGCTCGGCCATCACCCCCTGGGCGGTGCCATCGTTGCCAGCCTGTCCCCGGCCCTGGCGGAGGAAATGGAGCTTTCCGGCCATTGGCAGGGTGTCATAATCACCCGGGTCCAGCGCGGCACGCCGGCCCGGCGGGTCGGGTTCCGGGCCAACGACATCATTCTTTCGCTGAATGGCACGGTCTACAAAAGCTCTGCGGAGCTGGCTACGGCGCTGGATCGCAGTGCGGATCGCTGGGAAGTCACTTTCAAGCGGGGCGGCAAAGTCCGAAAAGTGGCTTTCGGCCCCTGAAACGACCCATCCTGAAATGGCCGCCCCGAAACAGTCTTGCCGGCGCGTTTTCCCGCGCCGGGTTATGTTGAATGGCCGGTAATCCAAAAGCCCCCTATCCTCGTAAAAAACATGTGGTTCACGGGAACAGTGGCCTTTCGGGCCGCTGGGTTTTGCCGAAAGGATAGGGGCGTGATTTTGGGGCGTATCCAAACATCGAAGTTTAACACCGCTGTGGCCACCGGGCTGATGGCGTTGACTCTCGGCGTTTCCGGGTATCTGACGGCTGCGCAGGCAAGCAATGCCGACCCTGATCTGCCTGATACCCTGTCCTTCGATGTCATGCGCGATGGCTCGCAGATCGGCAGCCACAGTATTAGTTTCGAGGAGATCGGCGACGAACTGCATGTCGAGATCGCCATCGATCTGGAGGTCAATCTGGCCTTCATTACGCTGTTCCGCTACGAGCATCGCAACAAGGAGGTCTGGCGCGACGGCCGCCTGATGTCCCTGGAAACACGAACCTATGACGACGGCAAGGAATACAGCGTCACGGCCCGTTCGACCGCCGAAGGTCTGCTGGTCGAAGGGACGTCCGGCAGTTACCTGGCGCCCCGGGATATCCTGCCGACCAGCTATTGGAATCGGGCGACCGTCGATCAAAGCGTGCTTCTGGACACGCAGCGCGGCGGGCTGCTGGAGGTCTCTGCGAAGGCCAAGGGTACCGATGACATCTGGACCGAGGAGACCCGCCTGCAGGCCAGGAAATTCGATCTGGACGGCGACCTGGACGCCGATCTCTGGTACGCACCTGACGGCGAGTGGATGAAAATTACCTTTACGGTGCGCGGCGCCACGATCGATTATGTTCCCGTCGGCCCGCATCGCGGATTGAGCCGGCAGCAGCAATCCAGCCGGCACTGACCGATAGCATTCAACTGCTCAACGTAATCGGGGTTGCCGGGAAGGGGGCCCTGTTATGACTCTGCGCGATGGGCAGTGTGCCTGGATCACTGGCGCCTCCATGGGGCTGGGGCGTGCCTTGGCGTTGCGCTGTGCGCGCGAAGGCTGGCAGGTGGTGGCTTCTGCGCGTGGGCAGGCGGGGCTCGACAGTCTTGTCGAAGAAAGCGCCGCCTTACCCGGCAATGTTGTTGCAGTGCCTCTCGATGTGACGGACGGCCAGGCCGTGGCGGCAGCGGTTCGGCAGATCGAAACCGAGATCGCACCGATCGGTGTGGCGGTGTTGAATGCCGGTACGCACCGGCCGATCGGGGCCGGTGACTTCAAGGCCGATGATGTTGAGACCCTGCTTCGGTTGAACGTCATGGGCATCGCTCACTGTCTTGAGGCCTTGTTGCCGGCGATGATCGGGCGCCGCGGCGGGCAGCTGGCCCTGGTTGCCTCTCTTGCTGGCTACGCCGGGCTGCCCAGTGCCGCCGGCTATGGCGCCAGCAAGGCTGCGGTGATCAACATGGCCGAATCCCTTAAACCGGAGCTGGATGCCCTGGGCGTCAAGATCCAGGTGGTCAATCCCGGCTTTGTCGAAACACCGCTGACCGCCAAGAACGCTTTCCCCATGCCGTTTTTGATGCCGGCAGACGCGGCGGCCGAAGCCTTTTTTCGCGGTCTTCTGAGCCGGCACTTCGAGATCATTTTCCCGCGTCGATTTGCCTACTTGATGAAATGCCTGCGAGTTCTACCCTATTGGCTGTTCTTTAAGCTGACGCGACAGGCTCTTCCGAAGCCGTAGGATCGGGCGCGCGTGTTTTCCATGGAGATGGACCGGATGATCTCGGAAGCGGCCGTGGCCGACTATATTGCCTTCTTTGAAAATCTCACCCCTGGATCCCTGAGTCGCTTCGAAGAGGTGTTTGCTCCGGACGCCAGGTTTCGCGACCCCTTCAACGACGCGCGCGGCGTGGCTGCCGTGCGCCGGGTCTTCGAGAAGATGTTCGACGACGTCGACGAACACAGCTTCAAGGTTCTCGACCATGGCATCTCGGGTAACCGGGCTTACCTGAACTGGGAGTTCCGGATCACGCCGAAAGGTAAGACGAAGGTCTGGACGATCGAGGGTATGAGCGTGATCGTTTTTCGCGACGACGGCAAAGTCGAGGCGCATATCGATCACTACGATGCCGCCAGCCAGATCTATGAAAAGATACCGTTGGTCGGTACTGTCCTGAGAGGTCTGCGCCGCAGGATCGCCGCCTAGATCGGGTCATGTTTTGACGGAACGACTTTGTGGTTGCGTCAAAACATGACCCGATCGCCATCAAACAGCTAGAGCAGATCCCGGTCGA
>NZ_JAAQPH010000044.1 GCF_011683915.1 Pelagibius litoralis
CCTCGTCCGCGCCAATCTCATGCACCGAAAGCGCATCGACCGCCTGATCCAGTCCGATCCAGAGCCTCCGATCAACCCCGATCAGATGGTCCTCCAGTGGGCCTAGTCTTAACCGGACACCAGTGGGACAAGCCCGGGCATGACAATGGCGTGTGGGGGGCGATCGGGCGTATTGCTGCCCGCTGGAACGAGAAACCATTTACCCCTCATCCCGACCCTCTCCCACAAGGGGAGAGGGGAAATCAAAGGCACCTGTTTACCCTCTCCTGCTTAACCTCTTTTACTGACGGAGGTGCGGGTTCTGAAGTGCCGCTCGCATTTCCCTCTCCCCTTGTGGGAGAGGGAGGGTGAGGGTTTTTTTGTTTCGGGCTCCAGCAGGCGGTTCGGGATAAGAGATCTGAAGGTTACCGAAGGCACCCAAACTCCGGAGTTCAGCAGCGGCCTTCCGGCACGCGCAGCAGGCCCCAACCGAAGACGTCGTCGCGCCCGGCGGCGCCGAGGTCTTCGGCGCTCCGGTTGAGCAGGCTGCGTGCTTCGCCCGGGCCGGTGCCGGGGCGTGCGCGGGTGTGCAGCAAGGCGGCGGCGGCAAAGGGCACGGCGAAGCTGGTGCCGGTCCAGGTCGTGAAGCCGTTTTTGGCGTCCGCCGACCAGACATCGACGCCGGGCGCCGCCAGCTCAACATAAGCGCCACGGTTGGCGCTGCGATAGAGACGCTTTCGTGCGTCGATGGCGGTTACCGCCAGGACCTCGGCATAGGCGGCCGGATAGGCCGGGTCGCTGCGCGGCCCGCCGTTGCCGGCGGCGGCCACGAGGTTGACTCGTTTGACCGCCTCCTTGATGCCGTTTTCCAATACCTCATTGGCTGTGCCGCTCAAGCTGAAGGCGATGACCTGGGCTTGCGCGTCGATGGCCCAGTCCATGGCACGCAGGATCGCCAGCGCATCGGTTCTGACCTTGTCCTTATAGAGATAGAAGACTTCTGCGGCCAAAAGCTGGGCGCCTGGGGCTAGTGTCGGCATCTCCGCGGGCGCCTGGCCGACCAGCAGGGCGGCGATGGCGGTTCCGTGGTCGGCGTCGGCTGCCGTGCTGTCGTCCGGGCGAAAACTCCTGGTCACCACCGAGGCGCCCCTCAGGACCGGATGGCCGGTGTCGACCGCAGTGTCTATGATCGCGATCCGCCCTCCCTCGGTGCAGGCCGATCCGCTGGCGGATTCCAGCCCGACCAGCCGCGCAGACCAGCATTGTTCGCCGAGGCAGCGGCCACCGCCGCTGGTGTAGAGGTGGTTGAAGTCGAAGCGAACGCCCGGTCGCGTCGTGCGGGCCAGATCCAAAGCCTCGTCCATGTCGAGGCCGGACGGGACCGAAAGGCGTGAAACGGAGGTTCCAAGCGCGGGCAGGCTGAAGTTTCCCGCCGAGCTGAACCCAACGATCTCCAAAGCGGCGATATCGAGGGCGTTCAGTCCGACGCCGATGATTTCGCGATCTATGAAATCGCGGTCGGCGCCGGAATCGCCTCCGAAGAAATTGAACAGGCCTGGTCCGTTGTCCCGGCCGCCGCTATCGCGGCCCCCGCCGCCGCCCCCGCCCCGGCTGCCGCCACGGTCGTCGTCATCGTCATCGTCGTCGTCACCATCGTCGTCATCGTCATCATCGTCGGCCTCAGCCACCGACCAAAGATAGCCATCGCCGCCGTTCGGCAGAACCAGGGCCGGCATAAGCCAGATGGCGAGCAGGATGAAGAATATGCGCATTCTCTGAATTCCTTGATGACCGCGTTCTACAAAGGCACAACGTAGGGAATTGGAAAAAAATCCATGTAGTTTGGAATATTGGTGCGATGGCTGCGTTATCCCACAAATAGAAGGCAGGGTGGACCGTCTATGTACGACGACATCAAGTCCGAGATGGTTGCTCTGGTACCGCGACTGCGGCGCTTTGGCTACTCACTGTCCGGATCCAGGGACGAAGGAGAAGATCTCGTGCAGACAGCCTGTTTGAAGGCATTGGGCAAACTGGACCAGTTTCAGCCGGGCACACGGCTCGACAGCTGGATGTTCCGTATCGTCCAAACCACCTGGATCGACCGGGTTCGCAGCCGCAGCCGCCGGGCGGAGGTCAGCGATCCTGACGATTTTGCCCGTGTTTCGGATGATGGCAAGGGGGCGCGGGTCGCTGAGGGCCGAATGACCCTGGCGAAAGTGCGCGAAAGAATGAAGGCCTTGCCTGAAGATCAGCGGGCCGTTCTCGCCTTGGTTGCGATTGAAGGTTATTCCTACAAGGCTGCGGCTGAGGCCCTGGAAATCCCTGTGGGTACCGTGATGAGCAGGCTGGCGCGGGCGCGCTCCAAGCTTCTGCCGCTGCTGAAGGAGAACAACTGATGCCCGGAAACCTGACGAGCGAGCAGATTGCAGCCTATGTCGACGGCAGTCTCGACGAGGCGGAGGCGGCGGCGGTTGCCGAGGCTATCGAGAAAGATGCCGAGGCCCGGGCTTATGCGGAGGAAGTGCGGGAAGCCAATCGGCTGCTGCGCGAGGCTTTCGATGGGCCGATGGCCGAACCGGTTTCCGCCGAGCTGCGCGATACCATTCTTGGGTCTGATCTTGAATCTGGCGATGCCGCGCCACGCGGCGAGGTGGTCGATTTTGCCAAAGCACGCGAAGCCCGCAGGCCCTGGGTCGGTATGGCCCTGGCTGCCAGTATCGCCTTGGTCGTCGGGATCACGTCGACGGCGGTCTTCTTTCCGGGCGGCCCGGATCAGCCGGCGCCCCTGGTGGCTGTGGGGCCGACCCCCAGCACTGGTCTCCTGCATACCGCGCTCGAGAGTCTGGCGAGCGGCGAGGTTTCCGAGGAGGGTGTGCAGCTGATGCTGACATTCCGCGACGGCGCGGACCGCATCTGCCGTGAGTTCGAACTGGCCGGAAAAGCGGCGAACACGATGGATTTCGGGATCGCTTGCCGCGGCGGCGGCGATAGCGGCTGGCAGGTCGAGATCGTCGTTACCGGGCCGGCGTTAGAAGCGAATCCTGACGGGATCGTTCCTGCCTCGGGGCCCGCCGAGGATGCCTTGAATGCCATGCTCGATGCGCTTGGGGCGCAGCCTGCCCTGGGCCCCGCGGAGGAAGCGGATCTCCTGAAGAACGGTTGGCGCTAGATTCTGATCGCTTCGGTCAGAAGCCGAAAGGCTTCAAAAACACTTTCGATTTGAACCGTATTTAGTTCGGTTTTTTCCGGTGAACTTCGGCCCCCGCGATGCCCAAACCGGGCCGCGGGGGTCAGGTTTTCTGGGCGCTTCCTTGTAGTTCTTGGCGAGGCTTTCCAGAATAGCATCGTGGGACAAACACTGCGGTGCCTGCCCCCAGGCTTCGCCGGGCAGCGATAGGAATACAGACAGCGCCAGAAACGCTGCCCGAACGATGTTGAGTATTTTCAGGATTCCCTATATTTATAACCCAATGGGGCAAAGAAAACTCTTAAAAATTGTAGCCCAATGGGTTATATAATATGCAGGAACCAGAAAGAACTAAACACCGTCGTAGAAACCGCCGCCTTTGCCAGCCGCGCCAAGGGCCGGATGTCGTAAGAAGAGGTCAAAGAGCTTATCGACCTGCTGGCAGCAGACCCCAAGGCTGGTGCCGTCATGAAAGAAACCGGCGGCATCCGTAAGGTTCGTTTCGCCACCCAGGGCAAAGGCAAAAGCGGCAGCGTTCGGGTCGCCTACTACTTCTACAACGAAACTCTGCCGGTCTTTCTGTTGACCGTCTTCGCCAAGAATGAGAAGGACAATCTCAGCAAGGATGAACGCAACAAACTCAGGAGGCTCGTCACCGCAATCCGTGAAACCTATGGAATATGATAATGGCCAAGGAAGCCTTTGAGACTATCGAAACGGGCCTTAAAGACGCCCTCGCCTTCGCAAAGGGCGACAAGTCTAAGGCCAAGCCCCGCACCGTAGAAGTGCCCGCCGTGGACGTCGCGGCAGCGCGCAAGAAAACCGGGCTGTCTCAGGATAAGTTCGCGCATATCTTCGGTATCAGCCCCTCTACCCTCAGGAAATGGGAACAGGGGCAGCGCCACCCAAGAGGCCCGGCACTCGTGCTGCTGAACGTCATTGCCAAAGAGCCTAAAGCGGTTCTGCGGGCGCTGGGCAAGTGAACCGTCTCAAGGTCTTCGTCAAACGGGCAATTCTGATTAGTCGCTTTTATTGGCCAAGACTGAAGACCGGCGCTCGCTGGCTGCTCCACTCGCGCGAAACGACAAATCACACTTACTGCCTGACGGCCCGGAACAAAGAACATTTGGCGTTCGCTCTGTCCATCGCGACCGGCTCCAGCCCAGCTACAGTACGGCAGTATTTCTCAGAGATCGAAACAGACGCAGCACTACGATCATTCATCGCAGACCAGATTCGTCAGAGCCCCCATCGCAACAAGGCTGACCCCGAAGCACGTTACGGGCGCAGATTGGTGTGGTATGCGGCGGCGCGGATACTCAAGCCAACCACCATAGTTGAAACCGGCGTGGATAAGGGCCTGGGGTCAGTCGTTCTCTGTGCCGCGCTCCGACGCAATGCTATTGAGGGCCATCCGGGCCGCTACTTCGGGACCGATATCAATCCAGAGGCGGGCTACCTATTGCAGCCACCATACAGCGAGGTCGGAACGATATTGTATGGTGACTCCATCGAAAGCCTAACCAAATTGACCGATTCTATCGGCCTATTTGTAAACGATAGCGACCACTCTCAGGACTATGAGCGACGGGAATATGAGTGTATCGAAAGCAGGCTTTCAGGAGATTCGCTGATTATCGGCGACAACGCCCATGCTACAGATACGCTTGCAAACTTTTCCGAAGAACGCGGGCGACAATTCCTCTTTGCCGGAGAGCAGCCCGTCAATCACTGGTATCCCGGGGCAGGTGTTGGCCTGTCATTCAAATAGCCGATCAGTTTTATCTGATAGAGGTTGAAGGTTTCAGGGCATCGATGATGAGTGAGGAGTAGTTAATCTCTGTTGGTGTGTTCCTTGGATCGTACCGCCTGGACCTCATAACTCTGCCGCCTTCATCTGACCATGGCTTCTCATGAAACACTCCGGCAGAATCAAAGAACTCCAAAGATTCGGTAGCGAACCCGACGCCTTCCAACAGGGGGCGTAAGGAATCTATTGTGTAAAGCACTTTGTGGTCAGCCGCCCCAGGACCAGAACCATTGACCTTGACTGCATCAATGTAGCCCTTGTCTGGATGATAACCGTCAGGGACCGCAACTCGGAACCTGCCACCAGGGCCAAGGTGGTCGAATGCCAGCCGCAGCGCTTCGCGAGTCTCTGCTGGCGTCAAGTGTTCAAGAACATGTTCACAGAAGAGACTGTCAATCTGCCCGGCTCTACAAAAGGCATCCCAACTGGCCGCCTTTGTAATATCCAGATCCCAAATGTTTGTTGAGATCCAACCTTCGGGAACCTTCCGACCCGCCCCCAACATCACGCGAAGCGGTGCGCCGCTGCGAAGCGCCTTGCGGGCCCGTTGATGCGGTAGCATGAAAAGTATGCGCTTTAGAAGTTTTCGCATTGACGCGCCTGAGTTGAAACGACAGCGTCCAATTCTACACTAGCATCACCCCATATCAACGATTCCCTACGTTTCAATCATATGGTTCAGGACCAAGTAAGGCGGCATGTTGTTGTGCGGTGAACCAGACCCTGAAGTCGTAGTTGACCTCTGAGGACCGGAACTAAAAACACCGTTTTGGTTTGCGCCAGATTGAACGCCAAAACCCGAGAAAACGCTGTGAGTATGTGGGCCATTTTCGGCCCCACTCTTCTCTGCCAATGCATGGGCCGTAGCATCCGCAGCGTCACCCGTTCCGACACCAATTGGCACCCTACCCCGCAAGTCAGGCAGGTTAAACGTGGTAGCGGGAGGTCAGGTCGCCAGGAACCGTGAACGAGGTTGCTGAATCGAACGACGGCGCGTCACCCTAATTGAACCACTCGGCATCTTCCACGTGACGACGAACAGCCGCCTCCAGTGTGTTGAGCACCTCTGGCTCCTTACCGCCGCTCATCGATCCAGCCATGCGTGCTGACGCGAAAAAATTTGAAATAGTGCCGGTTTTCTGGGCCTTTCAGAGCTTTTCTTTAGTTTCTGAAATTCGCCGGAATATTCCGTCGGCACGGTCGTTCTCCTGATAACAGACGCCCTAGGGGCCTCAGTTACCGACCAGGAGATGATACGATGAAACGCTTTCTTCCCGTGATGCTCGCCTTGCCGCTCGCCGCCTGCTCAGCCGGTGGCGATTTTCAGCTCCCCTCGATTTCTTCCCTGTCTTCCGTGTTTGCGCCCGCGAGCCCGTCGACCCAGGATCTCTCCGGTTCGATAAAGCCGGTCGCTCGCTCGGCGGCCGATGACCTCAGCAGCATGACGGTCACCAGCCTGATGGACGGCAGCCGCAAGACCTACACGGTGCGCCCCTATGGCAACGGCATCCGGGTGCGCGAGAGCAATGGTTGTGTATGGACCCGGTCGGACGACTGGTTCTCCCCCTCGGACAGCTGGGCCAACTGCGGCGATTCGAAGAACTGGCACACGGCGCGGGCCAAGGTGCGGGAACTGGATTCTTTGTATCCCCTGAAGGTCGGCAGCGTCGGCCGCTACGAACGCCGCGCGGTTTCCAGCAGCGGCCGCAGTTACACCCGTGAGACACGTTGCGAAGTGACCAATGCGGTTGACGTGCTGCGGCCCGGGCAGGCGGCGACGCCGGCCTATGTCGTGGTCTGCAAGGACACCCGCCGCACGCGCACAACCTGGTTCGCGCCGGGCGAGGGACCCATTGCCTACCGCGAAGTGCACCGGCGCAACGGCGTCGAGGTCGCCTGGCTTCGCGCCGACTGAATCCCGCCGACTGAAATCCCTGGGCTGCCCGGCAAGATGAAAGCCATCTGAATTTGCCGTGAACGGGCGCCCAACAGGGCATGACGAAAACCCGAAATAGATATTAAAAAACATACAGTTAGTTGCGTTTTTGTTGAGTGAAGCTTACTTGCTGTCCCAACAAGCCCAGGCCGCGCCTCTGAGCGGTTGACGCAAGACACAACACGACAGCCTGACAGGAAGACTTTGGTCCTGCAGAGCTCACGAGGAGATCGCTATGAAGTACTTCCGTTGCATCAAACCGGCCATCGACCCGACGCCCTTTCTGAATGAAATCGCCGCCATTGAAGGCGCCTGGGACGGATCGACCGGCCGGCAGGAAAAGATCAAGGTTCAGCGTGAGGCGCTTTCCATTCCGCTGCGCGGTCTGCGCAAGTCCGCAATCGGTGAGCGCAAGCGCCGGGATGTGCATGAGAGCCGTTGGACCACCATGTCGAAACTCTATCCGGTTGCGCGCAGCTTCCTGCGGGACTTTGCAAAGGACCAGGACAGTCTGCTCAGCCGGGCCAAGATTGTCTGCCTGCCCGCCGGCCGCCGCGTCTATCCGCACATCGACCGCGGCGATTACTACAAGCTGCGCAATCGTTTCCATCTGGTGCTGCGTTCAACCGCGGGCTCCTGGCTGAAAGCCGGCGAGGAGGAAATCCGCATGCAGGAGGGCGAACTCTGGTGGTTCGACAACAAGCAGGTCCACGAAGCCTTCAATGACGGCGACCAGGACCGCATCCACATGATCTTCGATCTGCTGCCCCGCACCGAGGCCGCCAAGGTCTTCGGCGAAGCCGCCTAGAAAGAAAGAGAAACCATGACCGTTATTAACTCCCAAGCCGCGACCGCTCCCTCGGCGATGGGCTTTACGCTCCAGCGCCGCTCTGCCAAAGGCCGCGGCGCCCTGGGCTGCTGGCTCGCACTGCCGGGTGAAATGGCGGCCGATGCGACGCCGCTGGTTGCTGTGCACGGCATTCAGCGCCGTGCCCGTGATCAAGCCAGGTTCTTTGGCGAGCGCGCAGCCGCGCTTGGCCGGCCGGTTATCGCCCCTTTGTTCGATGAAAACCACTGGCCGCACTATCAACAGGTCGTGCGCAAAAAGCGCGCCGATCTTGCCCTCCTTGCGCTGATGATGGAACTGCGGCTGGCGGGTGTCTGGAAGACGCGAAAGTTCGATCTCGCCGGCTATTCCGGCGGCGCCCAGTTCGCCCATCGCTTTGCGATGCTCTATCCCCAGCTTGTATCGCGGCTCACGGTGGCCTCGGCCGGTTGGTACACTTTCCCCGATAAGGCGACCTATCCCTACGGCCTGTCTGCGCGGCCGGGGCGGAGCGACGATTGGGGGCCGCGTCTTGCCGCCGGGCTCGATCAGTTCCTGCGGATTCCGGTGCAGGTCTGCGTCGGTGCCGATGACAACATTCAAGACCCCAACACCCGCAGCGGCCCGGAAATCGACCGGCAGCAGGGTAAGGATCGTGTGACGCGCGGCATACACTGGGCTGAATCCCTGCGTGAAGCGGCTGAAGCCCGGGGTCTTACGCCGGCGGTCGAGTTCGATCTGCTGTCCGACTGTGGTCACGACTTTCGTGCCTGCGTCCAGCGCGGCGGCCTCGACCGACTGGTCCTGCCGTCAAGTGAAACGGCGCCGGCGATCACCGCCAAGGCTGGTTGAGAAGGGCGCGTTCAGATGTCGTTCATGTTGGGTTAGATGCCCTTTCATCAGCGCGACAGGCGCCCTTCAACAAAGTTCATCATTGTCACAAACAACGATTAATCAGCTGATTTATCAATTTAGGAGCTAGCAAAATGACCCTTCACACTCCCATTACCCAGGACTTGCTGACCCGCGCGAAGTGGGCGTTCTCCACCCGCCGCGTCCGGCGCCAGGATGCTCTGCGTCTGAATGAGACGCTTGGCGGGGCTGTGTCCGGCGATCTCGTGCTTGGCCGTGTGGAAAGCATCGGTTCCCACAAGAAAATCCAGCTGGCCGAAGGCCGCGCCTCGGAACTCTACGTCGGCGACCTTGTGGTCCTCGCTTGCGGCGCCCGCTATGCCCCGGATCAGTTCGAGGGTCTGGCCGAGCTTGATCCCGAAGGCGCCGACATGCTGGCCGGCGGCGGTGTGCTGGGGCGTATGCGTCATCGCCATGCCCGCATGTCCGCCCCGACCCGTGTCGTGCCGCTTGGTCTGCTGACCCACGCTTCCGGCAGGGTGATGAACCTCGCCAGCTATGCCCTGCCCGCGGCCGACAGGCCGGCCGCTATGATGGTGATCGGTGTCGTCGGTGCCTCGATGAATTCCGGCAAGACCACGGCGGTCGCGCGCCTTGCCCATGGCCTCAGCCGCGCCGGCCATCAGGTCGCGGCGATCAAGGCCACCGGTACCGGCGCCTTCGGTGACTTCAATGCTTTTTCCGACACCGGCGCCAGCTACGTCGCCGATTTCACCGACGCCGGCATGGTCTCTACCTATCGCCAGCCCCTGGCGCGAATCGAAGCGGGCTTGGATACGCTTTTGGCCCATGCCGAGCGTGAAGGCTGCGAGGTTGCCGTGGTCGAACTGGCCGACGGCGTGTTCCAGAAAGAGACGGCCGATCTGCTGAAAAACCCCAAGGTCCGCGACAGCTTCGCCGGGGTGCTTTTTGCCGCCCCCGACGCGCTGGCCGCCGCCGGTGGCTGTGCGGCCCTGCGGGCGATGGGTGTCGAACCCGCCGTTGTGACCGGGATGGTCAGCTGCTCGCCGCTCGGTGCCCGCGAAGCGGAGGCCGCCACCGGTGTGCGTGTCGTCACCCGCGATGCCTTGAGCGACCCGGCGCAGGCCAACGCTCTTCTGGCGCGTTTGCTCGACAGCAACGAGCGTCAGGGTGTGTCTCTGGGCATCGCAGAGGTCGGAGTTGCGGCATGAGCCGACTGCCGCGCATCATCGGCGAGAACCGTGGCCGGAGCATCGCTCTGGTCGCGGTCCTTGCCCTGGGCCAAGCCGCCGCCGCCGGGGTAGCGGCCTTTGCGACCCGCGATGTCTTCGCCGCCTTCCGCGATGACTCCGCCATCCTGCCGCTGCTGGCGTTGGCGGCTGTTGCGGCAGCCGGACTTGCAATCGCACTGTTGCGCGTTGGCGAGAGAGTGGTGGCCGAGCGTGTCGGCCAGAACTATGCCGCGTCGCTGCGCCTGAAACTCTTTGCCCATCTGACCGAGATGTCGGCGCGCGATGTCGCCGCCCGGCGCAATGGTGGATTGGCGATGCGCTTTGTCGGCGACCTGGCGGCGGTGCGTGGTTGGGTCAGCCTTGGCATCGCCCGTCTGGTTTCCGCCAGCATCGTGCTGCCGGTGGCGACCGGCGTGCTCTTTTTGTTGAACGTCAATCTCGGCATTGCTGCCTCGATCCCCATTGTCTTGGGTCTCGGGGTTATGATTCTCGCCGGGCCTCGCCTGGGGCCGGCCCATAAGCGCCTGCGGAGCCGTCGCGCCCGCCTGGCCGCTGATATGAGCGAGCGGATTCCCCATGCGCCTGAACTGCGCCTGCTGGGGCGCATCCGTACGGAAAAGGCGCATCTTCTGCGCCGTACCGAAAAGCTGATCGCTTCGGCCATGGCGCGGGCACGTGGCGCCGCGGTGCTGCGGGCGGTCCCCGATGTGGTATCGGGTTTTGCCGCGGCAAGCCTCTTCCTGATGGCGCTCAGCAGCGGCGTGGCGGCGGCCGAGGCCGCCGGCGCTCTGGCGGCGGTCGGCTTGATGGTTCAGCCGATGCGCGACCTTGCCGGTGTCTGGGATCGCCACCGCGCCTGGGTCGCCGCAAGGGATAAATGTGAAGCGCTGTTGGCCGCACCGAAGCTGAAGCGCGCGGCCCTGCAGGGGCGCGATCCTCTCGAGAATGCGCCGCCGCCGCTGCGCTTTGCCGAGGTGTCGGCGGGTGCTCTGGAAAACGTTACGGTCGCGGCGTCGCCGGGACAGAAAATCGCCATCGTCGGCGGTAACGGCGCCGGCAAGTCTACGCTGATCAGCCTGGCGGCGGGCTTGGAGCAGCCGCGTGACGGCGCGGTTACGCTCGGTGGTCTTCCGCCCAGCAGCCTGGGTGCCGCGGAACGCCGGCGCATGATTACCCTGGTCGGCGTGCGCTCGCCGATTCTGGCCGGCAGTCTGCGCCGTGCCCTGATCATGGGTGTTGCCGAGCAACCCGGCGACGAGGCGATCCTGGCCGAAGCCGAGGCCTTCGGGCTGAAAGAGGTGATTGTCCGGCTCGGTGGCCTCGACGGCAAGCTCGCCGAGGGCGGGCGCAACCTTTCCGCCGGCGAGGTCAGGCGGGTATTGCTGACCCGGGCGGCGCTTTCAGGCTCGAAACTCATGCTGCTGGATGAGCCGGACGATGCCCTGGATGTCGAAGGTCCGGAGCTGGTCGAGCGGCTGGTACGGCAAAGCGATGCCACCGCCCTCATTATTACCCATAATCTCGCTCTCGCTCGGCGTATGGATACGCTATGGTTCATCGAGGACGGGCGAATCCTGGAAACCGGTTCGCCGGCCGACCTTCTCGCGGGTAACGGCCCGGCAGCGCGCTTCTTCGCGCCGCGCTGCGCGGCCTGACGAAAAGAGGAGAGACCTTGCGGTATCTGACCAAGCTTACGCTGTCCTTCAGCGTTCTGTTGACGATCGCTCTGGTCAGTGCGTTTCTCGCTTTCTGGTCGGCACGCTCGGCGGAGTATCACCTGGAGCGCTCGCATCTCGCGCACCGGGTTCATGAACAGTACCTCTCGCTGTCGAGCCATACCTATCAGCTCTTCAAGCAGTTCGGCGACGCCATGCTGATCGGCGACCGCGACCAGGGCACCGGCGAAGCGCGCCTTCTGGGGGAGATCCGCAACGATATCACCCAGCTGCGATCCTTGATCGCCGAAGAAGTGAAGATGGTTGGCGATGAGGAAGTCGAAGAGCTTCAGTTATTGTCGCGGATCGAGTGGCAGATACAGTATTTGTTGAGGGAATTCTCCCGCCTGCAGGAGAGTGGGGCGGCGCCGGAGTCGTTGGCCTATAAGACACAGCTGTCGGAGATTCTCGACGAAAAGATCGACGCGGATTTTCAGATCCTCATCGCCGAAGCCCTGGTCGGGGAACAGGCCGAGGTCGATGAGACGGAGGTCGAACTGCGGGCGGCCATCGCCCTTTTCCAAAACTCCGCCGTGATCGCCGGATTGATGGCTGCGATTACCGCGCTCTTCGGGATCGTCCTTTTGCGTCGCGGCCTGACCAGGCCCTTGCAGCGCCTTCTGGAAGGGGCCGAGGCTGTCGGCCACGGCGAGCTCGACCATCGCATCGAGGTCTCGGGCGGTACGGAGCTTGATCGCGTGGCGGAGGCCTTCAATCAGATGATCGCCAAGGTGGCCGAGCGGCAGGATTCACTGAGCGCCTCGCGCGACGCCCTGGAGTTGGAAGTGTCACGCCGCACGGCGCAGCTCGAAAAACTGCTGCAGACCCTGCGCCAGACGGAAGCCAACCGCAAAAGGCTCCTGGCCGATGTCAGCCATGAGCTGCGCACGCCTTTGACCATCATTCGCGGCGAGGCCGATGTCGCCCTGCGTGGCGGTGATCGGGATGCCGGGGAGTACCGTGAAGTGCTGCTCCGCACCCGTGAAGCGGCCGATCACACCGCCCGTATCGTCGACGATCTGCTGTTCGTTGCCCGCCAGGAGAACGGCGAAATCCGTATCAATCCCCAGGCTGTCGATCTCGAGGAACTGGTCAGGCGCGCCGTGGCCGCCGGCCGGGCACTCGGCGAGACCGACAAGGATGTGACGCTTGAAACAGCGGTAACCTCGGCCAAGGTACGGGCCGACCCGCGTCGCATCCAGCAGGTCATCACCATCCTTCTTGAGAATGCTTTGCGTTACGGCGGCGAGGAGATCAAGGTGCGCCTCGATCAGGCGCCGGGTGGCTTTGCCGTCACCGTGATCGATGACGGGCCGGGGCTGACGGAAGAAGAGCGGGAGCACGTCTTCGAGCGCTTTTTTCGCGGCTCCAACGCGGCTCTTCGCTATGACGGCGGCGCCGGGCTGGGCCTTCCCGTGGCCAAGGCTATCGTTGAGGCCCACGGCGGGCACATCGCCCTGACAAGCGAGCCGGGCAAGGGCGTGCAGGCGCGCTTTACGCTGCCCGCCCGCCCGCGGCTTGCGGCCGCTTCCTGACAAAACAGACCCCGATTGCAGAGAGTCTGTCCGAAGCGATTCATCGATCCGGAAAACCCGCTCTCGTGACTGAAATCCGAAATTCGCCGCGTTGCGTTACGGCTTCTAAAGAACACCCATTATTCTTTCTATGATGTGATAAATCCCAACTACACCGGGGCTTGCGCGCCCTATCTTGGGGTCATCACGCCGAAGCCTGTGCCCGCCCGCTCGCAAAGCGGTCGTGGTCCCTGACTTCTTCACCGCTGCCCCTTTGTTGTCACAGCGGTGGCGGAATAGGCCACTGCGGGGATCGTTGTTGTTGTGACAAACGATTCTTGCGGTGGAAGGAACAGGGGCATGCTTCTCTCGAGACATGAGATGGTCTTGTGGCAGACTATCCAAACTTGCTTGGCCGGGGTGGGCCGCAATCAATGAATGTGCTGCTGGTGGAAGATGAGGCGCGGGTCGCGGACTTCGTCCTGCGCGGTCTGCGCGCAGAGGGTTGGATGGTGATTCATGCGCCCGATGCGGAGACGGCACTGGAGCTGACACTGCAGGAACGTTTCGACGTTGTACTGCTCGACCTGATGCTGCCGGGTCTGCCCGGCCAGGACTTTTGCCGCAAGCTCCGCGCGCGGCGCGACTACACGCCGATCCTGATTCTCTCGGCGCTCGACGCACTTGACGAGCGGGTCGAGGGCCTGCGCATCGGCGCCGACGACTACATGGTCAAACCCTTCGAGTTCGATGAGCTGATCGCCCGCGTCGAGGCCCTGGCCCGGCGCTCCGGCCGCTTTACGGCCGCCGAGCCCGAAACGGTTCTGCGGGCCGGCGCGATCGCTTTGGATCTGGAAAGCCTGGAAGCGACGGTCGACGGAGAAGTGCTGGATCTGACGGCCAAAGAACGTGAGATCCTAAAACTGTTTCTGTCGAAACCGGGCCGCGTGTTTTCACGCGAGCGCATTCTGAACAGCGTCTGGGGGGCGAGCGAAGATCCGCTGACCAACATCGTCGATGTCTATGTCGGCCGGCTGCGGCGCAAACTGAACGGCCATGGCGACCAGTTGCAGACCGTGCGCGGCGCCGGCTACCGTCTGAGCCCTAAGTAGCGCCCTGTTGCGCTCAGCCGCCCTGGGCGCCGCTGTGCGCCCAGCTCCAATAGGCCTCGCGGGCGGTGGCGTAGACCGGACCCGGCTGCAGGTGGCGGTCTTCGACCTGTGAGACGGGCACCACCTTGCCGTAGTTGCCGGTGCTGAAGACCTCGTCGGCTTCCAGCACATCCTGCCAGGTGACCTGCTTCTCGTAGACCGCGATCCCCGCCTGCTCCAGCAGGTTTGCAACGCGCTGCTTGGTGATGCCGTTCAGAAAGCAGCCGTTGGGGGCGGGGGTTATGGCCGCGCCATCCTTGGCGATCCAGATATTGGCCGTCGCCAGTTCCGCGACGTTGCCCAGGGCATCCAGCACCACCGCATTGTCGAAGCCGCGTTTGCTGGCCTCGCGCAGGGCCCGGGCCGAGTTGGGATAGAGGCAGGAGGCCTTGGCGTCGGTGGGGGCCATGGACGGCATCGGCCGGCGGAAGCTGGACAGGCAGACCGAAAAGCCGTCGCCCGACGGCAGCGGCGCCTCGTAGAGGGTGAAGCAGAACCTTGTGCTCTCCGGATCGCAGTCGACAAAGCCCGTCTCTGCCCAGAGCATGGGCCTGAGATAGAGCGCCGCGTCTTTGTCGAAATGCTTCAGGCCGTCCTGCGCCAGTTCCAGCATTTCACCGGCGTTGTGAACAGCCTGCAGACCGAAGCTCTCGGCGGAACGCACGAGGCGTTGGCAATGCAGGTCCAGATCCGGGGTTACGCCCTCAAAGGCCCTTGCGCCATCGAACACGACCGAGGCCATCCAGGCGGCATGGGTCATGGGCCCCATGATCGGGGGGTTTCCCTCGATCCACGCGCCATCCAGGAAATGCACGGCCTTTGTCGTCGTCATGGGCTGCTCTTTCTCACTGCTTTCGGGATCTGCGGCGGCTCTTCTTCGCGCAGCCTATCGGCTTGCCGCAGCCAGGAAAAGCACGACGGGGGTGTCGGGGTCTTGGAGAATCTTGCGGCCCCCGGGATGATCGATGGCAGGGTCGATCCATGGCGGGGGCGATCCGCGGCGGGCGCGCGCTTTAGTGTCCGGCCCAGGAAATGCGCGATACCCATTGTATCTGACTGGCCGGCAGGCTCCGCGCCGCCTGCTCCCGGCCGAGCGATTTTACCCAAAGCTCTCGCTCGTTGCGGTTCTGCAATTCGACAATCAGCATCTCGCCCTGCTGGGTGCGGACCAGAACCCGGTCGCCCGGTCCCGCCTCGGCGCTCGGCGAGACCACGACGATGTCGCCCTGGCGAAAGATCGGCTGCAGGCCATCGCCGGTGATCTCCAGCGCAAAGGCGTGGGGGTCGGCGACATCGGGAAAAGCGGTTTCTTCCCAATGGGCCCGCAGCGGGCGGCCCTGGGGGTCGAAGTAGCCGGGTTGTGCCGCCAGGGCGAAGCGCAGCTTTGGCAGCCGTCGGAAATTGGTCGGGTTCTGTTGGTTCTCGACCAGGCTCACGAAGTCACTGAGGGAGGCGCCGGTGGCATTTAAGACCTTGGCCAGGGATTCGGTGCTCGGCCAACGCTGCTTACCCTCTTTGGTAATGCGTTTGCTTTTGTTGAATGTCGTCGGGTCCAGACCGGCTTGCCGGGCCAGACCAGAGGGTGACAAGCCGTAGCGTGCCGCCAGGCGGTCAATCGCGCGCCATACACTTTGATGCTCAAGCATGGGAACATTGTCTTATAAATTGAGGTCTAATGCAGCAAGAACATAGTCTTAACACTAGTCGTTTCGAAAAGAACACTCTTGTGTGTTTTACTGCATTTAAGAAGAGTCTTAACTGGTTAATATTCGCCTCTGGCGCGATTTGCCCTTGTGAGCTCAAGCAGGCCGGCTTCAGGTTTGGCCGCCTCGGCCCAACGTTTTCAAGAACAACGACCGGCAGGGCCAAGAGGTTTCAAACGGCGGATTCTTGCTCTACCTTGGCGACCATGAACGACTCTGTGATTTTCCATATGTGCCGCAAGGAAGAGTGGGCTCAGGCAGAAGCCGACGGCCACTATCCCGGCTCCTCGCAGGATCAGGCCGACGGTTTCATCCATTTTTCCTCTGCAGCGCAGATCGAAGTCTCGGCCGCCAGGCATCGTGCCGGGCAGGACGGTCTGGTTTTACTGACGGTGGATGCCCTGGCGCTGGGCCCGGCCTTGAAGTGGGAGCCTTCGCGAGGCGGGGCGCTGTTCCCGCATCTTTATGGTGCGCTGCCGGTCGCAGCCGTCCGCCGGGTGGATGACCTGCCCCTCGGCCCCGACGGGCATCACATTTTTCCTGTCCTTTCCTGAAGACCGGAGACGACCGATTTCCGTTGCTGCTTCCTTGTTCGATCATCTGATCGGCCCGGCGTTGCGACTGCTGGATCCGGAGACCGCCCACGGCGTGACGCTGAAGGCGCTGGGGATGGGCCTGGGCCCGCGCGCTGAAGCGCCTGAAGATCCGATCCTCGCAATCCGGCTTTGGGGGCGCGACTTTGCAAACCCGCTGGGGCTCTCGGCCGGCTTCGACAAAGATGCTGCGGTCATGGCGCCGATGCTGCGGCTCGGCCTCGGCTTCGTCGAAGTGGGCAGCATCACGCCCAGGCCGCAGCCCGGCAATCCGAAGCCGCGGATCTTTCGCCTGCCGGAGGACGGCGCGGTGATCAACCGCCTCGGTTTCAACAACGGCGGCCTTGCACAGGCGCAGGCGCGCCTCACGGCCTTTCGCGAGCACCAGGCTGCTGGTGGGCTTCCAAGCGGGAATCGGGGGCTGGTCGGCATCAACCTCGGCAAGAACAAAGAGACTGAAGACGCTGCTGCCGACTATGAAAAAGGCGCGGCGGCGCTGGGTCCTTTGGCCGATTATCTGGTGGTGAACGTATCCTCACCCAACACGCCGGGCCTGCGCGCCCTGCAGGGCCGGGCCGAGCTGGAGGCGCTGTTGGGGCGGGTGATGGACGCCCTGCCGGCCCCTGCGCCGCCACTGCTGCTGAAGATCGCGCCCGACCTGACGGAAGAGGACAAGCAGGATATCGCGGCGGTCTGCCTAGCCCAGGGGGTTTCCGGCATTATCGCGACCAACACCACCATCCAGCGGCCGGCGTCGCTGAAGGCGGCGGCGCGCGACGAGGCGGGCGGACTTTCCGGTCGGCCGCTGTTCGCCCCGTCGACGGCGGTCTTGGCCGATCTCTACCGCCTGACCGAGGGCAGGCTGCCGCTGATCGGTGTCGGGGGGATCACCTCGGGGGCCGATGCCTACCGCAAGATCCGCGCCGGCGCCTCCCTGGTGCAGCTTTACACGGCCCTGATTTACCGCGGACCGGCCCTGGTCTGGCGGATCAAGCGCGAGCTGGCAGGACTGCTGCGTGAGGACGGGTTTGAAACGCTGGCTGCGGCGGTCGGGGCCGATCACCGCTACGGCGGTTAGACCCTTTTCGATTTAGACGGCTCCGGCCCGCACCCCCTCCCGGCCACCCATTAGGATAATTGCATTGGGTGGCCGGGAGGGGGTGCGGGCTGGCACCGCTTCGACGAAGGTCCTGGAGCAGATCCCGGTCGGATGGAATCGCCGAAGGCGATCCATCGACCGGGTGAATCTGCTCTCACTGTTTGATGTCGATCGGATTCGCATGTTTTGGCGCAACCACGAAGTGGTTCCGTCAAAACATGATCCGATCTAGCAGGCTGCTGAAAAAGGGCTCGCCGAAGTCTTTTGGTCGTGATTCTCTATGGCGTTTGGTTTGCGATCATGGAGGGCGCGATGCGGGGTGAGGATCGGGAGAGCGGAGCTCTATTTTCGTATGTGAGCTGCGAAGCGCGGGTACCGGGCGATCATCCCTTGCGGGCGATCCGGGCGATCGTGGACGAGGCGTTGGAAGTCCTCTCGCCGGAGTTCGAGCGTCTCTATTCGAAGATCG
>NZ_JAAQPH010000045.1 GCF_011683915.1 Pelagibius litoralis
GCAATCGTCGAACCCGTCCCCACCAAGCCCCCGTCGGCGTCATAGCGTTGCACATAGATGCCTTCGTCCCACTCGAGGCCTACAACAAAACCACCGTCAGACAGACCGATCACCTCCGGTGAGTTCAAGGGTTGGCCGATCAGCAGCGGCGAGCCGACAGCCTCTCCCTGGTCGTTAAAGCGCTGCGTGCTGACCACCGAGCCGGTTGAGACCGTGGTTACGTAGCCACCGCCAGCCAGACTGGCGATGTCGCCGACAAATATGGCAGTATTGTTCACCGAAACCGCCGGTCCGGATCCTCCCAGGCCGACCTCGATACGCACCGTGCGCTCAACACCGCCGTCCAGATAAACAAAGCTGTCGACACCGCTGAAACCCATCGCCGGGGTGTAGCTGTAGGTGCCGTCGGCATTGAGGGTGAGGGACCCGTTGGAAACATCGCTCACCAGGGTGACCGCCACCGTATCGGTATCCAGATCCCCCGCTGCCGCACCATCCGCCAGTACCCGCAGCAGATGATCGTCGGCGGCCAGCGGCGGCGTCAAAGCATCATCAACGGTTATGATTTGATCGTTAAATTGCAGATTCTCGATACCAGTCAGAAAATCAGTACCGTCCGGGCTGCCGACCCGCTGATCGGCGACTTGGACATTGCCACCGCCAAGGTCGGTCACTTGATAGTCGGCGAAGTTACCGCTGAAGACCGCCGTGTCGTCACCGGCACCGCCATCCAGGGTATCGTTGCCGGCGCCGCCAACCAAAGTATCGGCGCCGGCATTGCCGGAGAGCAGGTTGGCATCAGCGCCGCCGGACAACGAGTCGTTGCCGCTGCCGCCTTCCACATTCTCGATGTTCGATAAGCTGTCGGTGCCGGTTTCACCGCCGGTTGCGGTTCCGGCCCCAAGGTCGACGGAGACGCCCAAAGTAGTGTTGACATAGCTAACGGTGTCTGTGCCCGCACCGCCATCCAGGGTGTCGTTGCCGGCACCACCATCCAGGATATCGTTGCCGGCAAACCCGCGCAGGGTATCGTCCTCGATGCCTCCCTGCAGGTTATCGTGCCGGTCGGTGCCGAGCGACAGGACTCGTGTGAAAATGCCGTCGCTGGTGCCGTCGGGTTCGCCCCAGCTGAAGGCCAGGCGTCCGTCCTCCAGAACGATAACCTCCGGATTGCTCTGGCTGCCCGCCAGACCATCGGTTACCACGAACTCCTCACCGACGGGCGTGCCACCGGCATCGAAGGCGCGGGCGTGGATATTGCTCTGCCCGCCGATCTCCGAAGCCCAGGTGACCAGGAAACCACCGCCCGGCAGTTCCGTCACCGAAGGTGTCAGCTGTTCACCGGCCACGGTCTCATTCACCGTAAAGGCCGCACCCAGGGGCGTGCCGTCAGCGGCAAAGACCCGTCCCAACAGGCCGGCGCCGTCGGCGTCCGCATTGCTCTCCGACCAGACCGCCACCAAGCTGCCGCCCTCCAGCAGCGCCAGGTCGACCCTGGATGCTGTCTCACCGACGGCCGTCGTTGCAATGGTGAACTGGCCGCCGACAACAGCCGTCCCCGTCGTCGCATCGAAACGCTGGCCGATGATGTCGGTGTTGCTGTCGCCAACCCAGGCTACCAGGAACTCGCCACCCCCCAGGGTCAGGATTGCTGGGGCCTTGTTGCCGGCACCGACATCCAGGGATAGGGCCGCCGTGCGCGGCGTGCCGTCGGCATCGAAGGTCCGCACCAGGATGTCGTCATTGCCCTGGTCGTCGGTACGGTCCCAGGCCACTGCATAGCCGCCGTCCTCAAGCGCCGTGATCTCCGGGTCGCGCTCGCCGCGCGGCCCGCCGTCGATGTTCACCTCGCTCACACTCAGCTGGGTCCCGTCGGCCGCATAGCGCAGCGCCCGCAAGCCCGGATCGTTGGCATTGCCGAACTGCCACAGGAGAACGAAGGTTCCGTCCGCCAGTTCCACCGCCGTCGGGTTAAAGGCCGAGACATCCGGGGCCCCCGGCTTGGGAATAAAGATCTCGGCGCCAACCTCGATCCCCTGGGCGTCGAAGCGCTGAGCATAGACCCCCTGGTCGACCCCGCCGTTGGATACCACCCAGGTTACCAGGTAGCCGCCACCGCTGAGCGCCGTCAGATCCGCCGAAGCCTCGTTCTGTCCCACAACGTTGTTCACCTGCTGGGCCGGGCCCGAACCGGCCAGGCCGACCTCGATGCGCACCGTGCGCTCAACCCCACCATCCAGGTAGACGAAGCTGTCGACACCGGTGAAGCCAAGCGTTGGGGTGTAGCTGTAAGTGCCGTCGGCATTCAGGGTGAGGGACCCGTTGGCGACATCGCTCACCAGGCTCACCGCCACCGTGTCCGTATCCAGATCCCCCGACGCGGAACCATCCGCCAGAACCCGGAACAGATGATCCCCCTCAACCGCCACCGGCATCAAAACATCATCAACGGTTATCGTCTGATCGTTGAACTGCAGATTCTCGATACCCATCAGAAGATCGGTACCGTCCGGGCTACCCACACGCTGATCAGAGACTTCGATCGCGCCCCCGCCAAGGTTGGTGATCTGGTAGTCGGCGAAGTCACCACTGAAAACCGCTGTGTCCTCGCCAAGGCCGCCTTCCAGCGTATCGTTACCGCCGCTGCCGGAGAGGCTGTCGTTGCCGGCATTGCCGGTCAGCAAGTTTGCGCCGGTATTACCGACCAGTGTGTCGGCGCCGCTGCCGCCTTCGACATTCTCGATACCCGTCAGCGTATCGCTGCCGCTCTCGGAGCCGGTTGCCGTTCCCGCCCCAAGGTCGACGGAAACGCCCAAAGTGGTGTTGGAATAGGTGACAGTGTCAGTGCCCGTACCACCGCCCAATGCATCGTTACCGGCACCGCCATCCAGAGTGTCGTTGCCGCCGCCGCCGTCAAGGCTGTCGTTGCCGGCATTGCCGGTCAGCAAGTTTGCGCCGGCATTACCGACCAGTGTGTCGGCGCCGCTGCCGCCTTCGACATTCTCGATACCCGACAGCGTATCGCTGCCGCTCTCGGAGCCGGTTGCCGTTCCCGCCCCAAGGTCGACGGAGACGCCCAAAGTGGTGTTGGAATAGGTGACAGTGTCAGTGCCCGTACCACCGCCCAATGCATCGTTACCGGCACCGCCATCCAGAGTGTCGTTGCCGCCACCGCCGTCAAGGCTGTCATCGCCGATGCCGCCGTTCAGGGAATCCGCACCTGTACCGCCGCCAAGAACATCGTTACCGGCATCGCCATCCAGAGTGTCGTTGCCGCCGCCACCGTCGAGGGTATCATCGCCGGCGCCGCCGTTCAGGGTGTCCGCACCTGTACCGCCGCCAAGAACATCGTTACCGGCATCGCCATCCAGGATGTCGTTGCCGCCGCCACCGTCCAGGGTGTCATCGCCCATACCGCCAACCAAGGTGTTGTCGCCGGCATCGCCGGTGACCAGGGCCGCCAGTGCCGGCGCTTCGATATTCTGCAGGGCGGCGGCAGCCTGAAGATTTTCTTTCGGGTCGCCAGGGAAGGGGGTCTGAGAGTTGTCCTGAGCCATGACGCTAAGCTCCCTTACTGATCATGGGTTGAACGGTAAGAAGCAGCGTAATAGCAATTTAAAGTAGAAACAACTTAAAGGTGATTATTCTTATAAAATGCGCGCAAAAAATATTTTCTTAGAGTAACTTACAGTAACTTCTTGTTATAAAACTAAAAATATTTTGAATTAAGAATCATAAGATCGCCCGCCGGAGCATATTCAGGCTCGCACAGCTTGGTTAATTTCAATTCTAGGTATTTTCCGAATAAACCGATAGTTGTTATTTTGATTGGGCTCGCCCGACGTTTCGATTATGGGCGACAGACGATCACCAGTCGCTTTCTAACCCCGAACCTCGCCGCCTTTCACCGCCTGCCAAAGCGCCTCCAAGGCATCGAGTGGCTGGTTTTCGGTTTTTTGCCCGTCTGCGGTCAACATGGCCTCCATCGCCCGGAAGCGGCGTTCGAACTTCGCGTTGCTGCGTCGTAAGGCTGACTCCGGATCGACGCTTAGATGGCGGGCAAGGTTGACCACAACGAACAGCAGGTCGCCAACCTCGTCCTCCAGCCTGTCCGGATCGCCGCCCTGATCCATAGCCTCGCGGATTTCGCCGATCTCCTCGTCGATCTTGTCGAAAACCGGCTCGGCATTGGGCCAGTCGAAACGCACACGCGCCGCCCGCTTTTGTAGTTTCTCGGCCCGCAGCAGTGCGGGCAGGGCGGTCGTCACTCCGTCAAGCGCCGAAACCTGCGCAGCGCCGTTGGCCGCTGCCTTGGCGTCACGCTCCAGGGCTTTTTGATCCTCCCAGGTCACTTTCACGTCTTCCGGGGTATCAGCCTGATGCTCGCCGAAGACATGCGGATGGCGGCTGACCATCTTGTCGCTGATTGCTTTGGCCACGTCATCGAAGACAAAATGCCCGGCCTCTTCGGCCATGCGGGCATGGAATACGACCTGCAGCAGCAGGTCGCCCAACTCGTCCTTCAGGGCTGTCATGTCGCCTTGTTCAATGGCGTCGGCGACCTCATAGGCCTCTTCGATGGTATAGGGCGCGATGGTCGCAAAGCTTTGCTTCACATCCCAGGGGCAGCCGTTTTCCGGGTCGCGGAGTCTGGCCATGATGGCGAGCAGCTGGTCGATCTGCCGGATGGCGGGCGGCTTGGGGAAGGGGGCTTCATCGGTCATAAACAGCAGATTAGCCAAAGCTGCCGGCAACGGCCAGGGCGGGATGAGGGCTTGGTTAAGGAAGTACAAAGACTTCTGCTATAGCTCTGGAAGCATGTTGACGTCCCAGAGACCGGCAGAGCCCAGGACTGACGGAACCTTCTTCAGCCCAAACTCGAGCAAGCTCTATGCCTACTGGCACAGCCTGGCGCTGCGTCGGGGCGGGGTTCCGCTGAAAGACGACTTCGACCCGGCGGAAATTCCGGGCCTGCTGCCCCATATCTTCATCGTCGAGAAAGAGGCCGGAACCGGCCGCTTCTTCTTTCGCCTGTCAGGTACCGCGATTCGCGAAACCATGGGCGTGGAGAACACCGGACGCTACCTGGATGAACTCCTGGACGGGGATGACCTGAAAAACGTTGCCGGCATGTTCGAGGAGGTGATGGCACAGGGCACCTGCATCCGGTCGATCGAGGGCCTGACCTACAGCGACCGGAGCTACTTCCGGGTCGAGATCGTGCGCCTGCCGCTGGCACTGCCCGACGGCGAAACGCGCCTGGTGCTCGGCTGCCTGTCGCGGATCGAAAACGATTGCCGGCCCAACCAGGTGGCCGGGGCGGTGAAAGACAAAGACCTCATTCAAATCGACAACGACGTGCTGCCCCGAAAGTCGTTCTGACCCTCCTGTCCGCTTCCCAAAGCAAAGAAGCGGCCGCCCGGGTAGGGACTGCCGCTTCAAAGCCTTCAACTGCGGTTCTGCGCTCAGCCCGCCGGGCCGACACAGAGGTTTGCAAAGGTGTTTGCTTCGCTCCACTCCTCGACCTCATCGTGGTCGTCAAGAGAGATCGAAAACTGGCAGGTCGCGTTGAACCCCGGCGTATAGCAGCCGTTGGGAATGCCTTGGGTGATCAGAATCTGCCCATTGGCCGGCACATTGACGGCGATGTTAGCAGGGGCAGCACCGGCATTCGGGAAGCTGGGCGTCCACTGGAAAGCACCGCTGTCGCTGCCACCGGCATTGCGGATCCAGAACTTGATCTGGTTCGGCGCGCCGCCGGCCGGGTTCTTCACGCAGAAGCTATGCTCAGGGAAGCCCTGAGGCAGGTTATGGGAATTGTTGTAGAAAGGGATCACAACCAGGTTGGCCAGTTGGCTGGGAGTATCGGGGCCGTCGGTTGTCGGCCTTCCGGTACCCGGGCGCGGTTTGCCCGGCTGGGGGTTGGTCTTTAATACGGGTTGGCGCGGTGGCTCCGACGGCTTAATGATCTTGATCTGCGCCGGAATCGGCCGGACCTGCTCCTTGGTGGACTGAGCGGCGCTGTCGTTGGAGAGCGGGGCGGCCAGGGTTACAGCGGCAACGGCCGCTAAAGTCAGTGTGGAGACAGTGCTCTTGCGCATCGTTCAGGTCCTTTTCGCTTTCCTCCGGTGCTGGCCGGAGTTGGTTGTCCTGACCATTGGTCGCCGGGTTGTCCCAAACGGTTCAATGAGGGGTTCTGTATGAGCGTGGACAGGGCAGTTCAGCGCCCGGTTAAGGCCGTTATCTTCGATCTGGACGGCACCCTTGTGCATTCCGCACCGGATATTCATGCCGCTGCCGTGCGGCTGTTGGGCGAACGCGGCCACCAGGGACCTGACCTCGCCACGGTGACCGGCTTTGTCGGAAACGGCGTTCCGGCCTTGGTTGAACGCCTGCTGGCCTGGGCCAAAGAAGCTGTGGATCCGTCGGCCCTTAAGGCCGCCATCGGCCGCTTCCATCAGATCTACAACGAAGCGCCTTCGGCGCTGTCGGAACTCTATGACGGTGTTTCCGGGACCCTGGAGACATTGAGCGCCGCGGGCCTTCGCCTTGGCGTCTGCACCAACAAACCGCTGGTGCCGGCGCGGCAGTTGTTGGCCGATTTGGGAATCGACGGTTACATCGAGGTCCTCGTCGGCGGTGACAGCCTGCCGCAGCGCAAGCCGGACCCCCGGCCCCTGCTGCACGCGGCAGAGGGCCTGGGTGTGGCCCCGGAGGCCATCGTCTTCGTCGGCGACAGCGAAGTCGATGCCGCCACTGCCCAGGCCGCGGGTGTGCTTTTCGCGCTCTTTGCCGAGGGGTATCGCAAGAGCCCCCTGGCGATGATCCCGCACCAGACTAGTTTCTCCCAATACGGGCAGCTGCATTCGCGCGTCGTCGAACTGGCCGGCGCCGAAGGGCTGAAATAGCCGCCCAAAAACGACACAAGGCTGGCGCTGCCGCGGGATCGGATAATCCCGCTAAAGTGGCTCCTGTTGGAAATGCCGAAGGGGGAATTCGAAATGCGATGGCAACGGTATCTCGCCGCCGGAGTGGTGACCGCAGCAGCCGGCATCACGGCCGCCTGTACAACCGAGGAACAGGATCTGTTGGACCGGGGGTTCCCGCCCGCTTACGCCCAAGGCTATGGCGAGGGCTGCGAGAGCGGCCACAAGGCGGGCGGCGATGGGTTTTCGCAACTGCGCAAGAACCCGCAACGGTTTGCCGCCGACAATCTCTACAAACAAGGCTGGGAGGATGGCTTCGCCACCTGCAAAGGCGAGGAAACCGCCCGGCAACAGGAAATGCAGAGTATTCTGGCGGCACAGAACCGCCATGTCGAAGAGAAGAAACGCAAGCACTCCTGGGAGCGGGAACTGGAGCGCGATATCGAAAAGGCGCTCTCCAAGAAAGATATGGAGCTGCTGAAGAAACTGGGCAACTGAGCCGAAAAGCAAACCGCCGACACCCTGTTGCGGGGCACCGGCGGCTGCTTCCTCAATGTAACTTCAAGTCGCTTTTTAACCGCGCGGCTTGAGACGCAGCTTGCGGGACTTCGTCGCCGGATCGGAGCCGGGGCCGGGCTTGCTTGGTTCGACCTTGAATCCGCCGATGCCGTTGATCTTGCCGTCGCCGTCACAGTCCAACTGTACGTTCAGTTTCGCGACGAAGGAGTTGTTGCCTTCGTTGGATTCGGAGACCTGCTTGTTGGCATCCATCACCACCTTGATGGTGTTCATGCCTTCCTTCAGTTCGGCCTCCCACTTCTTGAAGGGCGTCCAACCGCCCGCAAACAGATAGCCATTCGGGAAGCCATCGGACTTTACCGGTATGTTATCGCGATAGATCAGTGCCGTTGAGCCGGTGGCATTGACAGTGCCCTGGTTACCGGGCTGATAGTCAAACTGGTTGAAGCGACACATGTTTTGCTGAGGGCCGGCCCGCGTGGCAATGACCGGGCCCATGCTGTCCAATACGATGACGCCGCCGTCGGTCCACTTTTTCCCGTCGATGTAGCCGACACCGATGGTGATATCCGGCAAACCATCAGCTAAACCGCCAGGCCCACTCGCAGGCGGATCTGTGAAAATAGGCTGAAGCTGAAAACCCGAGGCGCCAGCATTGCTGGCGGCAAGGGCAAGGGTAATAGCGGCCGCAGCTGCCAAGCCGGGAGAATTGCGATTGAAGCTCATTTCCAATTCCTCGTTCGTAAATGGCCGCCCCCTAACAGGGCCGGAAAACTGTTGGGTAGTCGTTTGCCGAGGAGGAAAGGTTCAAGGCACCGGGGACGATGGTAAGTAAATCAACCGCCGATTTCCACAACCAGTTTTCAAGACATAGATAATTATTTCAATACTTTAGTTGGTTAATTCCGCGACCTTGGATGCTGTCAGTGAGGCCGTATTTTCCCTCACGCAATCATTCGACGGCTTCCGTCGGCCGGCCGCTGCTGCCTATACTTCGGATTACAGGAATAGGGGGCAGCATGATATTCAGTCCAGGCGCATTCGGGCCGGCCGCCGCAGGCCGCGCCTTAACGGCGGCCGTCCTCATGGCACTGCTGGCCTTCGGCTCGCCGTCGAAGCCGGCCTGGGCGGAAAGCCAGGCTGTTGTCGTGGAGCAGGCGGAGTTTCTGGTATCGGTCGACGACGGGCAGGGGCGGGAGCGCCGCATCCGCGCCGACATCGTACCCTTCCTGCCGAACCGTGCCTGTTTCGGCTGGCAGATCAAGCTGTCCGATGCGCCGCCGGTGATTCGCTACCGGGAGGTCCTTACTCTACCATCCGCCCCGAAGTTCTGGAGCGGCGAGAACGACGAATACAGCTCGCACAGGTTCTCTGCTGACCGCACCACCGCCACCACCGAGGAATTCGCGGCCCCGAAGGATGGCTGGCTGAGCAGCCGCTGGTGCATCGCCGAGGGCGATCCCACCGGGCCGCATTCGATCGACGTCTACATCGACGACCGCCTAGCCCGGCGCTTCGAATTTGAGGTGAGGGCGCCCTGAAGCGGAGCTGCCCTAGGGTCAGGACTCAATTGAGCCACCATGTGATGATTGCGGCGATGAAGACGGCAGATAGGAAAGTATCTGCGCGTTTGTCGTATCGGGTGGCGATTCTTCGGAAATCTTTGAGCCGACAGAACATGCGCTCGATGAGGTTTCGGCTGCGGTAGGCGATGCGATCGTAGCTGTGAGGGTGTTTGCGTGTTGGATTTGGCGGAATGACAGCCGCGCTCAGCCAGCCAGTCCCGCAGCCTTCGGGCATCGTAAGCTCGGTCAGCAATGAGCTGACGCGGTGTTGGGATGCGTCTGAGGAGGGCAGCAGCGCCATCCAGGTCGTGGGTCTGGCCGGGCGTCACGGTAAAGGCCAGAGGTCGGCCGAAGGGGGGGAGCGCGGCTAGAGGCCTAGAACAGATCGTTCTCGGAAACGCGCATAATGTATAAACGGGAAAGACGCAAATAAAGAGACCTTATCCACTAGATATAGTCCCTCATTTACTCGACCTAGTTTAGCTGTTCACCCTACAACCCGCAACTGTTCTTCGGTTTCTGCGGATGATTTCTCTTGCTCTTCTTGCTCGCGCAACTCTCTTTCCCACTCACGCCTAAGCAACTTGAATGCCTCCCTGGCCTGCTGAAGTAGACCGGCGGCTTCAAGCATACAGCCGCGCGAGGAGTGTCCCGCCTTTGCGAATCTTGCCGTCGTGTGAAGGTTCTCGGCCAAGCCGGACAGGCGATGCGCCAGGGTGTGCAGTCCGTCCGGGGTGGCGGGCAGGGGGATATCCAGCCGCCGCGAGGGCAGGGTGGGGGTGCCGTCGTTCTTGTGGTACTCGTGGCCAACGAACTGCCAATCAAAGGCGTTCAGCGGCTTATTGAGATCCTGCTTTTCCATTACCATTTTTGATTCCCTTCGTATGTCAGGCGGTCTTCCATATCCTATCTCTCAGTCAGCGCCTTGTTCTGCTACACGTCGGATTGACGCCATGGTGACGAGGGTTCGACCGCCAATCTTGATGGTCTCAAGAGAGCCGGTTCCGATGATCCGCCAAACCGAAGTCTGACCAATGCCAAGCACCCTGGCGGTTTCCTTTACAGACAGCGTTAGGCGGTCATCATCTAAAATTTGTTCCACTTCCCTGCTTCCTTTTCTCAATCTGAACCCTGTTCAGCTAAGCGCCGAATTGATTCCATAGTGATGAAAGTCCGGCTACCGATCTTCCTAATTTCCAGCGCACCTTTATTGGTCAACCGCCAAATTGTGGTGCCGCTGATGCCGCCAAGAATTTTCCCCGCCTCGGGCACGGAAACTAAAGGTGGCTCTGGTGTGGTTTGGTTCTCACCCATCTCTCTACTCCTTACTGTTTGCACGTAGGATAGCCCTTGTCGCCCGCGTTCTGCTGCGCTTGCATTCTTTGCACTGGCGATGGCCCCGGCGAGTTACATACAGGTTCTCGCCCGCAAGTTCGTGGCCTCGTATACAGTGGGTAAAACGCTTTCTATGCCCTTGCCCCAGCTTAAGCCCGTCGAGCTTCGCGCGCCCCTTGGAAAGCATATCCGCTACATTTGCGGCACCATCACCTAAGAATAGGTGGTTTGGATTTACGCACGCAGGATTATCGCAACGGTGGAGAACCCATTGTCCGGGCTCAAGCGGACCCTTTAGCAGAGTCCAGCTCGCTCTATGGGCCCTCCACATTTTGCCGGCCATCCAGAAGGTCCCATACCCGTTTCCGTGATCCCCGCCGGTCCAGTTCCAGCAGTCCCACGCCCCACGCTTATCGACTTTCCGCCAGAACCGGAGCAACACCTCGTCGCTAAGCTCACGTGAGCCCTGCTCTGCGGATTCAAGTTTCTGGATGAGGTCAGTCATTGGGAGTCCTGCCAGTCGTTGCTTTCGAGCAGCCCTGTTTCCGCAATCGAGTGGACGGCTCCCAATAGTTCGCTAAGGCTATTGGATTGGCTTACAGCTCTGGGATCAGAAAGGGTGCGGATCTTCTCCAAGGTCGTCCGCAACCTATTCGCCCTCTCACACTGCCCAGCCTCGCAAATCATCTGAGGGCCTGCCGGGGATACTGTGGGGGTGTCAGTCATTTCACTTCTCGGCAAAGTCGATTACCTCGGTGGGGACATTTCGCTTGCCCTGCGCAACGATGCGAAGCTGTGTGTTGGTGGTGCGCAGAATCTCCCTAGCCTGGGATGCAATAGCATCACCTTGGCCGGGCTGGATGGTCCCGGTCTTCAGGTCGTTCAACGTTTCCCAAAGGGCGGACTTTAGATTACCGGCAGTAAGATTTTTCATAGTCTCGTTTCCTCTTCTGCATTTTGTTGATAGTACCCTTTTCCATATAAACTTCGTATCTAGACGCTTGAGAATTAACTTCTGTCTCAAGATCGACTAGAAGCATGTGGCTTTCCCAGAACGAGCCAAACTTCATTCGTGCCCGATACTCGCGGTCATACTGTTTCTTGTAGGCGCGATACTCTGGGCGGCGGCAGTACTCGACATGCTGCGCCATTTTGGCTTTCCGAATGGCCCGCTCTTTTTCGGGGTCGCGCGTGCGCTGATAGTAGGCGGCCTTTTCTGCTTTGAGACGCTGAGCGTTCTTCGCTCGATACTGAATGTCGTATAGGCGCTTCCGCTCCTTCAATTCTTCGGCACTCTTGTTCTGGCGTCGTCCAATGCCAGCACACTTCCGTCCGCAGTAGACTGCATAGCCCTGTTTGCGGGATCGGTTGACATCACCCGCTCGCTTGTTGGCGGGTAGGCCACAAAAAGCGCAGGTGATTTCAACCACGCTCATCTTCTCTTCTCCGCTATCTTGCCTGTGTCGATCTCGTATTGTGCGCGTAGAGCTTGCCAGGATTCTATGTGCGTGTTTGTCGGTGTTGGCCGGTCGAGTTCTGAGCGTGATTGGACGCCGACGATTTCGCGCGTCACAATTGTGCAAATCTCTGTAAGGCAAGCGCCTGGACGATCACGTCGCCACCCATCCCAGATCCCGGCGTAGCTTTCGGCTACCCACTCCTGAAACCCCGGGTCATTACACAGCATCCCGCATATCTGTGATTCGGTCGGGGGTGCCTTGGCATAGCCAGCAACGGACTTCACGGGCTCGCCAGCTTTCGGTTCGCCTTCCCCCTCAGGGTTATCGTAATCCACTGGCTGGGTAATGACGGCGAATGCCTGCCCGTACTTAGGCCCTGTCTTAAAGGGCTTAAACGGGTGCTCCTCTCCCTCATCCGGGAGGAGGAAGGTTATCTTCCTCCCCGCCGGAGTATCGGACCAGGAGAGAAGCTGTGCTTCGCCTCTGTAGTTGGGTTTTGTCACGGCAAGTCCCGAATTGGAGCAAAGGGAATCTCGTCATCCAGCGGGCCAGGAGGCGGCATCTGACCGGCCATCGCCGCATTCTGCTGATGGCTGATGCCGGGCGCGGCTGCTGGAGCCTGTGCCGTCATAGCAGCTTGTTGCTGCGTCTGCTGGCCCTGTGGTGCTCGTACACGAATGCAGGCAACACGCTTTCCTTGATAATCAGTTTCAGTCGGGTAGATTTCGATCTTCTGCCCAAACCAATTCTGAGTCTCTTCGCCATAGATCGCCGCGATGGTGCTTGCATTAGTCTTGTTTAGAACGAGTGGCTTTTCAGCATTTTGAAAGTGCAGTGCAGGCTTTTCGCCATCATCAAGCTCGGCCATTTTTACATCGCCCATCAGGAGTGTAAAAGAACGTCCGTTAAGGTCTGCCGCTCTCAAGTGATTGGAGGGGAATGCGCCGTTGATGTTCATCTTAGAAGTTCCTTCGAGTTAACTTCAGTTAAACTGCTTTCTTCTCTTCGTGTATCTTCACGCCGGGAAGCTCTCTGTGCGGATTGCCGTCAACCATGCGCTTGGCAAGGTCGTTCAGAAATCCGTACATCTCGTGTTGGCAGTGCTGCCATGCCCAGCGGGCGAACTCCGTGGGGTCGGTCAGTTCATGCCGGTAATAGGTGCGCAGCGTCGTGGCGCGGCCTGCCCCACCCTTGGCTCTGGCCTTATCCTTCGCAGCGACACGCGCGGCAATCTCTGCCTTGTTGGCCACCTCGTTCAGTCGCTCGGCTTCTTCGCGCGCCGCCAAGTCTGTCACCTGTGAGGCCTTGAACGCTTCCTCAGCCGCACGGCGCTTTGCCTCAGCCTCGGCCTGCGCTTTTGCTTCAGCTTCGCGTTTCTCAGCCTCCAGCTTTTCCAGCCAGGGCGTCAGGGCCTTCTTGGCACTTTCCAGCGCCAAGACGGTCTTACCCTTCACTGCCTTGGTTTTGCCGATCAGCGGAGCATAACGGGCCTGCACTTCGGCCTTGCCGTCGTCATAGGGCTTGTTCTCGGCCTTGCGTAACTCGTCCGCTTCCTTCTCGGCCTTGCGAATCATGTCGATCAGCAGGTTAAGCCCGTCTGCCATTTCCTGGCTTGTGACAGGATCGCCGTCTAGCCAGTTCTTGGCCTCGTCATATAGCCCGTCAATGCGCTGGCTGATGGCCTCGAAGGGCAGGGGCTCGGGCGGGTTGTTTCCGCCAATTGTCGCGCGTGCATTTTCAAGAACTGTCATTGGCTTTCCTCAGAACAGGCGGTCAATGATTTCGAGAAGGTAGGCACCGTCTACGCGCTCTTTATCCTTCTCTTGAAGCTTATCGATGACCTCAAGGAAGTAGGCGACATCAACGCCGGTTAGCTGATCGCGGAGAACGCTCAGGTCTTTCAAGTCAAGCTCGCCAATTTGGAATGCCATCTTGACGAACTGCCCGGCGTTGATCGTCCAGCCACGTTTCACGAACTTGCGTGTTCGAATCGCGCTGCATATCGGATACCGTGAGCCGACGTATCGCAGCTCTTTCGCCAGCAAGGCCTCAAGGGCGGGTTGGTTCAAAACAACGCCGGTCGATTTCGTCCAGTAGTTTGTGCAGTGGATAAAATCATAGTTTGCGTGAATTTCTTCGGGTGTTCCAAAGAACCGGACGATTACCTGCACCTTGTGTGATAGAGTGATGGCGTTCGTTGACAGGAAGACCGGGCGATAAAGTTCACCGTCAGCTTCAGCCCAGGCCGCCGTTTTAGTTTCCTCGTGCTGGTCCTCTATCTCTGCCGGATCGTCCATCACCTCTGAAACGTAGGTCTGCGCCTCTTCTGGCGGACGGTCCTCGAAGTACTGATAGTCCGCCTCGGCACCCTCTTCCGAAGCAACGCCAGCAGATTGAACAACGATCTCCACGCGGTCTGTTCCAGGCCTAACGCTGATATCAAGAGGGATGCCGTTGGCACGCTTTGATTTGAAGCGCTTGACGTAGTACTCGGCCAGATCGCGGGCAGTTTCCTGCTTACCGAGATAGACATCGAAGTCTGAGATATCTTCACCGAGAAGCATTGAGGCGATGCAGCCGCCAGTTACGACCGTCTCTTTTTGAACACGCTCGCGAAGACTCTCATCTTCGATGGAATCCCACCATCCCCTCATCTTCTTTGAGATGACGGCATTGATTGTTTTCTTCTTCATCGAATCTCGACCTCTTTCTTGAAATGCTCATCCGCCAGCCTTTGTTGGCCCTCGTCACGCGCGGCCTTTTCCTCGTCTGCCCTGTGCTTGCGACGGCCTGCCAGGAAGGCCTGCTCCCAGGTGCGATTGCCACGGCTGATATCGTTGTTCACGATTAACGTTAGGTCGCTCATGGCTGCTTCTCCATGGAATCAACGTTGCAGTGATGGGCCTTGAAGGTGACGGCAACTACCCAGGGGTTTGCTTCCCAGTCATAACCGCGACCTTCATTCAGGCCGTTCCACAGTTCCTCGAAGGCTATAATCGGTGAGCCGCTAGGTTCGCCCTTAGCCTCCATTTCTGAGTCCGGCCACGTCACGCCCTCGGCCAAGGCGTCAGCGCAACTGATATCCTGCACGCGCTGGACCTTGATGGCGGTCACTTCCAGGGTGAGGCGGGAAGCCCAGCGGGGCATGTGGATGGAGGGGCGCAGCTTACCAGCACCGCCGCCGCAACCGCTCGGCACCAGTTCCGGGTCATCCGCATGATACCAAGCGCCGGACTTCCACCAGTCGTCAGATGGGCGCTTTTCGTTTTGGTCGGCACGTAGTCGGAAACTCTCCCGCACCCAAAGCAGGTCGCCGGGGGCGTAGGGGACCTTCAGAAAGTCGTCGCCAGCCTCGCCGTGGCCGCTCTGGAACCACTCGCCTGTGTCCTCGTCCTGCCATGGGGCCATGCCCGGCTTGAGCTTCAGCACCCGCCTTGTCTGCGACTTCCTGCCTTCAAGGATCGCCCGCACCATAGGCCCGGAGAAGAGAATGGGCTTGGTGCTCATGGCTGCTTCTCCTGGGCTGCGAGTGCCCGGAGTTCGGAAAGGACATCTACGCACATCCCATATCGAATTGCGTAGCGTGACGATTTCTCCTCGTCGCTGTTTCGGTACTCATCCGATAAGCTTAGCGAGGTCTTTTTCCACCGTTCCACCACCTCCATGCACTTAGCCACCCCAGCCGCATAGCCGCCGTAGGGTTTTGCTCTTTCGTGAGGTTCAAGCTCTAGATGGTCTGCAAAGGGCTCTATTGCCTCCTTGGCCTGCTGGATTGCCCCGCCGCAGACGTAACCGCCGATATCCTGAAATTGCATGTCGTCCAGTAATTGCCAGATAGCATCGGCCATGGCTTCTGCTTGTTCCGGCGTTGCCGCAAAGCCGCTGCTGTCTGCGGGCTGCTTGAGCAACGACTTAAGCACTGTGGCGTTTAGTGTGAGGTTTAGTTCGTCACCAATGCGGCAAAGTGTTTCATGCTCATCAGATCCCGGTGTCGCCGCTTGTCGAAGCTCCTTGTTTATCTTCTGGCGCTCCTCCAACACCTCAACAGCAGCGTCGCTGGTGGAGGGGCGGGGGAGGGCGTTCCAGAGTTCGCGGGCCTTCGACTGGCTTGCCATTTTGGGACCTACCATAAAACATGAAAGACAGCGCCCCGCGTACATGACACCCGCCGTTTCACCAACGCCGCGAAACTCGGCAATATGTGGATAGCTGGCCCTGTGGCACTCACGATTAGGGCACGGTTCTATCTTATGTTCTTTGACGGTCATTCTCTTCGCATAGCCTTTCCGAATGCGCTGTCGGGATAGTGTTTGACGGCCAAACAGATCAGAGTGAATTCCAGTCCGGACGTTCCGTAAATGTGGTCCACCTTCTCTTTTATGCCGTTCATCTCATCGCCAATCTCTACGGCAAATCCTGAGTCGTAAAACCAGCTAATCCGGGCGTTGATTTCGCTTTCGTAGAGGTCGATCAGAAGTGCGCTCAGGCCGCCATTTATGCGCTGTGGCGGCGGTGCTGGATTTTCATGGTCATGCAGGATCGAGAATGCACGGTGAAGCGGGCATGCGCCTTTGTCGAAGCGCGACGGCGTTTGGCCCTGCGTGCATTCAGAGCAAAATGGATCAGCACCCACATCGATAGTGCCAGACTCCTCGTCATACTCGTTCAGCAGATCGCGGAGCGCTGTAGCAAGCTGTTCTGTGGTGGTCATGTCACTCACTCTCCTTGGTGAGCTTTGCGAAAAACACACCCAAGCAGTTGCAGAAGGGATGCTCTGAACTGAGTTGGCCGTTCACGAAAACCCGCACAGTATCGAGCTCCGCCATGTGTCCGCTTATCCCGCCCCACTCGATGGACGTGACACCGCCCCACTCGATGGACGTGACACCGCCCCACTCGATGGACGTGACACCGCCCCGGCCAACCTCATAGTATTCGTCACCGTCGGGGGTCGTTGCTACGTGAACGGCCTTTAATGCTTCCTGTCGCATCTACTCTCCCTCCTGCTGCGCAAGGGCGGCGCAGCGGACGCAGCAATCTCGGCTGCTAATTAAGTCTTTCAGATCCCCATCGATAACCAGCCACTCCATTGCGTTGCGGCCACAAAGTGTTCTGGGTGATGACGATCTTGCGATGTGGTGAACTTCTCGTTTCCACCATTGAGAGTCCTTGCTGTGGTTGTTGTGAACAGAGGGGCGGGGCTTTGCTGAACAAGTGCCAATGAGCTTTTCAGTGTTCATTGCTTCTCTCCCGCAGGAGAGAGGGCGGCGCGGGCGCGCTCACCAGATAACGCCAAGTCGTCAAACGCACGGCTTGTGTATTTGTGGCCCCAGCCAAATTCTTTCAGGACTTGGTGAAAATGATCCCGCCGCGACTCCAAGTCTTCCAGCGCTTCACGCTCGGCAGGTTTTGCTGCCTTCACAGAGAGGGCGGCACGTTCCGAACGCCGAGCAGCCATTACCGAGTCGCTTGCCTTTTGCTGTATCTTGTCGCTGTGTGGGTTTTGCTCGGCATGAAGTAAGTCTTCAATTGCTCTGTGAGCCTCTTTCAGCGCTTCCCGCAGGGTAGGCTCTGCTGCCTTCTCTGCCTGGGCGCGGGATATGGCGCGAGCCGCTTTCCGCCGGGCCGATTTGCGCATTTTAGATTCTTGTGGATTACCGCCGTTCTCCCAGACGCCTTTCGTCCTTTGCATAAGATCAGACAGTGCCTCCAGCATTTCTTCATAGGCTGTCATTGGGGTTGCTTTGGTCATGGGTTAGGCTCAGCCCTAGAGATTGCGGCTTGAAGGAGTTCGCTCGTTACCACAGCGCCCTCTGCTTCCATCACGACAAGCGCCGCCTTACAGGCCGCCAACAAATCCGGTGCC
>NZ_JAAQPH010000046.1 GCF_011683915.1 Pelagibius litoralis
ACGACCCGGCACCCGGGCTACGCCGTGAGCCAACGCGTGCGCAAGCGTATCGAGGAGGGCTTCGGCTGGATCAAGACCACCGGCAACCTCGCCAAGACCCGCCACCGCGGCCTCGAGCGCGTCGGCTGGGCCTTCACTCTCACCGCCACCGCCTGCAATCTTGTGCGAATACCAAAGCTCCTGGCCCAAACATGAGACCAACGCTCCACCAAAGCGCCGATCACCCGGGATAGACCAGCACCCAAAACCACCCTCATAGGGGGCTGACCTCAAACCAAGGCCCAAAACCCTATACGTCAGACTTTTTCAGCAGCCTGCTAGAGGATTCCCAGCACGGCTTCCGGCGGCCGGCCCAGGGCGACCTTGGCGCCTTTCACCACGATCGGCCGTTCGATCAGGATCGGGTGTGCCACCATGGCGTCGATCAGCGCCTCGCGGCTCAGACCCTCGTCACCCAGGTTCAGCTCCTTATAGGGGGCTTCCTTGCGGCGCATGAGCTCGCGCGGTTCCATTTTCAGTTTTTTCAGCAGCCTATCCAGGGTCGCGGCGTCGGGCGTGTCGCTCAGGTATTCGACGATCCGGGGTTCGATCCCCCTATCCCGGATCAGCGCCAGGGTCTGGCGCGATTTGCTGCAGCGTGGGTTGTGATAGATGGTAACGGCCATCGCCCCGGTTCTCCCTTGATTGCGGTCTCTCCCGGGTTTCATAGCCGGGCAGCCGCTTACGTCAAGCCTCTCGGCGCCCGGTGGTTTCCCCGGCCGCCCATTGCGGGCTGTCGGTTTGCAAGACTCCGTTAACCCTCTTTTCAAGACTGGCAAGGCAAACTACGGCCATGGACCGGCCCGACCTCATGATCATTGCCGCCTTGGCTGCCAGGGTGCTTCGCGATGCTTAAGCACGCCGCGGTTTTCCTGTGCTATGCCTGCGCCGCCGTGGCGGTGCTGCTCTTCGGCCCGCAGTGGCACCCTTTGATCGACCAGCGTGCGGCCATCGGCCTCAGCCTTGCGGTGCTGCTCGGCGGCGGCCTGCTGCATGAGGTCTATGCCCGCCTTGGCCGCGAAACCTTCCTGGCTCAGAAACTGCTTTCGCTACGGGTTACCCAGGGCGATGCCCTGGAAGAGCTGTCCTGGACGCGGCGTGAGCTTTCGGTTCTGCGCGAAGCTTTCGAGTCGGTCGGCGGGGTCAGCAAGTCCGGCAAATCCGTCGATGAAGTGATTGCCGAAGTAAAGGTCCTGCAGTCCTTGATCACGCGGCTGGCCAAGTCTTCCAAAGCGCCCAAACAGGCCGAAGAAGATGCCCTGGAGCAGGCCGCCCGGCAAAGAACCTTCAAAGGATCTCAGATCACCCAGGCCAAGCCGAAAGCCAAACCCCACCCCCTGCGTCCGCGCCCGGCGGCCACCCCCTCGGACCAGGACGACAAGACTTCGGCCCTGCCGGCCAACGCCAACCAGAAGCCGGGGGTCCTGCCTCCGGTGGCGCTCGGCCTCGACGACTCGGCGATACTGGAAGTAGCGCGCCAGGCCCTGCGCGATGACCGCATCGACCTGGTGCTGCAGCCCATCGTGCTGCTGCCGCAGCGCAAGCGGCGTTACTACGAGTGCTTCTCGCGCCTGCGCACCAGCGACGGGTTCATGATCCTGCCCGAGCAGTACATTCACTTGGCCGAGCGTGAAGGCATGGTGACGGCGATCGACAATATGCTGCTGATCCGCTGCGTCCAGTTGGTGCGCAAGGTCCAGAAGCGCAACGAAGAAGTCGACTTCTTCTGCAACATCTCCAGCCACACCCTGAGCGACGATGTCTTCTTCGACGACTTTGTCAGCTTCCTTGAGAGCAATGGCGAACTGGCCCGCAACCTGGTTTTCGAGTTCCCGCAGAGCGCCTATGATTCCTGGGACTCCAGTGCGGCCATCTACCTGCGCCGCCTGGCCGAGCTTGGTTGCCGCTTCTCGCTGGACGGCGTCCTGGATCTCAACATCGATGCAGCGGCCCTGGCGACGCGCAACTTCCACTTCGTGAAGGTGCGGGTCGAGGTGCTGCTGGCCGAGCCGGAGATGGCCGAGCGCCTGCTGAACGACCTGAAGGAACAGGGGCTGCGGCTGGTGGCGGAGCGGGTCGAGGACGAAGACGCTCTGGTCGAAGTGCTGGATATCGGTGTCGACTGTGCCCAGGGCTATCTCTTCGGCGAACCGCGTCTTGCCCGTCCGGCGGCCTGACGGCCGCTTCGGCCCCTACAAAGCCTCCTTTGCATCCCTGCCGGCCTGTGGCAGAAGAGCGTTCTTGCGCCTGCTCTTGCCGGAGTTTCCATGTCCTCTCCCCCGTTTCATCCGGGCCTTGCGGCCCTGACCGACCGCTACGATGCCTTCATCGTCGACCTCTGGGGGGTGATGCACGACGGCGTTTCCGCCTTTCCGGCGGCGGTCGCTGCGCTGGAGGCCCTGAGGGCCGCGGGCAAGCGCTCGATCATCCTCTCCAATGCGCCGCGCCGCGCCGATGTGATCACCGCGCGGAATGTGGAACTGGGGATTCCCGCCGATCTTCCGGATGCCCTGATGTCGTCGGGCGAAGATACCTGGCAGCACCTGAAAACCCGGCCGGACGCCTGGTACCGGGCGCTTGGCCGGCGGTGCTATCACCTGGGGCCGGAGCGCGATTTCGGCATGCGCGAAGGTCTCGATCTCGACTTTATCGATGATCTCGGTGAGGCCGATTTCATTCTCAACACCGGCAATCTCAGCAGCGATGATAGTGTCGAGGTTTACCGGGACTTTCTGGACCGGGCGTTGCAATTGAAACTGCCGATGATCTGCGCCAATCCGGATCTCCTCGTGCTGCGGGGCGAGTCGCGTGAGATTTGCGCCGGCGCGCTGGCCCTCGACTACGAGCAAAAGGGCGGCGCGGTGCGCTGGCACGGCAAGCCCCATCCAGAGGTCTACCGCAGCTGTTTTGCCCTGCTGCCCGGCGTTCCGGCGGCGCGCATTGCGGCAATCGGCGATTCCCTGCGCACCGATGTCGCCGGGGCGGCGGCCGCGGGAATCGACTCGATCTTTATTGCCGGGGGCATCCACGGCGAAGAATTAGGCGTAGACAGTGAGGGAAAGATCGATCCCGGTAGCTACAGCGCCTTCGTTCGGGCGGCGGAGCCGAAACCAACGGCGGTGCTGCCCTTCATGCGTTGGTAGCTCCAGGGTCGCGCCCAGAACAGGACCCGGACCATGGCCGCCGCGCAAAGCCAGACCTTTCATTGGCAGTTCAAGAGCCCGCCACAGGCCATCTGGCCGTTGCTTGCCGATACCGTGCGGTTCAACGAAGCGGCGGGTCTACCCCGTTATGACGTGAGCGAGACCCTGCAGGACGACGGCACCGTGCTGTTTGAGGGAGCGATGAAACGCGGCCCCTTGACCGTCACCTGGCGCGAGATACCGACGAACTGGGTCACCGGCCGGTGGTTCGAACATCGCCGGGAGTTTCGCAACGGCCCGCTGCGGGACATGACGGCACGCCTGGTGCTGACCGCTGAAGATGGCGGGCGGGCCTGCCACGCGGACTACACCCTGACTGCGACGCCCGCCAATCTGCTCGGCCGGCTGATCCTGAAAGCCGGCTTTTTCTCCAGCACGGCTAAGACCTTTGCAACACTGGCGGTTGATGCCGACCGCTTTGCCGGTGACGCCAGTCCCCAGCCGTTCAGTTTTCGTGCGCCGACGCCCAGCCCGCAGACGCGCCGGCATGTGTCCGAACTCGTGGCGCGGATTGAGGCCGGCCCCCACGGCCACGGTCTGGCCCGCCGCCTGGCCGATCACCTGCTGACAGCCCAGGAAGCCGACCTGATCCACCTGCGTCCCCTGGCGCTGGCGCGGGATTGGCAGGTGGAGGAGCGGGCGGTGATCGAGCTTTGCCTGGAGGCGGTGCGCGCGGGCCTGCTGATCATGCGCTGGGACCTGTTGTGCCCGCGCTGCCGGGTCCCCAAGGCGGCGGTAGAGGCGCTGGACGGCCTGCCGCAGGGCGCCCACTGCGACACCTGCAACATCGACTACGGCCGGGATTTTTCGCGCAACGTCGAACTGAGTTTCGCGCCGGCACCGGCGGTGCGGCCCCTGGGCGCAGGTGAGCATTGCCTTTTCGGCCCGATGTCGACGCCGCATGTCTGGGTTCAGCGGACCCTTGCGGCGGGGCAGAGCCTGACCGAAGCCTGCGATCTGCCGCCGGGCCGCTATGTGCTGCGAACCCTGGAGGCCGGACCCGAGTTCGAAATGGCGCTGGAGGATGGCGCCGCCCTGCCTGAAGTGGTGTTGGGGGAAGACAGCGTCTCGGCGGATGTGGCGGGCCGGCCGGGCCAGGTGATCCTGCGTAACGGCGCCGCCCGGCCCCTGACCGCCATCGTGGAGGAACGGCGCTGGGTTCGCGACGCCTTGACCGCAGACCGGGTCACCGCGATTCAGGCTTTCCGCGATCTCTTCTCCGATCAGGTGCTGCGGCCCGGCGATGAGGTTTCGGTCGCCCGCATCGCGCTGTTGTTTACCGATCTCAGGCGTTCCACCGATCTCTATGGACGGATCGGCGATGCCGCCGCCTATCATCTGGTGCGCGATCACTTCGCCTTTATCGGCGCCATCGTGCGGCGCCACAACGGTGCGGTGGTGAAGACCATCGGCGATGCGGTCATGGCGGCCTTTGCGGCGCCTGCCGACGCGGTGGCCGCGGGTCTGGCGGTTCAGCGCGAGGTCGCGGCCTTCAATGCCGGCGAGCAGGAGCCCGTTGCCATCAAGCTGGGCGTGCATGAGGGGCCGTGCATCGCGGTGACCCTGAACGGGCGGCTCGATTACTTCGGCACCACGGTGAACATGGCCGCCCGTCTGCAAGGCAAGAGCGAGGGTGGCGATCTCGTGCTTTCCGCCGTGGTGTCCGAAGACCATGGGGTGACGCCGCTGCTTGACGGTCTGGACTGCATCAACGAGACGACAAACCTCAAAGGTTTCGATGTGCCCGTCGCCTTCCGCCGTATCCGCCTCTAGAAGGCGCCGGGGCTTCCGTGTAAAAACGAGTCGAAGTGAAACCGGCATTCTTGGGGGTGGGGGATTATGCAGGGCGGTCTTTGGCGATCTGTAATCGCGGTTCTCGCATTCGCGTTTCTGGCCGGCGCCGCGCCGGTCGCCGCGGCGGACTTCGATCTCGCCAAGCTGAAAGACGGCGGATATGTCGTGTTGCTGCGCCATGTGAAGGCCGGCGGTTCCGACGCCGACAACTTCGATCTGGAGAATTGTGGCACCCAGCGCCAGGTTGGCGCCCCGGGGCGCAAGCAGGCGGCGATGCTCAGTGAACGTTTCCGCGCGGCCGGGATTTCCGAAGTCAGGATTCTGAGCAGCCAGTATTGCCGCGCCAGGCAGACGGCGGAACTGCTGGACCTGGGGCCGGTGACCGCGGAACCCCGGCTGAACTACTTCCACTGGCGTACGGGGGACGAGGCGGCCATGGTCAGCGCATTCCAGTCTTTTCTGCAAGAGCTTGAGGCAGCGGGTGCTCAAGCGCCCCTGGTTGTCGTGACGCACAAGCACGCCTTTGTGGAGGTCGGGGTGCCCGAGGTGAAGTCGGGTGGTGGGGTCATCCTGAAACCGAACGGCAGCGCCAAGCCTGACGTGGTCGGCAGAATCACCGCGCCCTGACTTTTTACGATCCTTCTTCGCGCTGTCGCAGAGACAGGAAAGACAGTGTGTGGAAGAAGATCGCGTAGGGAACCAGGAACAGCGCGATCATCCCGGTCGGAAACATCAGTGAGTTGTTCACGATCTCCGGAAAGAAAAGCTGCTGCGGGCCTTCGGAAGAGGTGAAGCCGAAGAAGAACGCACTGGAGAAATCCGCGATGCCAAGGCCGAGCACGAGGAGCACGGCGGCCGGCGCGATCTCTTTGCGGGCGCGGTGGAAAATCAATACGGCAGTGGCGATGACGGCGACGAGAATGTCACCGAGACCGGCGGGGTAGGCGAAGATCCCCGGTATGTTTCTGCCGGCCATCTCGATCAGAAACACCCCGCCGATGACGCGCCAGACCTGGAGGCCGATCAGCCAGTGCTGCGACAGCGGATCGCTGAGGAACCAGTCCCGCCAGAGGAACAGGACGAGGCTCGGCAGCACCCAGCAGACCGGCACCACGAGGCGGCCGAGCGGTCCCATGTCCTGAACCACTCCCGCCAGGCAGAACCAGGTCATCGCTGCCCCCCAGAGCAGGAAGCCACTGCCGATGATCGCGCCCTTTCTCGCTGAGGCACCGCTGAAGACGTAGGTGCAGAGTACATAAAAGGGTGTCACCAGGACCGCCGACATGACGGTGAACAGGGTCATGGGGTGGGCCTGCATCAGCTCATACATGGACGGTTTCCTTCGGTAATCGAGGGTCGGAGAAACCTGGTTTTGCCGACGCCGCCGCAAAAATCAGATTACTTGCATTTTGCAAGTAATATACGTAACGTTGAATGCGTCGGATCACCCGATCGGCGCGCTGCCCCGACGGGGCCTGTTTCACCCGGATGGAGGTTTTCGATGAACCCGCGTGCCGACGACAAGAGATCTTGTTGTCCGGTGGCCTGCGCACTCGATCTGCTGGGTGACCGCTGGACTCTTCTGGTGATCCGCGATTTGTTCTTTGGCAGATCCCGCTTCTCGGAGTTTCAGCGCGCGCCGGAGGGCATTGCCAGCAACATCCTCGCCGATCGTTTGAACCTCCTCGTCGGGCACGGCCTGGTGGAGCGCCGCACCGCACCGTCAGGCAGGCGCGCTGGTTATCACCTGACCGAAAAAGGCCGGAGCCTGAGGCCGGTTCTTGTCGCCGTGAAGGAATGGGGGCTGGCCAACATCGACGGCACCGCCGCCCTGATCGGCGTAAGCAAGGCGCGCTGACGAGTTGGCGGCGCAGGGTCTTGAACGGGACCCTGATCTCCGGGAATTGCAAGTCTGTACGCCGGGGCGCGTGGTAGCTTTGTTTGATGACCGGTCAATTGAGAACCTCTGATCCGGCGGCCGGCAATGCCGCCGCTGTCGCGCTGGGCGGCTGCATCGCCCTGGCCGCGGCCATGGGCATCGGGCGTTTCGTCTATACGCCGATCCTGCCGTTCATGGTGGAGACGCTGGGGCTCAGCCAGGCGCAGGCGGGTCTCGTCGCCTCGGCCAATTTTCTCGGCTACCTGTTGGGCGCGCTGGGCGCGGCCAAGGCCTCTCTGCCCGGCGGGCGGCGGCGCTGGTTCCTGATCGCGCTGGCCGTCTCCGCCTTTACCACGGCGGGCATGGCGGCGGAGGCCTGGCTGCCGCTTTTTCTTGCCCTGCGTTTTGCCAGCGGTGTCGCCAGCGCCTTTGTCCTGGTGTTGGCTTCCGCCCTGGTGCTGGACCGCTTGGCCGCGGCGGGGCGGCCGGGCCTGTCGGCGCTGCACTTCGCCGGGGTCGGCAGCGGCATCGCGCTTTCGGCTGTACTGGTGGCCGGCATGGCTGCTTTCGGCAGCGATTGGCGCGAACTCTGGCTGGCCAGCGGCGGGCTTTCCCTTCTGGCGCTGCTTGCGGTCTTCCGGCTGGTCCCGCCGGAGGGGGCAGAGGCCGCGGCGGCAAAACCCCCGGCGGCGGGCCACGGCGACCGCCGGCGTCTCATCGCCCTGGTTATCGCTTACGGCCTGTTCGGTTTCGGCTATGTGATCACCGCCACTTTCATCTCCACCCTGGTGCGCCTGACACCGGAAATCCGCTGGCTTGAATCCTATGTCTGGCTGGTGGTCGGCCTTGCCGCCATTCCCTCGGTGCTGGTCTGGTCCTGGCTGGCCGGGCGTCTGGGCACAGCCCGCGGTTTCGCGCTGGCCTGCCTGACCCAGGGCGTCGGCGTCGCACTCTCGGTTCTGGGCAGCGGCGCCTTTGCGGTGCTGCTGGCAGCGGCGCTTCTGGGCGGCACCATCATGGGGATCACGGCGCTGGGTCTGGTCTATGCGCGGGCCCTGTCGCCGGGCGACCCGCGCCGCTCCATGGCTTTGATGACCGCCGCCTTCGGCCTGGGCCAGATGATCGGCCCGGGCTTCGCCGGTTATGCCTACGGCCTCGGCCAGTCGTTTCTGCTGCCGTCCCTGGTGGCTTCCGCGGCGCTGTTCATCGCCTTTGCGCTGACCATGGAGTGGCGGCGTCGTTAGGGCTTTCCAAGTTGAACGGTTGGAGGCGTTTCGACGTAAGTCGAAAACACTCTAGGCGAGATAGCCTAGGTAGCTGAGCCAGCCGCCGAGCAGGACGGCGAAGGCGGCGGTGCCAAGCAGCACCGGGCCGCTGGCGAACAACAGGGTCACGCGCACGGCGACCTTGGGCGCCAGCAACAGCAGGGCGCCTTTTGCCAGTGCGATCCAGCCGATGACCGTGAAAATCACCCGCCAGTCCGCGACCCAGAGATTGTGGAACTGCAGGATCACCAAGCCGAAGCTCAAGGCCACGGCGCCTGAGAGATAGTAGAACAGGCCGCCGGCCGGCAGGCTGCGCAGCATCTCCCGGTAATGGCTTTGGTTCAAAAACAGGCCGAGGCCCACTGCCAGATACAGCGGGCCGATGAGCCTGGCCAGGAAGATCGAAACGTCCAAGGTAATCTCTCTTCGATGATTTCTGCTTTCCTTGGATTAAGTCTCGCCCTTGGCCGGTCCGGGCGCCTTGATGAGGATCAACCGGCCGAACTGTCCTATCCTTTCAGGGGGATGTGGATGTCGGTGATGTTCTCCGAGGGTGCCACTTCGCGCGGGTTGGTCAGGTAATCTTCATAGCAGGGCGCGTCGCCCGGCTCGTGCCCGCTCTCCGGCAGCCAGGTGCCGAAGAACCAGTTGTAGGCGCCGAGCAACTCGGCATAGGCGCCTTTGAAGCGCAGCACCGCGTGGCGGCCGCCGGGAACCTCCACCAGATGCACCGGGGCCTCGGTTGCCGTGCCCGGGGCCACGGCGATGCCGACGTCGGAGCGCAGCTCGGCCTCCGCAACTTCGCCCGGATCGTCGTGATAGACGCCGATGACGCGGGTCTTGGGGGTCATGACGCCGGCGCCCATGGCCCAGCCGAGAACCTGGTTGAAGGGTTTCTCAACCTCCATGTAGGGGCCGATGTGGCGGATCGCGGCCAGGGTGATGGGCAGGGTCTCTTCGATGCGGACATCGTGCATCAGGGGGGCTCCTTCGATTTCGGGGATAAGGGTCAGGGGGGGTACGTTGCGCCCCTTGGCGCGATAGGCTGCAGGGCTGCGCCCGAAGGCGCGGGAAAAGGCACGGGTGAAGGCGGCGGTGGAGCCATAGCCGGCTTTGTGGGCCACCTCTTCGACAGATTGCTCGCCTCGGATAAGGTCGGCGGCGGCGTGGTGCAGGCGCAGCCGGGTGACCATCTGGGCCAGGGTCTCGCCGGTGAAGGCCTGCCAGCAGCGGTGAAAGTGATAAGGTGACAGACAGGCGACCTCCGCCAGGTGGTCGAGATCCAGATCTTCATCCAGGTGTGCGGTAACGTAGTCGGTCACGCGGGTGAAGCGCGCCAGCCAGGTCTGGCGGGTGGTCTCTCTCTGGCTCATCGGGCGGCTCCCTCGTTATGGTGATTTTGTCCGGTGACAAAGACCTACCCGAGGGCCGCTTGATCTGTCTTGCTGAAATGCCGACTTGGCGGATCGGGCGCTAGGAAGCCAGGGATTCCGCCCTGGGCGCATCCGGGGCGGTGTCTGAAGGGGTGTCCGGCAGACTGGCCGCCTCGGCCGCCGGCAGGATGACGCGGAAGAGGGTGCCGCGTTCGCCGGCCCGGCTTAACTCGATGCTTCCGCCCTGCACTTCGATGTAGGACTTGGCGATGGTCAGGCCCAGGCCGACGCCGTTGTTCTCGGCGACGAAGCTGTTGCCTTCCTGCCAGAACGGATCGAAGGCCTTGCCAAGGCGCGTTTCGTCAATGCCGATGCCGTTGTCTTCGACCGTTGCGATGGCGTTCTTGCCGTCGGTCTGCGTGCTGCAGATTATGGCGCCGCCGCGCTGGGTATACTTGATGGCGTTGGAGATGCCGTTGATCAGCGCCTGTCTTGTCAACTGGCAGTCGCAGCGTGCGAGGCAGGGTGCCGCCGCGGTTCTGGCGAGACTGATTTCCTTCTCTTCGGCGAGCGGTCGCAGCGCCCGCAGGATGTCGTCGAGTACGTCGTTGAGGTCGCAGGTCTTCGGATCGGCGTTCAAGACACCGGCTTCGACGCGCGAGAGATTCAGGATCTCGTCGATCATGGACTGCAGCCCGCTGGCCGAGTGATGGATGTCTCTGGCGTAGGCGCGGAGCTTTTCCATCGCCTGTTCGCGCGGCAGCACCGCCAGGACTTCGGAGAAGCCGAGAATGGCGTTCAACGGTGTGCGCAGCTCGTGGCTCATGTTGGCGAGGAACTGCGACTTTGCGGCATCGGCGGCTTCGGCGTGATGACGGGCCTGGAGGTATTCCTCATTGCGGTGCTCCAGTTTGACCGTCAGCTCCTCACTCTGATGGTAGGCGCCGGCCAGCTCCCGTTCGCGTTTCTGCAGGGCGCTGTAAGCTTTGGAGAAGCCGGCCATGAGCAGGCCGACGCCGGCCATCAGGGTCAGGATCTGGCCGATGGCATAGGTGATGTGGAGCGCGTGCTGCATCTCCCAGAGCGGATACAGCAGGATGTTGGCCGCGCGCGCCAGAAAGGCCACGGCGATGAAGGTGTTGAGGGCGCCGCCGGCCTTGTAGAACAGGGTGGCGGCGGCCAGGTAGCCGACCGACATGGCCATGACCAGATAGATCAGGCCGTAGGTCCGGCCGAGACCCTCGGCCAGGCCATAGCCGGGCAGGGCGATGACCAGGAACATCAGAAGGAAGGCGTAGCGCGTCGGCTGGCGCTGCTTGCGGTATCCCAGGATACCGAGCAGCAACACCGAAACCGCGACGCCTACTGCGATGGAGGCCGGCAGAATGTAGCCGTCCACCACCACCGCTGCCGCCAGGGCGAATTCGTAGAGGCTCCAGTGCAGCAGGAACGGCGTGCGGTCGGAAGACCGCCAGAACACATAGAGCGCCGTGCCGATGACGAGCAGCATGGCGACGTTCAGCGCCTTGATGATGACGAAGGGGTCCATGGTGCCCCAGGTTTCTCCCAACAGCCCGCGCGGATGCGGCAGCCCGGGCCCGCCCCCCGATCCGCCGCGGTGAATTCGTTAAGTACTTGTTTTAAGTAAAGAGTTTTAACGCAGGATTAATCGCGGAAGTTTATCGACGGCCATTTTCACACTATCTACGCGTAATTAAGTGAATCCGGCTACAGGGTTGCCGATAGCGCCTCACAAAAGGGTGCTTTTCGGAAGCCGGCTCTCCGGCGCTAGTCTGGAGCGCCCGGGGTGAGGCCGGGCCGGGAAAGGCAAGCGGTATGAGGGTTTGGCGATGAAACTCTGGATTCAAACGGCCTGTGGCCCGGCGGTGATGCGCCGCTCCGGCGCCGTCGCGCTGGTTGTCGGCACGCTCCTGGTGGCCATCAACCAGGGCGACCGGCTGGTTGCCGGTCAGGGCCTCGACCTCGCCAAGAAGGCCCTCCTCACCTACATCGTGCCCTACTGCGTGGCCACCTACGGCGCGGTGTCGGCCCTTGTCGCCAGGGGAGATTTGGGAGGGGAGGCCTAATCCCGGCGCTCTTTGCAGCGGATCGTTCGTCCGCCTATACTGCACCTGCGAAATGGGTGGTTTGCGCCGGATTGGCCGGTGATGAGAAGAGGGCGGACACGATGAGCGATTGGCCGGAGAAGACCCTGGCGGACTGGCAGGCCCTGGCGGCGAAGGACCTGAAGGGCGCCGATCCCGACAGCCTGACCTGGGAGACGCCGGAGGGCATCAAGGTGAAGCCGCTCTATACGGCGGAAGACCTGGAAGGCCTTGAGACCACAGGCTCGCTGCCCGGCTTCGCGCCTTTCACCCGCGGGCCGCGCGCCACCATGTACTCCGGCCGGCCCTGGACCCTGCGCCAATACGCCGGTTTCTCCACGGCAGAGGAGTCCAACGCCTTCTACCGCGCCAACCTGGCCGGCGGGCAGAAGGGGCTGTCCGTCGCCTTCGATCTGGCGACCCACCGGGGCTATGATTCGGACCATCCGCGCGTCGTCGGCGACGTCGGCAAGGCGGGGGTGGCGATCGATTCCGTCGAGGACATGAAGATCCTCTTCGACGGCATTCCCCTGGATGAGATGTCGGTCTCCATGACCATGAACGGCGCCGTGCTGCCGGTGCTGGCCGGCTATATCGTCGCGGCGGAGGAACAGGGTGTCGGGCCGGAGAAACTCTCCGGCACCATTCAGAACGACATCCTGAAAGAGTTCATGGTGCGCAACACCTACATCTATCCGCCCGAACCTTCGATGCGGATCATCGCCGATATCATCGGTCATACCTCGCGGGAGATGCCGCGCTTCAACTCCATCTCGATCTCCGGCTATCACATGCAGGAGGCCGGGGCGACCTGCGTGCAGGAACTGGCCTTCACCCTGGCCGACGGCGTGGAGTATGTGCGTGCGGCGCAGTCGAAGGGGCTGGAGGTCGATGCCTTCGCGCCGCGCCTCTCATTCTTCTTCGCCATCGGCATGAACTTCTTCATGGAGATCGCCAAGCTGCGCGCCGCGCGCTTCCTCTGGGCCGATCTCATGCAGACACACTTCCAGCCCAAAGACCCGCGTTCCCTCATGCTGCGCACCCATTGTCAGACCTCCGGCGTTTCGCTGACCGAGCAGTCGCCCTACAACAACGTGGTGCGCACGGCGGTGGAGGCCCTGGCAGCGGCGCTGGGCGGCACCCAGTCGCTGCACACCAACGCGTTGGACGAAGCGGTCGGCCTGCCGACCAAATCCTCGGCGCGCATCGCCCGCAACACCCAGCTGATCCTACAGGAGGAAGCCGGCATCACCAAGGTGGCCGATCCCCTGGCCGGCAGCTACTACGTGGAGAGCCTGACGGCCTCCCTGGTCGCCGAGGCGCGCAAACTGATTGCCGAGGTCGAAGACCTGGGCGGCATGACCAAGGCGGTGGAAACCGGCATGCCCAAGCTGCGCATCGAAGAGGCGGCGGCCCGGCGACAGGCGCGCATCGACCGCGGTGAGGAGGTCATCGTCGGCGTGAACAAGTATGTCGCCGAGGATGACGATCCGGTCGAGGTGCTCGACATCGACAACACGGCGGTGCGTGAACAGCAGGTCGCGCGCTTGAAAAAGATCCGCGACAGCAGGGACAGCGCCGCCTGCGATACCGCCCTGACGGCGCTGACCCAGGCGGCGCAGGACGGCAGCGGCAACCTGCTGGATCTCGCGGTCAAAGCCACGCGGGCGCGGGCCACCCTCGGCGAGATTTCCGATGCGCTGGAGAAGGTCTACACGCGTCATCGTGCCGTTATCCGTTCGGTCACCGGCGTCTACGGCTCGGCCTATGAGGGCGACGAAGGGTTCCAGCGCATTCAAGCCGAGGTGAAGGCCTTCGAGGCGGAGGAGGGGCGCCGCCCGCGCATGCTGGTGGTGAAGCTGGGTCAGGACGGCCACGACCGCGGCGCCAAGGTGATCGCCACCGCCTTCGCCGACATCGGCTTCGACGTCGACGTCGGCCCGCTGTTCCAGACGCCGGAGGAAGGTGCCCGCCAAGCCATCGAAAACGACGTGCACATCGTCGGTATCTCCAGCCAGGCGGCGGGTCACAAGACCCTGGTGCCCCAGCTGATCGAGGCGCTGAAGACCCAGGGCGCCGACGACGTGATCGTGGTCTGCGGCGGCGTCATCCCGCCCCAGGACTACGATTTCCTCATGAAAGCCGGCGTCTCGGCGATCTACGGCCCCGGCAGCAACATCCCCCATGCCGCCAGCGAGATCCTCGGCATCGTCAAACAGCGCCGCACCGCCGCGGCCTGAGCGGGCGAAAACCAAAAGCCCCCTCACCCCGACCCTCTCCCACGGAGGGGAGAGGGAGCTTTCCCGCGTCAGCGGGAGAGGAGAGTGAAACCCCGCCCCACAGAAAGTTTGGGCATTCGGGCCGGCTGCTCTATATCCTGATCTGCAGGAGAGACAATGCGCCCAACAACCATCGAAGCAGGGCAGAAAGCCAGCTTCGGCCAAGTCAAAGTGCTGACCAACCTGCTGCCCTACCTCTGGCCGCAGGGGCGCAGCGATCTGAAGGCCCGCGTCGTCGCGGCCATGGTTCTGCTTGTCTGCGCCAAGGTGGCGACGGTCACCATCCCCCTGGTGCTGCGCGAGGCCGTCGATGCGCTGACGGCGGTGGGCGATCTCATTCTGGTGCTGCCGCTCAGCTTGCTGCTCGCCTACGGCGTTATGCGGGTGGCGGCGCTGGCCTTCGGCGAACTGCGCGACGGGCTGTTCGCCCGCGTTGCCCAGAACGCGGTGCGGCGGGTGGCGCTGGCGACCTTCCGCCATGTCCACGCGCTGTCCCTGCGTTTTCACCTGGAGCGCCAGACCGGCGGGCTCAGCCGGGCCATCGACCGTGGCACCAAGGGCATTGAGTTCCTGCTGTTCTTCACCGCCTTTTCGGTGATCCCGACGCTGATCGAGGTTCTGCTGGCCTGCGGTATCCTCTGGTATCTCTTCGACTGGCGCTTTGCCGTCATTCCCTTCGTGTCGATCTTCGCCTTCGTGGTTTTCACCTTCAAGGTGACCGAATGGCGCATCGAGATCCGCAAGCGGATGAACGATGCCGACAACGACGCCAATACCAAGGCCATCGATAGCCTGCTGAACTTCGAGACGGTGAAGTATTTCGGCAACGAGGGGCACGAAGCCGAGCGTTACGACGGGGCGCTGAAGGTTTACGAAGAGGCCTCGATCAAGAGCCGCACCTCGCTTTCCATCCTGAACGTTGGCCAGTCGGTGATCATCGCCATCGGCATCACCCTGCTGATGATCCTGGCGGGCATGGGTGTCGTTGCCGGCACCATGACCGTCGGCGACTTCGTGATGGTGAACGCCTATCTGCTGCAGCTCGCCATGCCGCTGAATTTCCTGGGCACGGTCTACCGCGAGATCAAACAGTCGCTGATCGATCTGGAGACCATGTTCAAGCTGCTGACCTCCGATGCCGAGGTGACCGACAAGCCCGACGCCCCGGCGCTGGCGCTCGACGGTGGCGCGGTGACTTTCGAGAACGTGAGTTTCGGCTACGACCCGCGCCGGCCGATCCTGAAAGACGTCAGCTTCTCGGTGAAGGCCGGGGATACCGTGGCCATCGTCGGCCCGTCAGGGGCCGGCAAGTCGACCATCTCGCGCATACTCTTCCGCTTCTACGATGTGCTGGAGGGTTCGGTGAAGATCGACGGCCAGGATATCCGCGCGGTGACCCAGGACAGCCTGCGCGGCGCCATCGGCATCGTTCCCCAGGATACCGTCCTCTTCAACGATACCGTCGGCTACAACGTGCATTACGGCCGTCCCGGCGCCAGCGAGGCGGAGATGGTGGAAGCGGCACGCCTGGCCCGCATCCACGACTTCGTCGAGGGCCTGCCGGACGGTTACGCGACCACCGTGGGCGAGCGCGGCCTGAAGCTTTCCGGCGGCGAGAAACAGCGCGTCGCCATCGCGCGAACCATCCTGAAGCGCCCGGAAATCCTGCTGTTCGACGAGGCGACCTCGGCGCTCGACACCAAGACCGAGCGCGAGATCCAGGCCAGCCTGCGCGAGGTCTCGCGCGACCGCACCACCCTGGTCATCGCCCACCGCCTGTCGACGGTGGTGGAGGCCGACGAGATCCTGGTGCTGGAACAGGGCCGCATCGTCGAGCGCGGCAGGCATGAAAGCCTGCTGAGCCAGAAGGGCGTCTACGCCCAGATGTGGGCGAGGCAACAGGCCGCGAGTTCCGACGATGAAGCCGAGCCGGCAACCGCCGACAACGCAGCGGAGTAACCAAAAGCCCCCTCACCCTCCCGCTAACGCGGGCCCCTCCCTCTCCCACGAAGGGGAGAGGGAAACGCGACCGGCCCTTTTTGGTTCCCCCTCTCCCCTTGTGGGAGAGCATCTGTGTTCACAGTCAAGGTTGAGTTGGCTGCCAGAGACGTTGCTCGCGAATGAGTGTGTTTGCCAGAACGACGAGTTTTCGCATGACCGCGGTGAGGGCGACCTTGGAAGCTTTGCC
>NZ_JAAQPH010000047.1 GCF_011683915.1 Pelagibius litoralis
CTCAATGCGCGCCCATTCCTCCTCACTCAACCAAAACAGCTGCCTTGCCATTCAAGCCTCCTATCCTTGGAAACTTGAATCACAAATCCAACTCAACTGGAATCCCCTAATTGGGTACAGACCCTAGCGCCCCGGTACCCGAAATCCGCCCGACTCCCGGCGGCGGATCAGCCGTTTGGCAGGCCGCAAGACGCCGACACGCCACCCTACCGCGCATTGGGGTGTATCGCCCGGATTCGGGTCGTTGATGGTCGCCGTCTTGTGTTACTTTTTCGCTCGTTGAAACGCGAAACCGGTTAATAGCGGGCTCCCAGGCGGCCATCTGCCAGGGGAAGGGTCCGGTTGTGCGCCCACCGGGCTGACTTGCGAGGGGAGCAAGGTCCATGGTTGAGCCATCACGCGCCATGCCGATGAAATCCAGCCGTTGGGTTTACGGCTTGGCCATCTTAGGCTTTCTGGTCTATGTGGCCTGGATCATGGGCCCCTATCTGCGGTCGGTGATTGTCCGCGATGCCGCGGTTACCTCTTGGCTGAATGTGGCCACCTCCCCCATCGACGGAAAACTGGAGTTCAAGCCGCAAGCCGCCGAAGGGGCGGTTGGCCCGGACGGCATCATCGTGCTGATCCGAAACGACCGGATGAGCCGAAAGCCGTTAATCGAAGCTCAGATCCAGGTCGATTATGCCTCAGCACGGGTGAAGGAACTTCAGGCATTTCTCGATGACATCATTGTACTGGACCAGGACCGTGCAGCGCTGAAGTCACGCTATGCCGATATCTTCCGCAGCCAGTTGGAAGAGGAAATCGCCGGTATGGAGCGTGAGATCAACGTCACCCGCAAACAATTGGAGCTGATCAACAGGATTGCCGCACGCCACGAAACGCTGGTTGCGAACGGCAACGTGTCGCAGTCCGCAACAGATGAGATATGGCTGCGCGTGTCAGAGCTGGACTGGCAGCTCGCACAATTGCAGAACGACCTGGCCTATGCCCGGGTGCGCCGCGAGGCGGCGAACAACGGCGTCTTCGCCACCCTGGACGGCGAAGATCCCGATTGGGTCCGCGGCGAACGCTTGGAACTGAAGCTGCAGAAAAAGGAGGGACGCCTGGAATTGAGACAGGCCGAAGCGGCGCTTGCAACGGCGAAGGCCGCTTTGCGCGACGCGGAAACGGACTACGCCAGACTGACCGAAGACTCCGTCCGCGCACCTGCGGGCAGCATCTTGTGGAACCAGAAGGCGGCGCCGGGCGCCACTGTTCGTTCGGGAGAGCCGGTTGCCGAATGGCTGGACTGCTCGGTCCTCATGATCGACGTGCCGATTGCCGATGCCGAGGTTCATCTCATCAAAGCCGGCATGGGAGCCGAGATTATACTGGAAGGGGATTCGACAGTCCGCGAAGGGCGGGTACTGCTGACCCGCGGGTCAGCCTTCACCCTGGGACGCAACGACCTCGCCGCTCTCGCCAAGGGCCGAGCAAAAGGCACTGCGCAGGCCTTGCTCGACTTCTCCCATGAACGGGAAAACTTCGAGGACTGCCCGGTGGGCCGGGCCGCCTACGTCGATTTCCCGGACATCGGATTGATCGATGTCATCCGGGCCCGACTGCGTCTTTAGGCGCCGGGAACACCGCAATGCCTGGGCCGACAAGAGACCAGAAATCCAAGGAAGCCGCGGTCCTCTATACCTCGCTGGCTGACCTGGCCGTCGTTACGATCCTGTTTTTCTTCGCTGTCTTCACCTCATCACTCACGCTGCTCAGTGAGGCGATCCGGGTGGCTTTGATGCTCTTGGTTGAGTTTTACGGCCTCTTTGTCTTGCGCGCCCTGCACCGGGACCGGCTCAGGAGGTTCCGTTTTGGCATCGGCAAGGTCGAACAGATGTGTAACCTCGCCATTGGTGCCGCACTGCTTTTCAGTGGGTTTTGGGTCGCTCATAGCGTGGTCGCCGCGCTGCTGTCGGTCCAGGCTGCGTCAACACCCTTGGGCCTGGCGGCAGCCGCCGTGATCAGCGCTGTCAATTTGCTGATCAATCTGCTCGGCTGGCTGGCCATGGCTGCTGCGGCCAGAGACGGCGACTCGGCCATCTATCGGGCGCAGTTGCGCGCCAGGGCCGTCAAGCTTGCCGCCTCCGCAATCGTTCAGATCGCGATCACCATCGCCGCGCTGGCCAAAGACCCTGTCGTGGCAACGCTGTTCGACGGCATCGGCGCAGCCTTCGTCGCCGGGGTCATGGTTACAATCGGCTTCAAAATGGTCGCCGAGTGCCTGCCTGACCTCCTCGACCACCCGCTGCCGGGGGAAACCAAAAAGGAGATCGAAGCCGCACTTCTGTCAGCGGGCATCGCAGGAGAAGAACTGCTGCGCCTTCGGACCCGCTGCTCGGGCAGCCTGCCGCAGGTGGAACTCACGCTCGCGCCGGCAGGCTGTGCATCCGTGACGGACTACTGCCGCCGCGTCACAGCTGTCGAGAACCACTTGAAAGATCACCTTGGGGGCGCCGACGTTTCAGTCGTGGTCGATGCCCGGAAGCCGGCGGAAACTTGACCGGGAAAAGCCACGCCATGACGCAGCGCCAAGCGTTGAGCCAAAGCACCGGCGGGACCGCCCGGGGCCCCGCGCTGGCACTCGATGCCGGCCTGCTCTGCATTCTGCTCGTCGCCACCCCGATGACGGGCTCGCTCACCCTGCTTGGCGAAACGCTCCGCAGCGCCTTGCTGTTTCTGCGTGAGCTATCGGATTGGATGACAAAGAAAAAGCTCCTCGCAGGATCCTTGGCGCATTACGAGTTCGGTGTGGAAAAGCTGGCGCAGGCCTGGACCCTGGCGATCGCGCTCGCGATGATCATTGCCGGACTTTGGATCGCCGGCCTTGCTCTCGATCTGATCGTGACCGGGGAAAGTCAGACAACATCCGGCGGCCTCGCGCTTGCTGCCGTTACCCTCGCTTTGGTCACCCTGCGCAGCGGACTCCAGATGCTGCCATTCGCGCAACCGAAACCCCGGGCCTTCAGGTTCGCCTCGCTTCTCGTCATGCAGTCGATGATCACTCTGGCCGCGCTGGCCGATGATCCTTCAATCGCTCTGTTGGCGGACTCTTTCGGCGCGGCCTTCGTCGCTCTCCTCATGACGGCTGCCGGCGCAAGGCTGTTTTCGACCGCGGCCGTGGACTTGGTCGATCACCCCCTGAACCGCAAGAGTGAGGCATACATCGCAGAACTCCTCCTCGAAGCGGGTGTTGAAGAGGAGGAGTTGTTGGATCTTCGCACCCGGCGATCCGGCCGCGACATCTTCGTCGAGTTGACCATCAACCCGTCGCGCGCCGGTTCCTTCGAGGAGGCGCGTCAGCGCATGGGCCAGCTGCGGCGCGCATTGGCGGAGCAGCGGGACGATCTCGACGTCGCGATCAGGTTGCGCGCCCCTGGAGCAGATTCGGGTTAGATGGAATCGCCGAAGGCGACCCATCGTCCCGGGGTCTGCTCTAACTGTTTGATGGCGATCGGATTCACATGTTTTGGCGCAACCACGAAGTGGTTCCGTCAAAACATGATCCGATCTAGCGGTTGGCGCGGTTGAACTGCAGTTCCTCCGGCGTCAGATCGAAACCGAGGTAAATTCGGTAATCCGACCCGTCTTCGCCGGCGGCCAGGGGAATGATCTGTCCAATCTCCTCCAGGCCCGAAACCCGGGTCTTGTTGCCGGGAAAGGGAATGGCGATGTCAAAGGATTCGCGCGCCAGCACCGTCTGGTCGGCCCGGGCGACGGCGACGAAGTAATTGATGTTCGCCACACGGTCGGCATTGGCGGGGCCGCGCGACGCGATCACACGCACCTGCAGGTCGACATCCACCTCGTTGTCATCGTACTCACAGATCAGACGCCCGGCCTCCAGATCGGCCTCGAAGAGGATATCGGTCAGATCGCGGCCCTGTCCGTTGAACTTCGTCTGATTTGAGGCGTCGCTCAACAACACCACCTCCGGGCAGGGCAGCGGCGCTTCGTCGGAGGCACAGGCCGCCACCAGGAACACAGTGGCAACACAGGACAGCGTAACGATGGTCCGAAAGGCGGCAGGTCGCGGAGAATTCGATCGCATAAGGGCTCGCAGATATTAGGCTGGATTGGCTTGAAACAATCGGGCTGGGCGCCCCGTTAAAGCTTGTTGTGACTGCCGTCGCAAAGCGGTTGCCTGGCGCTTGCCTTGCAGCCGCAGAAGAACACGTTCTTGGCGGCCGTCGCCTCGTACATCACCGGCGTGATCCCGGTGCCGGAGTGCGAACCATCGCAGAAAGGTTGTTTCTGGCTGCGTCCGCAGGCGCACCAGAAGTACTTCTTTCCGGCCTCCACCGGCACAATATAAGGCTCTTTCTGGGCGGGGATCGGGTCTGTCATGAAGCCTTCCTTCTGCTGGCCGGCTATACTACTGTCCGCAAAGTCGAACCGGGGGCAGTGCCCGACTCGAAAGACCGGCTTTTTGATGTCCTGCCGGACTTTAGGGAACCGCCGCCCCGGCGACAAGTGCTGCCTTGGGGGCTTTGGCCCGGCCAGCGGCAAAGCCGGAAACGGCGCGATACAGAGCGAAGATGGATAGTCAGCATGAGCAAAAAGCCCCTAACCGTTCTTTTGGCCAACCCCCGCGGCTTCTGCGCCGGTGTCGAACGGGCCATAGAGATCGTCGAGCGGGCCCTGCAGAAGTATGGCGCCCCTGTCTATGTGCGCCACGAGATCGTGCACAACCGCTTTGTGGTCGAATCCCTGGAATCCAAGGGCGCGGTCTTCGTTGAGGAACTCGACGAGGTGCCGGAGGACGTTCCGGTGATCTTCTCCGCCCATGGGGTGCCGAAAGAGGTTCCGGAAGAGGCGGAGCGGCGCGAACTGTTCTACCTCGACGCTACCTGCCCGCTGGTCAGCAAAGTACACCGCGAAGCCGAACGCCACGCCCGGATCGGCCACCAGATCCTGCTGATCGGACATGCCGGCCATCCGGAGGTGGTCGGAACCATGGGTCAGGTGCCCGAGGGATCGATCCTGCTGGTCGAGGATGTCGCGGAAGCCGAGCGCATCGACGTCAAGGACCCCGACAATCTGGCCTACATCACCCAGACCACCCTGTCGGTGGACGACACCAGCGAGATCATTGCCGTCCTGCGCCGGCGGTTTCCGAAAATCAACGGCCCGAAGAAAGAAGACATCTGCTACGCGACGACCAACCGCCAGGAAGCGGTGAAATCGATCGCACAGAACTGCGATGCCTTGCTGGTGGTCGGCGCGCCCAACTCCTCGAACTCGCAACGCCTTGTCGAGGTGGCCCACCGCGAAGGCTGCAAGACGGCCCTGCTGGTCCAGCGCGCCGCGGATATCGACTGGGCGCAGCTGGCCGACATCTCCACCCTGGGGCTGACGGCCGGTGCCTCGGCGCCGGAAGTCCTGGTCGAAGAGGTTCTTGAGGCCTGCCGCAGTCAGTTCGACGTACAGGTGCAGGAGGTCAGCGGGGCAGTCGAAGACGTCATCTTCAAGCTGCCCAAGGCCCTTACCGGCGACAAGGCGGCGACCGGCTGAGCGCGGCCCCCGTCAGCCAAGCGAAACCAAATCTGATCTCACCCAAACCTGATCTCACCCCATGGCCGTCTACACCGAAGTCTCAGCCGAAGACCTTGCCTGCTTCGTAGCGGACTACGATCTGGGCGAACTGCTGTCCTTCAAGGGCATCGCCGAAGGCGTGGAGAACTCCAACTACCTGCTGCAGGCGGAAAAAGGCAGCTACATCCTGACGCTCTACGAAAAGCGGGTAGCAGCAGAGGATCTGCCGTTTTTTCTGGGCCTGATGGAACACCTGGCCGGCCGGGGCATCAGTTGCCCGGTGCCGCTGCACGCCGGTGACGGAAAGGCGTTGCGCCAGCTCTGCGGCCGGCCCGCTGCGCTGATCTCGTTTCTGGAGGGCCTGTCGCCGCGGCGGGCCCAGACCTTTCATTGCAGTGCGCTGGGCGCCGCCCTGGCGCGCATGCATCTGGCCGGCGCCGATTTTCCGCTACAGCGCCGCAACGCCCTTTCGGTCGACGGGTGGCGGCCGCTGCTGGAGGCCTGCGCCGGGCGTGCCGATACCGTCAGCCCGGGCCTGGCCGAAGCCCTGGAAAGCGAGTTGAAACACCTGGAAGCGAACTGGCCGGACAAGCTGCCCGCCGGGGTGATCCATGCCGACCTTTTCCCCGACAACGTGTTTTTCCGGCGCGAACAGCTGACCGGCATCATCGACTTTTATTTCGCCTGCAACGACTTCTTCGCCTATGACCTGGCGGTCTGCCTGAACGCCTGGTGCTTCGAACAGGACAATGCCTTCAACGTCACCAAGGCGCGCATGCTGCTGCAGTCCTATTCCCGCGAACGCGCCTTTTCCGAGGCGGAACTGGAAGCCCTGCCGCTGCTGGCCCGCGGCTCGGCCTTGCGGTTTCTGCTGACCCGGCTCTACGACTGGCTGCACCACCCCGAAGGCGCCTTCGTCCAACCGAAGGACCCCTTGGAATACTGGAAGAAGCTGAAGTTCCATCAGGAAGTCCGCGGACCTGGTGCCTACGGCCTGGACCTGTGAAAACCCCATGACAGTTGAGCGGATATGACGGCACAGAGCGACAGCATCGAAATCTTCACCGATGGCGCCTGTTCGGGCAATCCCGGGCCCGGCGGCTGGGGCGCCCTGCTGCGCTTCAAGGGCAGCGAAAAGGAACTCTGCGGCGGCGAAGCGGGCACCACCAACAACCGCATGGAGATGCTGGCCGCGATCATGGCGCTGGAAGCGCTGAGACGCCCGTCGCAGGTCGACCTGCATACCGACAGCACCTATCTGCGCGACGGTATCACCAAGTGGATTCACGGCTGGAAGCGCAACGGCTGGAAGACCGCCGCCAAGAAACCGGTGAAGAACGTCGACCTCTGGCAACGCCTGGAGGCGGCGCTGGAACCCCACCAGGTCAACTGGCACTGGGTCAAGGGCCACGCCGGCCATCCGGAAAACGAGCGCGCCGACGAACTGGCCCGCGCCGGCCTGGAAGCGGCCCGCTAAAGCCGGCTCATAGCCAACAACTGAGAGCCGCCGGCCTTCGCGTCTCCGGCAGAAGACCCACAGGCCTGTCGGCAGGCCACAGAACGGCCAGGGCATCGAAAAGGTGCCGTCACCGGTGCCGGCAGACCTCGACCACGACACCGGGCCACGCCGTAACGCGCTGACCGAGATCCCAGTCGGCATCAACAACGGAACAAACTGCAGAAAAATCCAGCAGAATAGATATTTAAAGTAGATATTAAGATCATATATCAACTATAAATTGATTATACTAACCAATTATTATCCTTAACATTGAGATATTCCCGTTCTGAGCAGATTCGTCGTGAAAGTAATCGATTTAAAGTAGCAACTACGCAGAGCAATGAGCCCGTGAAGGTCTTGTAATTTCTACTTTTTGGTTGCTTGGGGACCTGGGGAAGCCGCTGGAATCCCAATAATCAACTCATGAACGGAGATACAATGACCTTATCAACCAACACGGCAGAAACTTCTGCAGAAGGGTATGGCAGCCAAAAACATACCCAATCGGCGGGGTTACGTGCCCTGCTGAACGACATCAAAATCTCCACCAAGGTATATGGCGGCTTCGGCGTGATCCTGCTGCTGCTATGCGGTTTGGGAGGGTTTTCGATCTTCGCCCTGGAATCGGCCAACGGCACTTTCACGGAATACCGCTCCCTTTCGCGCCAGACCACCGCGGTCGGAGAGATTCAGTCCAACCTCCTGATGACCCGAATGAACGTGAAGGACTTCATCATCACGAAATCCGACCAGGACCGCGAAGACGTCTTCAAGTTTGAAAAGCAGACCGAGCACGCGGTCGACGAGACCTTCAATCTGGTTGCCGATCCAGAACGTCGCAGCAGTCTATCCGGGATGAAGCAAAGCATGGAGGAATACCGCGGCCATTTCGAGAACGTCGTGTCGCTCAATGACCAGCGCAATACCATCGTGCAAGGGACCCTCGACGTGCTGGGCCCCAAGATCGAAAAAGGGCTGACGGAAATCATGGAGAGTGCCAATCGGGATGGCGATGCTGAAGCGACCTTCCTGGCCGGCGCGGTCATGCGCAACCTGCTTCTCGCACGGCTCTATGCGGCCAGATTCCTGATCGACAACAAGCAGGAATACTACGAACGGGCGATGCTGGAGTTCAGCCAGCTTTCGGAGCGTTCGGACGACCTCCTATCCAGCCTGCAGAACCAGCGCCGGCGAGCGCTTGCCCAGCAGGTGGTGGAAGACTTCGCGGCCTATGAGGCTGCTTTCCAAGATGTCAACGGCGTCATCAATCAGCGCAATGCCGTGATATCAGAACAACTCGACCGTATCGGCCCGGCAGTGGCTGCTTCGATCGAAGACTACAAGCTGTCGCTCAAAACACGCCAGGACCAGATCGGTCCGGCAGCGGCTGCGCAGATGATGAATTCTGAGTTGATCGGTGCCGCGGTGTCAGGGATCGCTCTGATCCTGGGCATCGTCATCGCCTGGACGATCGGTATGGGGACGTCCCGCCCGATCAACCGTATGACGACCGCCATGAACGCCCTGGCCGAAGGTGACAAGAATATCGAGGTGCCGGCCCTCGGCCAGAAGGATGAGATCGGTGCCATGGCCGAGGCGGTCGAGGTGTTCAAGCAAAACGCCATCGAGATGGACCGTCTCGCCGCCGAGCGGATCGAGCAGGAGAAGAAGGCGGAGGAAGACAAGCGCCGGGCCATGAATGAGATGGCCGATGATTTCGAGGCCTCAGTGAAGGTGGTGATCGATTCCGTCGGCTCCGCTTCCGGCGAAATCAAAGATTCCGCACAAAACCTTACCAAAGCAGCCGAAGACGCGTCGGCTCGGTCGACAGCGGTGGCCGCGGCCTCCGAAGAGGCGAGCGCCAACGTTCAGGCGGTGGCCTCCGCTTCCGAGGAAATGACGGGCTCGATCAACGAGATTGCCCGCCAAGTTGCCGAGTCGACCCGCAGCACCGGCGAAGCCAAGGACGAAGTCGAGGAGACCGATACCGTTGTCCGCGAACTGGCCGATGCGGCACAGAAAATCGGTGAGGTCGTGACTCTGATCTCGGATATCGCCGAGCAGACCAACTTGCTGGCGTTGAACGCCACCATCGAGGCAGCCCGCGCCGGCGAGGCCGGCAAGGGCTTCGCCGTGGTCGCCTCGGAGGTGAAGAGCCTGGCTCAGCAGACCGCCAAGGCGACGGAGGACATTGCCCAGCAGGTCTCCGGCGTTCAAACAAGCACCGAATCGGCGGTGTCGGCGATCGGCCGGATCAAGGGAACCATCCTGAAGGTCGACGAGATCGCCGGGTCGATCTCAGCGGCCATCGAAGAGCAGACGGCTGCGGTTTCTGAGATCTCGACCAACACTCAGCAGGCTGCGGCGGGCACCCAGGAGGTTTCCGCCAACATCGTCGACGTTCAGCAAGGTGCGGAGCGGACCGGCACGGCCGCGCGTCAGGCCTTGGAGGGGGCGACCGAGCTCTCCAGCCAGTCAGGCCAACTCAACACCAAGGTCGAGGAGTTCCTGACCCGCGTGCGTTCTGCCTAACGGCGGCGGCACACACAATCGTTATCAAAGAGGGTGTCCGGCCGGTCCACGCCGGGCACCCGGAAAACGAACGCGCCGGCGAATTTGATCACCGTAGCCATGACTTGCCCTCCAATCCTAAGCGTTACATCCGAGTTGAGGTTGATGGGACCGAGGCCGGTCCGCCGATGGGTTCCAGTACAGTCATGTGTGGAAAGTCGCGTTGCACGGCCTCAGAACGGAGCGGAACGCGAACATATGAGCCGTTTCGCCAGAGCGGCATTTGGTCGAGAAACGTGCTGCTGTTGAGCCAACCGTCCTGTCCGCCGAGTAGCACGAAGTAGTTCTCGTCCGGGTCGGACAAGTCGAACAGCGTGCGGGCGTTGGTGCCATAGTGGACAGCGTGGCGCTCGCCGGTCGGCACGAAAGCAGTCTGGAAGACCGAGCTATTGCTGCCAGGCGCTGGGAAATCAGTGAAAACATACCGATGACCGAGCAACGGCAGGTTGGCCAAGGGATGCGCAAGACGCATTCGATGCAGATCGCCCCAATGGCCATAGGTCGCAAGCCCGGCTTCGGCCTTGTCCAAGGCATCTTCGAGCGCACCGACGATCTTGGCTTCGGGTACCATTTCGAGGTCCCGTTGCAGGATCGACGGCAGCCCGCCGGTCCTGAAGAAGATCTGTGCCTTGCTTTCGTCATAGAGGGCGTAGACGAAGCCGCTCAAGAAAACCTCGAATGCCAACGCGCCTCGCGACTGGTTGTCATAGTGTCCGTCCCAAGACGCCAGGGCGTTGACCACCGACGGCCTTCGGTCACGAAGGCCATGCCTTTCGATCAAGTCAAGAAAAGCACCTCTCAGGCGCTCAGACGAGGCGACGAATACGTCCTGTTGAAGCGCCGAAAATGCATTCATATCGATCTTGCGTTCGACGGACAGCAAATCCTTGATGCGGTCGATCCTGTCGTTCGGCGCGAAGAAATAGCTGACGGGCACCTCGGTCGCCGCCGGCTTGTTGTTCGACGAAGCGAGAAATCCTTCTGGCGGATTGAACGCATAGGGCCAATCCGGGGTGGACTGCATTTGCGCCCATGCCCGAGCCGCAGATTCAGCCGGTACCACCAGATCGCTAGGCGCCGCGGCATCGCGCTTGGGCAAGCGCACCGCCATCACCTGCCCGATACTGCCAAGGTGATCGGCATAGAGCATGTTGAGCCCAGGAACCGCGAAAGTGCCGAGGGCATCCCGAAAGTCGTCCCAAGACCGGGCTCTGGCGACCTGAAGCATCGCCGTTACTTCGTCGCTCACGTCGTGCCCCGTCCAACGCAAAGCGACCATTTCATCCGACGGGATACCGAGCAGCGGACTATCTGAAATCACAGGACCAAACCGGCTCTCCCGGATCGAGACCTCATGGTCGAACCACCATCGCGTACCGATTGTTTCCGGCCGCTGCCGGATGACTGGTTCATCGACGCCCGAAAGATCGACCGCGTCGCTGCTCGCCGCACGCATGTTGGTGGCGCCCCAGGCTATCCAGGGATTGCGGCCAATCGCGAAAAACGGCAGGCCCGGCACCATGAGGCCAACGGCGTGCAAGGATGGCGATTTGACCCCAGCGACAAGCCAGGCATTGGGCAGCGAGAGATTCAGATGCGGATCGTTGGCCATGAGAGCGCCGCCCGTCGCGCTCAAGTTAGCCGAGATCACGATCGAATTGCTGCCGCCTTGTCCGGTGTAGAGTCCTGGCGGGATGTGCGAGACGCCGTCCCGTTGTCCGCCGAAGCTCGGCGCAGACAATGCGCCAGCGTCAACCAGTTCCCGCCAGGTTTTCGGCCATTCGGGATTCTGCCGCAGCTCGAATAAGGCCAGCCAGAAGAGCCAGTTGATGTCGAAGGCCGCCAGCCTCCCTATGGCCAGAACATCGGCGACCGTCCAGGGTTCCTCGTCCAGGCCATAGATAGCGAACTCATGCGGTCGCTGCCTGACTCTCTCCCGGTAGAGATTGATGCCGTCCACGAAAGCTTCTAGCCAGCGGCGCGTTTCATCCGGCAGGCTTTGCTGAATGGCCGGAACCGCGCGCGGAATATCGATGATGCGCAACGTATGATCCAGACCGTTGGCAAATGGGCCGGCAACTTCCGAAAGACGGCCCTGCGCAATGCGCTTGAGAAACTCCATCTGCCCGAGGCGCAGGTGCGCATGGACGAGTCCAAGCGCTAGTGCGAGATCCCGATCGTCCTGGGCTTCGATGTACGGTATCTGATTGCCGTTCCAATGAATCCTGACAAGCTTTCGCAAGGGAAGCCCATCGGTCGGCATTACCCCAAGGCGCTCGGTCAGGGTAGTGGGCTTGGGCAAGGGACCAAGGACTGTGCAAGCCGACAGGCTGAGTATCATGGCTACGACCCCCGCAACCATCCGAGCACGCCTTCCAGCGACTTGGGTGGGGCTCCTCCACAATGGCTTGGGCAGACTATCTGCCTTCGTAACCGTTTGAAGCATTTCCGCTGCCCTCACGCGTTAGCCGCGCGTCTAGCGGGGGCTCTGCGCTGCCCACGCGTCGCTCCCGGCTAGCATTAGATAGTTTTAGCTAAATAGCGCGCAGCGACAGCGGAGCACCTGTCCCATCCAGCCTAATGCTATGCCTGCGTGTGTGCAGTGCATTGACAGAGATCAGCCAGAGCTACGATGGTCTGAATGGTCTCGCTTCTTATTTGGCGTGCCATCCTAGAAGTCTTTATGACCCTGTAGCCGGGACATCCGGATTGCTAATGATCGTGGCCGATAATGACCAAGCGCTAGCCATTACCGTCTGCCGTAAAGGTGAAAATCTCCCCGCGCTCCATTGTCCCATTGTGCAGGATGGGAAGGGTGAAACGCTCGCCCGGCTCGAAGCCCGCCCCGGTGATGAGCGGTCGGATGTCGTCGATCGATACGTGACTCGGATAGATGATAAGGCTACCAGCTGGCTTAGATACTCGGTGCATTTCTTTGATGACACGCGCTAGTTCTGCGTCGCTAAAGTAATATGGAAGGAGCACGTCGAAAGCCAAGATGCAATCTATCGTGCCACTATCAAGGGGCAAGTCGAGATCGCCATGTGTGTTGATCGGAGTAATGTTTTCCATGCCAAAGGTTTTTATGAAGCGGCCGAGCCGAAAAATATCGAGCCGGTTTTTCTCGATCGCGTAAACTTGGCCAGTTTCACCGACAATCACGGCGGCCGGGATTGCGGTATAGCCGGGCCCACAGCCGAAATCGATGACGGTCTGGCCTTTCTTAAGCCCGACCCGTGTCAAAACGGCGTGTGCCGTCTCCGACATCCAGATATCAACGTCGTTTGGCATCTCTACCCTTACCGTGAGCTCCGAACGACCGCATCATGATTTGTAAGCGGACTCTGCACGAGTCACGAGATACGACCGCTCCTGGCCGAAGACAGTCACCCCGCGAAAGTCCGCTTCAACCGCCGCACCGCCAAGCAATCGCTGTGCTGGACGAGACTGCTGCAGCGAAACTGGCCCTACGTCCCTAGTATCAATAAAAAACCCATTCCAAATTTTGGCACAACACACCTGCGCATCCAGCAGCAAAAGTTTGATGATGCCGTTTGCTGATGGTGGCGTAGCGGTCCACAAGTCGCCAAAAATATGATTGCAGACATTAACGGCATTGCAGAAAACTTGCCGATTGGGCTCCTTCCGGTCATTGCAACGTTCGTTACCAATGACCGCTCCTGGCCGAATCTTGCCGCTGGCATCGGCGGGGCCGAGAAGGGTCCAGCGAAGGCCACCACAAGCGGCTGAAAGCGACCCAAGGCAGCCGCTGGGATTTGGCGACACGGACGACCGAGAAGCTGACAAAGCCGCCTTCCGAACACTGTCTGTTCGGCGGCAATTCCCCGTTGGCGATGGATCCTACGGCTTGTCTCGCTCATTTTTGACTTCCCGCACCTGGAGGATGCGGTCGATCAGCCCCCATTCCAAAGCTTCCTCCGCTGTCATGAAGCGGTCCCGGTCGAGCGTGCGTTCAACCTCCTCATAGGTACGCCCACAATGCTCGGCATAAAGCCTGGTGATGCGGCGCTTGGTCTGCTGCATCTCCTCCGCGTGGATGAGAACATCTGACGCCTGCCCTTGGAACCCGCCCAGCGGTTGATGGACGTGCAGACTGGCATTGGGCAGCGCCGCCCGTTCACCGGCCTCCCCCGCCATCAAAAGGAAAGACCCCATGGAGCGGGCGGTGCCGTTGCAGAGCGTATGCACCGGTGCTTTGACGTATCTCATGGTGTCATACATGGCGAGGCCGCTGGTAATCACGCCGCCGGGCGAATTGATGTAGAGATGGATCGGCTTCGTCGGGTTCTCGGCCTCCAGGAACAGCAACTGCGCGCAAACCAATGCGGATACCGCGTCATTGACCTCGCCGTTGAGGAAGACGATCCGCTCGCGCAGGAGCCTTGAATAGATGTCGAAGGAGCGTTCTCCCCGGCTTGACTGTTCGACGACCATAGGGACGAGCTGCATCGCTTCGCGCATGGGCGAACTCCTGTCTTCTGGAATTTCCGTTGTCGATCCGGGACGTCAGGCAGCGCGCATGAGGCAGAGCCCGTTATTGTTCGCGGCCGTGGGAGGCTGCTGCACCAGCCGTTCGTCCGCCAGCCCATGGACGATTCTGAGTGTGGTGGTGCCGTCGGCGTTGGGCCTGACCTGAAACGTGACCCTGCTTTCGAGGAAAGGTGGCTCGTTGTCTTTCATTCTGTAGCTGACTTCCTCGCCTGGTGCGGAAGAAATCGGCTCTGCATCGACCAGATCTCCTTTCGGCAACCACTTCTCGCGAAACTCGGGAACGCTGATCGCCCGCCAAACCTTTTGAGGCGACGCATCGAGTTCGTATTCAAGCACCAAATCCGTCGCCTGCCCTTTGGCATCCAGTTCGTTCATTGGTCCATGTCCTTCAGCATAATCTTCAGAGCGTCGATCCGCGCGGGCCAGTAGGCACGATACTTGGCAAGCCATCGGGCGATGAGCGCCAAGCCCTGTGGATCGACCTCGTAGTTCACGAAACGTCCCTGCCGTTCTTCGCGTACCAGTCTTGCGTTGCGCAGCACTGAAAGGTGCTGGGACATGGCCGGCTGACTGATCTCCATACCTTCGCGCAAAGCACTGGCGTTCATGCCGCCGGCCGCCAACTTCTCGAAGATCGTGCGCCGGGTTGGATCGCCAAGAGCCCTGAATATCTCATTCTCAATCATGAGAAATACATAAGCACAGACTTATGCGATTCGCAAGTATTTTATGCCGGCCGATGCCTTCATTGCCCACTGCCGTCTTGAAAGTCAGTCTGTCGCCGGCAGGCTCATCCCTTCGGCCCATGCGGTTACGATCCAGACAGAAGCCGTTAGGTACACTTCGGAAGGATCGTCCATAGCGGCCAACGCCTTACGCAACCGAGGCTCGACGTTCGCTCGCAGACCCGGATTCTCGCGAATGATTTTCCCAAGTGCCCCCACCTTCAGAAGCACTTTCATCGTTGCATCGACGTCGCCGCACGAAACTTTCTGGTCGTGCGATTCGATAGCGATCTTGCTAAACCCTGCTGTCTCAAGACTGCGTCGTATGTGATCGGGATCGGCGAGACTAAAGGGTGTATGGTCAACTTCCGTCTGAACGCCCGCCGCTGAGAGCGGAAAG
>NZ_JAAQPH010000048.1 GCF_011683915.1 Pelagibius litoralis
CTGGGCCTTCACCCTCACCGCCACCGCCTGCAATCTTGTGCGAATACCAAAGCTCCTGGCCCAAACATGAGACCAACGCTCCACCAAAGCGCCGATCACCCGGGATAGACCAGCACCCAAAACCACCCTCATAGGGGGCTGACCTCAAACCAAGGCCCAAAACCCTATACGTCAGACTTTTTCAGCAGCCTGCTAGGTGCCACACTCGGCGCGTCCTGGTCTCAGGCGGAGCGGAGAAAACGCCGGTCCTATGGGGAGCAATCCGGCTTCTCGAAACCACCGTCTTCATCACCGACGAAGCCACCGCCGGCGCGCTGCTTTCCCAGCATATCGCTCCCGCTTAGCGGAGCAGGAACGAAAGTGTCAGGCCGACGCCGAGCGTTGCAACAGCGATGCGCAGCGCCCGATCCGGCAGGCGCTTTGTCAACTTCGCCCCCAGGTATCCGCCCAGGATCCCACCTGTCAGGACGCACAGCACCGCAAGCCAATTGATCAGGCCGGACAGTGCCATAGGCGGGATGGCGACAGACTGTATACCGAAGGCAAAGAGGTTTTTGGCACCATTGACGCGGCCAAGACCCAGACCACCCGGCGCGGCGAGGACCGCCAGAAGCATGAATCCCATTCCGGCACCGAAGTAACCGCCGTAGAACCCGATCGCCACCAACATCACGCTGGTTGCGACCTTGAGCCGATCGCCCGGAAAGGCCCATTGCATCAGACTCGTCGTTTTTGGTCCAAATACAATCGCAGCAACCGAGATCAGGAGCAGCACGGGCACAACTGCGACAAAGGCAGCGTCGCTTGAGTTCACCATGACAAGCGAGCCGGCCAGCGCGGCACCGAGTGCAGGGATCATCTGGCGAACCAATGACCGGGCATCCGCCATGATCTCGCGGCGATACACCCAAACTGCGGGTAGCTGAGCAGGCCAAAGGGCGACGCTCTGTGTGATATTCGCCGCGACCGGAGGAACACCTGACGCAAGCAGCATCGGGAAGACGAAAAGCTTTGCGCCTCCTGCCGCGGCATTCACGATGCCACCGACAAAGCCAGCCATGACAAAGAGCGCTATTTCAGCGTTCATTCACTGGCGCGGCGCGCGTCGGCGGCTTCTTCGGCCAAACTCGTTGCCGTCAGGGCAAAATGCCTTTCGGTCAGTCGGCAGGCCAGCTCCGCGTCACGGGCCAGAACGGCTTCGACGATCGCAGAATGCTCGGTCGCGAGATCCCGCGAGCCCCGTCCGTGATAGATCGAGGCACGGCGATACCGTTCACAATGGTCGTGCAGGTTTGCGCGGACTCCCAACAGCCACTTTGATCCGCAGGCCGCGACCATCGCATTGTGGAATTCTGCGTTCGCGTTCTCCCAGGTGTCGGGCACAGCGCCCTGGGCAGTCGCCAATGCAGCATCTTCCTTGCGCATAATATAGCTGGCCGCGACAACACGCGCTTCCCAGGCGTCGTCGCCGCGGGCAATCGACAACCGCAGTGCCTCCTTCTCGATGGAACTGCGCGCCAGATTGAGATCCTCGAATTCCTTGTAGTCCAGCGGCGCGACGGCAAAACCCCGGTTGCCCTCGGTCAGGACCAGACCATCCATGCTCAGTTTCTGAAGGGCTTCGCGCAGGGGTGTGGGCCCGATCCCGTAAATGCTCTTGAGCTTTTCAATCCTGAGCCGCTCGCCCGGCGCGCGCGTGCTGCGGATAATGTCACGGCGCAGCGCACGGTACGCGGCTTCGACAAGGGTTCCGCCTTGCTCGGTGGCTTGGGTGCGGACGGCAAATGGGTTCACGGCTGACTCGTTAATCTGTTTTTGAAGATTGAGCAATCGTTTCCATATTTGACAGATTCATTTATATATGTTTTTTCATTTTATCGATAAAATATTCAGGTGTCGAGAATATGAAGCTAGTTACGTTCGAGACGGGTGGGCAAACCGCAGCCGGCTTCCTTGACGGTGATGAGGTTGTCGTCTGCGCTGAAGGCGAAGGGAGCCGTACGGCGGTACTCGATCTGATCGAAGCGGGAGAAACTGGCCTGGCGCGCTGGCTTTCGATGTCCGGGCGCCGCATCGCCGTCGCCGATGTGCAGCTCTTGGCACCGATCCCTACGCCGCGCCGCGATGTGTTCTGCGTAGGCAAGAACTACTACGCCCACGCCGCCGAGTTCCACTCAAGCGGCTTCGATTCGAGCGCAAGGGAACAGGTGCCCTTGCACCCCGTGATTTTCACGAAATCCACCACAAGCGTTTGCGGACCCGGCGATGTTGTGAAGGGCTCGCTCGATCCGACGAACACGGTCGACTATGAAGGTGAGCTGGGAGTCGTCATCGGCAAGCGGTGCTTCCAGGTCGCAAAGAAAAACGCATACGATCACGTCTTCGGTTACGTGATCTTGAACGACGTCACGTCGCGCCAGCTTCAGAAAGACCACAATCAATGGGTTGTCGGCAAAAGCATCGACACGTTCTGCCCGATGGGACCCTGGATCGCCACGGCCGATGAGGTCGGTGATGTTACCGCGCTTGAGCTCGTGACCGAAGTTAACGGCGAGGAACGTCAGCGCGTGAAGGTCGCTGATCTCATCTTCGATATTCCGACCTTGATCGAAACCATGTCGCGCACCATGACGCTTTTGCCAGGTGACATCATTGCGACAGGAACCCCGGTGGGTGTTGGAATCGGTTTCAAACCCCCGAAATATCTGGCCGAAGGAGACCAGATGCGCGTCAGCATTACCAATCTGGGGGTGCTTGAGAACACCATCGGCTGACGCCCGAGATGATCGGATAAATCTTTGGGAGGGAATTTACCAATGCGAAAACTCACGACAACAGCGGTTCTTGCCGCTCTGCTAGGGCTTGCCACGGCAGCCCATGCTCAGGACGGCGACTTCGCCGGCAAATCGATCGACGTGATCGTGCCATTCGGCCCGGGCGGCGCAACGTTTGTTTCGGCCAAGTTTCTTGAGCCGTATTTCGAGAAACACCTGCCGGGAAACCCTGAGATCAACGTCATCGACCGCCCGGGTGGTGGCTCGATCCTTGGCGCCAACTGGTTTGAACAGAACGCGAAATCTGACGGGACGACGATCCTTTTCACGACATCGTCCACCGCCAACCCGTTCGTTCTGGGACAGAAAGGCGTCGAATACCGTCTTGCCGATTATCGTGTGGCCTACAGTCACCCGTTCAGCGCGGTCGCCTATGTATCACCTTCGACCGGCGTAACCAGCGCCGCCGATATCAAGAACGCCAAGGCACCGCTCATCTATGGCGGAATTGCAGCAGCAGCTTCTGACCTTCCAGGGCTGCTGTCTTTTGAGGTTCTTGACCTCGACGTAAAATCGGTCCTTGGGTTCAATGGCCGTGGCCCTGTGCGCCTCGCTTTTGAGCAGGGAGAGGTGAACATCGACTACCAGTTCACGCCGGTCTATCTCACCCAGGTGGTGCCATCGGTTGAGGCAGGCAGCGCGGTGCCGTTGTGGACCGGTGGCTCAATGATGGACGGCGTTCTAAAGGGGCGGGATCCCATCGCACCTGAGCTGCCATCGGTCTATGAAGTCTACGAGAGTATGAACGGAAAGGCGCCATCCGGCATCGAGTGGGACGCTTTCCAGGGTGTCGCTTCTGTGACCTATGCCTATGGTCTTACAGGCTACATGCACCCCGACACACCGCAAGGGGTGCTGGATATCTTCGAGAAGGCGGTTACCGACATCAACGCCGACCCTGAATTCCAGGCCGAAAGCCAAAAGGTCACGAACGGAGCGCGCCTGAACGCAGGTCCGTCAACCGAAGCGGCCATCAAGGCAGCATTGTCGCCCCCCGCCGAAGTGAAAGAATACTTGCGTACCCTTCTGAGCAAAAAATTCGGCGTAAAGATGTAAGGTCGGGACGGGCCCGGATTTCGGGCCCGTCCTGCCTGAGGGCCGTTCGGTCGAGGGACCAATATGATCGAGAACGCGCTAACGGCGCTCGACGCTCTTACCGACCCTCTACGCTTGCTCGCGCTGTTCGCCGGCATGCTCGTTGGGATGGTGTTCGGAATGCTCCCCGGGCTTGGCGGTGTGGCGGCGGTTTCGATCCTCCTGCCGTTCGTTTATTACCTCGATGACTACTCCGGCCTTGCCATGCTGCTTGGCGCCGTTTCCGTGGTCTATACGTCAGACACAATTACTTCGGTCTTACTGGGAGCGCCCGGCTCCCCAGCTTCGGCGCCCACAGCAATCGAGGGACATGCCCTTGCCAAGCAGGGACAGGCTGCGCGCGCCTTGGGCGTGGGATTTCTTGCTTCCATGGTCGGCGGGCTCGTCGGTGCTGTGGTGCTTTTCGTGGCAATCCCGGTGGCCGGACCGATAGTGCTTCTGCTCTCTACGCCGGAACTGTTCATGTTCGCGCTGGTGGGTCTGTTCTTCGCCTCTTCGATGATTGGCAAGGATCTGGCCAAGGGGCTGGCGGCGGCCTGCCTGGGACTGCTGCTGGGGGTCGTCGGCCCGGCCCAGGCGGCGGCGGATTTCCGGTTTACCTTCGGACAGGTTTACCTGCTTGATGGTTTCTCTCTGACGATCGTAGCGCTTGGCCTTTTTGGTGTGGCCGAGGTGATCTCGATGTTGGCGGCGGGCGGCGGCATCAGCCACGAACGCATGACGGTCGGCAGTTGGGGTGTGGGGTTCCGCGACTTCTGGCGCCACAAATGGCTGGTGCTGCGCGCATCGTTGATTGGCGTGCTGGGTGGCTTCGTTCCGGCGGTTGGCGCCTCCGCCTCGACATGGGTCGCCTACGGCCACTCGATCCGCTCGACGAAGGATAAGTCGAAATTCGGCAGGGGCGAGATTCGCGGCATCGCCGCGTCCGAAGGCGCCAACAACGCGACTGTTATTTCGGATCTCGTGCCCACGCTCCTGTTCAGTGTCCCCGGCGGGCCGGCAGCGGCAATCTTCCTCGGGGCGCTCTTTTCTTTTGGCTACTATCCCGGCCCGCGAATGATCAGCCAGCATCCCGACCTCATGTTCCTGATCGTGTGGTCGGTGGCGCTCACCTCGGTTGTCGGCGCGGCGGCATGCTTTGCGATCTCCCCCTGGCTCGCACGGCTGACAAGGATCCCGTTCGCCATCATTGCGGCGCCACTGATTCTGATCATGGTGATCGGGGCTTATCAGTCGACCTCGACGATGGGCGATATTTTCATGCTGTTCACGCTCGGTGCGCTCGGATGGCTGATGAAGCATGGCGGCTGGCCGCGCGCGCCGGCGCTTGTGGGTTTCGTGCTCTCCGGACCGATGGAACAGTATTTCTGGCTGACCAACCAGATTCACGGCTGGTCGTGGCTCGCCCGGCCCGGCGTCTTGATTATCGGGTCGATCATCGTGATCCCGCTTTTGCTGTCAGCCTGGCGCTGGTTTCGGACACACCGGACACCGGGTGAGGAAGGGCCAGGTGACGAAGATGCGCCGCCACCGGACACCAGTCGAACAATCGCCCTTGTGCTCGCAGTCGTAGCAACTGCCGCATTCACGTATGCCTTATGGGAAATGTTCACCTTCAATCCTGCCTCGCGCCTGATGCCCGCCCTTGCGATCGTTCCCGGCCTGCCACTTGCACTTTGGTTGTTCTATCGCGGTCTGCGTGAATACAAACCTGACTTTGCGCATGACGCTGGCGAACTACAGATTTTGATTGCTCTCATTGTCTATGCCATCGCGGTCTGGATGATCGGGCTGAGCATCCCGACCATTGCGCTTCTGTGCTGGATGCTGTTCATGCGCGCGGGCATGCGGGTTTGGACAGGCGCCATCTATGGACTTGTCGTTTTTGCGGTCGTCCGGGTCCTTTTCGAGTTATTGCGCGGCGACGCCCCGGTTGGCGCGCTGCTTCCCATCAGTTGACAGAAAGGCACAGCCAGATGTCCCAAATGATTGACTCGGATATCATCGAACCCAGCATCGATCCGGCGACAAAGAAGATCGGAATACGCCACGTCAAGGCGACTAATGCGGCCGGGACGCGCACCAAAATCCAGGTGCGCGACTTCGATCCAGTTTATACCGATGAACCTTCGTCGCTGGGCGGCACGAATTCGGCGCCCAGTCCGCTGGAAACCGTATTGATCGCACTCGTTGGCTGTGATGGTGTGATCATCAACGGTGTTGCTCATGCGATGGGGTTTGACTACGCCGGCGTGGATTTTTCCTGCGAAAGCCAGATCGACGTGCGCGGACCCAAGGGGGTGCCGGGAATTCGGCCTTACTTCGAAAGTGGAAAGCTTGACATCACGGTTTACAGCGATGAGCCCGAAGCACGGTTCCAGAAACTCTGCAAGAATGTGGAGTTCCGATGCCCGGTCATGAACCTTTTGAATGCGGCTCAGGTCGATATGGAGGTGAACTGGCATCAGCGCCCCGCGACCGACTATAGCGGCGCTGTCGAGTGACGAACACTCGATCCGGATCACGATAGAATTCTGGCGACTGGGGCCGTTAACGTGTCAATGCCATTCGCCCTAATCTGAATCCAACATCTGAAGAAAAGCGGCGAGACATGCCGCCGAGGCCTGAGCGTCCGCCGCGGTGATCGCTTCGTCAGGATGGTGGCTGAGGCCATCGCGGCATCGCGTGAACAGCATCGCCACCGGACAGAGGTCGGCCATGGCCGAGGCGTCGTGGGTGGCGCCGGACATTATCCGATGCGGCCGGAAGTCATGGTGAGTCAACGACCGCACCAGTGTGCCTCTAAGCCAGGGGTCGCAGGGTACGGCTTTCTGCGCATAGGTCTTCGTCAGACGACAGCCCAGGGCTCTGCGCTTGCTGACGGCCTCCGCCCATTGCGTGAGGGCAGAGGCTGCGGCCTCGCGAATCAAATCGTCTGAAGCGCGCAATTCAATGGTGAATGCCGCCTTGCCGGGAATGGCGTTGGGCACGTTGGGCGACAGGGTCATCGATGCGACGATGCCGACCAGCCCGTCCATCGCCTGGCAGTAACCCTCCACCGCCAGCGCGATCTCTGCGGCACCTGCGAAAGCATCCCGACGCAGGTCCATCGGCGTCGTACCGGCGTGGGCGGCCTGGCCGGTCAGTTCCACCGTCCAGCGCTCGATACCGCAAATCGCGGTGACGATACCGACCGGCAAGCCGAGCGATTCGAGCAGGGGTCCCTGCTCTATGTGCACCTCGAGATACCCGATGAGATCGCCGGGGTTCCGCTTCGCCGCGGCAATGCTGTCCGGATCGCCCCCATGTTCCGACAGCGCCGCCGCAAGAGACACCCCGTCCTTGTCGGTCTTCTGTAGGTTGGCGTCATCGAAGGTTCCGGCCAGAACGCGCGGCCCCATAAGGGCCGTGGGAAAGCGGACCCCCTCCTCATCGGCGAAGGCGAGGATCTCGACCGAGTAGGGCAGCGTCTGCTCACGCAGGGATTCAAGCACCAGGATGGGCAGCGCAATGCCGAACATGCCGTCATACTTCCCACCATGGCTGATGGTATCCTGGTGAGAGCCGATCAGCAGCGTCTTGCTGCCGGGTGGGCCCGCTTTGCGCCCTACCAGGGTTCCGGCGGCATCGATGTGCACGTCCAATCCGGCCTGCTGCATCCATGTCGTAATGAGCTGGTTCGCGCGGCGATGCTCGTCGGTGAAGGGGCGTCGCGTGACGCCCGGGCCGCCTTCGGAGAACTGCGCAACCTCGTCGAGCCGCTGCATCAGGATCTCGCCGGTGTCGGCGGGTAAAGCGGGAAAAGTCAACATCGATAAGGGTCCTCCAGGGTCGGAACGATGTCGGTCCAGGCGGCATAGGGCTCGGTTGTCGCCAGGGCGTAGATCGCTTTCAGGCGGCCCAAGGGGTCTTCATCGTAGTCGACACGCAGATCGAGCGGCGCCCGGTTCGGATGCACGATTTGGATTGCAGCCGAGAGCGTGCCCCGGGAATCGCTGCCTGCCGCGATCCCGGCCGCAAGCGTTTCCAGAAGCCGCCGACCGAAGTCGTCGTGACCCGTCGCGCTGTCCAGGAAGCGCGCTTCCATCTCGTCGAGCACGGTTACACTCGACAGCCAGTTGCCGGCGATCACATAACCGCGGCCGTCGATCTGACCCTTGTGGTCTGTATTCAGGGGGCCTGTCCAAGCGGCCACGCCGCCGGAGCGATCCAGAACCGAAAGCTGCCGGTAGTCGCGGCCGCTGTCCTCTGCAGTCAGTTGAGCCACGGTGCCGCGCGCCGTGGCGCCGTTTGCGAGGTGTACCAGCGCATCGTCACCCCAGAGTGGACTCACGCTTAAGCCCTGGGTTGCCGCCGCCCCCGCCCTAGCCGATGCCCGCAACACCCAACCGCCGACCGCCAGGTTCCCCGTCGCGGCCGCACAGCCGATCGCGCCGCTTTTCTCGTCCATCGCAAGAATAGAGAAAGTCACTGTTCCGGATCCCATCGTTTTGCGGTGCCAGCGGTACCGCCGATCCTGGCTATTTATCATGATAAACTTGTAGCGACAAATTTATTATGATAAATAGCCCATACTCAATAAAAATACTCAGGAGGCGAACATGGGGTATCTATACAAATCCGTTTTCGGGCTTGGTCTAGCCGCCGTGGCGTTCGCAGCGCACACGGCAGCGGCTCAGACCCCACCCGGCGTTCTGGTGGTCGGACAAATCGCGGAGCCGAAATCCCTCGACCCTGCAGCCGTCACGGCAGTCAACGATTTCCGCATTCTGATGAACGTCTATGACGGTCTGGTCCGCTACAAAGACGGCACCCTGGAGGTCGAACCGGCCCTGGCGGAAAGCTGGACGATCAGCGAGGACGGGACGGAGTACGTCTTCGAGCTGCGCAGTGGTGTCAGCTTCCACGACGGCACGCCGTTCAATGCCGAAGCGGTCGAGTTCAACTTCGACCGCATGCTCGACGAGGCCCATCCCTCTCACGAGACCGGTCCTTTCCCCTTGGCCTTCTTCTTCTCGGCGGTGGAAGATGTCGAGGCCGTCGACGGAGACACCGTAAAGTTCAAACTGAATGCACCCTATGCGCCCTTCCTGTCGAACCTGGCCTACCCGACCGGGCTGATCGTCTCACCCGATGCCGTGCGCTCGAGCGGCAAGGAGTTCGGCCGCAACCCGGTCGGCACAGGCCCATTCAAGTTTGCCGAGTGGCAATCCAACGCCAAGGTCGTCGTCGCCCGCAACGATGAATACTGGGACGGCGCTCCGTCGCTTGAAGCTGTCGTGTTCCGGCCCATCACCGACGCCAACACCCGGGTCGCAGAGATGCTGTCCGGTGGCATCGACGTCATGGTCGAGATCCCGCCGGACTCTGTCGCTTCCTTCGACGGCAACGGCTTCACCCTGCTGGAGCAGGCGGGGCCGCATCTCTGGTTCCTGATCCTGAACGCGAAGGAAGGCCCCTTCGCCGATAAGCGGGTCCGTCAGGCGATCAACTATGCCATCGATAAAAAAACGCTGGTCGAGAATATCCTGCAGGGCACCGCAGAGGTCGCATCCAGCCCGACGCCGCCGGCCTTCTCCTGGGCTCACAATGAAGCGCTCCAGCCCTATCCCTACGATCCGGAAAAGGCCATGGCGCTGCTCAAAGAAGCGGGACACGAGGGCGCAGAACTGGTTTTCTACGTCACCGAAGGCGGGTCCGGCATGCTGGACCCGGTGCCGATGGGCACTGCTATTCAGGCCGACCTTGCGAAGATCGGCCTGTCGGTCAAGATCGAGACCTATGAATGGAACACCTTCCTTGGCAAGGTGAACCCGGGGCTCGAAGGCAAGGCGGATATGGCCCAAATGGCCTGGATGACGAACGATCCCGACACGTTGCCCTACTTGGCCCTGCGCACCGGGGCTTGGCCTGACGAGGGTGGTTTCAACTCGGGTTACTATTCCAACCCGAAGGTAGACGAGCTTCTGGAGGCGGCACGCAGCGCGACCGACCAGGCCGAACGGGCGAAGCTCTACCGGCAGATGCAGGAAATCGTGTATGACGATGCCCCTTGGGCCTTTATCGCCAACTGGAAGCAGAATGCCGCAACCTCCGAACAGGTCTCCGGCTTCAAGCTTCAGCCTTCCTTCTTCCTTCTTTTGAAGGAGGTCACGAAGGGCTAAGACGCGGGCCGATATGCGGCCGGGAGAAGGGGCGCCGAAGGCCTTCTCCCGGCCGCTGCCGCGGCTTCCTCCTGCTGGGAGTAACCCATGCACCTCTATGTCCTGAAGCGCCTGCTGGCGATCGTCCCGATCCTCATAGGATTGACCGTCATCGTCTTTGCCATCATGGCGCTGATTCCCGGCGATCCCGCGACGGCGATCCTCGGATCCTATGCCACGCCGGAGAATGTCGAGAAACTGAACCGCAGCCTCGGCCTCGATAAGTCCCTTATCGAGCAGTACTTCATCTGGCTCGGCAACATGCTGCAAGGCGATCTGGGGCGGTCCTACAGTTTGAACCGGCCGGTTCTGGACGAGGTGCTGGAGCGCTTCTCCGCCACCCTGATCCTGGCGGGCGCCGCCCTGCTGCTGTGCACCGTCTGGGGCCTGCTGATCGGGATCTGGACCGCCGCGCGGCAATACGGCTGGACCGACAAGATCCTGACCTTCATCGTCCTGATCGGTATCTCGATCCCGTCTTTCTGGCTCGGCCTGCTGTTGATCCTGTTTTTTTCGGTCCAGCTGCGGGTGCTGCCGGCCAGCGGCATGTTCGCAATCTACGGCGGCGGCGATCTGCCGGATCTGCTGCGCCATCTGATCCTGCCGGCCTTCACCCTTTCGGTCGTTGCCACCGGAGTGATTGCGCGCCTGACCCGCTCGGCCATGCTGGAAGTGCTGCGGCAGGACTTCGTACGCACCGCCCGCGCGAAAGGCGTCCCCGAATCGGGCGTTCTCTACCGCCACGCCTTCAAGGCGGCCCTGGTGTCGGTCATCCCGGTCATCGGCATTCAAGCCGGCTTCGTGCTGGGCGGCGCGGTCTATATCGAGACCGTGTTTCAGTGGCCGGGCGTCGGCCGGATGCTGGTTCAGGCCATCGCGACCCGGGACATTCTGTTGGTGCAGGGCGGCGTGGTGGTCGTAGCTGGAAGCTATGTTCTGTTCAATCTTCTGGCCGATCTCGCGCAGAGTTGGCTCGACCCGCGGGTCAAGACCTAGGGAATGCATCATGACCGCCCTTAAGCTCATCGCGCGGAACCACCTTGCGGCCTTTGGCGGAATCGTCCTGCTGCTGGTCGTCGCGATGGCGTTGCTGGTCCCCTTCCTGCCGATTGCAGATCCGGATCTGACCGACCCGGCCAACCGGCTGAAACGTCCCTTCACGGATGGCGCAGTGCTCGGCACCGATCATCTGGGCCGCGATCTCCTCGCCCGCCTTCTTTGGGGGACCCAGCTCAGCCTCGTTGTTGGCGCGGCGGCAGCGGTGATCGCCGCCGTCATCGGTTCGGCCATCGGCATTGTGGCCGGATACTTCGGCGGGCGAACCGACAGCCTGATCATGCGCGGCATCGATATGCTGATGGCCTTCCCCTACATCCTGCTGGCTCTCGCCATCGTTGCGGTCCTGGGCCCAGGGCTGATAAACGCACTCTACGCCGTTGCGGTCGTCAACATCCCCTTCTTCGCAAGGAACATCCGGGGCGTGACGGTCGCTCTTGCCCATCGCGAGTTCGTCGATGCCGCACGCCTGTCCGGAATGAACGACCGGCAGATCATCGTCTCGGAAATCCTGCCAAACGTCATGCCCGTGATCGTGATCGCGATGTCGACCACGGTCGGATGGATGATCCTGGAAACCGCCGGCCTGTCCTTCCTCGGCCTGGGGTCGCAGCCACCGCAAGCCGACCTCGGCTCCATGCTGGGCGAGGGGCGCAAGCTTCTGATAACCGCTCCACATGCATCCATCGTGCCCGGCGTCATGATCTTTGTCATCGTCATGAGCGTGAACCTTCTTGGCGATGGCATCCGGGATGCCCTCGATCCCCGGCTCCGTTCGGGCGCCCTCTCCCGGCCGGCCGCCGCAACGCGCGTCGACCGCACCAACAACCCGCCGGAGACCAGGAAAGTTGATGCGCTGTTGAAGGTTGAAGACCTTCACACGGAATTCCGGCTTGGCAGCCGAACCTATCGCGCCGTCGGCGGCGTCGACTTTGAGGTACGCGCGGGTGAGTGCCTCGGCATCGTCGGCGAATCCGGCTCCGGCAAGTCGGTGACCGCGCTGTCGCTTCTGGGCCTTGTCGCCTCGCCGCCGGGGGTGGTGACCGGTGGCGCGGTTCGTGTCGACGGCACGGATACCCTGTCCATGAACGGGGAGGCGCTGCGTCGGCTGCGCGGCGGACGGGTTGCCTATGTGTTCCAGGATCCGCTCGCGACGCTGCATCCGCTCTACAGAGTCGGCGACCAGATGGTCGAAGCCATCCGGTGTCACCGTTCGATGTCGAAGCAAGCAGCTTGGGATCATGCCGTCGCTCTTCTGGAACAGGTCCGCATCCCGAATGCGGCGTTTCGGGCCAAGGCCTATCCGCATGAGCTGTCCGGCGGCATGCGTCAGCGCGTCGGGATCGCGCTGGCGCTGGTAAACGACCCGGCCCTCGTCATCCTGGACGAGCCCACGACGGCGCTCGACGTCACGGTCCAGGCCCAGGTGCTGGCGTTGCTCAGCGATCTTCGCCGCGAACGCAACCTTGCCATGGTGTTCATCACCCATGACTTCGGCGTGGTCTCCCAGCTGTGCGATCGGGTCGCCGTGATGTACGCCGGACGGATCGTCGAAACGGGACCGACGGATGATGTGTTGAAGACCCCCAGCCACCCCTACACGAAGCGCCTGATCGCCTGCGTTCTCGAACTCGGCGGTGGCCGACGTGTCCTGTCTGCAATCCCCGGTCTGCCGCCACCTGTCGATGATCTTCCCGCCGGCTGCGCCTTCGCCCCCCGTTGCGACAAGGCAAACGATCAATGCCGGCGTGGCGATATCGTCCTTGGTGGCAACGGGATGCGTGCCGTGAGATGCCTCCAGCCCGAAGGCCTGCCGATATGACGTTAGCGCTGGAGGTTCGCAATCTTCGCAAGACCTTCGGCGGCGGGCGGACCCTGACCGGCCGCCCGCGTCCCGAAATACATGCCGTGCGGGACGTCAGCCTGTCGGCTCGCAAGGGCGAAACACTCGGAATCGTCGGGGAATCCGGCTGCGGAAAATCGACCCTGGCCCGGATGCTGGTGGGTCTGCTGAAGCAGACCAAGGGTGAGATCGTTATCGAGGGCAAAAACCTGTCGGATCAGGTCGGCGATCCGGCCGCATTCGGCCGGCTGATACAATACGTCTTTCAGGACCCAATCTCCTCTCTCAACCCGCGCAAGACGATCCGCGAGATCCTGGAAGCGCCGCTGATCCACCTGCTTGGTATGGACGAGAGCGCGCGCAAGGCGCGGATTACCGAACTGTTCGACGCGGTAAACCTGCGCGATGAGTTCCTGACCCGCTATCCGCATGAGTTCTCCGGTGGACAGGCGCAGCGGATCGGCATCGCGCGCGCCTTGGCGGCGTCGCCGAGAATCCTGGTTCTCGACGAGCCGGTGTCAGCGCTCGATGTCTCGGTTCAGGCCCAGGTTCTGAACCTGCTGGCTGATCTGCGCAAGGCAATGGATCTGACCTATCTCTTCATCAGCCACGACCTCGCCGTAGTCGAGGCGGTGAGCGACAGTGTCGCCGTTCTTTACTTCGGCCGGGTGGTAGAGGTCGGCCGCGCCGAATCGATCTTCAGCGCCCCCCGGCATCCCTACACGAGCCTGCTGGCGCGCAGCGCACCGATCGTCGGACGCGACCTGGCCCGCACGGAATCCCTGGCAGTCGAACTGCCCGACCCGCTGCGGCCACCGTCCGGCTGCGCCTTCGCAGCCCGCTGTCCAAGCGCAACGATGGTATGTCGTGACAAGGCCCCGGCAATAGAGGCATTCTCGCAAGATCATGAAGCAGCCTGTCACCATCCCCTTTGAGGGCAATTCCGCCCGATCCGACCGCAAGGGCGCGCGTGTTGGCGCAATCAAAGGGCGCAATCGTCCGCGCGCCGTCGCCGAAACGATCAAGGAATGGATCATCGCCAATGGCCTCATGCCCGGCGATAGGTTGCCGCAGGAACACCAGTTGATCGAACGGCTCGAGGTCAGCAAAGGGACGATCCGTGAAGCGCTGAAGGTCATGGAGGCGCAGGGCCTGATTCGAACGCGAACCGGACCCGGCGGCGGGGCCTTCATCACCGAGGTCAGCGCCGATCACGCCACAGCCCTGCTCGCCAATCATTTCTTCTTCAAAGAGGTTTCGATCGGGCATATCTACGAGCTCCGCATCGCACTGGAACCACAGCTTGTCCAGGAACTGGCCCCGCGGATCACGGACGCCCAGATCGCGGAACTGCGCGGCGTCATGAGCGCCTACACGGAACCACCGACCTCAATCGAAGAAGAACGACGCCAAAGGGTAGCAGAGCTCGAGTTTCATGAGGTATTGTCCCGCTACTCCAAAAACGCCGTACTGGGCTTTTTCTGCGGATTTCTGGCGCGGCTTCTGAAAGATCTCGCGGTCTGTAAACGCATCTATAACCAGCCAAATCCAGAACTGCGTGAACGCGGCGTTTCCTACCAGGCACAGCTCATAGAAGCGTTCGAAGCGCGCGATGCCGAGGCCGCTGGGGCCGTGATGGATGTGCATATGCGCGCAGCAAAGCGCATGATGCTGGAGCGCGAGGCGGAAATCGAAAAAGGGTTCCTCGACACAGACACCTAGAGCAGAACCGGGTTGGATGGAATCGCTGAAAGCGATCCATCAACCTGGTGAATCTGCTCTAGCAGGCTGCTGAAAAAGTCTGACGTATAGGGTTTTGGGCCTTGGTTTGAGGTCAGCCCCCTATGAGGGTGGTTTTGGGTGCTGGTCTATCCCGGGTGATCGGCGCTTTGGTGGAGCGTTGGTCTCATGTTTGGGCCAGGAGCTTTGGTATTCGCACAAGATTGCAGGCGGTGGCGGTGAGGGTGAAGGCCCAG
>NZ_JAAQPH010000049.1 GCF_011683915.1 Pelagibius litoralis
CCGCCGGTGCCGCTGTCGGCATTGATCGTGTCGTTGCCGGCGGAACCGCCGAATTCGGCAAGATTGGTCTGAACCGCCAGGGCCGCCGCCGCCGCCGTCGCCAGGGCACCACCGGAGATGGTGTCGTTACCTTCGCCGGCGGTGATGCTGTCGTTGCCGGCCGTTGTCGCGTTCCAGGCGGTATTGTCGCCATAGGCATCGGCCGTACCGCCGTCCTCGGTGCTCACGGCCATGGAGTCGCCGGCCACCAGGTCGCCTTGGCCGTTGGCATTGTCGAAGCCACCGGTGGAGATGATGTCGTTGCCGACCGAGCCGACCACGGAGTCGTTGCCGTTGGTCGCCTGGGACGTCGCCTTGCCGCCGCCGGTGGAGATCGCCTGGGCATCGCCCGCCACCACGTCGTCGCCGCTGGCATCGCCGTCGGAGGTGATGTCGTCGTCGCCGGCCACGCCGCCGTCGAAGGCCAGGTTGGTGTTGGTCGCCGTCGCCGTCGCGCTGGCAACCGCCTGGGCGCCGCCGGAGATGCTGTCGTTGTCATCACCGGCCACGATGGTGTCGTTGCCGGCGCTGTTGCCTGCGCCGTCGGCCTCGTTCGTGCCCGTCGCCGTCGCGTTACCGCTCAGGGAGATTGCCTGCGCATCGCCGGCAACCTGATTCAGGCCCTCGCCAACGTCGATGTCGTCGTTGCCGGCAGAATTGCCCGTGTAGGTCGCGGTATTGGTGGAAGTCGCCACCGCATCGTCGTCGGACTTCGCCTGGGCGTCGCCGGAGACGGTGTCGTTGTCGTCGCCGGAGCGGATCGTGTCGTTGCCGGCCTCGTTGCCCTCGTCGCTGTCCGCCGTATTCTCGGAGACCGCTGTCGCGGTTGCACCGGCTGCCGAACCCAGAGCCTGGGCGTCACCCGCGATGACGTTGTCCCCGCCCATCGCGTCGATGTCGTCGTTGCCGGCCTTGTTGTCGTCGTCACGGTCGCCGGCCCCTGCCTTGTTCACCTGCTCGGCGTAGGCCGTGTTCCCGGCAATCGCCTGGGCCCCACCCGAAACCGAGTCGTTGGCATCGCCGGAGCGAATCGTGTCGTTGCCCGCGGTGTTGTCGTCGTCGCTACCACCATTGCCCGCGGTGTTCTCGCCGTAAGCCGAGGCGGTGTTGTCGGAGATCGCCTGGGCGTCGCCGGCAACCTGATTCTCGCCTCCATCCGCCTGGATGTAGTCGTTACCGGCAAAGGAGTCATCGTCGATCGCCAGGTTGGTGGTCCGTGCCTCGGCGTCGCCGGCGGCCCGCGCCTGGCTGCCACCGGAGATGATATCGTCACCGGCGCCGGCGATGATCGAATCGTCGCCCGCAGAGGCACCCCGTCGCGCGGTATTGGTCACCGTGGCCGTTGCATCGTCTTCATCGCTGACCGCCATGGCATCACCGGCCACGGCGTTGTTGCCCTCGCCCGCCTTGATGGTGTCATTGCCTGCGGCACTCGTCTTATCCCGGGCCCAGTTATCGGCTACCGCATCAGCCTGGGCGGATTCCGAGCGTGCCATGGCGTCGCCCGCCACTTCGTCACCATTACTGCCGACATTCGTAGAGATCAGGTCGTTGCCGGCCGTGCTTTCATCGTCGGCCCGGTTACTCTGATCGGCGTAAGCGGAGCCAACCGCCGAGGCCAACGCCCCACCGGAGACCGTGTCGCTGCCGCTGCCCGACGTGATGGTGTCGTTACCTGCCTGGGCACCCTGCTCGTCGACATTATTGTCGCCATAGGCCTCGGCCGAGCCGAATTTGCCCGTGGAGATCGCCAGCGCCTCACCGGCCACCAGGTCGTCGCCACCCTGGCCTTCGCCACCGTCGCTCACGATGTGGTCGTTGCCCGCCGAGCCGCCATACAGAGCGTCGTTATTGGTCTCCGCATAGGCATAGTTCTCGCCGTAGGCCAGGGAGCCGCCGGAGACGGAGTCATCCCCGTTGCCGGTGTAGATATCGTCGTCACCGGCCACCGCGCCGTCGCCATAGGCAGAGTTGTCGGTGAAGCCCTCGGCGCCATCGGCCTTGGCCAGGGAATCGCCGGCTACCAGATTGTTGCCCTGCCCGGCATCGATGATGTCGCTGCCGGCCGTGCCGGAGTCGGCAATGCCTTCACCGCCGTCGCCGACGGTGTTTTCCGTGCGGGCCTCGGCAAGCCCCCTTTCGCCGCCGGCGGCCACCGCCGCTGCGTCACCGCCGATAACGTCGCTGCCGCCATCGCCCAGACCACCTTCGCCGCCATCGCCGTAGATCGTGTCGTTACCGGCGGAAGCGCCTTCGCCGCCGTCGTAATCGCCATCGCCGGCCTCATTTTCAGAGCGGGCATAAGCATAGCCAACGCCCTCACCGCCGTCAGCCACTGCCAGGGCATCGCCGCCGATTACATCGTCTCCATCGTTGCCTTCGATGTAGTCGTCACCGACCGGCGCATCGGATGCGCCGTAGATCGCCAGATTGACGGACTCCGCAAACGCATTAGCGCTGAAGCCTTCGCCGCCGTCGGCGATCGCCGTGGCGTCGCCGCCGATGGAATCGTTGCCTTCGCCGCCATAGATGATGTCGTTGGCGAAACCGGTGTCTTCCCGGAAGCTGCCGTCTTCCTGCTTAACACCGTCTTCCGGGCGCTTGTAGCTGTCGTCGGAATAGGCAAAAGCGCGCGCCGAAAACTCGCCGGTTGCCAGCGCATCGCCCGAAACCTTGTCGTTGCCATTGCCAGCGTCGATGGTGTCATTGCCGCCCAGGATTGCGATGGCATCCAGTTCCGGCCCCTTGAATTCGTCCTTGAAGGTCGGGCCGCCGTCGCCAAGATCCTTCACGTTGTTCAGCGCGTCACCGGCGATGACGTCGTTGCCGGCGTGATCCTGGTCGTCGTCGGGCAGGCCGTCGGTGCCCAGCGAACCGTCGCCGTCGATGTCGCCCGCGCCGTCGCCGTAGATCTGGTCGTCGCCGGTGCCGCCGTCCATGGAGTCGTCGCCCTGGCCGCCGATCATGAAATCGCCGCCGGCGCCGCCGTACATTTCATCGTCCCCGGCCGCGCCGAAGAGGAAGTCGTTGTGGTCGTTGAACAACGGCTTCTGGGTCAGACCGGCCGCGCCCTCGGGCTCTTCGCTGGTCTGGCCTTCGCCGCCGTCGCCGCCCGTCAGCTCTTTGTACTGCTGCAGGACCTTATCGGCCTGCTCGTCGACCAGCGCCTGCGAACCGCCGTAGAGGGCATCGTTACCCTCGGCACCCAGCAGGACGTCCGGGCCGCCATTGCCTTCAAGTTGCTCGCCACCGGCGCCCGCCTGCAGGTAGTTCTGCCCGGCCAGGGGGTCGTCGTTGTTCTGACCCGGGTTCAGGTCGTCGTTGAGCGGATCCCAGGGGTTGCGGTCCAGGACATCCGTCGGAATCGCCAGCGCTTCGAAATCGAGCGAACCCAGAGGAATCTCTGTGCCCTCGATGGTCTCACCGGTCGTCACGTCAATCTGGAAGGCAAGACCGTCGATCTCGCTGATCCCCCAGAGGCGGCCGAAGGCGTCAAAAGCCAGACCGAATTCCTCCTCGGAAACCGTCGCGTCGATGTCGCCCGGCAGAATCTCGACAAGCGGCGGCGCCAGCGTGATGCGGACCAGCTTCACATTGGCGCCGTCCTCGCCCATCGCGTAGAGCACGTTCGCGTCGTTCGGGTCGGCGGCGAGGCTGCTGAGATCGACACCCAAACCGGCTTCGGTCGTATCGATGCCCGGCACAGCCGTCAGCTCAAAGGTGCCGTCATTGTTGAAGGTGATTGAATAGAGGCCTTCATCGTCGCCGAGCACATAAAAAGTGCCGTCGGCGCCCACCGTCAGGCCGTTCTCATCGGGGCTGACACCGCCATCCTCATCCCACATCTCCAGGACTTTAGCGGTCTCCGGATCGACTTTCAGAATGCGGTTGTTTTCATCGTCGTAGATGAAGAGATGGCAGGAATCCTCGCCCTGGCCGAAGGTCATCCCCTCGAAGTCGCCGGACAAGGTCTCGCCGTTGAAGGTCAGCTCGCCGACCTCCGTTTTCACACCGGTCACCAGATCAAGCTCATAGAGAGCCTTATCGTTGCCAATGATGTAGGCCTTCGTCGACGACAGATCGGTGTCGTTCAGGGTGCCGTCGGTGGGGACGTTGTTCGTCGTCCAGTCGCTCTGGCTGTTCGTATCGTCGGAATCCACCCGCGAGAAGATGTGGTGATTGCCGGTGAACTGGCCGTTGAAGGTCTCGAAATTCAGGTCCAGCAGCGGAGAGCCGAAGCCCGCCGGCGCGCCGGCGAAGTCCGGATTGGTCAGGCCGCCCAGGTCGTCCTGGGTCGTGTTGGCCGCGAAGGTGTCGACCGACTGGTCGCCGTCAACGTCCTCACCGTCGCGGAACACCACGTTCACCGCGATCGGATCGGTGGTGTCGTCGCCCAGGTTCCAGAAGGTGGCGCCGTCGATATCGAAGCCACCGACCACGTTGCCTTCAGAATCGAAAATCCGCGCAACGATGGTCTCAACCCCGACACCGTCGTCCACAAGATCATCGGCCAGTTGATAGAAGACGATGAAGCCGCCGGCCGGAATCGTGATGCCGTCGGGAATCGCGAAAGTCACCACGGCACCGTCGGGGTTCAGGATCTCGACTGTCAGGTCTTCCGTCGAAAGCGCATCGTCGGAATTGTTCAGCAGCTCGATGAAGTTGTACTCCTCGGGCTCTTTTTCCTTTACATCAACTTCATCGAAGCTGGGTGAAAGTTCGTCGCTGATCCCTTCACCACCAGGGAGTGTGTCGCTCGGCTCATCGCTGCCCGGCAAGCTCGGAATCTCCAGCGCCACCGAAACGCCGATCTCGTTGATCAGCAGCGGCGGCGGGGCAAACTCGTCTTCCAGTTCCAGCGCCAGTTCGATGATATCGGGCTCGATGTCGATCAGATTGAATTCGAGTAATGTCGGATCGATCACGCCCTGTGCCAGCAACAAGTCGATGATGTCGCCCAGATCGTCGTTGTACTCCGTCGCACCACCACCCTGGGCGCCCGGACCGGCAGCCGTCTCGAGGTTGGCATCGTCGGTACCAGCAAGCGCCAGAGCCTGGCTCAGCAGCACGTCCGCACCCACTTCCGTGCCTGCCACCGTGAAGGTCGGCGCATCGCCGCCCTCAACCACCGTCACCATATCAAGGAAGATAATCTGGCTGTCCGGCGTGCCGTCGCCGTCGTCGTCGAAGGCCAGGATGAAGTTGGCGCCATCGACCTGAACCTGCGCCCCACCCGGCGCGAAATCCAGATTGTAGGTCTGCCCGGCTGTTGTCTGGATCTCAACGGTCTGTCCCGGCGCCGGGCGTGAAACGTTCACGGGCGCCGCAGCCTGGCCGACCACGGCCGTGCTGCCTTCGTTACCGGTGACATAGGTGTTCTCGGCGGACTCGGCCGAAGTGTCGTCCTGACCCTCAAAGCCGCGGGTGAGATCGTCCGTCATGTTTCTATTCTCCCATTTAGACCAGGTTGGGCGTTCGCGGGCGCAACAAAAAGGCGCAGCCAAACACCCGGGTGCTGATTAATCCGATTACCCGCAGTTTCTTAGAAGCCTGTGGCAATAACAAGAAAACTTGTGTTAAAAACGCCAGTAATATGTATGAGGTTATTGAAACAAACAGCCCGAAGTCACAAAAAGGGTTAAGAAAACTACCCAAAAGGATTAAGGATCTCTCTTGAGTAGTGCAAAATGTCTCAAAAATACCCTCTAGTCGTGTCCGGATTTTATTAACTTATATGGTTAATTTTTTTGCTCTGAGGTTATATTCAACAGACTCCATCAACTAACGGGTGTGTTCGTGGAGAAAGACTTGGGGGAGCGGGTCTGGGGTATTGATTCCCAGGCCCTGGCAGAACTTATGGGGCTTCTGACAACCAGCTAAGAGCGCAAGAAAGAAAGGCGGCCCCTCTCTACGAGGGACCGCCCTGTCTTTGGCAAGCCATCTGAAGCGTGCCGATCAGACCGCCAGATTGTTGCCATCGATCAGCGACTGGATGATCTGCGTATCCGTACCGATGGCGGTTAGGTCGCCGACGCCTTCAAGCACGATGTCCAGGGTCGGCTGGAAGCTTCCCCCGCCGTCATGATCGACATGGACCGTCGTATTGGTCCCGTCGGAGCTGAAGCTCAGATACTCCGTCAGATCCGCCGCTGAGGTCGTGCCGTCTACCGAGATCGGCAACAGATCGTCCAAGTCGATCACGTCGCCACCTGGACCAGTATCGAAGTCGGTGATGGTATCGGTTTCCGACGCCTCAAACACCGTCTCGGTGACAGACACCTCGACATAGTCGATCTGAAGGAAATCGTCGTCGTCCTGATTCATCAGGATCATGGTGATCTGATCGTTGTCTGCGCCGCCGAGATAATCATCGATGTTGCTGGTGATCGTCCCGTTGTAGTCGCGGTCTCCACCGTTTCCGCTCTTCACTCCCGATTCCAATATCTCCCAATCCGAAGTCGCGTAGTTCCAGACCGCGAAGTGCGCATCCGCGGCGGGGTTGCTACCTTCTTGACGCCCCTCAATCAGCAGGTCGATCTGCGTAATGTCGGAGACATCCTCGTCGATGGTGAACTGCGCCCAGAACACCGCATTCGCCCCGTTGTCCGGCTCGGCGGTCGTCAAACGGGATCCATCGTCCGATACATCGAGAGCATTGTTCCCCGTGACATCCACTGGATTGGCGAAGCCGTCATTGCCCACCGAAGGGATCGGACCGTCGTCCAGGTCATTCGGCGTCCCCGTATTGCTGCCGCCCGTCGGATTCACTTCGAAGTACTGCGCGGTCCCTGCCGTCCCGGTGAAGTCGTACTGGGTAGTTGTCTGCGAGGCGATCTGGGTTTCGCCGTGGTCACCCAGGCCCCAGCGGAAGGTATCCTGGCCGAGGCCGCCGGTCATGACGTCATCGCCCTGCCCGCCGACCAGGGTGTCGTCGTCGGCGCCGCCGTCCAGGCTGTCGTCGCCAGCACCACCCAGCAGGGTGTCGTTGCCGTCACCGCCCAGCAGGGTGTCATTGCCGTTTTCCGCAATAACCTCTGTGACCGTCGCGACCGAGGTGCCGCCAGGCCCGGGCTCATAAACACCGTTTAGGACGGTGCCGTCGCTCAACGTCACGGTGAAAGGAATACTGTTGGCGCCGAAGGCTGCGCCCACATCGGGTCCATTGTTGTCCGTTTCGACACCGAAGCGGAAGGTTTCCCCAGGCGTGAAGGCACCGGGCTCAAAGGAAATTCTGAGGGTCGTGATGTTGTTGGCGGTCGTTTCCAGGTTGATCTCGCCGGCGGATACGTCCGAATTGGCGTCAACCACGAACTCTTGGTTGTTCTGAGACGGATCGAAATTAAAGCCACCGGTCCCGGACACATCGATGGAAATCTCAGTAACGTGGATACCGCCCACGACCGCAAGGAAGCTGAAGCCGAATTGGTCCGACTGTACCGGATTGGTGTTTCCGCTCCGCACATCAGCCAAAATTCTTCGAGAGTTGTCGCCGATCAGCAGATCGTTGCCCGTCCCACCTTCGATGAAGTCGTTGCCGGAGCCGCCGTCGATGGTGTCGTCGTCGGCGCCGCCGTCGATGATGTCATCGCCTTCCTGGCCGAAGATGGTGTCGCTGCCGGCACCGCCGTTGATGGTGTCGTTACCACCGCCGCGGCCGACGCCGTCAGCCAGGGATTCACGGCCGAAGTCGTAGAGCGCCTGGTTGTCCGGGTCGCGCAGGAAGTCGGCGATTTCCTGGTTCACGGACTTGTCGGAATCCTTGTCGAAGAACCCTTCGTCGACGAGCTGCTCGATCACCGCCCAGCCCGAACCCGGCGGGGGCGTGTTGCCCGTCAGCTCCGCGGCCAGCAGATCGGTGAAGATCGTATCGCCGAACATCAGGTCGCCGCCACCGTTGCCGGTGATGACATCGTCGCCCAGATCGGCCAGCGAATTCACCTGGGACAGGTCGCCCAGCACCTGCTGCAGCTGATCGCCGGTATCAATGTTGTCGGCATCGCCGTCATCGTCGAGTTGATCGAGGAAATTGTCGGCAGTGCTGTTGACGTTGATACCGATGGAATCGACCGTGCCAAAACCAAGCAGGCCGGCGTACTCGCTGACGGTATCGGCGTTTTGGGTGCCAGGAAGACCAACATTGCCAAGGACGTGGTCCACGGCGCCTTGATCGCCATTGATATCAAAAGTGACGAGGTCGCTTTCCTGGTCCCCGCGATAGGCCCGGTTCGGCGCGCCATCGGAGATGAAGATCGTCTGGTTGAAGTCAGGATTATCAAGCGTATTGTTCGCGCCGCTGAACCAATCCAGCGCCCCATTAAACCCGGCCTCGTAGTTGGTGAAGGCACCTGGAATGGCACTCACATCGAAAGCGATCGCCGCGTCCAACTGTTGCTGGTTGATGACACCGTTGGTCACAATATCGAAGGTACCGGAACTCTCGGCATCGAAGCCGAAGGTCACCATGTGTACCCTGACCGTGGCGCCGGCAGATCCAGCCAGATTCTGAAGAAGCGCATCGACCGCTCGGTTCAAAGCCTCGGCACGGGTGATGGTCTCGCCGTTGAACTCGATGGTGTTGTCACTCATGCTTTGTGAAACATCCAGCACCAGAGCGATATTGGTCGTCTTGTTGATCAGATCGCCACCACCGACATCGCCGATCAACACGTCATCGGTGTTATTGCCGATGATCTCACCGTCCGGCTGACCGTCCGGGTTGTCGATCCTGTGGTCTGTGGTCTGGTTGGCAACATCACTGACGTTCTCGCCGACAACCAGAACCGGATCAGTTTCGACCTCGGCACTCTCCATATCCGTCACAAAGGCCGTGTTGTCGCCGGTGTTGCACTCCACGTCCCCGTTGTTCGGATCGATATTGGTGTTCTGCTCAACCGTCCGCGCCTCGGCGGAGAATTGCACCAGGCCATCGGAGGAGGATTCGTTGGTGACCTGAAGGTCGATATTGACGCTGCCCGGCCCGTTGGTGCTGGACACCAGGAAGACCGCCGTGTCGGCCGTGCTGTTCACGTCGTCAAAAGTCACACCCAGGGGAAGGCTGTTGATCGTCTCGTCATAGTTGAAGCCGGCGGGGATCGTGATGGAAACCGTGTGAACCTCCGAGCCGTCAGTGAAGTCACCGAAAGTCGCCGCCACCGTGATCTTACCGCTCTCGCCCACACTGAAGGCGTTGCCGGAATCGACACCGTCGGTGATCGAAAGGATTTCAACCGAAAGGCCATCGCCCTCACCGTCGGCCACCGCGTCCACGTCGATGGCGAAGTCGTCGTCGCCCATCGCCGTGTCCGAACCGTCGACCGCCGTCGCCTCGACGTTGAACGTCGCATCGACGTCCGAGTCCGCCGGCGGCGTCGCCTCGATCAGACCCTCGAAGTTCTCAACGCCGCCAACCAGCGTCAGCGTCAGCACGTTGCCGCCGCCACCCGCCGAAGAGTCCACCTGCGCATCCGCAAGGGCGTTCAGCACCCAGCCCGCCGGCGCCGTGATCACCACCTGCGTCAGCGTGTCGCCCGGCGTCGTAACATCCGCCGTGATCTTGACCTGCGCCGTCGTGTCTTCCTTGATGCACTGGTCCGGCGTCTGAACCACCAGGCCGACATCAGGCTCGCCCGCGGCTTCGCCGGAGACCGTCTGGTCGTCCATGGCTATGGCGACGTTGTTGGTCTCGTCGCACTCGTGGTCCTGGGTCGTGGTCTCCTCGGCCCGGGCGGTCGCCTTGAAGAAGAAGCTGCTGTCGTCAGTCACACCCTCATCCGGGGCGGTGACCTTGAAGCTGTAGTCGAGGCTGGAGACACCGCTGCCGACCGTGAAGACGAGATCGCCGTCGTCGTTCACCGCGGCCTCCACACCGTCGGGCAGATCGTCAAGATCGCCGATAGTGAAACCGTCCGGGATCTCCACCACCACAGTATGGGTCTCGGAACCATCGTCGACATCGCCGAAGGTCGCCTCGACCCGCACCGTGCCCATCTCGCCGGCGGCGAACTGGGTTTGCGCGTCGTTGCTGTCGTTGACAGTGATGTCAACCGTCACCGGATCGGCGACCGCGTCGAGCTTCACGTTGATGGTGTTCTCGGTCTCGGCCGTCGTCACCTTGGCGCCGCTGAGATCGTCGTCGAACTCCGTCGTGGTGGTCTTGATCTTGATGGCGAAATCGATGTCGGAGTCCTGCGGTGCCTTTACCGAAAGACCGGCCAGGTCGACCGAGGGCGTGCCCGCGTCGCCGAAGGTCAGGATCAGCTCGCCGTTCTGGCCGAAGCTGTAATCCGCCTCGACCGTCTGGTCGCTGCCCTTGAGGGTCAGTTCGAGGGTACCGCCCTGCTCATCCAGGGGCTCACCCTGGTCGTCAAGCAGCATGGTGCCTTCCGGCGCGTCTTCCAGGCTCACAACCATCTGGGTGATGGCTTCGGAGCCGTCGGCGTCCTGGATCTCGGCGCTGAACAGCACCGGCACCACCAGCGGCCCGGTATCCTGCTGACCCGCCACGTTCCCTACGCCGTCCTCGAAGAGGGCGATGGTCAGGCTGTTGCCGTCAACGATGGGATCGGCGCAGTTCTCGAGCTGGCTGTAGTCGCCGAACATGGTGGCGGCCTCGGCCACCACGCCGCCGATGACGAAATCGATGGAGGTCTCGGTCACCGTGGTGTCGGCACCGTCCTTCGGGTTGCCGTCGGTGAAATCGCCGTCACCGTCGAAGGCATCGTCGTCGTACTCGGTCGTGGTGGTCTCAACCGTCAGGGTGAAGTCGGTGGAGTCGTCAATCGGAAGCTTGATGCCGACCTCGCCGGAAAGATCGACGGACTGCAGGCCCGGCGCATCAAAGCTCAGAACAAGGTTCCCGCTCTCGAAGGAAACTGTGCCGCCGAGAACCTCGTCGCCGGTTTCCAAGGGATCGCCATGACCGTCAACCCAGGCGCCGTCGCTGGCGCCTTTATTCAGCACGATCCGGGTGATCCCTTCGGAGCCGTCGTTGTCCTGGGTCTCGGCGGTGTATTTCACGTCGATGCAGAGCGGCGATTCCTGATCGTCCGGACCATGCAGATCCGGATCGTCGTTGCCATCTTCTGCGAAGACAAAGGCACCGTTTTCATCGATGCCGCAGAAACCGCGGTCATTCTCCGAATAGCCGCCAGTCTCGACTGCCACAGGCCCGGCGACACCTTCGACCTGCACGTCGAAGCTGGTTTCGGTGGTCTTTGAATAGAGCGTGACCTCGCCCTCGGCGTTCACCTCGGCGGTGGTCGCCTCGACCTTGACGGTGAAATCGTTGCTGTCGTCAACCGGCAGCTTCACCTGGATCAGGCCGGAGAGGTCGATGTCGTTGCCAGCGGTGGCTTCACCGAAGCTCAGCACAAGGTCGTCGTCCACGAAAGAGACCGTGCCGCCGGCAATAACGTCGCCCACCTCCAACGGCTCGCCATCGGTACCGACGAACATGGCGTCCTTGTCAGCACCCTCCAAGGAGATCTTGATCCTGGTGATCGCCTCGGAGCCGTCCGTATCGATCAAGGCTGCGCTCAGGTTCGACAGCGGTATCATCAACGGCGTTTCACCGTCGTCGTCACCGTGGTTTTCAGGCGCGCCCTCGTCATCTTCGGCGAAGACCAAAGGCCCGTCCGGCGCCGAGATCTCGGCGCCGTCGGCGATAGCCTTGACTTCGACGTTGATGACGGCCTTATGGGTCGCTTCGTTGTTGTCCAGCGTCAGCTCGCCGTCGATCTCGAATTCGGTGGCGGTAACCTCCAGGGTGAGCTGGAAATCGTCGTCGCTGTGCTGCGGCAGGCGCACTTGGAAGGGCGATTCAGAGTCACCCGAAAGATCAACAGACTGGACCCGGTCGGCGGCATCGAACAACAGAGTCAGCACGCCGTCGACGATCTCGATCTTGGCGGTCGCCAGCCCGGTCGAACCGTCGGCGAAGTTGGCGACAACCTCAACCGATTCCTCGTTGATCAGCACCTGATCGCCGATCATGAAATTGGTTGCCTCGTCGTTGTCCGTCGCGGAAAGCCCTACCTCTAGGCCCTGGGAATCCTTACCCAGGGGCTCGGATTCCGTGGTCGTCGCAACCGTGATCTTGGTCAGGCTCTCGGAGCCGTCACCGTCGGTCACCGCCGCTTTGAAGCCGGCGCCGAAAATCGGCGCCTGGTCGTCGTAGCAATCGACCTTGCCGTTGCCGCCTTCGGCGCCGTCGCCCTGAATCAGTTCCGGAGACTCTTTGCCGCCGCCAATCGGCACGCCGTTATCTTCGTCATAGGTCCGGGTGACAACGGGTACCTCACAGTCATCGCCCTCATGGTTACCGCCCTCGCTGCCCTCATAGTCGAACTGGCCAGAGACGTCCGTCGGCTCATAGTCCTTCTCACCATCGAGAATGAACTCGGGGTTGTCCGCCACGGAATCGATAATAGCGGTGGCCGAGCCGGTGATGACAGAGGTATCGCCGCTGTCAGGATCGGAAATGACGGCCGTGACCGTCAGGGGAATGTCGACGCCGCTGTCCTCCGGCGGCAGCAGGAACAGGCCCGACGCCAGATCGGCCGGCGTCAGCAGCGGGGTCGTGCCGCCCGTCGTGAGCACTTCGTTGGCATCATCGGAACCGCCGACGAAGAAGCGTGCGCCTTCTGGAATACCAGAGATGGTGAAGGACACCAGCTCCTCGTTGTCATCCGGCGTGAAACCGATGATGAGCTGCATGGGAAAAGTCTTACTCTCGCAGTCATCCTGATCCGGCTGCCAGTCCTCGAAACCGCCCTCGAAGGTGGTGACGGAGCCTTCCCCGCCATCGGTTTCGGTCAGAAAGGTCAGCGTCAGCTCGCCCTCGGCCTCGTCGAAGGCAAAGGGGTCGTCTTCCAGCTCAATCAGACCAAACTGCAGGGCGGTTGGTGGGATCACACCCTGCGCGGCCAGAAGATCAATGATCTCGCCCAGATTGTCGTTGTATTGCGTCGCACCACCGCCCTGCGGGCCCGCGCCGGCCGCGGTCTCAATGGTGTTCTGGCCGGGATCGGCCAAGGCGAGAGCCTGGCTGACCAGGATATCGGAACCGATTTCCGTACCGGCAACCTGAAAGACAGGACCGCCAGCGGCGCCCTGGTCCGATGCCAGGTTCTCAAAGACCAGACGGCTGTCGATCGAGCCGTCCCCATCGTCATCAAAGCCGACGACAAGATCGTCGCCATCAATAAGGACCTGGGCCGCACTGGGATCGAAATTGAGGACAAAGGGTTGTCCCGGTCCGTATTCCACGACAACGGACTGCCCCGCCGCAGGGCGGCTCAGGACCTGCGGCTCAACCGCCTGTCCGATCACCTGCCGGGCCTCGCCACCGACGATCTGGTCGTCGGCATAGATGTCATCGTTGGATTGGATCTGGTCGCCACCACGCTGCAGATCGTCGGTCATTACCCATCTCCCAATGGTGCCTGCTGCCTAAGACAGGCGCGCACCGGAGAGAAACTCCGATGCGGTTGAATATCCTTTCGCGCTACACGCGAAATCGTCGACTTTGAGCGGTCGAAGTTTGTGGGATTGTTGTGGCATTTACAAGAAACCTTCGAACTAATCCCATGGCTAATTGTATGTGTTTTTGGCTACAAATGGTTAACACCGTGGGTCGGGCTTTTAAACGGCCTGCGGCCCAACCTCTTCACAAATCAGTGATTTGAAGGAAAATTCGCCGCGTTCCATTAACCATGCTGTGGCAATTAGAAGCTTTGGGACATCGGAATGATCAGACAATTCAACGCTCTATGCGTTTAACTCGCGCATGGGAAATCCGCTCGGGCGAGCTTCGGTGCCATGATTAATTACCCGTAATAGTCGCATCCACTCCGAGAAAACCCGGGGCGTACCCCACAGAAGCGCTAGAGCAGATCCCGGTCGGATGGAATCGCTGGAGGCGATCCATCGACCGGGTGAAGCTGCTCTAACAGGCTGCTGAAAAAGGGCTCGCCGAAGTCTTTTGGTCGTGATTCTCTATGGCGTTTGGTTTGCGATCATGGAGGGCGCGATGCGGGGCGAGGATCGGGAGAGCGGAGCTCTATTTTCGTATGTGAGCTGCGAAGCGCGGGTACCGGGCGATCATCCCTTGCGGGCGATCCGGGCGATCGTGGACGAGGCGTTGGAAGTCCTCTCGCCGGAGTTCGAGCGTCTCTATTCGAAGATCG
>NZ_JAAQPH010000004.1 GCF_011683915.1 Pelagibius litoralis
CGATCTTCGAATAGAGACGCTCGAACTCCGGCGAGAGGACTTCCAACGCCTCGTCCACGATCGCCCGGATCGCCCGCAAGGGATGATCGCCCGGTACCCGCGCTTCGCAGCTCACATACGAAAATAGTGCTCCGCTCTCCCGATCCTCGCCCCGCATCGCGCCCTCCATGATCGCAAACCAAACGCCATAGAGAATCACGACCAAAAGACTTCGGCGAGCCCTTTTTCAGCAGCCTGCTAACTGTTTGATGGCGGTCGGATTCACATGTTTTGGCGCAACCACGAAGTGGTTCCGTCAAAACATGATCCGATCTAGATGCGGGAATCGAATCGGGGAGGAAAAGGTTGGTGGAGCTGAGGGGAATCGAACCCCTGACCTTCGCATTGCGAACGCGACGCTCTCCCATCTGAGCTACAGCCCCTCACCCTGGGCGCCACCATCCGGCAAAGCGGGGTGGCATGGGAACCGCCTGAAAGCCCGGGCAAAGCCCGAAATCTCCCGCAGGCGGGCGGATAATGTGGATAAGGCCCATTTCTGTCAAGCAAAGCCTGAGCCCGTTCCCGGCAGGTATTGCAATGCCTTGTCCCCGCAACACCTTGCCCCACAACTCCTTGTCTGCGGGCAAAGCCGGCGATAGGGTAGCGCCGACTGGTTTCCTAATCCTTTCCGTCATGTTGTAAGAGGTTGCAAGCAAGGGCCGATGATCATTCTGGATCCCCTGATTCGCATCGTCATTGTTGCGCTCGATATCTACGTCTGGGCGGTGATTATCTCCGCGATCCTGACTTGGCTGGTTCATTTCGGTGTGCTGAACACCAGCAACCAGATCGTCAGCATGATCGGAGAGTTTCTTTGGCGGATTACCGAACCGGCCATCCGCCCGATTCGCCGTTTTATGCCGAACCTCGGCGGCATCGACATCTCGCCGATCATCCTGATCCTGGTGATCTATTTCGCTCAGATGGTGCTGGGGAATATCCTGGTGGCCCTCCACACTGGCCTCTGAGCCCGGGCCCTTTCGCACCTCTTCTGACGGCCTTCTGGTCGACCTGCGCCAGCCGCGACCGGGTGGAAGGCCTTGGCGAACTCGACGACGGCGCCACGGTTTTGAAGGTGCGGGTGAGCGCGCCGCCGGAGAACGGCAAGGCCAACGCAGCGATGATAAAGCTGCTCGCCAGGACCTGGCGGTTGCCGAAGTCCTCTCTCAGTCTGGTCGCGGGCCAGACCAACCGGCGCAAAACCCTGCTGATTGCCGGCGATGCCGCGGCGCTGGGCCGCGATCTGGCATCCTGGGCGGCGGCGCGCTCCCGGGGGAGTGACCCAGGGGAGTGAGCCGGGCCGCGGTTGGTCTGGCTCTGTCCCTGGCTCTGTCGTCGTCGGTTCTGTGGCTCTGGACGGCGGAATTGGACGGGTCTAGAAAGCCAAGCGCGGATCAACTATCCGCCGGCCACCTCGGCCATCACACGCCTTCGGGACAGGGAGTTTCAGCTTTGAGCGATACAGCAGTTTCCGCAACGCGCATCGACGGTAAGGTTTTTGCCCAGACCCTCCGCGGCCGGGTCGGCGCGGCGGTCGGGCGTCTGAAGGCCGAGCAGGGCCTGACCCCCGGCCTGGCCGTGGTGCTGGTGGGCGAAGATCCGGCCAGCCAGGTCTACGTCCGTTCGAAAGGCAAGCAGACGCTGGAGGCGGGGATGAACTCCTTCGAACACCGCCTGCCCGATACCGCCAGTCAGGCGGAACTGTTGGCCAAGGTCGCCGAACTGAATGCCGATCCCGCGGTCCACGGCATTCTGGTGCAACTGCCGCTGCCCGGGCAGATCGATACCCAGACGGTGATCGCCGCCATCGATCCGGACAAGGACGTCGATGGCTTTCACGTGATCAACGCCGGCCGCCTGATGACCGGCGCTTCGGGGGCCTCGGCGCCATCGGTACCCTGCACGCCGCTCGGCTGTCTGATGCTGCTGAAGGATCGCCTGGGCGATCTCAGCGGTCTCAACGCCGTGGTGGTCGGCCGTTCCAACATCGTCGGCAAGCCCATGGCCCAGCTGCTGCTGGCGGAAAGCTGTACCGTCACCATTGCCCATAGCCGCACCCGCGACCTGCCGGCGGTCTGCCGCGGCGCCGACATCCTGGTGGCTGCTGTCGGGCGGCCGGAGATGGTCCGCGGCGACTGGGTAAAGCCCGGCGCGACCGTGATCGACGTCGGCATCAACCGCATCGATGCCGGGGACGGCAAGACCCGCCTGGTGGGCGACGTCGCCTTCGACGAGGCGGCGGCCGTTGCCGGGGCGATCACCCCGGTGCCCGGCGGCGTCGGCCCGATGACCATTGCGGTGCTGCTGGCCAACACCGTGACCGCCGCCTGCCGGCAGAACGGCTTGGCGGTGCCCGATCTCAGTGCCGGCTAAGCCGGCTTTTTCTCCGGCAGGGCGAGGCGGATCAGGCCCTTGATGGGCGCATTGGGGTCTTGCGCCTGGCCGCGGCGCAGGATGACGATCTGCCCGGCCCGCGCCAGATAGAGCGCCTGCTGGCGTACCGCGTTCATGTATTTGCGCCAGACATCCGGCGGATCGCTTTTTTTGCGCCGCGGCTCGGCGAAAGCCTGGGCGACCTGGTCGGGGGACAGACTCTGTCCCGGACCGGCGGCGGCCAGGAGATCCAGAATATGGCGGGCGACGGGGTCCAGGGATGCCGATTCCGATGGCTTTTCCGCGTCGTCCTGGCGGTTTGCTGTGCTGTTCATCGGCGCTGCTTAGCATGGGCGTCGGGCCAGGTCCCGCGCTTTTGTGCAGGCGGCCTCCGAGAAAACTGGACGCTTGAGTCCGCCTTCCCCATATTCACCTGATGATCGGAACCCTGAACGCTCTGGTTGCCGCCACGTTCCTGTTTGTGGGGGGACATTTCCTGCTGTCCAGCGCCGCGCTGCGGGCCCGTCTGGTTGCCCGACTCGGCGACGGCCTGTTTCGCGCGCTCTATGCCGCGGTCATGCTGGCCTCCTTCCTTTGGATGATCTTTGCCTACGGCGCCGCACCGGTTGAGGTGCTTTGGGTGGCCCCTGCGGCGGTTTACTGGGTGCCGCTGCTGGTGATGCCCATCGCCGCCATCCTGATCGTCGCCAGCCTGACGAGTCCCAACCCTACCATGGCCGGCGGCGAGCGCCTGCTGGTGGACGCAACGGGCTCGCCCGCTGCCGGGATCACGTCGATCACCCGCCATCCCTTTCTTTGGGGCACCGGCCTCTGGGCGCTGGCCCACCTGACGGTGAACGGCGATGTCGCCTCGGTCGTCCTGATGGGCGGTGTGGCGGTCCTCAGCTTTGCCGGCATGGCCCATATCGACCGGCGCAAGGAAGCGGCCCTGGGCGCTGCCTGGGGGCCGATGAAGCTGACCACCAGCCGCCTGCCTTTTGCGGCCATTCTCAGCGGCCGCTGCAAGCTGGACTGGCGCGGTATCGGCTGGTGGCGACCCCTGCTGGGCCTTGTCCTCTATCTGGTGCTGCTGATGTTTCACGTCAGCCTCTTCGGGGTCTCGCCGCTGCCGCTGTGATGCTGCCGCTGTGACGCTGCTGCTGTGATGTTGGCGGTGGATGCGGCGGAATGCCGCCCTTGGCCGCTATCCGGACTGTTCCCAAGTGATAGTCATAGGCCAAGAAGGCCGTCCGGCCTTCGCTTTGATGGGAATGGCATGATGGATAAAACACTGCATCTTCAGCATCACCACGGCCCCCGAGACCTCTCGGACCGCTTTGCGTTGGGCACCGTCAAGCTGTTGCGCGGCCTTATGGATCTGTTCTTTCGCAAACGCTATGGCCATCGCGCGGTGATGCTGGAAACCGTTGCTGCCGTGCCCGGCATGGTCGGCGGTGCCCTGCAGCACCTGAAAGCCCTGCGCCGGATAGAGGACGACATGGGCTGGATACGAACGCTGCTGGACGAGGCGGAGAACGAGCGCATGCACCTGATGACCTTCGTGCATGTCGCCCGGCCTTCGCGGCTGGAACGGCTGATGATCCTGGTCGCCCAGGGACTGTTTTATAACGCCTACTTCATCCTCTACCTGCTCTCGCCAAAGACGGCTCACCGGGTGGTCGGCTATCTGGAGGAGGAGGCGGTGGTGTCCTACAGCCGCTACCTCGGCGAGATCGATGCCGGCCGGCTGCCCAATGGCCCGGCGCCGCAGATCGCCATCGACTACTGGGGCCTCGCCGAAGACGCCGACCTGCGCTCGGTCGTGGAGGCAGTGCGGGCCGATGAGGCCGGCCACCGCGATGTAAACCATGAATTTGCCGACCAATTGGCCGGTCTGGCCCCGGCGCGCCCGGGGGCGGCGCCGTTTCGCGATGCCGCCTGACCGCCGGGGCGCAGCCTGCAGGTCCTCAAAAGAGCAATTTCATACAATGGCCGGGCGGCGGTTTGCGCTAAACTGGGGCCATGGGGATCGATCAACAGACGGCCTACGCCCGCTCGGGCGCGCGGCCCCGGGACCAGGTCTGCTTCTGGCGGGAGCGGCGCTATGATGACCTGGAGTGCCTGAAAGCGCGCTTTTACCGGCACAGCTATGCCCCCCACACCCACGATACCTTCGCCATCGGAGTGATCCTTGGCGGGGCGGAAGCCTTTCGCTACCGCGGGGCCCGTCATATTGCCCCGGCGGGCAGTGTCGTGGCGGTCAACCCGGACGAGCTGCATGACGGTGAGCCGGTGGGTGATGCCTATGCTTACCGCATGTTCTACCCGTCGGTCGCTGTGGTGCAGGAGATCGCCGACGAACAGACCGGCCGGGCCGCCGGCTTCCCGGCCTTCCGCGAGGCGGTCGTACGGGACCCTGAGCTGGCCGCCGGTTTCATCCATCTCCACACCCTACTGGAGTACGGCGCGCCAAAGCTGGCTGTCGACGAGGCTTTCACCACGGCCATGACCGCGGCGGTGGAGCGGCACAGCTATGCCGACCCCGACGGCCGCCGCCTGGGCCGTGAAAGCAAGGCGGTCGGGCGGGCGCGTCATCTGATTGATGATTTGTATATGCAAGACCTGACCCTATCCGACCTGGCGGCGGAGGCTGGGTTCAGCCGGTTCCACCTGCTGCGCGCCTTTCGCCGTGAAATCGGGATCACGCCGCACGCCTATCTGACCGGACGTCGCGTTGCCGCGGCCAAGGGCCTGCTGGCGGGGGGGCTGCCCCTCAGCGAGATCGCCGTCGACTGCGGGTTCTACGATCAGAGCCATTTCAGCCGCGCCTTCAAGGGCTGGGTCGGACTGACCCCCGGCCAGTACCGCCGCGGTACCCGCTGGCCCGCCGCCTAGAGCAGATCCCGGTCGGATGGAATCTCGCCGAAGGCGATTCATCGACCGAGTGAATCTGCTCTAACTGTTTGATGTCGATCGGATTCACATGTTTTGGCGCAACCACAAAGTGGTTCCGTCAAAACATGATCCGATCTGGATCTTTTTTCGACCTGCGTCGAGGCGGTTCCAGCCGTCCAAGCCGAAAACGGACCTAAACCGCTACGACACCGTTGTGCAGGGGCACGTTGCAGACCAGGAAGCGCTCGATCTCTCCTTTTCTGCCCAGCGGCAGGATCAGGCGGTTCCAGTGGCTGACGGTAATTGACGGCGGTGCTTCATGCACCGTGAAGAGGGGGCGCCGCAGGATGATGACGGCCCGGTAGCAGGCGGCAAAGAACAGCTGGATGGCATTGACGGTTGCGATGTCCCGGACGGTCTTGCCGGTCATGTCAAAGCCGGCGATGCTGGCGATCTTGCTGCCGTAGAGGCTGTAGCGGAAGCCGGAGGGCTGTTCGATCACGTCGACCAGCATCAGGTAGCCGAGCGCCGGCAGCAGGGCCTCCGGCTCCACCTTTACCTGGTTCGGGATATCGCGAACCTTCGGCAAGGCCTGCCAGTAACGCAGAACCAGTTTTTGCCTGTCGGTGGGAAGGTCCGCCTCGGCCGGGTCCAGGACCAGCTTCAGACCGTTGATTTCGATGTCCAGACAGGCTGCCGCATCAAGGCGGTCGCCCTCTGTCAGATACTTGGCGATCTGATCGGCGGTGGATTGAACAGAAGCATTCTCCATAATCGAATTAACTAGTCTCTTCCGGTAAAGATCAAGTAAAGCTAGAAAAAGTAAGGCGGTTTCCTTGTACTAACGCGTGCATTTACAGCCTTCGGCCCCGTTTCAAGGGTGCTCGCGACGTTTGGCGAAGATCTTTTCCGAAAGCAATTTTATGCAATACGGAGTCTCGGGTTTTCGACAGCTTGGACGCGGTATGGCTGGGACCATGACGGCACCGGCCTTTTCGGATGAAAGCGGTTCATGAGCAAGGAAACGATGGCGGTGCGACCCGGCGGCCCGCTGGGCGGCGACTTTTCAGCGGGTACTCTCAGGATTCTGCCGCTGCTGGTGGCGGTGGTGGTCTACGGCTTGCTGTTCGGCACCCTGGCGGCGCAAAAGGGCCTGTCACCGCTGGAGACCGCCCTGATGAGCGCGATAGTCTTCGCCGGCGCCTCCCAGTTCGTGGCGGTGGAGATCTGGACCTCGCCGCCGGCGGTCGTCCTGCTGGGGGCCACCGCCCTCATGGTCAATCTGCGCCATGTGCTGATGGGGGCGGCGCTGGCGCCCTTTCTCAAGGGCTGGTCGCGCGGCCAGGTCTATGGCGGGCTGTTCTTCATGGCCGACGAGAACTGGGCCTTTGCCCTCCAACGGTCCGCAAAGACCCCGCTGACGCCGGGCTACTATTTCGGTCTCGCGCTGCCGCTCTACGCCGGCTGGATCGCCTGCACCACCCTGGGCGCGATCTTCGGCGGCTTCCTGCAGGATCCGGCGCGCTACGGCCTCGACTTCGCCTTCACCGCGGTTTTTCTGACGCTGTTGACCGGCCTTTGGAAGGGCCGTCGCAGCTTCCTGCCCTGGGGGGCTGCCGCCCTGGCGGCGGTGGCCGGCCATCTGTTTCTGCCCGGCGTCTGGTACATTGCTTTGGGCGGCCTGGCCGGCGCCCTGGTCGGGGCGCTGGCAACGCCGTTGCCAAAGCCACAGGAGCAAGCCGATGCAGCTTGATCCCCTGGTCTTCACCGCCATCGCCGCTATGGCCGTCGCCACCTACGCGACCCGGTTCTTCGGTTATTGGCTGGTGCGCCGTACCACGGTCAGCGGACGCCTCGCCGGGGCGCTGGAGGCGGTACCCGGCGCCGTCCTGACCGCGATCATCGCCCCCATGGCCTTTGCCACCGGCGTAGCGGAAAGCGGCGCAGCCTTGCTGACGGTCTTGCTGGCCTCGCGCCTGTCGCTGATCCCGGCGGTGGCCGGCGGCTGCCTGGCGGTGGTCGGCCTGCGGCTGCTTCTTGGCTAGAATCCGATCAGGAGGAACGAGGCGACAACAGCCTGCCGCCATGTTAGATTCCGGTCTCTAAACCCTTCTCATTCCATCGCTATTGATCTTGATCTGGGGGCAACCATGGCAACCAATGCTGAAATCGCTGCGCGCCTTTTGCGCGACGCGGCGGGCTTCTTCCGCTCGGTGGGGGAGCAGAATGCGCCCCTGAAGGAGCACATGGACAACAACGCCCAGGCCTTCGAGGTGATGGCCGAGCGGGTCGAGGCCGACCCTCTGGGTGAAGCGTCCTTCGGACAGGCCGCGCCGGACGAGTCCGCCGAGAGTTAGCGCGCTTTCGACTGACGTCGAAACGGGCCGCTGCCGTCCGAACCGGAAAAATCCTAATTATGTTGGCGCTTCAACAGGCGTAGCCTGAGGGCGTTCAGCTTGATGAAGCCGGCGGCGTCGCGCTGGTCGTAGACCGAATCCTCCTCGAAGGTAACGTGCTCCATCGAATAGAGCGAGTCCTTCGACTGGCGGCCCTCGACGATGACGTTACCCTTGTAGAGCTTCATGCGCACTTGGCCGTTGACCTTGTCCTGGCTCTTGTCGATCAGGGCCTGCAGCATCTCGCGCTCCGGCGAGAACCAGAAGCCGTTGTAGAGCAGCTCCGCATAGCGCGGCATCAACTCGTCCTTCAGGTGGGCGGCGCCGCGGTCCAGGGTGATCGATTCCATCGCCCGGTGGGCGGTCAGCAGGATCGTGCCGCCGGGCGTTTCATAGACGCCGCGGCTCTTCATGCCGACGAAGCGGTTTTCCACCAGATCGAGGCGCCCGATACCGTTGTCGCCGGCCAGCTGGTTGAGGCGGGTCAGCAGGGCGGCGGGGCTCAGGGCCTCGCCGTCGACAGCGACCGGATCGCCTTTTTCGAAATCGACGGTGATGACGGTCGCCTTGTCCGGGGCGTCTTCGGGTGAGACCGAGCGGGAGAAGACGTATTCCTCCGGCGCGTCCCAGGGGTCTTCCAGCACTTTGCCTTCGGCGGAGATGTGCAGCAGGTTGGCGTCCACGGAAAACGGCGCTTCGCCGCGCTTGTCCTTGGCGATAGGGATCTGGTGCTGCTCGGCGAAGTCGATCAGCCGGGTGCGGCTGGTCAGGTCCCACTCGCGCCAGGGCGAGATGACATGGATGTCCGGGTTCAGGGCGTAGTAGCCGAGCTCGAAGCGCACCTGGTCGTTGCCTTTGCCGGTGGCGCCGTGGCAGACCGCGTCGGCCCCGGTCTCACGCGCGATCTCGATCTGGCGCTTGGCGATCAGCGGCCGGGCGATGGAGGTGCCCAGCAGGTAGACGCCTTCGTAAACCGCGTTGGCGCGGAACATCGGAAAGACATAGTCGCGCACGAAGTCTTCGCGCAGGTCCTCGATGAAGATGTTCTCCGGCTTGATGCCCAGCATCTCGGCCTTCTTGCGGGCCGGCTCCAGCTCCTCACCCTGGCCCAGGTCGGCGGTGAAGGTCACCACCTCGCAGTCATAGGTGGTCTGCAGCCATTTCAGGATGACGGAGGTGTCGAGGCCGCCGGAATAGGCCAGCACGACTTTCTTGATCTCGGACATGTTGGTTGAACGCCTCTAACGGAAAATCCGCGCGAGTATAGGCAACGGGCGCCGAGGGGCAAGGCTAGCGGAGAGGTGACGGGTCAGTCGAAAATATCGGAGATCTCTTTTTGCCGGTTCAGCGCCGGCCAGTCGGCGAAGGCGAAAACCCAGATCATCACAATGTTTGCCGGCGGCAGGATCATGACCAGCGACCAGAGGCGGGAATAGCCTGCCTTGCGGAGGATTCTTGCGTGAAGCCAGACATAGAAGACAGCTGCGATGAGGACGAGCGGCCAGAAAACCAGCAGGAAAAGCGTCATGGTTGTCTCTCCGGTCTCAGCGCGCCGGCGGCAGCGCGTTGGGCCAACGCGAGAAGGCCAGGATCATCGGGGCGATGAACCCGCCCAGCGGGAGAAACACCAGCAGCGAGAGCGCCGGCGGCAGGCCGGCGCGCGCGAAGACCCGCCAGAACGGGTAGATGCAAAAAACGGCAAAGATCAAGCCGCCAAGCAGGATGGTCACCATGTCGGACAGACTCCCGATGTTCTTAAGCTGGTTTCAATGGCGACTATCGAAACCCTAGTGCGGTTCAGCCGGCAGGCCAAGACGGAACCTCTGAGGGAGTCAGGCTTCTGCGACGGCCTCGCGCTCGCTTTTCTTTTTGCGCTCGGACTCGGACTTCAGCTGGCCGCAGGCGGCCAGGATGTCGTCGCCGCGCGTCGCGCGCACCGGACAGGAGATATGGGCCGCCGAGAGGATGTCGGCGAAGCGCTTGATGACCGCCGGCTCTGAGCACTCGAAGAAGGAGCCGGGCCAGGGGTTGAAGGGGATCAGGTTCACCTTGGCCGGGATGTCCTTCAACAGCCTGATCAGGCGCTTTGCGTCCGCCTCGCCGTCGTTCACGCCCTTCAGCATGACGTATTCGAAGGTGATGCGCCGGGCGTTGTGGGTGCCGGGATAGTTGCGGCAGGCGTCCAGCAGCATCTTCAGCGGATACTTGTTGTTGATCGGCATGATTTTGCCGCGGGTCTCGTCGTCGGTCGCGTGCAGCGAGACGGCAAGGTTCACGTCGAGCTCGCGCCCGCAGCGTTCCATCTCCGGCACCACGCCCGAGGTCGAGAGCGTGATCTTGCGCTTGGAGACCGACAGGCCCTCGTTGTCCATGGCGATCTTCATCGCGGTCGCGACGTTGTCGTAGTTGTAGAGCGGTTCACCCATGCCCATCAGCACGATGTTGGTGATCTTGCGTCCCTCCGCCGGCGAAGGCCACTCGCCCAGGCCGTCGCGGGCCACCATGATCTGGCCGACGATCTCCGCCGCCGAGAGGTTGCGCACCAGGCGCTGGGTGCCGGTGTGGCAGAACTTGCAGGTCAGGGTACAGCCGACCTGGCTGGAAACGCAGAGCGTGCCGCGGTCTTCCTCGGGGATGTAGACGGTCTCGACCTCCTGGCCGTCGGCCATGCGCAGCAGCCATTTGCGGGTGCCGTCCTTTGAGACCAGGGCCTCGGTCACCGCCGGGCGGCGCACCGCATGGGTCTGGGCGAGGCGGGCGCGGAAGTCCTTCGACAGGGTGGTCATGGCGGCGAAATCGGTCTCGCCGCGATGATAGATCCAGTGCCAGAGCTGCTTGGCGCGAAACGGCTTTTCGCCCAGATCGGCCATGGCGGCCGCCATCTCGGCGCGCGAAAGCCCGGCGAGGTTGCGTTTCTCGCCCTGGGCCTCACCCGGCGGGGCGAAAGCTTCTGCATGGTTCTGGCTCATAGCCGCTTAGATACGCCCTTGGCGGCCCAGCGACAAGAGGCCGGGCCCGGGCCGATCCGGCCGACAGGCGGTCCGATCTAGGTGCCGCAGGCCTTCTTGACCGACTGATAAGCCTTGGTGAAACCCGCCAGAGAATAGGTATCGACCGTATTGGTCCCGCGCGCCGAGGTGCCCCGCACCACCATGGTGCTGCCCTTTATCATCGCCTGGACCAGTTTCTTGTCGGTTTCCTTGTTCACTGCCCAGGCAGTTGCGCCCTGGGTGAACAGCTTCACCTTCATGGTGCCGACCTGGATCTCGACCGGCGCGTTCTCCTGATAGGTGTAGCCGGCCTGGATGCTGACCTCGTCGATGCGGTCTTCGGCAGGACGATGGGTCACCATGGCATGGATCTCGCCGCGGACGGAGTAGTTACCCTCGGCTTTCGTGGGCTCGCTGGCCATGAAGCAGGTAACGCTTTCGCCTTCGGTGAATTTGAAGGCGCTCCAATCGGCGAAATCGCCGAGTCGCTCGACCCCCTGCGCCTGGGCGCCGGTCGCAGAGAAGGTCGCACCAAGGGCGAAAAACACGATCGGAATGAGTTGGTTAAGTCGCATGGGCCCCGCGGATGGGATGTTATTCTTGGACATGGCGGCTATTATAGGGATGGCAAGCAAGGCTGCCACCCCCACATTTGGTTGCCGTCTGACTTGCCTTATAACAAAAGCGCGAGCCTTTCAAAGACAATAGTTTACGGCGCAGTTTGAGCTTGAGACGGGACTACAGGGCATCACGCGGGTCAACAGGCGAACAAAGGGTGGGGTTCCCCCGGGGTTGGGCGGGTCCATAGAGCTGAACCATGATAATTAACGATTCTTCTGGCTGTGCGATTGATCCAACCGCCGCCGGCTGCCGTATGAAGTCCAGTAACGGAACAGGCGGCGAACGTGGCAGTACGCAGAGAAGCGGCCTTATTTCTCGGTTTCACCCAGGGCGGGCCGGCTAGGGTGTCGGCGGTGCCCGTGAGATCGAACGGCAAAGCTGACCCTGCCTATCTGGCGGCCTTGCTGAAATCTGTCGGCCATGACCGCGATCGTGCCGCTTTTGCCGAGCTGTTCCAGTACTTCGGCCCCCGGGTGAAAGCCTATCTGATGCGCCAGGGGGCCAATGAAGCACAAGCTGAAGAGCTGGTGCAGGAGTCGATGATCATGGTCTGGCGGCGGGCCGAAAGCTTCGATGTATCGAAGTCCGGCGCCAGTACCTGGATTTTCACGATCGCTCGAAACAAGCGCATCGATGCCCTGCGCCGGGAAAAACGGCCGGAGTTCGACCCGGAGGACCCGGCCCTGGTGCCGGCGGCGGCGGACGCGGCCGATACGATGGTCGAGGCAGGACAGCAGTCGGCGCGGCTCTCGGTCGCGATTAAGAGTTTATCGAAGGAGCAGGCGGATTTGGTAAGGATGGCCTATTTCGAAGACAAGGCGCACGGCATGATCGCCGAAGAGACGACGTTGCCCCTGGGCACCGTGAAGTCTCGCCTGCGCCTGGCTCTCGGTCATCTCCGCAAGGCTCTAGTGGAGGAGCAGTGATGCCGGAGCATCATCTTTCTGAAGAAGTCCTGATGGCCTATGCGGCCGGAAGCCTGCCGGAGGCCCTGTCCCTGGTGGTTGCCAGCCATGCGACGCTGTGCCCTTCCTGCCGGGCCGATGTCGAGGCCTACGAGGCGCTCGGCGGGTCGCTGATCGAGGATATCGATCCGGCCGCCCTGCCGGAAGCGACCCTGTCGGATATCTTCGCCAGGCTTGATGCCGATGAGGCCGGCGGCGCGTCGGAGCCCTGGGGCAGCACACACACGCCGGCCAGGCGCGACTTCGAAAACTCCTCGATCCCCAGGCCCCTGCGCGACTACCTCGATCAGGACCTGGCGGCCCTCGCCTGGCGACCGGTGATCCGCGGCGTGGAAGAGGCGGAGATCAAGCTGGCCGGCGCCGGGGTCAGAACCCGTCTCATGCGGATCAAGGCCGGTGTTGCCATGCCCCGTCACACCCACGCGGGTGAAGAGGTGACCCTGGTTCTGGAAGGCGGCTACAGCGATGCCGAGGGGCATTTCGCCCGCGGCGACGTGCAGATCGCCGATCCCTCTGTCGACCATCAGCCGGTGGCCGACGAAGGCGAAGCCTGCATCTGCCTGGTGGTGAGCGACGCGCCGCTTAAGCTCACCGGTCCCATCGGCCGCTTGCTGAACCCCTTTATCTCTTACTGACGCCGCTCTTGCGTCCCTGATCGCCTGAAGCGGTCCACCGCATCCGCGCGGGGACTCTTCGGTTCTTCATTCATTGACATATAGCTATTATTCAATGTATCTCTTCCCCATGAGCGACCGCATCGAGCAGACCAAGGCGCTGGCCAGCGAAGCGCGCATGAAAGTGCTGGACTGGCTGAAAGAACCCCTGCGCCACTTCAGCCACCAGGAAACCGGCGATCCGGCCGAGATCGGTGTCTGCGTGACTCTGATTGCCGACAAGCTCGGCATGAGCCAGCCGACGGTCAGCCGTCACCTTGAGCTTCTGCGGCGCGCCGACCTTGTCGAGGTCAACCGCATTGGCCGTTGGTCGTTTTTTTCCCGAAACGAGGCGGGTTTGTCAGACTACCGGAACTGGCTGCATGACAATCTCTAACGATTCTGGCTCTAACGATTCTGGCTCCAGCGACTCAGGCCTTGATCCGGCGGCGGTGGACGCCGCGCTGCTTCCTGGATTTGAGCGTCTGACGGTGCAGGCCGGCGACGGCGCGATCCAGACGCTGGTCGGTGGTTCGGGGCCGCCGCTGCTGATGCTGCACGGCGACCCGCAGACGCATCTCTGCTGGCACCGGGTGGCACCGCACCTTATGGATCATTTCACGGTCGTGCTGACCGACCTGCGGGGGCGCGGCGAGAGCCACAAGCCCGGACGCTCAGCCGATCACGGCGCATACAGCAAGCGGGTCATGGCCGCCGAGCAGGTCGCGGTCATGGCGCATCTCGGCTTCGACCGCTTCGCCCTGGTCGGCCATGACCGCGGCGCCCGCGTTGTCCGGCGCCTGGCGCTGGATCATCCCGGCAAAGTCAACCGCCTTGCTGTCATGGACATTGTCCCCGCGCTCGATTTCTACGAGCGGGCGGACTCTGCCATCGCCCAGGACTATTTCTATTTTTTCTTCCTGACCCAGCCCTATCCCGCACCCGAAAGACTGATTGCCGGGGACCCGGATCACTTCATGCGCCAGATCCTCACCGGCCTGCCGGGCTCCAAGGTTCCCTATGACCCGCGCGCCTTGAAAGCCTATCTGGATGCCGCGACCAAAGAGGATGCCATAGCGGCGATCTGCGAGTGTTTTCGCGCCGGCATCGCGCGGGACGTGGAGCACGACAAACAGGATCGCGCGGCCGGCCGCAGGATCGCCTGTCCGACCCTGGTCTTCTGGGGAGAGGAAGGGGTGGTGGGGCGCCACTTCGATGTGCAGGCGATCTGGCAGGACTGGACGACAACCGCCGCCTTCGCCCCCCTGCCCTGCGGGCATTTCATCCCGGAAGAGATGCCCGAACGCGCGACCGAGCAACTCCTGGCCTTCCTTCAGGATCGCTGACGGTCTGGCCGCATCAGAGTGCCAAGTCGGGACATATTGGTGCTGCTGTGGCTCTCGTTTTTGTCATCCCGGATCAAGTCCGGGATCCATGGTTCCGCCCGCAGGATTTTTCGCCGCTGAAATCGAGACCGTCCGCGACATGGACCCTGGGTCAAGTCCGGGGTGACGGGTAGGGTGGTTCGGCCCGACAAGACGTGATCTTGAGGGGAAGGCGTCAGCCGCTGACTATTCTGATGCTTCTGGCTTGCGGCGGATCTTCTGTGCGCCGGAGACGTGTTCGGGCAGGGCCTCGGGCTTGGCGCGCGGGTTGGTGCCACGGCGGGCGAAGCGGCCCTGGCAAATCTGGCGGTCGTACATCACCAGGGCGCCGGCAAGGCCGACATTGATGCAGAACTTCGTCGGGATCTTCACCAGATGATCGCAGCGCGCCTGCATCTCCGGCGACAGGCTGCCGCGCTCCGGCCCCAGAACATAAGCCGCCGCCTGCGGGTGGAAGAAAGAGGGCAGTTCCACCGCGTCGTCGGTCAGTTCGATCCCCACCAGGGCGCAGCCGCGCGGCAGCATCAGCGCGTCGACTGAAGAGAAGGTGTAGAGCGGCAGGTGCTTTGCCGCGTCTGAGGTGTCGGAGTGCTTCACCTCTTTGATCTTGAAGGCCGGCTCTATGGCGAAAAAAAAGCTCGCGCCGAAGGCATGAGCCGTGCGCAGCAGGCTGCCCAGGTTCATCGGTTTGCTGATTCCCTCAGCCCCAATCGCGAAGTATCCACGCATGGCGCGAAAACTTGCATGGCCGGGCCGGCGGAGGCAAGCTGCTTGGCGGTTGCCGGGTGCAGCCTTTCCTGATTTTGGCGACCTTTCATGACACTAGAATCCCTGCCGTCCGATAGAGATGCTGCCTCCGAACCGGGCGCAGCGCCGCCGGCCAATCCGCTTCTGGTCGAGGTGACCCGCGGCGCCATGGTCGAGAGCGGGCACCGTGCCGCCATCGCCCTGGTCGATGCCGGCGGCAGCGTCGTGCTTTCCGCCGGCGATATCGAGCGCCCGGTCTATGCCCGTTCCGCGATCAAGTCGCTGCAGGCGATTGCGATGGTGGAAAGCGGCGCGGCGGAGGCTTACGACGTCTCCACGGCCGAGCTCTCCATGGCCTGCGCCAGCCACTCTGGCGAAGCGCGCCATGCCGAAACCGCCGAGGCCTGGCTGGCGCGGATCGGCTGCTCCGTCGCCGATCTGGAATGCGGCCCGCAGCTGCCAAGCCATGAGCCTTCGATGATCGCCCTGCTGGCCGCTGGTAAGTTGCCGACCGCGGCCCACAACAATTGCTCGGGCAAGCATTCGGGCTTCCTCACCCTGGCCCGCCATCTCGGCGTGCCGGCCAAGGGCTATGTGAAGTACGAGCATCCGGTGCAGCAGCGTATCCTTGGCGTGCTGGAGGGGATGACCGGGCTGGACCTGGGGGCGGCGCCGCGCGGGGTCGACGGCTGCGGCATTCCCGTCATCGGCATGCCCCTGGGCAACATCGCCCTGGCCATGGCCCGGCTCGGCGCGCCCGACGATCAGCCGGAGACACGCCAGGCGGCCTGCGCGCGCATCCGGGCGGCGGTGGCGCAAGAGCCCTTCATGGTGGCGGGCAGCGGCCGCTTCGATACCCTGGTGATGGAGAAGACCGGTGCGAAGGCGCTGATCAAGACAGGCGCCGAAGGCGTCTACTGCGCCAGCTTTCCCGAGCTGGGCCTGGGCGCGGCGATCAAGGTCGACGACGGCGCCGGCCGGGCGGCGGAGGTTTTGATGGGCCGCCTGCTGTGCCATCTCGACATCCTGAGCGAGGACGACGCGGCGGCGCTGGGCGGTGTCTTGACCCCGTTGATCCACAACCGCGCCGGCCTGGCTGTGGGCGAGTTGCGCCCGGCCGAACGGATCCCCTTCTGAAACACGAGACAACCGAGGTGTCGAAGCGATGCGCGCTGTCGTCTGCCGCGACTGGGGCGGCCCGGAAGACCTGAAGCTGGAAGACCTGCCGAGCCCGCTGCCGGGTGACGGGGAGGTGCTGCTGGACGTGGCCGCCGCCGGGGTGAACTTTGCCGATACGCTGATGATCGCCGGCAAGTACCAGGAACGGCCGGCCTTTCCTTTCTCGCCGGGCCTGGAGGTTGCCGGGCGCATCAAGGCCCTGGGCCCCGGTGTCACGGGCTTAAGCCCGGGCCAGCGGGTGCTGGCGCTGACCGATCGTGGCGGCTATGCCGAGGCGGCGCTGGCCCGCGCGGGCGATGTCTTTCCAATTCCCGACGGCCTCGGCTGGGCCGAGGCGGCGGGCTTTCCGATCACCTATGGCACGGCGCATGGCGCGCTGCGCTGGCACGCCAGGCTGCAGGCCGGCGAAACCCTGCTTGTGCACGGCGCGGCCGGGGGTGTGGGCCTGGCGGCAGTGGAAATCGGCAAGGCCATCGGTGCCCGGGTGATCGCCACCGCCGGCGGCCCCGACAAGCTGGCTGTCGCCAAGGCCCACGGCGCCGACGACCTGATCGACTATCGCAGCGAAGACATCCGCGAGCGGGTGAAGGCCCTGACCGACGGGCAGGGCGCCGACGTGGTTTTCGATCCCGTGGGCGGCGATGTCTTCGATGCCTCGCTGCGCTGCATCGCCTGGTCCGGCCGGCTGTTGATCATCGGCTTTGCGGCCGGGCGGGTGCCGCAAATTCCGGCCAACATTCTGCTGGTGAAGAACATCGCCGCGATGGGTATCTACTGGGGCTCCTACCGGCAAAAGGCACCGGCACTTCTGGCCGAGGAGTTTCGCGAGCTTTTCGCCTGGTTCGAAGAAGGCCGGCTCAAGCCACACGTTTCACACAAGCACGACCTGGCGGAAGCCGCAGAAGCCATGGCATTGCTGTTGAATCGACGCTCGACCGGCAAGGTGGTCCTGACCACGGGCGCGGCGTAGAGTCGGTTCCGTCATGCCTTTCCGTCTCTTCGACCAAGGCCGTCATGAGCGCCCGCGATGACTGACAGCGTTCGCGACCAGTACGAGGCCTATCCCTATCCCTCCCGCGATCCGGCGGAAGAGGCGACGCGCCTTGTCGTCGGCTCGCCCAGCAACCTGATGGAACTGAACCACTACCTCTATGCCGGGCGGCGCGACTTCAGCCGGCCTTTCCGCGCCCTGGTGGCCGGCGGCGGCACCGGCGATGCCGCCATCATGCTGGCCCAGCAGCTTAGTGATGCGGCCCAGGCGGGGACTGGGAGCCCCGGTTCGAACCCCGGCGCAAAGCGCGGCGGCGAGGTGGTCTATCTCGACCTCTCGCAGTCTTCGCGCTCGGTGGCCGAAGCCCGCGCCGGCGCCCGCGGCCTGACCAACATCCGCTTCGTTACCGGGTCACTGCTGGAGGTTGGCAAGCTGGACCTGGGGGTCTTCGACTACATCGATTGCTGCGGTGTCCTGCACCACCTGAAAGAGCCCGCCGCCGGACTGAGTGCGCTGGCCGGCCTGCTGAAAGATGACGGCGGGATGGGATTGATGGTCTACGGCACCCTCGGCCGCGACGGCGTCTATCCACTGCAGGAGATGCTGCGCCGCCTGGCCGGGGACCAGCCCCTGGCGGAGCAGGTCACCTTGGCCCGGCGGCTGCTGGGCAATCTGCCCGCCAGCAATCTCTTTGCCCGCAACCCGGTGCTGCGCGATCACGGCGGCAGCGATGCGGAACTGGTCGATCTGTTGCTGCACAGCCAGGACCGCGCCTATCTGGTGGAGGAGGTGGCGGCGCTGGTCGAAGGCTGCGGCCTGAAACTGGTCACCTTTATCGAGCCGCTGCGCTATGACCCGGCGACCTATGTGAAGGATCCGGTCCTGCTGAAAGCGCTTTCCGGCCTGTCGCCCCTGGAGCGGGCCGCCTTTGCCGAAAAGCTGGCCGGCAATCTGAAGACCCATGTCTTCTACGTCACCAAGAACCTTATAGAGGACACGGTGGCCAGCCCGGCGGGCCGCGATGCCGTGCCCTGCCTGCGGGTGATGCAGGGGCCCCAGCTGGCCAAGGCGGTGCAGCGCGACCTCAGTCTCAAAGGGGAATTCGACGGCCTCGCCCTGCAGTTTCCGCTGCCGCGGCTGGCGCCGGCCATCCTGCCCTGGATCGACGGGCAGACGCCCCTGAGCAAAATCCAGGAGACCCTGCAGGATCTCGACCCGCGTCACGACTGGGCGCGTTTCAAGGTCCAGTTCGACCAACTCTACGCTGTCCTGAACGGCCTCAACCACCTCTTCATCCGCTATCCTGTTTAGCGGGCCGCTGAGACGGCGGCGGCATGATTGCCCTCGTGCTTCGAGACGCTTCGCTCCTCAGCATGAGGACAATCATTTCAATGTTCTGCCTTACCCTGAGGAGACCCGAAGGGTCGTCTCGAAGGGTATGTAAGATAATGCGCGGGCTTTTTCGCGGCTCGTTGGAGCGGGCAAAGCAAAAGGGCGTCCCCTTTTCAGGGGCCGCCCTCTTTACCGTGGTTGGCTTGGTACTTCGAAGCTTCAGCCTTAGCTGGCGCCGTGGTCCAGGCCGATGTCGCGCAGCAGGTGCAGGTCGAGGTCGCGGGTGGCATGGGCCAGCCGCTGCTCCCGGCGCTCGGCCACATAGGCATCGCGTAGGCTCGTCAGAGTGTCGCGAAAGGCAGCGACGGTGCCGCCCAGCAGGCCCACGGCACGATCGCCGGGCATATAAGGACGGGCGGTGGTGTGGATCACATTGGCCATGGTCCTGTCTCCTATCTGTCTTGGTGGCCCGGCAGGGTTCGCCAGGTCCGGAGCCACCGGTTGTTCCCAATCTGTTATTCGACAAATAAGGCTCTTTGAGCCTCGCGACAAATGCTGGAAAGTCAGAACCTCTATGCTATGGCAGCATAGCTCAAATTCATTTTACCTTAACAAACTCAATGGCTTGTCGCGTTTAAGATAGTAATTGTCTCATCCAATCCAGGCCAGAGGCAGGACGCCTTCCCCGTCTGTGGAGAAGGCTGCGCCGGCATTGGAGAACCGGCTGGGATTTCACCTTTCGTCATCCCGGACTTGATCCGGGGTGACAAAGACGGGAGGGGAGCGGGCCGGCGTCGTGTTGACTTCGATGCCCGACAATCCATAATGTCGTCCTGGCCGAGCAGGTGGCCAACGGTCCGCGTAAAGGGTTGAACCCACCTCTTATCAACGATGTGATCCACATCTTCTTTCCACCCGTGAGCTGCGGACGCCGGGTATCGAGAGAGAAGGTGTCCCATGATCAAATCCCTGCCACCCCGCCCCGATATCGACTGGCTGAAGAAGACCGCCAAGCAGCGGTTGGTTGAGCTGCAGAAGAGCGACGCTTCGGCCCGGCTGCACCATGCCCAGCTGGATGTTGCCGGGCTCTACGGTTTCAAAAGCTGGCGCGCGCTCAAGGAGCATGTCGATACCCTGAGCCTCGACGGTCAGATCATCGCCGCCACGAGTCAGGGCCGGGCGGAGGATCTCGCCCGCCTGCTCAGCGGGCATCCGGCCAAGATCAATATCGTCGGCGGTCAATGGACCCGGCCGCTGTTGCATCTTGCGGCGGCGGGCGGCCATCTCGACTGTGTCGATCTGCTGCTGCGGCTCGGCTTCGACGTGAACCTGCGCGACCGGCTCGACCGCGCTTCGGCGCTGCACTGGGCCGCCCAGGAAGGTCACCTCAATGTCGTGAAGCGCCTCGTCGATGCTGGCGCGGACATCGCAGGCGAGGGCGACGAGCACGAGATGGGTGTGATCGGCTGGGCGACCAACTTCCAGCATGTGCGCCGTGACGTGGCTGAGTTCCTCATGGCCCGCGGGGCCGCACCCACGATCTTCACGGCCATCGCCCTTGGCGAGGCCGGCCTGGTCCGCAAGCTCATCGAGGGCGACCCGCAGCTGGTCTCCCGTCAGATGAGCCGGCTGGAGTACTGCTGTACGCCCCTGCACTTCGCGGTGCTGAAGAACCAGCCCGAGGTGGTCGGCCTTCTGCTGGACCTGGGCGCCGATCCGATCGCCAGGAACAGCCGCGGATACACCCCCCTCAACTGCGCCGCGCCCAAGACCGACAAGCGCATCGCTGAGCGCCTGATCGCCGCCGGGGCCGATCCGGTCGACCACAGCCCCAACCGGTTCAAATCCGCCATACCGATTCTCAACGTAAAGAACGTGCCCGCCTCCATCGCCTACTACGTCGAGAAACTGGGGTTCCAGAAAGAATGGGATTGGGAGACGCCGCCGACCTTCGCCTGCGTTCATCGCGACGATGTGCGTATCTTCCTCTGCCAGGACGGGCAGGGCGCGCCGGGCACGTGGATCTCGATCTTCGTTCACGACGTCGACGCCCTCTACGAGGACTACAGACAACGGGGGGCCATCATCCGCCAGGAGCCGACCGACTTTCCCTGGGGCGTTCGCGAAATGAATATCGAGGACCCGGATGGCCATCGCCTGCGCATGGGCGGTGATGCGACCGGCCCCGCCGACGATGACGTGGTGCTGGACGAATCGCCCTGAGGACGTCTCGCTGACGGCGGCTTTTTTTTACATTGCTCTGCGAACTGAGCGAACGGCTGTCAGGTCCGCTTCGCGGAAAGCCCCCTCACCCCGACCCTCTCCCACGCAGGGGAGAGGGGGACCCAAAAAAAATGTCGCGAGAGAATCCCTCTCCCCTGCGTGGGAGAGGGAGGGGCCCGCGTCAGCGGGAGGGTGAGGGGGCTTCCCGCGTCAGTTGCGCAGTTCTTCCAGGCCGCGGTAGAGGTCCAGGGCTTCCGGGTTGGCCAGGGCCTCCTGGTTCTTTACCGCGCGGTCGTGGACGATGTCGCGCACCGCCAGCTCGACGATCTTGCCGCTCTTGGTGCGCGGGATATCGGCCACCGGGATGACCTTGGCCGGCACGTGGCGCGGCGTGGCGCCCTGGCGGATCTGGGTCTTGATGCGGGTGGTCAGGTCGTCGTCCAGCGCGACGCCGGGGCGCAGCTTGACGAACAGCACAACACGGACGTCGCCCTGCCAGTCCTGGCCGATGACGATGGACTCCTCGACCGCGTCGAGTTTCTCGACCTGGCGGTAGATCTCCGCCGTGCCGATGCGCACCCCGCCGGGGTTGAGCGTGGCGTCGGAACGGCCATAGACGATGATGCCGTCGTGTTCGGTCAGCTCGACGAAGTCGCCGTGGTGCCAGATGTTGGGATAGGTCTCGAAGTAGGCGGCGCGGTAGCGCGCGCCCTCGGCATCGTCCCAGAATCCGATGGGCATGGAGGGAAAGGGTTTCACGCAGACCAGTTCGCCCTTTTCGCCGCGCACGGCTTGGCCGTCGCTGTTGAAGACCGCCACCGCCATGCCCAGGCAGCGGCGCTGGATTTCGCCGCGCCAGACCGGGCCGATGGGATTGCCGCCGACGAAGCAGGCGATGATGTCGGTGCCCCCGGCGATGGAGGACAGGCAGACATCGTGCTTGATGTGCCGGTAGACGTAGTCGAAGCCCTCCGGCACCAGCGGCGAACCGGTGGAGGTGACGAGCTTGAGCGAAGAGAGGTCGTGATCCGACTGAGGGTCGATCCCCGCTTTGCCCAGGGCATCGATGTACTTGGCTGAGGTGCCGAAGAGCGTCGCCTTCTCGGCCTCGGCGAAGTCGAACAGGATGTTACCATCAGGCGCGAAGGGCGAACCGTCGTAGAGCAGCAGCGTCGCCTCGCAGGCCAGGGCTGTGACCAGCCAGTTCCACATCATCCAGCCGCAGGTGGTGAAGTAGAAAACCCGGTCGCCGGGCTTCACGTCGCAGAGCAGCTGGTGTTCTTTCAGGTGCTGCAGCAGGGTGCCGCCGATGCCGTGGACGATGCACTTGGGTTTGCCCGTGGTGCCGCTGGAAAACATGATGTAGAGCGGCGCGTTGAAGGGCTGGCGGGCAAAGGCGATTTCGCCGGCCGCAAAGGGCGCGATGAAATCGGCCAGGCTGACGGCCCGGTCGATGCCGGTGACGTCCGGCGCTTCTTCCAGGTAGGCGGCGACGACGATCTTTTTCAGCGACGGCAGCTTCGCGGTGAACTCCGCCACCCGGGGCCGCGAGTCGATGATCTTGCCGTTGTAGTGATAGCCGTCGGCGCAGAACAGGACCTTGGGTTCGATCTGGCCGAAGCGGTCGAGCACGCCCTGGACGCCGAAATCAGGCGAGCAGGACGACCAGACCGCGCCGAGGGAGGTCGCCGCCAGCATGGCCACCACGGTCTCGGGCATGTTGGGCAGGAAGCCGGCGACCCGGTCGCCGGGGCCGACCCCCTCTGCCGCCAGGGCCTGGGCGGTGCGGGACACCTGGTCGTAGAGATCGCGGTGGGAGAGGCGGCGCTTTACTTTGTCCTCGCCCCAGAACACCAGGGCGTCACCATTGTCGCCGGGTTCATTGAGGGGGCGGCGCAGCAGGTTCTCGGCGAAGTTGACGCGGGCTTCGGGAAAAAACGTGGCGCCTGGCATCTTGCTGCCGTCGACCAGCACCGGGCCGGGGTCGGCATCGGCGATCACGCCGCAGAAATTCCAGACCGAGGTCCAGAACTTCTCGATCTCCGTCACCGACCAGTCGTAGAGGTCGTCGTAGCCGTGGAAGCCGGTGCCGTGGTCCTGGTTCACGCGGTCGATGAAGGCGGTCAGGCGGGTTGCGGCGATCCGCTCCTGAGAGGGCTGCCAAAGCGGTTCGGTCATTGCGGTTTCCCTGTGGGCGATTTGCTTTTGCCGACGGGTGGTCCGCCGTTTTGCGCAGTATGGCGAAGCCCGGCCCCCTGATCCAGAGGCGATCCGGGCCGCTGGGCGAGCCTGGGCGCTGGCAGCCAGGCGCCTTTCCGCCCCTGCGCCGCATGGCAGCCCTGCGGCGGCATGGCTGGCGATACCGCCGTCTTGGCCGTAGAATGTCTACGAATGCCTTCCTCTACCTCCCTTATCGCGCGCGCCAGGAACCTGCCCGCGCCGCTGCAAGGCGCCTTCCTGATGACGGTGGCGGCCCTGCTGTTTGCGGTGATGAACGCCGGCATCAAGCTGGCGGCGGAGGAAGGCCTGCACCCCTTTCAGATCGCCTTCTTCCGCAATGCCTTCGCCCTGATGTTCATGCTGCCCTGGCTGGCCCGCATGGGCTTCGGGGCGCTGCGCACCGATCGCCTGAAGGTCCATCTCTGGCGGGCGGGAATCGGCCTGGTCGCCATGCTCTGCTGGTTCACCGCCATCGTCGTCATGCCCATGGCCGATGCGGTGGCGTTGAATTTCACGGTGCCGCTGTTCGCGACCGCCGGGGCGGCGATCTTCCTGGGTGAGATCGTCAGGGCGCGGCGCTGGACCGCCACCATCGTCGGCTTTCTCGGCGTGCTGATCATCCTGCGTCCCGGCTTCGTCGAGATCACCCCGGTGATGACCCTGCCGGTGATCGCCGCCTGCTTCATGGCGGTGACCGTGCTGATCGTGAAGTCGCTGTCGCGCACCGAGGAGCCCATGGCCGTGGTGCTCTACATGAACCTGCTGCTGACCCCGCTGTCCCTGATACCGGCGCTCTTCGTCTGGCAGATGCCCAGCCTGCGCGCACTGCTGTTCATGGTCTTCGTCGGCGCCTGCGCGGTCCTGGCCCACATCGCCTTCACCCGCGCCTTCGCCAAGGCCGACGCCTCGGCCATCCTGCCCTTCGACTATGCGCGGCTGCCTTTCGTCGCCGCCATCGGCTTTTTGCTGTTCGGCGAGCAACCGGACCTCTGGACCTGGGTCGGTGCCGCGGTGATCGCTGCTTCGGCCGTCTACATCGCCAACCGTGAAGCGCGGATTGCCAAGGAAAGGCCGACCCACCGCCCCGGCAGCGAAGCGGTGAAGGTCAAGACGTGAGTTTGGACGAGACGTGACCCTGGACAAGACGTGATGGGGGATCTGTCCCGGGCCGGGCTTGCCGCCGCTTGGCAGCGGCTCTCGCCCAACCACCGCGGCGCCCTCTGGATGATCGCCGCCAGCGCCGGCTTCACCGTCAATTCGGCTTTCGTGAAGACCCTGAGCAGCGAGGGTCTGGATGCCTTTCAGATCGGCTTTGCCAGGGCGCTGTTCTCCTTCGCCGCGCTGGTGCCGTTCTGCTATCGCGCCGGTATCGGGGTGTGGCGCAGCAAGGCGCCCGGGCTGCAGGCTGTGCGTTCGATCAGCGCCGGGCTGGCGATGGTCGCCGGCTTCTATGCCGTCGGCCAGCTGCCCCTGGCCGAGTTCACGGCGCTCACCTTTACGCTGCCGCTGTTCGTGGTCCTGCTGGCGGTGCTGATGCTGAAGGAACAGGTGCGCTGGCGCCGCTGGCTGGCCACCCTGGCCGGCTTTGCCGGGGTGCTGATCATGGTCCGGCCCGGGGCCGCCGCCTTCGATCCCGCGGCCCTGGTCGCTCTCGCCTCGGTGTTGGGCATCGCCGTTGCGGTGATGCTGGTGAAGAAGCTGCCGGCCGGCGAAAGCCATGTGACCATGCTGATCTATTTCTGTCTGGCGTCCATCGCCATAACCATCGGCCCGGCCTTTTATGCCTGGCAGTGGCCGACAGCCTTTCAATGGCTGCTGCTGGCCGCCGTCGGCTTTCTGGGGGTCGGCTCCCAGGCCATGATCATCCGCGCCTATCGCATCGGCGAAGCCAGCTTCGTGGCGCCCTTCGATTATCTGAAACTGATTTTGGCGGGCGCCATCGGTTTTCTGATTTTTGCCGAGGTCCCCGATTTCTGGACCGTTGCCGGCGCCGGGCTGATCGTCGCTTCGACCTTCTACATCGCCCGCCGGGAAGCCGCCCAGCGCGCCGCCAGCGCTGCGCCGCCGGCCGAAAAGAGCCTACACCCTTAGGATCAGCGCGCCGTAGGAAGAGGCGAGGGCGGCGATGACGATGATCGTCAGGGGCTTGCGCAGGGCCCGGTACCAGGACGGTGTGTGTCCCGCCGCGATGCTGCGCAAATCGCCGAAGTAGACCCCGGCAAAGCCGATGGTCATGAGCAGCAGGCCATAGACCGGGTTCAGCAGCAGCGCCAGCCAGCCGATGAGCGCCGGTACGACCGACCAGCCCAGCCGCCGGTAGCCGATCGCCACACTGCGGTCGGCCATGGCGAGACCCCAGTGGACCGCCCCCATGAAAGACAGGATGACCGCGCCGTAGGCGAGTTGGATATCCAGGGCGATGAGGTTTTGCGGGTAGCCGGCAAGCCAGACGCCGAAGCCCGCGGCGACGAAGGGGATCAGCCCCGCGAAACCGAGCACGAGCGCCGGGCGCGGTACCTCGGCCAAGGTGGGTTTGCCCGGCACGGTCTAGGCGATGCTTTTCTTCAGGCCCAGGCGCCGCAGGGCTCTTTTGGCCCGCTGCCGGTGCCGGCTTTTTATATGGCTGGAAACCAGGCTGAGGGTTGCGAACAGAACCGTGGCGTCATCGGTGAAGCCGAGGCCGGCGATGAAATCGGGGATCATGTCGCTGGGCACCACGAAGTAGGCCAGCGCCGCCATCAGCATGGCCTTGACGGTTGAGGGTGTCGCCGGATCGGTCGCGCAGTAGTAGGCCGCGGTGGCTTCCTCCAGAAAGGGCGCCTTGCCGACAGTCAGGCGCATTTTTGCCCAAAAGCTGCGGGTTACCGCCGTTTCGTCACGCCGGTGCCGCTCCGCATCGTAGGGCACGAGGGCCCGCCCGGTCGTCGCACTGTCGTCGGTCATGGCCATAATATGGTTCGCGGACCGCTGCTGCGCAATGGCCGGCGGGGTCTCCCGCCGGAAGGCGCGTCCCAGGCCAGGCGGCGGTATGTCGCAGGGCTGTGAAGATGGCTTGCGGAAGGTCTTGTCCGATAGGATGATCCGCGCTCTTCCGGTGATGAATGCAAGGCCTGCGCATCCCCGGTCGCCTCCCCACCACCGCAGTGCCAGGTCGCAGACACATGCCTTTGCTCGACGCATCGAAGAAGCATCCCATGGTGATGCCGGACGGCACCGTCATCGAACAGGTCGTGTACCTGAAGAACGTGATCGACCACCCGCGCATCGCGGTCGGGGACCACAGTTACTATCATGACTTCCAGTTGCGCGACGACTACGCGGCAACCATCGCGCCGTATCTCTTTCCCCTCAGCCCGGAGAAACTGGTGATCGGCAGGTTCGCCCAGATTGCCCACGGGGTGCGTTTCATCACCAGTTCCGCCAACCATGACATGAGCGGCTTTTCGACCTATCCCTTCTGGAATTTCATGATGACGGAGGAGACCACGGCGGCCGCCGTGAAGGATCTCTTCGCAACGACGGCAAACAAGGGCGACACCGTTATCGGCAACGATGTGTGGATCGGCATGGAAGCCGTCGTCATGCCCGGCGTGACCATCGGCGACGGTGCCATCGTCAGCGCCAGGGCCGTGGTCGTGAAAGACGTCGCGCCCTACACCATCGTCGGCGGCAATCCGGCCAGGCCGGTGAAGAAGCGGTTTTCCGACGATGTGATCGAGGCGCTTCTCGATGTGCAGTGGTGGACCTGGCCGACCGCGGTCATCGAAAAAAATCTCGATGTCATAACCGGCGCCGACATCGATGCTTTGCGCAGCCGCGCCGCGGCTTTGAAATAGACCGACCGCGAAATCCAGTGCCGCCGCTTCGCGGTCTTCCGGCCATTGTTGAACCGGGTTGGAGCGCGGCGGCAATCGGGGAGTGACTTTTTTGACCACCGGCCATGTCTACATTGCAGTATCCCTCGACGGTTTCATCGCCGCGCCGGACGGCGGTCTGGACTGGCTGATGAAGCAGCCGACCGAGGGCGAAGACCACGGCTACGACGACTTCATGGATAGCGTCGACGGGCTGGTCATGGGCAGGGCTACCTATGAGAAGGTCCTCACCTTTGGCGCATGGCCCTATGCCAAGCCCGTTGTCGTGTTGAGCCGCTCGCTTGCGGCGCGCGATCTGCGCGAAGACCTTGTCGGCAAGGTGCGGATTGTCGGCGACAGTCCGAAACAGGTAATGGATGCCTTATCGAAAGAGGGCTGGCGGCGCGCCTACATCGATGGCGGTCAGCTCATCCAGGCTTTTCTGCGCGAGAACCTGATATCGGATCTCGTGCTGACCCGGATTCCGATTCTCCTCGGCAGCGGCATTCCGCTGTTCGGGCGATTGGATGAAGCGGTCGACCTGAAGCACGTCAAGACGGTGGACTATCCATCCGGTCTGGTGCAGTCGACATACCAAGTGATCCGCCCTGCCAGTCCGGAATCACCTCTGCCGTCTTCAGGATAAAACGGGCTGCCGCAGGTTCAGATCCCGCTTGCGTCGCTGTAGCGGCCTTCGCGCAAAAGCGGGACGGCGGTGCTGCTGTCCTCCGCCGTGGCCCAGGCGACGTCGTCGGGGTAGCCCGCCGCGATCAGCTCCTGGCCGGAGGGGCAGAGCGCCAGGGCGTCGGCGAGATCGCCGCGTAGTTCCCGGTAAGCCGCGGCGGCGGCCTTTGCGTCGGGGCTCAAGCGGCCCTTCAGCCGGGCCAGGACGGCGCCGGCGCCCAGCAGGTCTTCCAGGGCGGGCCGCAGACTGCCGTCGGGCCAGTGCTCGCCGGCGGCGATGACGGCGATGCGGGTCTGCTCCCGCTTCGCCGCCCCAGCCTGCAAAGCCGCCACGACGGCGGTGGCATTGCGCAGGCAGGCGGCATAGGCCGGTTTGCCGTCGACCAGGGTCGACAGCGTTGCGCCATTGGGCGAGGGCAGGACCAGCCGGTCGCCGGCAGCGAGCTGATCCAGGCTCGGCGGTGAGAGACTGGGGCCTCCGGCACGCCTTGGGCCGGCAAGCCGTGCTTCGTGCTCCGCAGCGAAGGCCGCCGCCGTGTCGTCTCGGTAGCGGTAGGGTATGACCTCTGCCCCCCGTGAAACAGCGACGTCGACAGCGGTGGAAAAGGACAGGGCATCGACGATCACGATGAGATCGCTGACCGGCAGGCGGTCGCGAAGCCCGGCGCTGCCCCAGGCAAAATCGATCGTCACCTCAGACATCTGTCGGATCCTGTTTCTGCCGTTGAAATAGACTCTTTCATAGTTTGACGGCACCGGCCCGCTCCCCCTCCCGGCCACCCAATGCGATTATCCTGGTGGGTGGCCGGGAGGGGGAACGGGCTGGAACCGATCCGACGTCAGTCGAAAACGCTCTAGCGCCGGGAGACTGCCGGATCGCTCAGGCGCTGCCGGGCGTCGCACTTGCTGCCCGGGCGGACGGGGCCGGACCCTGATCATAGGCCATGCCCGGCGGCAAAGTGATGGTGACCGTCGTCCCTTCGCCCAGCACGCTTGAGATCGCCAGTTCGCCGCCGTGCAGTTCGACCAGGGCCTTGGTCAACGGCAGGCCGAGGCCGGCGCCCTGATAGTCGGCGCTGTGGGCCGGGGTCAGGCGGCGAAAGGGCTCCAGTACCGAGGGGATGTCCTCCGGGCGCATCCCGATGCCGGTATCGGTCACCTCAATCCTGAAAGGCGCGCCCCAGCCGCCACTGAGATCCAGCACGACCGACCCCCGTGCCGGGGTGAATTTGATGGCATTGGAGAGCAGGTTGAGCACGATCTGGCGCAGCTTGGTTCCGTCGGCGCGCAGTTGTGGCCAGTCTTCCAGGTTACCGGTGACCGAGAGTGCCACCTCGGCGCGTTCCGCCTGATTGCGCACCAACTGGCAACACAGCCTGACAACCTCGGTCATGTTCACCGGCTCTTCGGAAAGCTGCAACTCGCCGGCCTCGATAATCGACAGGTCGAGAAGGTCGTTGATCAGGTTCAGCAGGTGTTCGCCGCTGTCGTGGATGTGCTTGACGTAGCTTTCGTAGCGCTCGCTTCCCAGCGGCCCGAAGGCTTCGCGGCCCAGCAGTTCCGAAAAGCCGATAACTGCATTCAGCGGCGTGCGCAGCTCGTGGCTCATGTTGGCCAGAAACTCGGTTTTCGCCCGGCTTGCCGCCATCGCCGAATCGCGGGCGCGGCGCAGTTCTTCGGTGGTTTCCTCGATCTTGCGGTGTTGCAGGCCCAGTTGGTCGTAGGCGCGCTGGACCTCGCGGGATTGAAGCCGCAGTTCCGCCTGGGTCGCCAGCAACTCCGCCTCGTGCTTTTTCAACTCTGTAATGTCGACATGCACGGTGGCGGTATGGCCGCGCCCGGTTTCGCGGGCGATGGATTTCAGCCAGCGCCCGTTGGACAACTGCTCGACCTGCGGCTCTTTATCGCCCTGGCTCAGGGCGACCTGCCGTTCGATCCACTGGTCGATGGACTCCTCGCCCCGGGTCACCGATATCGGCGCCGCGCAGAGGCGCAGCAGCTCGCGGCGCTTCGCCCCCCGGAAGAGCTGGTCCTTCGATAGAGAGAGGATGCGGCGATAGTTTTCGTTCCACAGCAGCAGACGCTCTTCTTCGTCGAACAAGGCGAAGGCTTCGGAGGTATCGGAGATTTCCAACCACTCGCTGCGCTGATCGCGGATCTGGCGCACCAGAACGCTGTTGCGATGCCTCGCACGGATCGCCTCCATGAAGGACTTGTGAACGATGCTGGTGGAAATCAGCATGGCCAGGGTCATGATCAGGGCGAAGCAGGCCAGGCCGATATGGATGTGGTCGCCGATCCAGGCGAAATACACTGCCCAGGGCATGATCGCCGCGATGATGAAGGCCCCGGCGGCAAGCGGAATGGCCCCCAGGGTGGTTGCGGCGCCGGCGGCCATCGCGGCGATGACGATGGCGATCAGCAGGCGTTGATCCGGGCTGAGGTAGGGGTCGAAGCCGACACTGGAGCCCCAGATAAGCCCTGCCGCCAAGGCCCAGGCGGCGGCCTTGTGCAGGGTCGCGCGGCGCACCGGCTTTGGTTTGCGGTCTGCCTGTTCCGCCGCCCGGGACCGCCAGTGCCACCAGCGCTGCAAACGCAGCAGCGAAAAGGCCCAGATCAGGCCGAGCCAGGTCAACAGGAAGACCTTGGGCACCGTATCCCAAAGCATGATGACCGCGATCAGGGAATTGACCAGGCTGACGGTGGAGTTGATCGGCGTGTGCTGCGCAAAACCTTCCAACTGCTGACGGCGCAGCTGGCCATCTTCCGCCGTCAGGCGGTTGAGCAGAGTCTGGTCCTGAGCACGACGAGACGACATGCGTAAACTCTAAAATATGAATTCAATAAAAACGACGGCGTGAGACTGAATGCTCTCTTGGTTCATCAAATCGGGGACTGCACGTCAAAGTTAAAATGAAAGCGGTCTTCTTGCCAGTTATTTACTTGCGGGGGCTTTTACAGAAAGAGGAGGCCGGGCGGCCGCGATTTCAATGGCGCGCGGTGAAATGCGTCGCGACGAATTGAGTTGCGGTGAAAAGTGTCGAAGAAAAAAGCCTCGAGATGAAAAGCGTCTCGGGCGGCTGCTTGCGGGGAGGCTGCGGTGAGGGTCTTGCATCCGGATGAAGCCGGGTTGGCTTCATCCGGATGGGTTGGGTCAGGATGGATCGTGCCGCGATGCCCTGGTATCAGGCGGAGGCTGCCGCATCCATGGGCGGTTCTTCAACGGGATCGCTCTCGGCGGGATCGTTCTCAGCTGCCGCCGGTTCTTCGCTGGCGGGTTCCTGGCTTGCCTTGCGCTGCGCTTCCGCACGCTCCAGTTCTTTCGCCAGATCCCCCACCCGGCGGATGATTTCCTTCACCGAGGGTGTGTCGCTACTGGCTTCGTCCTCGACGATCACCGGTTCCTTGTCTGCCTGGGCGTCCGCCGGGCTGTCTGCGCCGGTCTCGGCTGCCGGCTCGGCGGCGGCCTCAGCCATGTCGTCGCTCTGCGCGTCGGTATCGGCGAGTTCGGGTGCGGCTTCTTCAACCGATTCCTCGGTCATGACGGGCGCTTCGCCGTCGTCGCCCGCGACCTCGGCTTCGCTGCCTTCGCTTTCCGCTGCAGCATCGGCCTCCGGCATCTCGGCAACCGGGTCTTCGGCAGGGGCATCCTCAGTCGCAGCAGACTCTGCTTCGGCCGCTTCTACTTCGGCCATGGCATCGACGGACACATCGCTATCGGCCGCATCATCGTTGGCCTGAGTGTCAGGTTGGGCTTCTTCAGCTTCCATGGCCGGAGAGTCTTCCGGGCCGCCGTCTTCCATAGCGGCTTCTTCGGCCGGCTCTTCAGCGGGCATTTCCGCTGCGGCGTCTTCGGTTGCAACGTCCTCGATTACAACGTCCTCGGCTGCAACGTCTTCAGCCGGTGCCGCTTCGGCTGGGGCCTCTGCAAGGGGATCTTCCGCAGTTACGTCGTCTTCGGCGGCGGCCGGTTCTTCCATGGCCGCGAGGGCCTCGTCTTCCTCCGCCGCCATCTCCGGCTCTTCCGCCCCTTCGATTGCTTCCGCGTCCGGCGCCTCTGCTTCTTCGCTCTCTGGCGCAGCGCTCTCTGGCAACTCTGCTTCCGCCTCAGGTTCCGGATCGCTGCTGTCGATTTCGGACGCCTCGATCTCATCCTGCCCGGCTTCGGGGCTTTCAGCTTCGATGGCCTCGGCGGCAGCCTCTTCGGCCGGCGGCGCCGTGTCGTCCTCTCCAGCTTCTGCTGAGACTTCCTCTGCGGCAGTCTCTTCTGCGGCAGTCTCCTCCGCCGCGCTCTCTTCATCCTGCGGCGCCTCGTCTGACGTGGCCCCATCTGGCGTGCCGCCGCCGCCGACCAGGGCGATCACCCGGGTCTCGAGGTTCTGAAGGGTCTGGGTGAAGGTTTTCTCTTCGATCGACAGCAGAAGCGAGTGCAGCATGCTGCGCAGCTCTTCGTTCTCCTGGGTCACGCGGGCCGTCTCGGCGATCTGATTTTCGATCTCGGCACGGGCGGCGATCAACTGGCCCTCGATGGTCTCGAGAAGGCCGATCAGACGGTCGCTATAGTGTTCTTGCTGCTCGTCGATCAGGCCAAAACGTTGCTCGGCGGCTTCCACGCGCTGGCGCAGGTCGTTTATTTCGGTCATAGGAGAAAAATCCCTTAACTGCAGAGGCCTGCAGTATGTCGGGAAAAGGTTTGTTTTTTCCTAATGGCAAGACTTTGTTTACCAAGCCGATTAAGGTCTCGCGCCCCTACCTCTGTGCTTTGTTTAGCCGCTCGGTTTCAGCCGTGGCCGGCCGCGGCTGACCGCCACATCGCCCTCGATCAGGGTCCATTCGACGATCTGGCGCATGACCTTTCCCAGGGCATCGTCAAAGGCGACGATGACGGCACTGAGTTGATCGACTTCGGCTTCGACGAAGTGCTGGAACGACTGCGAGGCGACGATCGAGCGGCGCGGCATCTGTACCAGCTTGGCATTCACGCCGACCCAGGCCTGCGGCTTGCCGTTGTTGTAGTAGATCGCCTGGAACTCGCGGAGCTCGGTCTTGAGGATGAAATCGGCCCGCAGCCCCACGGATTCCCGGCCGATCGAAACGATCTTGCCGGAGTTCTCGAAGGATTCGATCATCAGGGTCTGGATCATCAGAGGCGCCCGGTCGGCCCAGCCGGAGCGGGCATAGTATTCCAACTGGGTCGGGCTGCGCTGCAGGGCGATGCGCGTGGTGTTGAGGCCGGCATTGGCAACCGGCGGCTCCAGGATCAACTGCCAGTTCGCCTGCGGCAGGTCCTGGCGGAAGGAACTTTTGGGCGTTAGCCGGTAAAGCTCCGGCGGCGGGCCCTGTCCGGGCACGCTCAGCCCGCAACCGGGCGCCAGGGCGACGACAGGCAGGGCTGCGACGGCGCGCAGCAGGCGGCGGCGTCCGACCTTAGGTTCGCGTTCCAGGTTGGGGCCCGCCGCTGGATCTACCGGACGGCAGGCCGCCAGGGCGCTGTTCGGTTTGCTATTGTTGTGCTTCATAGCCTTGCTGCTGGTCTCCGAAGATGAAACGGGCGGGGTCTCTCTGAACCTCGGTGGTGACGCGGTTGAGCACCACGACCAGGTCGCGGGCCTCGGTCAGCAGGTTGGTGAGTTCATAGAGACCGGAATTGGCGAAATCGCGGATCGGCTCGCGATTCTCGGCGATCATGATTTCCAGCTGATTGGACGCCGAGGTCAGGTTTTCCGCCGTTACCTGCAGGCTGGAGATCAACTCGCGCGCGTCTTCGGCGGTCAGGGTGACCTCCCGGTCGATCGAGCCGGCCATCGATTCAAAGCTGGAAAGGGTCGTATTGGCGCGCTCGGTCAGCGTGCCGACGTTGGTTTCCAGAGAGCCGGCCATGGTTTCCAGGCTGCCGGTCGCGTCGCGCAGGTTCTCCATGGTCGCGGATGCATCGGCAATCAGGGAATCGATGTTGCCGCTGTTCTTGGCGATGGCGCCGGTTACCGCGCCCAGATTGGCGATCAGCCCTTCGATATTCTTGAGGTTGCGGTCGCTGAGCAGGGCCTGGGCCCGCCGCAGCAACAGGTTGACGTTATCCAGAACCTCCGGTGCGCCTTCAAGAACCTGTTCGAAGGAAGAGGTGCCGGGCGGGATCTCGGCATAGGTCTGGCCGGGCGGCGGCTCCAGGGGCGGGGCGTCGGGCGATCCGCCGGTCAGCAACACATAGCGTCCGCCGGTCAGGCCCTCCAGCTCCAGCACCGCTTCGCTGTCGCTGCGTACGGGGGTGCGCTTTTCCACCTCGATCCGGACGCGGATCGCGGTCGGGCGGTCGTCGTCCAGATCGACAGAGATGACCTCGCCGACGCGCACGCCGTTGTAGCGCACGGGGCTGCCCTCCTTCACGCCGGTCACGGCGCTTTCGAAAATGATGTCGTAGCGGGCGAAGTCGGTGTCGAACTGGAACTTGGCGAGCCAGAGCACGAAGCCGAGCAGGCCGAAAGCCAGCAGCAGCACGAAGAGTCCGACCATGATGTAGTTGGCGCGTGTCTCCATGAAGCCCGTCAGTCCCCTTGTTTCGGTTTCATTCAGGCCGTGCCCGCCGGTTGTGTACCGGCTTTTTCTGCGCTGCCTGCCGCGGCCCGTCCACGCGGGCCGCCGAAATATTCCTGAATCCAGGGGTCCGGCTCACGCATGAGCGCGTCTATGGTCCCCACTTTTACACGTTTGTCCACCAGCACGGAAACCCGGTCGCAGATCGCATAGAGGGAGTCAAGGTCGTGGGTGACCATGACCACCGTCAGGCCCAGCGCCCGCTGCAGGTCGCCGATCAGGATATCGAAGTTGGCGGCGCCGATGGGGTCGAGACCTGCCGTCGGCTCGTCGAGGAACAGAATATCCGCGTCCAGCGCCAGGGCCCGGGCGAGACCGGCGCGCTTGCGCATGCCGCCGGAAAGTTCCGCCGGGTATTTGTGGGCCGCATCGGGCGGCAGGCCGACCATGGAAATCTTCACGTCGATCAGTTCCTGCCGCAAAGCCGGCGAGAGGTCGCTGTGCTCCTTCATCGGCACCTCGATGTTCTGTGCCACCGTCAAAGAGGAAAATAGGGCGCCGTCCTGAAACAGCACCCCCCAACGCGACCGCATGGCCATAAGTTCGGCGCCGTTCAGGCCCGCCAGGTCGCGCCCGAAGACCGAAATGCGCCCGGCGGTGGGCTTGTTCAGGCCGATGATGGTGCGGATCAGCACCGACTTGCCGGTACCCGAACCGCCGACCACCCCCATCACCTCGCCCGGCTGGACGCTGAAATCGAGATTTTCATGGATGACCGAGGTCCCGAACTGGGTTTTCAGCCCGCTGATCGACAGGACCGGCGGTGCCGCCCGATCCTGCGCGGCGCTGCCTGCGCCTTCGCCCGTACCCGCACCTTCCAGAGCCGCCATGCCGCTAGAACCCGATCACGGAAAAGAAGATCGACAGCATCGCGTCCAGCACGATGACCAGAAAGATCGCTTCAACCACAGCGCGGGTAGTCTGCTGGCCCACCGATTCGGCGCTGCGCGTTACCTGCAGGCCCTCGTAGCAGCCGATCATGCCGATGATGAAGGCGAAGAAGGGGGCCTTGATGATACCCACGGCCAGGGTCTCGACGGTGACCGCGTCGTTCAACTGGCGGGCGAACTGGAAGAATGAGATATCCAGCACCACCGTGGCCATCACGGCGCCGCCGAGCAGCCCCATGATGTCGGCGTAAAAGGTGAGCAGCGGCAGCACCAGGACCAGGGCGATCACCCGCGGCATGACCAGCACCTCCATGGGGTCCAGGCCCAGGGTGCGCATGGCGTCGATTTCCTCGTTCACCTTCATGGTGCCGATCTGCGCGGTGAAGGCGCTGCCGGAGCGGCCGGCCACGATGATGGCGGTGAGGAGGATGCCCATTTCCCGCAGAATGCCGACGGCCACCAGGTTGACCGTGAAAATCTGCGCGCCGAACTGGGCCAGCTGATCGGCGCCCTGGTAGGCCAGGACGACGCCGACGAGAAAGGAAATCAGGCCGACGATCGGCAGGGCGTTGAGGCCGGTCTGCTCCATCTGGCTGATCAGCGCCGTCCCGCGGATGCGCCAGGGCATGGCCAGGGAGCGCAGCATGACCGTTATCGTCAGACCCAGGAAAGACAGCAGATCGGTCGCCTCGCGGCTGATCCGTACGGTTTCCCGACCGACCCGCAGGATCACGGCGACAAGCGGATTGTCGCCCTTGGGGGCCGGGGGACATTCGACGTGGCGCGCCGCGACAGTTCCCATCAGCGTCTCGACCGCCGGTGGGGCCCCCACCAGGGCGACGTTCAGGCCGCGGCGTTTCAGGTCGTCGAGGGTACGGTCCAGGATCCAGGCCCCGGCGCTGTCGACCGCGCCGCACTGAGACAGGTCCATCGCCACTTCGCGGGCATCCTGGGGGTCCAGGTTGCGCAGCGCCGGATCGTGGCGGGCAAGCTCCTGGGTTGTCCAGTCGCCGGTGAACCGCAGGGTCAGCCGCTGTCCGTCGCGCAAGACTTCCAGGGAGGAGGTCACCAACAGTTCTTCCGCCGCGCTCACGCCGCTGCTCCCACCTTCATGACCCCACTTTCAGCCCCAAGCCCCGTTTTCCCTGAGAAGTCCGGCTTTCCCGGGCCCCTCTCATGCCGCCACGGCGGCCACCCAGGGGCAGCCTCCGCTGCCTTCTTGTCCTAAACCGCTGCCATATAATAGCTATTTTGCCGAGTTTGTCTTCCGGCCTTGTTTATCGGCCTTGTCTGCCGGCTTTACCCGGCGGTGGTTACGCTGGCTTCGTGGCCGACCGGGAAGTTGACCGAATTCGCAATGAAACAGGTCCTGTTGGCATCCCCGTGCAGGGTTTCCGCCCGGGCAAGGTCACTGCCCGGCGCCAGTGTTACCTTGGGGCGCAGCGTCACCTTGTTGAAGCGCCCGCCGCGGCCCTCCTGCACCATGGTGCCGCTGGCATTGTCCTCATAGGCGGTCACGACCAGCCCTTCCAGCGATGCCAGGGCCAGATAGGACAGCATGTGGCAGGACGAGAGCGCGAGCAGCAACAGCTCTTCCGGGTTATGCAGTTTCGGATCGCCCTTGAAGGCCGGGTCGGCGGAGCCGGTCATCGAGGGCTTGCCGTCGAAATCGACGCGGTACTCCCGCGAATAGACCCGGTAATCACGCGTCGGGCCGGCTTCGGCGCCGGTCCAGGTCAGTTGCAGAGTGTAGTGGTGATCTTTGCCGCGGGGCATGGCGGACTCCTTTTCAGTTCGGGGTCAGTGTCCGCTCGGCGGCAACGAGCATTGCGTGATTCCAGGCGTTGTCGCGGCGCGTCTCGGCGCGCTCCAACAGCAGTGTCCGGGCAATCTCAATCTTGCCGGCCTTTATGGCCGCGTCGATCATCATCTGCTCGAAAAGATCGCGTTGGGCGTGGCTGCCGCCCAGGCGGTTCAGCTTGGCGCGGCAGGGTTGCAGCGCCAGCACGGCGTCGTCATAGCGGCCCTGGCCATAGGCCAGGATGGCACGCCCGAGCGGCAGGCCGACGTCGCGGGCGACCGCCTCTTGCGTGCCTTGCCCGCGGGCGAAGTCTTCCAGGCTGTCGAGCAGCGCCTCGGCCTGCTTGTCGCGGCGCGTCGCGGCCAGCGCCATGAGGTAGTGGGCATCGGCGAAGATCAGCATGTGATCCTCGCCCAGGCGCGTGGCCTTCTCGGCCAGTTCGTCCCAGCGCGCGCCGACGTCGACGCCGCGCTGCTCCAGGCGCCACAGCAGGGCGACCGCGTTGGAGATGTCCAGGTACTCCTCGGAGAGGTCGGCGCGCACTTTTCCATCGTAGTGGCGCAGCACCGCCGCGGTATCGCCCTGGTCGAGCAGGAAGAGGCAGCGGTGCCAGTAGACGTGATAGGCAAAGTTGTTGCAGCCGCTCCAGGCGGGCTCCAGGCCGTCGATCCATTTCGATCCTTCCTCGGCGCGATCCTGCATCTCCATCACATGGGCGACCGCGTGGGCGGCCCAGATGTCGCGCGGATTGCGGGCCACGGCGTCGCGCCCGATCGCTTCGGCGCCGGCATAGTAGCCGCATTCCTCCAGGGCGAAGGCCTTCAAACCCAGGACATAGCCATAGCCGGGCAGGTCTTCGCTCCAGGCAGGCAAAGGCCGGGTGACCGAGCGGCGCATGGCCGGCGCGTCGCCGAGATAGAAATGCAGGTACTGCGCCAGCTTCAGCGCCACGATGTCCTGCGGATGCTCGACAAGGATTGCATCCCAGCAGGCCGCGGCAGCCTGGAGATCGCCGCCGAGCCAGGCTTCGAGCCCCGCCAGATGCTGGGCCTCGCGCGGCGTCAGGCCGGCCCCGGCGCCTGCCGCCCTGGCATCGGCCAAGGCCTTGGTGGCCCGCTTCGCCAGGTTGCGCTTGGCGAAAAGCAGCAGAAAACAGCCCTTCAGGCAGTGCGCCAGCGGCATTGCCGGGTCAAGGGTCAGGGTCTCTTTCAGCCGGTCGCCCGTCTGCAGCTCGAAGGCCAGATAGGCTTCGACCGTCGCATCGAAAGCCGTCATGGCCTCGGCGCTGGCGGCGGTCTGCGGCAGCCCTCTTTTATCGTGATGCATTTTTTCTCTCGTCTGCTCATTCGCGGCCGGCGTGGCGGTGGCACGATAACCTTGTCGGGATGTGATGCCTATCCCGATCCCCAGGCCCGGGGTCTCTTCATGGCCCTGTTCGAGATCCGCCCTGACCCCAATAACCCACCGCCAATTCCAGTTCGCGGGCGTGGCAGGCGGCGGCCTGCGGGCCCTGGTCGGGGCCATCGTAGTGGCCCAGTTCGGTGAGCAGTTGAAAGAAGCCGCGGCCGGGCATGCCGTTTTGCGCCCGGCTGACCGCGAGGGCGGCCAGCAGCGGCTGCCCGGCGTCGTGATCTTCCCGGATCATGTGTTCCAGCAGCAGGGTCAGGCGGTGAATGCTGTGCGGACCGGGGAAGGCCACGCGCTGGGCCAGGTCGCGGTAGCTGATGGTTTCGCCGGCGGCGGCGCAGGCGGTGAGGGCCTGGCGCAGGGCGCCGATCAGGGCCTCGTCTTCGCTGGTCTCGTTCATGGCGTGCAATAAAGCTGCCTGCCCCCCGTTGCCGCAAGGCCTTTCCCTTTCGGGGCAAAGCTGCCAGATAGGGGCAACGATCCATCTTCTGACCGGGACCTTCTTTGTTGCGCAGTTTCGATGTCATCATCCTCGGCGCCGGGGCCGCCGGTCTGATGGCGGCGATCGAGGCCGGCCGGCGCGGCCGCTCGGTGCTGGTGTTGGAACAATCGCAGAAGCCGGCGCAGAAAATCCGTATCTCCGGCGGCGGGCGCTGCAACTTCACCAACCTGCATTGCGGGCCCGGTAACTTCCTCTCCGCGAATCCGCGCTTCGGCGTCTCGGCCCTGAAGCGCTATACCCAGCGCGACTTCATCGCCAAGGTCGAAGCCCACAACATCGCTTATCACGAGAAGACCCTGGGCCAGCTGTTCTGTGACGGCTCTTCGCAGCAGATCATCGATATGCTGCTGAGCGAGGCGGCTGAAGCCGGGGTGGTCCTGCAGACGGCGGTGACCACGCCGCGCATCGAAAGACGCGATGCCGGTTTCCACCTCGCGACGAGCCGGGGTGATTACACTTGCAGTTCCTTGATTGTTGCGACCGGCGGCCCGTCGATCCCCAAGATGGGGGCCAGCGGCTTCGCCTACGACATCGCCCGGCAGTTCGGCCTGGCGGTCGTCGCGCCGCGGCCCGCCCTGGTGCCGCTGACCTTCGATCCCACGACCCTGGCAAAGCTGCAGCACCTGACCGGCGTGGCGGCGGAGGCGGTGGTGGCCTGCGGCAAGACGCGCTTCCGCGAGGCGCTGCTGTTCACCCACCGCGGCCTCAGCGGCCCGGCGATCCTGCAGATCTCCTCCTACTGGGCGCCGGGTCAGGAGATTGCCGTCGATCTGTTGGCCGGGCAGGACGCCTTCGATCTGCTGCGCGCGGCCAGAAGCGAAAAAGCCAAGCAGGAACTGCACAACGTGCTGTCCGAACTGCTGCCCCGGCGCCTCGCGCTGTCGTTCTGCGCGCAAGCCGGCATCGACGGGCGCCTCGCCGATCTTTCCGATAAAAAGCTGCGTGCGGTTTCGGTGCTGCTGAACGACTGGCGCCTCCGGCCCCAGGGCACCGAGGGTTTCCGCACGGCCGAAGTAACTGCCGGCGGCATCGATACGGCGGAGATTTCGTCGAAGTCCTTCGAAGCCAAGAAAGCGCCCGGCCTCTATTTCATCGGCGAATGCCTCGACGTCACCGGCCACCTCGGCGGCCATAACTTCCAGTGGGCCTGGTCGTCCGGCCACGCCGCCGGGCAATTCGTGTGAGTCTGGCAAGCGTCGCTGCCTTTTCCCGACCGACCCTGAGTGGGGGGTGACGGTGGTTGCGACGAACGCCGGCTGTCGGATCGCGGAGCGCGCGTCCAACAGCGGCCGTCGGTCACGGCGTATCTGGCCAAAAGTCGACATGTATGCAGACATATGTTGAACCGCCAAAGACGCGGCATATATGACGATGCTCGTGCCGGCGTCGGCCATTTCCCAAGCCACAGGCTTTCAATCGGCGAGCGCGACGGAACGGCTGGTCTCGTCGTCAAATCCCCCTACTTACGGAGCAGCGTTTGACCCAGACCAAGGAAACGAGTTCCTGCACGGCCGGGAACCACCACGCATGAAGTTCTCAATAGGCAGACCAATAATCGATGAACCCCTGCGCAGAGCCGCGCGACTGGGGATCTGGGCGGTTCTGGCAGCGACACTGGCCGCTGTATCAGCAGCCGGCGCTGCGCCGGGGGATGATATTCGGCGCATCGTCGAAGAGGAGCGCGCGCGTGGTGGCACGCCGGCGATGTCTGTTGTGGTGGTGCGCGGCGGCCAGATCCTGGTCGAGCTGGCGTCCGGGCTCGCCGATCAGGAGGCCGGCCGGGCCGCAACCCTCGATACGCAATATCCCGCAGCTTCGGTTTCGAAGGTCTTGACCGCTGCGCTGGTCATGCGGCAGGTCGAGGAAGGACGGCTGGATCTCGACGTATCGGTGAACACCTACCTGAAATCCGCCTTGCGGGTGCGGGACGGTTCCGGCGAGCCGGTTCCGGTGACGCTCCGTCAACTGCTGTCGCACAGTTCCGGGCTGCCCGTGTCATGGGCTGGCATCGTCGACTGGGGGAACCCTGTTCCGATGATGGAGGAGCATCTGGCGAGAGGTCAAAGCATCGTCCACCCACCGGGTGAACGCGTCATCTATGCCAACGACGGCTTCGCCCTTGCCGGCTATGTGGCGGCCCAAGCCGCCGGGAAGACTTTTTCAGACTACGCCCGCGACGCCCTGTTCGAACCGCTCGGCATGAGCCGCTCGACGTTTGAATCGCCATGGCAACTCGGGGACAGCTTGGCGGCGGCCTATGGCCACTGGTTCCAGGGTGGCTCGGACCGCACCCACCACGCCGACTTGACGGCGACCGCCCCGGCCGGCGGGCTCGTTACTACGGCCCGTGACCTCGGCCGCTTTGCCCTGATGATGCTTGGCGGCGGCCAACTTGACGGTGTCCGCATCCTGCGTTCCGAGTCAGTTGCCGAGATGATGCGCCTCCAGGCCCGGGCGCATCCGGATCTGGACCAGGGCTTCGGCCTTGGTTTCGCCGTGCGTGAGCAGCAGGATCGGCGCATGGTTTGGTGGGACGGCAGCAGCAGTGGCGCCGCCGCGCGGCTGGCTTTGCTACCCGATGCCAAGACAGGCGTGGTGGTGCTGTCAAATCTGGCAGACAACGAACCCGCGTCGGTTGCGGGGAGACGCATTCTCGAAGCTCTGGTGCCGCCACCAGCCACTGCTGCCTACCAACCCTCGGCGGAGGAACTCGACAGGGCGGCCGGCTTTTACCGGCCCAGCGGCTTCCTCGATCCGGCGTACTGGTACTTGAAATACCTGCTGGCGTTTGAAGTCGAGCGCCAGGGCGACAGGCTGGTGAAGAATTCGCAGATCACCGGTGAGCGGGCACTGTCACCAATCGGGCCGAACCGCTTTCGGATGTCGGGCTCGTGGCTCGACGATTCCACGGTGCTGTTCGACGGCGACGCGATGTACCTGGGTTATCTGAGGGCCGACCGGATCTCGGTCTGGCAGTCGCCCACCGCAGTCTTGGTCTATGCCGTTCTCCTTGCTCTGACGGTCGCAAGCCTGCTCGTTTGGGTCGCTTGGCGGGCACTGCGGCGCCCGGGGCGTCCGCGGGTGGCATGATATGTCGGTTATGGAATTGGTCGGAATATGCTCTAGTTTGTGAGGTATGTTCGATCCGCCGCCCAACAAACGCGTGGTGCCCGGGCCGGGCCAGGAATCGGTCTGGGACTATCCGCGCCCGCCACGGCTGGAGTCGACGGCCCGGCATCTGAAAGTGGTCTTTGCCGAGACAGTGGTCGCCGAAACCAGTCGTGCCCTGCGCATCCTGGAGACCAGCCATCCGCCGAGCTACTACCTGCCGCCGGAAGACGTCCGCCGGGATCTGCTGGAGCGCGCGCCCGGCCGCTCGATCTGCGAATTCAAGGGCCAGGCGGCCTATTGGTCGATCCGTGTTGGCAGCCGGATCAGCGAGGCGGCGGCCTGGAGCTATGCCGCGCCCTGGTCGCCCTACGAGGCGCTGTGCGATCATCTCTGTTTCTATGCCGGGCGGGCCGATGCCTGCTTCGTCGACGGAGAACGCGTGGTGCCCCAGGAGGGTGACTTCTACGGCGGTTGGCGCAGCGCCGATATCGTCGGTCCTTTCAAGGGCGGCCCCGGCACCCGGGGCTGGTAGAGACAGACCGTATTCGTCCCCCGTTAGCGGACTTCGGGCGCTCTGGTCACCTTGGCGGCGAAGCATCCCTGCCTTGCGTTGTGAAGGTGGATGTAGGCAACCCCTTCGCTTTTGAACATGTCGTCGATCATCGAGCCAAGCGCCGCTCCGTCGACGACATCGGCCTGGATCATGAAATGATCCTCTCCAAAACAACGCACCGAGAGCAGGCGCGATGACAGTACCTCGGGCACTTCGTTCGGCGCCGGGTGAGCCTGCTTGACGTTCTCGCGCACATAAATCGCGTGGGAAGCCCGATAGGGTGTTTTCTCCGGCAGGTGTTCGTAGTTGACCAAAACGACCCTGTCGCCGACCTCTGCGTCCGCCAGGCTGACCCGGCAGGGATAACCCGGTTTGCTGGTCACCGTTTCGCGGCGTGCGCCGATGGCTTCCAGCGCCTTGTCATCAAGCTCAAAGAGGTCGGAAAACAGGCCGCTGTCGAGCGCGTGGATCTGGAATGCCATTTTACAGTCTCCTTCGAAATTCTATGGCGAAGGTACTATCGGCGGTCACGTGCAACTATCCGATTATTGCGCGGATACACAGGCTCGCCCGGGCCCTTGGGGCGGTTCCGGCCCGGCGTTGATCGCAGGACATCGGATTTCCCAATCAAACTTGCCGATAGCGATTGCCATTCGCCTTTCTAATTCCCATCTGTCTCGGGGACAATTGGAGAGGAAGAGCATGAATCCCCAAGGTTTACTTGAGCAGTTTCTCGGCCCGAACGCAGGCCAGGCAGCCGGCGGCGCGATGCAGAATGCCAAAGGCAAGCTGGCGAACAGCGGCCTCGGCGGTGTGGCTGGCGGCTTGGCCGCCGGCGGTCTGCTTGGCGTTCTGCTGGGGAACAAAAAAGCACGCAAAACAGCTGGGAAATTGGCTGGGGGCGTGGTGGGTTACGGCGGCGCCGCGGCCCTTGGTGCCCTGGCCTTTCGCGCCTACTCAAACTGGCAGGCGGGGCAGCAGGCGCCCCAGCAAGCAGCGGCTCAGCAGCCCGCTGCGGCGCCGCCGCCGGCGCTTCCGCCCGCCGGGTCAAAGTTCCTGCCCGCCGCCGCACCGGCCAGCAACGGCCGGCCGTTCGAGCTGGCCCTGGTGATGGCGATGATCGCCGCCGCCAATGCCGATGGCCATATCGGCCCGGACGAACAGCGCCTGATCTTCAACAAGGTCGGCGAACTGCCGCTCGATGCCGAAGACAAGGCCTTCGTTTTCGATGCTCTCGGCAGCCCGCCGAGCCTGCAGGATATCGCCAACCTGGCGGAAGGGCCGGAGCAGGCGGCCGAGCTCTATCTCGTCTCGCGCCTGGCCATCGATCCCGATCACCCGATGGAACAGGCTTACCTGGAAGCCCTGGCCAGCCGCCTGTCGCTGCCCGGCGAACTGGTCGGTCATCTGGAGAGCCAGGCAGAGGCTGCCACCGCCTGATTCTTGCGACCGCGCCGGTTGTCCTATCGCGTCACGCGCCGCCGGTGACTTCGCGAAACCGCTCGGCCAGCCGCGCCATGGCTTCGAAATAAGGCCCCGGTCCGTAACTGATCCGGGCAACGCCCAGGGATGCCAAAGCCTCCGTGGCGGGGGCACCTTCCATCATCATGACGTTGACCGGCAGGCCGGCCGCCGCGCAAATCGCGCCGATGAGATCCGGATCGACGAGGCCGGGCACGAAGAACCCGCTCGCGCCGGCCCCGGCATAGGCGCGCGCCCGCTCCTTGGCTTCGGCGATGAGGTCTGCGTGCTTGCCGCGGTCTTTTTCCTTCAGGAAGAGATCGGTCCGGGCGTTGATGAAGAGCGGCATGTCCGCTGCTTCGGCGGTCTGTCTTACGGCGGCGATTCTGTCGCTCTGCGCTTGTGCGGTATGAAGGCCGCTTCCACCGACGATCTGGTCCTCGAAGTTGATGCCGACGGCACCGGCTTCGATAACGCGGCTGACATTCGCGGCAACCTTCTCAGGCGCCTCGGCATAACCGCCTTCGAAATCCACCGTCAGGGGAAGGTCCACCGTGGCGGCGATCCGCGAGACGATCTGCAGGACCTGATCCAGGGGGATTGCCTGGCCGTCGCCATAGCCCTGGGCGGCGGCGACCGACCAGCTGCCCGTCGCCAACGCCTTGGCGCCGGCCTTGGCGATGGCCTTGGCGCCGCCGGCGTCCCAGATGTTGTAGAGCACAAGGGGGGTTCCCGCCACGTGCAGGTCGGCAAAGGCGCGGGCTTTCTCGGCTTGGGTCATCGTCTCCCTTTCTATCCGGACGGCAGTTGATTGCTATCGACCTTGCCTAGCATCGCAGACCCGCGCGCGCGAGGGCCAAAGGATGATGATGTCTGAAATCGGCGAGCGCTCATCGCTGTTGGCGCCGCTAATTCCCCAGTGTCGCCGCAAGGCGCAGGGCGGCGCGTTGCGAACGCTGAAAGAGGTCGTCGACCTTGCCGAGCGGCGTCAGGGAGTCGACGGAAAAAGCCATGCCGACGATGGCGGTGGCGACTTCCGCCACGGCCGCGCGCTTGGCCGCGGGATAAGCGGTCTGTAGCTCCAGCGCGATAACATCCTCAAAACCGTCGTACCAGTGCCGCAGCATCTTCTTCAGGGCCGGTCGGCTGGCGGCGGCGTTGATCAGCGCCGCGGCGACCTGCAGTTCCTGGCTGGAGCTGGCGTAGGTCGTGGTGAAGAGCACGGCGATCAGCTTTTCCAGGCGCTTCTTCTTCGGCAGCAGTTCGACCAGCGCGTCCATCTCCGCCATGCTCTGGCGGCAGAAGCGTTCGGCCAGGGCCAGAATCATGTCCTCCCGGTTGCCGATGTGGTGACGCAGCAGGGCGCGGGCCAGGCCCGCCGCGTCGGCCACCTGTTGCAGCGATGCCCCCTCGACCCCGTCACGCGCCACGCAGCGGGCAAAGGCGGCCAGGATTTCTTCCCGGCGCTCGGCGGTTACGCTGGGTCGCGCCATTCTTTTTATCTTTCATTAATTATCAAGATTGACAATCAATTCATGATCGCCATTTTATTGTCAGACTAGATAATTAACTCTTGGCTGCCAAGCATCGCGTGGCGGCGCTGACTTCAACGGCGATCAAAGGGATCTTGCCTTGCTTGAGCAATTGGAAGCCTGGATCTTGCAGATGGACGGCCTGTCGCTTGCGATCGGCGTCGGCCTGCTGTCTGTGGAGACCATCAAAGACCTCATCGTGCGGCGCCAGCCCGGCCGACGGTTTCTCGAAACCCTGGCCAGCCTGTCGACCCAGATCCCCTACATTGCCGGTGAGCTGATGTTCACCACCGCGACCGTGATCGCCTACTTCGCGGTTTACGAGCTGGTGACGCCGCTGCCGATTCCGGTCACCCTCGCCACCCTGGTGCTGGCCTTGATCGCTGCCGACTTCGTCTATTACTGGGAACACCGCCTGGCGCATCAGGTCCGCCTGCTCTGGGTGTCGCATGCCGTGCATCACTCCGCCCGGGTGATGAACACCGCCGTCGCCTTCCGTTTCGGCTTTCTGGAAAGCCCCTGGGCCGCCCTGATCCACCTGCCGCTGATCCTCATCGGTTTTCATCCCCTGGCGGTCTTCGCCGGCCAGGTGGCGGTGCTGGTCTATCAGACCTGGATCCACACCGAACTGATCGGCAAGCTGGGACCGCTGGAGCGCCTCTTCAACACGCCGGCCAACCACCGGGTGCACCACGGCTGCGATGCCAAATACCTCGACAGGAATTATGGCGGTATCCTGATGATCTGGGACCGCCTCTTCGGCACCTATCAGGCAGAAGAGGAGACACCGCGCTATGGTCTCGCCCGCGACTTCACCTCGGTCAATCCGCTGAAGATCTGGTTTTCGGAGTACCCGGCCCTGTTCTGCGACCTGGCATCCGCGCGTTCTTTGGCGGAGGCGCGTGGCTATCTCTTCAACAGGCCGGGCTGGCGGCCGTCGAAGACCCTGTAGCCCTAACTCTAAACGATCCGGCCGTCGACGATGTGGATCCGCATCTCGGCGCGGGCGGCGAGGTCGGGGTCGTGGGTGACGGTGACGACGGAGCGGCCCTCCACGTCGACCAGGCGCTCGAAGATGTCGAAGACGATGCGGCCGTTCTTGGTGTCCAGGTTGCCGGTCGGCTCGTCGGCGAAGATCACATGGGGGTCGTTGGCGAGCGCCCGGGCGATGGCGACGCGCTGGCGCTGGCCGCCGGAGAGCTGGCCCGGCAGCTTGTGGGCAGAGTCGTCCAGGTCCAACTGATGCAGCAGGTCCAGGGCCCGGGCGCGCATCGCCCTGGGTTCCAGCAGGCGGGCCTTGCGCATCGGCAGCATGACGTTGTCGAGGGCGGTGAATTCCGGCAGCAGGAAGTGGAACTGGAAAACGAAACCGAGCTTCTTCAGGCGGATGCCGGCACGGGCCGCGTCGCTGAGGCCGTCGATGGCCCGGCCCTCCAGCAAGACCTCCCCTGACGTCGGCCGGTCGAGCAGGCTCAGCAGGTAGAGCAGGGAGGATTTGCCGGAGCCGGAAGGCCCGGTGATGGCGGCGAAGGTGGCGCGGGGAATTTTCAGGTTTATGTCGCGCACCAGGGTCACCGGCACCGGACCGGGCAGCACCCGGGTCACCCCGCGCAGCTCAAGGACCGGCACGCTGTCTGGTGCGTTCCGGATCGCCGCTTCAGCCATCAGGCCGCGCTCCGGATGATATCCACCGGGTAGACTCGGGCGGCCTTGCGGGCCGGCAGATAGGCGGCGAAGGTCGCGGCGCCGATCGCCATGAGAGCGCTGATGATGTAGTGCCAGGGGCTGTAGTGCAGGATGAAGCCCTCGGCGCGGATGAAGCCCTCGGTTTTCAGGTCGATGGTGCCCAGGGCCTCGGTCATGCCATAGCCCAGGACCCAGCCGAGGAGGGCGCCGGCGACGCCGACCAGCAGCCCCTCGGCGACGAAGATCAGTTCGACGTCGCCTGAGGTGAAGCCGAGGGACTTCAGGATGGCGATGTCGCGGGTTTTCTCCAGCACCACGGTGGAGATGATGTTGAAGATGCCAAAGGCGGCAACCACCAGGATAGCGCCGGTGGTGGAATACATAATGCCGTTCTGGATGACGAAGATGCCGAGGACGTTCTGGTTGGCCTCCTGCCAGGACTCGCTGCGATAGCCGTAGCGCTGCTCGATGCGCCGGGCCAGGGCTTCGGCCTGGTTTACATCGTCCAGGCGCAGGCGGATGCGGTTCACGACGTTGGGCCGGTCCTGCAGCACCTGGGCCTTTTTCAGCAGGGTGTAGACGCGGAAGTTGTCGAGCTCGACGATCCCGGTGTTGAAGATGCCGACGATCTTCATCTTCAGGATCACCCCGGCGGCGGTGAGGGCGGTGATGGTATCGCCCATACGGGCGCCCAGCTTGTGGGCCACGCCCTCGCCGACCAGGAGGCCGTTGGCGGTGGTGTAGAGGTTGTCGAGGGCACCGGCGATCAGGTCGTTTTCCAGCTTGCTGACCTGGCGCTCGCGCTCCGGCTCGATGCCGACCACGGTGCCGGAGACATCCTTGGCGCCATAGCGCAGGATGATCTCGCCGGAAAGATAGCCGGAAGCCTTCACCCCCGGCAGGAGTTCCAGCTCAGCGACCTTGGCGCGGCCCTGCTTGATGCCGCGCGGCTCGTCTTTCGGCTTCACCCCGGTCAGCCCGACGGCGCCGCCGGCATAGAGCCGCTCGACCGGCTGCAGCGGCGGGTTGCGGTATTCGTCCTTCATCTCGATGTGGGGCGAGACGTCGATGATCTTGTCGATGAAATAGTTCTGGAAGCCCTGCATCATGGCGGCGATGGCGATGAAGAAGCCGACGCCGAGACCGACCCCCAAGAGGGAGACGACGGTCTGACGCTTGCGGTTGCGCAGATGGCCGAGGGCGATATCGAGCAGCAGACGCATTACCTAACGCCTCCGCACCCGGACCGTCTGCCCGTACTGCAGATCCCCCGGTGGGTCGAGGATCAGCTGGTCGCTGTCGGTCAGCCCGCCGCGCACCTCCACCAGGCCTTTGCCGTAGATGCCCAGTTCGACCACTTGGCGCCGCGCCTTGCCGTCGTCGAACAGCCAGACAAAATCGTTGCCGGCGACGGCCCCTTCGGGAATCAGCAGGGCGTTTTCCTCTGTACGCACGATAATGTTGAGCTCGGTGGTCATGCCGATCAGCAGCGGCGAGTCGGCGGGCAGCAGCACCCGCACCCGGTACTGCTTGTTGACGGAATCGCCCATCGGGGTGATCTCGCTGACCCTGCCTTCCAGTGCCCGCTTGGGAAAGGCATCGGCCTTGATGAGACTGCGCTGGCCCGGCTCGACCCAGGGGATATCCTCCTCGTCGACATCGGCGGTGATCCAGTAGGGACGGTCCTGGCCGATCCACAGCAGCACATCGCCGGCCTGCACCACCTCGCCGACCTCGCCGTCCTTGCGCAGCACCACACCATCGAGCGGTGCGCTAATGGTCAGATCGGCGAGGCGCTGGCGCGCCGCGGCGGTGGCGGCCAGGGCCTGATCCAGGTCGCTCTGCACCCGCTCATAGGCCTGGCGGCTCACGGTGCTGCGTTCGACCAGGGCGGCGTAGCGCTCCAGATCGCCTTTCAGGAAGGCGACCCGCGCCGTCGCCTCGCGCAGGTCGGCCTTGGCCTCGGCGTCATCGAGGTGGACCAGCAGGTCGCCCTTTGCCACGGCGCGGCGCTCGGTCGCCGGGTAGTCCAGAATCCGCCCGGTCTCGGTGGAGGCGATCTTGGCCCAGCGCACCGGCTCCACCGTGCCGGTGGCATAGATGGCATCGACCGCCGGGCCGCGCTGCGGCCGCGCCAGGCTGACCAGGGGCGGTGCCGAGACGAACCACCAGGCCGCCAGGGCGATTGCCACAAGGCCGAGGGCGGTCAGCCCCAGGGTTACCGGTCTTTTCATAGAATCTTGGCTCTTTTGTCTTCGCTCAGGGCCTTCCGCCGTCCCGCGGGCAGCCGGTTGCGGCCATGATGCTTGCTTGTGCAGCGCGCTTTTCGTAACACTCCGGCGCGTGCCCCGACTTTGCGTCACCTCAATTCGCGAGACCACGATGCCGAAATTCAAGACCCTCGACAACCTCGACCTTGCCGGTAAGACGGTTTTGCTGCGTGTCGACTTCAACGTGCCGATGGCCGGGGGCAAGGTGACCGACCTTACGCGCATCGAACGTGCCGCGCCGACCATCCGCGATCTGGCGGCGGCGGGGGCCAAGGTGTTGCTGCTGACCCACTTCGGCCGGCCCAAGGGAACACCCAATCCCGAGATGTCGCTGCGGCCGCTGGTGCCGGTGATCGCCGCGGTGCTGGGCGTCGAAATCGGCTTTGCCGAAGACTGTGTCGGCCCGGTGGCGCAAAAAGCTGCGCAGGAACTGGCGCCCGGCGGCGTGGCACTGATGGAGAACCTGCGGTTCCATGCGGGCGAGGAAGCCAATGACCCGGCCTTTGCCGATGCCTTGGCGGCGCTGGGCGATCTTTATGTGAACGATGCCTTCTCCGCCGCCCACCGCGCCCATGCCTCGACCGAGGGCCTGGCCCGCCGCCTGCCGTCGGCGGCCGGGCGGCTGATGCAGGAGGAACTGGAGCACCTGGATCAGGCGCTGGCCCAGCCGAAGCGGCCGCTGGCGGCGGTGGTGGGCGGCGCCAAGATCTCCACCAAGCTGGACCTGCTGGGCAATCTGGTTGCCCGGGTGAACATGCTGATCATCGGCGGCGGCATGGCCAACACCTTCCTGAATGCCCTGGGCGTCGATGTCGGCCGCTCCCTCTGCGAGCACGAGATGGCGGATACGGCAAAGCAGATTATCGCCAAGGCGAAGGAGGCCGGCTGCGACGTCGTCCTGCCGACCGATGCGGTGGTGGCGGGCTCGCTGGCCGCCGGGGTCGCCTACACCACGGTGTCGGTCAAGACGGTGCCGGCGAATCAGATGATCCTGGACCTCGGTCCGGCGACGGCGGAGCATCTGGCCCGGCGTCTCGGCGATTGCGCCACCCTGGTGTGGAACGGTCCGCTCGGCTGTTTCGAGGTGCCGCCCTTCGACGCCGCCACCAACACCGTGGCCCAGGCCGCCGCGGCGCTCACCAAGGAAGGCAAGCTGCTGTCGGTGGCCGGCGGCGGCGATACGGTGTCGGCCCTGGCCCACGCCGGGGTGCTGAACGATTTCTCCTACGTCTCCACGGCCGGCGGCGCCTTCCTGGAATGGCTGGAAGGCAAAACCCTGCCGGGCGTGAAGGCACTGGAAGATCAGGCCTGAGGACACCGTCGGGGTAGTAATCGCCGTTCCGCGGCGAAGGCCGCGACTAGGCGTCGTGCGCGCTGAGCATGTTCACCGTGACGATACCGATGTCCTCAATCGCATAGCCGCCCTCCATAACGTAGACCGTGGGTATGGTCATGGCGCCGATGCAGCGGCCGCAGTCGGCGAAGTCGTCCTGAGCCAGTTTGAAGAAACTGATGGGATCGTTCTCAAAGGTATCCACGCCCAGCGAGACGACCAGCAGATCCGGCGTGTAAGCCTGGATCTTCCCGATAGCGTCGAGCAGCGCCGCCTTCCAGCGCGCATAGTCGGCCAGCGGCGGCAGCGGATAGTTGGCGGTGTATCCCGCGCCCCGGCCCTTGCCGGTCTCGTCGGCATGACCCAGAAAATGCGGGAAAGCCTCCATGGGATCGCCGTGGATCGACAGGAAGAACACATCGTCGCGCTCGTAAAAGATACTCTGGGTACCGTTCCCGTGGTGAAAGTCCACGTCCAGAACGGCGACGCGGCGGGCGCCCTTGTCCAAAGCGTGCTGTGCGGCAATGGCGGCGTTGTTGAGAAAGCAATAGCCGCCGAACTGGTCGGCTGCGGCGTGATGGCCCGGCGGGCGGCAGAGGCCGAAGGCGGCGGGGTTGCCGGCCAGCACGTGGTCGGTGGCGGTCAGGGCGACGTCCTTGCTGGCAAGTGCCGCCTCCCAGGTGCCGTCTGAAATTGTGGTCTCGGCGGCCAGCGCGTAGTAGCCCAGTTTGCCCTCTATGTTGTTGGGGATGTAGGGCGAGTTCATGCTGCGCGTCGGCCAGCACATGGCGATCGCCTCACCCTTATGTCCGTCAGCGACCCAGTCCGCGTAACAGCTTTCAAGAAAACCGACGTAGCCTGCATCATGGACCGCCAGGACCGGGTCGAGGCCGTAGTCGCGCGGGGCCGTTACTTCGCCCAGCCCCGTGGCCGTGATGCGATCCAGAATCACCTCGGCGCGCCGCGGACACTCAAAGGGTGCCACGAGCTCACCGCCGAAGATCTCGGTCTTTGCGTCACGGAGTTTATGTTTTTCAGAATAGACGGTCAGCATGGCCGGTCCCCGGGGGGTTGGCAGGCAGGGCCGTCTGGCCCTGCCTGCAGGGGGGTAGAGTTACTGAAGGAGCGATGTCCAAACGCGGTTCTGAAGATCGATGGCCTTTTCAGAACATGTCTGGGAGAAGACCAGCGGTGTGCCCTCGGGCGGTGAAAGCTCATGCGCGGCCTTCAGCTCTTCGCTCATGAAGGCGGTGCTGCCGTCAACGCCGTTCGAATAACCGGCGAAGTTGGACTGCACGGCGATGTTCTCGGGCTGCATCATGAACTCGATGAACTTGATGGCATTGTCATAGTTCCGCGCCCCGGTCGGAACCGCCAGATTGTCGGCCCAGGTGATCACGCCCTCGGCGGGGAAGGCATAACGCATGGCGGGGTTCTCGGCTCTTGCGCGGATCGAGTAGCCGTTCCAGTTCTGGTGCATTGCGGTGTCGCCCGATACCAGCCGCTCCAGGATGCCGTCGGAATTGTAGGTTTTGACGAAGGGCTTCTGGGTTTCAAGCAGATCCAGAACCTGCCGCATCTCCTCCGGGTTTTCACTGCACAGGGGCAGGCCGAGGGAGATTTGCGCCATGGAGATTACTTCGTCGGCGGACTTGAACATGCCGATCTGGCCCTGCAGCTCGGCAGGCGGTTTGAACAGCACTTCATAGGTATTGATGTCGCCTTCGTAGACGCTGGTGTTGACCGTGAAGGACGTCGTGCCCCACTGCCAGGGAACCGTGTAGACGTTGCCCGGGTCCCAGGGTGCGTTCTTGAAGTCGGCGGCGAGATTGCCGTGGCCCGCCAGCGTCGCGGCATTGATCGGCTGCAGCAATCCTTCGGCGATGAAGATTTCGACGAAGTTGTGGCTTGGCACGACGATGTCGTATCCGGTTGCGCCGGATTGCAGCTTTGCCAGCAGCGTTTCGTTTGAATCGTAGGTATCCAGCGTTACCGAGATCCCGGTTTCGGCCTCGAATTTTTCGATCAGTTCCGGCGCGGTATAGTCGGTCCAGTTGTAGATGAAGAGGTCGCCCTCGGCGGCGGCGGGAACCGCGCTGAGGCTGAGGATCAATGCCGTCGCTCCCAGAAGCGGGACGATGTTCTTTTTCATTGTGCTTCCTTCCTGTTGCTCGATGTTCTAGCGCTTTTTTCCGATTCTGTAGGACAGGGTTACAAAGAGGATCGAAATGAGGAGCAGTATGGTCGAGACCGCGTTGATCTCCGGCGTGATGCCCAGGCGGACCAGACTGTAGATATAGATCGGCAGGGTGGTTGAACCCGCCTCGGCCACCATCAGCGTGATGATGAAATCGTCGATAGAGATGATGAAGGCCAGCATCGCCCCTGACAGGATGCCGGGCGCCAGCAGCGGCAGGGTGACCAGCCGCAGCGTGGCCCATTTGCCCGCATAGAGATCCTGAGCCGCGGTCTCCAGGCTTTCGTCCATTCCCTGAAGCCGGGCCCGGATGGGCAGATAGGCAAAGGGGATGCAAAAGACCGTATGCGCGATGATGATGTTGCCCAGACCCAGCGACAGGCCGATGGCCGCAAAGAAGGTCAGGGTGGCGACCGCGGTCACGATCTCGGGGATCATGAGGGGCAGCATGATGAGTCCGGAGAAGACCGGCTTGCGCCGGATCCGCCGGTTGCGCGCCAGGGCCAGCGCCGCCATGGTGGCGATGCAGGTGGAGGCCACCATGGAAACGGTGGCGATGATCAGGCTGTTGGCGGCGGCGCGGCGGATATCGTCGTTGGCAAAGGCCTTGAAGTACCAGTCCACGCTGAAGCCTTCCCAGACCGTCGCCGAGCGCGAGGCGTTGAAGGAGAACACCACCAGAATGACCAGGGGCAGGTAGAGGTAGAGGAAGAACCCCAGGGTGACCCAGTTGAACCCCGGCAGGATGCGGATATCGCGCGCGGCCTGCTTCAATGCTGCAGCCCCCCGCCGTTCTTGCGTGCGTTGCGGGCGTAGAGCATCAGCGTCAGCATGACCACAGCCATGATCACGACCGCCAGCGCCGAGCCGAAGGGCCAGTTCCGGGCCGAGGAGAACTGAAGCTGCACCAGGCTGCCCAGCATCAGGTTCTTGCCGCCGCCCAGCAGTTCCGGGGCGATGAAGGCGCCCAGGCCCGGGATGAAAACCAGGATCGAGCCGGCAATGATGCCCGGCGCTGCCAGCGGCAGAACGATCTGGCGCAGCGTGCCCCACTTGGTGGCATAGAGGTCCCGGCTGGCCTCGATCAGGCGCAGGTCGAGCCGCTCCAGCGAGGCGTAGATCGGCAGCACCATGAAGGGGATGTAGGTGTAGATGAGTCCCAGCACGATCGCGCCCTCGCTATAGAGCATCGTGAAAGGACTATCGATGAGCCCTGCGGACATCAGGCCGTTGTTGATCAGCCCGGTGTCGCGCAGCACCAGGATCCAGCAATAGGTGCGGATCAGCAGGTTGGTCCAGAACGGAATGGTGATCAGCAGGATCAGCAGGTTGCGCCGGTCCGCCGGTTGCATGGCGATGTAGTAGGCCACGGGAAAGCCGATCAGCAGGCAGGCGATCACCGAAACCGCGGCGATCCACAGCGAGCGGAAGGTGATCTTCAGATAGGTCGCGTTGAAGACCATCTCGTCGAAAAGATCGCGTTCATAGAACAGCTTCGTGTAGGCCCCGGTCGAGAAGGTTGGGCGCACGCCGCCGTAGGGGTTCGGCTCCAGGAAGGAGTAGGCGAGGATGATCATCAGGGGCGCGATCATGAAGACGCCGATGACCAGCGTGGCCGGCGCCACGCCTGCGTAAGCCTTCAGCCTGTCCAGCACGATCGTCATTCTTTCAGGACCCGCAATGCCGAGGGATCAAGCTCTACGAATACGTCATCGCCCGGGTTTGCCAGGGGCCGCCCGTCCTTGTGGTTCTCGGCCCTGACGGTGATAGCGCCGCCCTGATCCAGGGCGATCCGGTAGTCGGTCGTGTCGCCCAGATAGATGACATCGCGAACCCTGCCGGGCAGCGCGCCCTCTGTCGCGGTTCTGGCCAGCGCCACTTTCTCCGGGCGCACGAAGATGGTGACGCTGCTGCCCGGACCGACCCCCGCGACAAGCGGTCCGGCAAGGCGCGTGCCGAAGGGCGTGAGATAGGTGGCGCCGTCATCCGCAATCTGCTCGGCCGTGGCCTGATAGAAATTGGCGTCGCCGATGAACTCGGCCACGAAGCGGTTCGCCGGGTATTCATAGATCTCGCCGGGCGTCGCGATCTGCTGGATTTCCCCCGCCGACATGACGGCGATCCGGTCGCTCATGGCCAGCGCTTCATCCTGATCGTGGGTCACGAAGACAAAGGTGATGCCGGTTTCGCGCTGCAGCCGTTTCAGTTCAAGCCGCATCGACTGGCGCAGCTTCAGATCCAGGGCCGAGAGCGGTTCGTCCAGCAGCAGGACGCGCGGTCTTGGGGCCAGCGCCCGGGCCAGCGCGACGCGCTGCTGCTGGCCGCCGGACAGTTGATTGGGCAGGCGCGCGCCGTAGTCCCGGAGCTGCACCAGGTCGAGCATCTCCTGTGCTTTACCCGCTGCTTCCTGACGGGATTTTCCCAGGCGCCGCAAACCGAAGGCGACATTATCCAGAATGGTCATGTGCGGAAACAGCGAGTAGTGCTGAAACACCGTGTTCACTGGACGCTTTTCCGGCGGCAGGTGCGATATATCCTCGCCGAATAAATGAAGCGTTCCGCCGGTGATGCTTTCGAAACCGGCAACAAGCCGCAGCAAGGTGGTCTTGCCGCAACCCGACGGGCCAAGCAGCGTGAAAAACTCGTTGTCGGCGATTTCAAGGCTTGCCGACTTCAGGGCCGCAACCGGCGGAGAGCCCGGATAGACCTTTCGCAGCCGCTCTGCCTGTATCGCTACTGACACTATGCCCCTCTCCCCCTGCAAGCCTCCTGGCCGCTCTCTTCGCGGATCGGGTACCCTGAGGCTACACCCCGATCCTCATGCGGGACCGGCGATTGACATATACCCCCAAAGGGGTAGTCAATTGCCTGTTTCAACCGATATCGGGGGTTAGAGGAATGGGCGAGACCATCGGTCCCAGCGAGGCTCGGGCGATTGCCATGCTTATGCGCATTGCCGGCCGGCCGGCCTTTCCCTCTGCCCTCAGGCGGGTGCTGCGGACCAAGATGGCGTTCCGGACCTTCCTCATTCTGAACTATCCGGCAAACCGGCCGCCGACCTCCGAGTATCACTGGATCCCGGACGTTGCGCTGCGCGAAACCTACATCACCCACTATCTGGGGGGCGCCTATCAGCTGGACCCGTTTTTTCAGTACTCCCTGCAGCCGTTCAGGCCCGGGATCTATCGGCTGCGCGATATTGCGCCCGACCGCTTCTTCGCCAGCGAGTACTATCAGCAGTATTATCAGAGGACCAATCTGGGCGACGAAGTCGGCGTCCTGATCCCCCTGTCGGACGGGTCCGTCGGCAGCCTCTCGATGAGCCGGGGCACGTCGGACCCGCCCTACAGCAAAGCCGAGCTAAGGGGGCTGAGGCTGATCGAGCCCATTCTGGTCGAGCTGCTGCGCCAGCACGGCGAGAGGATCCTGATGGCTGCGGGCTCGCGGCGGGCGGCAACCCTTCCCTATGTGCTCGATGAAGCCATCTACCACTATGCGGCAAGGGCCCACGCGCCCGGACTGACGCGCCGGGAGGCTGAGGTTACGGCGCTGGTCCTGCAGGGGCATTCGAGCCTCTCGGCCAGCCTGATCCTCGGCATCTCCGACCAGACCGTCAAAGTGCACCGGAAGAACATCTACAAGAAAATGCGGATCTCATCGCAGGCAGAGCTTTTCCTGACCCTGCAGAAAGCCTTGCTCGTGGAGAATGCCAAAGCCTAATGCCTGGCACGAACGCCGCCAGGTTGCCGATCTTCTCCGGACCTCATTCCCATTGACGCAGCACTCCCATTGACGCAGCTCAATGAATTCCGGCGGGGGTTTGGCGATGCTGAGTGGTGCATGACAATCATGAGATCTCAGTAGCAACGTCCAAGAAACACGCGCCACCGCCAGAATTACCGGCACCGGCCGGCGCGCCGTCCTGGCACGCGATCTCGCTCGACGAAGTCCTGGCGGCTCAGGACAGCAGCCGCAGCGGCCTGACCGACGGGGAGGCAGAGGAACGTCTGACGCGCTTTGGCGCCAACCGCTTGCCGCCGCCGAAACGGCGCGGCCCGGCTCTGCGGTTTTTGTCCCAGTTCAACGACGTCCTGATCTATGTGCTGCTTGCGGCTGCGGTCATTACCGCCCTGTTGGACCATTGGATCGACGCCCAGGTCATTCTTGCCGTTGTTCTGGTGAACGCGGTCATCGGCTTTCTGCAGGAGGGCAAGGCGGAGAAGGCCCTGGAAGCCATCCGCGACATGCTGGCGCCCAAGGCCAGCGTCATCCGCGGCGGTCATAGAGAAACCATACCCGGTGACGCGGTCGTGCCGGGCGACATCGTGCTGTTGGAAGCGGGCGACCGGGTGCCCGCCGACCTCAGGCTCTTCGATATCAGGGGACTGAAGGTTGATGAGGCGGTGCTGACGGGTGAATCGGTTGCCGTCAACAAAAACACTTCGCCGGTTGGCGATGGCGTGCCACTGGGCGACCGGACCTCGATGGCCTTCAGCGGCACGCTGGTGACCTATGGCCAGGGAAGCGGCGTGGTCGTCGCCACCGGCGCCAAGACCGAGATCGGCCGTATCAGCGGCATGCTGTCCGAGGTCACGACGCTGCAGACCCCGCTGCTGCGCCAGATGGGCATCTTCGCCAAGTGGCTGACCGTCACGATCCTCGGCCTTGCCGCCTTCGTTCTGGCCTTCGGCCTGCTGGTGCGCGGTTACGGTTTTTCGGAGATCTTTATGGCGGTTGTCGGCCTGTCGGTCGCCGCCATCCCGGAGGGCCTGCCGGCCATCCTGACCATCACGCTGGCCATCGGCGTGCAGGATATGGCGCGCCGTAACGCCATCGTCCGCCGCCTCCCGGCGATTGAGACCCTGGGATCGGTTTCCGTCATCTGCTCCGATAAAACGGGAACCCTGACGCGCAATGAAATGACCGTCGCCTCGATTGCAACGGCTAGGCGCCTGTTCGCGGTCAGCGGTGTCGGCTATGCCCCGCAGGGCGGCTTTTCGTTGGACGGGCAGGGCATCGAAATCCGGAACTACCCGCTGCTCGCCGAGACAAGCCAGGCGGCGCTGCTGTGCAGCGATGCCGATCTTCACGAGGTCGACGGCCGCTGGCTTATCGAAGGCGATCCGATGGAGGGCGCGCTGCTTGTGGCTGCCTGCAAGGCGGGGGTCGATCCGGCGTTCGAGCGGCGCTGCTGGCCGCGGACCGATGCCATTCCTTTCGACTCGGAGCACCGCTTCATGGCCAGCCTGCACCACGACCACGCGGGTCAGGGCCGGATCTTCGTCAAGGGCGCGCCGGAGCGCATTCTCGAAATGTGCGCCCGGCAGCGCGGGTTCGATGACGATGTGGCTCTCGATCCGGATTACTGGCAGGCGCAGTCCGAGGAGATCGCATCGCGCGGCCAGCGCGTGCTCGCCGTCGCGATGCGGCCGACCGAGTCAACCCATATGAGCCTCATGTTCGACGATGTCGAAAGCGGGCTGACTTTTCTTGGTCTCTTCGGTCTGATCGATCCGCCGCGCGAGGAAGCGATTGCCGCCGTCGCCGACTGTCAGGCAGCCGGCATCCACGTGAAGATGATCACCGGCGACCATCCCGGCACCGCCATGGCGGTGGCCCGCCGGCTCGGTCTTGAGAATCCGGAGGTGGTTCTCACCGGCCGCGATCTCGATACGCTGGACGACGAAGCCCTGAGGCGTCGCGTGCAGGACACCGCCGTCTTCGCGCGCACCAGCCCGGCGCACAAGTTAAGGCTGGTCGAGGCCTTGCAGGCGCAGGGCGCTGTCGTCGCGATGACCGGCGACGGCGTCAACGACGCCCCGGCGCTGAAACGCGCCGATGTCGGTATCGCCATGGGGCAGAAAGGTAGCGAGGCCGCGAAGGAAGCCGCGGAAATGGTGTTGGCGGACGACAACTTTGCCGCCATTGCCGAAGCGGTGCGCACCGGCCGCACCGTCTACGACAATTTGAAGAAGGCCATTCTGTTCATCCTGCCGACCAACGGCGGGGAGGCGCTGGTCCTCATCACGGCGATCCTGCTCGGCTTTACCCTACCGATCACGGCGGTTCAGATTCTCTGGGTCAATATGGTCACGGCGGTGACCCTGGCCCTGGCGCTGGCCTTTGAGCCGAGTGAGCCCGATGTCATGCGCCGCCCGCCACGCGCTGCCGAGGAAGCGCTGCTCTCCGGATTCCTGATCTGGCGGACGGTCTTCGTGTCGGTTCTTTTCATGGCGGCGATCTTCGGCAAGTTCGTCTTCGCGCAGTCGCAAGGCGCCAGCGTCGAGGAGGCGCGCACCGTCGTGGTCAACACCCTGGTGGTCCTGGAGATCTTCTACCTCTTCAGCGTCCGCTATCTGAAGGCGCCGTCGATCACCTGGCGCGGCGTGCTCGGTACCCGGGCGGTGCTGATCGCCGTCGGGGCGGTGATCGGCCTGCAATTCCTGTTCACCTATGCCCCTTTCATGACGGTGCTCTTCGACGCGCGCCCGCTCAGCCTGGTCCAGGGCCTGCAGATCGTCGCGGTCGGTGTCGCGGTTCTGCTCGTCCTTGAGGCCGAGAAACGGCTCCACGGGGTCATCGCAGCCCGCCGGAAGCGGCCCTGAGAAGCGCGCCAGAGCCCGCTGCCGCGGCTGGCCGGATTCGGACCTGATCATCGTCAGGCCCTCGCGCGCGCGGCGATCGCGCGCTAAAACAGAACGATGTTGGATTTCGAAACCTGCAATGCAGCGCGGCTGCGGCGTGACGCCGGCTACGACGGTGTGTTTTTCATCGCGGTGCGGACGACCAGGATCTACTGCCGGCCGGTCTGCCCGGTGAAGCAGCCGCTGACCAGGAATGTGACCTTCTATCCCAGCGCTGCGGCGGCGGAGCGGGCCGGCTATCGGCCCTGCCTGAGGTGCCGCCCGGAAACCGCGCCCTTCTGCCCGGCCTGGAAGGGAACGAAGACCACCGTCGAGCGGGCGCTGAAGATGATCGAGGCGGGGGCGCTGGACGGCGACAGCGTTGAGCAGCTGGCCGCGCGGCTTGGCATCACCGGGCGCCATCTCGCCCGGCTCTTCCGCCGCCATGTCGGCGCCAGCCCGGTCCAGACCGCCAAGACCCTTCGCATCCAGCGCGCCAAGCGCCTGTTGAACGAAACCGACCTGCCGATCGCCGAGATTGCGCGGCGGTCCGGCTTCGGCAGCCTCCGGCGCTTCAATGCCACCTTCGCGGATCTCTACGGCCGCGCGCCGTCCAGCCTGCGCCGTAAGGGATTCACATTGCCCAGCAACAATGCCGGGCCCAGAAACGATGCCAGAGAGAATGAGAGACGCCCGGATGCCGTCGAAGTTTCCAACCCTTGCCTATAGCTATCACGAGACGCCGGTCGGGCCGCTTCTGCTGGCGGGCAGCGCCGCGCGGCTTTGTCTCCTCAGTTTCCCCTCGGGCAGCCGCACCGTAACCCCGGCGGTGGACTGGCGGCGCGAGGACTCTCTGTTCGGTGAGGCGCGGGCCCAACTGGACGCCTACTTTGCCGGGGCCTTGACGGTCTTCGACCTGCCCCTGGAATTCCTGGGCACGGACTTCCAGAAGAGCGTCTGGGCCGCCCTGCGCCGCATTCCCTATGGTGCGACCGTGACCTACGGCGACCTGGCGCGCCGGATCGGGCGGCCGACGGCAAGCCGTGCGGTGGGGGCGGCCAACGGCGCCAACCCGCTGCCGATCATCGTGCCCTGCCACCGGGTGATCGGGTCGAACAAATCGCTGACCGGCTTCGGCGGCGGTGTTCCGACCAAGCGCTTCCTGCTCGACCACGAACAGGGTTGGCATGCCAAAGCGCCAGCGGCGCATAGTGTTTAAGGAGATTGTCCTGCCGCGTTATCCGGCAATGGTGCCCCAGGACAAGGTTGTCTTGACGCGGAAGGTCAGCGCGCCGTCAACGGCATGGGCCTGAAGGATGCCCCTGAGTTCAGAATCGAATGCCGGCGCGCGGTCGCCGAGTTTCGAGTATGCGAAGGTATCGCGGGAGTGCTGGCATTTCACGAAGTCATCGAGACTCTGGCTGATTGGATCGGACAACAGATCCCGCTCGCCGATGACATCGACATAGCGTCTATAGCCGTCCCGGTAAGAACGGTGGCGTTTCTTCTCCAAGGGTTCTCCGGTGATCTTCGGCACCCATCTGGCGAGAAACGCCTGCCAGTCCTTCTGCCAGGGAGGATCGAAAGCTTGATCGCCTGAGATAACGGCGAAGATATGGTCTGGCCGAACATGCCGCTTGAGCCGGGGGAAAAGCCGGTCGTGATCCATCCAGTGAATGCTGAGCGCAGCCACGACGAGGTCGTAGGTCTCGCCGGGAAAGGCCGTCTCTTCGGCCAGCCCCTCTATCCACGCGATGTTGGGCGCAGCACCGTTGGGAAGGGATCGCCCGAGTGCGATCATGCGAGCGGACGGATCAATGGCGGTCACATGGTCGAAGCGACGGGCGAGCGGACGCGCAATCTTTCCGTGACCGCAACCCAGATCAAGCAGGGCTCCTTGTGCAGGCGCCAGCCGGACAAGCGCCTCGAACAGTTCATCGGGATAGGCTGGTCGGTGGGGGTAGAGGTCGACAACCTCACTGGTTTCGAAAGAAACGCCTATGCGTTCTGTCACGACGATCGGCCTCTTGTTGTATGAACCTCAATCCCGCCGGGCTTTCGGCCGACGACACCGGTCGCGCAGCCGAAGAAGTAGCGCTTGAACTCCACCTCCAGACCCTCGGACCGCAGCATCTCGGAAAAGGCCGAAGCATCGCCGAAATTGGTGCTGTAGATGCCGATCATCGCGAAGTCCTGTGCGCCGCGGAGGAGAACCCGCTCGACCAGCGGCAGAATCGTTTTCAAGTGAAACAGGTAGAGCGGGCGCAGCAGCCAGCCTTTCGGGTCGGAGGCTTCGATCATCGAAAAGACGCCGCCGGGTTTCAGTGCCCGCGCGACAAGGCGGGCCAGCCGCGCGTGTTGCGCCGGGTTGAAGGTCTTCAAGCCGAAGGTCGAGATGACGAAGGCCGCGCTCTCGTCGGGCAGCGCACTGGCAAGGACATCGTCCTCGATGAAATCGATCTTATGGGCACGGTGGGCGTGCAGGCGCTCGAGGGCGCGTCGGTGCATGCCCGATGAAATGTCGACGGCTGTAATGGCGCGCGTTCCCGGGAAGCGTTTCAGCAGATGCGGCCATACCTCACCGGTTCCGGCCATCAGGTCATAGCCTTCCGGCGCCTGATCGTCAGGGGCCGGCATCGCGCCGACACATTGCCTGCGCCAGCGCTCGGTAAACCCCAGGGAGCAGAAATAGCTGAAGGCGATGTAGCGCTCCGAACAACGATCGAAAACGTCTTTGACGAAGCCGGGATCGTAGATGTCGTCTGAGATGTTCTCTGGGGTGTCGTCTGACGGGCTCATCGGTTCCTGTTCACCGGGGTAAGTACCACCTCTCATACAGATACAGGGCCTGGTGGAAAAGTGCGCCGGTTTGCGTGCTCCGCGATTTCCGGATAGACCTTGCCTGCCGCGCGGATGGAGCAGAGAATAGCATGATCGAGGTTGTCACCGTTTTTCTGGGGATCGTGTTCGCGCAGGCCGCGCCGGGCCCGAACATGATGGCGGTGGCGGCCGCCTCGCTGGGGTCGGGCCGTTTTCACGGCGTCGCAACGGCGGCGGGGATCGCCTCCGGGGTTTTCATCTGGGCGATTCTTTTCGCACTCGGGATCGGGGCGGTTCTCCAGGCCTTTCCGCAGACCGTCATGGCGATGCGCCTTCTCGGCGGTGGCTATCTTCTCTATCTCGGCCTCAGGGCGCTGCGCGCAGCGGTCGTCGGCTCTGGCGACGCTGCGGCGGCCGGGCGTTCCGAGGTTGCGGGGGCCGCCGCCTATGGACGCGGGTTTCTGGTTGTCATGACCAATCCCAAAGCCGCTCTCATGTGGGTGGCAGTCTCTATGTTCCTGGTGTCATCGGGCCTTTCGACGCTGCAGTTTCTCGCCGTCGGCCTGGGCGCTTCGGCTTCCGCCATGATCATCTACGGAACCTATGCGCTGCTTTTCTCCACCGGTATTGCCCTGCGCGCCTATGGCCGCTTTTCCCGGCTTGTCGAGGGCACCTTCGGGGCCCTGTTCGGCGCGGCCGGCGGCAAATTGATTCTCGATGGCGTGAGGGAAATGCGCTCTTAGGCATTTTCGACTTATGTCGAATCGGTTCTAGCCCGCACCCCCTCCCGGCCACCCATAGGATACTGGCGTTGGGTGGCCGGGAGGGGGTGCGGGCTGGTGCCGTCAAAAAGTGAAAGAATCTAGGGCGCAAACTTTTTTTATCTCAGCCCTTCGCGTACACGCGCGGCGATCTCCAAGAGACGTTCGCGCGGTATCGGCGGAAAGTCGAGACTGACGATCCGGGTCATTCCGTTCGGCATTTTTTCCTCGGTGATCTCACCGCGGATCATCTGATCGTTGAGGGCGTCGCCGGCGCGGTGTGGCGCGAGATGAAGGTGTAGGTGCGGAACGCCGTCACCGAAGATGTAGATGTAGACGATGTCCGCGTCTGTCGCCTCCTTCAGCCTGCGGGTGCTGGCTGCCAGGACCGTCCCGAATGTTCGCGCCTCTTCCCCATCCAACTCGGTGATAAAGGCGATGTGGCGTTTCGGCTCAAGATAGGCAAAGCCCGGCACTATGGTCGCCAGGCTGACGGTCAGCCGCCAGTACGCATCTTCCCAGACCCGGGTGCGTTCAAGCTCGTCGTCCGCGGCGGCACCGCGGCACATCGGACAGTCGCTTTCGGGCATCGATGCTTTCCTTTCCTGAGTGACGGAAAGTTTCTGTAGCGCGCGATGATGTCCGCCCTTCATAGCACATTGGATCTCCGCCTTTGAGTCGACGGTGCTGCCTGCGCCCATCGGTGGCGGCCAAAAAAGGGCGTTGACAATTCGGATGGAAAAATCAGAATATCAAATATAAGAACACTGTATCAATTATAGGAACAATTTTTTGGCCAACACCAGCCAGTCTCTGGAACGCGGTCTTTCCATCCTCGAACTCCTGGAGGCCGAAGCCGGCCCCCTGGGCATTCGGGAGATGGCCAGGCGCCTTCAGCTCAGCCCGGCCATCGTTCAGCGTCTGGTAACGACGCTGGACGAAAGCCACTTCGTGACCAAGGACGCGGACACCAGGAAGTATCGCCTGGGCTACCGCGCCCTGTCCCTGGGTTCCTCCATGCTGAGCGACGACAACCTGATCGCCGCCTCCATGCCGGTGCTGGCGCACCTGACCCGCGAAATGGAGGTGAATGCCTTCCTCGCGGTCATCTCCGGCGACCGTCTGGTTTATATCCTGGCGCTCCAGAGCAACGGGCCGATCTCCATTCGCAGCGCCCCGGGAACCGAGGCGGCGTTTCACGCGACGGCGATGGGCAAGGCGATGCTGGCCGATGAGAGCGATGCCCGTGCGCGCTCGCTGCTCGGCGCCGGGCCGCTGGCGGCATTGACGGAGCGGACCATGACCGACCCGGACAAGGTGATCGCCGAGCTGGCGGCGGTGCGTGAGCAGGGTTACGCCACCTCCCTGGAAGAGAACCTGGTCGGCGTGGTGTCGACCGGCGCCAGCGTGAAGAACGCGAGCGGGCGCTCTATCGCGGCAATCAGCATCGCCTATGTCCCCAGCCTTCAGCCCAAGATTCCCCTGGCCGATGCGATCAACAGGATCATGACCAGCGCGGCGGAGATCTCGCGGCGGCTCGGATGCCCGGAAGACTGCCTCAACAAGATCCAGCTCATCGAGGTGGCCGACAATGACGTTGCTTAACGCTGAGCGGCTCTACGCGACGATGGAAAGGAACGGCCTCGACGCCATCGTTGCGACCTCGCCCGAGAACGTGACCTATTCCAGCGGCTACTGGGCGCTTTCGCAGTGGATCCGGCGCGGACCCCAGACCTATGTGATCTGGCCGGCCCGGGGCCGCGGCGCGCCGCGGATCGTTGCCAGCGCCGGTCTGCTCGATCTGCTTGCCGATCAGGAGGTCAATGTCGAGGACGTGTCCAAGTTCGGCGCCTTCTTCGTGGCGGTGGACGGCGATGCCGAGTTGAGCGCGGCGGACCGCCGGCAGGCGGATCTCTATGGCCTGCCCGACGACGGCAACGCAAACGTCAGCCTAGCCGCCGCCCTGACCGAGATGGGCCTGGGCAAGGCGCGCATCGGCGTCGATGAAGGCGGTCTGGCGCCGGCGCTGGACGCCTTCTCTCCGGAGTGGTCGGAGGACGCGACCGTGCTGCCGGCCTTTCAGGTCTTCCGCCAGGTGCGGGCGGTGAAAACCGAAGAAGAGATTGCGCGGCTGGGCAAAGCCGCGGCGATCGCCGAAGCCTCGATCGAGGCGGCGCTGCGGATTGCCGCCCCGGGTGTCAGCGAAGCGGAAATGGGTCTCGAGTTCAATCTGGAGACCGTGCGTCAGGGCGGCCTGCCGGTTCTCTACTGCATCGGCACGGGCCCCCGTTCGGCAATGCCCAATGTTCAGCCCGGCGAGCGGAAACTGAAAGACGGCGACATCATCCGTTTCGATGTCGGGGGCCGCTACAAGCACTACCGCGCCGACATTGCCCGGATCGCCGTGCTCGGCACGCCGACGCAGAAGATCAGGACCTATCATAACGCGCTCTACAAAGGCGTCGAAAGGGGGCTTGAGCTTTTGCGGCCCGGCGCCCGCGCCGCCGAGATCTTCGACGCGGTCGTGGAAACGGTACGCCAGGAGGGTATTCCCCACTATCAGCGCTCTCACGTCGGGCACGGCATCGGCCTCGATGGTTACGACCTGCCCAGCCTGTCTCCGGGCAGCGCCGATATTATCGAAGAAGGCATGGTTCTCTGTGTCGAGACCCCGTACTACGAACTCGGTTTCGGCGGGCTGCAGGTGGAAAACATGGTCGTGGTGCGCGCCGACGGCATCCAGAGCCTGATGGGCACCGACGGGAAGCTGCGGATCCTGTCATGACGGCATCACCTGCCCCGGACACAAGGCACGCGCTTCAGCAGACTTTGCCTGGTGATGTCAGGGCTGCCGCCCGCAGCGGCGAGCTGTCTTCGGCCACCCATGGTTTTGCCCGCGGGTTTGTGCAGGCCAACCTGGCCATACTGCCGGAAAGCCATGCCTTCGATTTTCTGCGGTTTTGCGTTCGCAACCCCAAGCCCTGCCCCTTGATCGACATAACCGACCCGGGCAGGGCCGAACCGCGGCGCGCGGCCCCCGGTGCGGACCTTCGCACCGACCTGCCGGCCTACCGGGTCTATCGCGATGGGCAACTGGTCGACGAGGTCCGATCCATCGAAAACCTTTGGCGGGACGATCATGTCGCTTTCCTGCTGGGCTGCAGCAATTCCTTCGACGAGATCCTTCTGCGCAACGGCATTCCGCAGCGCCACCTTGAAAGCGCCGGCGGCCGGATATCGGTCTATGAGTCGAACATACAGTGCGAGCCGGCCGGGATCTTCCGCGGCCCTGTCGCGGTGACCATGCGCCCGATCCCCGCCAAGGATGTCGTGCGAACGGTGGAGCTGTCGTCGCGCTATCCGATCGCCCATGGCGCACCGCTGCATATCGGCGATCCCGCCGAGATAGGGATCGCCGATCTGGCGCAGGTGAAGTGGGGAAAATTCAATCCGCCGTCGCCGGACGATGTGCCGGTTTACTGGGCCTGCGGCGTCACCCCGCAAGCCGTCGCCCTGGCGGCGGGCATACCGGAAATGATCACCCATGCCCCCGGCCACATGTTCGTGACCGACTGGCGCATCGACGATCAACGCAAAGGTTAGGGCCAAGGCATCGGGTGCCGGGTTGCGGCCCGGGGAACGAACGGGGCGCAAAGGCCCCGCCAATGACAACAGGGAGAAAAACGACCATGAAAACGATGAAATCGATCCGCCGGGGGGCTCTGTCGTCTTTGATGCTCCTGCTCGCGGGCACCGCCCAGGCGGCGAATGTGGAACTGCCCCGGGGCATCTCCTGGACCGCCTTCGGAACGACGTCCTCCGGCTATGCCCAGTCCGTCGGTATCGGGCAGATGCTGAAGAGCAAGTACGATTCCAACCTGCGCATCATTCCCGGCGAAAACGACGTCGCCCGGATGGTTCCGCTGAAGGGCGGCCAGTCCCACATCTGCGCCTGCGGTATTGCTTCCTACTTCGCCCAGGAAGGGGTGTTGATGTTCGCCGACAAAAGGTGGGGGCCGCAAAGGCTCTACAGCCTTTTCAACAACGTCGGGAACAACGGCCAGACCGCGGCGATAGCCGCCGATGCCGGCGTCAGGGAGGTCGCGGACCTGAAGGGCAAGCGCATTACCTGGCTGAAGGCCTCCCCCGCCAACAACACCAACATGGCTGCCTTGCTGGCCTTCGGCGGATTGACCTGGGACGACGTTGAAAAAGTCGAAGTGCCGGGTTGGAAACAGTCGATGGAGGCGGTGTTGAACGGCCAGGCCGACGCGGCCTGGGCCAGCACGCTCTCCGGTCCGCTCAACCGGCTCGCCGCGTCGCCGCGCGGGCTCTATTTTCCGCAGCTTCCCCACGACGACAAGGCGGCCTGGACCCGCGCCCAGGCCGTCGCTCCCTGGTTCGCGCCCTCGCGGGTGGAAGCCTTCGTGAAAGGCGCCAATGTCGACGGGCCCTATGAAGGGATGAATTATCCCTATCCGCTGTTCGTCGCCACGGCGGCGGCGCCCGATACCCTGGCTTACGGCCTGACCAAGGCGATCATGGAGAACTTCGACGGCATCAAGGACGCCGGGCCCAGCATGAGCGGCTATGCGCTCGACCGCCAGTTTCTGAGCTACATCTTTCCCTATCACCCCTCGGCCATCGCCTACTACAAGGAAAAGGGCACCTGGACCGAGGCCGATCAGGCGGCCAATGATGGTCTGCTGAAGCGTCAGGACGTGCTCGCGGAGGCCTGGCAGGCGATGCTGAAGCGGGATCTGCAGGGCGAAGCGTTCGAAGCGGAGTGGATGAAGGTTCGCGCCGCTGCCCTGGAGGCTGCCGGCCTCCCGGTTATCTTCCGCTAGAGAGGTTTCGCCGGATCGCCAGGGAGGCGGGGCCTCGTTTCGGACCCCGCCCTTCCTGCCGGTTCGGTGAGCGCGACATATGGCTGAAAGCACAGGGATGACCGCCGGACCTGACGACACGGGCGAGCGCGGGCTGACGGCGGGGCTGTCCGGGCCGGTGCGGGCCTGGATTGCGATCGCATCGGCCCTCTCGGTCACCATCGCGGTCTGGATCATGTTCGGCCTGGGCCACGCCCTGGGTCTCTATGTTCCGCTGGAGACCGAGTACCTTTACTGCCTCATCGGGCTGCTGCTGCCGCTCGTCTTCCTGATCAATACCGTCTCGGGGCAACGGCGCAGCGGCGCCGTTCCTTTCTATGACGGCCTGCTGGCGGCGGCGGCCTTCGGCATTCCCATCACCTTCGCCGTCGTCAGCGATGCGATGTTGAACGAGGGTTGGGAATACACCGCGCCGCCCTACGCCAAGGTTCTCTCCTATGTCATGTGGGCGCTGGTGCTCGAAGCGCTGCGCCGCTCGGCGGGCATGACCATCTTTGTGATCTGCGCGGTCATCTCGCTCTATCCGTTCTATGCGGACTGGGCGCCGGGGCTTCTGCGGGCGCAGTCCACCGCCTTCGACATCACCGCCGGCTATCATATCTTCGGCAGCGAGAGCATCCTGGGCGTGCCGATGAATGCCTTCGCGACCCTGGTGATCGGCTTTCTGATCTTCGGCGTCGCGCTGCAGTATACCGGCGGCGGCGCCTTTTTCCTGAACCTTGCCTTCGCGCTGCTCGGCACCCACCGCGGCGGGCCCGGCAAGGTGGCGATCTTCTCCTCCGGCCTCATGGGCTCCATGAGCGGTTCGGTCATCACCAATGTCCTGACCACCGGTGTCATGTCGATCCCGGCGATGAAACGGGTGGGCTTCAAGCCGGCCTACGCGGGCGGGGTCGAGGCCTGCGCCTCCACCGGCGGTGTCCTCATGCCCCCGGTGATGGGCGCGACGGCCTTTGTCATGGCGACCTTCATAGAGATGCCCTATTCGGAGATCGTGCTGGCGGCGGCGATTCCCTCGCTGCTTTATTATGCCGGGTTGTTTCTGCAGATCGATGCCTATGCGGCGCGTCACGGCATCAAGGGGCTGCCGGCGGAAGAGCTGCCTTCGGTGAGAACCGTGATGAAGGAGGGCTGGTACTTCATCGCGGTTTTTGCGCTGCTGGTGTTCATGCTGCTCTATCTGCAGCGCGAAGCGCAGGCGCCGTTCTATGCCTCGCTGCTGCTCATCGTCATCAACCAGATCTCGCCCAGGCACCGCTGGGATCGCGCAAAGCTGATCCGCTTTGTCCAAGCGGTCGGCACCATGCTTGCCGAACTCGCCGCGCTGCTTGCCGGCGTCGGGCTCATCATCGGCGCGCTCACACTCTCGGGCAAGGTCGGCAGCATCGCCTATGAACTGGTCGCCTTCGCCGGCGACAATATCTTCCTGCTGCTGGTCACCGGGGCGGTTACCAGCTTCATCCTGGGCATGGGCATGACGGTCACCGCGGCCTACATCTTCCTGGCTGTAACGCTGGCGCCGGCGCTGACCACGTCGGGGCTGGATCTCATGGCGGTGCATCTCTTCATGCTCTACTGGGGCATGGTGTCCTTCATCACCCCGCCGGTATCCCTGGGCGCCTTCGCGGCGGCGTCGATTGCCAGGTCCGATCCGATGAAGACGGGTCTCCAGGCGATGCGGTTGGGCTCGATCATCTATTTCCTGCCGTTCTTCTTCGTCCTGAATCCGGCCCTCATCGGCCGCGGACCGGCAGAGGAGGTTCTCATGGTCGTCCTCTCGGCCTTTGCCGGCATTGTGCTGATTGCCGGCGGCCTGCAGGGCTATCTGCTCGGCTTCGGGGTCATTTCCGGCGGCAGGCTGGTAAGCCTGGCCTGTCGGATACTGCTCATCCTTTCGGGCATTGCGCTCGCCCTGCCCGGCAACGCCACCCTGGGGCTTTCCCACAGCGCACTGCTGGGCGGCGGCGCCGTGTTGTTCGGCCTCGCCCTGGCACTGGCATGGATCGCCCGCAGCCCGAGGACCGCATGACATGACCGAAAACAGCAACAAGCCCGCGCGCAAGCTGGGGATGACCGAGGTTGTGCGAACCGTCGCGCAGGCCGCGAAGGGATTCGACAGCCTGTCGGTGCCGACCTACCGCGGCTCCACCATCACCTTTCCCGACTACAAGTCCTTCAGCGAGCGCGGCCAGCGGCCTCGCTCATCTTACAGTTATGGTCTGGCCGGAACGCCGACCACCCGAACGCTGCAGAACAAACTGACCGAACTGGAGGGGGCTGAGGATACCTTCCTGACTCCCTCGGGACTGATGGCGGTCACGGTCGTCATTCTGGCGGTGGTGAAGACCGGCGACGTCGTCCTGTTGCCGGACAACGTCTACCCGCCGGTTCGGCGCTTTGCGGCAACGACACTCGCCAAGCTCGGTGTTGGCGTGCGCTACTACGATCCGCTCGCTTTCGACGATGCGCAGTTCGACGGTGCTGCGGTCCGGCTGGTCTGGATCGAGGCACCGGGCTCGACGACCATGGAGATACCGGACATCCGGAACATCGCCGGCCGGGCCGCCGCGCGCGGGGCCCTGGTGGGTTGCGACAACTCCTGGGCCTCGCCGGTCCTCTGCAGGCCGCTGGCGCTCGGCGCGGACATCGTCGTCGAGGCGGTGACCAAATATCTCTCCGGCCATTCCGATGTTCTGCTGGGGTCGATCTCGGTGCGAAACGAGGCGCTTGCCCGAGCCGTTCATGACGCCGTCAAGTCTCTCGGGGTCGGGGTGTCGCCCGACGATTGCTTCCTGGCGCTGCGCGGCATTGAAACCGCCGCCGTCCGCTTGGAGCGAGTCGGGCGGACAGCGCTGGAACTGGCAAAGCGGCTGGGTGAAAAAAGCTGTGTGGCGGAGGTGCTGCATCCGGCCCTGCCGGACTCGCCCCATCACGCGTTGTGGCAAAGTCAGTTTCAGGGTGCCAGCGGGCTTTTCAGTCTGGTACTGGCGGACGAGGAGAAAGCCCGCTTTGCCGAACGGTTCAAGTCGTTGACGGTGTTTCACCTGGGCGCTTCCTGGGGCGGCACCCACAGCGTCCTGGCGCCGGTCGTGCTGGACAGCGAGCGCAGCGTGAATCGGACCTATGCCGGACGAAAGATCATTCGGATCTCCGCCGGGCTGGAATCCTACGAGGATCTGCTCTGCGACATCGAGACTGTTCTGGCGTAGCCGAGCGCCCGAAAACCCGATCGTCTGAATCTCCGGCCCTTGCGTTCAGGCGATGGCGCGCATGGATTTCATGTTGCGCAGCAGCTCGGTCACCGCGGCATCGCTCATCTCCGGGAACGCCGCGCGCAGGCTTGCTTCGGTAAAGCGCTCGCATCCCATGATGAAATCCACCTGACGGGCGACGTCGCCGGGAACCTCGACCTGTTGCTTGCCGTCGGAGAGATAGGGCTTGCCGTTGTGCCGGGTGATCTTCACCTGCTTGCTGACTGCATAGCTGGTGTCGTCCTGCGTCTGTTCGCCGCTCTCCGCGTCGACCAGGCGCGCCAGGTCGTAGCCCTTGAAGGCATAGGGCCAGTTCTCCAACGCGGCGGCGGCGACCTTGCGGGCGCCTTCGGAAGACAGTGCCCCGGCGATGGCTTCGCCCATTTTGCCAAGTGCGTCTTTCAGTTCCGCCGGTGCCATGTCGCGGGGCAGGTCGGCGCGCATCCAGGGGTTCTTGATCGCCGCGTCCCAGATGATCGGCAAAAGGTCGAGCGGCTTGGGCAGGGTGACGCCAAAGGCGATGTGGATGGCGCCGTTGGCCGAGGCCAGGGCGTCGTGATAGACGCCGCGGGGAATGTAGAGCAGGTCGCCGGGTTTCATGTGCACCTGATCGATCACCTTGCCGGCGCGGCGCGCCCGCTCGGCGTCGGAGGGCTTGAAGTCCGGATGGTTCACCGGGGCCTCGTCGCGGCCCTCGTAGATGTTCCAGATCTTCTCACCGGCGCAGTGCAGGGCGAAGACCTCGTGCACGTCGCAGTGCGGGCCGAAGGCCTTGTGCTGATGCATGGAGAAATAGAGGTTCGCCTGGCTGCGCCCGCCGGTGGCGGTCTGCAGATCATTGGCCAGCGCGCGCACACCCGGCGACAGGGCATCGATGTCGTTCAGGATGACCGAGGCGCCCTTGGCGATCCAGTTCTGCACCAGGTCCGGATCGGGGCGCAGGGCGCCGCCGCCCTGCATCGTCGGGACCCGGGTGCAGTAGTCCGCCGGCGCGACCGGCTGCAGATCGAGATACAGCTTCATGGTCTCCGGCGTCCAGACCGAGGTCATGGACATCAGCTCGTTCAGCCGCTGCAGCGTCATGATGTCGGCTGTCCGCGCCGATTTGCCGGGAAAATGCCGGTGACCCTTCCCCTGGGTTTCGGCAAAGAAGGCTGCCTGATCGAGGGGGGCCAGAAAGCTGTCGAAGAGATCGGTCATGCGGTCCTCAGATATCGCGCCGCGGTGTGCTGTCTTGATACACCAAGGAAGCGGTCTGTTCAAAAGGCGGTGTCGCTGGGTACAAGCCGGAACAGTTTAGAAAAACCAGCTGCGGCCCAGGGTCATGAGCACCAGGGCGCCGGCGCCGGCGGCGACCCCCAGGCCGACGTTGCGCCGCGCCAGAAAGAAAATCGCCAGGGCGATCACCGCGGCGGCGATGCGGTCGGCGCTGGCGGTTTCCGCCAGGGGGCCATTGGGCAGGACGATCATGCGGGCGATCAGGCCGGCCAGCAGGGCATAGGCGACACAGGCGACCCACTCGAAAAGCGGGCTGCCGGCATCGATCCGCCCGGACAGCGCCACGCCCAGCGCCCGCCAGAAGTAGGTCACCAGCGCCCCGACGATCATCAGGGCATAGGGCCAGAAGGCTGTTTCCGCCAAGCCTGTCTCAAGCATTGCGCTGGCTCCACAGCCGGTCGCCGAAGAAGGCCAGCGATCCGGCGAGCAGACCGGTCAGCGGCAATCCCCAGTCGGGTGAAACCAGGTGCAGCAGCGGGCCGCAGACGGCGCCGAAGGCGAGCGCCAAGATGCGCGCCCGGTGCCTGGCGTCGGCCACGAAGACCAGCATGAAGTAGATCGGGTTCAGAAAGACCAGCCCCAGGGTGATGTAGCCCGGCAGCAGATCGGCCAGGTAAAAGCCGACCGCCGTGGTGACCAGGGTCATCGACCAGAGGGTGACCGCAAAGCCGGCGAAGTAGGGCAGGCGCTGGGGTTCCGGCAGATCGGGGCAGTGGCGCATGGCGGCGGCCCAGCCGGTGACCGCAATGTAGTGGGCGAAGAGGTAATAGCGCCAGCGCGGCGTGCCGGGCGCGCGCAGATAGGGCATCAGGGCCACGGTCATCGGCAGCAAGCGGGCATTGGTCATGGCGACGGCGGCGGCGACGATCAGCACCGAGGCCCCCAGGCTGTAGAGTTCGACCAGGATGATCTGGCCGGGCAGCGCCCAGCCCGTGAAGGTCGAAAACAGGCCGTGCCAGACATCCAGCCCGGCGCCGTGGATCAGGGAGCCGAAGCCGAGATAGGAGGCGCCCAACACCAGGGCGGGAACACCCAGGGCATGTTGCAGGCCTTTCAGGGCGGCGTGGCGCGGCGAGGCGTAGCCGGACCCAAGAGTCCCGCCTGTTATGTCGCTGTTTGGCATGATGGATGAAAGGCTAGCCCCTTGACGGGGCGGCGGTCAGCAAGAAAGCACGGTCTGCATGAGAGCCCTGCAGAGGATGCAGGGCGGCTTCAGAGCACCCGGTTGGCCGGCAGGCGCACGATGGCGCGGGTGCCGACGCCCGGTTCGCTTTCAAGGTCGAGCCGGCCGCCGTGCAGTTTTACGAAGCCGGCCGAGAGGGGCAGGCCCAGGCCGGTTCCCTCGAACTGCCGGTTCAGGCGGCTGTCGACCTGTTCGAAAGCCGCGAAGGCCCGGGGGATGTCTTCGCGCGAGATGCCGATGCCGGTGTCGCTGACCTGGAAGACGAAACTGCCGTCGTCCTCCAGGCGCGCGGAAAGCTCGATCACGCCTTTTTCCGGCGTGAACTTGATGGCATTGGACATGAGGTTCAGCAGCACCTGCTTCAACTTGCGCTCGTCGGCCCTGAGACGCGGCAGGTTCTCGGGCAGCGCGACCTCAAGGGCCTGGTCTGCCCGCTTGGCCCGCTCCGCCACCAGGCGCTGCACGGCGTTCACGACGTCCCGGGGATCGACGACCTCCTCGCGCAGTTCATGGGCACCGGCTTCGATCTTGGCGACGTCCAGGATGTCGTTGATCAGGGTCAGCAGATGCTGGGCGCTCTCATGGATATCCGACGCGTAGCTCTTGTACTGATTGCTGCCGAGGGGGCCGAGCAGTTCGCTTTCCATGATCTCCGAGAAGCCGATGACCGCGTTCAACGGCGTGCGCAGTTCGTGGCTCATGTTGGCCAGGAATTCGGTCTTGGCCCGGTTCGCCAGCTCCGCGCTTTCCTTGGCGCCGATCAGAGCCTCCTCACGCTGGCGCAAAGCGGTCACGTTCTCAGCCGTTCCCCGGTAGCCGAGGAAGTCGCCGCTGTCCGGGCAGTAGACCGGCAGGCCGTTGAGGCGGAACAGCAGCTTCTCGCCTTCCTTGTTCGGAACCTCGACTTCTATGTCGCGGAAGGGAACGTGCTGGCGCGAAGAAATCAGGGAGAGCAGTTTCGGTGTCGCTTCGCTGGGAATGTCGTTGAGCGACCGTCCGATCAGCTCGCGCGGGTGGTAACCCAGGGCGTCATGCACCCTTGGCGATACGAAAGTCAGGATAAGGTCCTGATCGGTTTCCCATACCCAGTCGGAAACCAGCCGGGTCGTGTCGTCGAGCCGTGTGGTGGCCTGCACCAGTGCGGTGGCGGTCGCCTTCAGTTTCGTCGTCGGCTCGTAGACCATTGCGGTGGCGCGCAGGCTTCCATCGGCGCCGCGGATCGCGCGGCGCTTTGCACGAAAGTACTCGGTGCGCCCCTCGATGGTCAGCTTGTGCTCCTGGCTGACGGCGACGGGCGAGGTGTTGGGTCCATGAGGCCGCGTGCCCAGTGACGACTGGCTGGGCAGCGCCTCGGCGGCCGCGAGGGCGTCGGAGATTTTGTGGAAAGCCTTGTTGGCGTAAGTGATCGTGCCGGCTGCGTCGACGATGCAGGTCGGCGGCCCGTCTTCCAACAGGTCGCGCTGCAGCATGGCTACCAGCGTGTCTTCTTCCGCCGCGGCCGGTACGGCAACGGTCTTGGGTGCCCCGGTGGGTTCTGCGCTACGGGAAACCATCGTCGTCTTGCTTGCGTCCGTCTTCACCAGCCTTGCTCAGCCCCGCTTAGCCCTGCTCATCTCCATGTCTTCCACCGCCGCCTGGAAATCCGAATCGCGCTGCCAGGAACGCAACACATGCTCGGCATCCTTGCGGTTTGCCTGATCGTAGAGTCTTGTCGCCCGAGACAGATCCGCTGGCGAAGTTCTGCGGCCACCGCTTCCGGCGCTGCGGGTCAACAGAAACAGGGTGGCAAAGTCCTGTTTCGAAATACCCAGCGCCAGGCAGGCGATCACCATGGCCTCGCCGCCCGGACCATAGAGCACTTCTGTGCGGCGCGGCATCGAAATCCCACTCCACTCTTCAAAAAGTGCTTCAAAAAGCGGAATTTCGCCCTGACGAAGAGTCTTGATCAGAAGCCCGGCATTGATTCTCTGGTCGGCGGCTATGCAGCGGGCGAGTTCGGCCGACGTTTCCGCCATATTGCGCGGACCGTTTGACTGGGCCGTTTTCTCGTTGGCCACATCCAGCACGGCGGCCTCCAGTTCGTCATCAAGAGGTGTCGGGTGAATGTCGTAGGTCGCCAGGATGTCGGCGCGCAGGTTGGCCGCCACCAGCCAATAGAGTCGCAGGGCCAGCTCCTGCGTCAGATCCTGGCGGCGGACCAGCGGCTCCTGGAATTCGTCGATATGCTCTGCCTGCTCGGTCAGGTAGGACAGGGCCGCTTCAGAGATCTTGGCGCTTTGGTTTTCCAGCAACGCGGTGATGACACCCTTGTCGTTGGTTCCCACCAGTTCGTCGGAAACCTCTTCGCTGAGTTCGCGCCGACGGGCGATGGTGATCTGATGCTGCCGGCTGCGGTGGTGGATGATCCGGATCAGTTCATCATCGCTCAGCAGGGTGGAGCGCAGCAGGATCGGACGGGCAACTTCGATGGCGTCGTTGGCCAGGGCGATGACCAGGGCGCGGGGCGCTGCCGGATTGCGCGACAGGCGCTCGCTCAAGCGGGCACGAATGGGGGCTTCGAACTCATGAATCAGCTTGTCCAGGATCTGCGAGATCAAATCGCGCTCCTGGTCGCTCAGCAGATGATCGCGCTCCATGGAGAGTTGGGCGATCTGCGAAGACAACTGCTCACGGCTTTCGATCGACTTGGTGAGCGCAAGCTGCAAAAGAGAGTGAAGATCCTGATCCTGATCTTCCATCCAAACTTACCCCGATCCCATCCACGACTTTGGGCGAAACAATCTAACTGTCGAACGAAAACGGGACTACCCCCGCTCGCGGTAACGTTGAACTTTCTAAAACAATAATAAAGTAAGGTAAAAACAATGTGAAGGTTGCTGTTATGAGTTTTCCCGAAAGCAAGCAGAGATAATGAATAGATCGTCCCGAAAAGGGAAATAGAGGCTGCTGAGCTTTTAATCTATTCACTGTTTCGACAGTCGGATCGGATGGCTGTTTCCCGGCTCTGTGTCGATGCTACATGATTATCTTATATAAATCAGTGTATTGATGGGCTTTTCGCGGATTCAGTAAAAAACCTTCTTGCGTGTATTTCTCTTGGATTACGACTTTAAGGAGAAAATATACGTTTCGAGTATCTAACTAGTTAAAATGATCATATTTATCTTCGCCGGGACGCCGCTATCGTCCCAACCGGCGGCTTCATCAGACTTTAACCGCTTCAGCGGATACTGCTGTCATGCAAATCGGTTCGGGCGGATCGCCCCTCTCTCTGGCAGTGATGAAGGCCCTGGGCAGCCAGGCCGCCGTCGGCGGGCCGTCACTGCCGTCGTCGCCGCTGTCCGCTGCCGGCAGCGCTTCGCCGTCTCAGAACAACGAACCGGCCGGGCCGCCGGAGCCCGGCAACAACATTCCCCGCGGATCCTTTGTCGACCTGAAAGTCTAATCCGGCTTGAAAGTTTAGCTTGGCCTGAAAGTCTAAAACCGCCCTTCGCAGCCGGCCGCCTTGCTTGTGATGCGCCGGAGGCTGGGCCACAGTATCCGGATGGCTGCTTCCGACAAAAACGAGACCAAAGCCGAAGCGCCGGTCACGCCGGTCACCGGGCGCTTCGAGCCCAAGGTTCCGGCGGGTGACGACCGCACCCGTCTGGTATGCCGCGACTGCGGTTTCATCAACTATGAGAATCCCAAAATCGTGGTCGGCTCCGTCGCCACCTGGGGGGAGCGGATTCTGCTTTGCCGGCGGGCCATCGAACCGCGGCGGGGTTTTTGGACTCTGCCCGCCGGGTATCTGGAAGAGCATGAAGAGGCCGCTGCGGGCGCTCAGAGGGAAGCCTGGGAAGAGGCGCGCGCCAGGCTGGCGATCAATCAGCTTCTGGCGGTCTATTCGATCCCGCGCATCTCGCAGATCCAACTGATCTATCGCGCCGAGCTGGTGTCTCCCGATGTTTCCGCGGGCCCGGAAACGATCGAACTGGACCTCTTTTCCTGGCAATCCATTCCCTGGGACGATCTGGCTTTTCCGTCGGTGCACTGGGCCCTTCACGACCATCGGGCGGTGCGCGGCCAGGCGGTTTTTGCGCCGCGCAGCAACCCGGCCGAACCGCCGCCTGAACCTTCAGGCGAGCTTCCCGGCGAGCCTGCTGAGGGGCTCTGAGCGGCGCGGCGGCCTGATTCCAGAAAAATGGGGGGAGGTGATGATGTTGGGTGAAAACCAAATCCGGCCGTGCCGACGTTTCGCGCGGCTGGGTGCCATCTGCCTTTTGGTTTTACTGTCGTACCAGGTATTGCCATCCCCGGCCGGCCCGGGGTTTGCCGCCGATCCGTTGTTCTCGCATGAGAACCCGCGCTTTCGCAGCGGCGCCGAGTTGCTGGCGGATTGCACGGCCGAGGCGCCGGAACCCCGGGGCCGCTGCGCCGGCTATGTTATGGCCATTGCCGATGTGCTGGGCGGTGCCATGGCGCGCATCGATGGCGTCCAGGTCTGCCTTCGCGGGAATGAAAGCCTGGGTGAACTGGTGGCGGCAGTCCGCGATCACCTGTTGGAGAACCCGGCCCGCCAGGCCATCAAGGGCGATGGTGCGGTGGCCTACGCCCTGTCGCTCTACCGGCCCTGCTAGATCGGATCATGTTTTGACGGAACCACTTCGTGGTTGGGCCAAAACATGTGAATCTGCTCCAGAGTCTTTCTGGGATTGATGGCATCGGCATGCGGCTAGGGGCTTTGCCGCTCCAGAAGTTTTCGAATCTCCCGGACCTCCTGATGCACGGCCTTCAGGTCGTCCTCCAGCCGCATGGCATCGCCGTGCGATTGCTGGGTGATCTTGTCCAGCGCTTCGTCCCTTTCCTCGTCATGCTGGCTTTGCATGGCGTTCACGATAATGGCGATGAAGAGGTTCAGGACAGCGAAGGTGGTCACCAGGATGAAGGGTACGAAGAAAGCCCAGGCGTAGGGAAAGACGGTCATCACCGGGCGAACGATCCCCATCGACCAGCTTTCCAGGGTCATGATCTGGAACAGTGAATAGGCCGAGGCGCCGATGCTGCCGAACCAGTCGGGAAAGGCGGCGCCGAAAAGCTTCGTCGCCATCACCGCGAAGACATAGTAGATCAGCCCCAGCAGGGCCGCGACCGAACCCATGCCGGGGATCGCCTGCAGCAGGGCCTGAACCACCTTGCGCATCGACGGGATGACCGAGATCAGGCGCAGGACCCGAAGCACCCGCAAGGCGCGCAGCACCGAGAAGGCCGCCGAGCCCGGCGCCAGGCTGATCGCCACCACGGTAAAGTCGAAGAGGTTCCAGGGGTCTTTGAAGAAGCTGGTACGATAGACCCAGAGCTTGGCCAGGATCTCAATCACGAAGACCGCGACGATGGCCTGGTCGGCCAGCAGCAGGAAGTCGCCGACCTGGGCCATAACGCTCGCCGAGGTCTCGAGTCCCAGTACCACGGCGTTGATCAGGATCAGGATGGTGATCGCGCGCTGGGTCTTCGATGATTCCAGGGCTCGCTGCAGGCGCGAAGGCTGTGCCGGATCTGCTGATCTGGAATTCGGCGTACCGGGACTTGACGACATGACGGGGTTTCCTGTTGGGACGGGATGGGTCGGCGAAGCTGCTTAGATGTGCGGTACGGCGCGGGGGGTCAATAGCTACCTGCTATAGGCGGCCTGCCGCCACAGAGAACCAAGCGGTCTCGGGCCGGGATAAAAGCCCGGCAAGGGGCACTGGAAAGGCGAAGCCGATCGCCGTGGTTCAGGCGGTCGCCGGCAGCTGGTCTTCCGGTTTCAAATCCCGCCGGGCGGCGGGCAGGCGGACCTCCACCTCGGTGCCGAAATTGAGCCGGCTGCGCAGGAAGAGCTGGCCGCCGTGCAGCTCGACCAGGGCCTTGGTCAGCGGCAGGCCGAGCCCGGCCCCCTGATGGGGATGGGCGCGTTTGTCATGCGCCTGGCCGAAAGGCTGCAGGATGACGTCGATATCTTTTTCACGGATGCCGATGCCGTTGTCGCTGACCAGGATTCGCAAATCCCCGTCCGGCGTTGTCGCCAGCCGCAGGTTCACATGGCCGCCGACCTGGGTGAACTTGATGGCGTTGGTGAGCAGGTTCAGCACGATTTGCTTCAGCTTGACCGCGTCGGCGATCAGGTGCTCGGCTGACTGTGCGGCGTGACGTTCCAGGCGCACGCCGGCGCTGGCCGCCCGCGGTTCCAGCAGCTTGGCACAGCCCGCCAGCAGGCTCGTCAGGTCAACCGACTCTTCATGCAATTCCATCTTCCCGGCTTCGGTCACCGAGAGGTTCAGCAGATCCTCCACCAGGCTGAGCAGAAGCTGGCCGCTGTGGTGGATGTAGCCGACATGTTCGCTCTGCTGTTCGGTCAGCGGGCCATAGAGTTTGCGGCCCAGCAGGTCGGAAAAGCCGATGATGGCATTCAGGGGCGTGCGCAGTTCGTGGCTGACGTTGGCCAGAAACTTGGTCTTCGCGCCGTTCGCTTCGGTCACCTGATGCAGGGCCTTGCTGAGACGATCGAAGCGTTGGCCGGCGATGGCCACGGTCATGCGCATCAGCTCAGTTGCCGTTGCAATACCGCTGTAGCTGCCGTTTCGGGTGACGATGAATCCGTCGACCATGGCTTTGGGTTTGCTGGACAGCAGAAGGTCGCTCACTTCTTCGATGCGGTGATCCCACTCGACGATCAGCGGCGATGGGTCCATCAGTTTGGAAATCGGTTTGGCGTTGAACAACTCGGGCCAATAGGGCTTGGCCATGTTGGCCAGGAACTCCAGCCGGCTGACCAGGCCGAGGGGCTGTCCGGCGCGCACCACGGCCACTGCCGACAGCGTCTCGTCACGGCGCAGCATCGCATGAACGTCTGCGCAGCTGGTCTGCGGAAGCACGGCGGGCGCGTCATTCGCCAGCACGTCGGCGCAGAGCGACTCGCCGCTGGGCTGGTGATCATCAGATGCCTCGGCTGTGGCGCCCGTCATGTGGACTGTCCCGGATTGTATGATGGTTGCGGCGGAACGCTAAACCCTGGGTCGTTAACAAATCTTTGTGCGAAGACGGGCGATCGATCCCTGGCACAGGCGCAGTTTCCGAATGGCAATCAGGCCCGATGCCGCGGTCAGCCTTTGTTTCAAATAGGTGACACTTCGGCTTAGCGATTACTGGCGCCGTTCAGGCGCGGCTCCAGCGTCCGCAGATGGCTGTAAAGCAAATCGACCAGGGCGCGAATGCGCGCAGAGCGCCGCAGATCGGGATGGGTCAGCAGCCACAGCCCGGTATCCAAATCCTCCGGCGGATCCATCACCCGGCGAAGACCGGGATCGGCGTCGCCCAGGAAGCAGGGCAGGACGGCCAGGCCAAGATCGGCGCGCACCGCACTCGCCTGGTTCAGCAGCGAATTGGAGCGATAGCCGACGGCGTGGCGGTCGACCGTTCGGGTGAGCCAGGCGGTCATGCCCGGCGGCCCGGCGCCCTCGTCCCAGGCAACCCAGCGCCGGCCTGCCAGTTCCCCCGGCGCCGGAATTTCGCTGTCACCGCCGCAGTAGACCGTGGAAGCGAGAGTCGCGATCCGCCGCCCGGAGAGGCTTTCCGGTGGTTCGCGGGTCGGGCGCAACGCAATGTCCGCTTCGCGCTTGGTCAGGCTGAGCATGCGGTTGTCGATTACCAGTTCCACGGTGATCTCGGGATAGCTCTGCCGAAACAGAACCAGCAGAGGCATCAACAGCACTTCCGCGATGTCATCCGGCGCGGTGAGGCGCAGGCTGCCGGTGAGGCGCAGGTCACGTCCGCTGAGGCGCCGCTCCAGCGCTTCCATCTCCGCTTCAACCCGCTCGGCCGTGCGCAGCAGGTCCTCGCCGGCGGCGGTCGTGACATAGCTGCCGCCCTGGCGTTCGAACAGGCGTGTTGCCAGCCTTGCCTCGATCGCCCCGAGGCGCCGGAAAACCGTCGAATGATTGACCCGCAGGCGGCGCGCGGCCCCGGCCAGACTGCCCTCCCGCGCGATGGCCAGAAGGGTGTGCAGGTCGCCCGAGAGATCTTTATTTGCGTTCATGCAAGAGAGCTTTGCAGTTTTTGCTGATCGACTTGCAATGAAGCAAATCATAGATGAGAGGGCAGAACAAGAGGCCCCGCTTGGGATGCTCCCATGGACGGAGCACTCCCGCGGGCCGCATCACATTCTCGGAGACAGACAATGATCGATTCCAAGACCGCACCCTACGCCGCACTGATCCTGCGGGTCGCCCTGGGCATCATGTTCCTGGCCCACAGCCTTTATCTGAAAGTGATCGTCTTCACGATGCCCGGCACCGTCGGTTTCTTCGAATCCCTCGGGCTGCCGGGCGTCGTTGCCTACCTCACCGTCACCGCCGAGATCCTGGGCGGTTTGGCGCTGATTCTCGGCATCCGGACCCGCCTGGCGGTCCTTGCCGTGATGCCGGTTCTGCTGGGCGCTACCTGGGTGCACTCGGGCAACGGCTGGGTCTTCTCCGCCGAGGGTGGCGGCTGGGAGTATCCGGTGTTCCTGATTGTCGCCGCCGTGGTGCAGGCGCTGCTGGGCGACGGCGCCCATGCCGTGAAGCTGCCGTTCGCGCAGCAGGTCAAGACAGCCGTGGCGCGTTGAGTCGGTCCGGCGGCGGGGGAGCGGGCTGGGTCTTCTCCGACGTCAGTCGAAAAAGCTCTAGGCGGTGGCAGCCGGGTTGGAACACAAAAAGGGCGCCCGGCAATGGCTGCCGGACGCCCTCTTGTGGTGCAGGTATCGACGTCTGTGTCTAGGCGGCGCGGACGCGGACGAGGAATTCCTCGACCTTCTTGTTCAGCTCGACGGACTGCTGGGACAGCCCCGTCGCCGCTTCGAGAGCCGAGCGCGCAGCGGTCCCGGTCTCTTCAGCGCCCTTCTGAACATCACCGATGTTCGAGGAGACTTCCTGGGTACCGGTCGCCGCCTGCTGGGTGCTGGTGGAGATCTCGGCCACGGCCGCCGTCTGCTCTTCGATGGCCGCCGAGATCGAGCCGGCGATCTCGTCGACCTTCACAATGGTGTCCTTGATCCGGCCGATGGCCTGAACGGCGGAGTCGGTCGTCGACTGGACACTGTTGATCTGCTGAGCGATCTCCTCCGTCGCCTTGGCAGTCTGCTGGGCCAGGCTCTTGACCTCGGAGGCAACCACGGCAAAGCCCTTACCGGCTTCACCGGCGCGGGCTGCCTCGATGGTCGCGTTCAGGGCCAGCAGATTGGTCTGCTCGGCGATGTCCGAGATCAGGGTCACGACTTCGCCGATCTTCTGAGCGGCCGAAGCCAGCTCGCGGACGACATTGTCGGTTTCCTCGACCTCGGTCTTGGCATCGCCTGTGCTGCGGGTCGATTCCGTGACCTGCCGCGCGATCTCGCTGATCGAACTCGACATCTCCTCCGATGAAGCCGCCACCGTCTGCACGTTTGCCGTGGCCTGCTCGGCCGCCGCGGCAACCGCCGTCGACTTGTTGGTCGCGTCTTCCGCGGCGCCGGTCAGGTTCTGTGCCGAGTTCTTGATCTCGTTAGAAGCCGTGGAAACCGAGTTGACCACTTCCTTGACCGAAGCTTCGAAGTCGTCGGCCAGTTCGTTCATGGTCCGGCGCTTCTCTTCTTCGGCTTTCTGCTCCTGCTCGATCTTCTCCTCGGCCAGGCGTGCCATCTCGATGGCGTTCTCCTTGAAGACCTGGACGGCATCGGCCATGGCGCCGATTTCGTCCTTCTTGCCCAGCGCCGGGATGTCGATCCCCGTGTTGCCGTCTGCAAGGGTCTGCATGGCGTTGGTCATCAGGTTTATGGGGCCGATCACAGCTTTGCTGACCATCAGCATCAAAAGACCGGACAGCACAATCAGGAGGATGGTAATCGCCAGCACGGCAATCTGCGCCGTTGCGACAACGCCTGCCGCTTCCTCGTCGGCCGCGTCGCTGATGGCATCCACCACGTCAGTGACCCGGTCCAGGGAATCGGCGACCTGGTCTGCATCGCTCTCCATGACTTCCAGTGTCTCGTCGGCGGTGCTTTCCGCTTGCAGCATATCGCGATGGGTATCGAACAGCTGCTCTTCTTGGGACGCGCGCGCCACCCAGGTATCGAACTTCTCGATCAGAGCGGCGGCATCGGCCTTGTCTTCTTCGGACTCGGCCAGGACGGTCAGGGTCTCGAAATGCGGGCCAGCGCGATCGATAAGCGCAGCAAAATCCTCCTGCGGCTGCTTCAACTCTTCCGGGCTCTCCATCGCCATGTATTCACCGGCGGTGTCCTGCATCTCCATAACGATACGCTGCAGGGTCAATGCGGCTTTCACCGCCGGGAAGTCGGTCTCGAACAGGCCGCCAAGGATGTCATTGACGTCGGCCGCAGTGGCGGTGAGGGTTTCGGCAAGTCTGTCGCCTTCATCTTCCGCCTTCGCCATCTCCTGCTCGTTTTCCAATGCGAACTCATCGAGCAGGATGATCAACTCGGCGCCGGTAGCATCAAATTCCGCCAGCAGGACATCCGCTTTGATTTCTTCCTCAAGCTCGTCGCGGTGAGCATCGATCATCTCGTTGGCGTGAACCACGAATTCCCCGTGCTCCGTGCGAACCTGCTCCATCTCATCGAGCAAATCCGGATCGGTGACCAGGACCTCGAGTTCGTCGTAGGTTGTCACGAACTCAGCAGCGAGTACTTTGAACTCTTCGTTCAATTCATCGACGACTTCGAGGTCTTCATCGGCGATGATTTCCTCGGCGACCTTCGTCGCCTCCCAGATATTGGCAATCAGGTCGCCGGATGTCTCGACTGTCGGCGCGGTCACGTCGGTTATGCCGTTCAGCATCTTGTCGATTTGGGCGATGAAGTACACGCCGATACCACCCGTGGTGATACCCAGAATGACAAGGAAAGAGACCCCGAAGTATAACTTCCGGGCGACGGTGAGCGCCGCGGCGCCCTTTAGTTTTCTCTCAAGCTCGTTCGCTTTTTTAATCTTGGTCATGGAAACCTGTACTGTTTGATGCCGATTGCTCCAGCTATGGCTATCACTGCTTTGAGAACAAAATATTAATCAGAATAATTAGATTTTCCTCAAGCAAAGGAATATATTCAAGATTCGTGTTTCGGTTATTTTGTCAGCTCGGCTGGCTCGCCATTTGTCGATATCGAGGAAGATGATCCGCGGCGCCTCTTGGGAACCGTTAGCCCCGGCCGCTTCCTTGAACCTGAAAAAGCGCGCCGGCTTATTTGACTTGGTCGAGGCCGACCAGGGCGCGGGCGAAGTCCTTGGCGGTGAAGGGGCGGAAGTCTTCGGCCCCTTCGCCGACGCCGATGGCATGGACCGGCAGGCCGAACTTTTCGGCCAGGGCTACCAGCACGCCGCCGCGCGCCGAGCCGTCCAGCTTGGTGACGACGAGGCCGGTCAGGTTCACCAGCTCCTTGAAAGTGCCGATCTGGGTCAGGGCGTTCTGGCCGGTGGTGGCGTCGAGCACCAGGACCACGTGATGAGGCGCCGCGGGCTCCACCTTCGTGATGACGCGGGCGACCTTCTGCAGCTCGGCCATCAGCTCGGCCCTGTTGTGAAGGCGCCCGGCGGTATCGATCAGCAGCAGGTCGTCGCCGGCGGCCTTGGCCTGCTCCACTGCCTCGAAGGCGAGGCCGGCGGCATCGGCACCCTGCTTGCCGGCGACCACGGGACAGCCCGAGCGCTCGCCCCAGATCTTCAACTGCTCGATGGCGGCGGCGCGGAAGGTATCGCCGGCGGCGAGGCGCACGGAAAGGCCCTGGCGCCGATAGTGGGTCGCCAGCTTGCCGATGGTGGTGGTCTTGCCGGAGCCGTTGACCCCGACCACCAGCACCACGTTGGGCTTGTTCGAGGGATCGAGGGTGAGGGGCCGGGCCACCGGTTCGAGGATGCCGGCGATGTCGCCGGCCAGGGCTTCGCGCACCTCCTGCGGATCGACTTCCTTGTCGAAGCGGGTCTTCGCCAGATTGGCGGTCAGCTTGGTGGCCGTGGTCACGCCCAGGTCGGCGGTGATCAACAGCTCCTCCAGTTCCTCCAGCGCGGCGTCATCCAACTTGCGCTTGGTGAAGATGCCGGCGATGCCGTCGCCCAGCTTGCTGGAGGAACGGGTGAGGCCGGCCTTCAGGCGGGAGAACCAGCCGCCCTTTTTCTGTTCCGCCGTATCGCTCACGCTGCCGGCGACAGTTGCTGTTGAACAGGCACGGCAACCAGACGTTCGCCGTCGCGCCCGGTGATGCGGGTTGCCGCCACCGCGCCGATCTCACCCGTCTGAAGCAGCACCGGCGCGAAAGTCTCGCTGCGCCCGAGAAACCGCCCGTCGGCTTCCTGTTTCTCGATCAGCACCGATGCCCGCTTGCCGACCTGGCTGTCCAGGAACTGTTCCAGCGCCATGGCACCGGCGCTGCGCAGGCGCGCGGCGCGTTCCTTGCGCAGCGCCAGGGGCAGTTGCGGCATCTTCGCCGCCGGCGTGCCCTTGCGCGCCGAATAGGGGAAAACGTGCAGATAGGTGAGCCCGCAGTCCTCGATCAGCTTCAGCGAGTTCTCGAACATCGCCTCGCTCTCGGTCGGGAAGCCGGCGATCAGGTCGGCGCCGAAGACGATGTCGGGGCGTAGGGACCGCAGTTCGCCGCAGAGCGCCACCGCTTCGGCGCGCGAATGGCGCCGCTTCATGCGCTTCAGGATCATGTCGTCGCCGGCCTGCAGGGAGAGATGCAGATGCGGCATCAGGCGCGGCTCCTCGGCGATCAGGCGGCGCAGGTCCGGGTCCAGCTCGATGGCGTCGAGGGAGGAAAGGCGCAGGCGCTTCAGCGCCGGCACCTGGGCCAGCAGACGGCGCAGCATCTGGCCCAGGCTGGGTTGTCCCGGCAGGTCGCCGCCGTAGGAGGTGACGTCGACACCGGTCAGCACCACCTCCGCCACGTCGCGCTCCACGAGGTTGCGGACCTGGCGCACCACCTCGCCCAGAGGGACCGAGCGGCTGTTGCCGCGGCCATAGGGGATGATGCAGAAGGTGCAGCGGTGATCGCAGCCCTGCTGCACCTGGACGAAGGCGCGGGTGCGCTCGGCAAAGCCGTCGATCATCTGCGGCGCGGTCTCTGTCACGCTCATGATGTCGTTGACCAGCAGCGGTGTCGCATTGTCCGGCAGAAAGCTCTCGGCGCGCAGTTTTTCCTCGTTGCCGATCACCCGGTCGACCTCGGCCATGGCGGCGAAGCCCTGGGGGTCGATCTGGGCGGCGCAGCCGGTGACGATGATCTGCGCCTCCGGGCTTTCGCGCCGGGCCTTGCGGATCGCCTGACGCGCCTGGCGCTCGGCCTCGCCGGTCACGGCGCAGGTGTTGACGATGACGGCGTTGTCCAGGCCCGCCGCCTCGGCATGGCCGCGCATTACTTCCGACTCATAGGCATTGAGGCGGCAGCCGAAGGTCAGGATGCGGGGCTTGTGGTCCGTGCTCACAGCGTAAGCTCGCCAGTAAAGGCGGTGGCGACCGCACCGGTCATCTCCACGTGGCCGTCCTCGCGCCATTCCAGTTCCAGGGGGCCACCGTCCAGAACGACTTCGACTTTGCGGCCGGTCAGGCCCCGGCGCGCGGCGGCCACAGCGGCGGCGCAGGCCCCGCTGCCGCAGGCCTGGGTCAGGCCGACCCCGCGCTCCCAGACCCTGAGACGCAGGCGGTCCGGGCCGATGATCTCGGCGGCGCCGATGTTGGCGCGCTCGGGAAACAGCGGATGATGCTCCAGATCTGGGCCCAGCGCGTCCAGGGGCAGGGCTTCGACATCCTCGACAAAGAAGACCGCATGGGGGTTGCCCATGTTGACCCCGACCGGATCGGCCAGGGGGCCGTTCTCGATGCCCAGGTGCAGGGTATCGCGCTCCTCGCTCAGGGGGATGTCGCGCCAATCGGTCAGAGCCTCTCCCATGTCCACCGTGACCCGCCCGGGCCCGGCGGCGTTGGCCTGCAGCAGGCCGCGCTTGGTTTCGATGGTCAGGTGATCCTGCCCGGTCTCCGCCATCACCAGGGCCGCCACGCAGCGCGTGCCGTTGCCGCAGGCCCCGACCTCGCCGCCGTCATGGTTGCGGATGCGCATAAAGACGTCGGCGCTGCCGTTCGTCGGCGGCTCCAGGATCAGCAACTGGTCGCAGCCCACGCCGGTCCGGCGGTCGGCGATGGCCTGGGCCAGGGCGTCCGTCAGGGCAAAGGGCTCGGCCCTGGCATCGACGACCACAAAGTCGTTGCCCAGGCCGTGCATCTTGATGAAAGGGCGTGCGGTCATAAGGCGGGTTATAGGGCCCAGAGGGTGGATAAGTCCATAGAGCTGGGAACACGGGTGTTTTGTACGGACCTGACCGCTCTGCCCCAATTTAGCCACAGCCGCGCCCTCTTTCCGGGCGCATTGGCTTGCAGGCTTCCGCAGGGCGCGCCGGCATTGGGCCCTGCGCCGCGATCTCTGGGGGAGACCATGGAAAAATCATTCGTTCTGAAGGTCGGCTGCGTGCTCGGTCTTGTTGCTCTGCTGGCCGCCTGCGATCACAGGGTTCAGACCACCTCGGGCTCACAGTATCTCGCCGGGTATTCCGGGCTGCACTCCACCGCCGGAGCGTCCGCCGGGATCGATCCGGGGATCGACGGCGGCATCCGGGCCGCCGCCGACGTGGAGCCGCAGCTGCGCTTTCCCGCCCGTCTCGGCCTGGCGCGGATCGAAAACGGCCGGCTGACCTCGGTTCCGCAGGGCGATGCCATGGCCTGGCGGTCCCTGGCCGAGCGCCTCGGCGACGGCTACGGCAGTTTTGTGCCGGTGTCGCCCCTGATCGCAGCCCTGGCGGTGCCGCGTGATGCGGTGGATGCGGCGGGACGCTGCAGCCCGGCCTACCGAAGCTGTCTGGCGCAGATTGTCCACGAGGTGCGCCTCGGCGCGGCGCGCCAGCACCTCGATGCGGTGCTGATCTACGAGACCTTTGGAAAATCCGAGGAAACCAGCAATCCGCTGGCGGTGACCAAGCTGGCCCTGATCGGCTTTTTCCTGCCGACCGAGGATGTCGCGGCCGAGGGCTCCGCCCAGGCGGTTTTGGTCGACGTGCGCAACGGCTACACCTATGGCATGGCCTCGGCGGTGGCGGACAAGCCGGTGCAGAGAATTACCACCTCAGGTAACAGCTATGCCGTGCAGCGAGCGGCGCAACAGGTCGCCCAGGTTCGGGCGGTTGAAAATCTGACCGGCGAGGTCGAGGCGATGCTGCGCGACCTGCGCCTTGCCCTGGCCGAAGGCCGTCTGGCGGGCGACATACGCTAACCTATGAAAACCAGGATGGCCGCTTATCCGGTTGGATTAGCGGGACAATCGGGTGGTGATTCAACTTGCTTTCCCGCGCGCCAGCGCATAGGTGTAATAGCGGTGACGGACGCAAGGTCAGAAGCCGCAGGCTCGGTTTCATCGTGGAAGGTCGGTTCGATATCGCTATCGCTCCGGACGCTGTGATGAGGAACGCCCGTCCCTGGTGTCTTCCTGAACGTTGTTGTACGCGCACTCGGCCCGGGCAGAAGTGTCCCGGGACGTACTACGTTTGCAGTTCGAAGGAAGACCCAGACCATGATCACGGGAACCGTGAAATTTTTTAACACCACCAAAGGCTTCGGCTTTATCGCTCCTGAAGACGGCTCCAAGGATGTGTTCGTTCACATCTCCGCTGTTGAGCGGTCCGGCATGGGCCCCCTGGTCGAAGGCCAGAAGGTGACTTTTGAGGTGCAGCCTGATGCCCGCGGTCCCAAGGCCGTAAACATCCAGGCCGCCGACTGACCTCAAGAGACTGAAGCTTAGACGTACCGAAAAGCTTTTTCGATCCGGCCGCCCAGGAAGGGCGGCCGTTTTCGTGCATCCGTCCTGGTTCCAAGGATCCTGGCTTAGAGGGCGGAAAAGGCAAAAGGCGCGGAGATTCCGCCGGGCTTGACCTCAAGGCCCAAGGCCCCTAAATTCCGCGCGATTCAGGCCAAGGTGACTTGACCGGCTTTCGCCCTCCCGATGGTGGGCAGCCCCGCCAGTCCGCGAGTTTTCGCGCACTGGCGCGACTTGCATTGGGCCTCTGAAACGCATGATGGAAATGAACCGACACGATGTTCGATAGCCTGCAGGAACGGCTTTCCGGTGTTTTCGACAAGCTGACGCGCCGCGGCGCGCTCAGTGAAGCCGATGTGACCGCCGCCCTGCGCGAGGTGCGGGTGGCGCTGCTGGAGGCGGATGTCGCCCTGCCGGTGGTGAAGGACTTCATCGACGGGGTTCGCGAAAAGGCCGTCGGGCAGGAGGTGCTGCGCTCTGTCACGCCGGGCCAGATGGTGGTCAAGGTGGTCCATGACCATCTGGTCGAGACCCTGGGCGCCACCAGCGTCGGCCTCGACCTCAGGGCCAGCGCGCCGGTCGGCATCATGCTGGTCGGCCTGCAGGGCTCCGGCAAGACGACGAGCTGCGCCAAGATCGCGCGCCGCCTGCAGGAGCGCGAAAGGAAAAAGGTCCTGATGGCCTCCCTCGACGTGCGCCGTCCGGCCGCGCAGGAGCAGCTGAAGGTGCTGGGCGAGCAGGCCGGGGTCGCGACCCTGCGAATCGTGCCCGGCGAACCGCCGGTTGCCATTGCCAAGCGCGCCATGCAGTCCGGCGCGCTGGAAGGCTACGACGTCGTCATGCTGGATACCGCCGGACGGCTGGCCATCGACGAGGAACTGATGGCCGAGGTGGCGGCGGTGCGCGATGCGGCCAAGCCGCACGAAAGCCTGCTGGTCGCCGATGCCATGACGGGCCAGGACGCGGTGACGGTGGCCGACGCTTTCAAGCAGCGGGTCGATCTGACCGGCATCGTGCTGACCCGCGTCGACGGCGATGCCCGCGGCGGCGCGGCGCTTTCCATGCGCGCGGTGACCGGTTGCCCGATCAAGCTGATCGGCGTCGGCGAAAAGCTGGACGCGCTGGAGGACTTCCACCCCGACCGCGTGGCTTCGCGCATTCTGGGCATGGGCGATGTGGTCTCGCTGGTCGAAAAGGCGGCGGAGACCATCGAGCAGGACGAGGCGGAGAAGCTCGCCAAGAAGCTGCAGAAGGGCACCTTCGACCTCGACGACTTCGCCAAGCAGCTGCAGCAGATGCAGAAGATGGGCGGACTTTCCAGCCTGATGGGCATGCTGCCGGGCATGTCCGGCAGCCAGATGCAGCAGCTGAAAAAGGCCAAGCTGGATGACGGCATGGTGAAGCGCCAGCTGGCGGTGCTGTCCTCGATGACGCCGGGCGAGCGCAAGAAGCCGGATGTGATCAAGGCCTCGCGCAAGCAGCGCATCGCCAAGGGCTCCGGCACCACGGTGCAGGAAGTGAACAAGCTGCTGAAGCAGCACAAGGATGCGACCCGCATGATGAAGCGGGTTCACAAGATGGGTAAGAAGGGCATGCTGCGCGGCGGCCTGCCCGGGCTGATGCCGGGCGGCGGTAGCGGCAACCCCTTTGGTTAGATTGGCGGGCGGCTAGACCGGGTGCCCGCAAGAATTTCGAACAAGACAGACAAGCACTAGAAAGAGAGTTCCAGAAATGTCCCTGAAGATCCGTTTGTCCCGTGGCGGCGCCAAGAAGCGCCCTTACTACCGCATCGTGGTGGCCGATTCCCGCAGCCCGCGCGATGGCCGCTTTATCGAGCGCATCGGCTCCTACAACCCGATGGTCGCCAAAGACCATCCGGAGCGTATCGTGTTGAACACCGATCGCGCCAAGCATTGGCTGTCGGTCGGCGCGACCCCCAGCGACCGGGTGAGCCGCTTCCTGGCCGCGGCGGACCTGGTGCCGGCCCGCCGCATTCCCCGGCAGACCACGAAGGCCGAGCCTGGTCAGAAGGCCAAGGAACGCCTGCAGGAAGCCGAAGACGCCAAGCAGGCGGCTGCGGACGCCGCCGCTGCCGAGGCCGCTGCGCCGGCTGAAGAGGCGCCTGCTGAGGAAGCGCCCGCCGAGGAAGCTGCCGAAGAGGCGAAAGCCGAGTAGAAACCCCGGCAGTCGGGCTTCGGCATTCGGAGTTGTCCGCCATGGATGACAACCTCACGGGATCGGACCGCATCTGCCTGGGCGTCATGGTCGGTGCCCACGGCGTGCGCGGGCTGGTGAAGGTGAAAGCCTTCACCGAGGTGCCGGAGGATGTCGCCGCCTATGGCGCGGTAACGGACGAAGACGGCAAGCGGCGCTGGTCGCTGGAGATGGTGGGCCGGGCCAAGGGTGTCGTTCTGGTGCGCCTGGCCGGCGTTACCGACCGGGACCAGGCCCAGGCGCTGCACGGCACCCGCTTCTACGTCGCGCGCTCGGCCCTGCCGGCCCTGGCGGAGGAAGAGGTCTTCTACCACGTCGATCTGATCGGCCTTCGGGTGGAGGATGCCTTGGGCGAGACGCTGGGCCGGATCCAGGCGGTCGAGAACTACGGGGCCGGCGACCTGCTGGAGGTCGTCGATCCCGAGGGCCGCAGCCAGATGCTGCCGTTCACCAAGGCGGCGGTTCCGCAGATCGACCTGGCCGGTGGCCGTGTGGTGGTGCAACTGCCGGCCGAATTGGCGGCAAACGACGAAGACGAGGACGGCCCCCGGTCCTCTGAGGATTAGATTTCAGGCACAGCCGCGATTGTGCCGCTGGAAGAGCCCCTTTGGGCTGGACAAACGCCTTTTGCAGGGCCATAAAGCGCCGCTTCGACGCCGACTGGGCCTTTCAGGGGTATCGGATGGTAAATCCCTGCAAGAGATGCGGGGTGTCGGGGTAGGAGGTCCCATGGCGGCATGGCGATCGCTGGTCCTGACGCTTTTCCCGGAGATGTTTCCGGGGCCGTTGGGGCAGAGTCTGGCGGGAAAGGCCCTGGATAAGGGCCTTTGGGCGCTTGATGTCCTGGACATCCGGGACTTCGCGCGCGATAAACACCGCAGCGTCGACGACACCCCTTTCGGGGGTGGCGCGGGCATGGTGATGCGGCCGGATGTGGTCGACGCGGCCTTATGTGCTGCAAAGGACGGCTGGACCGGTCGGGTCCAGGACGGTGAGGAAGGATCCGGGCGCAAGGCGCCGGTCCTTTATCTCTCGCCCCGGGGGCGTCTGCTGACGCAGGGCCTGGTGCGGGATTTGGCGGCAGGGCCGGGTGTCGCCTTGCTCTGTGGCCGCTACGAGGGGGTCGATGAAAGGGTCTTGGAGGCCCACGACGTCCTTGAGGTCTCGCTCGGCGACTATGTGCTGTCGGGCGGCGAGACGGCGGCCCTGGTGTTGATGGACGCGGTTGTGCGTCTGTTGCCGGGCGTGATGGGAAACGAGGACAGCCCGGGCGAGGAATCGTTCGGGGAAGAGGGTTTTGAGGGGTTGCTGGAATACCCCCTCTATACGCGGCCGGCCGAGTGGCAGGGCCGCGCGGTGCCGGAAGTTCTGACCTCCGGCCACCACGAGAAGATCCGCCTCTGGCGCCGGGCGCAGGCGGAAGAGATTACGAAACGGCGCCGCCCGGATCTCTGGGCGCGCTACATGAAAGACAGGCCTTGAGGCCTGTGAAGGTTTGAGGATAGAGAGCCATGAACGTTATCGAGCAAATCGACCAGGAACAGCTCGCCAAGCTGACCGCCGACAAAGAGCCGCCGGCCTTTGCCCCGGGCGACACCCTGCGCGTCAACGTGAAGGTCCGCGAAGGCAGCCGTGAGCGCGTTCAGGCCTTCGAGGGCGTCTGCATCGCGCGGCGCAACCGCGGCCTGAACTCTGCGTTCACCGTGCGCAAGCTTTCCTACGGCGAAGGCGTCGAGCGCGTCTTCCCGCTCTACAGCCCGCGTATCGATTCAATCGAGGTGGTGCGCCGCGGCGATGTCCGCCGGGCCAAGCTCTACTACCTGCGCGGCCGCACCGGTAAGGCGGCGCGTATCCGCGAGCAGACCACCGGTCACAGCGGCAAGCTGGAAGCGGCGATCAAGCAGGAGGCCGCCAAGGCCAAGGCCGAGCGCAGCAAGACCAACAAGGCCAAGAAAGACGCCGCGAAAGCAGAAGGCTAAGCGCCCCGGTCTTCGTTGGAGTCTTTGCGCCCAGGGTTTTGACCGGGTGTCTCTGGCGAACAGACGCTAAAGGGCCCGCCCGGCCGCTTTCTCGGAAGCGCCGGCGGGCCTTTTGCATTTGTCGGTGGCGTTTGCGGCGCTATGCTCCGGCTCCCAAAATATTGCCCGCACCCCTCCCAGGGCTGGGAAGGTGATCCGGGAAGAAAAAAAGCCCATCCAAGGAACGAAGAGACGATGTCCGCACCGCGCACCCTGTTTGACAAAATCTGGGACAGCCATCTGGTAAACCGCCAGGATGACGGCACCTGCCTCATCTATATCGACCGCCACCTGGTGCACGAGGTAACCTCGCCCCAGGCGTTCGAAGGTCTGCGGCTGGCCGGGCGCAAGGTCCGCCACCCCGAGGCGACCCTGGCGGTGCCGGATCACAACGTGCCGACCACCGACCGCAGCGCCGGCATCGAAGACGACGAGAGCCGCATCCAGGTCGAAACGCTGGAGAAGAACTGCGCCGACTTCGGGGTGCCGATCTTCACCATGAACGACGTGCGCCAGGGCATCGTCCACATCATCGGGCCGGAACAGGGCTTCACCCAGCCCGGCATGACCATCGTCTGCGGCGACAGCCACACCGCGACCCACGGGGCTTTCGGGGCCCTGGCCTTCGGCATCGGCACCTCCGAGGTCGAGCACGTGCTGGCGACCCAGACCCTGATTCAGCAGCCGGCCAAGAACCTGCGCGTCAGCGTGGACGGGGCGCTGCCGCTCGGCGTCACCGCCAAGGACCTGATCCTCGCCATCATCGGCAAGATCGGCACCGCCGGCGGCACCGGCCACGTGATCGAGTATGCCGGCCAGGCGATCCGCGATCTTTCCATGGAAGGCCGCATGACGATCTGCAACATGTCGATCGAGGGCGGTGCCAGAGCCGGCCTGATCGCGCCGGACGAGAAGACCTACGACTATGTCATGGGCCGCCCCATGGCGCCCAAGGCCGGCGCCTGGGAGCAGGCGGTCGCCTACTGGCGCAGCCTGCCTTCCGACGAGGGCGCGCGCTATGACAAGGAGGTGACGCTCGCGACCGGTGAGATCGATCCGCAGATCACCTGGGGCACCAGCCCCGAGGATGTCGCGCCGATCACCGGCCGGGTGCCGAGCCCGGAGGAAGCGCGCGACGCTGCCAAGCGTCAGGCGATGGAGCGTTCGCTCGACTACATGGGGCTGGAGGCAGGCACGCCGCTGACCGAGGTCGCCATCGACAAGGTCTTTATCGGTTCCTGCACCAACGGGCGGATCGAGGATCTGCGCGAGGCCGCCAAGATAGCCGAAGGCCGCAAGGTTGCCGAGGGCGTGCATGCGATGATCGTGCCCGGCTCCGGCCTGGTGAAAAACCAGGCGGAGGAAGAGGGACTCGACCGCATCTTCACCGAGGCCGGTTTCGACTGGCGCGAGCCGGGCTGTTCCATGTGCCTGGCGATGAACGCCGACCGCCTGCAGCCGGGCGAGCGCTGTGCCTCGACCTCGAACCGCAACTTCGAGGGCCGCCAGGGCCGCGGCGGGCGCACCCACCTGATGAGCCCGGGCATGGCGGTGGCGGCGGCTATCGCCGGGCGCCTGGCCGACGTGCGCGAGCTTTAGGCGGGCCGCTGGCGGCTTAACCCACAGAGAATCTCGGGGCAGTATCCCAGGCCGCGATCATGGCGTCGATTGCCGCTGCCGCGCCCTCGGCGCCGGGTTCTGCGCGCAGGGCGCTGCCGATCTCGGCGGCGCGGGCGCGGATGGCCGGGCTCTCGGTGGCGGCCAGGGCCCCGGCCAGGGTCTCCGCTGTCAGGCGCTTCTGCGGCAGGGGCGGCGGGCCGGCCCCGACGGACGCTACGCGCCGGCCCCAGAAGGGTTGATCGCCGAACACCGGACAGATGATGGAGGGGCGCCCCCAGCGCAGGCCTTCGTGGGTCGTGCCGGCACCGCCGTGATGCACCACCGCCGCGCAGCGCGGAAACAGCCAGTCATGCGGCGCGGCTTCCAGGACATGGACATGCGCGGGGCTGGCGACATCGGCGAGGCCGCCCCAGCCGGTCGCCAGGACACCGCGCCGGTTTGCCGACCGCAGCGCGTCGACCACGCTTCGGGTCAGCCGCGCGGCATCCGCGCCCGGCATGCTGCCGAAACCGACATAGACCGGCGGCGGCCCCGCGTCGAGAAAGCGCAGCAACGCCGGTGGCGGCTGCCAGTCGGCGGTCGGCTCGGAAAACCAGTATCCCGTGACTTTCTCCTGCGGCCCCCATTCCGATGCCGGGGGAACGAGAAGCCGGCTGAAGCCGTGAAGCCGGGGTACGGCGAAGCCCTTCGGATGATAGCTGCCGAAGAGATCGCGGGGGCCCTTTTCGTCCAGCCCCAGCCGCTCGCGGCGCCATTTGCCGACCTGCCCGGCCAGCAGCCGGTGCATCAGGCCGACGACGGCCCGGTGGCTGAGCCTGTTGCCGAAAGGCCCAAGGTCGCCCAGCGGCAGGCCGGGGCTGGGGAAGGCGGCGGTCGGGATGTAGGCCGGGATCAGGGCGGTCGGCACCGCGACGATCTGCAGGGCCTCGGCGATGTGCTGCGCCGCCAGCCCCTTGGGATGATGGTAGACGATGATCTCGGGCCGTACCGCCTGCGCGACGGCCCACATCTCGTCGAGCTGGCGGCGGTACAGGCCTTTGGAGGCGCGCCAGGCCCGGATCTTGCCGGAGAAGGTCCGCAGTGCTTTTTGGATTTCAGGCGTCTGGATCATCGCCCGGACATCGTCCGAGAGCGGCGCAGCGGCGAGGCCCTGGGCCTCGATCATGGTTTCGAAGCCCTGCCCCGTGCTCAGCGTCACATCGTGGCCCCGGGCCCGCAGCGCAGCGCCCAGCGCCACATAGGGCTGCACGTCGCCGCGCGAACCGAGGGTCAGGATCAGAATCCGCATTCGACCGGCATAGAGGTTTTGCCCTGCCCAGTCGAGAGGGGGGCGAGAGGGTGGCACCCCTTTTTTGCCGGCCTCTTGGGGCCTTTGGTTGCATCCGCCGGGGTGGAAACCCGCGGCCTGCTGTGATCCTATAGAGCCTGGAGAGTGCAGCGCCGCGGCTGAGAACAATGATGGCCGGCCGCGGGCGAGAGGAAGAGGGGACCCGGGATATGATCGTCCACGGAAACATGATCCGTGCAAACTGCGTGGCGGTTTGCCTGTTTTTGACAGGCTTGGCCTTGGCGCCGCTGCCCGCTGCCGCGACGGCGCTGGAAGACGCCCTGGGCGCCCAGCTGCGTGCCGGCGTGGGCACCGCGGCGACCGATGACGAAATCGAATCGCTGACGGTTCTTGAGCGCTTCTACCAGGAACGCGACCTGCAGCCGCTTTGGGTGCTGGAAACCGGGGCCGGCCTCAGGGCGCGGCAACTCGCCGATCTGTTGGTGGCCGCCGACCTCGATGCCCTCGATCCGCGCGACTACGGTGCCGAGCAGGTTGTCGGCCTGCTCGATTCCACCGCGCCGGCCCAGCTGGCCGAGCTGGAGGTGCGCCTGACCCAGGGCCTGGTGCGTTTCGTCGCCGACCTGGGCCAGGGCCGCACGACGCCGCACATCGCCGATCCCGAGCTCTTCGTGTTCCGCCAGGAGGTCCGCAAGGAAGACGTTCTGGCCGCCGCCGCCGCGGCGGAGGATCTGGCTGTCTTTGCCGGCGGCTACCGTCCGCAGACCCCGCGCTACGACCGCCAGAAGGTCGCCCTGGCCGAGTACCGCGCCCTGGCCACCCAGGGCGGCTGGGCGCCGCTGCCCGAAGGCCCCACCCTGAAGCCGGGCATGACCGATCCGCGGATCGGCCTGCTGCGCGAACGGCTGCGCCTCTGGGGCGACCTGAAGCCGGATCAGGATCTCAGCGAGACCGGCGGCGACGCCGATTTCTACGACGACAATCTGGTCGTGGCGGTCAAGTGGATGCAGTACCGCCACGGTCTGGCGCAGGACGGGGCGGTGGGCAAGAAGACCCTGGCGGCCTTCAACGTGCCCATCGAAACCCGGATCGAGCAGATGACGCTGAACCTGGAGCGGCGGCGCTGGATGCCCGACGATCTGGGCAAGCGCCATGCCTTCGTCAATCTGGCGGATCAGTTGCTGAAGCTGGTGGACGGCGAGAAGACCCTGCTCGACATGCCGGTGGTGGTGGGCAAGCCCTATCACTCCACCCCGGTGTTCAGCCACCGGATGACCTATCTGGTGATCAACCCGTTTTGGAACGTGCCGCCCAGCATCGCCCGTAAGGAGCTGCTGCCGAAGATCAAACAGAATGCCAGCTATCTGGCGGAGAACAACTTCACCCTGTTCAGCGATTGGAGCAGCGGGGCCCAGGTGGTTGATCCGGTGGCGGTCGACTGGGCGGTGGTGAACCGCAACAACTTCCCCTACAAGCTGCGCCAGGGCTCCGGCGACGGCAATGCCCTGGGGCGGGTGAAGTTCATGTTCCCCAACCGCTTCAACATCTACCTCCACGACACCCCGGCGAAATCGCTGTTCGGCAAGGCCGAGCGCACCTTCAGCCATGGCTGCATCCGGGTTCAGGACCCGCCGCTGCTGGCCGAGGCGGTCCTGGCCGGGACCGAGGGCTGGCCTCTGGATCGGGTCAACCGGACGATCGATTCCGGCGAGCGGCGCATCGTCACTCTTAAAGAACCGCTGCCGGTTCACATCGCCTACCTGACCTCCTGGGTGAACAAGGACGGCAGCGTGCATTTCCGCAAAGACGTCTATGGCCGTGACGCTAAGCTGGCCGAGGCCCTGCTGGGTGCAAGGGCAGGCGACTGGCGCTGACCGCCGCTGCACCCTCTCGCTTGCGCGGGAAGTAGCCCCCCTCACCCTCCCGCTTTGCGGGCCCCTCCCTCTCCCACAAGGGGAGAGGGTTTTTCAGCGACTCTTTTTTTGGGTTCCCCCTCTCCCCTCGTGGGAGAGGGACGGGGTGAGGGGGCTTTTTCTGGTTTTTCAGTCTGAAGGACAGGGAGGCGATGGCCGTCCTGTCCCTGAAAACCCTGGGGAATAGACCGGCCCGTCCGCTGTCCATAGGGGGAGGTCAGGGGGCGGATTCCCGAAAAATGCACCACTCCTGCGGTCCTGCGTTGCCCCGACTCGCCGATCTGTGGCATTCGTTAACACTCCGTTGGGCATTGTGGGCGCACTGTCCTGGCGGAAGAAAACCGGACCCGCTGAAGAGAGGACCCAGGCGGCATGGATCAAAAGGCTCATCCTTTGCTGATCGGCGCGGCGTCGCGCCGCCGTTTCCTGACACGCGTTGCCACGGGCGCCGCGGCCTTGACCACGGCCGGCCTGGTCCCGGGCCTTGCCTTCGGGGCAAAGACGCCTTTACCCGATACCCGCAGTCTTGCCTTCCGCTCCCTCCACACGGGTGAGGAGGTCGGCGCGACCTATCTGCGCGGCGGCGTTGTGGAGGCCGGGGGGCTGGAGAAGCTGAACCATGTGCTGCGCGACTGGCGCAGCGGCGAGGTCTGGGAGATGGATCACCAACTGCTCGATCTGCTCTTCGCCCTCCGCCACAAGATGGATAGCAAAGCGCCCTTCGAGCTGATCTCGGGCTACCGTTCGCCCAAGACCAACGCCGGTCTGGCCGCCAAGAGCAACGGCGTCGCCAAGCGATCCCTGCACATGCGTGGCATGGCCGTGGATATCCGCCTGCCGGAGCGTGACCTGAAGGCGCTGCACAAGACGGCGCTGGCCCTTCAGGGCGGTGGCGTCGGGCTCTACAGCAAGTCCGGGTTCCTGCATGTCGATACCGGCCGGGTGCGCCGCTGGGGCGCCTGAGGCCGCGCTTTTCCTCTCAGGTCTGCCCTGATTACTCTAGGCTTTTACCTTTCCGCCTGACCTCTTATGATCCGATCCCGGAGCCCGGAAAGACGACCGCTGGGCGCGCTAGGAGGTCTTGCGCAGTCATGGAAAAGTTCACCACCCTCAGCGGGGTTGCCGCCCCCTTGCCCCTGGTCAATGTCGATACCGACATGATCATCCCCAAGCAGTTCCTGAAGACGGTCCAGCGCACCGGGCTCGCCAAGGGCCTGTTCTACGAGATGCGCTTCGACGAAGCGGGCAAAGCCAAAGAGGGTTTCATCCTCGACCAGCCGGCCTATCAGAACGCCAGCATCCTGGTTGCCGGCGAGAACTTCGGCTGCGGGTCGAGCCGCGAGCACGCGCCCTGGGCTTTGCTGGATGCCGGTATCCGCTGCGTGATCGCCCCCAGCTTCGCCGACATCTTCTACAACAACTGCTTCAAGAACGGCATTCTGCCCATCGTCCTGCCGCAGGAGCAGGTCGACCTGCTGATGGACGATGCGGAGCGCGGGGCGAATGCCGTGGTCACCGTCGATCTCGAGACGCAGGAGATCGCCGGGCCGGACGGCGGCAAGATCCGCTTCGAGATCGATTCCTTCCGCAAGCACTGCCTGTTGAACGGCCTCGACGACATCGGCCTGACCATGGAAAAGGCCGAGGCGATCAGCGCTTTCGAGGAAACCCGCAAGACCACCCAGCCGTGGCTCTAGGCAGGGGGCTCTAGGCTGGGCGCACCGGCGCGGCGGCCTGCAGACTTCAGCGGGCCGCTGACGCGGCATAACGACTTCAAAAGAGATTTGATCGGGGAGGAGGCGCAGCATGGCGTCCAACAAGAAACTATTGATCCTGCCGGGCGACGGCATCGGGCCGGAAGTGATGGGCGAGGTGCACCGCGTCATCGGCTGGATGGACAAGCGCCGCGCCGTGGGCTTCGAGCTGGAAGAAGGCCTGGTCGGCGGCGCCGCCATTGACGGCGAGGGCGCCCCGGTCAGCGATGCCACGGTGGAAAAGGCGATGGCGGCCGATGCGGTGCTGCTGGGCGCCGTGGGCGGCCCGAAGTGGGACGACCTGCCGTTCCAGCAGAAGCCCGAGCGCGGCCTGCTGCGCCTGCGCAAGGACATGGCGCTCTTCGCCAATCTTCGGCCCGCGCTCTGCTTCGACGCCCTGGTCGAGGCCTCTTCCCTGAAGCCGGAAGTGGTCTCCGGCCTCGACATCATGATCGTGCGGGAACTGACCGGCGGCGTCTACTTCGGCGAGCCGCGGGGCATCGAAACCCTGCCCGACGGCACCCGCCGCGGCATCAATACCCAGGTCTACACCACGCCGGAGATCCACCGGGTCGCGCGGGTCGCCTTCGATCTTGCCAGGAAGCGCCAGAACCGCCTCTGCTCGGTGGAAAAGGCCAACGTCATGGAATCCGGCGTTCTCTGGCGCGAGGAGGTGACCAAGCTGCACGCCGCCGAGTTCTCCGATGTGGAACTCAGCCACATGTATGCCGACAACTGCGCCATGCAGCTGGTGCGCGCGCCCAAGCAGTTCGATGTCATCGTGACCGACAACCTGTTCGGCGACATGCTTTCCGATGCCGCGGCCATGCTGACCGGGTCGCTCGGCATGCTGCCCTCGGCCTCGCTCGGCGATGTCGATGCCAGCGGCCGGCGGGCGGCACTTTACGAGCCGGTCCACGGCTCGGCCCCCGACATCACCGGCCAGGGCAAGGCCAACCCGCTGGCCACCCTGCTCAGCTTCGCCATGATGCTGCGCTATTCCTTCGATCTGGGCGACGACGCCGATCTCATCGAACAGGCGGTGCAGGACGTTCTGGCAGCCGGTCACCGCACCGGCGATATCGCGGTGCCGGGGGCGGCCGTGGTCTCCACCGCGCAGATGGGCGATGCCTTGCTGGCGGCCTTGGACAAGCGGGCCGCCTGAGCACAGAAAATCCCTGGCCCCAGAGCTTTGGGCGGCCTGCTCCGGCCGGCTGTGGGACTGTGCCATTTCTGTGGCAGAAGCGGATCGGTTATTCTACCAGTTCAGGGCCACCGTTATAGTTTGATTACAACTATAATAATCAAACTGGGGAGCTTTGCGGTGGGCAGATCACAGGCACGACTCCGGCAACTGTTCATTTTCTCAGGCTTGGCGGCGGCGACCTTGAGCCCCGCGGTATCCTGGGCCGCGGGCTTTGCCATCAAGGAACAGAGCGGTTCTTCTCAGGGCCATTCCTTCGCCAGCGCCTCGACGGGGATCGAGGATATCTCCACCATGTTCTTCAACCCCTCGTTGATGGCTTTTCACGAGGGGAATCAGTTCGTCGCGGTGGGCAGTTTTGTCATCCCGCAGTCCGAGTTCGAGAACGGCAGCGGCAATTTCACGCCGCTTGTCGGCGGCGGCGCCATCGGCAACGGCACCGGCTTCACCGGCCTGGACGACATCGGCAAGGACGCGCTGGTGCCGGCCACCTATGCGATGATCTCGCCGGCCGAGAATGTGCGCCTGGGGCTGGCGGTGACCTCGCCCTTCGGTCTCGTCACCTCCAACCCGGAGGGCTGGGTGGGCCGCTATCATGCGCTGGATTCGCGGCTGACCACCCTGAATATCTCGCCGACGGCTGCGTTCAAGGTGAATGACTACTTGGCCGTCGGTGTCGGCTTCGTGGCGCAGTACGCCAATGCCAAGCTGACCAACGCCATCGATTTCGGCAGCATCGGCGGCAATCCTTTGCTGCCGCTCGGCGGGACACCGGGAGCCGAGGACGGCCGCGCCAGGCTGCGCGCCGACGACTGGGGCTTTGGCTTTACCCTCGGCCTCACGGTGACACCGATGGAGGGCACGCGCATCGGCCTCGGCTATCGCTCGCAGATCGCCCAGACCCTGGAGGGCGATGCCGACTTCGATCTGGGCAGCGGCGTCGGCAACACCGTCTCCGCCGTGACCGGACAGTTCGTCAGCAGCGACGCCCAGGCCAGCGTGACCCTGCCGGAGCAGGTCACCATCGGCCTGCACCAGGACATCACCGACGAACTGGCGATTATGGCCGAGGTTCAATGGACACACTGGAGCCGCTTTCAGGAGCTGCGGATCGAGTTCGACAACCCTTCTCAGGCCGACAACGTGACGCTGGAAAGCTGGGAAAACGCCTGGTTCTTCGCCCTTGGCGGAACCTACAAGCCGACCCCGGACTGGACTTTCAAGCTGGGCGTCGCCTTCGACCAGAGCCCGGTGCCCGACAGTACCCGCACGCCGCGCATCCCGGATCAGGACCGCTACTGGATCTCCGGCGGCGTTTCCTACGATCCCTATGAATGGTTGTCGGTTTCCCTGGGCTACACCCACATCTTCCTGCCCGATGCCGATATCGACCTGGGCCTCGAGGACTCCAACAATACCTTCCGGGGCAGCCTGGAAGGGACCTATGAGGCCTCGATCGACATCATCGCCCTGCAGGGCAAAATCACTTTCTAGAGCGTTTTCGACTTACGTCGGATCGGTTCCAGCCCGCACCCCCGCCCGGCCACCCAATGAGATTATCCTGGTGGGTGGCCGGGAGGGGGTGCGGGCCGGTGCCGTCAAACTATGAAAGAGTCTAGGGCTGATCAGAACTGCTCAGGCAGGCGGTCCTGGCGATTGTCCGGTCGCAATTCCTTCAATTGACCGCTTGCGGGGCAGGGGCTATGTTGAGCGATCCTAGCTCCAATGGGAGATGATTTGATGCAGAAGACCCTTACCGCCCTGATGGTTGCGGCAGGCGTCGCCGGGTTCGCGGGCTCCGCCCTTGCGGCCGGCTGCGGCTATTCCCATACGGTACAGAGCACGAAACCCGTCGTCACGGCGGACGCCCAGCAGTCGACCCCGGTGATCAAGACCACCACCCCGGAGACTGCCAAGAATTAGGCGCCAGACCCATGGACGAAACGAAAGGCCGTCCCTCTGGGCGGCCTTTCGACTTAGAGGGCGCCTTTTCGGGACTTCATCAAAGCAGGCAGCAGATCTGCTCAGGCATCGCCGGGCAGGTTGCGCCGCAGCTCGTCCGGCATGCCGCCGCCGAGCCAGACGAAGAACATGCGAAAGTCGCTGACGAAGGACCACAGCGGATGGGTGAAGGTTGCCGGCCTGTTGCGCTCGACGGCGATATGGGCCAGCCAGGCGAAGGCATAGCCGCAGATCAGCGCCAGGGGAAACAGCCACCAGATCCCCGAGGCGACACCGCCGGCCAGCAGCACGAGCCCGAGCGCTGTGCCCAGAAAATGCAGCCCCCGGGTGGCCGCGTTTCTGTGCTCGCCAAGATAGCGCGGCCAAAAGGCCCGGTAGGTTTCGGAACGTTCCAAGTCGCCACCCCTACGGTTCCGCGGGGCTGGCTTGTTGAACCCGCGGAACTTTGATTTAACACAGGCGCCCTCCGGGGGCCTACCCCTTCCGCTGTTGTGACGGCCGCGGAACAGTCGATGTGAAAGGCAGATAGGCAAGAGGTTATGGGATACAGAGTAGCAGTGGTCGGCGCGACGGGCGCTGTCGGCCGCGAGATGATGAAGACGCTGGCCGAGCGCGAATTTCCGATCGACGATATGGCGGCGCTGGCTTCCGAGCGTTCGGTCGGCAGCAAGGTTTCCTTCGGCGAAGACGAAGACATAAAGGTCCAGAACCTGGCGGCCTTCGACTTCAAGGGCACCGATCTGGTGTTCTCCTCGCCCGGCGCCAAGGTCTCCGCCGAATTTTCGCCCCAGGCGGCGAAGAAGGGCGCGGTGGTGATCGACAACACCTCCCACTTCCGCATGGACCCGGACGTGCCGCTGGTGGTGCCCGAGGTGAATGCCGAAGCGCTGGCGGGCTATGCCAAGCGCAATATCGTCGCCAATCCGAACTGTTCGACCATTCAGATGGTGGTGGCCCTGAAGCCGCTGCACGAACTGGCGCGGATCAAGCGGGTGGTGGTCGCGACCTATCAGTCGACCAGCGGCTCGGGCAAGGATGCCATGGACGAGCTCTTCACCCAGACGCGGGGCATCTACGTGAACGAACCGGTCAGGCCGGAGCAGTTCACCAAGCAGATCGCCTTCAACGTGATTCCCCACATCGACAGCTTCATGGACGACGGCTTCACCAAGGAAGAGTGGAAGATGATGGTGGAGACCAAGAAAATCCTGGACCCGGCGATCAAGCTGACGGCGACCTGCGTGCGCGTGCCGGTTTTCATCGGCCATGCCGAGGCGATCAACATCGAGTTCGAAAACCCGATCTCGCCGGAAGAGGCACGAGAAGCGCTGAGCGCGCAGGAGGGGATCACGGTCATCGACCACCGGGCCAGCGAAGGCTACGTCACCCCGGCGGAATGCGCCGGCGAGGACCCGGTCTATGTCAGCCGTATCCGCAGCGACCCGACGGTCGACAACGGTCTGTCGATCTGGGTGGTTTCGGACAACCTGCGCAAGGGTGCGGCGCTCAATGCCGTGCAGATCGGTGAGACCCTGGCGCGCGATTACCTGTAGAGTTGGGGTCTGTCGGGCGGTTCCTGCCGCCGCCGCCCGGCAGCCCGCCTGGAGTGACGTTCATGACTTTCGATGCCTGGTTTGTTTTCGTGGCGGCGGCCACCCTGATTTCCCTGTCGCCCGGGGCCAATAACCTCCTGGCCCTGACCAACGGCCTGCGGTATGGCGCGACCCCGTCTCTGGCCGCCGTCGGCGGGCGGCTCGGCGCCTTCGTGGTCATGATCGTCATCGCAGCCCTCGGCCTCGGCGCTGTCCTGGCGGCTTCGGAACTCGCCTTTCAGATCATCAAGTGGGCCGGTGTCGCCTATCTCGTCTATCTCGGCCTGCGGGCTTTTCTGGCCCCGGCAGCGGCGGCGACCCCGGGGGGCCAGCGGGGCGGGGCGGTTTCCGGGGCGCAGTCCTGGGCTACCCTGGCGCGCCGGGAATTCCTGGTCGCCGTCGGCAATCCCAAGGCGATTCTGGTTTTCACGGCGGTCTTTCCCCAGTTCCTGGTCGCCGGTGAGGCGGCGCTGCCGCAGTTCGCCGTCATGGGCCTGACCTTCCTGGTGACCGAGTGTCTGGCGGCGTTCACCTATGTGTTCTCCGGCAAGGTTTTCGCGCCGCTGCTGCGCGACCGCGCGGCCCTGGTGAACCGTATCACCGGCGGCCTTCTGCTGGCCGCCGCCGGGCTGCTCGCCAGTGCCAGTCGCCGGGCGTGACCCGGTGGGTGTGATGTGTCGCCGGTCGGGGATCATCCGGGCAGTTGCTGCCGTTGCTAGGGAACCCTTTTGAATGAAGCCGATTTCGATTTCCGTTCTGACCATCTGCGGCATCGATGAACTGCCGGACCAAGGGGCCCTTGGCGTTACCCATGTGCTGTCCTTGATCGACCCCGGCTGGCCGGCGCTTGAGGCTTTCCAGAGCTATGACAGCCATCATCGCACCACGCTGAACTTTCACGACATCATCGAGCCGATCGACGGAAAGATCATGCCCAGGCCCGAAGATGTTGCCGAGGTTCTGCGTTTTGGGGAGGCACTGGCGGCGTCGCGGGACGAGCGCGCCGAAGGGCATCTTCTGGTACATTGCCACATGGGCGTGTCGCGTTCGACCGCGGCGATGCTCACGCTTCTGGCCCAGGTCCATCCGAACGAAACGGAGGACCGGCTCTTCGAACGGCTGCGGGAGATCCGCCCGCAAGCCTGGCCCAACTCCGTTATGGTCGGCTATGCCGATGAACTACTAGGCCGCGCGGGCCGGCTGAGCGCAGCCTTGCGGCGACACTATGAGCATCGGGTGCGGCATGATCCGGAGGTTGTCGACTGGATGACCCGGCTCGGACGCCGCCGGGAAGTGGAAATGGCCCTCTCCTGACCCGCGCGGACTCATCTCCTCCTTGGCTAAAGGCCGCCCCCGCGCTATGCCTCGGTCATGGCTAAGAAGAACCCGCTCAAGCTGAACGCCCTGCAGCTGAAGACCCTGGTGATCCTGCAGCAGATGGCGCGCAGTCCCGACCATGCCCAGCCGGGCGACGAGGAGGGCAGCGTGATGGTCACCAACTTCCCCGCGGCGCACGGCAACCACTTCCACGTCGGCGATGCGGTGGTGCTGGCCCGCGACGCCAGCGGCCTTGCCAATGCCAATGTCTTCGCGGTCCTGGAGCGCAAGGGCCTGCTGCGTTCCCTGCATCCCATGGGCGCGATGCTGACGGCTGCGGCGCTGCACTACGACACCGGCCTGGCCGACAAGATCCTCCACCGCTCCGATCACTGAGCGCCGTTGCACCAGGCCGCGTCGGCGATCGCTGTGCCGTCATCTTCCCGCGACAGATCGATGGTAACCCGCAGTCCCCGATGCGGGGCCTTTCGCAGACTGCGGGCCCCATCCGGAGAAACCGTCAGACGGCCTGTGTCCTGCAGGCGCTGGAGGCGGCTGCGGGCCAGCCCCAGTTCCGCTGCGAGCAGCCGGTCCAGGCGCAGGCCGACCGCTGCGGGCAGGGCGAAGGCGATTTCCAGCCGTTCCGCAGGGTTTTCTGGCGCGATCAGGACCTCCTTGCGCAGCAGGACCTCGGCGAAGACCTCGACCCTTTCGGCTTTCCGGCGCAGATCGGCGAGGTCGAAAGCCACATGCTCTGCCGTCTCTGCGTCGTTCGCCCGCAGGGCCGCCAGGAACCGGGGGTCGATGCCGCCGACGGGACGGCGTTTCAACACTGGCCGGTTCCAGGTGTTGCCGCAGGCGGTGCAGTTGTAGATCAGCCAGGCGTCAAGGCGCTTGCCGTTGGCGTTGACCCGGAACATGCCGCTGCTCCGGAAGGCTCTGACGCTGCTGCATCCGCTGCAGGGCAGCCAGGGTTGGGGGGCTGTTCGGGGAACGACGGTCCATAAGACAGACAGGGTATCGGCCATGCCGGCTTGCTCTTCCCATTGGGAAGTTCGTCAAGACGACGGCAGAGGGGCCTATCGGGCCACGGTGTGGCGACGGTTTGCGGGGCGAAGGGGGGCAGGCGCGGAGCGGCGGAGGTGCCGGTCGCGGTCCAGCCGTGCCATACCGGTCTCGAACCGCCACCAAGAGGAACTCACATTCATCCTGCCGGCAACGCTTCAGCGCTGCCGGATGTTACTGGTGGAACTGGTGAGACCGGCGGTTACGATGGCAAAACAGACTGCGCCCTGAGTTGTGGAGGGCCTATTCTTAGCCAGGAAAGCCGTGAATGGGAAGGGCGTACCCTCAGGAAATCTGTTCGACCGTGAAGCGCTCGCGCGGGGTCAGCAGCCGCTCCTGGGCGGCGATGAGCTGCAGTTCCTGCTCGCCGCTTTCCAGGGTGCTGCGCAGGACCTCGTAAATCCCCGCCGCCGCCGCCGCCAGGGCGTCGGGCACCGATGCGGTTTTCAGCAGATGGCCCAGGAAGAGGGCGGCGACGGAGTCGCCAGCCCCGCTGGTGAGCGGATGGGTCGGTAGGCGCGGACAGGTAACCCGCCAGCTGCCCTCTGTCGTGACCGCCAGCATGGCCATGGTGGTGTCGTCGTCGGCCTGCTCCAGCGAGGTGACGAGAATGGCGCGGGGACCCTGAAGCAGGAGTTCCCTGGCAGCCTGCAGGGTCTCGCCTTCGTTGGTCAGCTTGCGTCCGCTCAGGATCTCCAGCTCGAAAAGGTTGGGGGTCAGAAAGTCGGCGGTGGGCAGGGCGCGCTCGCGCATGAATTCGGGCACCCCGTCGCGCACGAAAAGCCCCGTGCCCTGGTCGCCCATTACCGGATCGCAGAGATAGACGGCCTTGGGGTTGGCGGCGCGGATACGCGCGGCGGCATCGAGGATGGCGTCGCCCAGCGCCGCGTCGCCGACGTAGCCGGACAGCAGCGCGTCGCAGCGCGCCAGGGCGCCGCGCGCCTCCAGCCCGTCGATCAGCGCCGCGATATGGTCGGCTTTGAAAACATCCCCCTGCCAGTCGCCATAGCCGGTGTGGTTGGAGAACTGCACCGTGTGAACCGGCCAGACCTCAAAACCGAGGCGCTGCAGCAGGAAAACCGCGGCGGCATTGCCGACATGGCCGTAGGCGACATGGGACTGGATGGAGATCACGTTCATGGAGGATTTTCGGAGGCCGTTGATTTGGAGGCGGGTTCTATCGGATGAGGGCTGTCGGGGGCGGCAGGGTCCGGCAGCTTGCCACAGAGCGCGCTTACATTATAGTCGCGCCCCGTCATAGCTGCCCCGTCTTAATCGCATCCTGCCCGATACCGCCGAAGCATCGGCACCTGAAGTGGAAAGGGCAAAGTGGAAAGGGAGAGAACCTTTATGTCGAACACCGCCCGGCCCCGTCGTTCGGTCCTCTACATGCCCGGCTCCAATGCGCGGGCGCTGGAAAAGGGGCGCGGCCTGCCGGCCGATGCGCTGATCCTGGACCTGGAAGACGCGGTGGCGCCGGAGGCCAAGGAAACCGCCCGCCGCCAGATCGTCGAGGCCATCGCCGCGGGCGGCTACGGCGCGCGTGAGCTGATCGTCCGGGTGAACGGTTTCGACAGCCCCTGGGGTGACGACGATGTGAAGGTCATGGCAACCTCGGGCGCCGATGCCATCCTGCTGCCGAAGGTCGAAACGGCGGCCATGGTTCAGGATCTGGAGGCCCGCATGGCCGCTGCCGGGGCGCCCGACACCATGGGCATCATGTGCATGATGGAGACGCCGCTGGGCATGTTGAACGCCCAGCAGGTTGCCGCGGCTTCGCCGCGCATCACCTGTCTGGTGATGGGCACGTCGGATCTGGTGAAGGATCTGCAGGCAGCCCATACCCCGGCGCGCCTGCCGGTACTGACCAGCCTCGGCCTCTGCATCCTGGCGGCGCGCGCCTACGGCATTGCCATTGTCGACGGCGTGCATCTCGACCTCTCCGATGACGCGGGCTTTGCCGATCACTGCCTGCAGGGCAAGGAGCTGGGCTTCGACGGCAAGACCCTGATCCATCCCAAGACGGTCGCCAAGGCCAACGAGGTTTTCGCGCCCTCCGCTGAGGAGGTTGCCTGGTCGCACAAGATCATCGCCGCTCACGGCGAGGCGACGGCGGCGGGCCAGGGCGTCGTGGTGGTCGACGGCAAGCTGGTTGAGAATCTGCATGTCGAAGCGGCGGAGCGGCTGGTTGCCCTGGCAGAGGCGATCGCCCGCATGGAAAACGCCGCATAGAAGGGGCCCCTTGAATGAGTAAGGAAAACGCCGGCAACTTTTTCGAAGACTTCCAGCCGGGCCAGGTGCTGCGCCATGCCACGCCGCGGACCCTGACCGCAGGCGACCAGGCGCTCTACACCGCGCTCTACGGGTCGCGCTTTGCCCTGCAGTCTTCGGACGTCTTTGCCCGGCAACTCGGCCTGGCGCAGGCGCCGCTCGACGACCTGCTGGTCTTTCACGTGGTCTTCGGCAAGACGGTGCCCGATGTCTCGCTGAACGCTGTCGCCAACCTCGGTTATGCTGCCGGCCACTTCGGCGCGCCGGTCTATCCCGGCGACACCCTGAGCGCCGAAAGCGAAGTGATCGGCGTGAAGCAAAATTCCAACGGCAAGACCGGCGTGGTCTACGTCCGGACCAGGGGCGTGAATCAGGATGGCGCCCTGGTCGCCGACTACATCCGCTGGGTCATGGTCCGCAAGAAGGACCCGGCTTCGGCAGCCCCCGAACCCCAGGTGCCGGATCTGCCGGACGCAGCGAGCGCTGATCGTCAGGCGATTCCGCAAGGCCTCGATTTTTCAGCTTTCGACTTTGCCGCTGCCGGCAGCCCCCATCGCTGGGATGATTATCGGATCGGCGAGAAGGTCGACCATGGCGATGCCATGACCATCGAGGAGGCGGAGCACCAACTGGCGACGCGGCTCTACCAGAACACGGCGCGGGTACACTTCAACCAGCATGCCGAGGGCCAGGGGCGTTTCGGGCGCCGCATCGTCTATGGCGGCCATGTGATCTCCCTGGTGCGGGCGCTCAGCTTCAACGGCCTGGGAACGGCGGTGAAGCTGCTGGCGATCAACGGCGGCACCCATGCCGCGCCCAGCTTTGCCGGGGATACGATCTACGCCTGGTCGGAAGTGCTCGATAAGTCGGAGGTCGCCGGACGGCCGGACCTCGCGGTGCTGCGCCTGCGCACCGTTGCCGCCAAGGACCACGCCTGCGGCGGCTTTCCTTACAAGGATGCGGAAGGCCGCTATCACCCGGCCGTGGTGCTGGATCTCGATTACAGCGTCTTACTGCCGCGCGCCTAACCCGGCTAACCGGGCATATTACGCCAAGTGTTGTGTTTTTCCCTGAGAGGGACACAAAATTTAGTTGAAAGCGGTGAATCGCTCGTGTAATGACTGAGGCGCCGGGTGCAGAGGAGGCGAGCCTCTTCTGCGCTGTGCCCCGGAAGAAAGGGCAACACCCGACGCCTCAAGAGCTGGATCCAGCTCAGCGCGATCACAGCGGCAAGAGTGTTCTTTGTTTTCATCTGCGCACTGATACCGGGCCTGGCGTGACCGATAAGGCGCTGCGAGACAAAAACCCTCCCCGAGGGGAGCGAACGCTCCTGGTTGATCTCCGTCCGATCTAGCTGTCGCTCTTCCGGCTTCCGATACATTTGCTTCACTGCGGACCGAAGTCCGCCGTTCCGCTAACGTTTCCGACCAGGCCCAGGCAACGCTCCGAAGAGCCTTCACCCGTCAGTTGGCGGCGCAGGGCACGCCCACTGATCCCGATTCCCGGGAAGCGGCCCCCGAAGAGGTCTCCTCCCTGGCCGCCGACGGTCCGCAAGCGAACCCTCTTTGGCCTGAGAACCGCACAAAACCCCGTTAGAGGTTCTGCCGTCCCGGACTGGCCAGCCCCCCGACACGGGGAAGGGGAGCGACCGTCGCCGGAAAATGACGGTGCATGATCTGACCGACATCTCCCAACCAATGATCAAGAACTGCAGGGCAACCCGATCATCGGCGCCGGACCAGCCGCCTCCGAAGAAGCAACCCGCCCCCGGACATTGGAGCTGCGCCCCGGCTTCGCCAACTCCCGAAGAAGTTCTTGAAGCCGACACCCCCTGGTCCGAAGACCGAAGAACCCATGTCGCCCGGCCCGAGAGCCAGTCTCCACCGGTTCCGCAGGAACCGAAGTTCCCAGGGACCGCCGCAACCCTTCATGTTTCAGACCGTGAGACCCGAAAAACTCCAAGCTGCTCCCCCGTTGGACCGAAGCCCCGCGGGAGGGCCGCATCTACCGCCATCCGGCGCTTTCGCGTGCAAGAGAATGCTCGCCTGAATCATTCAGATCGACAACACGAAATGTCGGCAAGGGCGCAAAATCTTGTGCATAATTTCTCCAGTGCTGCACAATTCCTTCACATCTTGCCCACAGCTCTGTCCACAGTTTTGATCGGGGCGCTCCGGACCGCTGTGGTTGCAACGCGGTCCGCGGCGGGGCCGGCGCCGTAACCGTTTCGGTGTTTCGGGCATCCCCGGAAGAGTCCGGGACCGCTTGATCGAGTATCGCGAATCGTCAGGAAAACTGCGGCATGAAGGGGCCTCGCGTTGACTTGTGTTGCGCTGCGGTCTAAATCACAACGGTCTAGAGGTATTGTTGAGATTCGCCGTCTATTACTGTCGTCTCCGTCCTGTGTTCTTCGCACGAGCGCAGCGGCGGGCCAGATGACGACCAGACCTGTCAGCCCGCAAACTGGCACAGAGCCCAAAGGCAGCCGCGCATGAGCAGTTCCAACCGACCCCTGTCGCCGCATATGCAGGTCTACCGACCGCAGATCACGTCGATGCTGTCGATCCTGCACCGCATCACCGGCGTCGCCCTGGCGGTGGGAACCCTGTTGCTGGTCTACTGGCTGGCGGCGGCGGCAAGCGGGCCGGCGGCCTTTGCCGACGCCCAGGCGCTGATCGGCTCGATCATCGGCCGCCTGCTGCTCTTCGGTTGGACCTTCGCGCTGTTCTATCACCTCTGCAACGGCATCCGGCACCTCTTCTGGGATGCGGGTTACGGCTTTGAGATCGAGACCGTTTCACGCACCGGCTGGCTGGTGCTCGCCGCCGGCCTGGCGCTGACCGTGATCAGCTGGGTCCTCGGCTATACGATGATGGGGGGCGCCTGAGATGAGCCTTCGTTCCCCCCTCGGGCGCGTCCGCGGCCTCGGCTCCGCCAAGGATGGCACCGGTCACTGGTGGGCCCAGCGCCTCACGGCGCTGGCCCTGATCCCGCTGACGGTCTGGTTCTGCGTTGCGGTCGTCTCGCTCAGCGGCGCCGATCATGCCGCGGTGGCGGCCTGGGCCGGATCGCCTCTGGTGGCGGGTCTGCTGATCCTTCTGATCGCTGCGACTTTTTATCACGCCTATCTGGGTGTCCAAGTGGTGATCGAGGACTACGTACATAGTGAAATGTTTAAGATTGCCGGGTTACTGCTTGCAAAAGCGGCGGCAATCGTCCTGGCGTTGACAGGAATATTGTCCGTTCTGCTGCTTCTGTTCCGGTAATACCGGTTCGTCGGGCAGACCCGGGCAGTGGTTGGTGTCCGCGGTTTGGCGTCCGCCGGGCACGCGGCAGGAAAGAAACACCCCAGAGGGAACTGAGGGCCGAGCATGACCAAGTCCTATGAGGTAATCGACCACACCTATGACGTCGTCGTGGTCGGGGCCGGCGGCGCCGGCCTGCGGGCGACCCTGGGTCTGGCCGAGGCTGGCCTGAAGACGGCCTGCATCAGTAAGGTGTTCCCGACGCGCAGCCATACCGTGGCCGCCCAGGGCGGTGTCTCCGCCTCGCTCGGCAACATGGGCGAGGATGACTGGCGCTGGCACATGTACGACACGGTGAAGGGCTCGGACTGGCTCGGCGATCAGGACGCCATCGAATACATGGTGCGCGAGGCGGCGCCGGCGATCTTGGAGCTCGAACACTACGGCATGCCGTTCAGCCGCACCGAGGACGGCAAGATCTATCAGCGACCCTTCGGCGGCATGACCACCCACTTCGGCGAGGGCATCGCCCAGCGCACCTGCGCGGCGGCCGACCGTACCGGCCATGCCATGCTGCACACGCTCTATCAGCAGAGCCTGCGCCAGCACGCTGAATTCTTCATCGAGTATTTCGCCCTCGACCTGATCATGGAAGACGGCTCCTGCCGCGGCATCATGGCCTGGAACCTGGACGACGGCACGATCCACCGCTTCCGCGCCCAGATGGTGATCATTGCCACCGGCGGCTATGGCCGGGTCTATTTCTCCTGCACCGGGGCCCACACCCAGACCGGCGACGGCAACGCCATGGTGGCGCGGGCCGGCCTGCCGCTGCAGGACATGGAGTTCGTGCAGTTCCACCCGACCGGCATCTACGGCGCCGGGACCCTGATTACCGAGGGCGCGCGCGGCGAGGGCGGCTACCTCACCAATTCAGAGGGCGAACGCTTCATGGAGCGCTATGCGCCTTCGGCCAAGGATCTGGCCAGCCGCGACGTGGTCAGCCGCGCCATGACCATGGAGATCCGCGACGGCCGCGGCGTCGGCGGCGGCGACGATCATATTCATCTGCATCTGGAACATCTCGACCCGGCGCTGCTGCATGAGCGCCTGCCCGGCATTTCCGAATCGGCGCGCATTTTCGCCGGGGTCGACGTGACCAAGGAACCGATCCCCGTGCTGCCGACCTGCCACTACAACATGGGCGGCATCCCGGCGCTGTGGAGCGGCGAGGCGGTGACCGAGAAGAACGGCGATCCCAACACCGTGGTTCCCGGGCTGATGGCGATCGGCGAGGCAGCCTGTGTGTCGGTGCACGGCGCCAACCGCCTGGGCTCCAACTCTCTGCTCGACCTTGTCGTCTTCGGGCGTTCCGCCGCCAAGCGCTGTGCCGAGATCCTGACGCCCGGCGACAAGCAGCGCCCGCTGCCCGACGATGCCGGCGACTCTGCGCTCGACCGCCTGGACAGAACCCGCCACGCCAAGGGCGGCACCGCGACGGCGGAGCTGCGCGGCGAGATGCAGCGCGCCATGCAGGATCATGCCGCGGTCTTCCGCACCGGCGAGTCCCTGGTCGAGGGTGTCGAGAAACTCGACGCCGCCTGGCAGAAGCGCAGCGACCTTGTGGTCACCGACCGTTCGATGATCTGGAATTCCGATCTCGTCGAATCCCTGGAACTCGACAACCTGATGTTCCAGGCCAAGGTAACCATGGAATCCGCCGCCAATCGCACGGAAAGCCGTGGCGCCCACGCGCGTGAGGATTTTGCCGAGCGCGACGACGTGAACTGGATGAAACACTCGCTGGTATGGTGCGGTGAGGATGGCAAGGTGCGCTTCAGCAGCCGGCCGGTCAGCCTCAATACCCTGACCAACGAGGTTCAGACCTTCCCGCCCAAGGCGCGGGTCTACTGAATGTTCACCGGAGGCTCCCGGGCAGAAACCCCGATCAACAGCACAGTTGCTAGAGAAAGATTTCGATGGTCGAGTTAGCACTCCCCGCCAATTCCAAGGTCGGTACCGGCAAGTCCTGGCCCAAGCCCGCCGGTGCCGCCAAGACAAAGACCTTCAAGGTCTATCGCTGGAATCCCGATGACGAGGAAAACCCCAAGGTCGACAGCTTTGAGGTCGACCTTGACGACTGCGGGCCGATGGTTCTCGACGCGCTGATCAAGATCAAGAACGAGATCGATCCGACCCTCACCTTCCGGCGGTCCTGCCGCGAGGGGGTCTGCGGCTCCTGCGCCATGAACATCGACGGCACCAACACCCTGGCCTGCACCAAGTACCTGAGCGAAATCGGCGGCGATGTGAAGGTCTACCCGCTGCCGCACATGCCGGTGGTGAAGGACCTGGTGCCGGACCTGACCCAGATCTACGCGCAGTATGCCTCCATCGAGCCCTGGCTGAAGACCGAGACCCCGGCGCCGGAGCGCGAGCGCGCGCAGAGCCCGGAAGAACGCGCCAGGCTGGACGGCCTCTGGGAATGCATTCTCTGCTTTTCCTGCTCGACCTCCTGCCCCAGCTACTGGTGGAACGGCGACCGCTATCTCGGCCCCGCCATCCTGTTGCAGGCCTATCGATGGATCGTCGACAGCCGCGATGAGGCGACGGGCGAACGGCTCGATCAGCTGGAAGACCCCTTCCGGCTCTACCGCTGCCACACCATCATGAACTGCACCAAGACCTGCCCGAAGAGTCTCAATCCCGCCAAGGCCATCGCCGAAATCAAAAAGCTGATGGTCGAGCGCAAAGGCTGAGGCTGCGCGCGCTCAAAGGGGCGGCGCAACTTTCCCCCTGGCTTTGGGGATCGGCTAGGCCTATCTCTAAGCCATGATGATCAGAACAATCCTGGCGGTCGTGCTGGGCGGCGCTGCCGGTACGCTGGCGAACGCCGCGGCGGCGGCGCTTTTTCTCAATCCCGATCTTTTTGCCCGCCTGGCCGCTGTGCCGAATCGCTATGCTATTGGCATCCTCTTCGCGGCGGCTCTGCCGATCATCTATCGCCTGATCCGCGGGCCGGCCGGGGCGGTCGTCGCACTGTTGCTGCTGACCCTGGCGCCGTCGCTGCTGGCCAAGCTCGGCCTCGGCGCGATGACAGCCTGGACCACGGTGCTGGCGCTGAACTTCGTCTATGCCCTGGTCACGCTGATTGTCTATCGGCTCGTTGTTGGCGGGCGGCGGTGACGACGATCTTGGCGATGCCGCCATTTCCTGTGACAAATTCCGTCACCGGTTGAAGCTTCCGCTGAAGCGGGTATGGTCCCCAATCCGGCGACATCACGATGTCGCCATGTCCCGTCAACCGCCAGGGAAGGAAATCGCGATGATTTGGTTCATGCCTCCCGACATGCTGCGGCTTTCGCGACGGGCACGCCTTAGGGCTATCGCCTCCTAAAATCGATTTGCCGCAGGTTGCCGCCGCGCCCCTTCGTCTTGAAGCGGTTCGGCTTCGTCCTGCTTTTCTATAGAACGCTCACGGCCGGCATAGCGGCTGGGTGAGGTGATCCATGTCTGAGTACTTTGTACAGCAATGGACGCGGGCCAACCCGCGTTGGTACGAACTGCTGCGCCTGGCCGCGGCGGCGGGGGAGGAGTCTGCGCTGACGACCCAACCCCGCAGTGTGGCGGTCTGCGAAACCCTGGTGGCGCTGGTAAGGTGCCCGCACGGCCTCGGCGGTATTGCCGGCTATCTGCGCTTTGCGATTCGCGCGCCTCAGGCGGCGCGGGGCGTGCAGCCGGGGGACGCCGTGATCCTGGCCTTTGCCGTCGACCGCATTCACCGCGCCGCCGGTGTCGCCGCCCTCCTGCAGAACGAGGCCGCGTTCCTGGCACGGCGGATCGGCGGCCATCGGCTGCTGCCTTCGGTATCGGGCCTGCGGGTCCCGTCGCTGACGGGTGTGGGCGTGTGCTTCGAACTGCCGCTGGTCATTCAACCGCTTTCCTGGTCGTGAGGGGGGTCGAAGGGCGTGGGAAGGTCTGGGTCGGCAGTGGTCCTACAGGGCCGCTGTCGACCGGCCCTTTCCGCAGGCCCGGCGACCGCTTAGCGTGGCACTCCGCTCGCGGTCCAGGAGGATGGGCAGTCCGAGCCCTGGTCGACGGCGGGCTTGGATGCCGCCTTCATGCAGGCCATGATGCGCGGGCTGGTGGCGTTTGAAATGCCGCTGACCCGGCTGGAAGCCAAGGCCAAGCTGAGCCAGAACAAGAAACCGGAGCAGCTGGCCGCCGCGACCGCCGTGCTGGAGGCGGCGGCGGAACCTCTCACGCGGGCGACCGGCGCTTGGATGCGGGCGGCCCTGAATACTCTTGCGAAGGCGGAAGACACCGATCTTGAACGAGCCGAAGCTGACAAGACCTGAAGGCTCGCAGCGCAGGCTGTCGCGCAGCTCGCGCTTCTGGTTGCTGGCGACCGGCTTTTTGATCGTCCTGGCGCTGACCGGGGTGTTCTTTCCCGGCGAGACGCCGGATGCCGAAAGAGGACTGCTGGCCAAGACCTTTGATCTCCAGGGGCACCGCGGCGCCCGCGGTCTGATGCCGGAGAACAGCCTGCCGGCTTTCGAGAAGGCGCTGGCCTTGGGGGTGACGACCCTGGAGCTCGACACGGTAATGACCGCCGACGCTGTGGTGGTGGTGCATCACGACCGCCGCCTGATGCCGGAGCGCACCCGCGATGCCCAAGGCAACTGGCTGAGCGCGGACTCTACCGCCGCGCTGATCGACCTCGGCCATGCCGAACTGGAAGCCTATGACATCGGCCGCGCCAAACCCGGTGGCCGGCTGGCGGAACGTTATCCTGCACAGGCCGGTCTCGACGGCGTGGCGATCCCGACGCTGGCGGCGGTACTGGCGCGGGCGGAAGCGCTCAGCGGCGGGCAGGTCCGCTACAACATCGAAACCAAGATCTCGCCCCTGTCGCCGGAGGACTCAGCCGAGCCGGAGGTTTTTGTATCGGCTTTGGTGGCGGCGATCCGCGCCGCGGATGTGGCCGGGCGCGCCGCCGTGCAGTCCTTCGACTGGCGCACGCTGCTCCTGGTCCAGGAACAGGCGCCGGAGATCGAAACCGTCTACCTGACGGCGGAGCAGTCCTGGCTCGACAATCTGGGCCGAGGCGAGAGTGCTCCCTCGCCCTGGATCGGCGGCCTCGCCGTCAACTGGGCCGAGGTGACTCCGCCGGCGGTGGTGAAGGCGGCCGGCGGCGCGGTCTGGTCGCCCTATTACCGCGACCTGAAGGAACAGGACCTGAGGGAAGCCCAGGCGCTGGGCCTTCGGGTCGTGGTCTGGACCGTGAACGACCCAGGCGACATGGCCACGCTGATCGACCTGGGCGTCGACGGCATCATCACCGATTATCCGGACCGGGCGCGCGACGTCATGCGCCAGAAGGGCCTGCCCCTGCCGCGGGCGTATCCCGGCAGCTAGCCGAGCGAGATGTCGCCGGCGATCTCCTGGTTCAGGTCCAGGCCGTCGATGGTGAGCACCACCTTGGCCTTCAGGGTTTCCGACCCGTTCAGCTTGCCGGCATCGATGGCGGCGCGCACGGCGGTCTCGATCTCACGCTGCGAGGTGACGCCGACTTTCTTCAGGAACTTGCGCAGTTCCATGTTGAAGGTTTCTTCGTTCATGACCGGGAACTCCTGACTCTGTTGTGGGTGGGCTGCTGCCTTGCGCTCTAGATAACCGTCCCGGGGGCCTGCGCCAAGGCTTCTGCGTCTGAAGCCCTCCTATATCCTGGCTTGCTTTGCCAAGACCGCTGCTTATGTGGATACTGGAAGGCATAAAAACAGGAAGATCGCCGCAACAAAATGCGAAGGCGACGCCGAAGATAGAGGGAGACACAGATGCTCTTGACCGAAACTCAACGCGCGGATTTCGACCGCGAAGGGTATCTCTTCCTGCCGGAGGTTTTTTCTCCGGCGGAGGCCGCGCTGTTGCGGCGCGAGGCGGCGAGGGTCTTCTCTCTGGAGCGTGAGGAGGTCTGGCGCGAGGACTCCGGCGCGCCGCGCACCGCCTTTGCGGCGCAGACCTACAGCGAGCCTTTTCGCCGCCTGGGCCTGCATCCGCGCCTGGTGGAACCGGTGATGCAGTTGCTGGACGGGCCGGTCTATCTGCACCAGTACAAGGTGAACGCCAAGGCGGCCTTCGACGGCGATGTCTGGCAGTGGCACCAGGACTACGGCACCTGGGCGCGCGACGACGCGATGCCGGAAGCACGGGCGATGAACATCGCGGTCTTCGTCGATGACGTGACGCCGGTGAGCGGCCCGCTGATGTTCATCCCGCGCAGTCACAAGGACGGGGTGCTGGAAGCCGGCCACGACCTGGAGACGACGTCTTATCCGCTCTGGACCCTGGATCGGGAAACCGTCACCCGCCTTGCGGAACAAGGCGGCATCGTCGCGCCGACCGGCCCCGCCGGATCGCTGCTGATGTTCCACTGCAACCTGGTCCACGCCAGCCCGCCCAATATCAGCCCCTGGGGGCGGACCATCGTCTATCTCTCACTCTGTCACGTCGACAATCACATCCGTCAGTTCAAGCGGCCGGAATGGGTGGCGCACCGCGACTTCGCGCCCATCGCGCCGCTGGCCGACGACTGCCTGGCCGAACTGGCCGCCCAACAAGCAGCGGAGTAACGACGCGATGAACCTTCATGCTCTGCTTGGCCGCCGTGCGGCGGAAGGAAAGCCCGTTCGCATCGGGCTGATCGGCGCCGGCAAGTTCGGCACCATGTTCCTGGCGCAGGCCGCGCTGACGCCGGGTTTCCATGTCGTGGCCATCGCCGACCTGGCGCCGGAAAAAGCGCGCAGCTCTCTCGCCAATGCCGGTTGGCCGGAGGAACGTTTCACGGCGCCTGATATGGACACCGCGATGGCGCTGGGGCGCACCTGGATCACAGAGGATGCCGAAGCGCTGCTGCGCAGCGACGTCATCGAGGTGATGATCGACGCCACCGGTCATCCCGCCGCCGGCATCCGCCACGCCCGCCTGGCGCGCGAGAACGGCAAGCACATGGTGATGGTGAACGTCGAGGCCGACGCCCTGGCCGGGCCGCTGCTGGCCGCAGAGGCGGCAAAGGCCGGTCTGGTCTACAGCCTGGCTTACGGCGACCAGCCGGCCCTGATCTGCGAGATGGTCGACTGGGCGCGGACCTGCGGCTTTCCGGTGGTGGCGGCGGGCAAGGGCACCAAGTACCTGCCGTCCTATCACAAGCTGACCCCCGACGACGTGTGGCAGCATTACGGCATCACCGCCGAGGCGGCGGCCGAGGGCGGCATGAACCCGCAGATGTTCAACTCCTTCATGGACGGCACCAAGTCGGCGATCGAGATGGCGGCGGTGGCCAATGCGACGGGGCTTTCGCCGGCACCGGGCGGCCTGGAATTTCCGCCCGTCGATGCTGAAAGCCTGGCGAGCGTTCTTCGGCCGGCAAGCGAGGGCGGCTGTCTCCACCATAAGGGCCAGGTGGAGGTGATCTCCTCCCTGGCGCGTGACGGCAGCACCATCGAGCGCGACCTGCGCTGGGGCGTCTATGTCGTCTTTGAAGCACCGAGTGATTATGCCAGGCGTTGCTTCGGCGAGTACGGTCTGGCGACCGATCCCAGCGGACGCTATGCGGCGATGTACAAGCCTTATCACCTGATCGGCCTGGAACTCGGCATCTCCGTTGCCTATGCCGGCCTCCTGGGGCAGGCGACTGGCGCCGCCTGCGGCTGGAGCGGCGATGTCGTTGCCACCGCCAAGCGCGATCTTCAGGCCGGCGAAACCCTGGACGGCGAAGGCGGCTATACGGTCTGGGGCAAACTGATGCCGGCGGCGGAAAGTCTGCGCGCCGCCTGCCTGCCGCTTGGTCTTGCCCAGGGTGTCAAGCTGGCCCGGCCGGTGGCCGAGGATGCGGCGCTTTCCTGGGACGATGTCGCTATCGATTCAGCAGACGCCACTGTCGCCTGCCGCCGCGAGATGGAACAACACTTCGCGAGCCGGAAAGCCGCCGCGGCGGAATAGAACGTTCTCGGTTTTTTCGGCGCTGGTTGAAACACAGATACCAAAGATAGGTCTAAATCCCTGCGCTTCGGGTTCTTCAAGCCTGCGTGACCTTCCCTTGCGAATCATTACTCCCAACCCCAGATTAATACTTGAGAGCTCACCTCTCATTAGGTTCGGCAAAGATTGAGGACCTGTCGCGGTTTTCCCGGTTGAGGGACTGGGTTGGCTCCCCTTAAGAGCGTGAAAAGCCGCGAGATAAAAAGGGTTTAGCGACAGCTAAAAGGCGTAAGGCCTTTGTGTCGCAAAGGCCGCCCGGCTCAGCCGAAAGAGCCCGGGGCCTGTGGTAAAACCCACCGCCTTTCCACAACAGCAAAGTCATGATGGGTCCTTGGATCGGGAATATCCCGGTCGCTTCGACGTTAGTCTTATATGAACGAAGAACAGAGTCGTTTCGACAGATAAGACAGTCGAAGAAATTTTAAGGAGGCGTAAGCCATGAGCAAGATAACTTTATTTGAAAGGAGCCCGCGGAAGCGTTTGAACGCGTCGATCCTTGCGCTTGCGTTGGCTGCCCCCCTGATCGTTGCGGCGACAACCGCATTTTCCGGTTCTGCAGAGGCCCAGGGGCCGCAGTGCGCACCCCGCGAAGCGCTGTTGCAGAGCCTGTCGAAGAATTACAAGGAAGCGCCGGTCAACATGGGCGTGACCTCGACCGGTTCCCTGATCGAGATTCTGGCGAGCCCTGCTGGTTCCTGGACCATACTCGTGACCGTGCCCGGCGGCCCGACCTGCATGGTCTCCTCCGGCGATGGCTGGCGCAAGTCGCCGATCCAGATAGCGCAGGACCCGGCTGTCTGAAAACAATCCGACAACGGCCTGGCAAGCCTCGCCCGATATCAGGCCGCAGTGTCGTAGGCGGTAACGGATCGGGCGAGGCCGTCGAATAGATCCAGCATGCAGTGGCGCCAGGCGCGGAGGGTCGTGTCTTCCGGCGCCAGGATGTCCTGATCGCAGATCGTCCGGGCCCACTGAAATTCAGCGAAGGCCAGGTAGTCGCCGTAGGCCGGCCTTTCCCCGCAGATGAAGGATGACTCGCCGAGGCGCTGGCGCAGCGGTTCCAGTATCGGGTCGAGCGCTTCCAGATAGACCGCGCGCTTTGCCGCCACCCGTTCCAGGCTCTCGCCGTAGCGGGCTTCGCGGGTCTGGCGATAGTAGTGGCGGTCATCCGGATCGACGGCCGCCAGCATGTAGGGCGCCAGAATAGGGCTCAGCGCTTTTTGCAGGCCGTGATCGACCCAGTGGTTGACGAAGCGCGCCAGCGCCCGGCCGCCGGCCCCGTCGAACAGTGACGGGGCCTTCGGGTAAAAGTCTTCCAGGTAGCAGGCGATCTCCCAGGAATCGGTCACCACCCTGGCGCCGTCGACCAGCACCGGCACCTTGGCCTGGCCGCTGAAGGCGACGAGGTCGCTCTCGGTGAACCTGACCGTCCTGATTTCGGGGCTCAGCCCCTTGTGGGCCAGTGCCAGGCGTGCGCGCCAGCAGTAGGGGCTGGGGCGACGGTCGTCGGCGCAAAGGCGTTCATAAAGAACAAGAGGCATCGGGGCTTCCGGTTGTTTGCGCGGTCGGTGCCCATGTTGACCGAGCCGGCAACCGCTGCCAAGGGCGATGGCTGCCGGGGTTTTGCGATTGTCGGCTGACAATGCAAGGGTTGTCGCCCGCGCCGGCACGGCGCTAACCTAAAGTGTTTTCGACTGACGTCGAAGCGGTTCCAGCCCGCTCCCCCTCCCGGCCACCCATAGGATACTGGCGTTGGGTGGCCGGGAGGGGGAGCGGGCCGGTGTCGTAAAAACGTGAAAGAGTCCAGCATCCCGCAGGCCCCGGCTGCCGCCGGGCCGCAATCCGCATTTCAAATTCCTGTCTTGTCCCGTTGAAAAAGGGCCGTCCGGTCATGCAGAAGTCGCCCCTTTTCGACCCGGCGCTCTATGTCTTCACCGTTCTGGTGTGGGGCACCTCCTGGATTGCGATGACGTTCCAGATCGGCGTGGTCGCGCAGGAGCTCTCCGTGGCCTATCGCTTCGCCGCCGCCGCCCTGATCGTTTTCGCCTGGGCTTTCGCGGCCAAGCAGGGGTTGCGCTTCGGGTTGCGCCGCCATCTGCTGCTGATGGCCATGGGCCTTTTCATGTTCTCGCTCAATTTCTATCTCTTCTATACGGCGGCGGCTTATCTCACCTCGGGCCTGCTGGCGGTGATCTTTTCCATGACCGCGGTCATGAACATCGTCAACGGGCGCCTCTTCCTCGCCCGCCGCTCGACCCCGCGCATCATCATGGGGGCGGTCCTGGGGGCGGTCGGCGTCGCCGCCCTGTTCTGGCCCGAAGTCAGCAGCTTGGATCTGGCCGACAAGGGCCTGACCGGTCTGCTGCTGTCGTTGGCCGGCACCTACTGTTTTTCCCTCGGCAACATCACCTCGGCCCGCGCCCAGTCCGAAGGCCTGCCGCTGCTCTCCTGCAATGCCTGGGGCATGGCCTACGGCGCGGTGATCATGTTCGCCCTGGCGCTGATCACCGGCGCGCCCTTCACCTTCGACCCGGGGCTTGGTTACGTCGTCTCGCTGTTTTACCTGGCGATCTTCGGATCGGTCTTTGCCTTCGCGGCCTACCTGACCCTGCTGGGCCGCATCGGCGCCGACCGCGCCGCCTATGCCACGGTGCTCTTCCCGCTGGTCGCGCTGGCCATTTCGACGGTCGTCGAGGACTATGTCTGGACTGCACCGGCGCTGGCCGGCGTGGTTCTTGTCCTGATCGGCAATCTGCTGGTCCTGACGCGCCCGCGCGCCAAGCCGGCGCCGACCGTCGCCTAGCAAAGCAGCAGTCAGTAAAAGAGGAGAACAGCAGGATGTCGGGAACGCTTTTGGTGACCGGGGCAAGCCGTGGGATCGGCGCGGCGGTGGCCCGGCTCGGCGCGGCGCGCGGCTATGCGGTCTGTGTGAACTACAACGCCTCGGCCGATATCGCCGAGCAGTTGGTGCAGGATATCCGGGCGGCCGGGGGACAGGCCCTGGCGGTACAGGCCGACGTGGCGCGCGAAGACGCGGTCGAGCGGCTGTTCGAAACCGTCGATGCCGAACTGCCGCCGCTGACCGGTCTGGTCAACAACGCCGGGCTGTCCGGGCTGGTGAACCGGATCGAGGATGCCCCGGCGGAGACCATCCGTCATGTGATGGACTTGAACGTGCTGGGCAGCATCTGGTGTGCGCGCGCCGCCGTCAGGCGCATGGCGCGGCGTCACGGCGGTGACGGTGGCGCCATCGTCAACATCTCCTCCGGTGCTGCGACCCTCGGCAGCCCGGGGGAATACGTCTGGTACGCCGCCTCCAAGGGCGCCATCGACAGCCTGACCGTCGGGCTCGCCCGGGAAAATGCGGGCGACGGTATTCGCGTCAATGCCGTGGCACCGGGCTTCGTGAACACCGAAATCCACGCCGCCTCCGGCATGCCGGACCGGCTGGAGAAGATCGCCCCCACCATGCCCATCGGCCGGGCGGCGGAACCGGAGGAGATCGCCGAGGCGGTGCTCTGGCTGCTCTCCGACGCCGCCTCCTACACCACCGGGGCGGTCCTGCGGGTGGCCGGCGGGCGCTGAAGGGCGCTTTTCTGCGCCCGCGCTTTAGCCTATGTATCGATCCGATGGCAGAAGACGACAAGCAGACCGCCGAAGGGGGCAGCGCCGGCCCCCTGACCGCCTATCGCGCCCGGCGGCGCGAAGGGCATCTGCGCCACGATGCCGGCCAGCAGCTGGCGGCGGAGAAGCTGCAGTCCCTGCACAACGCCCTGCGCCACTATGAGCCGGCCAGCGGCATGGGCGGCTGGAAGGCGCGCCTCGGCCTTGCCCGCCGCCGTAGCGACCCGCCTCTGGGGCTTTATATCTTCGGCGGGGTCGGCACCGGCAAATCGATGCTGATGGACCTTTTCTTTGCCGGCGCGCCGCTGGAAAAGAAACGCCGCGTTCACTTCCACGCCTTCATGCAGGAGGTGCAGGAACGCCTGCATGTCTGGCGCCAGGACGAAGCCAATGCCGACAAGGCCGATCCGCTGCCGGTCATTGCGGCGGATCTGGCCGAGGAAGCCTGGCTGCTCTGCTTCGACGAGTTTCACGTCGTCAACATTGCCGATGCGATGATCCTCGGCCGGCTGTTCGAGACTCTCTTCGAACTGGGGGTGGTCGTCGTCGCGACCTCCAACTGGCCGCCGGACCGTCTTTATGAAGGCGGCCTGCAGCGCGAGCGCTTCCTGCCCTTCATCGAAGTGGTGAAGCAGCGCCTGGATGTGCTGGAGCTGGACGGCGGCATCGACTACCGCCAGCAACGCCTGAAGGACATCACGACCTATCATGCGCCGCTTGGCCCCAAGGCGGAGGCGGCGCTTGACAAGGCCTTTGCCGAACTGACCGAGGGGGCCAGGGCGGCGCCCGACAGCCTGCATTACAAAGGCCGGCAAATCCCCGTGCCCCTGGCGGCGCGGGGGGTGGCGCGGTTTTCCTTTGCCGATCTCTGCGAGCAGCCCCTGGGCCCCGGCGACTACCTGGCCATCGCCGGGCTCTATCATACCCTGGTGCTGTCCGGCGTGCCGCTGCTCTCGGCGGAGAACCGCAACGAGGCACGGCGCTTCATGACCCTGATAGACGCGCTCTACGAACACCGGGTGAAGCTGATTGTCGCGGCGGAGGCGCCGCCGGAAAGACTCTATCCGGCCGGCGACGGCGCGGTCGAATTTCAGCGCACCGTCAGCCGCCTGCAGGAGATGCGCTCGGCCGACTATGTGGCTGCCGCGCACATGACCTGACCGGCCCCCGGCAGGCGATCATCAACTGCCTGTGTTTGCGCCGCTGCGGCAGCGCCTTCGCCTTGCCCCGGCCTGCAAATCGCGCTACGTAACCCGAACTCGTCGCCGCGCATCCCAAGAGCGATGCAGGCGGTCGGCGAGGCGTCCACCCCAGGCAGCTCACATCGATCGAGGAAACACATCATGGCTCGCAACAAGATCGCGCTTGTCGGTGCCGGCAACATTGGCGGCACGCTGGCTTTACTCGCCGGCCTGAAGGAACTGGGCGACGTTGTCCTGTTCGATATCATCGACGGCGTTCCCCAGGGCAAGGCGCTGGATCTGGTCGAGTCATCGCCGGTTGAAGGCTTCGACGCCAAGTTCGTCGGCTCCAGCAAGTACTCGGCCCTCAAGGGCGCGGACGTGGTCATCGTCACCGCCGGTGTCGCCCGCAAGCCGGGCATGAGCCGCGACGACCTGCTGGGCATCAACACCAAGGTGATGACCGCGGTGGGTGAGGGCATCCGGAAGAACTGCCCCAAGGCCTTCGTGATCTGCATCACCAATCCGCTGGACGCCATGGTCTGGGTGCTGCAACAGGCCAGTGGTCTGCCCGCCAGCCACGTGGTCGGCATGGCGGGCGTGCTCGATTCGGCGCGCTTTCGTTACTTCCTGGCCGAGGAAATGAGCGTCTCGGTTGAAGACGTCAGCGCTTTCGTGCTCGGCGGCCACGGCGACACCATGGTGCCCATGGTGCGCTATTCCACCGTTGCCGGCATTCCGTTGCCCGACCTCATCAAGTTGGGCTGGCTGACCAAGGAGCGCCTCGACAAGATCGTCCAGCGCACCCGCGACGGCGGCGCCGAGATCGTCGGCCTGTTGAAGACCGGTTCGGCCTTTTATGCACCGGCCTCCTCGGCGATTTCCATGGCCGAGTCCTACCTGAAGGACAAGAAGCGGGTGCTGCCCTGCGCCGCCCATCTCACCGGCCAATACGGCATAAAGGGCCTGTATGTGGGGGTTCCCTGCGTGATCGGCGCCAAGGGTGTGGAGCGGATCGTCGAACTCACCCTGAACAAGTCCGAGCAGGCCATGCTGAAGAAATCGGTCGGTGCGGTCAGCGGCCTGGTCGATGTCTGCAAGGGCATGATGAAGCAGGCGGCGGCGCCCAAGAAGGCACCCAGGAAGGCCCCGGCCAAGGCTGCGAAGAAGGCCAGGGTCGCCAGGAAGGCGACGGCGAAGAAGGCAAAAGCCTAGGCACCGGCGCGCTCTTGTTGCGGATCGGCACCGCTGGATCGGCCGGCGATGGCGGGAAAAGGCCGGTTGCGGCCCGGCGTCTGTCGGTTGCGCTGCTCCGCCGGGGTGCTAAGGTAGCCCAGAAAGCGGCATCAAAGGCCGTGTCTCGGTGATTTCGGCGGGGGGCGCCGGGGTGCATGAAGGCGCGGCGGCTGGGACGAAAACGATGTTAGATATCAGGGCGCGGCTTACCGGCTCCGGCTGTCCCATCTCCTTCAACCACTCTGAAGCGGCGGATCATGAACATTCATGAGTATCAGGCCAAGAGTCTCTTGGCGAAGTTTGGCGTTGCGGTTCCCAAGGGCGGGGTTGCCTACACGCCCGAAGAAGCGGAGAACGCGGCACGCGAGCTGGGCGGGCCCGTCTGGGTCGTAAAATCGCAGATCCATGCCGGCGGCCGCGGGGCCGGGCGCTTCAAGGACGATCCCGACGGGCAGGGCGGCGTGCGGGTCTGCAAGTCGCTGGACGAGGTCAAGGAAAACGCCCGCAAGATGCTGGGTCATGTGCTGGTGACCAAGCAGTCCGGGGCGGCGGGCAAAGAGGTCAAGCGCCTCTATATCGAAGACGGCTGCGACATCGCGCGCGAACTGTACCTCGGTATGCTGATCGACCGGGCGACCAGCCGCATTACCATCATGGCCTCGACCGAAGGCGGCATGGAGATCGAAGAGGTGGCAGCCGCCACCCCGGAGAAGATCCTGAAGCTGGCCATCGATCCGGCCGAGGGCTACATGGCCTACCACGGGCGCCAGATTGCCTTCGGTCTGGGTCTTGAGGGCAAGCAGGTCAGCGCCGCGGTGAAGTTCATCGGGGCGATGTACAAGGCCTTCCTCGCGCTCGATGCTTCCATCGTGGAGATCAATCCCCTGGTGGTGACCGGCGCCGGCGAGGTGATCGCGCTGGATGCCAAGATGAACTTCGACGACAACGCCCTGTTCCGTCACAAGGATGTGGCGGATATGCGCGACGAAGACGAAGAAGACGCCATGGAGCTGGAGGCCGCGCGCCACGAGCTCAACTACATCAAGCTGGATGGTCAGGTCGGCTGCATGGTCAACGGCGCCGGCCTTGCCATGGCGACCATGGACATCATCAAGCTCTATGGCAGCGAGCCGGCGAACTTCCTGGATGTCGGCGGCGGCGCCACCAAGGAGCGGGTGACGGCGGCCTTCAAGATCATCCTTTCCGACAAGAACGTCGAAGGCATTCTGGTGAACATTTTCGGCGGCATCATGCGTTGCGACGTCATCGCCGAGGGTGTTGTGGCGGCGGCGCGCGAAGTGGAACTGCATGTACCTCTTGTCGTGCGCCTGGAAGGCACCAACGTGGAACTGGGCAAGAAGATCCTGGCCGACTCGGGCCTGCCGATCGTCTCGGCCGACAATCTGGCCGATGCCGCCGAGAAGGTGGTGAAGGCCGTGAAGGAGGCAGCATAAAATGGCGGTCCTGGTCGACAGCAATACCAAGGTCATCTGTCAGGGTTTCACCGGGGCCCAGGGCACCTTCCACTCTGAGCAGGCCATGGCCTACGGCACCAAGATGGTCGGCGGCGTCACCCCCGGTAAGGGCGGCGGCACGCATCTGGACCTGCCGGTTTTCGACACCGTGGCGGAAGCGGTCGGCAAGACCGGCGCCAATGCCAGCGTGATCTATGTGCCCCCGCCGTTTGCGGCCGACGCGATCCTGGAGGCCATCGATGCGGAGGTCGAGCTGATCGTCTGCATCACCGAAGGCATCCCGGTTCTGGACATGGTGCGCGTAAAGCGCGTTTTGTCCGATTCCAAATCGCGTCTTATCGGCCCCAATTGTCCGGGCATCATCACGCCGGAAGAATGCAAGATCGGCATCATGCCGGGCCATATCCATTCTGCCGGCAAGATCGGCGTGGTGTCGCGTTCCGGCACCCTGACCTACGAGGCAGTGGCCCAGACAACCGCGGCCGGCCTGGGCCAGACCACCTGTATCGGTATCGGCGGCGACCCGGTGAACGGCACCAATTTCATCGATTGCCTGGAGCTTTTCCTGGACGATCCCCAGACCGAGGGGATCATCATGATCGGCGAGATCGGCGGCAGCGCCGAGGAGGACGCGGCAGATTTTTTCAAGGCGTCAAAGATAAAGAAACCTATTTGTGGTTTCATCGCCGGCGTGACAGCGCCGCCGGGCCGCCGCATGGGCCATGCCGGCGCCATCATCGCCGGCGGTAAAGGCGGTGCCGACGACAAGATCGAGGCACTGAAATCGGCCGGTTTCCTGGTTGCGGATTCGCCGGCCAGTTTGGGATCGACAATGCTGCAAGCCATGGCAGGCTAGGCGGCGCAGAAAGAAGGCGGCCCGGCCCGGTTTCGCCCGGCCGGGCCGGGAGAAGCCATGACCATCTATTCCCAGTCGCAAGCCTCTGTTCTCGCGGACCTCTATCGCCAGTTCAGCCAGGCCCCCGGAACCGTGGAGCCGCAGTGGCAGGCCTTCTTTGGCGATCTCGACGCAGAGGCCAAAGCGATCATCGAAAAGCTGAACGGCGGTGCGGCCAACGGCGCGGCCGCGCCTTCGGCGGCCGGTTCGGTCGATGTCGGCGATGCCGGGGTGCGCGCCGCTACCCTGGATTCGATCCGTGCCCTCATGCTGATCCGCGCCTATCGCGTGCGCGGCCATCTCGAAGCCAACCTCGACCCCCTCGGCCTGAAGCCGCTGGAGCCGCACCCCGAGCTTGATCCCAAGAGCTACGGCTTCACCGAAGAGGACATGGACCGTCCGATCTTCATCGACAACGTGCTGGGGCTGGAAACCGCTTCGCTGCGCAAGATCGTCGAGGTGGTGCGGGCAACCTATTGCGGGACCATCGGTGTCGAGTTCATGCATATTCAGGATCCGGCGCAGAAGGCCTGGATCCAGGAGCGTATCGAATCGATCCGCAATCAGCCGGACTTCACGGTCAACGGCAAGCGGGCGATCCTTGAGCGCCTGACCGCGGCGGAGACCTTCGAGCAGTTCCTCAACAAAAAGTACACCGGCACCAAGCGCTTCGGCCTGGACGGCGGCGAATCGATGATCCCGGCGCTGGAGCAGATCCTCAAGCGCGGCGGCCAGCTCGGCCTGAAAGAGGTGGTCATCGGCATGCCGCACCGCGGACGCCTGAACGTGCTGGCGAACTTCCTCGGCAAGCCCTTCTCGGCGATCTTCTCCGAGTTCGAGGGCGGCGCCGCCCATCCCGAGGATGTCGGCGGCTCCGGCGATGTGAAGTATCACCTCGGCACCTCCTCCGACCGTGAATTCGACGGCAACGTCATTCACCTCTCGCTGACCGCCAATCCGTCGCATCTGGAGGCCGTCAATCCGGTGGTGGTCGGCAAGGTCCGGGCCAAGCAGGAGCAGGGCAAGTACAAGGACCGCAGCGAAGTCATGGCGCTGCTGATGCACGGCGATGCCGCCTTTGCCGGGCAGGGCCTGGTGCCGGAGACCCTCGATCTGTCGGAGCTGAAAGGCTACCGCATCGGCGGAACCATCCATTTCATCGTGAACAACCAGATCGGCTTCACCACCAACCCGGTGAATTCGCGCTCCGGGCCTTATTGCTCCGATGTGGCGAAGATCATCCAGGCGCCGATCTTTCATGTGAACGGCGACGATCCGGAGGCGGTGACCCATGTGGCGCGCATCGCGACCGAGTTCCGCCAGTCGTTCAACAAAGACGTCATCATCGACATGTTCTGTTATCGCCGCTTCGGTCACAACGAAGGCGACGAGCCTGCCTTCACCCAGCCGATGATGTACAAGGCGATCGCCAAGCACCCGACGGCGCGGCAGGTCTACGGCCAGAAGCTGGTGGGGGAAAGCACCTTCACCCAGGCCGAAGTCGACGGTCTGGTCGAGCAATGGACCGAACGCCTGGAGCAGGACTTTCAGGCGGCCAAGAGCTACAAGCCCAACAAGGCCGACTGGCTGGAGGGTGTCTGGTCCGGCCTGGATGCGGCCCGCGGTTACGATCCGCGGCGCGGCAAGACCGCGGTCGAGACGCCAACCCTGCAGGAAGTCGGTCTGTCGCTGACCAAGGTTCCGGTCGACTTCAAGCTTAACCGCAAGATCGCCCGCCAGCTCGACGCCAAGCGCAAGATGATCGAAAGCGGCGAGGGGATCGATTGGGCGACGGCGGAGGCCCTGGCTTTCGGGACGCTGCTGGTGGAGGGGCACCCGGTACGGCTCTCCGGCCAGGACAGCAACCGGGGCACCTTCTCGCAGCGCCATGCGGCTTTCATCGATCAGGAGACCGAGGCGACCTACAAGCCGCTGAGCCACATCCGCGAGGAGCAGGCGCGCCTCGAGATCGTCGACTCGCCGCTCAGCGAGCTGGCGGTGCTCGGCTTCGAATACGGTTTCTCGCTGGCCGAGCCGCGCGCCCTGGTGATGTGGGAGGCGCAGTTCGGCGACTTCGTGAACGGCGCCCAGATCATCATCGACCAGTTCATTGCCTCGGGCGAATCCAAATGGCTGCGCATGTCCGGCGTGGTCATGCTGTTGCCGCACGGCTACGAAGGCCAGGGCCCGGAGCATTCCTCCGCCAGAATCGAACGCTTCCTCCAGCTCTGCGGGGAAGACAATCTGCAGGTCGTGAACTGCACCACGCCGGCGAACTACTTCCATGCCCTGCGGCGTCAGCTGCACCGCGAATTCCGCAAGCCGCTGATCGTCTTCACGCCGAAGTCGCTGCTGCGGCACAAGCGCTGCGTCTCCAAGCTCGACGACTTCGGGCCGGGCAGTTGCTTCCACCGGGTGCTCTACGACGATGATCTGCCGAGCGCGAAGAAGGACGCCAAGCAGGTGGTCATCTGCTCCGGCAAGATTTACTACGACCTCTTGGAGGAGCGTGAGAAGCGCGGCGTGAAGGATGTTCACTTCCTGCGTCTTGAGCAGCTCTACCCCTTCCCGGCGGACGCCCTGACGCAGGAGCTGGAACCCTACAAGCACTGCGATCTGGTGTGGTGCCAGGAAGAACCGCGCAACATGGGCCCCTGGGCCTTCGTCTCCACCTTCATCGAAGAGGTGGCGGAGGAAATCGGCTTTAAGACCCCCCGGCCGCGTTATGCAGGCCGCCATTCCGCGGCTTCTCCGGCGACCGGGTCGCACAAGCGCCACGTCAACGAGCAGGCGGCACTGATCGACGATGCCTTGACCCTTGGCAAAAAAGCCGTGGGGCGTATCCAGTCGCGCAAGGCTGCGATGGAAGAGCGGGAAAAGAAAAGCAAGGGCCAGGCCGCGGAGTAGCACCGACGGCTTTCGGCTTTGCGCCAGAGGATGAGTGAGACAGATATGGCGACAGACATCGTGGTGCCCACCCTGGGCGAATCGGTCAGCGAAGCAACCGTTGCCCAGTGGCTGAAGAAACCCGGCGAAGCGGTTGCGGTTGACGACCCGCTCGTTGAGTTGGAAACCGACAAGGTAACCCTGGAGGTCAACGCGACCGCCGCCGGCGTGCTTGCGGAGGTGATCGCGGGCGAAGGCGACAACGTGGAAGTCGGCGCCGTTCTGGGCCGTATCGGCGAGGGCGAAGGCAGTGTTGCGGCGGCGCCCCCGGCGGCCAGCCCGGCGCCGGCCCCAGCAACACCTGATCCGCCAGCCGCCGCCCCGGTCTCAGCCCCCGCGCCGGCGGGCAACGGCAAGACCATGGAGATCGTGGTGCCGACCCTCGGCGAGTCGGTGACCGAAGCGACGGTCGCCCAGTGGCTGAAGAAGGCCGGCGATGCGGTTGGCGCGGACGAGGGGCTGGTCGAGCTGGAAACCGACAAGGTTACCTTGGAAGTCAATGCCCCGGCCGCCGGCAGTCTGCAGTCGATTGCCGCCGAAGAAGGCGCAACCGTGGAAGTCGGGGCGCTTTTGGCGGTCTTCTCCGCCGGCGGTGCCGGGGCTTCGGCAGCGCCTGCCGCCGCTCCCGCCACGGCGCCCGCCCCTGCGGCCGGTCCTGCGGCTGCGCCGTCCGTGCAGGCTGCGGCTCCCGCTCCCTCGGCGGCGCCGGTCGCGCTTGATCCTGCAGCGGCTGCCCGCACCGGCGGCAAGATCACCAAGGCGGACCTGGAAGCCTTTTTGACCGAGTCCGCCGTGGGCAAGCTCGGCCCCGCGGTGCGCAAGCTGGTTGAGGAGAACAAGCTCGATCCGGCGGTCATTCCCGCCAGCGGCAAGGACGGTCGCCTGACCAAAGAGGACGTGGTTGATTTCCTCGAAGGCAAGACGCAGCCAATTCCGGGGGCGATTCCGAGCCCGGTCTCGGCACCCGCCTCTTCGCCAGCCGCTGCGCCGGCACAGGCGCCTGCCGCCGCCGGTCCGCGTGAGGAACGGGTGCGCATGCCCAAGCTGCGCCAGACCATCGCGCGGCGTCTGAAGGAAGCGCAGAACACCGCCGCCATGCTGACCACCTTCAACGAGGCGGACATGTCGGCGGTGATGGCGTTGCGTGCGCAATACAAGGACGGTTTCGAGAAAAAGCACGGCGTGAAGCTCGGCTTCTCGTCTTTCTTCACCAAGGCCTGCGTGGCGGCGCTGCAGGAACTGCCGGCGGTGAACGCGCGCATCGACGGCGACGAGATCGTCTACAACAAGTTCTACGACATCGGCATGGCGGTCTCGACGCCCAACGGCCTGATGGTTCCGGTGATGCGCGACTGCGACAAGCTGGGCTTTGCCGAGATCGAAAAGTCCCTCGGCGAGCTGGCGGCCAAGGGCCGTGACGGCAAGCTCAGCATGGACGAAATGACCGGCGGCACCTTCACCATCACCAACGGCGGGGTCTTCGGCTCGATGATGTCGACGCCGATTCTGAACATGCCGCAGTCGGCCATTCTCGGCCTGCACAAGATCCAGCAACGCCCCATGGCGGTGAACGGTCAGGTGGAGATCCGCCCGATGATGTATCTGGCGCTGTCCTACGATCACCGCATCATCGACGGGCGCGAGGCGGTCACCTTCCTGGTGCGGGTGAAAGAAGCCATCGAGGACCCGCAGCGCCTGCTGATCGGTATGTGAGGGCCGATGGGTGACGCGGGAAGCAAGGGCGGCGGCGACGGGGGCGGCCTCAGCGGGTTCGAGGACCGGCGTCTCAAACGCCTGCTCGACCGTCACGGCGATGCCGACTACGAACTCGACCTGACCGGCCTCGACCTGGCCCATGCCATCGGCTCCGTCGACCGCATGGTGGAACGCCAGCGCTTCCGCGACGCGGGACGTTCGGTTCTGGTGCGCATCGACCCGGCGACGCCCGACAGCGGCGAGACGCACTTCGGCCACCTGGGCCGCCATCTGCTGGACCTGAAGCGGCGCGGACTGGTCGCCACCCTGGCGCCGCTGGACCCGGCGCGCGGCGCCGGCTTCAACGTCACTCTGCCGGCGGGTAAGGAAACCCTGGCTGAGCCGTCTTCCGAAGGCGAAACCCTGGCGGAACTGGCACCGGAGGGCGATGACGATGATCCGCCCTCCGCATAAGGTTCAATCGAGCGTACGCTTGTAGCGGGTCATTGCGATAATCCCCACGACGACCGTAAAGATGGCGATGGCCAGAAACGCATTCTGAACGTCTGCGTAGCCGGCACCTTTCAGCATCACGCCGCGAACGATACGCAGGAAATGGGTCAGGGGCAGGGCCTCGCCGACCACCTGTGCCCAGGCCGGCATGCCGCGATAGGGAAACATGAAGCCGGAAAGCAGGATCGACGGCAGGAAGAAAAAGAAGGTCAGTTGCATCGCCTGCATCTGCGACTTGGCGATGGTCGAAAAGGTGAAGCCCAGCGCCAGGTTGGCGATCAGGAAAAGAACCACACCGGCCAGCAGCAGCCATAGCGCCCCGGTAAAAGGCACGTCGAACAGAAAGCGCGCCGCGATCAGAATGATGACGGTCTGCACGCCGCCGACCCCGATGTAGGGGGCGATCTTGCCGATCATCACCTCGTGCGGTCTGGCCGGCATGGCGAGCAGGTTTTCCATGGTCCCGCGTTCGGCCTCGCGGGTCATCGCGATGGCGGTGATCATCACCAGGGTCATGGTGAGGATGACGCCGAGCAGGCCGGGCACGATATTGTACTGGGTGATGGCTTCGGGATTGTAGCGTGAGTGAATGATGACTTCGACGGGCCCGGCGACCGGCGCCAGATGGTCCAGGGCGCCCTTCAGATCATGACGCAGGGCCCGGTTGACGATCTCTTCGGCGCGCGCCACGGCGTTGGAAGAGGCGGCGGGGTCGGAGGCATCGGCCTCGATGAGCAGCTGCGGGCGCTCGCCGCGCACCAGGCGCTCGGTGAAGCCGACGGGTATCGATACCACGAAGGAGACGTCGCCGCGGGCCAGCAAGCGCGCGCTTTCGCGCGGGTCGGCGGTTTCGAACACAAGGTCGTAGTATTCCGAGGTTTCCAGCGCGGTAAGCAGGCTGCGCACGATGGGCGTGCGTTCTTCGACGTGAACCGCCGTGGGCAGGTGTTTCGGATCGTTGTTGATGGCATAGCCGAAGAGGACCAGCTGGAGAACCGGGATCGCCAGCATCATGGCGAAAGTCATGCGGTCGCGCCGCATCTGGATCAGCTCTTTCACGAAGACCGCGGTGATCCGCGAAAGACTGCCGGTCAGGGCTTTGATCCCGGGGGTGTTCATCCCAAGATACTCATCCATGGTCTCTCTTGTCGCTGCCGGCCCGCGCCATCAGCGCGATGAAAGCATCCTCCAGGCTCGGTTCGACTTCTTCCCAGGTGACGTTTTCGCCGTCCGCCCCGGCGACGGCGCGCTGCAGGGCGCGGCGTTCAGGGCCGCTGATATGCAAGGCCGCCCCGAAGTAGGCGGCGTGGTCGACGCCGGGCTGATGGCGCAGGACCTCGGCCAGTTCGCGCACGCCTGGGCCCTTGGCGCGGAAGGTGATCAGGCCGGATTCGGCGATGATGTCGGCGACCTGGCCCTGGGTGATGAGCTTGCCGTTGGCCAGGTAGACGATGCGGTCGCAGCGCTCGGCCTCGTCCATGTAGTGGGTGGAGACAAGCACTGTGAGGCCCGCCGTCGACAGGCGGTGGATCTCATCCCAGAAGTCGCGCCTTGCCTGGGGGTCGACGCCGGCGGTGGGCTCGTCGAGCAGCAGCAGCCGGGGCTGGTGCATAGTCACGGCGGCCAGCGCCAGGCGTTGTTTCCAGCCACCGGAGAGGGCGCCGGCGACCTGGTGCTGCCGGTGAGTGAGGCCGAGGGTGTCGAGGGTCTCGTCGACGCTGCGCCGCCGGTTCGGCATCTGATAGAGCCGGGCGACGAAGTCCAGGTTTTCGCGGATCGTCAGGTCGCCCCAGAAGGAAAACTTCTGGGTCATGTATCCCGTGGCCCGTTTGATCCTTGCGGAGTCCTTGAGGATGTCGAAGCCGAGGCAGCGTCCCTCGCCCGCGCTCGGCCGCAGCAGGCCGCAGATCATGCGGATCGTTGTGGTCTTTCCCGATCCGTTGGGCCCGAGAAAGCCCCAGACCTGGCCCTGCGGCAACTGTATGTCGACACCGTCGACCGCAACCTTGTCGTCGAAGCGCTTCACCAGGCCGCGCACGTCGATCGCCAGGTTCGTTGGGGCCGAGGGGCTCACGGCAGCCGCACATCGACCGGCTGGCCCGGGCGCAGTTCCGGCCCGGACAGGCGCGCCTCGACCAGGAACACCAGTTTCTCGCGGGATTCGGCGCTGTAGATCACCGGCGGTGTGTACTCGGCCTCCCGCGCGATGTAGGCGATGCGCGCCGTCAGCGGTTCGCTCCGGCCGGTGACCAGAACCTCGACCGCTGCACCCAGCGCGACGTCGGGAAGCTGGGCCTGGGGCACGAAGAAGCGCACCTTCGAGGCATCCGCCGGCAGCAGTGCCAGCACCGGATCGCCCTCGCGGACGAATTCGCCGCGACGCTGGAAGACTTCCTCCACCTGCCCGGCGATCCGGGACAGGACGCTGCGTTGAGACAGCCACCACTCGGCCTGGGCGAGGGCGGCGGCGGCGGCGGCGCGTTCAGCCTCCGCCGCTTCGCGCGCAGCCGCGCGACCGGCAAGGTTCGCCACCCGGATATCGGCTTCGACCGTGCGCATGCGCGCGAAGGCGGCGTTGTATTCCGAGGTTACCTGATCGCCACGTGCCTTGGGCGCGGTGCCGCGGGCAACCAGTTCGATCCAGCGGTCCCGTTCCAGTTCGGCCAGTTCGAGGTTTGCTTTCGATTCCGCCAGTTGAGCCTCGAGGGCGACGATTTCCTCACGGCGGGCGCCGGTCGAGATGTCCCTTGCCTGCGCTTCGGCCTGGCGCAGCCGCTCGGCGGCTTCGGCGACCTCGGCGTATTGGCGGTCCTTGTCGAGTTCGAAGAGCAGATCCTCAGCCGCGACAGAGTCGCCTTCGCGCAGCGGCGCCGCGACCAGCCAGCCCGATACCGGGGCGGCGACATAGACAAGCTCGGCCTCGACGTAGCCGGTGAACCGGCCGTCGTCGGGCAGCGGATCGCAGGCGGCCAGGCCGGCGAGCAGCATCAGGGCGAGAGCCCGACAGGTTTTTGCGGCGGCGGTCACTTTGCCGCGTCCGGGTTGGCGGCGAGCGCGTGTAGCAGCATCTTTTTGTGCAGGGCGAAGAGCGCGTCCAGATCGACCCGCGCTTCGGGATCGATCTCGAACACCACGGACCAGATCGCCGAGAGCAGCACCGGCGCCACCACAAGGCGCGCGGTCAGTTTGGGATCGTCGACAGCCAACTCGCCTGATCGCTTTCCACGCTCCAGAACCGCGGCAATAGCGGCGAGGACGCGGTCGATGACCTGGCTGCGGTAGCGGCGCACGACATCGGGAAAGGCGCCGGCATCGGCCAGCAGCACCTTGACGACCCTTGGCAGGGGCGTTTCCCGGATGAGATGCGGCATGAAGCCGGTCAGGGCGTGCAGCGCCGCGGTGGCGGAAGGGGCGGCTGCCGCCAAGTGTTCGACTTTTTCGACATTGGGGGCGGCGACCGTTTCAATGAGCGCGATGAAGAGCGCGTCTTTCGAATCGAAGTAGAGATAGAGCGCACCTTTGGACAGGCCGGCACGGCGGGCGATGTCATCCATGCGGGCCGCCGTGAAACCGCGGTCGAAGAACTCATCGAGCGCCGCCTTGAGAAGGGCTTGGCGCCGCTCATCCTTGGCGGCCGGGGTTCGCGCTCTCAGCATGGGATGTCCTTATATAACTGACTGGTCAGTTATATAAGGAGCAGAACGCAGGCTACAAGGGGGTGCCCGGCGGCGCGTTACGGTTCTGCTGAGATTCCGGGGCTGATGCTAGAGCAGATCCTGGTCGGATGGAATCGCCGGAGGCGATCCCCTGGAATATCTGGCGACCGGGTGAATCTGCTCTAACTGTTTGATGGCGATCGGATTCACATGTTTTGGCGCAACCACGAAGTGGTTCCGTCAAAACATGATCCGATCTAGGAAAAAAACCTTAGGGCCGCGGCGACGATGGCCTCCGGCGCGTCTTCCTGCATCAGATGCCCGGCTTTGGGGATCAAGGTCAGTTGCGATCCGGGGACCATGGCCTGCAGCGTTTCACCGCGGGCCGGCGGAATCCAGCCGTCCTCCTCACCCCAAAGCAGCTGCAGGGGGCAGCGGAGATCGCCGTAGCGGGGTTCCACCTCGTCGGTGTAGCGCAGATCCATCTGGGCGATCTGTCGATAGAAGGCCGGCTGTCCCTCGGGGCCGCGCCAGGGGGCGAGATAAGGGTCCAGCTCTGTATCGGAAAACGGCCGGTGGATGGCGCCACGGATATAGGCGGCCAGCAAGGCGTCGTGGATGTAGGCCGGCATCCCGGCGAAGGCGGTTTCGTGCGCCAGGACGTGCTGTACGAAGGGCGAGCCCCAGGGCCGGATCGCAACGGGATCGATCAGCAGCAGCTTCTCGTAGTCGCAGCCGTTCAGCAGATGGGCGCGCAAAACCGTCGCGCCGCCGAAGTCGTGGGCCAGCACCTTCGGACGGGCGAGGCCCCAGTGACCCAGCAGCGCCGCCAGCACGCGGTTCTGGACGCCCAGGGAAACGTCCTGCCCCCCGCGCATGGTCGACTGGCCGTAGCCGAGCAGGTCGAAGACATGGACCTGGAAGTCCCGCGCCAGCTCGCGGCCGATCGCGTGCCACACGTAAGAGGAAAAAGGGGGTGCCGTGGACCAGCACCAGGGGCGGGCCTTCGCCGAGAACGTCAAAGGCGACGTCGTCGCCCTCGAAGGCGAAGCGCTGCGTCAGCGACCATCCTGTCATGTTTTGATCCTCAGCCTCGTTCGGCGCGCAGGAGGGACAGGCCAGCCCCTATCAACAGGCCGCCGGTGACGCGGTTTTTCCAAAGCTGAACCTTTGGATTGGCAATCAGCGCGGCAAGCCTGTGGCCGGCCAGGGCATAGAGCCCCAAGGCGATCATGAAGAGCGCAAGATAGCTGCCGCCCAACAGCAGAAACTGTTTGCCGCTGCCCGCCGGTGCGAACTGCGGCAGGAAAGCGAAGTAAAACAGCAGGCCCTTCGGATTGGTGACCGATGTCAGGAAGGCCTGTGACACGAGGGCGCGATAGCGCAAGACCTGAACCGACCGGGCCTGGTTTTGAACATCGGGGGCGACGGCTTCAAGGTTTCGCCAATAGGCGATTCCGAGCCAGATCAGATAGCCCGCGCCGATCCAGCGCAGAACCGTGAAGCCGTTCTGCGACGCGAAGAGGATGGCGGAGAGACCCAGGACCGTCATGGCGATCAGCAACAGGTTGCCCAGCAAGGCACCGGCCATCAGGCTCAGCGGCCGGCGGGGATCGCCACTGAGTGCGTGGGACAGGATCAGCAGCGTCGAGGGGCCCGGCGCCAGAGCCAGAACTGCGGCTGTCAGTAGAAAGAGGCCGAAACCGAGTATGTCCAACCCTGATGCTCCTGGCGTTCCTTCGATTATGCCGTCATGCGACCTTGCCGGTCGTGTTTCGGCGGGCGAGGGCGCGCTGCAGCGCCCGAATGCCTTCGACGATTTCCTCGTCGCTCAGGGTCATGGCGCCTTCGCGCACGGTAATCTCGAAGGTTCCCAATCCCTCGATGCGATAGACCGGAGGCATGGTGGTCAACCAGAGGCCGGATTCTTCGGCAACGTCCAATGCCGCCTCCATCAGGTCGGCGCCGCCGGTCTCCACCGTCACCAGTACCGCGTTGGCATGGGGCGGTTCGGGCATCACCCAGACCCCGGGCAGGGCCGAAAGGGCCCGGGCGATGGCCTTGGTCTTCTCATGGTAGGCCGCCATGCGCGGCAGGCGTTCTTCCAGGCCCTTCATGGCGGCGGCGACATAGGGAAAGAGGTGGATCAACCGGCCGCCGCAGCGCTGTTGCCAGACCCGTACTTCGTCGACAATGTCTTTCGGCCCGGCCAGGGCGCCGCCGGCGAAGCCGCCGAGGCCCTTATAGAAAGAGACGTAGAGCGAATCGAAGGGCGCGGCGATCTCCGCCAGGCTGAGCCCATAGAACGGCTGGCTTTCCCAGATCCGTGCGGCGTCGGCATGGAGGGCGATGCCGCGCGTCTTGGCGATGGCGGCGAAGCCCTCTATATCCGACCAGGGATGCAGGCGGCAGCCGAGGCGGCGCAGCGGCAGTTCCAGGGCGATGGCGCCCAGGGGCTCGACGATGGCCTCCAGATCGGCGGGTGTTGCCAGACGGTCGGGCGCGCCGAGGGTGGCCGCCTGCAGCCCGAAGATTCTTTGATAGGCTTCCGATTCTTCGGCGAAGATGTGGCATTGTGGATGCAGGGCAACGGTCGGGCAGCGTTGCCGGTCGGCCCAGACCCGCAGGGCCGCGTTCTGCAGCATCTTGCCGCTGGGCCCGAAGACGGCGGCGGGCTTGCCCAGAATTTCGGCGATCCGTTGCTCGAAATCCTCGATCAGCTTGCCCGATCCGTAGAAATCGGCCTCTGCCTCCTCGGGCAGGAAATCGGCCAGTTCGGCCAAGGCCCGGCGCGGGTTGACCGGTGAATCGTGAGACAGAAACCGGCTGCAGGACCGGCGCAGGCTTTCCTTGTCACGGAGGGTGTCCATACATACTTCCCAGGGTGCGATTATTCGTTGAACAGCGTCTCCCAGGTTAGCCGATCTTCCGGCTTCGGGCGAGTTGCTGCGGTGATTAGCACTGTTGCAGATGGATCATGCTTTTGCAGCACGGCAGCTTTCCGCCCTGTGCGCTTGTCCGCCCCGGCGCGATGCGGCAAGGTGGCGGGGAATTGATACCTTGATTACGTCACGCCGAGGGAAGTGAGAGACCATGAGCGATAAGCAGTACGATCTGGTGGTTATCGGTGGTGGGCCCGGCGGCTACGTGGCTGCGATTCGCGCCGCGCAGCTGGGCATGGCGACGGCCTGTGTGGAAGGACGCGGCGCCCTAGGTGGCACCTGCCTGAACATCGGCTGCATTCCCTCCAAGGCCCTGCTGCAGTCGTCGGAGAAGTACGCCGACGCGACCAAGCATTTTGCCGAGCACGGCATCAAGGTGGACGGCCTGTCGCTCGACCTGCCGGCGATGATGGGCCGTAAGGACAAGGTGGTGAAGAACCTGACCGGCGGCATCGAATTCCTCTTCAAGAAGAACAAGATCGACTACATCAAGGGCTGGGGCTCCATTCCCGCCGCCGGTTCGGTGAAGGTCGCGCTGGCCGATGGCGGCGAGCAGGTTCTGCAGACCAAGACGATCCTCATTGCCACCGGTTCGGAATCGACGCCCCTGCCGGGGGTCGAAACCGACGAGAAGCAGATCGTCACCTCGACCGGCGCGCTGGCGCTCGACAAAGTGCCGGAGCACCTGGTGGTGATCGGCGCCGGGGTCATCGGTCTTGAGATGGGCTCGGTCTGGTCGCGCCTCGGCGCCAAGGTGACGGTGGTGGAGTTCCTCGACCGCATTCTGCCGGGCATGGACGGCGAGATTGCCAAGCAGACCCAGCGCGTGCTTACCAAACAGGGTTTGAAGTTCAAGCTGGGCACCAAGGTCACGGCGGCGAAGAACGCGAAGGCCGGCGTCACCCTGACTCTGGAGCCGGCCAAGGGGGGCGAGGCGGAAGAGATGAAGGCCGCGGTGGTGCTGGTCGCCATCGGCCGTCGCCCCTTCACCGATGGCCTTGGCCTGCAGGAACTGGGCGTTGCCATGGACAACCGCGGCGTCATCCAGGTGGACAAGCATTTCCAGACCTCGGTGCCGGGGATCTATGCCATCGGCGACTGCGTGCCCGGCCCCATGCTGGCCCATAAGGCCGAAGAAGACGGCGTGGTGGCGGTCGAATGCCTGGCCGGCCAGTCCAGTCACATCGACTACAACATGGTGCCCGGCGTGGTCTACACCTGGCCTGAGGTGGCCAGTGTCGGCAAGACCGAGGAGCAGCTGAAGGAAGAAGGCGTCGACTACCGGGTCGGCAAGTTCCCCTTCACCGCCAACAGCCGCGCCCAGGCCGTGGGCGACACCGACGGCGTGGTGAAGATCCTGGCCGACAAGCGCACCGACAAGGTTCTCGGCGTTCATATCCTGGGGCCGCTGGCCGGCGATATCCTGGCCGAGGCGGTGACGGTGATGGAGTTCGGCGGCTCGGCGGAAGACATCGCCCGGACCTGCCACTCCCATCCCGGCATGGGCGAGGCGGTGAAGGAAGCCGCCCTGGCGGTCGACGGGCGCGCCCTCCACATCTGATTGTATTTAGTTCCGAACCCCGTAGCGCCGCTGTCCCCTTGGTGCGGCTACCCGGTGGCTCCTCTGCCGGACGGTTTGCAGCAAGCGGCGCCGTTTGTGCTTTAATCCGGGCGCAACGACCCCAAGCGTCGTTGCCGACAGGGAGGCCGCTTTATGCGTTGGAGTGAGCGCCGTGCGCGATTTCGCGCGCTCTTTGCCGGGGACCGCTGTGTCCATCCCGGCTCCGTCTACGATCCACTCTCAGCCCGGATCGCCGAGGATCTGGGGTTTGAGGTTGGCATGTTCGCCGGTTCGGTTGCCTCGCTCGCGGTGCTCGGGGCACCGGACCTGATCGTTCTGACATTGAGCGAGTTCGCCGAACAGGCCTACCGGATCAATCGTGCCACCAACCTGCCACTGATGGTCGACGCCGATCACGGCTACGGCAACGCCCTCAACGTTCGCCGCACGGTGGAGGAACTGGAGACCGCAGGGGTCGCCGGACTCTCGATTGAGGACACGCTGTTGCCGCCGCCCTTCGGCGGCGCCGGCCAAGCGCAGCTTATTTCGATTGAGGAGGGGGTTGGCAAGATGAGCGCGGCCCTGGCCGGAAGAAGCGACCCAAATCTGCTGATCGCCGGACGCACCAGCGCGCTTTCGCTGAGCGGTGTCGACGACGCGGTTCACCGCATTGCCGCTTACGAGGCGACCGGGGTAGACGCCATTTTTCTGATTGGCGTGAAGACCAAAGACCAGCTGGCGACATTGAGAAAAGCGGTCAAGCTGCCGCTCATCCTCGGCGGTGCGGCGCCTGAGGTCCAGAACCTGGACTATCTCTCCAGCATGGGGGTGCGGCTCAGTCTGCAGGGCCATCAGCCCTTTATGGCCGCGGTACAGGCGGTTTACGACACCCTCAAAGCGTTGCGTGAGGGCGCTGCGCCTGCTGATCTCGAGGGTGTGGCACCGCCGGCGCTGATGAAGCGCCTTGGCCGTGAAGCCGACTATCAGGCCGCGATAAAGGAATTCCTCGGCGGCGCGTGACGGGCCCGCCCATTGCCAAGGCGATAACGGTTCGGGCCTGCTGTGGTTTGCGATCAGAATGTTATTCTCATCGACAAGACCCGGTTTTCGGTACGGACGGAAAAAAAACCGTTACAAGGGTCAGATCCGGGGTGGGCTTCTGCGTTCAAGTTTAAGTGTCTTGTTCTAAGGTGTGCCCGATGACCCTTGATCTCGTTCTTGCTTTTGTCGGCGTTGCTTTCCACGCTTCCATCGCGCCCGGGCCCAGCAATTTCTTGCTGCTGGCCTCAGGTGCCAATTTCGGACTCAGGCGGTCGCTGCCGCTGTTTCTGGGAATTAGCCTCGGCTTCCTCATCGTAATCCTGGTCTTTGGTCTGGGTTTCGAGAGGGTTTTTGGCGCGCCGCCGGCCGTCTTCATTACCTTGAAGGTCATCTGCGCAGGCTATGTGCTCTGGCTTGCCTGGAAGGTTGCCCGAAGCGCGGTACCGGAAGGCGACGCAGGGACGCCGGCAGCCCGGCCGATTTCCTTCCTGCAGGCTTTGGGTTTTCAGATGGTTAATCCAGCGGCCTGGCTCGTGGGATTCATCATCGTGGTTTCCTATGCGGCAGGAGAGTCCTCCGGCGACAGCATCGTCTCCAGGGTGTTGCTGCTGACGGCGGTCTTCGGTGCCGTGAATCTGCCAAGCATCGGCTTATGGGTGATGTTGGGCATGGGGTTGCGCCGCCTGCTCGGCGACGCGGGGAAGCTGCGGATTTTCAATATAGTGATCGCGCTGCTGCTGGTTGTATGGATGGTGCCATCTCTGTTGGGAGCCGTGTTTTAGAGTTCTTTCGCCCGGTGCCGTCAAACTATGAAAGAGTCTAGTCAGCGCTTGCCGGTACCTTCTCATCGATGCCGAGCAGGCCCGGCAGTTCCGCCATGTCGGCGAACGGCAGGCCGCCGGCGGCGGTAAGGGCGTCTTCGTCATTGTCGGCGGCGTAGGCGAGCACGCGCATGCCCGCCGCCATGCCGGCGGTGGTACCCAGAAGGCTGTCTTCGACCACCACGCAGGTATCGGGCATCTGGCCCATCTGCTCTGCGGCGTAGAGGAAGATGTCCGGGTGCGGCTTGCCGCGGGCCACCATGTTGGCGGAAAAGATGTTGTCGCCGAAATAGCCGCGCAAACCCGTCAGGCCGAGGGTCAGTTCCATCTTGTCCGGGTTGCCGGAAGAGGCGACGCAGATCGGTATCTCATTCTGCAGGATGGTTTCGATCGTCGCGGCAACACCGGAGATCGGCTGCAGGCCCTTGCGGAAGGCCGCATTACGTCTGACCTCGAAGTCGGACTTCCAGTTCGCCGGCAGGGGCTTGCCGAGCCATTGCTCCACCGTATCGGCGACGCGCTGCAGGGTGCCGCCAACGAAGCGGGCGCGGCATTCCTCATAGGTGATCGGAACGCCGGTGGCCGTGATGGTCTCAGCCATGATGCGGTTGGCAATGGTTTCGCTGTCGACGAGCACGCCATCGCAGTCGAAAATAACAAGAGCGGGAATCATGGCTATGACTATAACAGGTGCAAGCCAGCCATGCGGCCTTTTTTCTGCAGTGCAGCATGAAAGTGGATAGGCTGCGCGAAGGCCGGCCCCGGCCTGCATCTGGGCCTGCTTTTGGATTATGGGGAGTGTGCATTGCGGGGAATGGCGTTGACGGGCTGGCGGCTGGTTGCGCTGCTCTGCCTTACCCAGGTTCTGGGTATGCTGGGCAACGCGACCTTTCCGGCGTTGATCCCGGTCTTTCAGCCGCTCTGGGCCCTCAGCAATACCGAGGCCGGCTGGGTCAGTGGTGTCTATTACGCCGGCTACACCGCGGCGGTGCCGGTGCTGGTCACCCTGACGGACCGCCAGGACGCCCGCGGTATCTACCTGCTTTCCTGCCTGCTGGGCGGGCTGGCGGCCCTCGGTTTTGCCTTGCTTGCCAGCGGCTTCTGGACGGCGATGGTCTTTCGTTTTCTCGGCGGGATCGGCCTGGCGGGGACCTACATGGTGGGCCTGAAGCTGCTGTCCGACCGCCTGCCGGAACAAGGCCGGGCCCGGTCGGTTGCCATCTACACCGCGCACTTCGGTATCGGCGCCTCGCTTTCGGTTTTCGCGGCGGGCGAGGTAACGGCCCTGGCCGGCTGGTCCTGGGCCTTTGTCGTCGGTGCCCTGGGGTCCTTCGTCTCTCTGCTGCTGGTCGTTGTCTTCGTGCGGCCCCTGGCGCCCCGGCCACGCCGCGCGGCGCCCACGGCGGTGTTCGATTTCCGTCCGGTGCTGCGCAATCGCCCGGCGCTCGCCTATACCCTGGGCTATGCCGCCCATATCTGGGAGCTTTTCGGCTTCCGCGCCTGGCTGGTCGCCTTCCTCGTCTTCGTCTTTGCGCAGCAGCCGGCGCTGGCGGCGGGGGGCTGGTCGCCGACCCAGGTGGCTACTCTTCTGTTGTTGCTGGGGCTGCCCGCGTCGATCCTCGGCAATGAGATCGCGACGGCTTTCGGACGGCGGCGGATCGTATCGCTTTTCATGATCGGCTCCGGCGGCATCGCCCTGGTGCTGGGCTTCATCGCCGGGGCGCCGCTCTGGCTGCTGGTCGCCGTGCTGCTGGTCTACGGCTGTCTCATCATGGCCGATTCCGGTGCGCTCACCGCCGGGGCGGTGATTGCCGCCGCACCGGAGCGCCGCGGGGCGACCATGGCGCTCCATGCCCTGCTCGGTTTTGGGGCGGGTTTCCTCTCACCCCTGGCCTTCGGTGTGGTGCTGGACCTCGGCGGCGGTGTCGATCAGGGACTGGCCTGGGGCTTCGCCTTCGCGCTGCTCGGCCTCGGGGTTTTCACCGGGCCATTGATTCTGGCCCTGCTTGCCCGCCGCGGGAACGCCTGAACAATGGGCCGCCTCGAAACCGAACGGCTGTTGCTGCGGCCGCCGACGCTGCGGGATGTGCCGGCACTCTTCGAGTTCCTTGGCGATCCGCAGGCCATGCAGCACACCCATCTCGATACCTCCCTGCGCCAGTGCCGACGCCGCATCGCCGTTCACGAACGCCGCCGCCGCCGGGACGGCTATGCGCCCTGGACCGTGCGCACCAAGCAGGACCGCAGCATCATTGGCTGGGGCGGCATCTACGAGGATCCTTTTGATCCGGGTTGGGGCGTGGAGGTCGGCTATGCATTCCATCCCCGTGTCTGGGGCCGGGGTTATGCGACCGAGCTTGCGCAATTCTGTGTCGATCTTGCCGATCGCGCCCTGATGCTTCCGGAACTCAACGCCTTTGCCAAGGCCGACAACACGGCCTCGCGCAGGGTGCTGGAAAAAACCGGCTTCGAAGAGCTGGGTTTCGAACCGGCGCTAGGGCGCCTGCACTACCGGCGCGCCCGGGGGTGAGCGCGGTCGTAGACCTCCAGCAGTCCGGCGACGTCGACCTCGGTGTAGCGCTGGGTGGTGGACAGCGAGGCATGGCCCAGCAATTCCTGGATCGCCCGCAGATCGCCGCCGCCGGCCAGCAGGTGGGTGGCGAAGGAATGGCGCAGCGCGTGGGGCGTGGCGCTTTCCGGCAGGCCCAGCAGGCCACGCAGCGCGCGCATCTTTTCCTGCACCCGCCGGGCGCTCAGAGGGCCGCCGCGCTTGCCGAGGAAAAGCGGTGAGCGCGCATCGCCGCCGTAAGGGCAGGCTGCAAGATAGTCGGCGATGGCTTCGTTCACCACCGACAGCAGCGGGACCATGCGCTGCTTGTTGCCTTTGCCGGTCACCAGCAGGCTTTCCTGTCCCGCTTCCGGTGCCTCGCCCCGCGTCAGGCCAAGGGCTTCGCCGATCCGCAGGCCGCAGCCGTAGAGCAGCAGCAGCACGGCGCAGTCGCGCTTGCCGGTCCAGCCGTCGTCACTCAGTTCGGCGACCGTGTCGACGACCTCGCCTGCCTCGGATGCCGTCAGGGCCTTGGGCACCGCCTTGGGGACTTTCGGCGTGCGTAGTGTCGCCAGCGCCGCGTTCTCCGCCAGTTCGTGCTTGGTCAGCCAGCGGAAGAAGCCGCGCAGGCTGGAAAGCGCGCGGGCGGTGGAGCTGCGCTCCAGGCCCCGGTTGGCGCGAGCCGCCAGCCAGGCACGGAAGTCGGCCGCGGTCAGCCCCGAGAGGTCCTTCAGGCTGGCCGCCTTGCCCTGGTGTTCGGTCAGAAAGGTGAGGAACTGCTGCAGGTCGCGCTGATAGGCCAGCAGGGTATGCGGGGAGGCGCGCTTTTCATCGCGCAGCCAGGTCTGCCAATCCAGAAGCGCCGCCTGCAGGTCGGCAGCGGCGGGGATTAGGACTCCCGCGCCCGGCGCCGCAGGCACGCCGCTTCCGGCCCGGGTCAGTTTTTTGGCGGCAGGTGGAGCCATGCGCGGAAGGTTACCTCCAGCACCTGGGAGAGAAAGGTCAGCAGTTCGGTCCCCTGACCGTCGTGAAAAGCATCGGACTGGCGCGAACCGAGTGCCAGCAAGGCAGGCGGCGTGGTGTCGCTGATCTTCAGGCGGATCAGGGCATCGGAGCGCACCAGGCCGGCGGCGCCGTCGAAGATCGCCGGATCGCCGGTCACCGTTTCACGCAGCAGGATGCTGCCGTTCGGGCCAAGCAGTTTGTCGATGCTGCCGGCTTCCAGGCAGTAGACGCCAGCCGTGGGTTGCCAGGTGCCGCCGGGCTCGGCTTTTTCGACACCGATGGTGACGACATCCAGATCCAGGATTGCCGACATGTCGGTGGTGATCGTTTCGACAAACTGTTCGAAGCTGCGGGCGTTCAGGATCGCCAGGATGGCCTGGTGAACGCGGCTTTGGGTCGACAGGTTGCTGCGTCCGGCGGCGATCAGCTCATCACGCAGAGAGGTCAGGCTGCCGACCTCGTCGCGCAGGCGCTGGACCTGGAATTGCTGCAGGTCGACGATACCCTTGCCCTGGGCGCGGGCGGGCGGATGCTGAAGGTCCAGCAGCTCCGGATTGTCTGCCAGGAAATCCGGATGACGGCGCAGGTAGGCCGCGACCTGATCGTTGGATACCGGCAGCGCCAGGGCGCCGTTCTGTTCCGCCCCGGTCTTCTGCTTTTCGGATTTTTTGGCGCCGGCCTTGTCGGCGCCTTCGGTTCCCTGGGATTCGCTCTCAGGCACTGCGGCGCTCGGAACTGTCGTCGCTGCTCAGGATCGATTGTCCGGTCTTGGCCCAGTCGGCCAGGAAAGCCTCCAGACCCTTGTCGGTCAGGGGGTGCTTGTACATCGCCCGCAGCACCGCCGGCGGGATGGTCGCCACATGGGCGCCCATCTTGGCCGCTTCGATGATATGGCCGCTGTTGCGGACAGAGGCGACCAGCACCTCGGTGGTGAAGTCTTCGTAAGCTTCGTAGATCTCGACGATGTCGGCGATCAGTTCCAGGCCGTCGATCCCGGTGTCGTCGAGGCGCCCGACGAAGGGCGAGATGTAGGTCGCGCCGGCCTTGGCGGCCAGGATCGCCTGGGCGGCCGAGAAGCAAAGCGTCACGTTGACCTTGGTGCCCTCGTCGCTCAGCGTCTTACAGGCCTTCAGGCCGTCCACCGTCAGGGGGGCCTTCACGACGATGTTCGATGCCAGGGCCGCCAGCTTGCGTCCCTCGGTCACCATGCCCTCGAAGTCGACGGCGGTGACCTCGGCGCTGACCGGTCCCGGCACCACGTCACAGATCTCGCGCAATACCTCGAAGAAGTCCCGGCCGCTCTTGGCGATCAGGGAAGGGTTGGTGGTGATGCCGTCCACCAGTCCGGTTGCCGCCAGATCGCGAATCTCCGCCACGTCGGCGGTATCGATGAAGAACTTCATGCTTGCTGGTTCATCCTTCTCATAGCGGGCTTCTCATAGCCGGTTGCCGGCTTCGCCAAATTGCCGCATATCGACTTTGCCCATTGCCGCGCGCCGGCGTTGACCTGCCGGGCGATGGCCCTTCCCTCAGCCCTCGGCTAGAGTGTAGCCCATGCCCAAGCGCCTTGCCAGCACTGCCACCCTGCCTCTGGAGGAAGATACGCCTCTTGAGAAGGAAACCGCTGTCGACCCCGGCAATCCGCGGCGGGCTGCCGTCTTGCTGCCCTTGCCCTTGGCGGGCGCCTACGACTACCTGATTCCACCGGACATGGCCGTAGAGCCCGGCGCGGTGGTCGCGGTGCCGTTCGGCAAGCGCGAGCTTTCGGCGGTGGTCTGGGAGATTTTACCGGACGAAGGCCGGCCCGGTCCGGGCGGCGAATCGGCCCTGCCGCTGGAGCGGCTTCGCCCGGTGCTGGAGGTTTTACCGGTGCCGCCCTTGACCGAGGTCGCCCGCCGCTTCCTGCGTTGGGTTGCCGACTACACCTTGGCATCGCCGGGTGCGGTGCTGCGCATGGCCTTGTCTGCGCCTGCGGCTCTGCAGCCGCCGCGTCCGCTCACGCTCTACCGCCGCAGCGAGGCGCCGCCGCCGCAGGGCTTTCGCCTGACCCCGGCGCGCCGGCGCCTGCTGGAGGTTTTTGAAGAAGGGCCGGCGCGGGCCCTGGCCGAAGCCGCGGCCGCCGGCGGAGTCGGCACCTCTGTCGTGAAAGGACTGGTGAAGGCCGGCCTGGTCGAGGCGGTCAGCCTGCAGCGCGAGCCCGGTTTTCCGGTTCCGGACCTCGATCTTGCCGGGCCGGCGCTTTCCGACCGGCAGGCCAGCGCCTGCGAGACTCTGCATGGTTGCATAGCGGCGCAGGATTTCTCCGTTACCTTGTTGGATGGGGTCACCGGCTCCGGCAAGACCGAGGTTTATTTCGAAGCCCTGGCCGCCGCCCTGGCCGCTGGGCGCCAGGCCCTGGTGCTGTTGCCGGAGATCGCGCTGTCGGCGCAGTGGCTTGAGCGCTTTGAGGCGCGCTTCGGCGTCGCCCCTGCGCTGTGGCATTCGGACCTGACCTCGGCGCAGCGCCGGGCGATCTGGCGCGCCGTGGCTTTCGGTCGCGCCTCGGTGGTGGTCGGCGCGCGCTCGGCGCTTTTTCTGCCCTATTCCGACCTCGGCCTGATTGTGGTCGACGAAGAACACGAAGCCGCCTTCAAGCAGGAAGACGGTGTCGCCTATCACGCCCGCGATATGGCCGTGGTGCGGGCCCAGCTTGGCAAGATCCCGGTGATCCTGGCCTCGGCCACCCCGTCGATCGAAACCCTGAACAATGTGCAGAACGGCCGTTATGGCCGTCTGGAGCTGCCGGAGCGCCATGGCGGCGCGCTGCTGCCGCGGATCGACCTGGTGGATTTGCTGGAAGATAAGCCACCGCGTCTGGAGGGAATGGGGCCGGGTGGCGGCCAGGCCTGGCTTTCCACGGCGTTGCGCGCTGCCATGGCCGAGACCCTGGCAGCCAGCGAGCAGGTTCTGCTGTTCCTCAATCGCCGCGGCTACGCGCCGCTGACCCTTTGCCGCGCCTGCGGCCATCGGCTGCAGTGCCCCAACTGCACCGCCTGGCTGGTCGAACACCGCCTGGCCGGTCGTCTGCAGTGCCACCATTGCGGCTTTGCCAGCCGCCTGCCGAAGACCTGTCCGGACTGTGGCGCGGAGGGCAGCCTGGCGGCCTGCGGACCGGGCGTCGAGCGGCTGGCGGAGGAGGCCAGGGCCTTGTTCCCGCAAGCGCGTCTGGGATTGATGACCAGCGATACCCTGACCGGGCCCGATGCCGCTGCCGAGATGGTGCGCGCGGTGCAGGCGCAGGAAATCGATTTGCTGATCGGCACCCAGATCGTCGCCAAGGGACATCACTTTCCACACCTGACCCTGGTCGGCGTGGTCGATGCCGACCTCGGGCTCTATGGCGGCGACCTGCGGGCGGCGGAGCGGACCTATCAGCTGCTGCATCAGGTTGCCGGGCGCGCCGGTCGGGCGGAGCGGCCCGGCCGTGTGCTGCTGCAGACCAGTGAGCCGGAGCATCCGGTGATGCAGGCCCTGGCCGGCGGGCAGCGCGATCCCTTTTTGGCCGCAGAGGCGCAGGCGCGTGAAAACGCCGGCCTGCCGCCCTTCGGCCGTCTGGCGGCGCTGATCCTGTCCAGCCCGGACGCCCGGCAGGTCGATGCCCTGGCCTCGGCCCTGGCGCGCAGAGTGCCCAGGATCGAGGGTCTTAGCGTCCTGGGGCCGGCGCCGGCGCCCCTGGCCGTGCTGCGCGGGCGTCATCGCCGGCGTTTCCTGATCAAGGCACCGCGTGGCTTCCGGCTGCAGGCGGTGCTGTCAGGATGGCTTGGCGATGTGAAACTGCCGTCGAATCTTCGCCTTCAGGTGGACATCGACCCCTATAGCTTTCTTTAAAGCACGTTCCGACCAAATGGCTCCAATCGGTTGGAACGTGCTCTAGCCCGGCGGCTCCGGCTTGATAGCTTTCCGGCGTGGCTTTGATCGGTTAGGACGGCCCGCGCGGCCTTGCCTTGAAGCGCATCGTAAGCCGCATAAATGTGGTGTCCGGATTGCCCTTTCAAAGCAGGTCTAGGTTCCTTGCAACACCCTTTCAGCTATGATACCAAACCCGCGCTCGTCGGCGGGGAGACCGCTGTGTGCAAGGCTCAGGGGGATCGGCAGGCGTTAAGTAACCGATTTCCGGATAATGAGTTGGCCGGGCGGGCAGAGGTAACAAGGACTTTCGAGGAAATCGGGCTTGGCTGGTGATAACACGAGCTTGGGCGACCTGGCAGGGCGCTATGCCGCCGCGTTGCTCGATCTGGCCGACGAGCGCAAGGCGCTCGACGAGGTCGCCGGGGATCTGCAGCAATTGCGGTCCCTGATCGCCGAGAGCGCGGATCTGCGCCGGCTTCTGACCAGCCCGATCTATTCGCGGGCGCAGCAGAGTAAGGCTGTTGCCGCTATCCTGGACAAGGCCGGGCTCGGTGAGCTGACCCGCCGCTTCGTTCTGGTGGTGGCCAGCAACAGCCGTCTTTTTGCGCTGTCGGCGATGATCGAAGGCTATCTCACGGAGCTGGCGCGCCGGCGCGGCGAGATTACCGCAGAGGTCACGTCGGCCCGCAATCTTTCCGACGGCCAGCAGGCCGCACTCCTAAACGCACTGCGCTCAACGGTCGGCGACAAGGTCCAGCTTGACTTGACGGTCGATCCGGCGTTGATCGGCGGTCTGATCGTGAAGGTCGGCAGCCGAATGGTCGATTCCTCCCTGCGCAGCAAATTGCAACGACTTCAACTCGCCATGAAAGGGGTCGGATGATGGACATCCGCGCCGCGGAAATTTCCGCCATTCTGAAAGACCAGATTGAAAACTTCGGCAATGAGGCCGACGTCGCCGAGGTCGGGCAGGTTCTCTCCGTCGGTGACGGCGTGGCCCGTATCCACGGTCTGGACAATGTGCAGGCCGGCGAGATGGTCGAGTTCCCCGGCGGCATCAAGGGCATGGCCCTGAACCTGGAAGTCGACAACGTCGGCGTCGTGATCTTCGGCGAGGACCGCGGCATCAAGGAAGGCGACACGGTCAAGCGGACCGGCGAGATCGTCGACGTGCCGGTGGGCCGCGGCCTGCTGGGCCGCGTGGTCGATGCGCTGGGCAATCCGATCGATGGCAAGGGCCCGATCGAAAGCTCCGAGCGCCGCCGCGTGGATGTGAAGGCGCCGGGCATCATTCCCCGGAAGTCGGTGCATGAGCCGATGCAGACCGGCCTGAAGGCCATCGACGCGCTGATCCCCATCGGCCGCGGCCAGCGTGAGCTGATCATCGGCGACCGCCAGACCGGCAAGACCGCCATCGCGCTGGACACCATCATCAATCAGAAGCCGATTAACCAGGGCGACGACGACTCCAAGAAGCTCTACTGCATCTATGTCGCCATCGGCCAGAAGCGCTCTTCGGTCGCCAAGTTCGTGAAGATCCTGGAAGACCAGGGCGCGCTGGAATACTCCATCGTGGTTGCCGCGACGGCTTCCGAGCCGGCGCCGATGCAGTTCCTGGCGCCCTACACGGGCTGCACCATGGGCGAGTTCTTCCGCGACAACGGCGCCCATGCCGTGATCATCTACGACGATCTTTCCAAGCAGGCCGTCGCCTACCGCCAGATGTCGCTGCTGCTGCGCCGCCCGCCGGGCCGCGAAGCCTACCCGGGCGACGTGTTCTATCTTCACTCCCGCCTGTTGGAGCGGGCGGCGAAGATGGGCGACGAGGCCGGCAACGGCAGCCTGACCGCCCTGCCGGTCATCGAAACCCAGGCCGGCGACGTCTCGGCCTATATTCCGACCAACGTGATCTCGATCACCGACGGTCAGATCTTCCTGGAAACCAGCCTGTTCTATAAGGGCGTGCGTCCGGCGCTGAACGTCGGCCTCTCGGTCAGCCGTGTCGGTTCGGCCGCGCAGATCAAGGCGATGAAGCAGGTTGCCGGAACGATCAAACTGGAACTGGCCCAGTACCGCGAGATGGAGGCCTTCTCGCAATTCGCCTCCGATCTCGATGCGGCCACCCAGCGCCTTCTGGCACGCGGTTCGCGCCTGACCGAGCTGTTGAAGCAGGGGCAGTATTCGCCGCTTGCGGTCGAGGAGCAGGTCGCGGTGATCTTCGCCGGCGTGCGCGGCTACGTCGATAACGTGCCGGTCAACAAGGTCACGGCTTTCGAGGCGCAGCTGCTGGCAAAACTGCGGGCCGACGGCGCCGACATCCTGGCGGCGATCCGCAGCGAGCAGGCGATATCCGATGCGACGGAAGAGAAGCTGAAGGGCTTCCTCGATTCCTTCGCCAAGACCTTTGCGGCCTGATCGCAGACGGTTTTTGATCCACTAGAAAAGGCGGAGCGGGGCACGGCTTATGCCGAATCTCAAAGACCTTAAAGTGCGGATCGACAGCGTTAAGTCGACGCGCAAGATCACCTCCGCCATGAAAATGGTGGCGGCGGCCAAGCTGCGCCGGGCCCAGGAGCAGGCCGAGGCCTCGCGCCCCTATGCGGAGCGCATGGACCGGATGCTGGGCTCTCTGGCGGCGGCAGCTGCCGGCCAGGCGGGGGCGCCCAAGCTGCTCGCCGGTTCCGGCAGCGACCAGATCCATCTGATTCTGGTGGCGACCGCCGACCGCGGCCTTTGCGGCGGCTTCAACACCTCCATCGTGCGCGAAGCGCGGCGCATGGCCCACACCCTGATCGACCAGGGCAAGACGGTGAAGTTCTTCTGCATCGGGCGTAAGGGCCGGGACCAGTTGCGCCGCGATTTCGGCAGCATGATCATCGGCACCGTCGAAGACATCGCCAAGCCGAAGCTCTCCTTCGACAAGGCGGCAGCGATTGGCGAGCGTATCGTCACCATGTTCGAGGCCGGTGAGTTCGATGTCTGTACCCTGGTTTACGCCGAGTTCCGTTCGGCGATTTCGCAGATCGTCACGCCGCAGCAACTGATCCCCTTCGCTGCACCCGAAAGCGACGAGGGCGAGGATCAGGAAGAGGGGCTGAACGGCGCGGTTTATGAATACGAGCCGGGCGAAGAAGAGATTCTCACGGCGCTTTTGCCGACCAACATCTCCATACAGGTCTTCAAAGGCCTGCTGGAGAACGCGGCAAGCGAACACGGCGCGCGGATGACCGCGATGGACAATGCGACACGCAATGCCGGTGACATGATCAACAACCTGACGCTGGTCTACAACCGCACGCGTCAGGCGGCGATCACCGGCGAACTGATTGAGATTATTTCCGCTAAGGAAGCAATGTAACGGCGGACCGCAGGCCGCGCCCGCTGGGGCGCAGCGGGCACCAAGGAGCAAGAAGATGGCAGCAAATCTCGTTGGCAAAATTACCCAGGTGATGGGCCCGGTGGTGGACGTTCAGTTCGCCGGCGACCTGCCGCCGATCCTCAATGCGTTGGAAACCACCAACGACAACAAGCGCCTGATCCTTGAGGTCGCGCAGCACCTGGGCGACAACGTGGTGCGAACCATCGCCATGGACGCCTCCGAAGGTCTGGTTCGCGGTCAGGAAGTGACCGATACCGGCGAGCCGATCACGGTGCCGGTGGGTCCCGAGATGCTCGGCCGCATCATCAACGTGATCGGCGAGCCGATCGACGAACGCGGGCCGGTGAATGCTTCTGGCCGCGCGCCGATCCATCGCTCGGCACCGGAATTCGCGGAGCAGTCGACTGAATCCGAAATGCTGGTAACCGGCATCAAGGTCGTCGACCTGCTCGCGCCTTATTCGCGCGGCGGCAAGATCGGCCTGTTCGGCGGCGCCGGTGTCGGCAAGACGGTGCTGATTCAGGAGCTAATCAACAACGTTGCCAAGACCCACGGCGGCTATTCGGTTTTCGCCGGCGTCGGCGAGCGGACCCGCGAGGGCAACGACCTCTATCATGAAATGATGGAATCCGAGGTTATCAACCTGGAGGGTGAATCAAAGGTGGCGCTGGTCTTCGGCCAGATGAACGAGCCGCCGGGCGCCCGTGCCCGCGTCGCCCTGACCGGCCTGGCCCAGGCGGAGTACTTCCGCGACGAGGAAGGCCAGGACGTGCTGTTCTTCGTCGACAACATCTTCCGCTTCACCCAGGCGGGCTCCGAGGTGTCGGCGCTGCTCGGGCGCATTCCCTCGGCGGTGGGCTATCAGCCGACGCTGGCCACCGACATGGGCACGCTGCAGGAGCGCATTACCACCACCAAGAAGGGGTCGATCACCTCGGTGCAGGCCATCTATGTGCCTGCCGACGATCTGACCGACCCGGCGCCGGCGACTTCCTTCGCCCACTTGGACGCCACCACGGTGCTGTCGCGCCAGATCGCCGAGCTGGGTATCTACCCGGCGGTCGATCCGCTCGACTCTACCAGCCGTATTCTCGATCCCCAGGTCGTTGGTGAAGAGCACTACAACGTCGCCCGCGAAGTGCAGCGTATCCTGCAGAGCTACAAGGCGCTGCAGGACATCATTGCGATCCTGGGCATGGACGAGCTCTCGGAAGAGGACAAGCTGACCGTGGCCCGGGCGCGCAAGATCCAGCGCTTCATGTCGCAGCCTTTCGATGTTGCCCAGGTCTTCACCGGCAGCCCCGGCGTGCAGGTCTCCATCGAAGATACGGTGCGCGGTTTCAAGGGCATCTGCGACGGCGAGTACGATCACCTGCCCGAGGCTGCCTTCTACATGGTCGGTGCCATCGAGGAGGCGGTCGAGAAGGCGCGCAAGCTGGCTGTGGAAGCGGCCTAGGGCCTTTGCGGCGGTATAGATAGGAAACGGACGGCAAAATCATGGCCGAAGGCAAGATCGCGTTTGAACTGGTCTCTCCCGAGCGCCTGTTGCTGTCTCAGGAGGTCGAGATGGTGGTGGTGCCCGGCGAAGAGGGCGACTTCGGTGTCCTCGAGCGGCACACGCCGATGATCTCGACCCTGCGGCCCGGTGTGATCCAGGTGCACGAAGGCAGCAGTGTCACCGAGTCGATTTTCGTCGCCGGCGGCTTTGCCGAGGTGACGCCGGTCCGCTGTACGGTGCTGGCGGAAGAGGCCGTTGCAGTGAGTGAAATCGACCGGGGCGCCACGGAGCAGAGGCTGAGCGATGCCCGCGACGATCTGCTGGACGCCAAGGACGATGCGGAGAAGGTGGCGGTGGAGCGGCGGATCGCCGTTGCCGAGGCCATGTTGAAGGCGGCGGGCTAAGCCACTGTTTGGGCGTCGTCCGCACAAGAGAGTGCCAGGATTGAAGCGGTTGATTGTCCACGACCCTGTGGTAGATTGCGCCCGTCCTCAAAGCTTCATAAAGACGTTACACGGTCAATTGGCTTAGGAATTGGGTGCAGGCGTTTTCGATGGCGGTAAGTCACTGGAACCTCGACGACATTCCCTGGCAGGCGTTTGATCGCACAAAGGTTGATCCGGAACTGGTCAAGATCATCAAGGCGGCCAGCCTGGTGGAGTACAACGGCGGAATCTACGCCGACTACTTGTGCAATGTTTTCCCTGACGATGCCGCGTTTCAGTCGGCGGCCAAACTCTGGGCCCGCGAAGAGGTCCAGCATGGTGCGGCCTTGGCGAAATGGGCCAGCCTGGCGGATGAGAGCTTCGACTTCGACGCCAGCTTCCAGCGCTTTCGTGACGGCTATCAGATTACCGTCGATGCGCCGCAGTCCGTGCGCGGCTCGCGCTCCGGCGAACTGGTGGCGCGCTGCATCGTAGAGGTCGGCACCTCCTCTTACTATGCCTCCATTGCAAGCATCGCCGAAGAGCCGGTCCTGAAAGCCATCTGCCGCAACATCGCGGCGGACGAGCTGCGGCACTACAAGCTCTTCTACACGCACCTGAAGCGCTATCTCGAGCACGAGCAGATCGGCAGGTGGCGCCGCCTGGCCGTTGCTGTCAGCCGTGTCGGCGAAAGCGAGGACGACGAACTTGCCTATGCGTTCTATGCCGCCAACGAGCACCAACGTCCCTACTGCCGTAAACTGCATGGCCGGGCCTACATGAAGCGGGCCTATGCCTGCTACCAGCTGGGCCACGTGCGGCGTGCCGTCTCGATGACGTTCAAGGCCGCCGGGCTGAACCCGCAGAACCCGGTTACCGGGCCGCTGTCGCGCCTGCTGTTCGGCTTCATGCAGCTGCGCAGCCGCTGGACTGCTGCCGGGGCCTGATTTTCTGCATCGGCGTCTTACGCCACCAGATGCCGGAATTCCTGCACGATCGCGGTATAGAGGTCGCGTTTGAAGGTGATGGTCAGCGCTGGCAGGTTCTCCAGGTTTTCCCAGCGCCAGTCGCTGAACTCCGGATGCTCGGTATCGAGGTCGATATCGCTGTCCTTGCCAAGGAAGCGCATGGCGAACCAGCGCTGCTCCTGGCCGCGATAGCGGCCATGGCGGACTTTTTCGACCAGTTCCGGCGGAAAGTCGTAGCGCAGCCAGCTTTGGCTTTCCCCGATCACTGCCACCTTGTCGGTGCCGATCTCCTCGTGCAGTTCGCGCAGCGCTGCGCGCTCCGGGTCCTCGCCCTTGTCGATGCCGCCCTGCGGCATCTGCCAGGCATGGGGATTGTCTTTGCTCGCGTCGATACGCTTGGCGACGAAAACACGGTTTTCGGCGTTCAGCAGAACAATGCCGACACAGGGCCGGTAGGGCAGCCTGGCGATCTCTTCGGCGCTCAGCATCAGCGTTGCGCCTGCGTATCGATCAGGGCGGAGATAGGGGCGATGACGAAGCCTCTGGCGGTCAGCTCGGTCGACCAGCCGGCCAGGCGGTCGAGGGTCACCGGATAGGGCTGTGCCATAGCCACGGCAAAACCCTCGGAAAGGGCGATCCGTTCGATCTGCGCCAGCCTGGCATCGATGGCGACGCGGCTTGCCTGACGCTCGTCGACGGAGCGGTTGTTGAAAGCGGTGTGCAGGCCGATTTCGGCAGCGACCGCCGGGGCCACCGATTTCTCTGTGGTGCGATTATCGAGGAAGATCAGGCCGCGGGATTTCAGCTCTGCCAGGATTGGCGCCATCTGCGAGCGCGAGGCGGTGAAGCGCGACCCCATGCTGCCGGCGACGCCGACATAGGCGCTGCCGCGGCTGAGCACCCAGTCGAGTCGGTCAAGGTTGTCTTCAGAGCTCAGGTTGGTGAGCAGCGCCTGGGGCCCCGGGTCCTCGCTGGGGAAGGTCGTGGGCTCCATCGGCAGGTCCAGCATGACCTCGTGGCCGCGGGCGCGCGCAAGGGCGATCCAACGCTCCAATCCACGGGCATAGGGGCTGAAAGACAGGGTTATGGCCGGGGGCAGGTTGTCGATTGCCGCCTGGGTCGCCGAGTCGGAGAGGCCGAGACCGCTCAGCACCACAGCGATTCGCGGGCGTGTATCGGCGGTATTGAAGGGTTGGCGATAGCGCTCCCAGTAAGGCAATTCCTCGGGCGCGGGGGGAATGACGGGAACGTTGACGGCCTGCTGGTCCGCCGGTTGCGCGCCGGCCTCTCCTTCAGCCTCCCCTTCGGCCTTTGCGGCCTGCTCCGCTGCCACCGCCTTGGCGGCCTCTTCTACGGCGGCGGCCGGCGGTTCCGGTTTCGCCTTTGGGATGGCAACGGTCTTGCCGCCGTCATGTTGGCCCTCTTGGGTGGGGGCCGTCTCGGTGGTTTCAGGGGGCGTTTCAACGGCTGCCGGTGCTTCGGCCGGTGTTTCCGTCGGGGGCTTCAACGCCTTTTCAGCTTCCTCGGTTGGTGTTTCCTCGACCGGGGCTTCGGCGATGGGGGTCTCGGGTGCCGCGGCCGGCGGTGTTTCCGCGTCGGGAGCCGGGCCGGCAGCTTCTGAGGCGGGTGCCTCCGAATCCGTCTGCCCCGGCTCTGCCGTTGGCGCCTGTGGCGCGGCCTCACTCTCGCCCGGGGTCGCCTCAATCGGAGCGGCATCATCCAAGGCAAGGGTGGTTGGCGGGGTTTCGGCCAGGGGTTCCGGCGCCGGCATGGCGACACTCACCGGCTCGGCCACCGGCGGTGCGGGGTTGAGCAGGCCATAGCCCAGCCCGCCGCCCAGCGCCCCCAGGACGATCAGCCAGGCGGCAATCAGCAGCAAAGAACCAGGTGAAAGCTTGCGCAAGACCGACTGCCCTTAAACCACAGGCCGCGCGCACCCGGGGTGCGCGCGGCGCTGTTGCCAGCGAGTTGTCCAGAGACGACTCGTCATGTTCCTATACCGGGCTCCACTAACGGCCCGCTTTCCGGCGCCCCCCCGGCGCCGAAGCAGCGTTCGTTCCCTTTCGCTAGTTTACGACACGCCGGTTGTAAAGGGCCAGACCGCGCAGCAGGTCAATCGCACGGGCCAGCTGATAGTCCTGCGCCGCGGCTTCCGACAGCGCGTGGGGTTCTGTCTCGCCCTCCACCGGGGGCGTTCCCTCGTCGAGGCCGTTTTCCCCGTTGGGGTTGTCCAGGGCGCCGCGCAGATCGGCTTCGCGCCGGCCCGGCCCGTTGGTATCCGGCGTTTCGATGGTCGCGGCTTCGACCAGGATGTCCGGATCGATGCCCAGGGCCTGGATGGAGCGGCCCGAAGGCGTGAAGTAGCGGGCGGTGGTCAGCCGCATGGCGCCGTTCAATCCCAGCGGAATGATGGTCTGGACCGAGCCTTTGCCGAAGGAGCGGGTGCCCATGATGATGGCCCGGCGGTGATCCTGCAGGGCGCCGGCGACAATCTCGGAAGCAGAGGCGGAGCCGCCGTTGATCAGGACGACAATCGGCAGCCCCTCGGCCAGGTCCCCGCCCTTGGCATTGAAGCGCTGGGAATCGTCGACGACGCGGCCCCGGGTGGAGACGATCTCGCCCTGTCCGATGAAGGCATCGGAAACGTCGATGGCCTGATCCAGCAGGCCGCCCGGATTGTTGCGCAGGTCGATCACGTAGCCTTTCAGCTCGCTGCCAAGCTCCGCCTTGATCTCCTCGATCGCCTTTTTCAGGCCGGGCGTGGTCTGCTGATTGAAGGTGGTGATACGAACGTAACCGACGTTGTCCTCGACGCGGCTTCTGACCGAACGGATCTTGATCACGTCGCGGGTGAGGGTCAGGTCAAAGGGCTCCTGGCCTTCACGGCGGATGGTCAGATTCAGGTCGGTGTTCACCGGACCGCGCATCTTTTCGACGGCTTCGTTCAGGGTCAGGCCGAGAATCGCTTCGCCGTCCAGATGGGTGATGAAGTCGCCGGGTTCGACACCGGCCCGCGCGGCCGGGGTGTCGTCGATCGGCGAGACGACTTTCACGAAGCCGTTCTCCATGGTGACCTCGATGCCGAGCCCGCCGAATTCACCCTTGGTCTGAACGCGCATGTCCCCGAAGGAATCGGCGTTCAGGTAACTGGAGTGCGGGTCGAGCGTCGAGAGCATGCCCTGAATGGCGAATTCGATGAGCTGCTCGTCGGTCACCTCCTCGACGTAGTCGGCGCGTACACGCTCGAAGACGTCGCTGAACAGCTTCAGCTGGCGATAGGTTTCCGAGCGATCTTCTTGAGCAACAGAGACCTGTGGAAGGACAATAAAGAGGGCGGCCACCAGGGCCGTGATCTGGAGTTTGCGCATTAACCTCGCACCTTGTCATCGTTGGTCGCCAGCCAGGGCAGTGGATTGACAGCCTGTCCTGTACGGCGAAGTTCCAAGTAAAGCTCCGGATTGCGGCCGGCTAGGTCGCTCATCTGCGCGACCGGTTCGCCAGCCAGAACCCACTGTCCGACCACGGCATCGATCCGGTCGAGACCGGCAAGTATGGTATGATATCGCTCGCCGTGGTCGATGATCAAGATTTGCCCGTAGCCGCGAAATTGCCCGGCATAGGCGATCCTGCCGTCAAAGGGGGCGATAATCTGCGCGCCGGGGCGGCCGCGGATGATGATTCCCTTGCTGGTTTCCCCGGCGGAGGGGTCTTCCTGGCCATAGAGGCGGACGATTTCACCGCGCATCGGCATGCTCAGGCTCGCAGCGGCCTCAGGGAAGGGGCGCAGGCTGCGTGGTGGGGCAAGACGCGCGGTTTGCTGGGCTTTTTCGGCCGCTTTCGCCTCTTCCGCCGCCTGTTTTGCCGCCGCCGCCAGGCGTTCACTCTCCTCGGCGGCCTGGCGTTGCTGTGCCGCGGCGCGGGCCTCGGCCAAACGTTCCTGTTCGGCCAGTCGCTTTTCCTCCGCCAGGCGCTGTTGTTCGGCCAGACGCCGCTGCTCGGCCGCTTCGACCTCCAGGCGCTCCATCAATTCTCTGAGATCACCGGCCTCGCGCGCCATGCGGGCGATGCGTTCCTCGGTCGCCAGGCGCTCGCTTTCGGTGCGGGCCTGCAGATTCGCCTTGCGCGCGACCAGGGCTGACAGACGATCGCGCTCCGAACCGAGGGCGCCGCGGGCAGCGCTGAGATCGTCGCGTTTGATGGCGATCCGGGCGCGCAGGATCGCCAGGTCGCCCAATTCCTCGCGCAGCACCTTGGCGCGTGCCTCAAGCTCCGGTACGGCAACGCGCAGCAGCATGGCCGCCCGGGCACTGTCGATGGGCTGCTCGGCTCTGGTGAGCGCGGCTTCGGGCGGTTGCAGAGCCAGTCGCTGCAGGGCCCCCAGGGTCAGGGCCAGCTGATTGCGCCGCTTTGCGAGGCGGTCGGTTTTCTCGGTCTCTTCGCGGTCCAGCGCGGCGAGGTTCTGCTCCGCCGCGCCGATCTCGCTCTCCAGGCTTTGGGCCCGGGCGGCGGTGGCGATGGCTTTTTCGCGCAAACCCTCGACCTCGGCGGTCAACTCCCGGGCGGCGTTCGTCAGGGCCTCGGCCTTGGCGCGGTCTTCCTGAAGGGTTCTCTCCAAGGCCTGGAGATCGCTCTCTGTTTGCTGCGCCGGCGCCGGCGCCGGCCAAAGCAGCGCGGCGGCGAGCCCGATCAGGCTGAGACCGGCAAGCAGCGGCCGGTTACGGCAAAGTCCAACGGCAGGAGGGGGTGGGGGCCGCAAAGCTATTCCGCTGCCGCTTCGCCGAGCGCGGACTTGGTTTTCAGAAGACTGTTTCCCGTCATCGCCGCCGGGCGCGGCAGGTTCATCAGGTCCAGTATCGTCGGTGCGATGTCTGCCAGGCGCCCTTCGCTCAGGCCCGTCACCTGCTGGGGGCCGTTTATCAGCAACAGCGGTACCTTGTTCATGGTGTGGGCGGTGTGCGCCTGACCCGTGCTCTCGTCAGTCATCTGTTCGGCATTGCCATGGTCGGCGGTCAACAGAATGCAGCCGCCGGCTTTCTCCACCGCCTCTGCCAGGCGGCCGACACAGGTATCGACGCAGGCCACCGCCTTCATGGCGGCGACGAGATCACCGGTGTGACCGACCATGTCGCCGTTGGCGTAGTTCACCACCACAAGATCGAAGCGGCCGGATCCGATAGCCTCGACCAGCTTGTCGGTGACCTCCGGGGCGGACATCTCCGGCTGCAGATCGTAGGTGGCGACATCGGGCGAAGGCACGAGGATGCGCTCCTCACCATCGAAGACATCCTCGCGGCCGCCGTTGAAGAAGAAGGTCACGTGGGCGTACTTCTCGGTCTCGGCGATGCGAAGCTGCCGCTTGCCGTGTTCTGACACGATTTCACCCAGGGTCTCGGCCAGATCTTCCGGCGGGAACAGGGTGGCGAGGAAGGCATTCAACTGGGTGGAATATTCCACCATGCCCAGGGCACAGGCGAAGGAAGCCTGCCTGCCCCGCTGGAAGCCGTCGAAGGCCGGGTCGAGCAGGGCGGTCAGAATTTCGCGGGCGCGGTCGGCGCGGAAGTTGGCCATGAAGAGGCCGTCACCGTCGGCCATACCCTTGTAGTCGGCGATTACGGTCGGCAGCACGAACTCGTCACTGGTCTCCGCCGCATAGCTCTGCTCGATCGCCTTCAGGGCATCGCCGGCATGCTCCCCCTCGCCCTGCACCAGCGTGCAGTAGGCCTTTTCGACCCTTGCCCAGCGCTTGTCGCGGTCCATGGCGTAGTAACGCCCGGAGACCGTGGCGATCCTGGCGTTGGGGGCTTTGGCCTGAAAGGCCTTCAGGAAGTCCAGGGCGCTGCGCGGCGGTGTGTCGCGGCCGTCGAGGAAGGCATGCACCGCCACCGGGATGCCGGCGCCGGCCAGCACCTCGGACAGTGCGGCGATCTGGTTCTGGTGGGAGTGGACGCCACCAGGCGACATCAGTCCCATGACGTGAGCCGTGCCGCCGGACTGCTTCAGGGCGGCGATGGCGTCCTGCAGGGGCTGCATGCGGGCGAAGGAACCATCGGCGACGGCGGCGTCGATGCGCGGCAGGTCCTGCATCACCACGCGCCCGGCGCCGAGGTTCATGTGGCCGACCTCCGAGTTACCCATCTGGCCCCTCGGCAGGCCGACCTCACCTTCGGAGGCGTCGACCAGGGCGTGGGGCAGTTCCTCCAGCATGCGGTCCAGGTTCGGCGTCGGCCCCTCGCAGATCGCGTTGTTCTCGCAGCTTGTGCGGTGCCCCCAGCCGTCCAGGATACAGAGGATAACGGGCTTGGGAACGGGCGGCTGGGCGGCGGTTTCGGTCATGCTGGCTACCTTGGTCGTCAGGGTCTTGTTGCTGGTTATATCATGGCCGCGCCGGTTCCCGCCAACGGGCTCAGTCCCGGTGATAGGGATGCCCGGAAAGAATGCTCTCGGCCCGGAAAAGCTGTTCTGCCAGAAGGCCCCTGACCAGCATATGAGGCCAGGTCATGCGGCCCAGGCAAAGCGTGACATCGGCGGCCTGGCGCGCCGCTTTCGACAGGCCGTCGGCGCCGCCGATCATAAAGGCCAGGTCCTGCACGCCCTCGTCCCGCCAGCGGCCGAGCAGGGTGGCGAAGTCGCGGCTGCTGAAGTCCTTTCCGCCTTCGTCCAGGGCGATCACCCTGGCGTCGCGCGGCAGGGCGGCCAGCAGCAACTCGCCTTCGTTTTCTTTCAGAATTTCCGGCTTCAGGGGTCGCCGCTCTTCCACCTCTTTCAGGGCAAGCGGCCAGCGCAGGCGGGCGCCGTAGTGATCGTAGAGTTCCCTTGCGACCCCGGCTTTGGCTTTGCCGACGGCAGCCAGTGTAATGCGCATATCCCGCGTCCAAATTCAACCGGCCGTCCCGTTCCGCTGGTTCAGGCCAGGCAATCCCGGGGCCGGGCAGCGCCGCAGGGCGGCATTGTTCGTTCAGGGGCTGGCTCAGGCGGAGCCGGCGGTTACCCCCGATTCCTCTTCGCTCGGCAGCAGGTCCAGGCCCCACATCTTTTCAAGATTGTAGAACTCCCTGACTTCCGGTCGGAAGAGGTGAACGATCACATCGCCGGCGTCGACCAGCACCCAGTCGCAGCGTTCCAGGCCTTCGACGGCGATACCCTGCACGCCCGCGGCCTTCAGCTTCTCGCGCAGATGCCCCGCCATCGCGCCGACCTGCCGTACGGAACGGCCGCTGGCGATGATCATGAAATCTGCGATGCTGGATTTGTCGGCGAGTTCGATGGCGACGATGTCGTCTGCCTTGTCGTCCTCCAGGGACGACTGAACCAAGTTCAGCAGATGCCGGCTCTTGGCGAGGGCATCTTGCTGGTCGGCCTCAAAGGGCCCGGTGTCTTGCAGTATGACCTTAAGTCTCCTGTCCTGTTGTCACTCTCATTATGTTGTCACTCTCATCATGTCATCACTTTGGCCAGTCTCCGCCGCCGGCGCTGCCTGCATCCCGCGACGGCCCTAGCCGTCGGACGCTGCCCGGATATCGGTCGCTGATCTGGGGTTCAAGCGGCAACGAATGAAAACCCATGCCGGCGGCCGCTCCTCCGCCAGGCGCCTCGCCGAACCTTCGTTGAGACGGTGCCGGGCCAAGGAAAGCGCTGCTTTTCCTGACAACGCCCTGGAAGCATAGGAGGGGCGGTCGAAAACCGCAACGGCTACGGTGTTAAAGATTTTCTGCCAGGCCTGCCAATTATGAACTTGAATCAAGTTATCTGCCCCCATCAGCCAGATGAAGCGGACCTGGGGCAGCAGCCGGGTGAGCGCCTGCAGGGTATCGGCGGTATAGGCCGTGCCCAGGGCCGCCTCCAGGCCGGTGGGCAGAATCCGGGGGTCAGTGGCGGCGCGGCGGGCGCCGGCCAGGCGCTCGTTCAGCGGCGCCATGCCGTCGCGCGATTTCAGCGGGTTCTGAGGCGAGACCAGCCACCAGACGCGGTCCAGGCCAAGGCGCCGCAGAGCCTCTTGGCTGATTTCGAGATGGCCGTCATGGGCGGGATTGAAGGAGCCGCCGAGCAGGCCGATACGGGCGCCCGGTGCCGGGACCTGGCCGCCCAGGGCGGCGCCGAGGGCGGCCGGGGTCAGCGGGGCGAAGGGCTTGGGTGAGGGGCGCACGATCATGCGGGTTGTGGCTTGGTCATCGGAGAGCAGTTTGCGGGGTGCCGGCGGTTCATACAACCGGAACCGCAAGGCCTGCCGCGTCTGCTCGGCGGACTCTATTCGGCCAGGTGACAGGCGACACGGTTGCCGCCCAGGTCCCGCATCTCCGGGCGCTCCAGCGTACAGCGAGCGACCGCCTTCGGGCAGCGCGGATGGTAGGCGCAGCCGGACGGTGGATTGATCGGGTCTGGGATTTCGCCCTTAGGGGGTTCCACCTCCCGTCCGAAGCCGTCGAGCTTCGGCGCGGCGGCGAAGAGCATCTGTGTATAGGGGTGCTTTGGGTCCGCGAAAAGCACGTCGCGCGGCGCCTCCTCGACCAACCGGCCGAGGTAGAGCACGCCGATGCGGTCTGCCATGTGCTCGACGACGGTCAGGTCGTGGCTGATGAAGAGGTAAGTGAGGCCGAATTCCTCCTTCAGGTCACTCATCAGGTTCAGCACCTGCGCCTGCACCGAGACGTCGAGGGCCGAGGTGGGTTCGTCGCAGACGATCAGTTTCGGTTCCGAGGCGAGCGCCCGGGCGATGCAGATACGCTGGCGCTGTCCGCCGGAAAACTCGTGCGGATACTTGCCGGCATCGGCGGCGGAAAGGCCGACCTGTTCCAGCAGGTGTTCGGCCAGGCCCTCCGCCTTGCCGCCACGCGCGGTGACCGGTTCGGCGATGATGTCGCGCACCCGCCAGCGTGGGTTCAGGCTGGCATAGGGATCCTGGAATACCATCTGGATGTCGGTGCGGATCTTATCGACACGCTGGCGGTCAGGCTCGCGGAGCAGGTCGACGCCGCCGATCTCAATGACCCCGTCGGAAGGGCGCAACAGGTGTACGATCATCTTGCCGATGGTCGACTTGCCCGACCCGCTCTCGCCGACCAGCGCATAGACGCTGCGTTCTTCGATGTCGAAGCTGACGTCGGAGACGGCCTGCAGAAAGGCTTTCGGCTTTCCCTCCAGCAGACGGTTCAGCCAGGGTTTGGAAACGTCGAAAATCCGGGTCAGGTTTTTGACCGAAACCAGCGCGTTCATGCCACGCGCTCGTTTGCAAACCAGCAGGCCGCGCGGCCGCCACCGGCGGCCAGTGTCGGGTCAGGTGCCCGGCGGCAACGCTCCGCCGCCTTGGGGCAGCGCGGGTGAAAGGCGCAGCCCTCCGGCAGCCGGGACAGGGACGGCATGGCGCCGGGGATCTGGTTGAGACGCTTCAGCCCCTTGGAGGCGAGCGGCGTCGAGGCCATAAGACCGGCGGTATAGGGATGCGCCGGGCGCGTCAGGACGTCCCTGACGTCACCGATCTCCGCCAGCCGGCCGGCATACATCACCGCAACGCGGTCGACCGCCTCGGCGATCACCCCCATGTCGTGGGTGACCAGCATGACGGCGGTGCCGCGTTCCCGGCAGAGCTGTTTCAGCAGTGCGATGATCTGGGCCTGCACCGAAACGTCGAGGGCGGTTGTCGGTTCGTCGGCGATCACCAGTGCCGGCTCGGCGCAGAGCGCCAAGGCGATGACGACGCGTTGGCGCATGCCGCCGGAGAATTCGTGCGGGTAGCTGCCGATGCGCGCCGCGGCGGCAGGAATGCCGACCTCCTCCAGGGCCGCGACGGCGCGGCTCTCGGCCTCGGCGCGGGTGACCGGCAGGTGTTCCAGGATGGTCTCGGTAATCTGCTCACCGATGGGCAATAGCGGGTTGAGCGAGGTCAGCGGGTCCTGGAAGACCATGCCGATCCGCTTGCCGCGCACCCGCCGCAGGCGGTCCTTGGTCAGGTTGTCAATGCGCTCGCCGTTCAGCAGGATCTCGCCGCTGGCGATATGGGCTGGCCGGTCGAGCAGGCCGATGACGGCGTTGCCGGTCATCGACTTGCCGGCGCCGCTTTCGCCGACCACCCCCAGAATCTCGCCCGGGGCGATGTCGAGGCTGATCCGGTCGACCGGCCGCAACACCGCATGACGCGTCGGTATCTCGACCACCAGGTCGCGGATCGATAGTACGGCTTCGGCCATCATCGCAGCCTTGGGTTCAGGACGTCGCGCAGCCAGTCGCCCAACAGGTTGACCGAGAGTGCGAGTACCAGAAGGGTGGTGGCCGGGAAGAACAGGATCCACCATTCGCCGGAGAAGAGGAAGCCCTGGCCGATGCGGATCAGCGTGCCGAGGGAAGGCTGGGTCGGCGGCGCCCCGACCCCCAGGAAAGAGAGTGTGGCCTCGGCGATAATGGCCAGCGCCAGGCTGATGGTGGCGATAACCAGAACCGGGCCCACCACGTTGGGCAGGATGTGCCGCAGCATGATACCCACGGCTTTGCGGCCGTTGAGACTGGCGGCCTGGACGTAGTCCTTCTTTCTCTCCACCAGGGTGGCGCCGCGCACGACACGGGCGAACTGCACCCAGTCCGACAGACCGATGGCGAAGATCAGCACCCAGACCGCCATCTGGTCGCGCAGGTGTACCGGTGTGAATCCCTTGGCGATGCCGAAGATCAGCATGGCCACCAGGATCGCCGGAAACGTGAGTTGCACGTCGGCGATGCGCATGATGACGGTGCCGACCATGCCGCCGGAATAGCCGGCGATCAGGCCCAGAGTGACGCCCAGCACCATGGCGAAAAGCACGGCGCAGAAGCCGACAAAGAGTGATATCCGCATGCCGTAGAGGATGGTCGAAAAAACATCGCGCCCCTGATCGTCGGTGCCCAGCCAGAAGGCCTCGCCGGTGAAGGCATTGGGCTGCATCGGTTTCGAAAAGCCGTTCATCAGGTTGAGCGAGGAGGGATCGAAGGGGTTGTGGGGCGCGACCAGCGGCGCAAAGACAGCCCCCAGGACCAGCACCAGAACGACGAAGAAGGAAACCACAGCCGTCGGGGACCGCCGGAAGGACCACAGAAAATCGGACTGCCAAGCCCGGGAAAGCCTGCTTTCCATCATGCGGTTGCCTTCGAGCTATCGCCGCGCAGGCGTGGATCGATAACGAAGTAAAGCAGATCGACGATCAGGTTTATGCCGACGAACATCACTGATATCAGCATCAGGTAGGCGGCCATGACCGGGATGTCGACGAACTGGATGGCGTTGATGAACAGCAGCCCGACGCCCGGCCACTGGAAGACTGTCTCGGTGATGATCGCAAAGGCGATGATCGAGCCGAGCTGCAGGCCGGTCACGGTGATCACCGGTACCAGCGTGTTCTTCAGCGCATGGCGGAACAGCACCGACTTCTCACGCAGGCCCCGCGCCCGCGCAAAACGAATGTAGTCCTGGCGCAGCACCTCCAGCATCTCGGAGCGCACCAGGCGCATGATGAGGGTCATCTGGTAAAGCCCGAGGGTGATCGACGGCAGGATCAGCGCCTTCAGCCCCGATTCCGTCAGGAAGCCGGTGCGCCACCAGCCGAGGTCGACGACCTCGCCGCGCCCGAAGCTCGGCAGCATGTTCAGTTCGACTGCGAAGAGATAGATCAGCAGGATGCCGATCAGGAATGTGGGCAGTGACACGCCGACCAGCGACAACGTCATGATGGTGTTCGCGGCCCAACCGTCCCTTCTGATCGCGGTGAAAACGCCCAGCCCCAGACCGAAGACGATGGCCAGGATGGCGGAGACGGAAGCGAGTTCCAGGGTTGCGGGCAGGCGCTCGGCAATGATGTCGGCCACCGGCCGGCCCTGGCGGTAGCTGACGCCGAAATTGCCCTGCGCTGCGCCGGTCAGGAACTTGAAGTACTGCACCGGGAATGGCTGGTCGAGCCCGAGCTGGCCGCGCAGGCGCTCGATATCGGCACCGGTGCGCTCCTGCCCCAGCATGTTTTCGATGGGGTCGCCGACGAAGCGGAACATGGAGAAGGCCACCAGGCCGACGACGAGGAGGACGACGAAGGACTGAAAAACCCTGCGGATGACGAATGCGAGCATGGCGGCCTGTTCAGGTGGGCCCGCATAGAAGGGGCCCGGGGTCGTCGGTCAGGCGGGAAGCCGCAAGGCCTCCCGCCCGCCGAACGCAGTTACTTGATCTTGAAGTACTTGATCTTGGGCTCGTCGTCCGGGTCGACGACGGTATCGACCTTGGCGGCCATGCCCCAGTTCAGCACCTGGTGATGGATCGGCAGATAGAGGACTTCGTCCTGCACCACCGACCAGATGTTGGCGATCATCAGGTTTCGCTCGTCCAGGTTGGTCTCAGAGGCGAGACGCTGGATCTGTTGGTCCAGTTCGGGATTGGAGAAGCGGGTGCCGTTCCAGGAGCCGTACTTCTCGCCCTTGGTGTGGGCCAGGAAGTTGAAGATGTACTCCGAATCGTAGGTCGGCACGCCCCAGCCGAGCATGTAGAAGTCGGTCTCAAGGTTGTTGATCAGCGGGAAGTGCTGCGCCTTCGGCTTGGCGTCGAGACGCACGTTGACGCCGATCTGGGCCAGCATGCCGACGGCAGCCTGGCAGATCGCTTCGTCATTGATGTAGCGATCGTTCGGGCAGTCGAGCTGGATCGAGAAGCCGTCGGCGTAGCCGGCGTCGGCCATCAGGGCCTTGGCCTTGGCGACGTCGTTGGCCGGCAGGCTGTCGAGATCTTCGGTCCAGCCGTTGACGAAGGGCGGCATGGCAACACCGGCCGGGATGGACTGGCCGCGCATCACCACCTGCTTGATGGCCTCGCGGTTGATGGCCATGTTCATGGCCTCGCGCACCCGCTTGTCGGCGAGGGGGTTTTTGCCCTCGACATCGTCACCCTTCAGATCCGCATCGCCTTGGTTCATACCAAAGAAAATGACCCGATTCTGCGGTGCCGTAATGACTTGCAGCCCGTCCGTGGAGCCAACGCGCTGCAGGTCCTGCACCGGCACGTCCTGAATAAAGTCGACCTCGCCGGACAACAGCGCGGCGACCCGCGTGGCCGCGTTCTGGATGGGGGTGTAGACGATCTCCGTCACCTCCATCGGGAACTCGTCCTTACCCCAGTAGTTCTCGTTCATGGTGAGAACGGTCTTGGAGTCCGGTTCACGGCTCACCAGCTTGTAGGGGCCGGTACCATTGGCGTTGCGGGCCGCGTAGGTGTCCTCGCCACCCTCGAAGTCCTGCACCTTGGTGGCGTTGTTCGCCTCGGCCCAGTCCTTGTCGATGACGAAGATGTCACTCAGGTTCGACGGCATGATCGGGTTGGGGCCGTTGGTGACGATCTCGAAGCCGTATTTGCCGTTCGCCCGCACTTCCGTGACCGAGGCCAGCAGCTCCTTGAAGTCGCTGTCGGGGCTCATGGCGCGGTTGAAGGAGAAGACCACATCCTCGCTGTCGAACTCGGCCCCGTCGTGGAAGGTGACGCCTTCGCGCAGCTTGAACGCCCAGACGTTGGGATCTTCCTCGCTGGGCGCCCATTCGGTGGCCAGGGCCGGCACGATCTTGCCGGTCATGTCGCGGATGACCAGCGGCTCCATGATCTGGTGCGACAATGCCGAGGTCGGGCCTTCGTTCTGGGCATGAGGATCGAGGGTCAGGGCGTCGCCGGCCCGGGCCCAGTTCAGGGTCTCTGCAGTGGCGTAAGTGCTGGTGCTGGCCAGCAGCACAGCGGTCAGCATAGTTGTTCTGATTTTCATTTGTTGTCTCCCTGTTTCTTCAACTTGTACTTTGACGTCATGCTGTCAGCAACCGCCGGGAAGGTCTAGCCGATTGTGAGAGGGCCGGGCCGGCGGCGCCACGCTGGGCAAAGTACCGGCGGACCGAGCTTGCGACTGCTGTTAAGGCGCTCCGGAACCCGCGGTCGGCTTCGGAACAAAGCCATGCGCGGGCAACGGAGACCGGCTTCCTTGGCAGCTGTCCTGGGACGTTAACCAACCATCACGCTGCGGGTATTGTCCGCCGCCTGAGTCCTGTTCCCTGGTGTCCCTTGGAAAGCGTCCCTCTCAACATGTCGCTAGACTGCTCCCTGCTCTGGTTGCCTTTGCCTTGGCAGCAATTGCGGCTGGGGCGCTATATCGCGCCCGTTGTGAGTCTGCAAGCTAAAGAGGCGTTCGATTGTTTGTCAACGAACAACCTGTCTCAGGGCCGGGTCTGGCCGCTGCCGACAACCTTGTATTTGTAGCTGGTCAGCTGCTCGGCGCCGACCGGGCCGCGGGCGTGCATTTTACCCGTGGAAATGCCGATTTCGGCGCCCATGCCGAATTCGCCGCCGTCGGCAAACTGGGTCGAGGTGTTGTGCATGACGATGCCCGCATCGACCTCGTTCATGAAGCGCGCCGCGGCCCCGGCGTCCTGGGTGATGATGGCCTCGGTATGGTGGGACCCGTGGCGGTTGATATGGGCGATGGCCTCGTCCAGCCCTGCGACCACCTTCACGGCGATGACCGGTGCGAGGTATTCGGTTTCCCAATCCTCGGGCGTGGCCGGGGTTACGCCGGGCAAAGCCGCCTGGGCCGCCGCATCGCCGCGAAGGGCGCAGCCGGCCTGCTGCAGGGCGCTCAGCAGCGGCGTCAGTTGGCTGTCGCCCAAGGCCCGGTCGACCAGCAGGGTCTCGGTCGCCCCGCAGATGCCGACGCGCCGCATCTTGGCGTTGACCACCAGTTCGCGGGCCATGGCCGCATCGGCGGCTTCGTGGACATAGGTATGCACCATGCCGTCCAGGTGTGAAAACACTGGCACCCGGCTTTCACGCTGGACCCGTTCGATCAGGCTGCGGCCGCCGCGGGGAATGATCACGTCGACGGTATCGCTCATGGTCAGCAGGATGCCGACGGCGGCCCGGTCGGTGGTGGGAATGCGCTGAATGGCGGCGGCCGGCAGTCCGGCTTCGCGGAGTCCCTGCTGCAGGCAGTCGAGAATGGCGCCGGAGGAGTGGAAACTCTCGGAGCCACCGCGCAGGATGGCGGCGTTGCCCGACTTGAGGCAGAGCGCGCCGGCATCGGCGGTGACGTTGGGCCGGCTCTCATAGATAATGCCGATCACCCCCAGGGGCACCGAAACCCGGGCGATCTTAAGGCCGTTGGGCCGCTCCCACTCGGCCAGTATCCGGCCCACCGGGTCGGGAAACGAGGCGATGTCCTCCAGGCCCTTGGCCATGGCCTCGATGCGCTCGGGCGTCAGCTCAAGCCGGTCGAGCAGCGCCGGGGTCAGGCCTTTTTCGCGGCCGCCCGCCATATCCCGGGCATTGGCGTCCTGAATGGCCGCTTTGTTGTCGCGCAGCGCCTTGGCGGCGGCGATCAGGGCCCGCTGCTTGGCTTCCGGCGCGGCCTGTGCCAGTTCGGCCGCGGCATCGCGGGCCTGACGGCCCAGGGCGGTCATCTGATCCTGCAGGTCTTCCTGCTGTCGCGCTGCCTCAGCGGGCATTTTCCTGTCTCCTGAATCGGGCTTTACGATACCACCAGATCGTCACGGTGGATCAGCTCTTCGCGGCCACGGTAGCCGAGAATGGCTTCGATTTCACGGCTCTTATGGCCGATGATCAGGCGCGCGTCGCCGGCGGAATAGGCGGCCAGGCCGCGGGCGACCTCCCGGCCCTGGTCATCGCAGACCAATACCGCATCGCCGCGCTCGAAGCTGCCCTCTACAGCAGTCACGCCGGCCGGCAGCAGCGACTTGCCGCCGCGCAGGGCGGTCAGGGCGCCGTCGTCCAGCAGCAGCTTGCCGCTGGGTTTCAGGCTGCCGGCGATCCAGCGCTTGCGCGCCGTGCGCGGTTCGACCGAGGCCAGGAACCAGGTGCAGCGCGCGCCCTCTATGACGGCGGACAGCGGGTTGAGGCGCCGCCCGTCGGCGATCAGCATGCGGCAGCCCGCGCCGGTCGCGACCTTAGCGGCGGAGAGTTTGGTGACCATGCCGCCGTTGGAATAGTCGCTGGGGGCGGCGCCGGCCATGGCCTCGATCGCCGGGGTGATCGCGGCGACCTCGGGGATGAAGTCGGCCGCCGGGTTATCCCGCGGATCGGCGCTGTAAAGCCCGTCGATGTCCGACAGCAGCACCAGGGTATCGGCGCCCAGCATGGCGGCCACCCGGGCGGCCAGGCGGTCGTTGTCGCCGACCCGGATTTCGCTGGTCGCCACGGTATCGTTCTCGTTGATCACCGGCAGGGTGCGCAGTTTCAAAAGCGTGTTGAGGGTCGAGCGGGCATTGAGGTGGCGCCGCCGTTCCTCGGTATCGTCCAGGGTCAGCAGGATCTGCGCGACGGTGATGTCATGGCGGGCGAGCGATTCCTGATAGGCATGGGCCAGGCGGATCTGCCCGGTCGCCGCGGCGGCCTGCTTCTCCTCCAGTTTCAGGGCGGCCTGGGTCAGGCCCAGATGCCGGCGGCCGGCGGCGATGGCGCCGGAAGAAACCAGCAGGACCTCGGTGCCTGCCGCGATCAGCGCGGCGACGTCGTCGCTCAGTGCATCCAGCCAGTCACGGCGGATCGCCCCGGAGGTGTCGTCGACCAGCAGGGCCGAGCCGATCTTCACCACCAGACGGCGCGCCGCCTGCAGATCCTGGCGAGGGGAGGGCGCCTGGCCCTGGCCGGTGGTTTGGGTCTGGTCGGACTTGGCGCTCATGGCTGGTAGCCGGCTGTGGCGTTTACCTCCGCCCGCGCCGCGCGGGCCGCTTCGATGTGCTGCAGCAGGCGGGCCAGAACCCTGTCCACGCCCTCGTGGCTGGCGCCGGAGAGGCAGAGCACCTCGGCGCCGGAGGCGGCCTCCAACTCGGCCTGCTTGGCCGTCCGCTCTTCGGGCGTCAGGGCATCGACCTTGTTGAGGCCGATAACCTCCACCTTGTCGGCCAATTCGCCGCTGTAGGCCGTCAGTTCCTCGCGGATGACGCGATAGGCGCCGGCCACGTCCTCCTGGGTGCCGTCGATGAGATGCAGCAGCACGCCGCAGCGCTCGATATGGCCCAGGAAGCGGTCGCCGAGACCGGAACCCTCGTGTGCGCCCTCGATCAGGCCGGGAATATCGGCCACCACAAAGTCCGCCTCGCCGACGGTCACGACCCCCAGGTTGGGGTGCAGGGTGGTGAAAGGATAGTCGGCGATCTTCGGCTTGGCGCGGGAAACCACGGAGAGGAAGGTCGACTTCCCGGCATTGGGCAGGCCGACCAGGCCGGCGTCGGCGATCAGTTTCAGGCGCAGCCAGACCCATTGTTCCTCGCCCGGCCAGCCGGGGTCGGCGCGGCGCGGCGCCTGGTTGGTGGAGGTCTTGAAGCGGGCATTGCCGAAGCCGCCGTCACCGCCGGTCAGATGGACGACCCGCTGGCCTTCCTCGGTCAGGTCGAGGAGCACGGTCTCTTTGTCCTCGTCCAGCACCTGGGTGCCGACCGGCACCTTGACGACCAGGGGCTTGCCGGCGGCGCCGGTCATGTTCTTGCCTTTGCCGCCCTCGCCGCGCGGTGCCTTGAAGTGCTGGCGGTAGCGGAAGTCGATCAGGGTGTTCAGGCTGTTGACGGCCTCGAAGACGATGTCGCCGCCGCGCCCGCCGTCGCCGCCGTCGGGGCCGCCGAATTCGACATACTTTTCGCGCCGCATGGACATGCAGCCGTTACCGCCGTCGCCGCTCTTCAAATAGACCTTGGCTTCGTCGAGGAACTTCATGACGCCTCACCCATTTCCGCCTGCCAAGCTGCCCGGGGCAGGACCAGGCGCTTGGAGGTTACGAATTTCTGTCGTGCCTCGCTCCAGGTTTCTTCGTCGTCGACCGGCTGAAAGCCGCACTTGGCCAACACCCGGCCGGAGGCCGGATTGTCGCTGAAGTAACCGGATGTCAGCCCGCTGACTTGCGGATGATCGAAGGCATGCGCCACCAGCGCACTGGCCGATTCCGTCGCCAGACCCCGGCCCCAGACCCGGGGCGTCAGCCAATAGCCGATCTCCGCCGTATCCGGCCCAACGGCTGCCGGATCGTTGCGGCGCAGGCTGATCGCACCGACAGCTTGGTCTTCATGGGCGATGCAGAAGATCGCCTCGCCGTGCCGCTTCTCCGCTGCACCATGGCTGGCGATCCATTCCGCTGCCGCCCCGGCCGGGTAGGGATGGGGAATGCGTGTGGTCATGCGGGCGATATCCCAGTTTGCGACATCGGTCTGGACCACGGCTGCATCGGCTTCTTCAAAGGGCCGCAGCACCAGCCGCTCCGTCTCGATACGCTTTCGTTCAATCAGCCAAGTCATGGTTTGGTAAGTCCCTGACGCGGCCCCGGAGGTATGGAGAGGCCAAAAAGAAAGAAGGGAGATGGCGACCCATCTCCCTCCTCTTCAGTCGGCTGTTCCAGATGGGCGCCCCGGTGGGCACCCACCGGCGTTATTCAGCAGCGCTCGGCGACGGCTGTTCCGCCGCGTCCACGGAAACGTAGGTCCGGCCGCCGGTCTTGGTCTGGAAGGAGACCGCGCCTTCGACCTTGGCGAAAATCGTGTGGTCCTTGCCGATGCCGACATTGCGGCCCGGGTGGAACTTGGTACCGCGCTGGCGGACCAGGATGTTGCCGGCGAGAACCGCTTCACCGCCGAACTTCTTCACGCCCAAGCGGCGTCCGGCTGAATCGCGGCCGTTGCGGGAGCTGCCGCCTGCCTTTTTATGAGCCATGGCTTAGTCTTCCTTCTTCTTGGCAGCCGCCTTTTTGGCAGGTGCCTTCTTAGCCGTTGCCTTTTTGGCCGCAGCCTTCTTCGCCGGGGCCTTCTTGGCGGCTTTGGGCTTCTCGGCCTTGGCTTCTTTCGGTGCAGCTTCGGCGTCGCCGTCAGCGGCTTCCTTCTTGGGCGCGGCCTTTTTGGCCTTCGCCGCGGCTTTTTTGCCGTCGGTCAGGATGTCGGTGATCTTCACCACCGTCAGGTCCTGGCGGTGGCCGTTGGTCCGCCGATGGTTCTTGCGGCGCTTTTTCTTGAAGATCAGGATCTTATCGCCGCGGGTCTGCTCGACGACCTCGGCCGCGACGCTGGCCCCTTCGACGAAGGGCACGCCGGCCTTGGTCTCGGCGCCCTCGCCGACCATAAGCACGGAATCGAAGGAGACGGCCTCGCCGGCCTCGCCTTCAAGCTTTTCGATGACGATTACATCGTCCTTGGCAACTTTGTACTGCTTGCCGCCGGTTTTGATCACTGCAAACATTGCGCTGGCTCGCCTATCTTCGGCTCAAACGTCCGTAGGAGCGCGGAATTCCGCAGTTTCCCAAGACGTAAATAAAGAGTGCCGCGGTCCGAAGATCCGCGGTTATTGGGCGCGCACTATAGCCCTGCCGCCCGCCCTGTCAACGCCCTTTTCGGGGCTTTTTGCTTGGCGTTTCGGGGGCAAAACCCGGTTGCTTTCAGCCTCCTGCCGAGACCACGACTTGCCCGGATTGGCAGAAACCTGTCGAGGGCCGCTCCCGGGTTTCCAGGAATCGCTTGACCAGCCGTCCGGCGCAGGGGTTCAAGAACAGTACGCCGTGGCTGGCATCGGCAAAGATAAAGGCATGGCCGTTTGAGAGATGACGGGCCGCCTGGCGCGCCAGTGCCGGCGGCGTCAGCGGATCGAAGCGGCCGGCCAGCAGCAGGGCCGGGACCGCGCTCTCCACCGGGGTATTCTCCACCGGATCAGCCGCGCCCACGGGCCAGTGGGCACAGAGGTGATTGGGCCAGTGATCCGCGACGAAATAGCCCAGGTCCCCGGCTTTTTCGATGGCCGCGGCGATCTCCGCCGCGCTGCGGAAAGGGGCTTCGTCCCGGCAGATGTGGGAAAGATAGACGGCCACGGAGCTGAAATCGTTTTGATACAGGGTGATGCGCAGGGTCTCTCGCAGCCGGCCCGCCAGGGCCGAAGGCCCCCGCGCCGAGGTCTCGGACAGAAGCAGGGGAATCAGGCCCGTGGCCTCCGGCTCCGCCAGGGCATCGAGCAGCAGCAGGTCGAACCAGGTGTGGTCGAGGGTTATCACGCTGTCCGCGGTGGCGCCGCGCGCCACCAGTTCGTCCGGGTCAAGGAAGTCCGACAAGGCATAGACAGCCGGGCGTGCCTTCAATCTTTTGAAGCTTGCGGTATAGGCCGATTCCAGGTCGCCATGACGGCGGGCGCAGTCCGCGTCGGCGGCGCAGTCCCTGAATACCTGTCGCAGGGCGCCGCTGAAAAAATTTGCGACTTCAAGGCCTTCTGCCGCCTCGGGCGGGACCACGGAATCGAGAATGACCGCCTGCACGCCCTCGGGGTGATAGCGCAGCACGCTGAGGGCGAGGCGCGTACCGTAGGAGATGCCGTAGAGCGTCCAGCTTTCGATCCCCAGGGCTTCGCGCAACTCGGCGATGTCGGCCGCGCTCTCGCGGCTGTTGTAGGCGGAAAGATCGACCTCTTCGGAAAGCAGGCGCCGGCTGCAGTCGATCACGCCCTCAGCCGATAGAGCGCGGAAATCCGGTGGGCTGGTTCCGGGGGCGTGGGCGCCAAGGCTGATTTCAGCGGTTTTCAATTCCGGACAATCGAAATCCGGACGGTCCAGGCCGGTGCCGCGCTGACCGAGGAGGATCAGATCGTGTCCCGGCGGAAATGACTTTCGCCCGATCGACCAGCCGTCGATTTCCTGTTGCGTTGCCAAAAGGGCTCGGGCGCCGGGCCCGCCGTCCAGAAAGAGGATCGGTTCCCTTTGGGGGACACCGTCTTCGGCTTTGAGAACGACGACCGGCAGAGCGATGGTCCGGCTGTCCGGCTTCTGCCGGTTTTCCCGCACAACGAAGTAACCGCACTGCGCCTCGCCTATGACCCGCGTGTTGAACCAGCAGCGGCGCTCATGAAACCCGGGATCTTCGGGAACCGGGGGGCCGAGGTAAAAATAGACGGCGGCGGCGGTGAGGGCGACCCCTGCCAGGGCGATGGTTATCCGCCTCATGGCAGTAACTCAGTGACCGCGGTGGCGGGGGCGGCTTGATGGTCGTCGGCGGCCTCGAAACCCTGGGCGACCAGGCGGCCGGCGGCGGGCTCGGCATAGAGTACGAGCCGGGTGGTCTCGTTGAGCACCGGCCGGCGCAGCCAGGCCAGATCGGGACCGGCCGCCGCCGCTTCCTTGCCCATCACCCGGGCGCGCTCCTCGGAAACGACGCCACGGGCGCGGGCGCGCGGCAGGGGGCCGCGCCAGTGGTTGGCGGCCACCTGGGGCCCTTCATGCACCACGGCGCGCTGCTCCAGCCGTTCGATCACCGCGTGTTCTTCAGGGCCGGTGCCGGCCAGGGAAAAGATCGCCGGCATGGCCAGGGGGCTCTGGATCAGCTGCTGCTTGGCCTCGGCGTAACTCTGGGCGCGCTCGAAGACCTGGCGCAGCAGATGTCCCGGCGGCAGGGCGCGGCGGCCCCAGAAGCCGAGGCGGTCGATCCCCCAGTCGACGATCCGCGACGGCGTGCGCCGGCGCAGGGGTGCCTGGTTGAAGGCGGCGGCGAAGCGCCCGGGGGCCAGCCCCTGGATGGCACCGGTGAAGCCCGGCCAGGTGAGGTTGATCCAGTCCCCAGCCGACCCTGTCTGGCGCAGCGCCAGGACCTGGGCGCCGAGGCCGTCGAAAGGCCAGTCCAGCACCCGGGTCAGGCGGCTGGCGTCGCCCCTGGCGGTCGGGCCGACGCTGCAGGTGCAGGCCCATTCATAGGAGAGGTTCAGGAAATAGGCGCCGGGCCGGCCCAGCGCCCGGGCCACCGTTTCGATCTCTGCGAGGTAGGGGTTACCGCTGTTTTCCAGCCAGCGCCGCGACAGCCGGTCGCCCAGCGCGATGACCGGGCCGGGATAGCGGCGCTCGGCATAAGCGATCAGGGCGGCGAGGCGCGCCTGCTCGGCCGCGATCAACTCGGTCTGGCCGGTGACCGGCCGCAGGGGAATGCGGGGCAGGTCGTTACTCTGGGGCTGGTTCATCGCGCCTGCGGACCGGTGGTTTGAGCTTCCGAAGCTGGACTATAGCAGTGTCGGAAATTTGCCGGCCAGGGTTCAACCCGGCGGGCAAAAAGATGCGGGTGTCACAACGGGCGCTCAGGCGATGCTTGCAGGGGGTACGGCGGCTGGGCTAGTAAGGGCGCGCCGTTCGCGGCGGCCCGGTCCGATGGACCGCTGTGGTCGCCGCGTTCCGCTTGCGGAGGGATGCCGGAGTGGTTGAACGGGGCGGTCTCGAAAACCGTTGTGCGCGCAAGCGTACCGAGGGTTCGAATCCCTCTCCCTCCGCCATTAAGTCTGCTCTTTCGCGATATCTCGGGTCCGGTGGCCGACCAGAGCCGAGACTCGCGGCTGTCTGCGGTACTTTGCGCCCGATTACTTCCCAAACCGAACAGAGAGAACAGCACCGCCCCGGCGATCCCATGTTTTCGACCGTGTTTTCTCCCGAGCCCATTTTTGAAGTCCGGTTTCAGTGCCGGCACATGGCCCGATTTGATTCGCAGGTCCAAGACACCCTGCTGACCCTAGCGGTGACGGCTCCGGTTACCTCTTTCGCGACCGCGCGCCGGTGCCCGGCGCCGCCAACGTCGCATCGGTCCCCAATGGCGCGATTAACCGAAGAGACCACGATGAAAAAGACCTTGACTTAGATGTTCTCGGGGGGAGCTGCCTTCTGTTGTTCGGTGCCTGCGCTAGATCGGATCATGTTTTGACGGAACCACTTCGTGGTTGCGCCAAAACATGATCCGATCGCCATCAAACAGTGAGAGCAGATTTACCCGGTCGATGGATCGCCTTCGGCGATTCCATCCGACCGGGATCTGCTCTAGGCTCGGAATCTCGGCAATTCCCTGTATTTTTTGCTGTTTAACAGGCGGCCACTTTGGAGAGGGGTTCGCAGGAGACTGCCTGCACCGCCATAAAATCAATCCATACGACTGATTTTAATTGGCTGTGTTTTCGGTCAATAGGGCTGGTCCCACAGCGTGCCTCTGCGGATCTTGACACTACCGCTGTCTTCCAGTGTGAACGTGGGGCTGATCCCGGCTACGGTCTTTCTCCAAAAGACCATGTGGTCAAATGGGACCCCCTCTTGGCCAGAGGCGGCCTAAAACCGGAGTCCCGGTCTGCGCAATTGAAATCGAGGCCCGCCAAGCGCGGGCGTGTAGCGCCTAAGGAACCACGATTCAGCCGCAACTGAATATGGCTCTCGGCCACTGCAGGGTCGGCTTCCGCCGCTGTCGCCAGATCGAGAAAAACGATCTGAGCGCCGTGATCAATCGATGTCTTCAATCCAGGTCTTGGCGGCCACCGCGCGGGCCAGGCCACAGGAACCGATGGACAGGAGCGCCACCTGCGTCAGTGCCGCTTCCTCAATTCCCTCGGCCTTGGCGCGACGCGTGTGGGAGTGAACCGCGCCTTCGGACCCGATGCCGATCGCGAGTGCCAGTTTGACCAGCCGCATCTCGCGCTCCGTCAGCGGGCCGGCCTCGGCCGTGGCCTTGCCGAGAGCGGCATAGGCCTGCCAGATGTCGGGAAAAGCGGCGGCAAGGTCGCCGGCGGCACCGGGCATAGTCTTTGTCATGGTGAATCCTTCACGTTGAATAGTCGTCGATCAGGGGGCTTGGCTTCGCAAAGCGCTCCAGATCCCGCTGATTCGAGATGCGCACCTTTATACCCTCCACCATTACGCCGTAGGCATGAAGGCCCTTGAAGGCTCGACTGAGGTTTTCCGGGGTCATGCCGAGGAACGATGCAAGCCGGCGTTTTTCTATCAAAAGGTCGAATTCAGCGGCACCGTCCGCGCGCGTCTGCTGGCGCAGAAGGTAGTTGGCGAGCCGTTCCAGCGAGGTGCGCAGCTTAAGATCCTTGGTGCTCTTGACCACGGAGCGATAACACTGTGCCAGTTCGGTGACGATGGCCTGGGCAAAGACAGGATCGATGTCGAAGACTGCGCGCACATCCTCGCTGGGCACCAGGACGATGCGGCTCTTCTCCAGCGTACGGGCCGACATCAGGTAGGGCGCATCCTTGATCGTGGCCGCAAGGATGAATGTCGAGATCGGGCGTACGGTGGCCATACTCGTCTCACGCCTGTTCCAGGTGGAAAACAGATCGACCGATCCGCTCAGTACGATATGCAGGAAGTCACTGGGGTCACCCTCGTTGATCAACTCGATCTGGGGCGGAAAATTCTGGACATAGGCCCCCCGCATCAGGGCCAGGAAATGATCCTCCTGCATCCCCTGGAACAGGTCCAGTTCGCGAATCTCGGGAAAGTGCGACTTAGGCATTCCTAGCTCTACCGCCCAGTTTTTCTCTTGATATTTATCAAGCCTAAAGTCGTCAAATGTCAACCGATGATATCTCTTGCGGCTTTCCCCCGCTTGATGCTCACCGTGATCCAAAACGACATTCTTCGGTAACCCATTTATTTCAAACAGAAAAACCCTTCACTTGATCCTGATCAAGTCGGCGGGAACACAATTGTAGGCCTCTGACGTCAAGCGCCGGCCGAAGCCGCGCAAAGACCGAAGGAGGACAGTGATGGATGTAATGCTTGCCTATGACCATTCGCGCAATGCGCGGATCGCGCTTGAGGCCGTGAAGGAAATGTTCGGTGCGATCAGGCCCAACATCACGCTGATCTCGGTCATCGAGGACCCAGGCAGCACGACCTCCGGTGCCGACGACATGTTCAACGAGCAATATGCCGAGCAGAAGGCCGGCGTCGATGCGGCGGCGGCCGAGCTTCTGGCGGCCGGCTTTCCCTCCAAAGTCATCGTGGCCGAGGGCGACGCCCGCAAAATGATTCTGCGCGCCTGTGAAGAGCGCCAGCCCAACCTTCTCGTCATGGCGCGTCACAGCCACAAGCCTGACGGCAACTTTATCACCCGGCGCCTCGACGCGCTGGTGGAAGAGTTCGATCACATGACCTTCGGGTCCGTCTCCGCCTTTCTGGCCCGGCGCGTGCAATGCCCGCTGCTGATCATTCCCACCGGAACCGGCTGATCCCGGCAGCCCGCTTTCTCAAAAAAATGCTTCGATACTCTCTAGCCTGACCGAGGCCCACCCATGCAAGTCTCTGACGTCTTCCGGTTCAAGAACCGTGAAATTCGGGCGCTCCACCTGACTTGGATCGCTTTCTTCATCACCTTCTATGTCTGGTTCAACATGGCGCCGCTCGCGTCGTCGATCCTGAAATCGGTCGATTGGCTGACCAAGGACGATCTGCGCCTCTTCGCCATCGCCAACGTGGCGCTTACCATTCCTGCCAGAATTCTCGTCGGCATGGCGCTCGATAAATGGGGCCCACGGCGGGTCTTTTCGGTCCTGATGATCACGATGGCCATTCCGACCTTCGTCTTCGCTTTCGGTGACACCCGCGAACAGCTCTTCATCTCGCGTCTCGTGATGTCATCGGTCGGCGCCTCCTTCGTCGTCGGCATCCACATGACCGCGCTCTGGTTCAAGCCGCGCGACATCGGCTTCGCCGAGGGCTTCTACGCCGGCTGGGGCAACTTCGGCTCGGCCGCGGCGGCGCTGACAATCCCCACCGTGGCCCTGACGATGTATGGCGGGGATGACGGCTGGCGCTATGCGATCGCCACCTCGGGCGCCATCATGGGGCTTTACGGTATCTTCTATTGGTTCGCGATCACCGACGGGCCGACGAAAGACACCCACAAGAAGCCCCGCAAGGCGACGGCGCTGGAGGTTTCCAGCTACCGTGACCTGGGCCTGTTGGTTCTCTTCACCGTGCCGATGATCGGGATTCTCTCGATCCTCGTCTGGCGGATACAGGGCATCGGCTATATCGACACGCTGACGGCTTCGATCTGCTACACCGCGATCGTGGTGGTGGTGGTTTACCAGGTCTGGCAGGTCCTGCGCGTCAACCTGCCCACGCTCAAAAAGGGCGTGCCCAAGGACGACCGCTATCCCTTCTCCTCGGTCGCGGCCCTTAACACCACCTACTTCGCCAACTTCGGTGCCGAGCTTGCGGTGGTGTCGATGCTGCCCCTGTTCTTCCAGGAAACCTGGGGACTGACACCGGTCACGGCGGGCATCATCGCCTCGTCCTTCGCCTTCGTGAACCTCTTTGCGCGGCCGATGGGGGGGCTTGTCTCCGACCGCTTCGGCAACCGCCGCTTCGTGATGCTGTCTTACATGTTCGGCATCGGTCTGGGCTTCGTGCTGATGGGGCTTCTGGACTCGACCTGGCCGCTCATCATCGCCATCGCGATCACCATCGCCTGCTCCTTCTTCGTGCAGGGCGCCGAGGGCGCGACCTTTGGGATCATCCCTTCGATCAAACGGCGCGTGACCGGTCAGATCGCGGGCATGGCGGGGGCCTACGGCAACGTCGGCGCGGTCTTCTACCTCTTCATCTTCATGTACGTCACGCCGTCGCAGTTCTTCTTCATCATCGCGACGGGCGCCTTCATCAGCTGGGCGGTCTGCTTCCTCTGGCTGCGTGAACCGCAAGGCGGGTTCGATGATGAATACGTGATCTCGTCTGTCGACGAAGCGATCGCCGACGAGGCGCGGCTGCGCCGCGAGACCGAGGCGGACCTGGCCGTGATCTTCGCGGGCAGCGAGAAGGTTGCCTTGGCCGACAAGGGCTCCGGCCTGACCGTAACCGCCCGGTTCAAGGACATCGACGACCTGCGAACGGCGCTCGCGCGCCTTGGCAACGGCAGTGCGAAATCAGCACCGGCCGAATGATACGCGGCTGGCCCGGTACGCGGGCCGCCAACTGAAACCATACGCCAAATCGGGAGGAACCAACCCATGGCGACCACAGACCACCCCAATAGGCCCCAAGGTCGGGTCCTGACCGACTGGCGCCCCGAAGACCCCGAGTTTTGGAGCGCCCAGGGACGCGCCATCGCAACCCGCAACCTCTGGATTTCGATCCCCAACCTTCTGCTGGCTTTCTCGGTCTGGATGGTGTGGTCGGTGGTCGTGGCACGGCTTCCGGCGATCGGGTTCAACTACACAACCGGTCAGCTTTTCTGGCTGGCCGCGCTGCCCGGCCTTTCCGGCGCGACGCTCAGAATCTTTTACACCTTCATGATTCCGATCTTCGGGGGGCGGAGGTGGACGGCGCTTTCCACCGCCTCGCTGCTTTTCCCGGCACTGGGGATCGGCTTCGCCGTCCAGAACCCCGAGACGCCTTACATGTTGTTCATCGGCCTGGCGCTCATGTGCGGCTTCGGCGGCGGTAACTTCGCTTCCTCCATGGCCAACATCGCCTATTTCTATCCCAAGAAGAGCAAGGGCCATGCGTTGGCACTGAACGCGGGGCTTGGCAATCTCGGCGTCTCTGTCATGCAGTTCGTCGTACCGATGGTGATCACCGCGAGTGTCTTCGGCGCCATCGGGGGCGAAGCCCAGACGCTGTCCGACGGCAGCGAGCTCTGGATCCAGAATGCCGGCTTCATCTGGGTGCCGTTCCTTGCGGTCTCGGCCGTCGCGGCTTGGTTCGGAATGAACGACATCGCCGATGCCAAAGCATCGCTCGGCAATCAGCTGACGATCCTCAAGCGCAAGCATAACTGGATCATGTGCATCCTCTACACCGGCACCTTCGGATCGTTCATCGGCTATTCGGCGGGCTTCCCGCTTTTGATGAAGACGCAGTTCCCGGACGTGAACGTTCTGTCCTACGCTTTCCTCGGTCCGCTCGTCGGCGCGCTCAGCCGCGCGGCCACCGGATGGGTATCGGATAAATTCGGTGGTGGCCGGGTGACCTTCTGGGTTTTCCTGGGCATGATCATCGCTGTTTGGGGCGTTCTTCAGTTCCTGCCGCAAAACGGTACTGCAGGCCATTTCTGGGGCTTCTTCGCCTGCTTCATGGCGCTCTTCTTCCTGACCGGCGTGGGCAATGCCTCGACCTTCCAGATGATCCCATCGATCATGAAGAAGGAAATCGCCCGCCTGATACCGAACGGCGATCCGGCGGTGAACCAGAAGACGGCCGAGCGGGAAAGCGCCGCGATCATTGCTTTCACCAGCGCGATCGCCGCCTACGGCGCCTTCTTCATTCCGAAGGCCTATGGCACCTCGATCGACATGACCGGCGCCCCGCACGGTGCGCTTTGGGCCTTCCTCGGCTTCTACGTGGTCTGCGTTGGGATCACGTGGTTCTTCTACAGCCGCAAGAGTGCCCCGGTTTCCTGCTGAAGCTTTGACTTGCCCTGCGCCGGCCAAGACGCCGGCGCAGGCCCCCACGCTGAGGAGACAGAGATATGAGCCATCTGCTCGACAGATTGAACTTCCTCCAGTCCAAAGAACTGGAACAGTTCTCGAACGGGCACGGCCAGGTGACGCGGGAAGACCGCGCCTGGGAAGACACCTACAGAAACCGCTGGCGCCATGACAAGGTCGTGCGCTCGACCCACGGGGTGAACTGCACCGGATCGTGCTCATGGAAGATCTACGTGAAGTCGGGGATCGTGACCTGGGAGACCCAGCAGACCGACTATCCCCGAACCCGCCACGACCTGCCGAACCACGAGCCGCGCGGCTGCGCGCGGGGCGCTTCTTACAGCTGGTATCTCTACTCCGCCAACCGGGTGAAGAATCCGCTGGTTCGGGGCAAGCTTCTGAAGCTCTGGCGCCGGATGCGCGAGACGATGAGCCCGGTCGAGGCCTGGACCGCGCTGCAGCAGGACCCGATCCTGCGCGCTTCCTACGTCGAAACCCGCGGCAAGGGCGGTTTCGTTCGCGCCAGTTGGGACGAGGCGACCGAGATCATCGCGATCGCCAATGCCTATACGGCAAAGACCTATGGCCCCGACCGGGTCTTCGGATTCTCGCCGATCCCCGCCATGTCGATGGTCAGCTATGCCGCCGGCAGCCGCTATCTCAGCCTGCTCGGCGGTACCTGCATGAGCTTCTACGACTGGTACTGCGACCTGCCGCCCGCAAGCCCGATGACCTGGGGCGAGCAGACCGACGTGCCGGAATCGGCCGACTGGTACAACGCCGGCTACCTCCTCGTCTGGGGGTCGAACGTGCCGCAGACGCGCACGCCGGATGCGCATTTCTATACCGAGGCGCGCTACCGCGGCACCAAGTCCGCCGTCATCTGCCCGGACTATTCCGAAGCCGCCAAGTTCGGCGACGTGTGGCTCAACGTCAAACAGGGTACCGACGCGGCGCTCGCCATGGCCTTCGGCCACGTCATCCTGCGCGAATTCCATCTGGACCGGCAGACCGCCTACTTCGAGGACTACTGCCGCAAGTACTCCGACATGCCGATGCTGGTGCAGCTGGAGGAAAAGGACGGCCGGCTGGTGCCGGGCCGGTTCCTGCGCGCCGACAGTCTTGACGGCAAGCTCGGCGAAGCGAACAACCCGGAATGGAAGACCATCGCCATCGACGAGGCCACCAGCAACCTGGTCGCGCCGAACGGCTCGATCGGTTATCGCTGGGGCGAGCAGGGCGAATGGAACCTTGAGGAACGCGCCGGCGAGGCGGACACCTGCCTGAAGTTGACATTGGTCGGCGACACCGACCACGACGAGGTCGTGGGGGTCGATTTCCCCTACTTCGGCGGCGCCGCCACGGCTGCATTTGCCACCGACGCCGATCATCCCGAAGTGCTGACCCGCAACATCCCCGCCCGCCGTGTGAAAACCGCCCAAGGCGATGTACTGGTCGCCACGGTCTTCGATCTTTTCTGCGCCAACTACGGCCTCGACCGCGGCCTCGGTGGCGACTGGGTGACAGACGACTTCATGTCCGATGTGCCCGGCACCCCGGCCTGGGCCGAAAAGATCACCGGTGTCGATGCCGAGAAGATCATCCATGTGGCGCGTGAGTTCGCGTCGAACGCCGAGAAGACCAGCGGCAAATCCATGGTCATCATCGGCGCGGCGATGAACCACTGGTACCACATGGACATGAACTACCGCGGCGTCATCAACATGCTGGTGATGTGCGGCTGTGTAGGTCAGTCGGGCGGCGGCTGGGCGCACTATGTGGGGCAGGAGAAGCTGCGCCCGCAGACCGGCTGGGCGCCCCTGGCCTTCGCGCTCGACTGGGGCCGTCCACCCCGGCACATGAACTCCACCTCGGCCTGGTATGCGCACAGCGATCAGTGGCGCTACGAGACGCTGACGGCAAGTGAGATCATCAGCCCCACCGCACCTGAGGGCGACTGGGACGTCTCGCTGATCGACTACAACATCCGTGCCGAGCGAATGGGCTGGCTGCCCTCGGCACCGCAGTTGAAAACCAACCCCTTGGAGGTTGCCAAGGCGGCCAAGGCGGCAGGCAGGGAAATACCCGCCTACGTGGCCGAACAGCTCAAGTCCGGCGCCCTGGAAATGTCCTGCGAGGACCCGGATGCGCCCGAGAACTGGCCCCGCAACCTCTTCGTCTGGCGGTCCAATCTGCTGGGCTCGTCCGGCAAGGGGCATGAGTACTTCCTCAAGCACCTTCTGGGCACCGATCACGGTGTTCTGGGCAACGACCTGGGCGAGGAGGGCCAGCAGTTGTCGAAGGAGGCGAAGTGGCATGACGAAGGCCCGCGCGGCAAGCTCGACCTTCTCGTCTGCATCGACTTCCGGATGAGCACGACCGCGGTCTATTCCGACATCGTGCTGCCCACGGCAAGCTGGTACGAGAAGAACGACCTCAACACCAGTGACATGCATCCTTTCATCCATCCGCTCCAGGCGGCCGTGGACCCGGCCTATGAGTCGAAATCGGATTGGGAAATCTTCAAGGCGATCGCCAAGAAGTTTCAGGAGCTGGCGCCGGAAATCCTGGGGCGGGAGACGGACATCGTCGCGCTGCCCATCCTGCACGATACCCCTGGCGAAATTGCGCAGGATCAGGTGCGGGACTGGAAGAAGGGCGAATGCGATCTGATTCCCGGCAAGACGGCGCCGGCCTATGTGGCGGTCGAGCGTGACTACACCGCCATCCATGATCGCTTTGTCGCCCTTGGCCCGCTCATGGACAAGATCGGCAACGGCGGCAAGGGCATCGCCTGGGACACCAAGAAAGAGGTCCAGCACCTGCGTGAGCTGAACGGCGAGTGGCGGGACGGTCCCGCCAAGGGCTGCCCGAAGATCGTGACCGACATCGACGCCTCCGAAGTGATCCTGATGTTGGCGCCGGAGACCAACGGCGAGGTCGCGGTCAAGGCCTGGGAGGCGCTCGGCAAGGCCACGGGGCGCGAACATACCCACCTGGCGCGGCCCAAGGAAGACGAGAAGATCCGCTTCCGCGACATCGCCGCCCAGCCGCGCAAGATCATCTCGTCGCCCACTTGGTCGGGCCTGGAAAGCGAGAAGGTCTGCTACAATGCGGGCTACACCAACGTCCACGAGTTGATTCCCTGGCGGACGCTGACTGGCCGTCAGCAGCTCTACCAGGATCACCTCTGGATGCGCGCCTTCGGTGAGGGCTTCATGTCCTACCGCCCGCCGGTGGACCTCAAGACCATCACCAAGGAGTTGAACCAGGACGCCCGCGACGGCGAACCGCATCTGGTGTTGAACTTCATCACGCCGCACCAGAAGTGGGGCATCCACTCGACCTATTCGGACAACCTCCTGATGCTTACCCTGAACCGGGGCGGACCGGTGGTCTGGATCTCCGAGCCTGACGCCAAGCGTGCCGGGATCGAGGACAACGACTGGGTCGAGGCCTACAACGTGAACGGCGCGCTTACCGCCCGCGCCGTCGTCTCCCAGCGCATGAGGGACGGCACCATCTTCATGTATCACGCGCAAGAGAAGATCGTGAACACGCCGGGGTCCGAGAAAACCGGCCTCAGGGGCGGTATCCACAACTCGGTGACGCGCACGACGCTCAAGCCCACCCACATGATCGGCGCCTACGCCCAGCAGAGCTACGGCTTCAACTACTACGGCACCGTGGGATCGAACCGGGACGAGTTCGTCGTTGTGAGGAAAATGCGCAAGGTCGATTGGCTCGATCAGCCCGCCAGCCAGAAGGAGACCGCGAAATGAGAGTACGCGCACAAGTCGGCATGGTGCTGAACCTCGACAAATGCATCGGGTGTCACACCTGCTCGGTCACCTGCAAGAATGTCTGGACGAGCCGTGAAGGCGTCGAATACGCCTGGTTCAACAACGTCGAGACCAAACCCGGCATGGGTTATCCAACCGACTGGGAGAACCAGGCGCGCTGGAACGGCGGCTGGGAGCGGACGAAGTCCGGCAAGCTGCAGCCCAAGCAGGGGTCGAAGTGGCGGATACTGGCGAACATCTTCGCCAACCCCGACCTTCCCGAGATCGACGACTATTACGAGCCTTTCGATTTCGATTACGACCACCTCAAATCAGCGCCGGAGATGGCGGCCTTCCCGACCGCGCGGCCACGCTCCAAGATCACCGGTGAGCGCATGGAGAAGATCGAGAAAGGCCCGAACTGGGAAGAGATTCTGGGTGGGGAATTCTCCAAACGCAGCCAGGACTACAACTTCGACGGCGTGCAGAAGGAGATCTACGGGGAATACGAGAATACATTCATGATGTATCTCCCCCGGCTCTGCGAGCACTGCCTGAACCCGGCCTGCGCCGCATCCTGCCCATCAGGCGCGATCTACAAGCGCGAGGAAGACGGCATCGTCCTGATCGACCAGGAGAAGTGCCGCGGCTGGCGCATGTGCGTCAGTGGCTGTCCCTACAAGAAGGTCTACTACAACTGGTCCACGGGCAAATCCGAGAAATGCACACTGTGTTATCCGCGGATCGAATCCGGTAACCCGACCGTCTGTTCGGAAACCTGCGTCGGCCGTATCCGCTATCTGGGCGTGATGCTCTATGACGCCGACAAGATCGAGGCGGCGGCGAACGCTGAAAAGACGACCGATCTCTATGATGCGCAGTTGGACGTGTTCCTCGACCCGCAGGACCCCGCGGTGATCGAGGCCGCAAGGGCCGACGGCATCCCCGAGGACTGGATCAAGGCGGCGCAGGAAAGCCCGATCTGGAAGATGGCGATGGAGTGGAAGGTGGCCTTCCCCCTTCATCCCGAGTACCGGACGCTGCCCATGGTCTGGTACATCCCGCCGCTCAGCCCCATCCAGAACGCCGCCCAGGCGGGGGCGATCGGCATGGACGGTGCGATGCCCGACGTGCGCAGCCTGCGCATACCGGTGAAGTATCTCGCCAACATGCTGACGGCGGGTGACGAGGAACCGGTCGTCCAGGCGCTCGAGCGGATGCTCGCGATGCGTTCCTACATGCGCTCGAAAACCGTCGAGGGCGTGATTGACGAAGGTATCGCATCGCGTGTCGGGCTGAGCGGCCGGATGATCGAGGATATGTACAAGATCATGGCGATCGCCGACTACGAGGACCGCTTCGTGATCCCCACCACGCACCGCGAGGAGGTCGAGGACGCTTACGACCTGCGCGGCGGCTGCGGCTTCACCGACTCCAACGGCTGCTCGGGCGGGATCAGCAAGGGCAATCTCTTCGGCGGCAAGAAACGCTCGCTGAAAATGCCGACGGAGGTGATGTGATGGACCGCACGGTAAAAGCCCTCTCGCTGATCCTCAGTTATCCGACGCGCGCGTTGCAGGCGGCGATGCCGGAGATCGGGGGCGTTCTCGCCGCCGACACCCGGCTTACCGCAGCAACTCGCAGGGCGCTGCGCCCGCTGGTCGAAGAACTGGCCGGCCGCGATATCTACGACCTCGAAGAACGCTTCGTGCTGCTCTTCGACCGCTCGCGCAGCCTGTCTCTCAACCTCTTCGAGCATGTCCATGGCGAAAGCCGCGACCGGGGCGGCGCCATGGTCAGTCTGGTGGAGACCTATCGCGCGGGTGGTTTCGAGCCCGCCACCTCCGAACTGCCCGACCATCTGCCGGTACTCCTGGAGTTCCTGTCCACGCAGCCAGCGTCTGAGATGCAGGAGACCCTGGCGAACGCGGCCCACATCTTCGAGGCCCTGAATACCCGGCTGATCCGGCGCGAGAGCCATTACAGCGCCGTTTTTTCCGCCCTGTTGCAGCTCTCCGGCGTGTCGGCCGACACCGAGGCCGTGGCCGAGCTCCTGGAGCAGCCCGAGGACGACCCCGGCGACCTCGCCGCGCTCGACGCGGTCTGGGAGGAGAGCCAGGTCACCTTCGGCCCCGACCCGAACGCCGGCTGTCCGCAGGTGCACGAGATGCTGTCGCGCATGGACGCGCCCACCACCCCTAATTCGGCCCGAGACACCGCGGCCAAGTGACGGAGGACTGAGACATGAGTATCGACTTCTTCATCTTCGGCATCATGCCCTACGTCGCGCTGACCGTGCTGATCGTCGGCTCGATCGCACGATACGAGCGCGATCCCTTTACCTGGAAATCCTCGTCGAGCCAGCTTTTGCGGCGCAAACAACTGATGTGGGGCTCGGTCCTGTTCCACGTCGGCATCATCGTCGTCTTCTTCGGCCATCTGGTCGGCCTCTTCACGCCGATCTGGGTTCTCGATGTCATCGGCATCAGCTACGGATTCAAGCAACTCATGGCCATCGTTGTCGGCGGCATCGCCGGGGTCGCGGCGTTGATCGGCGCCAGCATGCTGCTGCACCGTCGCCTGTCCGACCCGCGTATCCGCAAGACTTCCAGTTTCGCCGATATCGGCATCCTCTCCTTGATCTGGCTGCAGCTTGTGGTCGGCCTCGGCACGATCTTCCTGTCGATGAAGCATCTCGACGGCGGCGAGATGGTGCGTTTCATGACCTGGGCTCAAAGCGTTATGGGTCTGCAGCTCAATGCCTGGCTTGAAGTGGCCAATGTGCACGCCCTGTTCAAGTTCCACATCTTCCTCGGCCTGCTGATCGTGATCCTGTTCCCCTTCACCCGGCTGGTGCACATGCTGTCGGCGCCGGTGCGTTATCTCTGGCGTCCGGGCTACCAAGTGGTGCGGTCGCGGCGCCAGACGCCCCTATCGGGCCGGCGGGGTGCCGCCGCGTCAGCCCCAACACGCGCCGCGCAGCCTTCTGCCGGCGGTATCGCCAAACCAGCGGAGTGACGGCTATGAGCACATCGTTGTTTCCCGATCTTGTCGTGAACGGCGAGGTTATCCCGCAAGCGGAATTGGACGCGGAAACCCAGAACCACCCCGCACCCAAGGGCAAGCCGTTGATCGCCCGGCGCAAGGCCGCCAATGCACTGGCCGTCCGAACCCTTCTGTTGCAGGAAGCGCGGCGGCGCGGATTACAGGCTGAACCCCGCGAGGTGGCGCCAGAGCGGTTCGAGACGGAGGAGGAGGCCCTGATCCGGGGCCTTCTCGACCAGGCGATCCCGGGAACCTCACCGACCGACGCGCAGGTTCACGCCGAATGGGCGCGCGACCCGTCGCGCTTTCGCAGCCCGCCGCTCTGGGAGGTTTCGCACATCCTCTGCGCCTGCGATCCCCGCGATGACGCGGCCCGACAAGCCGCCCAGGCACGGGCAGCGGCGTTGAGTGGGGAGGCTCTGGGCGATCCCCGCGGCTTTGCCGCCTTGGCAAGGCGCGCCAGCGACTGCGGCTCCAAGGCGAACGGCGGCGCTCTCGGACAGCTCGGCCCCGGCGATACCGTGCTGGAGTTCGAGACCGCCCTGCGCAAGCTGTCGGAGGGCAAGATCACACCCGAACCGGTGCTCAGCCGCCACGGTTGGCATGTTATCCGGCTGGACGCGGTGGCCCCGGGTCAGACGCTGCCCTTCGAGAGCGTCAAGGATCAGATCGGCGCCGCTCTCGAAAGAGCGGCCTGGGCCGAAGCAGCCCGGGATTTCATCGCCGAACTTGTCGATTCCGCCGAGATATCCGGTGCGAACCTCCGAACTGCCCAGCACTGAAGAGCGCGACATGAACCGCAAAATCGCCCCCCAGCAACGCGGAGACTGCCTGACCCCGACCGATCTGAATCTCATCCGAAAGCCACTTGATTTCATTGCCGAAGACCACCTGCGCGAACGCGAGATCTGCGCCACCTTGGATCGGATCGCCGAGGCATCCGTGCCGGAACGCGGCGACCTTGAAATCGTTTTGACCTTTCTGGACGGGGAGTTCGCCGTCCATAGCGCGGACGAACAGGATGGTCTGTTCCCTTTGATGCTGGCGCGCTGTGCGCCCGAGGACGAAATCGACAAGGTCATCCTGCGGCTTCAGGCGGCCCACCGCCACGCCTCTCTATGCATGCCGAAAATCCTGGCGCTGTTGCGGGATCTGCTGGTCAGCGCGGCCGCGCCCGACGCCGATGCCCGGGCCTTGCTGCGCGAATTCGCCGCCAGCGAGCGCCAACATCTTATCGTCGAGAACGCGATCATCCTGCCGATCGCCCGCGCGCGGCTGACCGAAGAAGACCTGATGGCGCTGACCCAGGGGATGCAGCGGCGGCGCGGTTTGGATCAGCCTAACGGAGGTGCGTCACGTTAAAGCGCCGCAGTGCCAAGACGGGTTTCTTGCGACAAGGCAGAAGCGGCCGGTTCTCTGAAAAACGGCTGTTGCAGGAAATTGGTCGAGAACCTCTTGTCTGGAATCAGATTTGGAAACTTTCGATCAGTTGGGCAAGTGAGCGCCCGGCAATGATCTGATAGATACCGTTCATGACCAGCAAGCAAACCACGAAGATGGCGAGGCTGCAGAGCCGGTTCGCGGCGATGCGGGCCTGGCGGCGCGCTTTCAAACGCCGTTGGGCGTAGGCGAGAGGTGGTTTTAAGGAAGAGGGCTGCCGAGAGGCGCTGCTGGCAGAGGCGCTCTGGGAAGTCAGCACCATCTCGCGCTGGTTGCCGTCTTCATCCCAGATGACATGCCCCTGCTCCAAGGTGCCGGAAGCAAACAGCCGGCGGGCCAGCTCTTTGACCTCGGATATGCTGTTGCCGACGCCTTGGAGGGCCCAGCTCTCGTTGTAAAGAAAATAGATCATGATCTCTTAAAGTCCGGCAGGCCCAGAATGAGCGCCTAACTTTCTCAGGACAGGAGTTGACGTCGGCTCAGTCGCCCCGCGCGGGGAAAACGTCGTCCGGCGCTGGTAGGCAAAAGCCGGAAGACGAGAAAGACAAATGGTCCGGCTGAAAGGAAACGAGAAGAGGCGCAGCGGGTCTGTCTTCAGGCTCTGCCTAAACCCGGTCGAGCCTGAGGTGAGTTCGGGATCAAGGATAGCCTGGGCCAAGCGATGCGCAGGGTCTTCCCGCACCGGCATGAACTCCCTCTGGGCGACCGTTTTGCCCGCGTTCTCGACCTTGCGATCACTCATAATTCCAGCGATATCTTATGCTTACCCGGATCAAGAGCAATTGCATGGCCGTTTAGTTGGCCGGTTTTTTCTTGCCTAATTCGATTAATCGTTTTCGGTTAGAATGCGGCTTTCAACGGCGATCACGGCTTCGAATGTGCTGAGCCATGGAGTGTTGTGGTTGAGGGACTCAAAATCCGCACAGTAGCCAGTCGATCAGCGTCGTGACGGTCATGCCGCGATTGAATCAGGTTTCGCCGAGCTGGTTCCCCAGGCTCCTGAGCTCGCCGTCGCCGCGCTTGCGATCCACAACTCTTTTAACTGTGGGGTTCTTGGGTATCACACCGGACGCCTTGCTGCCGCGGGACCGGTCGGCGTCGGCTTCACACATGCGCCGGCCTCGATCGCGCCGACCGCGGGTCGTTATGCTGTCTGTTTTGCGACAGCCTGTTGCTGTTGGCGGTAGGATTGAATCACCTCGGCGATGATCGACAGGGCGATCTCCTGGGGTGTAATCGCGCCGAGGTCGAGGCCCGCCGGGGCCTTCACGCGGTCGAGCTGTTCGGGCGCCACGCCGTCGGCGGTGAGCCGCCCGCGAAGGTTTGCCATCTTCTTGCGGCTGCCGACGAAGGCAATGTGGTTGGCGTCGAGCGATAGCATCGCACGGAGTGCGGCAAGGTCGCCGCTGCCCTGGGTGGCGACGACGATGAAGCGCTGACTGCGATTCGTATTCTCAAGTTCAAAGCCATCGATGAGTTGGTCGATGTCGCCGAAAGCTTCGCGGCTCGTTTTGGGCGCGCAGGCGACGACCCGATAGCCGAACTGGCGGCCCAGTTCGGTGAGGGCTATGGCGACCGGACTGGCGCCGCAGACGACCAGCTCCGGTTTCGGCAGCATCGGCTCCACGAAGATGTCCATGGTGCCCTGGCTGGGGCACATGTTGGATGCGAAGCGCACGCCCTCGCTTTCCTCTCCGGCGGTGAGGCCCTGCTCCTGGAGCAGGTCGGCCGGCTGCACTGAAACCAGCCGTGGCTTACCGTCGGCGATGGCTTCGCGCGCGGCCTTCAGGACCGCTGATTTGGCGCAGCCGCCACCGATCCAGCCGTCCGATATGGTGCCGTCGGGCCGGATCACCGCCTTGGCGCCGGCCTTGGCGGCGGTCAGCGAGACGGTGCGCACCACGGTCGCCAGGGCAAAGGCCTCGCCGGTCGCTTTCAGATCGGAAACCAGATCGAGAATGTCGGCAGCGGGGGTCATCGGCGCGCCCTCACAGCCGTTGAAGCTGTGGTTCGAGGGCGGCAAGGCTTTCCAGCGTGTTGGCCGGGGCGAAGAGGTCGAGATAGGGCAGGGCCGCCGCCATGCCTGCCGCAACCGGGGCGTAGTCCTTCCAGCCTTTCAGGGGATTGAGCCAGACGATGCGGCAGCCGCGCTTTTTCAGTCGTTGCAGGGCGGTGGCGATCATCGCCGGCGGATCGGTGTCGTAGCCGTCGGAGAGGATGACCACCACGCTGCGCCCGTTCACCCGCTGCGCGGCATACTGTGCATTGAATTGGGCGAGATTGGCGCCGATGCGGGTGCCGCCGCCGAAGCCGTCGGCGAGCAGGGAGAGGCGGTTCACGGCGCGCAGGCTGTCGTGGTCGCGCAGGGCGTCGCTGATCGGCACCAGCCGGGTGTGGAAGAGATAGGCGTCGGTGCGCTGATCGGCGCTCATCAGGCCTTTCAGGAAGGCGAGGAAGACCCGCGCGTAGACTGTCATGGAGCCGGAGACATCGAGCAGGGCCACCAGATGCACCGGCCGGTCCGGGCGGCGCCGTTTCAGCAGGCGGATGGGCTCGCCGCCGGCGCTGACGCTCGCCCTGGCGATGCGCCGAAGGTCCAGCTGCGCCCCGCGCCTTGCCGCCTTGCGGCGGCGGGAGCGGCGGTCGCGGATGTTCTTGCCGAAGCGCTCGGCAACCCGCTCGGCGCGCTTCAGGTCTTCCGGCATCATCAGCTCGCGCAGATCGACCTTTTCGATGTTGCGCAGGCGTGAGGCGACCAGTTTTCCGTCACCGCTGTGGCTGAACCCATCGGAATCATCGCCACCCTCGGGCTGGTCGAGCGCGCCCTTTTCGCCGCTGCGGGATTCCCGGTCGACGCCGGGCCCGAAGGTCGGCACCTGGTGCTTCGTCCGGCGTTCGTCCCGGGTGGCGAAGCCTTGACGCTCCCGCCCGCTGTTCAGCCAGTAGGCCTCGAAGAGGTCGTCGAAGCGCTCGAAACGCTCGGCATCGCCGGCACAGATGGCTTTCAGGGCCAGCCGCGCCTCCGCCGCATCCCAGGCCTTGATGGTAGTGAGCGCCTTCAGCGCGATTCCTGTTTCAGGGGGCCCGACCGGCAAGCCATTGGCGCGCAGATGGGCCATGAAGTCGGCCATCCGCTCTGTCGTGCCGGCGGCCCGGGCGGGAAAGCGGGTCACCTGCATCACGCGGCCTTTCCGGCCAGGCGCTGGGCGACTTCCGGCGGTATCGCGGCGCAGTCCGCCTGAGTTTTCAGCAGGCAGACCAGCGACGCCTGCAGAGCCACGGGGTCTTCGGCCAGGTCGTTGATGCCCAGGCCGCTCAAGGCCGCCGCCCAGTCCAGGGTTTCCGCAACGCCCGGCTTTTTCTCCAGGTCCTCTTTGCGCAGCGCTTGAACAAAGCCGACGATCTGTTCGGCCAGCCGCGTTTCGATGCCGGGGTTGCGCTTGTTGAGGATGGCAAGTTCCGAGGCTCTGTCCGGGTAATCGACGAAAGAATAGATGCAGCGCCGCCGCAGGGCATCGGAGAGATCGCGCGCGCCGTTCGCGGTCAGGACGACATGGGGCCGCGTCGTTGCTTCGATGGTGCCCAGCTCGGGAATCGAAATCTGAAAGTCGGAGAGCACTTCCAGGAGATAGGCCTCGAACTCCTCATCCGCCCGGTCGATTTCGTCGATCAGCAGAACCGGCGCAGTCTCCTGCTGGATCGCCTCAAGCAGGGGCCGGCGCAGCAGGAACTTCTCGGAGAAGATCCGCTCTTCGATTTCCTCCGAGGAGGCGTCTTCGTTGGCCGCCGCCCGGATCGACAGCAGTTGGCGTTGATAGTTCCATTCATAGATTGCCGCCGCCGCATCCAGGCCTTCGTAGCACTGCAGTCGGATAAGGCGGGTGTCCTTCAGCTCGGCGAGGGTCTTGGCGACCTGGGTCTTGCCGACGCCGGCCGCGCCCTCCAGCAGCAGGGGGCGGCCCAGCGCCAGGGAAAGATGCAGCGCCATGGCGAGATCGTCGGAGGCGACATAGCCGGTTGTCGCGAGATCGGATTTCAGCTCGGTCCAGGTCATGGTCATCGAAAGGGGCGCGGGAAAAATTTCCCCGCGCCCGCTCCCCACTTACGCATGCAGCCCGAGATCGTTGGCGGTCTTCCAGATCCGCCAGTGATCGTGGGGCATTTGCGTGTGGGTCAGGCCGAAGGCCCGGAAGGCGTCGTTCACCGCGTTGGAGAAACAGGGTACCCCGCCGACGTTCGGGCTCTCGCCGACGCCCTTGGCCCCGATGGGATGATGCGGGCTGGGCGTTTCCGTGTAGTCGGTGGTGTAGTGGGGCGTCTCCCAGGCCGTCGGCAGGAAGAAGTCCATCAGGGTCGCGGTCTTGACGTTGCCGATCTCGTCGTAGGCGATTTCCTGGCCCATGGCGATGGCCAGGGCCTCGGTCAGGCCGCCGTGCACCTGCCCTTCGATGATCATCGGGTTGATCCGCGTTCCGCAGTCGTCAAGTGCGTAGAACTGGCGGACAACGGTTTCACCGGTATCGACGTCGATGTCCAGCACGCAGATATAGGCGCCGAAGGGATAGGTCATGTTGGGCGGATCGTAGTAGCTGACCGCCTCCAGCCCCGGCTCGACGCCGGGGATCGCCTGGTTGTAGGCGGCGTAGGCAATTTCCTTCATGGTCTTGAAGCGCTCCGGCGCGCCCTTCACCGCGAAGCGGTCGACATCCCACTCGACGTCGTTGTCATGCACCTCCAGCAGGTAGGCGGCGATCATCTGCGCCTTGGCGCGGATCTTCCGCCCGGCGAGCGCCGTCGCCGCACCGGCCACCGGCGTGGAGCGCGAGCCGTAGGTGCCCAGGCCGTAAGGCGCGGTATCGGTGTCGCCTTCTTCGATGGTGATGTCGTCGGCGGGAATACCGGTCTCCGTCGCCAGGATCTGGGCGAAGGTCGTCGCATGCCCCTGGCCCTGGGAGATGGTGCCGAGGCGGGCAATGGCCGAGCCGGTCGGGTGGATGCGGATCTCGCAGGAATCGAACATGCCCATGCCCAGGATGTCGCAGTTCTTCACCGGCCCGGCCCCGACGATCTCGGTGAAGTGGGTGAGGCCGATGCCCATCAGCTTGCGGGTCTCGCCGCGCTTGAAGGCTTCCAGCCGCTCGGCCTGTTCCCGCCGCAGTCCGTCGTAGTCGACGGCCTTCAGGGCCTTGTCCCAGGCGGTGTGGTAGTCGCCGGAATCGTACTCCCAGCCCAGGGCCGAGTGGTAGGGGAATTGGTCCTTCCTGATGAAGTTCTTGGCCCGCAGCTCGGCGGCGTCCATGCCCAGCTTGATGGCCAGGACCTCGATCATCCGCTCGATGAAATAGGCGGCCTCGGTCACGCGGAACGAGCAGCGGTAGGCAACCCCGCCCGGCGCCTTGTTGGTGTAGATTCCGTCGACGGCCAGATAGGCGGTTGGGATGTCATAGGAACCGGTACAGATGTTCATGAAGCCGGCCGGGAACTTGGTCGGATCGGCACAGGCATCGAAAGCGCCGTGGTCCGCCGTGGTGTGGCACCAGAGGCCGGTGATCCTGCCGTCCGAAGTCGCGGCGATTTTGCCCTTCATCCAGTAGTCGCGGGCGAAGGCCGTGGACATGAGGTTTTCCATGCGGTCCTCAATCCACTTCACCGGCTTGCCGGTGACGATGGAGGCGACGATGGAACAGACATAGCCGGGATAGACCCCGACCTTGTTGCCGAAGCCGCCGCCGATATCCGGCGAGATGATGCGGATGTTGTGCTCGGCGATGCCCGACAGCAGCGAGGCCACGGTGCGCACCACGTGCGGCGCCTGGAAGGTGCCCCAGACGGTCAGCTTGCCGTTCACCTTGTCCATGGAGGCGACGCAGCCGCAGGTCTCCAGCGGGCAGGGGTGGGTGCGGTGATAGTAGACCATCTCCTCGGCCACCACCGGCGCCTCGGCGATGACCGCCTCGGTCGCCGCCTTGTCGCCCTGTTCCCAGGTGAAGATGTGGTTGGGGTGACGCCGCGGGCCGTGGGCGCCCTCCAGATCGTCGGCGATGTCTTCGCGCAGGATCGGCGCGTCCGGCAGTTCGGCCTTGAAGGGATCGACCAACACCGGCAGTTCCTCGTAGTCGACCTCGACCAGTTCCACGGCGTCGGCGGCGATGTAGCGGTCCTCCGCCACCACGAAGGCGACTTCCTGGCCCTGGAACAGCACTTTGCCGTCGGCCAGCACCATCTGCTTGTCGCCGGCCAGGGTCGGCATCCAATGGAGGCTGAGCGGCTCCAGATCCTTGGCGGTCAGCACGGCGACGACGCCGGGCAGGGCGAGGGCCGCCTCGGCATTGATCGACTTCACCCGCGCATGGGCATAGGGCGAGCGCACGAAATCGCCGAACAGCATGCCGGGCTGTTGGATATCGTCGACGTAGTTGCCTTTGCCCTGGGTGAAGCGCACGTCCTCGACGCGCTTGCGGGCGGTGCCCAGGCCTTTCAGGGCGGCGGAGCGTTCGCTTTTCGGGGGGCTCATCTCGTTCATTGGGCTGCCTCCTTGGCGGCGTTCATCTCGGCGGCGGCGGCCAGGATCGCCTTGACGATGTTCTGATAGCCGGTGCAGCGGCAGAGGTTGCCCGCCATGCCGAAGCGCACGTCTTCCTCGCTGGGATTCGGATTTTCCAGCAGCAGGCGATGGGCGCGGATGATCATCCCCGGCGTACAGAATCCGCACTGCAGGCCGTGGTGCTCACGGAACATCTCCTGCAGCACATGCAGGTTGTCCGGATCGCCCAATCCTTCGACGGTGGTGATGTCGGCGCCCTCGGCCTGGGCGGCGAAGACCGTGCAGGACTTCACCGACTTGCCGTCCATATCCACGGTGCAGGCGCCGCAGTGCGACGTCTCGCAGCCGATGTGCGGGCCTTTGATGCCAAGCCTCTCGCGCAGGACATGGATCAGCAGTTCACGGGGCTCGGCAAGGGTTTCGACTTCCTGGCCGTTTACGGTCATTTTCAGATGTGTCTTTGCCATCGGTTCCTCCCAAACTCAGGCGCGCGACCAGGCGCGTTCGATCGCGCGGCGCAGGATCACCCCGGCGACGTGTATCTTGAACGCGACGGGCCCGCGGTTGTCTTCGGCCGGTTCGATGTCGTTGAGCGCGGCGGCGACGGCGGTCTTGATGGCCTGATCGTCGAGCGGGCTGCCCGTCAGGGCGGCGCCGGCATCGGCGCTGTACACCGGCGTGTCGGAGAGGTTCGTCATGGCAATCGAAGCTGCGGAGCAGCGATCGCCATCCTTGCTAAGGAGCACCGCCGCGGCTGCGGTGGCGTAGTCGCCGATCTTGCGTTTCTGCTTTTCATAGGCATAGCCGCCTTTCGGTGCGGTGAAGGAGATGGCGGTCAGGATCTCCTCGTCCGTGCGGGCGGTGAAGTAGGCCGCTTCATAGAAGTCGCGCGCCGCCACCTGACGCTCGCCGTCGGGCCCGACCAGGGTAAATGTCGCGTCGAGGCACTGCATCAGGCCGGGCATGTCGTTGCCCGGGTCGCCGTTCGCCACGTTGCCGCCGATGGTGCCGACATAGCGGACCTGCGGATCGGCGATCTGCAGCGCCGCCTCGCGCATGATGGGCGCGGCGTCCTGCAGTGCAGCATTCTCGATCAACTCGTGCTGGGTCGTCATGGCGCCGATGGTGACGGTACCGCCGTCGACGCGAATGCCTTTGAGGTCGCCGATCTTCTGCAGATCGATGAGATGGCTCATGTCGGCCATGCGCAGTTTCATCATCGGAATGAGGCTGTGGCCGCCGGCGATGACACGCGAGTCCTCGCCCAGCTCGGCCAGCAGCTTTACCGCCGCGTCGACAGACTCCGGCCGATGGTACTCGAAAGCACCTGGTATCATTCTTTCCTCCCGGTCCTACGATTATGTCGCCTGCCTGATGGGCAGGGCGCTTTCTTGTTGGGAACCAGTAAAGAACAGGCCCGGGCGGCGGGACAGCCGGTTTGGCACTAGCGGTGCGCGGCTGTCACGAACTGCGATTTATCGGAATGAACTGCGGCCGTAAATCGGGGAGCGGCCGATCAGAGGCCCAGCGCCTCGCGAAGCGGTTCGATGCGCGTACGGCTGACCGGAACCGCCGGCAGATGAGAAAAGGCGTCGAACCGGCAGGCCGCCTTGTCCTTGCGCCGTTCGAAGCTGGTCACGTGTCCGATGTTCACCAGATAGCTGCGGTGGGTCCGGTGAAACTGGGTAGCGGGCAGCCGCTTTTCCGCCTCTGAGATCGACCAGGGGCAGAAGAGTTTCTCGTTCTCGGCGTAGAGATAGGTATATCGCCCCTCCGCGCGCACGGCCGCGATGACGTCGCTCGAGATGAAGAATGTTTTCTTGTCGCGCTCATAGGGAATGCGCACCACCGGGGGAATGCCAAGCACCGGCGTATCGTAGGGGATGGGCGCCGGCCCGGCTTTGGCTTTTGTCTCTGGTTGCAGCGCACCATTCGGCGCCGGGGCAGTTTGTTCCGGCTTTGCCGCCCCCGGCCTTGCCGTTTGCGGCGTCGCTTCGGCCAAGGCGCCGCCGGGCGCAATGAAAGTGACCGCCGACAGCAGGAAGGTGCCGCAGATCACAAAGGCGGCCAGGGTGACGATGATCGCCAGGGTGCCGTTTTCCAACGAGGTCGTCATGGTCTCCGGCGCCGGCATCGGCAGGAACCCGGTCCAGTACATGGCGGAAAAATGGACCACCACGACCGAAAGGCCGAAGACCAGGGTGCCGGCGACGATGTTCTGCTTTGTGCGTTTTCCGTAAGCCGCCCAGATCGCCGCAACACCCATCGCGGCGGCCAGGATGACCGCCACCGCTTTTCCCGGCAGCTCAAAGACCGGCAGGCAGCCGCGCATGCCGGAAATTCCCAGGAAATGCATGGAGATGATGCCGCTGCCCAGCAGGATGCCGGCAATCACCATGTTGCGCGGCGTGCGGACCCGGAAATGCATCAGCAGCAGCGCCACGCCGACCAGCAGAATGGCGATCAGCGCCGATCCCAGGGTGTAAAGCGCGTCGTAGAATATCGTGATCGGGAAATCCATGGCAAGCATGGCCACGAAATGCATCGACCAGATTCCGCCGCCCAGGACGAAGGCCGACATGACGACCAGCGTCTTGCGCGCGTTGACCGACAGCTGCGAGATCCCGTTGGTCAGTGCAAGCCCGGTAAAGGCCGCCATGAAGGAGATGAAGATCGCTGCCAGTACCAAGGAGAAGTCGTAGGTATACGGCACCATGGCATAGTTTTACCGCTATTCCCGGCCCGCTTGCAAATAACGCCCGGTCACTTGTTCGATAGAGTTTTTCTGGGTTTGACGGCACCGGCCCGCACCCCCTCCCGGCCACCCATAGGATACTGGCGTTGGGTGGCCGGGAGGGGGTGCGGGCTGGAACCGCTGCGACGTCAGTCGAAAACGCTATAGAGCGAAATCCGCTGCCGCCGGACCGCCGGCCCCTTAGCCGGGGGCGATGAGGGCCGGGTTCACCTTCACGATCCTTGGCGTCGTATCCTCCGAGGTCAGAAGCTGGAAAGCCTCGCGGATCAGGCCCTCGACATCCTGGCGCACCATGACCACCGGAAAGCGCAGGTAGCGTACGAAGGGATCGTAGTCGTAGCAGCCGACCACCAGGCTCTCCACCGTCTCGGGCGGCAGGGAGCCGAGGAAACTCAGCCCGCCTTCGAAAGCGATGGTGGAGTTCACGAGAAGCGCCCGCGGCGCGGTTTCCGGATTCTGGAACAGCACCTGGGCCTGGCGGGCGACGGTTTCCGGGTTGTAGCCGGTGGCGACGACCTGTTCCGACGCAAAGTCTCCGCTCCGCCTGGTCACCACCTTGCGGAAGCCGGCGATGCGTTCGCTGGTGGCGAAGTCTTTCTCCCGCCCGCCGAGGAAGTAGATCCGGCCCTTCAGCCGCGCGTCGGCCCCGGGTTTGGCGTCGAACATGGCCTCGGTCAGGGCGACCGCCCCGGCAAGATTGTCGGAGATCACCGAGGGGGCAAGACTGCCGGGCAGGTCGACGTTGACGTGGCGTAGGCCTGCGTCCCTGCAGAGCCGGCTGATCGCATCGGGATCGGTCGCCCCGGCGATGAACAGCGAATCAACGGCGTAGGAAATCAGGGTTTCCGCCGTGCGCTGCTCTTCCTCAGGGTCGCGGTGGGTGCTGACGGTGATCGGGCAGAGGCCGCGGCGCCGGGCCTCGACCTCGAAGGACTGGGCGAGGGAAGCGAAGAAGCGGTTGTCGTACATCGGCATGATGAGCCCGGCGAGGCCGGAGCGCGACTGCCTGAGCCCGCGGGCCTGCAGGTTGGTGCGATAGCCTTCGCGTGCGGCGATGCTCTGGATCTGCCGGACCGTGCTTTCCTTGATCCGCCGCTCCCGCCAGGTGCCGTTCAGGGCGGCGCTCACCGTCGACGGCGAAGCCCCCGATAACTGTGCCAGATCGTAGATCGTCGTTTTCTTCACCGTCTCCAACTGCTCGCTACCCTCTGTATGGCGCCCGTCGGCACAGGTTCTTCCCGATTTGCCCGGAATCTTTAGGGCCATCCTATGAACGTGCTTGACTCAAAACGCCAGTCCAATAACCTTGCACTATCGATTGTGCAAAGCAACTTGCCTGAAGAGCAGGATGGTGCAGACGATCACCGATAAGAAAAAACATAGGGAGGATAAGATGTTCGCGAGATTTATGAGGGCAGCGGCGCTTGCGCTCGCTATGGCCGGAATTGCGACCGGCGCTGTCGCTGCGGAGAAGCCGAAGCTGGGCGTTGTCGTCAAGATCGGTGGCATCCCCTGGTTCAATGCCATGGAAGTGGGCATCAAACAGCGCGGCGAAGAACTGGGGATGGAGGCCTTTATGATCGGCCCGACCAGCGCCGACCCGGCACTTCAGGTGCGCGCCATCGAGGATCTGATCGCCCAGGGCGTCGATGCCATCGGCGTGGTGCCCAACGACGCCGAGGTGCTGGAGCCGGTTCTGGCCAAGGCCCGCGCCCAGGGCATCAAGGTCATCACCCATGAAAGCCCCGACCAGAAGAATGTCGACTGGAACTTCGAACTGGCCTCGGCCAACGGCTTTGGCGAGGCCCATGCCGACCTGCTGGCCGAGAAGATGGGCGGCAAGGGCGAGTATGCGGTTTTCGTCGGCTCGCTCACCGTGCCGCTGCACAACGCCTGGGCCGATGCCGCCATCGCGCACCTGAAGGCGAAGTACCCGGACATGACGCTGGTCAGCGAGCGTCACGGCGTGGCGGAATCGGCCGACGACAGCCGCAAGACGGCGCTCGATCTGATTTCCGCCAATCCCGACCTGAAAGGTTTCCTCGCCTTCGGCAGCCAGGGGCCGATCGGCGCCGGCCGCGCCATTGCGGAGCGCCGCAAGGTGGGTGAGATCTTCGTGCTCGGCCCGTTTTCGCCCGGCCAGGGGCAGAAGCTGATCAAATCCGATGCCATCTCCGGCGGCTTCATGTGGAATCCGATGGAGGCCGGGCGGGTCTTCGTCACCATGGCCGACCTGCTGATCAAGGGCGAGGAAATCAAGCCGGGAATGCAGATCGAAGGCTTGGGAACGATCTCTCCGCAAGCCGGATCGACCAACATCATCGTCGACCAGTTGGTGACCATCAACAAGGACACCGTCGACGAACTGGCTGCAATGGGTCTCTGACTGCTGTCGACCTGCCGGGGCGGTGCCTGATGGTGCCGCCCCTTTTTTTCACCCGGGCTTTTGGGGATTGATGGGGTATGGCGGAGCGGGCCGGGCCAGGGGCAGTGCTGGCGATGCAGAGGGTCTCCAAGACCTTCGGCGGCGTCAAGGCCTTGGATCATGTAGCCTTCGAGGTTCGCGCGGGCGAAGTGCATTGTCTGGCCGGCGAAAACGGCTCGGGCAAAAGCACGCTGATCAAGATCGCCACCGGCGTCTATTCGGCCGATCCGGGTGCCGACATCCGGATCGCAGGGCAGCGCGTTGCGGCACCGACGCCGGGCCTCGCGCGGCGGCTCGGCATCGCGGTGATCTGGCAGGATCTTGCGCTGTTCCCGGAGATGACCGTGGCCGAGAACATCGCCTTCGAGACCCTGTTGGGCGCGCGCCCGCGGTTGGCCTCGCAGCGGCGCCTGCGCGAAACCGCGCAGCGGGCCTTGGACCGGCTCGATGTGGCGCTGGACCTTGAGGCCCCCTTGCGCAGGCTGCCCATCGCCAAGCGCCAGATCGTCGCCATCGCCCGCGCCCTGGTGGGCGAGGCAAAGCTGATCTTCATGGACGAGCCGACCGCCTCTCTGACCCAGACCGAGACCGATCATCTGCTGGCGATCGTGCGCAATCTTGCGGCCGGCGGCGTTGCCGTGGTTTTCGTCAGCCATCGCCTGGCGGAGGTACTGGAGATCGCCGGCGCCGTGACGGTGCTGCGCGACGGCGGTCTGGTCGGCGTTTTCCCCACTGCGGGCATGACCCAGTCGCGGCTTACCGAACTGATGACCGGCCAGACTTTCGACAACGCGGTCGCGGCGCGCGATCGCAGCACCGCTGCGCCGGTTCTGGAAGTGCGCGGCCTGACCCGCAGCGGCGAATACCAGGATATCGACCTGACGATCCGCGCCGGCGAGACCGTCGGCATCACCGGGCTGATCGGCGCCGGCCGGACGGAGCTTGGCCACACCCTCTTCGGCATGACCCGGGCGGAGCGCGGTGAGATCCGGCTGCACGGCAGGCCCGTCGCCTTTCGCTCCAACAAGGATGCCATCCGCGCCGGCGTCGCTTACGTCTCGGAAGACCGGCTGTCGCTCGGCCTCATTCAGCCGCAGTCGATTGCCGACAACCTGGCCCTGCCGGTTCTCGACCGTCTGCTTTCCGGCGGTCTCATTTCGCCGCGCCGCAAGGCGGAGCTGGTGGACAGTTGGATCCGCGATCTGGCGGTGAAGATCGGCAAGCCCGATGATCCGGTCTCCACGCTCTCAGGCGGCAATCAGCAACGCATCGTCCTGGCCAAGTGGCTGGCGACGGAACCGCGGCTGCTGATCCTGGATGCGCCGACGGTCGGCGTCGATGTCGGGGCCAGGGCCGGAATTTTCGCGATCATCCGAAAGCTCGCCGAGCAGGGCCTCGCCATCCTGCTGATTTCCGATGAAGCGCCGGAGGTCCACTTCAACGCCGACCGGGTTCTGCATATGGCGGGCGGGCGGATCGTCGGCGAATACGACCCGCGGGAAACCAGCCTCGCGGCCCTGGAACGCGCCGTCTATGCGTAACCTGGTCCGCGCCAATACCACCGAGTTCTGGCTGATCCTGGTGATCCTCGCGCTGAGCCTTTTCCTGTCAGCGGCAACCGAACAGTTTTTCAGTCTGGTCAACTTCACCGACCTGATGAACACCTCTGCCGTCAACCTGATCTTTGCCATGGGCTTGGTCGTGGTGCTGATCGCCGGCGGGATCGACATCTCCTTTGCCGTGGCGGCCTCTGTGGTGCAGTACGTGACGGCACTGGCCCTGATGTCCCTCGGCGGCGGCAACTGGGCGCTGGGCTTCATCATTGCCGGTCTCTGCGGGATCACCCTGGGGGCGGTGAACGCCGCGCTGATCCATCACTTCCGGATCATCTCCATCGTGGTCACCATCGCCACCTTCAACGTCTTCTTCGGCCTACTGATGTTCTTCACCAGGGGCGTGTCGATCTACAACCTGCCGGACTGGTGGAGCGCGCGCATCATCCTCTGGGAGCAGGAGACCGCGAGCGGCGCCTGGGCGGAGCTGACCCTGCCGGTGCTGGTCATGTCGATCTGCGTTTTCCTGACCTGGATGCTGATCGGCCACAGTTCCACCGGGCGGCAGCTCTACGCCTACGGCGACAACCCGGAGGCGGCGCGGCGCATCGGCATCAACGAGGCGGCGATGCAGTACATCGCCTTCGGCTGGCTCGGCCTGATGACCGGCATCGCCGGGCTGATGCAGGTGAACTACGCGCAGGAGGTCGTGCCCAATGCGCTTTTCGGGCGCGAGCTTGATGTGCTGGCCGCCGTGGTGCTGGGCGGTGCGCGGCTTGGCGGCGGGCGCGGCACGGTGTTCGGCTGCGTGATGGGCGTGCTGCTGATTGCCATCGCCGAGAACGGGCTGAACCTGCTGGGCGTTTCGCCCTATGCCTTCAAGATGGTCGTCGGCGCCATTATCCTGGTCGCCATCACACTCTCCAATCTCTCCCTCGATACGCTTGTCAGGCAGCGAACATGATGGCCTGGCTGAAAGCGCGCCTCGGGGCGGAGGTTCTGGGTCTTGGGCTTTTCCTGGTGCTGGTGGTGCTGGTGTTTTCCTTTGCCAGCGACCGTTTTCTCACCGCCGCGAACTTCGGTTCCGTCGCCGTGCAGCTTCCCGAGCTCGGCCTGCTGACTCTGGCGATGCTGCTGCCGATCCTCTCCGGCGGCCTGAACCTCGCCGTCACCTATACCGCCAACATCTCGGCCCTGACCCTTGCCTGGGTGCTGCAGGCCAATGGCGGGCCGGAGGCCGGCTTCGGCGCCTTCGTCCTCGGGTCGCTGCTGGCGCTGGCGGTCGGCGGTGCAGCGGGTTTCGTCATGGGGGCGGTGGTCGCCTATTCGCGCGCCCATCCCATCCTGGTCAGCCTGGCGATGATGATCTTCCTGCGCGGCCTGGGCGAATACCTGACCCGCGGCGGCGATATCTCCGGCTTCCCCGACTTCGTCGCCGCCATCGGCCACGGCAGCATCCTGGGGGTGCCCGCGCCCTTGATCGTTTTCCTGGCCTGCGTGCTGCTCTGGCAGATCCTGCTCGGGCGCAGCCGGCTCGGTTTCTTCACCTACATGGTCGGCTCGAACATCGAGGCGACGCGCTATTCCGGGGTGAACACCAAGCGCGCGCTCACATTGATCTACACGCTCTCGGGCCTGATGTGCGCGGTGGCGGGCATCGTCATGATGGCGCGCTTCAATTCGGTGCGGGTCGGCCACGGCGAGGCCTATCTGCTGATCACCGTGCTCGCCTGCTTCCTGGGGGGTGTCGACCCCTTCGGCGGCTTCGGGCGGGTGACGTCGGTGCTGCTGGCGCTGGTGATTCTGCAGCTGCTTTCCTCCGGGCTCAACCTCCTGGGGGCGAATCAGCATCTCAGCACAGCGGTCTGGGGCCTGTTCCTCATTGCCGTCATGGTGCTGCGCTTTGGTTGGAAAAGATGGATTGAAATGAGGAGGAACGGGACATGAAGGGTTTGGGCGTTCACACCAGCCTCTGGGCGATGAACTGGACCCGCGAGGGGGCCGAGACCTCGGTTGCCGAGGCCAAACGTTACGGCGTGGATTTCATCGAGATCGCATTGCTCGATCCACCGGCGGTCGACACGGCGCATACCCGCGCGCTCCTGGAAAAGGCGGAGATGACGGCGGTCTGTTCGCTGGGTTTGCCGGAGGAGTGCTATGCTTCGCGCGACCCGGAAAAGGCGGTCGCGTTTCTCTCCCTCGCCGTCGACAAGACGGTGGAGATCGGCGGCCTCGCCCTCTCCGGCGTGACCTACGGCGGGATCGGCGAGCGTACCGGCGTACCGCCGACCCAGGATGAGATCGACAATGTCGCCCGGGCGCTGGCCGGCGCCGCCAGGTATGCGAAGTCGAAGGGCATCGATCTCGGCATCGAGCCGGTCAACCGCTATGAAAATCATATCATCAACACCGGACGGCAGGCGGCGGAGATGATCGACAAGGTCGGCGCCGACAACATCTTCATTCACCTCGACACCTATCACACCAACATCGAGGAGCATGGCGTCGCCAACGGCATCCTCGCGGCGCGCGAGCACCTGCGCTACATGCATATGTCGGAGAGTCACCGCGGCGTGCCGGGCAGCGGCACCTGCGACTGGAACGAAATCTGCGGCACCCTGGCGGCGATCGGCTTCGACGGCGGCCTGGCCCTGGAGAGCTTCATCAACCTGCCGCCGCAGATCGCCTCGGCGCTTTCGGTCTGGCGGCCGGTGGCGGACAGTGCCGACCAGGTGATGCTGGAGGGCCTGCCCTTCCTGCGCAACATGGCCAGGCAGTACGGGCTCATCTGATGGCGCCGGGCGGCCGCGCCCTGGAGGCTGCGGAATTCATCGCCCTGCTGGGCGACCTGCAGCGCAAAACACCGCCGGGCGCCCGGCGGATCGTGGCGCTTGCCGGCGCGCCGGCTTCGGGAAAGTCGACCCTGGCCGAGGTGGCGGAGGCCAAGCTGAACGAGGAGATGCCGGGGGCCTGCGCGGTGCTGCCCATGGACGGTTTTCACTATGACGACGCGGTGCTGGAGGCGCGGGGCTGGCGCGCGCGCAAGGGGGCGCCGCATACCTTCGACGTTGGCGGCCTGGCCGCCATGTTGGCGCGGCTGCGGGCCAATAGGGAACCGGCTGTCGCCGTACCGCGCTTCGACCGGGGGCTGGAAATCGCCCGCGCCGCTGCGGTTCTCATCGAGCCTTCGGTGCGCCTGATCCTGGTGGAGGGAAACTACCTTCTCTTAAAGGAGGCGCCCTGGGATGCGCTGGCACCGTTGTTCGACCTGACGGCCCTGATCGAAAGCGATGAGGAAACCCGGGTCGCGCGGCTGAGGCAACGCTGGCTGGATCACAATCTGAGCGCTCCGGAGATTGCCGCGAAGCTGGAAGAAAACGACCTGCCCAACGGGCGCCTGGTTTACGCCAACAGCCGTGAAGCGGATCTTGTGATCGTCACCTGATGTCGCCGGGCTGGTCGACAAGCGCCTTTGCCGTGGCCTCGTCGGTAATCAGTGCCGACATCAGCTTGCCCCTCAGCGCGGCCTTTAAGGGCGCCACCTTCTGCGGCCCGCCGCCCACCACAACCGTGAGCCGCTGCGGTGGGATTTCAAGCGGCAGACTGGCGACCCGCCGGTTGACTGGGCTGTCCAGCGGGCGCCCCTCCGCATCGAAAGCCCAGCCGGTGATCTCGCCTACCGCGCCGGCTTCGATCAGGGCCGAGATATCGCTGTCGGTCATGAAGCCGTCACTCTGGATCGGGGCCTGCCAACCGATCTCGCTGATTCCCACGAAGCTGGCGCGGGCCTGGTCGCGCAGTTCGCGCAAGACCGTAAAGGCACGCTGGCTCTGCAGGGCTTCGCGGTCGGCGACCGTCTCGGTCAGCACCGGCGCCGGCATCGGGTAGCGTTGGGCAGCGACCTTGTCGCCCAGGCGCATCACCACGTCGTAGGGGCTGGCCTGGCCGCCGGCCGCCATCGCGCCGACCAGCGACACCACCTTGTGCTGCGGACGGTCGAGCGTGTCCAACTCCTCCACCGCGGCCCGCAGCGTTCGCCCGGTGCCGACACAGACAATCATCGGCGCCTTCGATGCCAGCAGGCGCTGCAGGCGCACGGCGGCGGCCACCGCGATGCCGCTGGTCGAGCCCGGTGCCGCCGGATCGCTGGGGGTCACGTCGCAGAACGCCAGGCCGTGGCGCTCGGCCAGGCTGGCCGCCAGTTCGGTGCAGGAGGCGATCGGATGGTCTAGCCGGAACTTGATCAGCTTCTCGCTCACGGCCAGCGCGACAAGGCGTTGCACGGCCTGGCGCGACAGGTCGAGCTGCGTGGCGATCTCGTCCTGGGTCCGCCCGCCGATGAAGTAGAGCCAGGCGGCCCGCGCGGCGTCGTCGCGCCGTTTGTCGGTCTGCCGGTCCGTGGAGGGGGATGAAGAGCCAGGGGATGAAGGCAAAGGGACGGCACACCTCTGTTCCAGCACCCCAGGGGGTGGCAATTGAACGACAGCCGGGCATTTGTGCGCCGCAGCATGAGAAGGGTTCGAGGCCGCCCAAAGCGGGGGTGCCGCGAAATAAGCTACTGAAATGCTTGTAACCTAATTCCCAGCCCATGAAAAGCCGGCCCCTTCACGGCGGCATCAGCCCGGCCACCCTACGAATGGTCTCTTGACTCTCATTTGCAGAAGACCGATCATATGCTCAATAACAGAGCATATGCTCATAAACCTAGGGAGGAAGGCTTAAAGATGGTCCTCACACGACTCGCGCTCACCGCAGGCGTTCTGCTTGCATCGACGGCACTCGCTTCTGCGGAAACCCTGACGATCGCCACGGTCAACAACGGCGATATGATCCGCATGCAGAAGTTGTCGAGCGAATTCACCGCGCAGAATCCGGACATCGAGCTGGAATGGGTGACGATGGAGGAGAATGTGCTCCGCCAGAAGGTCACCACCGACATCGCCACCAAGGGCGGCCAGTTCGACATCATGACGATCGGCACCTACGAGGTTCCGATCTGGGCCAAGCAGAACTGGCTGGTCGCGCTTGACGATCTGGGTGCCGACTATGACGTGGACGATCTGCTGCCGGCGATCCGCGGCGGCCTGACCGTCGACGGCAAGCTCTATGCCGCGCCCTTCTACGGCGAAAGCTCGATGGTCATGTACCGCACGGACCTCTTCGAGAAGGCGGGCATTGATATGCCCGACGCCCCGACCTGGGACTTCGTTGCCGATGCGGCTCGCAAGATCACCGACAAGGACAACGAGATCTACGGCGTCTGCCTGCGCGGCAAGGCCGGCTGGGGCGAGAACACGGCCTTCCTGTCGGCGACCGCCAACTCCTTTGGTGCGCGCTGGTTTGACATGGATTGGAATCCGCAGTTCGACACACCCCAGTGGAAGAACACGCTGACCTTCTATGTCGACCTGTTGAACGACGCCGGCCCTCCGGGCGCCTCTTCCAACGGCTTCAACGAGAACCTCGCCCTCTTTCAGTCCGGCAAGTGCGGCATGTGGATCGATGCCACCGTGGCGGCCTCCTTCGTGACCAATCCGGCTGAATCCAAGGTGGCCGATCAGGTCGGCTTTGCGATGGCCCCGGACAACGGCCTGGGCAAGCGCGGTAACTGGCTCTGGGCCTGGTCGCTGGCCGTTCCCGCCGGCTCCGAGAAGCAGGCAGCGGCGCAGAAGTTCATTGGCTGGGCGACCAGCAAGGCCTATGCGGAATTGGTTGCCTCGAAAGAGGGTTGGGCGAATGTGCCGCCGGGCACCCGGACCTCGCTCTATGAGAATGCGGAATACCAGAAGGCCGCCCCCTTTGCCGCGATGACTCTGGAATCCATCAAGGCAGCCGATCCGACCAAACCGACCGTCGACCCGGTTCCCTACGTCGGCGTGCAGTTCGTGGCGATCCCCGAATTCCAGGGCATCGGCACCGCGGTGGGGCAGCAGTTCTCCGCCGCCCTGGCCGGCACCACCTCGGTCGACCAGGCGCTGAAGAACGCGCAGAACCTGACCGAGCGTGAGATGAAACGCGGCGGCTACATCAAGTAGCCGATCCTCCTGACGGGCCGCCTTCCATGGCGGGTGGCGGCCCGTACTTTTCATCACTTCGACCTTCTCTGGTCCCGTCTGAAAGGGAGTGGCGCTATGGCGACCATGCACACCCAAAACACTGCGCGCTTGATGATGTCGCCGGCCGTGCTGATGTTGCTGGTCTGGATGGTCGTCCCGCTCGGCATGACGCTCTACTTCTCCTTCCTGCGCTACAATCTGCTGATGCCGGGGATGGAGCATTTCACCGGCTTTGGTAACTACGAATTCTTCCTCAGCGATCCTGCCTTTTTCGAAGCGCTCGCCAATACGCTGCTGCTGGTCGGCGGAGTGCTTCTGGTCACCGTGGTCGGCGGTACCTTCCTCGCGATCCTGATCAACCAGCCCTTCTGGGGGCAGGGCATCGTCCGCCTGCTGGTGATTGCGCCCTTCTTCGTCATGCCGACGGTTTCGGCGCTGGTCTGGAAGAACATGCTTATGCATCCGGTGAACGGGCTCTTCGCCTGGATCGCCCACGGCTTCGGCTTGGACCCGGTCGACTGGCTCGCCGTGCTGCCGCTCTTCTCGATCACCATGATCGTTGCCTGGGGCTGGCTGCCCTTTGCCACCCTGATTATCCTGACCGCCCTGCAATCGCTCGATCAGGAGCAACAGGAAGCGGCGGAGATGGACGGCGCCGGGATCGTCTCGATCTTCACCTATATTACGCTGCCGCATCTGTCGCGGGCGCTGACCGTGGTGGTGCTGATCGAGACCATCTTCCTGCTTTCCATCTTCGCGGAGATTTACGTGACCACCAGCGGTGGTCCGGGCACGGCCAGCACCAATATCTCATTCCTCATCTATGCAGAGGCGCTGTTGAAGTACGACGTGGGTAGCGCTGCGGCCGGCGGCGTGGTGGCCATTATCCTCGCCAACATCGTTGCGATCTTCCTGATCCGGATGATCGGCAAGAACCTGGAGGCGTAAAGTCATGGCCCGCGAAACGACCCGCAACCGCAAGCTCGTCTTCACCGTCATCGGCTGGACGATCGGTCTGACCCTGTTCTTCCCGATCCTCTGGACCATCATCACCAGCTTCAAGACCGAGGGCGAGGCCATTGCCTCGCCGCCGAGCTTTGTCTTCTTCCAATGGACGCTGGAAAACTATTTTGAAGTGCAGACCCGGTCCGACTATTTCAAGCATGCCATGAACTCGGTGATCATTTCCCTCGGCTCAACCGGCCTGGGTTTGCTGGTCGCCATTCCCGCCGCCTGGGCCATGGCCTTTTCGCCGACAAAGCACACCAAAAACGTCCTCATGTGGATGCTCTCCACCAAGATGTTGCCGCCGGTCGGCGTGCTGGTCCCTATCTTTCTGATCTTCCGCGACTTCGGCTTGCTCGATACCCGCACCGGCCTGGTGGCGGTGCTGATGCTGATGAACCTGCCGATCATCGTCTGGATGCTCTACACCTACTTCAAGGAGATCCCCGGCGAGATCCTGGAAGCAGCGCGCATGGACGGCGCGACCCTGGGCAAGGAGATCGTCTATATCCTGGCGCCCATGGCGGTCCCGGGCATTGCCTCGACCCTGCTGTTGAACATCATCCTCGCCTGGAACGAGGCCTTCTGGACACTGAACCTGACGGCTGCCGACGCGGCGCCGCTCAGTGCCTTCATCGCGTCCTACTCCAGCCCGGAGGGTCTGTTCTGGGCAAAGCTTTCGGCGGCCTCAACCATGGCCATTGCACCCATCCTGGTGATGGGCTGGTTCAGCCAGAAACAGTTGGTCCGCGGCCTCACCTTCGGCGCGGTCAAATAGGGGAGATAGTACGATGGGTGCAATCACACTTCAGAAGGTGTCCAAGTCCTTTGGCGACGTTACCGTCATTCCCGGCGTCGACCTGGAGATAAACGATGGCGAGTTCGTCGTCTTCGTCGGTCCCTCGGGTTGCGGCAAGTCGACCCTGCTGCGGCTCATCGCCGGACTTGAAGATGTGACCTCCGGCGCTATCCGCATCAATGGAACCGATGCGACCGGCATGCCGCCGGCAAAGCGGGGCCTCGCCATGGTGTTCCAGTCCTATGCGCTCTACCCGCATATGAGCGTATACAAAAACATCGCCTTTCCCTTGAAGATGGCCGGCCAGGATCAGGCGGCGATCAAGCAGAAGGTGGAGTCCGCCGCCTCGGTTCTCAATCTGACCGATTATCTCGACCGCCGGCCGGGCCAGCTTTCCGGCGGCCAGCGCCAGCGCGTCGCTATCGGCCGTGCCATCGTGCGCGAACCGGATGCCTTTCTCTTCGACGAGCCGCTGTCGAATCTCGATGCTTCTCTCCGGGTCAACATGCGCCTGGAAATCAGCGAACTGCATCAGTCGCTGGCGACCACCATGATCTATGTGACCCACGATCAGGTCGAGGCGATGACCATGGCCGACAAGATCGTTGTGCTGCGCGCCGGCAACATCGAACAGGTCGGCTCGCCCCTGGAGCTCTACCGCAATCCGGCGAATGCCTTTGTTGCCGGTTTCATCGGTTCGCCGAAGATGAACTTGATCGAGGGTCCCGAGGCGGAGAAACAGAGTTGTACCACGCTGGGCGTTCGCCCCGAGCATATTGCGGTCTCGACCGATGGCGGTGCCTGGAAGGGTGTCGTCGGCGTCGCCGAGCACCTGGGCTCCGATACCTTCCTGCATGTTCGTGTGGAAGGTGTTGGTCTGATGACCGTGCGCGCCGAGGGCGAATTCGATCTGCATCACGGCCAGACAATCTTTCTGACGCCGGTCCCCGATAAGATTTACCGCTTCGACAAAAACGGCAACGCGATTCGATGAACCGGCTGGCCGGCAAGACCGCCTTGATCACCGGTGCCGCCCGCGGCATCGGCGCCGCTTTTGCCGAGGCTTATGCCCGTGAAGGGGCGGTGGTTGCGATTGGCGACATCGATCTGGCCCGTGCGCAGGAGACAGCCGCGTCGATCGGCAAGGCTGGCTTTGCGGTGAAAATGGATGTGACGGATCAGGCCTCCATCGACGCCGCCGTGGCGCAGGTTGTGGAACGCGCCGATGCCATCGATATCCTGGTGAACAATGCGGCGCTGTTCGATCTTGCGCCGATTACCGAGATTACCCGGGCGAGCTACGACCGTCTTTTTGCGGTGAACGTCGCCGGTGCCCTCTTCACCCTGCAGGCGGTGGCGCGCGCCATGATCGCGGCGGGCCGCGGCGGCAAGATCATCAACATGGCCAGCCAGGCCGGGCGGCGCGGCGAGGCGCTGGTCGCGGTCTACTGCGCCAGCAAGGCGGCGCTCATCAGCCTGACCCAGTCGGCGGCGCTCAATCTCATCGAACATCGCATCAATGTGAACGCCATCGCCCCCGGGGTGGTCGAGGGTGAGCATTGGGAAGGCGTCGATGCGCTGTTTGCCAAGTACGAGAAGCGCCCCCCGGGCGAGAAGCAGCGTCTGGTCGGCGAGGCCGTGCCCTACGGTCGCATGGGGCGGGCGGAGGATCTCATCGGCATGGCGGTGTTCCTGGCGTCTGCCGAGAGCGACTACGTCGTCGGCCAGACCTACAACGTCGACGGCGGCAACTGGTTGAGCTGAAAGGCCTGGTGTCATGTATCTCGAAAAGCTGAAACTGGACGGAAGGGTCGCGGTGGTCACCGGTGGCGGGCAGGGAATCGGTGCTGCCTGTGCCCGGGCCCTGGGCGAGGCCGGGGCGACGGTGATCATTGCCGAACTGCAGCCGGAGCGGGCGGAAGCCTGTGTTGCGGATCTGGCCAAGCTCGGCATCCGGGCCGAAGCCGCGCCGCTGGATGTCACCAGGTCGGATGATGTCGACAGGGTCGCGGCCGAGGTCATTGCCGGGCACGGGCGCGTCGACATCCTGGTGAACAACGCCGGGGTGGCCAAGAGCGATGTAAAGGCGGAAGACACCAGCGACGATCACTGGCGTTTTCACATGGATGTCAATCTTGACGGCCTGTTCTGGTGCTGCCGGGCTTTCGGGCGTCAGATGCTGAAGCAGGGCAGTGGCTCCATCGTCAACATCGGCTCGATGTCCGGTTTCATCGTGAACAAGCCGCAACCGCAGGCCTTTTACAACGCCTCCAAGGCAGCGGCCCATCATCTCACCAAGTCTTTGGCGGCGGAGTGGGGCGCCAGAGGCGTGCGGGTGAATGCCGTCGCGCCGACCTACATCGAGACCCCGCTGACCGCCTTTGGCATGAACGAAAGTCCGGAGATGTACAAAACCTGGCTCGATATGACGCCGATGGCGCGGGTCGGCCAGCCCGAGGAGATCGCCTCCGTGGTGCATTTCCTCGCCTCCGATGCCGCCAGCCTGCTGACCGGGGCGGTCGTGCTGGCCGACGGTGGCTATACCTGCTGGTAAGAGGCGGCTATCCTCTCTCAGACTTTGAGGGGCTTGAACCGATGACCGCGGCGCCGGTTGGACTGATCATCTTCGACTGCGACGGGGTGCTGGTGGACAGCGAACCGCTGTCCATGCGTATCCTGCTGCAGGCCATCGCCGAAGCCGGGGCTGAGATCGATGCCGCCCAGGGCTACGAGGCCTTTCTCGGCAAATCGCTCGCTTCGGTCTGTGCCTTGCTGCGCCGCGACTATCGGGTCGACATGGACGATGCCGCGCTGGAGCGCATGCGCGAGCACCTCTATCAGGCGATCCGGCAGGAGCTGCAGCCCATTGCCGGTATCGCCGAGGCCCTCGACGGGCTGGCGCGGCCGGTTTGCGTTGCCTCCTCCAGCCAGCCGGAGCGGATCGGCCTGTCGCTGGAAGTGACCGGCCTGGCCCCCTTTTTCAACGGCCATGTCTTCAGCGCTTCGATGGTGGCGCGCGGCAAGCCGGCCCCTGACCTCTTCCTGCATGCGGCGCGGGAGATGCAGGTCGCCCCGTCCGACTGTATTGTGGTGGAGGACAGCCCCGCCGGGATCGTCGCGGCATTGAAAGCCGGTATGGGCGTTTTCGGTTTCACCGGCGGCAGTCACGCACGTTCGCAACCGCATCGGCAAAAACTGGCGGCCCTGGGCCCAATACAGGTTTTCGAGGACATGCGGGAACTGCCGGGCCTGATTCGAAATCTGGAGCGGGGCCAGAGGGTATCTTGATGCAGGACCTGGTGGTGGGTGTCGATGTGGGAACCGGCAGCGCGCGCGCCGGCGTGCTGACGCGCGAAGGCGCTTCGCTGGGCCGTGGCGAGCAGCCCATCGACCTGCATCAGCCGCGGCACAATCACAGCGAACACGATTCCGAACAGATCTGGGCAGCGGTCTGCAGTGCGGTGCGCGGCGCCCTGACGGCCGCCGGTGTGGAGAGCGGGCGCATTGCCGGGATCTCCTTCGATGCCACCTGCTCGCTGGTTCTGCGCGACCGCAACGCGGCACCGCTCAGCGTTTCAACGACGGGCGAACCGCGCTGGGACACCATTGTCTGGCTGGATCACCGGGCACTGGCCGAGGCTGAGGAGTGCACCGCCACCGGTCACCGCGTGCTGGACTATGTCGGCGGTGTGATGTCGCCGGAAATGGAAACGCCGAAACTGATGTGGCTGCGGCGCAACCTTCCCGATCAGTGGGAAAAGTGCGGCTACCTTTTCGATCTTGCCGATTTCCTCACCTGGAAGGCTTCGGGCGCGCTGGACCGCTCGCAATGCACCCTGGCCTGCAAATGGACCTACCTCGGTCATGAGGCGCCGGGCTGGCAGCAGGATTTTTTCCAGCAGATCGGCCTGCCCGACCTGCTGGCGCGCGGCCAACTGCCGGCCCAGGCGAGCCCCATAGGGACCGACCTCGGGCCGCTGACGCCGGAAGCCGCCGCCGCCCTCGGCCTCACTACCGCCTGCCGGGTCGCTGCCGGCTTGATCGATGCCCATGCCGGGGCCTTGGGAGTGCTCGGCGGCTATGCCGGGGATGCCGGGGGTATCGATCGGCACCTGGCGCTGATCGCCGGCACTTCAAGCTGCGTCATGGCGCTGTCGGCCGAGCCGCGGCCGATCCACGGTGTCTGGGGGCCTTACTTCGGCGCGGTGTTGCCCGACTGCTGGCTGAACGAGGGCGGCCAGTCCGCGACCGGCGCCCTGCTCGACCACATCATCCGCTGGCACGGCGCCGGCGGCGAAGCCGACGCCGCCATGCACGGCCGCATCGCCGCAAGGGTCATGGAACTGCGCCGGGACGAGGGGCTCGACCTCGCCGGGCGGCTGCACGTGCTGCCGGACTTTCACGGCAACCGCTCACCGCTGGCCGACCCCCAGGCGCTCGGTGTCATCTCCGGGCTTACCCTCGACAGTTCATTTGACAGTCTCTGCCGGCTCTATTGGCGCACGGCGGTGGGCATCGCCCTGGGTGTACGCCATATCCTCGATGCGCTGAACGCCAGGGGCTACGGCATCGACACGCTGCATGTCACCGGTGGGCATATCAAGAACCCGCTGCTCATGGAGCTCTATGCGGATGCCGTGGGCTGCAAGGTCATCGAACCGGCGGCTGAGGACGCCGTTCTGCTGGGCACGGGTATGGTGGCGGCGCGGGCGGCAGGGATGTTTCCCAGCCTGACGGCCGCCGCCGAGGGCATGCAGCAGGGCGGCCGTGAACGCTTGCCCAACCCGGCGGCGCGCAGCCGTTTCGACCACGATTACACGGTCTTCCTGAAAATGCATGAGCAGCGCCGGGCTCTGGATGAACTCAGTCTGTCGTGATCCAGCTGCTTTTGGAGATTCGGGCTATAGCGTTTTCGACTTATGTCGGGCCGGTGCCGTCAAACTGTGAAAGAGGCTAAAACCGCGGCGCGATCGGGACGCTGCGCAGCTTCTCGACCGTATCCTGGCGCCAACCCAGGGCGCCTTGCACATCGTCGAGGGTGAGGGCTTCGCCGGTTTCCTCGTTGATCATGGTAACGCCGGGCGGGAGTCCCGGTTTGCTCTGACCCAGCTGGTTTTGACCCCTTTGGCTTTGATAGGCCGTTTCGGCGGCGGGTAGCAGCAGTGGTGCCAGCGGCACGAACTTTGTGGCTGCCGTTCCGCGGGACGCGGGCATGACCAAGGTGCCGAGGATACTCGGTTGGAGGGGGCTGAGGCGGGGCGGTGCCGCGGGACTACTCGGCGTGCTGGCCGGCGCGCTGCCCGGCAGTGGCGCTCGCGCCGCCGGAATGATCCGGGTTTCACTTGCCGGTGAAGGTTGATTTGACCTGCCCGACGGCTGCGGATCGTTCAACGCCTTGGGGGCGCCTTTGGGCATTTGCAGTTTATAGACCACCAGCGGTCCATGCTCGCCCTGCTGTACCGAGAACACCATCGCCAGCGTGGCCACGGCACAGGCAGAGATCATTTTTCTTGGCAGCAAACCGTCTTCCCCGGTCGTTGTCGCAGCAGGAACGGCGGCGGCCCGTCCTTACGAATCCGGGAAAGAGTAAGCATCCGGCGCGACTCACCGGCTGAGTCATTTTTGTGATCTGGTCTGTGGCCTGGCCCGTGATCTGAGCGCGACCGGGAGGTTCTTAAGGGAGGCTTCAAGCGGCGGGTGAGGAGTGCCGGCTGTCGTAGAAGACCCGCTTGCCGGGCAGCTTCACCACGGCGGTGGTGCCCTTCCCCTTCTCGCTTTCCAGATGGAGCGAGCCGCCATGCAGTTCCACGAAGGACCGGGCGATGGGCAGGCCAAGACCCGTCCCCTCGCTGGCGACGGCCTTGACCGCCGACTGTTCATAGGGCCGGAAGACCAGGTCCAGCTTGCCGGCGTCGATGCCGCGGCCCTCGTCGGTGATGCGAATTTCCAGCTGCGTCCCGGGCTTGTTGACGGACACCGTGATCGTGCCTTTTTCGGGGCTGAACTTTGCCGCGTTGGTCAACAGATTGATGGCGACCTGTTTCAGCAGTCTGAGGTCGCCGAGCAGGTTTATGTTCTGCTCCTCAAAGACCAGGCGGAACTCTTTCGACCGGCCGTGGCTGGTCGCGCCGATCATTTGGACGGCTTCTTCCAGCAGTTTCGGCAGATCGACTTCGCTTTCCTGCAGGATCATCTTGCCGGACTCGATCTTTGCGAGGTCGAGCAGGCCGTCGATCAGGCTCAGCAGGTGGCGGGCGGAATGATTGATGTCGTAGACATAGTCCTGGTAGCGGCTGTTGATCGGGCCGAACACGCCAAGATGGATGGTTTCCGAGAAACCGAGAATGGCATTCAGGGGCGTGCGCAGCTCGTGGCTCATGTTGGCCAGGAATTCCGATTTGGTCCGGTTCGCCTTTTCCGCCTGATCGCGCGCGACCACCGCCTGCGAGGAAATGTCTTCCAGCTCGATGGTGCGCTCGCGGACCCTTTTCTCCAGCTCGATGTTGAGGTTGGCAAGGCGGGCTTCGGCTTCGACCCGGTCGTTGATGTCGGTCTCGGTCATGACGATGACCCACTCGCCACTTCGAGGGTCGCGCCCACGTTGGCAATGTACCTGATGCCAGCGCTGGCCCTGCGCCGTTGCGATGCGCAGGTCCCTGTGAAAGGAGGTGCCGGAAAGCACCGTTTCGCGCAGCTCCACCGCCAGCCCGGCGTTGTCGAAATGCTCGGCCAGGTCGCGGCGGCCGGCGGCGACGGGTCTGGCGCCGAAGGTTTCGACGGCGGCCGGATTGCGTGACAGCAGCAGGCCTTCCGAGGAGAAGACGCTGACCATCAGCGAGGTATAGCGGGTTGCCTCCAGCAGGCGCAGGGTTTCGTCATCGCCCTTAAGATCCAGCGGGCCGGAGCTCTCGATCAGGATCGCCTGCTGGCCGTCTTCGATGGTGACCGGCGTGGCGGCCAGCAGCACGGTGATCGGCGTGCTGTCCGGATAGAGCGTCCAGGCCTCCAGCGCCACTTCGCCCGGCGGTGTGTTCTCCACCACCTGGGCCAGGCGTTGGCGCACCGTCGCGCTGTCGGAGCTGTAGTCGCGCGCCAGCAGGTCGGCCAGGGATTCGGCCCGCCAGAACGCCACGGCGCGCCGGTTCGCCCACCAGATCCGGTGGCGGCTGACGTCAAAGACCCATATTGGTGTATGCAGAAGATCGTAGGGTGCCAGCGTGTCGCACGTCTTGATGGTCTGCTTTGCTTGGTGACCCATTGAGGTTGTTATCTATCCGTTGCTTTCGATCTTCCCGCGTCTGCTATCGAAGCCGATTGAGGGTGTTGAAACAACAACGTATCAGTCATTGGTTTAGAGAATCTGCATATAGAATAGGATTGTTCAATTTCGCCGCGAATAACTATTCGGTATTATTAATCAAGGCGCTGACTGCCGGCCTTTGATGGATGCCGGCGTCGCTTTGGCGGCGTCAGGCGTCAGGGAAATGCCACGAAAGCGCAGCTCATTCGTCACGAAAGCGGCGTAAATCTTGACCGGTATCAAGATGAACTTGCTGGCCCCCACATCCGACTTCACTTACGCCTCGCCGCAAGATACGCGCTGGCGGCGGGCCGTCATTCACGCGATCGAGCAGATCACCGGCAAGCCGCGGCTCCGGCGGCTCTATGCGGACTATTGCCGGGCGGAGCTGCATCCCTACCTCCTGCCCATCGACTACGCCGAACTGTCCGGCTTCGAAGATCGCCGTCAACTCAGCGATTACCTGCGTGCGCTCACTTACGCCCCGCAACGCCAGCCGTAGCCCGGCAACCGGATCTCCGACCTGTGGTTGTTTGGTCGAAACCTGACGTTTCCCGACAACGCCGGTCCTTCTAACGCCGGAACACATTCGCGCGATCCGCCGCTTTTCGGGCTGGGTGCGGCGATCAAAGCGCTAGAGTGGTTGTCGTCACCCATCGCCTTCATCTGGATCAGGTACAGGATAGGGCGCCCGAAGGGAGCCCGGCCGAAAGAATGCCGGGCCCAGGCCTAATTCGATGGGTGTTCAACAATCGAGGGAGAAGATCGTGAGACCGACCCGCTGTTTTGTCGCCGCTGTCTTAACCGCCGTTTTGGCGGGCTTTTCCGCTGCGCCGGCCCTGGCCGCGGACGCCGAGGCCGGGGCCGACCTCGCCACCCAGTGCTCGGCCTGCCATGGGGCGGCGGGGATCAGCACCGGCAAGAACTTTCCCAATCTCGCGGCCCAGAAGGCCGGTTACATCGAAACCCAGTTGAAGGCCTTTCGTGCCGGCGATCGCTCGAACGAGTTGATGAACGCGATCGCGGCCTCGCTGCCCGACAGCGATATCGAAAATCTTGCCGCTCACTTCGCCAGTCTGCCCGGTGCCGATCCGGGCGCGACGGCGGCCAACCTTTCCGGGCTCGACGGTATGGCACCCAGCTTCCCGGCCGATTTCGAAGAGGCCTTCAAGCGCTATCAGCGGATCGATTTTGAGGGCCGCAAGCAGGTCCGCTTCTACAGTGCCAACGCCACCGCCCTGGCGGCGGCCAAGGCCGGCGGTGCTTTTCCCGCCGGCGCGTATCTGCTGGTCGAGATCTTCGAGGCCCAGGTCGATGCCGACGGCAAGCTGCTTCTGGGCGCCGACGGCCAGTTGGTCGTCGGCGAGCGGGCGGCCTTCACCGCCATGGAAAAACAGGCCGGCTGGGGGCAGGCAGTGCCGGATATCCTGCGAAACGATGATTGGCGCTATGCCGTGTTCTCGGTCGAGGGCGAGCATCGCGCCGGTCTGAATGAAGGGCCCTGTCTCGCCTGCCACAAGCCGCTGACCGACAGCGACTACACCTTCACTTATGAAACCCTGCGCGAATTCGCTGAGGCGAACTAGGCTTCCAGCCCACGGATGAAGTTGCGGATCAGCAGTTCGGCCATATCGGCGGCGGTCATGCCGTCGGGCTGGCCCAGGCGGCCGGTGACGTTCAGCAGCGAGATGCCGTGCACGCCGGACCACAGCACCCGACCGGAGGCGGCGCGCAAGGCCTCCTGTTCGGCGGTAAAGAAGGGGGTGAGGCAGTCGTTGACCACGGTGAAAAGCAGAGTGACGGCCTCTTCGAAGCAGGCCGGGCTGTCCCCCTCCGCGGCCGGGCGGAAGTCGAAGACGGAGAGCCAGAGCCGCGGCTGCGCCTCGGCGAAATCGACATAGGCGCGGCCCAGGGCGATGGCGCGATCCAGCGGCCGGGTCTGGTTTTCCACTGCCGCCATGGCCGCCATCGCCAGATCCCGCAGGGTGGCGGCGTTCACCTGGTAGACGATGGCATCGATGTTTTCGAAGAGGTTGTAGAGCGTGCCCGGCGAATAGCCGATGCGCTTGGCGATGGCGCGGGCCGAGACCTGGGCGACACCCTGTTCGACCATGATCGCCCGCGCCGCTTCGGTGGCCAGGCTTGCCAGTTCTTCGCGTGAATGGTCGGACCGGCGTCCCACGTTCGCTCTCGCTCTTCCGTTGTTCCAGGTTCTCGTTACCACGTTCCATGAACGCTGTTCAAATTTGCTTTGGCGATTTCGATCTGCCGTACTGACCACAACGATGAGTGTGAGTTTAAAGGGGAGCCGGCGGGCATTTCTTGACTTCCGTAGCCCGAACGATCATAAACGGCGCAGGAATTCGCAGCGCGAAGTGCGTCGCTGCAGGAATACTTCGAGCAACAGCGAAACAGAAAATGATGAAACCGGTCCAAACTACCCATCAGATTTCTGCGCAGAGCGCCTCGGCCTGGATGGCCTATGGCGATCGCGTAGTCATTCTGCTGTGCCTGAGGGAGGGCCGCCCGGAGATGCTGTAAACCCAGCAACACCGGTCTAGAGAACAAGGACCCTCCCGCGGCACCAGCCACGGGAGGGTTTTTCTTTGCGCTGACGGCAGTGCGGAGAGGTTGGACCGCCGGGAAGATAACGAGGAGCAGAACAATGGCGGCATATGAAGTCTGCGCAACCGGGCGGGGCCCAGGCGGAAGTGTATTGGGGACAGGAAGGTATGGAAGAGGGGGAATGAGATCATGACGGCCCTTGCTTGTGTTGCCCGCGAACCGCGGGCGTTGATCGCCGAACGGCTGGACGAGATCGAACACGCTTACGACGTGCGTCTGCTGTTCGCCGTGGAGTCCGGCAGCCGTGCCTGGGGGTTTCCCTCGCCGGACAGCGACTACGACGTGCGCTTCGTCTATGCCCACCCGGCGGACTGGTACCTCTCGGTGGATGCGCAGCGCGATGTGATCGAGCTGCCCATCGAGGGCGAGATGGACATCAACGGCTGGGAGCTGCGCAAGGCCCTCAACCTGCTGATCAAGCCCAACCCGGTGCTGCTGGAATGGCTGCGCTCGCCCATCGTCTACCGGGCCGACGGCGAGGCGATGGTGAAGCTGCTGGACCTGGCGGAGAAGACGGCGCATCAGCGCCCCTGCGGCCACCACTACCTGCAGCTCTGCCGCAATCAGTACCGGCGCTTCATCGAGGGTCAGGAAAGGGTGAAGCTGAAGAAGTACTTCTACGCCCTGCGCCCGGCCGTGGCGCTGATGTGGCTGCGGACCAATCCGGGCCGGCCGCTGCCCATGAACCTGGGCGAGCTGCGGGCCGGGCTGGACCTGCCCGCCGGCCTCTCGACCTTTCTGGACGAGATGCTGGCGCGTAAGGCCTTGACCCGTGAGATGGGTGAGGGACCGCGCCTGGTGATGCTCGACGCCCTGATCGAAGAGGAGATCGCGCGGGCCGAGCGGGTGTTGCCGGATGCCGAGGCGCCTTCGGCGGACCTCCACCGGGAAGCCAACTGTCTGTTCCGCGACCTGGTCCTGGGGCGTTAAGCCCCGGGACCTTTGGTGGATGCTTCCAGGCGGTTGCGGTGGTTTGGCCGGCGGGGCAGACTTGTCCGGCTGATCAATCGCGGGGAGCAGGGGCGGGTGGTGTTGACCGGGCCGGAGCTGGAGACCTTGAAGGCGCGGGTGCGCGGGCTGCCGCTGTGGTCCGGGCCGGTCGCGCTTCAGCGGCTTGAGGGCGGCATCACCAACGTGAATTTTCATGTCGTCGATGACTCCGGCGACGGCTATGTGGTGCGCCTGGGCGATGACATTCCGGTGCATCACGTCATGCGCTTCAACGAAGCGGCGGCGAGCCGTGCGGCCGCGGTGGCCGGGGTATCGCCGGATGTGGTTTATACCGAGCCCGGTGTTCTGGTGGTGCGCTTTGTGGAGGGCCGCACCCTGGGCGAAGCCGATCTGCGCTCCGTCGCCATGCTCGACCGCTTCATCCCGCTGCTGATAAAGGTGCACCGCGATGTCGGCGCGGCGTTCCGCGGGGCGGCGCTGACTTTCTGGCCGTTCCATGTGCTGCGCGACTATGGGCGCAGTCTGCGCGAGGGCGATAGCCGTCACCTTGCCGACCTGCCCGCATTGCTCGGTATTGCCGAGAAGCTGGAGGCGGCGGTCGGCGACATCACGATGGTTTTCGGCCACAACGACCTGCTGCCCGGCAACATCCTGGATGACGGCCGGCGGCTCTGGCTGATCGACTGGGACTACGCCGGCTTCGGCTCGCCGCTTTTCGATCTGGCCAACCTGGCGACCAACTGCGGGCTGGATGAAAAGTTGGAGCGGCATCTTCTCGAAAGCTACTTCGAGGCCCCGGCAACGGACGCTCTCTATCGCCGCTTCGCGGCGATGAAGTGCGCTTCGCTTCTGCGCGAGACCCTGTGGTCCATGGTGTCGGAGATTCACTCCTCCCTGGACTTCGACTATGCCGGCTATACGGTTGAGAACCGGGCGCGTTTCGCGCGTGCCCATGATGCTTTCATGAACCTTTAGGGGCTCCGATGGGCAAACTTCCCGCCGCCGCCAAAGTCGTCATCGTCGGCGGCGGCATCATCGGCTGCTCCACCGCCTATCACCTGGGCCGGCTGGGGATCACCGACTGCCTGCTGCTGGAGCGCAAGAAGCTTACGTCGGGCACCACCTTTCATGCCGCCGGCCTGGTGGGGCAGCTGCGCAGCTCCGCCAACATCACCCAGTTGCTCGGCTACTCGGTCGACCTCTACGACCGCCTGGAAGAAGAGACCGGGCAGGCGACGGGCTGGAAGCGCAACGGCGGCCTGCGCCTTGCCTGCAATGCCGAGCGCTGGGTCGAAGTGAAGCGCCAGGCGACCACGGCCCACTCCTTCGGCCTGGAGATGAACCTCCTCACGCCGAAGGAGGCGCAGGACCTCTGGCCTCTGATGAATGTCGACGATGTGATCGGTGCCGCCTTCCTGCCCAGCGACGGCCAGGCCAATCCCTCCGACATCACCCTGGCCCTGGCCAAGGGCGCAAGGCAGGCGGGCGTCACCCTGCTGGAGGATACGCCGGTCACCCGCGTTGTGCTGGACGCAGCAGGGAAACTGACTGGCGTGGAAACGCCGGAGGGTATCGTCGCCTGCGAAAAAGTCGTCTGCTGCGCCGGCCAGTGGTCGCGCGACCTGGCGGCCGGCGTCGGGGTGACGGTGCCGCTGGTGTCGCTGCAGCATCAGTACATGGTCACCGAAGCCATCGACGGCGTGGCGCGCGCCCTGCCGACCCTGCGCGATCCCGACCGTCTGACCTATTACAAGGAGGAGGTCGGCGGTCTGGTGATGGGCGGCTACGAACCCAACCCGCTGTCCTGGGCGCTCGACGGCATCCCCGCCGATTTCCACTACAGCCTGCTCGATTCGAACTTCGATCACTTCGAACAGTTGATGGAGCTGGCGCTGGGCCGCGTGCCGGCGCTGGAAACCGCGGGCGTGAAGCAGTTGATCAACGGGCCGGAATCCTTCACGCCCGACGGCAACTTCATTCTTGGCGAGGCGCCGGAGCTGGCGAACTTCTTCCTCGGGGCCGGGTTCAATGCCTTCGGCATTGCCTCCGGCGGCGGCGCCGGCATGGCGCTGGCCGAGTGGATCGCCAAGGGAGAACAGCCCTTCGATCTCTGGCCCGTCGATATCAGGCGCTTCGGGCGGCCCCATGCCGACCCTGACTGGGTCCGCACCCGCACCCTTGAGGCCTATGGCAAGCACTACACCCTTGCCTGGCCGCATGAGGAGCACAGTTCGGCCAGGCCCTGCCGCCGCTCGCCGCTCTACCAGCGCCTGAAAGACCAGGGGGCCTGCTTCGGCGAGAAGCTGGGCTGGGAGCGGCCGAACTGGTTCGCGGATCTCTCTGCGGGCGCGGTGCCGGAAGACGTTTACAGCTTCGCCCGGCAGAACTGGTTCGACGCCGTGGCGCGCGAACACCGGGCGACGCGCGAGGCGGTGACGGTCTTCGACCAAAGCTCCTTCGCCAAGTTTCTGCTGCAGGGCCCGGACGCGGAGGCAGCGCTGAGCTGGATCTGCGCCAACGACGTGGCGCGGCCCGTCGGCACGGTGATCTATACCCAGATGCTGAACGAGCGCGGCGGCATCGAATGCGATCTGACGGTGACGCGCCTTTCAGCCGAGAGCTTCTACATCGTGACCGGCACCGGCTTTGCGACCCATGACTTCGATTGGATCAGGCGCAACATCCCGGCGGGCCTGCGCGCCGAGCTGGTCGATGTGACCTCGGCCTACGGCGTGCTGGCGCTCATGGGGCCGCTGGCGCGAGAGGTCTTGCAGTCTGTCACCGGCGCCGACGTTTCCAATGCGGCCTTTCCCTTTGCAACGGCAAGATCGCTTCCTATTGCCGGGGCGACGGTCCGGGCACTGCGGTTGACCTATGTGGGTGAGCTTGGCTGGGAGTTGCATGTGCCCACCGAATCCCTGGTCGGCGTCTATGAGGCGCTGATGGCCGCAGGTGCCGGGCAGGGCATTGGCAATGCCGGCTATCGCGCCATCGAGTCCCTCAGGCTGGAGAAAGGCTACCGCGCCTGGGGCAGCGATATCGGTCCGGACCACACGCCGCTGGAAGCCGGGCTCGGCTGGGCGGTAAAGCGCGGCAAGGGCGTTGACTTCAAGGGCCGGGCCGCGCTGGAAGCGCAGAGGCGGGGCGGCTTGAAAAAGCGTTTCGCCGGCTTCACACCGGAGGATCCGGACGTCGTGCTGCTGGGCCGTGAAACCCTCTACCGTGACGGGCAAAGGGTCGGCTGGCTGTCGAGCGGCGGTTTCGGCCATAGCCTCGGCACGGCCATCGGCTACGGCTATGTCCGTGCTGACAAGCCGATCGACAAGACCTTCCTGGAGAGCGGGACCTACGCTTTGGAAATCGCCGGCGAGCGGATGGCCTGTCGCCTGCACCTCGCGCCGCTGATCGATCCGCGGATGACGAAGGTCAGATGTTGATCTGCGCGATCTTGTTTCGTCATTAAAACCCTGGATTGCTAATTAATTTTTCTCTAATATATGTGCCATAGTTTGTTCGCTTATCAGCTGAAGACCAGTCGGATGTGACAACGATGGCGGAGCCGCAAGCTCTTGAAGCGGCGCGGTGGTTCCTGGCGCTGTTTTTCCCCGGGGTCGCGCTTTTCTATATCGTCAGGCTGACGGCGCGGCGGCGCCGGCTCGGACACTCTGCCGTCTGGCATGGCGTCAGGGGCAGCCGCCACTGGTGGCTTGCCAAAACCTTCGTCGTGTTCCGCAGTGTCATTACCCTGGCCATGCTTGCCCGCGCGTTCTGGCCCGGATTGGACAGCTATCTGCTGGCCTGCGGGTTTCTGATGACATCGACGATCGTCTTTGCCGGCCTGATCGTCATGATCACCGGTTTTTCGTCGGCGATCGCGCTGCACTTTTCCATGGGCCGGGCCTGGCGCTCCGGCCTGCCGGCCAAGGGCGGGGTGCCTGGGCTGATCACCGGCGGCCCCTTTGCCTGGAGCCGCAACCCCATGTTTCTGGCCATACAGCTGGCCCAGTTCGGGTTCTTCCTGTCCTTTCCAAGCGGCTTCACCCTGATCTGCCTGCTTGTCGGGATGCTGGTCCTGCACCTGCAGGTCCGCCTGGAGGAGGCCCATCTTCTGGCCGCCCATGGCCAGGTCTATCGGGACTACTGCAAAAGCACGGCCCGCTGGTTTGCGCTTGGCCGCCTGCCCTTCGCCGCCAGAGCAGACACGACCTCCAGCATCGTCACTCACTAGGGTCGGATCATGTTTCGACGGAACCACTTTGTGGTTGCGCCAAAACATGTGAATCCGATCGACATCGAACAGTTAGGGCAGATTCACCCGGTCCCCAGATATCTCAGGGGATCGCCTCCGGCGATTCCATCCGACCGGGATCTGCTCTAGGCTTTCGTTGGGCAGCTGTTCCTAATTGGATCGCCGGGCAGTCGTGGCCGGGTAGATCGTGATTAACGATCAAATGAAGACGCGTCCGCTGACCCTTTTTTGTCACGGAATCGCCCGCTAACAGCGTTATATTTGGGCGAATTATTGGTGGCGCTAATAAATTGCCTCAATAAAGCCTATTCGATAGATTTGGTGTGGATATAGCGATTGCGGCAATTCAGTTGACGGTTTTGTTCAGTTTCTAGGACAAAAGCGCAGCCTGGGAGGCCGTGAAGCTTAAAAGGGGGAGAGCATGGCAGTAGCAGGTGAACTACAAGCATTGCCGTTCGGATCGTTGATCGGCGGTCCCTTGGATGCAGCCATCGAGGCACAGGCCAAGGCTGCCGTGTCCTCGGTGAAATTCATCAAGGCAATCGGCTTCAACGATGACGGCTCGGTTCAGAACGTCACTTTCACGGCCAAGAAGGGTGAACAGGAAACGGAGATCACCGTACCCCTGCTGACCATTGTGCCGATTCCCTTCATCCGCATCGATGAGATGACCATCGACTTCAAGGCCAACATCTCGTCCAGCAACGAAAGCGAAGACAAGACGGCCCAGTCCACGGCGAAGAACGCCAAGGTCAGCGCCAGTGCCCGCTACCTCTTCTTCAAGGCCAACCTGGAAGCCTCGGTCTCCTCCAAAAAAGATTCCGAATCGACCAAGAAATCCAAGTACTCGGTCGAAACCACCATCGATGTGCACGTCCATGCGGTGCAGGACGAACTGCCGGCGGGCCTGGCAAAAATGCTGAACATACTGGCCGACACCATTCAGGCACCGCCCGCGGTTACCGGCCAGCCGGGCAGTGGCGGTGCGGGCGGTGGCGCTGGTGGTGGCGGCGGCGGCAAAGCGGGAAACTGATCGCGCTGGGGCCGCCGCAGACGGTTGTTCTGCCCGGCCGTTCCGGCGCTCTCGCCCGTTTTCGACATGTCCAGACCCGCGTCTGGCGCGGTCTTATGGACTGGCTGACCGGAAGGCGCCAGCCGGCGTGAGCGGGTTGATCAAAGGTGCAGTGAATCAAGGCCGCCCGGTGAAGGGCGTGATCGCCGAGGGGGAGGCAAAGTAAACAGGGATGGCCGATCTTCAACAGATCGTCGGGGCGATCCTTCGGGATCTGGCAAAGGCGCGCTTCAGCGCCGACCTCTACTCGCGCTCGATCGCGCGCTACTACGAAAACGACTATCTGCTGCGCAAGTTTCCGGTGCCGCGCGCGGACGTGGAAGAGGTCGAGATCGACCTGAAGTTCTCCATCGCCGGGGTGCCGGAAAGCGAGGTGAACAACGAAAGCCAGGAGGCCAACGCGGCGGTGCTCTTCGAGCGTTCCGTCGAACGGCTGGTCGCCACCTTCCTGGATCTTGCCCGGGCGCGCAACGAGGCCGATGAGACTTTTCGCGAGACCTGGTGGAAATACCTGACCAAGGGCTTCAACTCCTCGGCCCTGCGCATCGACATGCGTCAGAAGGTGCTGCGCTATTTCATCGAGTCCTACACCCACATGATCGATGATGACGGCAACTTCGATGCCGGGCTGGCGCTGGCCGAGCTTGAGCGGCCGTTCCGCTGGGCCATGGAGCAATACGCCAAGGACATCTACAGCCAGAGCGAAGAGGCAGAGGTGGAGATGAAGCAGGCGCTGCGTGCCCTGATTCAGCCGATCGTCGGCGACAAGGGCATAGCGGACGCGGTCCAGGCGATGGCCAAGCCGATCAAGACCATCTGGCACGGCAACAGCGATGCCCGTATCGAAATCATGGTGGAGGGTGGCCAGCTATCGCAGTTGAGCGAGGCGGCGATCTCCAGCGTGAAGATCAAGGCGGTGGTCCGCAACATGGTCTGGACCGAGGTGAAAGTGGGCGAGCGCACGACGCGCCATGTCCTCACCTCTGAGTAGGCCGGGAAAGGAAGGCTGGCGATGTCGGACGACTCATCTGAAAAAGCAGTTGCCACGGATATCGGCGGCGGTGGGCAGCCGCCCACGGATGGCGGGGACGGCGGCGGCACCACGGCGCCGACGCCGCGCGAGCTGCCCGAACCGCAGTCTTCGGTCCTCTCCCTCGCGCAGCTGATCGGGGCGCCGATCCACGCCCTTGTCGATGCCGAAGCGCAGTCGGCCATGGCCACCGCGCGCTTCATCCGTTCCGTCGGCTTCACCGGTAACGGCGACGGCATGGGCGACCTGGGTGAGCTGCAGATGGCGCGCTTCAAGCGGCGGCATCGCGGTGCCGATGGCAGTGACGAAGAGGTCGAGGTGCAGATCCCGCTGCTTTCCATGCTTCCCATCCCGGCCCTGCAGATCAAGGATGCGGAACTCGACTACACTGTGAAGATCGTTCAGACCGAGGCCCTGCCGCAGCGCCAGGCCGAGGTTGATCAACTGATGGCCGCCAAGCGCCAGGGCCCCACGGGCGAGCCGCCGGCGACACTGCGCGCCACCTTCGCGCGCGAGCAAGGCTCCAACGGCCGGCGCTCGGTCGACATGCTGGTCAAGATGAAGCTTCGGATCGAACAGGCGGATATGCCCGGCGGGTTGGCGCAGCTTCTGGCCCTGGCGTCGGAATCCAGCAGCCAGGATGTCTTGGCGAAGCGCGATGAAGAAGGCGACGGCTAAGTCATGACCGCAACCCAGCCCGGGAGAATTCCCTGCCCTGCCTGCAGCCAGCCGCTGGCCTTGCCGATTGAGGCGGTGCTGACCGGCCAGGCGATCGCCTGTGCCGGCTGCGGTCTTGAATTGACGGCACAGCGCGAAACCTCCCATGAGGCCCTGAATGCCCTGGGCCGCTGGTATGAGGAAACGGCTGAGGCGCGGACCACAGCGGCCTCCGGGCAGGCCTCTGCCGCCGCGGGACAAACTGCAAAGGCGAGCCGCCGGGTGACGCGGCCGCGCCGCTGACAACACAAATGCCGACGTACCAAAGCTGGTTCCGGCCCTGGCTCGACGATCCCGGGCCCTGGGCCGTCTGGCAACTGACGCCGGACGAAGAGACGGCAGCGGCGGTGATGCTCCGGGCGGCGGCGGGGTCGGCCTGTGCCCGATTACGGGCTGACTACGGCAGGCAGGCCAATGTCTTCGGGGGCAACGATCTGGTGACGCAGCTCGCCACCACCGCCTGCGCCGGGGACAGGCTCTTTCGGATCGCCCAGGCCGTCGCAGCGGTCGATTACTACCGCGCGCGCGTCACCGCGCGGCGACCGGAACCCGGCGGCGACACCAATCCGGTGAACCGGGTCTGCTGGTCCAGGCTGCATCCCTTCCTGATGGCGCGGTTGACGCAGTGCCTTCAGACCAATGCCGTGCAGTCGCTGGTCTGCTGTGCGATTTCCAGCCGGGTGGCGGACAAGTGGATGCCGGCGGCGGAAATGAGCCGGCAGTTGGAGCATGAACTGGTCGACAGCGGCTTGTTCTCCAGCGTCGAAGTTTCCCTCGACCTGCGGCTGCCGGTGCCGGGCGGCCGAATCTGGTTGGCTGCCGAGACGGAAAAGACCGTTGCGGCGATCAGGAAGAGCCTGGCGCGACGCCAACCCGTCCTGGTGGAGATCCTGCGCGACCCGGCGACCTCTCCGGCGGCGGCGCAGATCGTTGTCGTTTACCGCCTGGAAGAGCCGGCGGACAACAAGGCCATGCTGACCTACTACGATCCGGCCCTGGCCGCTGCACCCGGCAGCCTGCGGATCGCCAAGACGGATCACGGTTTCGTCTTTCATGATATGCCGGGCCAGGTTGCACCCGATAGCGAAGCCCCTGAAAGCGAAGACCAGGCCGCAGCGCAGGGGCTTCATCTGCTGGCGGTGCCGCCGGCCCCGCCGCCGCTGTTCGGTGCCAGGCGATGGCTGCGCTGGTGCCTGCCCTGGGGCCTCTGCTGGTATCTGAAGCGCCGCTGGCTGGTCTGGTGTCATCGCAAGCGGGAACAGGCGGTCAGCGGCTTGCCGTCGGGCGGGCCTCCCTGATCACCAGAACGCGGATCGGCCCGCTTTCCTTTTGGATCTCCGTCAGCACCGCCTGCAGCTCGGGGTTTTCCTCCATATCGGCATAGACGCAGATCGCGTTCTCGGCGCGGCGGATGCCCAGGCCGTGGACCCCCCCGCGCCCGAGGAAGCGGCCTTTCAGCCGCTCCTTCAACGCTTCCAGACTGTCGTTCATTCGGTGTTACCTAGATCGGTTCGATGTCGAGGGCTTCCATGACATCATTCATCTGGTTGGCGATCCCGTAAACCCCGCTTTCCGGGCCGGCGAAGAACAGGCCGACGGCGCGGGCCGCCGCGCGGTTCACGATCAGCGAACCGCTGTCGCCGCCCAGGCCGATGGCCTGGAAGGGCGGCGTCACCTCGATGCGCAGCTGGTCGTCGAACAGGGCCACGGCGTTGGGGTCGGCCGGGTCCATGCCGACCAGGGCGTCGTAAGCCTCGTCCGTAATCACGCCCTCGGTATAACCGGTGGTGCGCCCGTGTTTGCGCACCTCCATGCCCTCCACGCCGCGCTCCATGCCTTCCAGGGCGCCGATGGAGCAGATCGTCGGGCTGCTCTCGATCTCGGGCAGCATCAGGCCGACGGCCGCATCGACCCGGTTCGGCGTCTGCCCGTCGATGACGATCTCCTGATAGCGCAGCAGCGTTGCGATGCGATCGGCGGCCGTACCGCCGTCGGCGGGCCCGGGCTGGTAGAGGTCGTCGCCGATCTCCGCCCGGTTGGTGTCGGCGAAGACGTGGTTGTTGCTGAGAGCGAGGATCTGATCCGGATCGTCGCCGGCCAGGGTCGAGCGGCAGAAGCAGGCAAGAGTGCCCGCCGTCACGTCTTCATGGGCGACGCTGATGCCGGCGACGACGGGGCGTTGTGCCGCCTGGCGGTTGTCGCTGCAGGCTTCCTGTGCCACGTCGATGCTCCTGCGTGTTGTCGCCCGGGCCGCTTTGGGCGGCGCCTTCTTCACCGCGCTCTGTCCCAGGGCGAAAGCCGGGGCCGACTCGATCACGTCGGTCACGACGCCGTCGATGCGCTGCGGCAGGTGGTCGCGCGGGGACAGCATCGAGGCGGGCAGCTTCTGCACGACATAGATTCGCACGCAGGTCTCTTTTGTCACGACGCCACCGGTGATCTTCTTGCCCACGCCGACCGCATGCACGTTACCGCCGGCGGAGGCCATGGCGGAAGAGATGCGTATGCAGCGCCGGGCGACCACCGCGCCGCCGCGCCGGCCGGCGCGCAGCAATCTTGTGCTGACTGTCTGCTTGGCTTGAAGAAGGTCGGTCGAAATTGGCATGGCGCGGCTCCAGGGGTTGGTTGATCCATGGGTTCGGCGCTCTCTCCACTTCTTTACGTGGGGGTTCCGCCGTGCAGCCGAAGGGCCTGACTGTGATAATTCTGTTCCTTCGCGGAGACTTGACGCGAAGATAGGCCGTCAATCCTTGAAAGCTGTTGCTTGCTTTGCGGCGGGGCTCTGTGGCTAGCTGTCGGGATCATGCAAGACAGCCTTTTTCGACGTATCGAAGATAAGCAAAACGATCTGGTCGCCTTGACCTGCGACCTCATTCGCTTTCCCACGGTGAACCCGCCGGGCGAAGCCTATACGCCCTGCGCCGAGTTCCTGGGGGAGCGGCTGCGCAAGCGCGGTTTCGAAGTTTCCTATCATCGCGCCGAGGGTGTGGTGGGCGACTCCGACAAATACCCGCGCACCAACGTGGTGGCGCGCATCGAAGGCGGCCGGCCGGGCCCTTGCGTTCATTTCAACGGCCACATCGATGTGGTGGCTGCCGGCGGCGGCTGGAGCGTCGATCCCTTTAACCCGTTGGTGCGTGACGGCAAGGTCTACGGGCGTGGCGCCTGCGACATGAAGGGCGGCATCGCCGCTTCGGTCATTGCCGTGGAGGCTTTGCTGGAGGAGGCGGACGGCTTTGCCGGTGCCCTGGAGATCTCCGGCACGGTCGATGAAGAGTCCGGCGGCTACGGCGGGGTCGGCTATCTGGCGCAGCAGGGCTTCTTCTCGCGGCCCCGGGTCGACCACGTGATCATCCCCGAACCCCTGAACGTCGACCGGGTCTGCATCGGCCACCGCGGCGTCTGGTGGGCGGAGATCGAAACCCAGGGGCGGATCGCCCATGGCTCCATGCCCTTCCTCGGCGACTGCGCGGTGCGTCACATGGGCGCTTTCCTGCAGCGGCTTGAAAGCGAGCTCTATCCGGCGCTGGCCGCCAAGCGCACCGCCATGCCGGTGGTGCCGGAGGGGGCGAAACAGTCGACCCTCAACATCAATTCGCTTCATGGCGGCCTGAGCGAGGACTTCGAGGGCCTGCCGGCACCGATGGTGCCGGATTCCTGCCGCATGATCATCGACCGGCGTTATCTCATCGAGGAAGATCCGGCGCAGGTGAAAAACGAAGTGGTCGCGATCCTGGAGAGCCTGAAGCACGACCGCGAGGGGTTCGAATACGCCCTGCGGGAGGTGCTGGCCTTCCAGCCGACCATGACCGATCCCGATGCCCCGGTGGTGCGCGCCGTCTCCGCGGCCATTCAGGAAGTGCTCGGAAGGCCGGCGCAGCAGGTGGTTTCCCCCGGGACCTATGACCAGAAGCACATCGTGCGGGTCGGCCATCTGGAGGACTGCATTGCCTATGGTCCGGGCATCCTGGATCTGGCGCACCAGCCCGACGAATACGTCGGCATTGACGATATGATTGCTTCGGCGAAGGTCATGGCCTCGGCCACTTTGGCGCTTTTGGACCGGGCCCGGGCTGGCTAAACTCCCTCTTCCGGCTCTTCGCGGCCGATGAAAAGAACTTCAGCGGAACGAGTCCTTACGTAACCGCCGACCTTAGGAGGCAGAGCAGAACCATGAAGAAGCTTGTCGCGTCCCCCCTGGCCAGCGCCGCTTTGGCCGCCGGTCTGGCCCTGGGCCTTGTTGCGCCGGCCCTGGTGACCCCCGCCCTGGCCGCCAAAGACAGCCTCACGCTCGCCATGCCCCTGGAGCCGCCGCATCTCGACCCCACCGCCGGCGCCGCGGCGGCCATCGACGAGGTGGTCTACGCCAACATCTTTGAAGGCCTCACCCGCATCGACAGCTCCGGTGCTGTGAAACCGGCGCTGGCGGAAAGCTGGACGGTTTCCGGCGACGGCCTCACCTATACCTTCAAGCTGCAGTCCGGCGTGACCTTTCATGACGGCAGCGGTTTCGATTCCGCCGATGTGAAGTTCTCCTTCGACCGGGCCATGGCCGAGGACAGCGTCAACGCGCAGAAGGGGCTGTTCGATTCCATTGCGGCGGTAGAGGTGCCGGATGCCGGCACCGTGGTGGTTACCCTGAAACAGCCGGCGGGGAATCTTCTCTTCAATCTCGGTTGGGGGGATGCGGTGATCGTGGCGCCGGAAACGGCGGCGGAGAACAAGAACAACCCGGTCGGCACCGGGCCCTTCGTCTTCGGGCGCTGGGTGAAGGGCGACCGGGTCGAGATGGTTCGCAACGAAAACTACTGGGGCGAACCGGCCAAGCTCGCCAAGGCGACCATCAAGATCATCCCCGACCCGGCGGCGGCAACGGCGGCCATGCTGGCCGGGGACATCGATGCCTACGCCAATTTTCCGGCGCCCGAGGCCATGGCCCAGTTCGAAGCCGACCCGCGCTTCAAGGTGGTGATCGGCAGCACCGAGGGCGAGACGATCCTGGCCATCAACAACACCCGCGGCCCTTTAAGCGATATCCGCGTGCGCCGGGCGCTGGCCCATGCCGTCGACCGCCAGGCGGTGATCGACGGCGCCATGTTCGGCTACGGCACGCCGATCGGCACCCACTTCGCCCCGCACCATCCGGCCTATGTCGATCTGACCGGCAGCTATCCTTACGACCCTGAAAAGGCAAAGGCGCTGCTCGCCGAAGCCGGTCACGGGGACGGCCTGACGCTCAGCCTGAAGCTGCCGCCGCCCAGCTATGCCCGGCGGGGCGGAGAGATCATCGCCGCCCAGCTCGCTCAGGTCGGCGTCGAGGCCAAGATCAGCCAGGTCGAATGGCCCGGCTGGCTGGAACAGGTCTTCAAGGGCACAGACTACGATCTCACCATTGTCTCGCATACCGAACCGATGGACATCGGCATCTACGGGCGCGACACCTACTACTTCAATTATCAGGATGCCGACTTCAAGGCGCTGATGACCAAGCTGAATACCACGGTCGACGAGACCGCGCGCTATGGCCTGCTGGGCGATGCCCAGAAGAAGCTCTCGGCGGATTCGGTGAATGTCTTCCTTTTCCAACTCGCCAAGCATGGTGTCTGGAACAAGGATGTCGTCGGTCTCTGGGAAAACAGCCCGGTGCAGGCCAACGACCTGACCGCGGTCTATTGGAACTGATCGTCGCAGTCTGCTTGTTTAAAAGTCCTCCCCCCTTGCGGGGGAGGATGTAGGAGGGGGGTCGGCGTGAACCGGCAAGAGATTATCAAGCCGAACTGCCGAATACCCCCTACCCCGGCCCTCCCCCGCAAGGGGGGAGGGAGAACAATTTTAACGGCCCGCTAGCGCCTCATGGCCGTCTTCTTCCTTCAGCGTCTCACCACGCTTTTCATCACCCTCCTGGTGGCCAGCCTGCTGGTCTTTCTGGTGATGGAGGTGCTGCCCGGCGATCCCGCCGCCGTCATTCTCGGCGTGAACGCGCGCGAAGACACCCTGGCGGCGTTGCGGGCGGAGATGGGCCTCGACCGTTCGGCCTGGGAACGCTACTTCCTCTGGCTCGGCGGTCTGCTGACCGGTGACCTGGGCCGCAGCTACACCTACGGCGTGACGGTCTGGGAACTGGTGGCCGAGCGCATCGGCCTCAGCCTGCCGTTGGCGCTGATGGCCATTGTGCTCTCCACGGTAATGGCCATTCCCCTGGGCGTGCTGGCCGCGGCGCGGCGTAACAAGGCGTCGGATGTCGGCGTCATGGGTTTCACCCAGTTGGGCATCGCCATCCCCAACTTCTGGTTCGCCATTCTGCTGATCCTGCTGTTCGCCGTGCACTGGCAGATCCTGCCCGCCGGCGGTTTCGCCGGTTGGGATGCCGGCTTCTGGCCGGCCTTGAAAACGCTGCTGTTGCCGGCGGTGGCGCTGGCCCTGCCGCAGGCGGCGATCCTGGCCCGGGTCACCCGTTCCTCGGTGCTGGAAACCCTGGGCGAGGACTATGTGCGCACCGCCCGGGCCAAAGGCCTGACCCGGCGCGCGGCGCTGTGGCGCCATGCAGTGCGCAACGCCCTCATCCCCGTCGTCACCATCATGGGGTTGCAGTTCTCCTTCCTGCTGGCCGGCACCATCATCATCGAGAACGTCTTTTACCTGCCGGGGCTGGGGCGTCTGATCTTTCAGGCCATCGCCCAGCGAGACCTCATCGTGGTGAAGGATCTGGTGATCCTGCTGGCCGCCAGCGTCGTCGTGGTGAACTTCCTGGTCGACCTGCTCTACGCGGTGCTCGACCCGCGCCTGCGCGGAGGCGGCCATGCTCTCTGAGGCGCGCGCAGTTTCCCTCAGGGAGTTCTGGCTGCGCGGCCGCGGCCAGGCCAACCTGATGATCGGCCTGGCGGTGACCCTGCTGTTGATCGCCGTTGCCGTTCTCTCCCTGGTGTGGACGCCCTATCCGATCAATGCCATCGACATCCCGGCGAAGCTGCAGCCGCCCTCGGCGGCGCACTGGCTGGGTACCGATCAGTTCGGCCGCGACGTGCTGTCGCGCATCATGGCGGGCGCGCGCAACTCCATCGCCGTGTCTTTGGTCGCCGTCGGCATCGGCGCCGGCCTCGGCGTGCCGCTGGGAGCGCTGGCCGCCGCCCGGCGCGGCTGGGTGGAGGAGGTGGTGATGCGCTTCAACGACTTCACCTTCGCCTTTCCCGCCCTGCTCTCGGCGGTGATGATCACTTCCCTCTTCGGACCGGGCGCCATCAACGCCATCATCGCCATCGGCATCTTCAACATCCCGGTCTTTGCCCGTCTGACGCGGGGCGCGGCCCTCAGTCTCTGGCAGCGCGACTTCGTGCTGGCGGCGCGGGTGGCGGGCCGGGGGCGCACCCGCATCACCCTGGATCATATCCTGCCCAATATCGCCAGCCTGCTGATCGTGCAGATGACCATCCAGTTCGCCCTGGCGATCCTGGCCGAGGCGGGACTGAGCTACCTCGGGCTCGGCACCCAGCCGCCGGACCCGAGCTGGGGCAAGATGCTGAACGAGGCCCAGACTCTCATGTTCCTGGCGCCGCAGCTGGCGATCTTCCCCGGTCTTGCCATCATGGCGACGGTGCTCGGCCTCAATCTCCTGGGCGACGGCCTGCGCGATCTGCTCGACCCGCGCCTGCGGCGGCTGCGGTGAGGTTGCGCCTATGACATTGCTCAGCCTGCAGGACTTGTCCGTGGTTCTCGACACGCCGGAGGGCCCGGCGACGGTGCTGGACCGGGTGAGTTTCGATCTCGCGGCGGGCGAAAGCCTGGGAATCGTCGGCGAGTCCGGCTGCGGCAAATCGATGACCGCCCTGGCGGTGATGGGCCTGCTGCCGGATGCCGCCCGCTGTACGGGGCGTATCGACTTCGAGGGGCGCGATCTGCTGGCGCTGGACGAACAGGCGCTCTGTGCCTTGCGCGGGCGGTGCATCGCCATGGTCTTTCAGGAACCCATGACGGCGCTGAACCCGGTGAAGTCCATCGGTTATCAGGTGGCAGAGGGGCTGCGCTGGCATCTCGGCCTGGGGCGTGGCGAAGCCGCGGCGCGGGCGGTGAAACTGCTGGATCGGGTCGGCCTGCCGCAGCCGCGTTTCTCGCCCGATCTCTATCCGCATCAGCTTTCCGGCGGGCAGCGCCAGCGGGTGGTGATCGCCATGGCGCTTGCCTGCGACCCGGCCCTGTTGATCGCCGACGAACCGACCACGGCGCTTGACGTGACCAGCCAGGCCGAGATCCTGGCCCTGATCGCCGAGGTCACCGCGGCTTCGGGCATGGCCCTGATGCTGATCACCCACGACCTGGCGGTGGTCTGGCAGAACACGGCGGCGATGCTGGTGATGTATGCCGGCGCGGTGGCGGAGCGGGGGACCACGGCGGAGGTCTTCGCCCGCATGGCCCATCCCTATACCCGTGGCCTGCTGGCCGCTTCCCCCGGCGCTTTGGGGGATATCCTGCCGGCCGGTCGGCGTCTCGCGACCATTCCCGGGCAGGTGCCGGACCCGCAGGACCGCCCCACGGGTTGCGTCTTTGCCGCGCGCTGCGCGCGTGCCGCCGCCGATTGCCTGCCGCGACCGCCGGCAGAGCGGGTCCTGGCGCCGGGCCATGCGGTGGCCTGTCTCCATCCCCATGAAGAAGAGACCGTGTTATGAGCGCCCAGGCGCCGGGGGGCGAAATGGTCTTGCGGGTCGAGAATCTGGTCCTCGAATATCCCCTGCCGCGCCAAAGCCTCTTCGCCCCCGCGCCGCGCCACCGCGCGCTGGACGGTGTCAGCCTGCAGGTCGCCCGCGGTGAGAGCCTTGCCGTGGTCGGCGAATCCGGCAGTGGCAAGTCGAGCCTGGCCCGCGCGGTTCTTGCCCTGGAACAGCCCGGTGCCGGGCGGGTGGAGCTGATGGGTCAGGATGTTTTCGCGCTTTCGCCGGGGGCGCTGCGCGGCCTGCGCCGCCATGCCCAGATGGTGTTCCAGGATCCCTATGGCTCGCTCGATCCGCGCCGCAAGGTCGGCTGGATCGTGGCCGAGCCGCTGGACGCGCTGGAGAGCGGTGTCGGCGCCGCCGCGCGTCAGGCGCGCATCGCCGAGGTTCTGGTCTCCGTCGGTCTGAAGGCGCGCGATGCGGAGAAGTTTCCCCACGAGTTTTCCGGTGGCCAGCGCCAGCGCATCGCGATCGCCCGGGCGCTGATCACCCATCCCGCTCTGATCATCGCCGACGAGCCGGTCTCGGCGCTCGACGTTTCCGTGCAGGCCCAGGTTCTGAACCTCTTCATGGATCTGCGCGAGCGCCTGGGGCTCAGCTATCTTTTCATCTCCCACGACCTGGCGGTGGTGCGCCACGTCGCCGACCGGGTCGCTGTCATGCGTCACGGCCAGATCGTCGAGGAAGGGGCTGTCGAACAGGTTTTCCGGGAACCGCAGCACCCCTATACCCGCAAACTGCTGGCGGCGGTGCCGCGTGTCGGCCATCCGCGACAAGCGGTGGCCGGTGCTACAACAGCGCCGTGACGATTTCTTCCCATTCCTGGTCGAGGCTGGTTTTTGCGTGGGGCTTGCCGGCGCGGCGGTACCAGTAGCCGGCGTTGCTCTCGTCGCCCTCGACCCGGTGCAGATAGGCATGGACCCAGGCGCCTTCGGCGCTGCTGTCGGACTGGGCGAGGCCATGAGCGGCGTCCCAGTCGTCTTTTGCCGCTTGCCAGAGGGCGGCCAGCGCGGGGGCCAGTTCCACAGGCGGTTCGGAATCTTTCAGGCTGTCGCGAAACGCTGCCAGGTCCATCGTTTTCTCTCTCCGATTGTGCGTCAGTCGCGGAACAGCCGCTCGCCCTGTTCGTCGATGATCTGCCGGCCTTTCACCAGGGCGAAATCGGCGGCGGCATCCTGGGACGGATGGGTATCGGCGCGCAGAAAGCTGTGCTCCTTCATTTCGCCGTCGATCTCTTTGCGGATCACGCCGGCGGTCAGCCACTGGCTGCCCTTTTGCTGCGGCGCCGGTTGAATCTGGAAGCCGTTGTACTCGACGGATTCTGCCGACGGTGCGGTGCTGTCACCGCCGCCGCCGCCGAAAAGCTTGCTGAAGAAGCCCATGGTAACAATCCCTGTTCCTGTCTGCCCGCTGTGCTGGGGTCGTTGTGTCGGTCATATTACCCGCTCAAAGGTGCTCTTCCTAGCCGGCGAGATGAACTATGCTGCGGCGACATCGAAAACAGACCGGAGGGCGGCGTGACCCGCCTCTATCACGACTCGCTCTACGACCGAAACACCGCCATCGGCAGCTATTGGGAGGCCTCGGCCCCGCCCTTGGATCGTGCGACGCCGCCTTTGGCGGCGGATGCTTCCTGCGAGGTCGCGGTGATCGGCGCCGGCTACACCGGGCTGACCGCCGCCCTCTCCCTGGTTGAGGAGGAGGGTGCCGACGTCGCCGTCGTGGAGGCCGGCACGCCGGGCTGGGGCGCCTCCGGACGGAACGGCGGCTTCTGCTGCCTGGGCGGGGCCAAGCTGGATTACGGCGCCATGGTGAAGCGCTACGGGCTGGCCGAAACCCGCCGTTTCTTTCAGATCCAGATCGAATCCGTCGATCTGGTGACGGGCTTCTGCGCCGATAAGGGTATCGATGCCGACCTGACCGGCAGCGGCGAGATCATCCTGGCCCATAAGCCGGGCCGTCTGGCCGGGCTGCGGGCAGAGCAGGCGCAGTTCCGCGATCTCTTCGGCCTGGACTGTCCGCTGCTGGATCGCCAGGCGCTGGCGGCGCGCGGCCTGGCGGCGGCGGATTTCCACGGCGGCCTGCTGATCCCGCCGGGTGTCGGCCTGCATCCCCTGAAGTATCTGCGCGGGTTGGCGCGGGCGGCGATCGATGCCGGGGTAAAGGTCTATGGGCAATCGCCGGTGACCGCGGTCGAACGCAGGGCGGGCGGCTTCGTCCTGGTGACACCGCAAGGCCTGTTGAAGGCGCGCAAGGTCATCATCGCGACCAACGGCTACAGCGAGGAAGCGTCGCTGCCGGCTCTGTCAGGGCGCTTGCTTCCCGTCCTCTCCAACATTCTGGTGACCCGGCCTCTCAGCCCGGCCGAGCAGGCGGAACAGGGCTGGACCGATACGACCATGTGCGCCGACAGCCGCCGTCTCCTGCATTACTTCCGCCTGCTGCCCGACGGCCGTTTTCTTTTCGGCGGGCGCGGCGCGGTATCGGGATCGGCGGCGGCGGCGCAGCGTGGCCTGCGCCGTCTGCGGCGCGACTTCGAGCATCACTTTCCGGCCTGGACGGGGGTTGAGACAGAATACAGCTGGCGCGGTCTGGTCTGCCTGACCCAGCCCCTGGTGCCTTTTGTCGGTGCGCTTGAAGAAGAAGGGCTCTATGCCGCGCTGGCCTACCACGGCAACGGCGTTTCCTTCACGGCTTACGCGGGGCGTGCCCTTGCCGGCATGGTGGCCGGGCGTCAGGGCGCCGCGGACCTGCCCGCTGTCCTGCGGGCGCCGCTGCCGCGCTTTCCCCTGGCGTTCCTGCGCAAGGCTTACCTGGCCGGCGCCTATGGGGTCTATGGCCTGAAGGACGCGCTGGGCTGAGAGGCCGGCAGGGCCGGGCGCTCAGTCTCCCAGGCGCAATCTCCCAGGTTCAATCTCTCACAATGTGAACCGAACAGGGGGCATGGCGGGCGACCCGTGCCGTGTTGGGGCCAAGCAGATAGTCCTTCAATGAGGGCCGGTGGGCCGCCATGACGATAAGCTCGGCGCCGATCTCCTCGGCGGCTTCGACGATCTTCTCGTAGATCGTGCCGTGGGCGGCGATGATGCCGCCGAAAAGCTCCTTGGGGATGTGCTCTTTGGCCAGTTCCTTCATGCGCCCTTCGGCCTGCTTCACGAAGTCCTTCACGTCGTAATCGATGGAGCCGTGCTCCTCGCCGCGGATGGCATAGCGCCAGTCGATGCCGGAGGGGATGTGCGGCACCACGGTCATCAGCCAGACTTCGCCCTGCATGATGCGCGCCTGATCGACGCCGTTGGGCAGAGATTTCAGCCAGGAAGACTGATGCTCCAGGTCGATGGGAACCAGAACCTTTTTGGACATTGTCGCCTCCTCCCCGATTACTGTTCGGCGCTATCGGCCGATTTGGCCGGGATGATGTGAAGATCGCTCGGCTGATCGGGTCTGCGCGGTGGTTTGGCGACCAGCAGATAGACCATCCAGACAAGGAATACGATGGCCAGAATATTGACGAGCGATGTCAGGGGATCGGCGATCAGCGGTTGGGGTCCTTCGTCGAGTGCCGGCCGCAGTGCCGCCGCCACCGGCGCTGCCGGGTCGACGGCCTCGGCAGTGCCGAGCGCCTTCGACAACTCCAGGATGGTGGCGTCGGGGATCGGCTGGGTGGTGGCCGTGCCCGTCGTTCCCGGCCCTTGTGCGCCAAAGGCCTCGCGGCCGCCGGAGGGCCCGGCCAGGACCATCTGGACGCCCAGCGTTTCAACGGCGCTTTCCTGTCCGGCATAGCTCCCCAAAGGGACCTGCGCCTGACGCAGGAAGGAGAAGCGCAGGGGCGCGTTGCCGTCGTTCCAGCCTTCGATCGGCAGCAGCTTGAAGGAACCGCCTTCGATCAGCTCCAGAACCGTGGTATCGCCGAGCGGTGCCATCACGAAGACCGCATCGACCAGGCCCTTGGCCATCGCTTCGAACTGAATGCCCAGCTCGCCGGCCTCGCCGGAGACGACTGAAACTTCGGCAAGGCCGAGCCCGGCCAGGGCCATGCGGGCGACCCGGTCGGAAGACGATCCGGCCTGACCGACGCCGAGCTTTGTCACCGCCGGAAGATCGGCGGGTCCGCCGCTGCGGGTGACGACATGGGCGACCTGGAAGCCGACCACGCCGAGGGCTTCGGCCTGGCTGGTCAGAACGGCGTTGTCGCCTTCCACTTCGTAGAAGGAATCGATGCCGGCCACCGCCAGGCGCGCAGCGCCGGAGGTTACGAGGTCGAGCGGATTGGCCGCCCGCTCAACCGCGACGGAGCGCTTGGGGAAAACGCTGCGCGCCGCCCGGACCGCCTTGCCGGCGGGCCCGGCGAGGGAATCCAGATCCCCCAACGCGACGATCAGCGGCTCTGCGCCTGCCGTGCCGCCGGCCTCCGACGTGGCTTCGAGCAGGTTCACAGCCACCAGGTAGTCCAGCACCACCGCAGCGACGCTGCGGCCCTCCAGCTCGACCTCGGTGATCATGTCCCGCATCGCATCGGCGGTTATCTTGTTCTCCAGCTTGGCCAGGGCGGGCGCCAGGGCCGGAAAACGGGTGAGGGCGTCGCGGCGCACCAGGGGGGAGGGCTGGTAGACCGGAAAGAAGGAGAGGTCGTCTTCCAGCACCACCAGATCGAAACTGGCGATCTGCTGGTCGGTGCGGAACAACTCACCCACGACAGCCGTGCCGTCGAGCACCGCCTGGGCGATTTTGTCCTTGCCGCCGTCGTCGAGATCGAAGGCCAGAACCTTGCCGGGCTTCAGGCCGTAGCGGCGTACCATCGGGTTGAGGCCGTCCAGGGGCCGCTCGACGAAGGTGTCGTCGGCCGCGAAATCGATTTGGTCGAGACGGGCCAGATCGCTGATCTTGGTGATGTTCTGTCCCTGTGCCACCTCCGGGCGCACCACGAGAACATAGTCGCTGGAAAAGCCGAGCCGTTCGCGCCAATCCAGTTCCAGCGCGCCGTACAGCTCCCGCACTCTTGCCAGCGCCGCGTCCCCGTCGGTCATCGGCGGTTGACCCAGATAGACCAGGCCGGTGCCGTTGTACTCCGGATAGAGGTCGATCTTATCCTGCTTCAAGGCCTCGAAGGTTTCCGCCGAGGAGCCATAGGGGATGGCGCGCTGGACGGTCAGGCCGTCTTCTTCGGCCATGCGCGCCATCATCTCCGCCATCAGCATGTTTTCGGTGAAGTTCTTGGAGGCGACGCGTACGACCTTTGCCTCCTCTTCCCCACAGGCCGCGAGGATCAGAGAGCCGCAGAGCAGCAGGGCGAGGGTGGTGGCTTTTCTGGATATCATCATGTCTCTTCTCCCCCTCTATTCTGCCGGTGTCCGGCTGCTGCCGGCCTGGCTTGCTGACTGATCGGCAGCCTGTGCCCGCGCCATTCTGCGCGCCATGCGCAGATCGCGAATCTCCGCAGACTCGTCTTCTCTCAAGGCTCGAAAGAATCCGACAAGCTGGAAGAACACGATGAAGGTGAAGGGAACCGCCCCGGTGATGGCCATGGCCTTGGCCACTGTCACGCTACCGGAAACCAACACACCGAAAGTGATGGCAGCCATGATGATGCCCCACAGCAGCTTGGTCTTGGTATCCGGATTCAGGTTGCCGTTGGTTGTCATCATGGAGACGACGAAAGTACCGGAGTCGGCACTGGTCACCAGGAAGATGAAGATCAGAATGATCGCCAGGATGTTCAGCAGCCCAGTACCGGGAAGATAGCTGAAGAAAGTGAACAGCGCCTTGGTGACGTCTTCGAAGACGACCTCGGCCAGGCCGCCGCCGCCGTTCATTTCGATGTACATGGAGGCGCCGCCGAAGACAGCGAACCACAGCATGGAGAAGACCGTGGGGATCACCACGACGCCGATGCAGAACTCGCGAATGGTACGGCCGCGGCTGATGCGGGCGATGAAGATGCCGACGAAGGGCCCCCAGGCAATCCACCAGATGAGGTAGGTCAGGGTCCAGCCGTGGGTCCAGCCGCGCAGGGAATCGTCATAGGAGAAAATCCGGAAAGAGAGAAGAACGAACTGGCTCAGGTAGTCGCCGATGGAATTGACGAAGGCATCGAGGATAAAGGTCGTCGGTCCGGCGAACAGCACCACCAGCATGATGACGATGGCGATCACCATGTTGATGTTGGAGAGAATCTTGATGCCCTTGTCGACGCCGGTGCAGGCCGAGAGCAGGAAGCAGACGGTCATGACCACCAGAATGCCGATGGCGATCGGCAGTGAACTCGGATCGGTGCCGAAGACTTCCGCCAGGCCGGAGCGCACCAGCAGCACACCCATGCCGAGCGAACCGGCGAGCCCGAAGACCACGGCCATTACCGCCAGAACGTCGGACACCACCGCGACGCCGTGGGTCAGCTTGTCGCCAAGCAAGGGGCGCAGGGCATACTCGATGGGCGTCGACACCATCGAGGGGGCGTTTTTGCGGAATACGAAGTAGGCGATCACCAGGGCGCAGACGCCGTAGATGGCCCAGGCGTGAAAACCCCAGTGCAGGTTGGTGATGACGAAGGCCATGCGGGCCGCTTCGGCGGTCTGGCCTTCCATGCCCGGCGGTGAATAGAAGTGATACATCGGCTCGGCCACACCCCAGAACAGAAGGCCCGAACCCATGCCGCCGGCAAAAAGCATGGCAATCCAGGAGGCGGTGGAGAATTCCGGTTCCTCGTCGTCCCTGCCCAGTTTGATTTCGCCGTAGCGGCTGACCGCCAGAAAAACCACGATGAAAACGAACATCGTGCAGGTCAGCATGAACAGCCAGTCAAGGTATTCCAGCGCCCCTGAGGTCAGGGCCACCGCAGCGCCGGTCACGTCGTCCGGCGCGACCACGCTCCAGACGCCGATGATGGCACTGAGGCCGACTGAAATGATGAGTACAAGGTTCTTGATTGGCATCCCCACGCCTCCCGTTCTCGGCGCTTTTCATCGCCGTGAAATTTTATGTCATTTTTGTTTTTCCGCTTGTTCGAAAGTTACCATGCGACGCGTGAACTGTCATCCGGTTGAATCCTGGGGATAGATTCACTTTCGCACGAGACAGCGTCCCGTGACGGTGTCTCGGCAGCTCTTCAGGGGGATTTGCGCGACGCTCAGGGCGCGACGCTCAGGACTGGGGCGGCGGGGCGAAGTTGCGGCGCAGATAGGCCGGTTGGAAGCCCGCCTTCACGATGTTTTTGAAGGAGTGTTGCGGATCGCCTTCAACCTCCTCGCCGGTGGCGGTTACCATGGTTCGGCAGTTGGCTTTCAGCGCATCTTCGATGCGGCGGCTGAGCAGGGCGGCCTGGCTGCCGCGCTGGCGATAGGCCGGGGCCGTCGCGCCCCAGTCGAACCAGGCCATGCCCTGGTCGATGAAAAGCGCGCCGGTGCCGGCCGGCGTATCGCCGTCGAAGGTCATGTAGAGCCGCCACTTGGGTCGATGAACCAATCCCGCGAGCCAAGCGCAGCCTTCTTCGCTCAGGCCGAATCCGGTACCGGCGATCTGCCCGAAATCCTCGGCATGCTCGGGTCCGATCTGTTTCACCGTGAAGCCGGTGATGACCTTCGGTGCGGGATCGGTGCCACGGCGGAATTTGATCCAGCCGCGGGCCTGGACCAGTCCGCTCCGACCCATCACGTCGTCCAGGCCTTCCGGCCGGGCTTCGGGGTGCAGATGAAAGAAGAACCGCCGGACCCCGGCGCTCTCGTAGACATCGCGCACCTGCGCGATCGTGGCGGCGCCGTCGGTCGCCTCAATGCCCAGCCCGATCGCGCGGTTGACGACGATACTCGGGTCTTTGGCGGAGACTGAGGCCAGGGCCGTGCCGATGGTTTTCAGCTCCAGGCCGAGGCGATGACGCAGGTCTTCCGGCGCGGCGGCGTGAAGGTCGGACAAGGCGGCACGCTCCAGGCGCTCGGCCTGCAGGGAAAAGTCTTCCACGGTTTCTGCTCCAGATCGGAAAGCGGCTGGTGAATTTGCGGGTCTTTGTTCCCGCTATCCTGAACAGATACGTGGGTAGGGCGTTTCGGTTTCAACGGCGTAAATCACGAGGCTTGTGCGTTTTCCCACAATGTCGGGAAGAAATCGCTGATCAGGGCATCGCCCTCGCGGTGACCGGCCGCTTCCATGATGGCCCGTTCCTGCTTCGCCCAGTCGCCGCGGTAGCGGATATGACCGTCCTCCTTGGTCATGCGCAGGGTATAGCGGCGCACCGTGCTCTTTGGGGTGCTGGCGCCAAGGGCACCGTGCAGACAGCGCATGTCGAAAAAAACGCAGTCACCCGGCGCACAGTCGAAAGAGACGAGGTCATAGTCACCCGGGGCGGCATCGATGTCCGGCGGTGCCTCGTAGCGCTGGCCGTTGATGACGCCGGGCTCCGCGGCGGCGCTGTGGTCGGCAAAGAGGGTCCGCATGAACAGCCGGTTCCAAAGATGCGAACCGCGCACGAAGGCGATACTGTCCTCCTTTGACGTCGGGTCCAGCGGCAGCCAGAGAACGCACATGCTGCCCTCGAAATCGAAGTAGGAGATATCGTGGTGCCACGGCGGCCGGGCGGTCGATCCGGCTTCACGCAGGAACCAGTTGTCCATAACCAGATTGATGCGCCGGGCATCGAGCAACTGGGCCGCCAGGCCAGCCGCCGGTGATTGGCGTACAAAGCGCTCGAAGGGCGGAAAGTCGGACCAGACCCAGAAATCCTCGATATAGCGGGGCCCGCTGTTATCCGCTGCGGCGCGGCGTATCTCCTGTTTGGGGCTGGGGCGCTCCAGGTTCTCCGCAATACCGCAGCGCAGCAGGTCCAGCCATTGCGGGCCGAAAACCTGACGCAGGCAAACCACGCCATCGCGCCTGAAAGTGTCAATGGCCTCGTCCGAGACCTTTGGGCCGAGGCTTGGATCGGGTCTGCTGTTCGGCATTTTCTCGTATTTCCAGCTGCGCGCGTGCCCTTGCCGGCCTCTCAGCGCAAGCATGCCATCAGGTTCCCCCTGGCTGTCAACGCCGCGCTGGACAGGCGGGGCTGTCCTTCCCCATACTTCTCGCAACAAAGAAATACAAAAGTTCGCCCAGTGGAGTGCGCAGCCGAAAAAGGGGCAAAGCCCCGGGGCCCGCGGACTTCACGCTGTCCTGGGGAGGTCAGACCCATGTGCCATGTTTTTGCCGGGCAGGATCCCGACACCTATCGTTTCGTGACACGCTCCATTCGCATCAACGGCCACAGCACGTCGGTGCGTCTTGAGGCCCGGTTTTGGGATATTCTCGAAACCATGGCCGCGTCGCAGAAACTGACCGTGCCGCAGTTCGTCTCGGAACTCTACGAAGAGGTTCTGGAACTGCAGGGCGAGATCAGCAACTTTGCCTCTTTGCTGCGTTGCGCCTGCCTGCTTTTCCTGACCGACGAGCGCTTTCCGGCCACGGCCCGCCTGCCGGTGACGCTGGCGGTCGAGGAGAGCGTTGCGGTTTAGGGGGCACCAGGGCCGCCGTAATAGGGGCCGCTGTAGTAGTGGCATAACACCACTCGCCCGGCGCTCGGCGTTACACTTCTCTCCGTAGCGACCGAAGCAACGAAAGAACAAAAAACATCGGTCTGGATGGATCGCTGCCGGGCGCGCCTGCCTGCCTGCGTTTTGCGTGGCAGTGGCGTTGGACCGCAGTGCCGTCAGGCCGCAGCGCCGGCAACATCGATCCCGGCAATATCGACCATTGAACGGAGAGGACCGCCGTGGCCAAAGCCATTCACACCATGATCCGCGTGATGGAGGAGGAGCGCTCCGTCGCGTTTTATCGTGCGGCCTTCGCTCTGGACGTGGCCGACCGTTTTGACTTCGACGACTTCACGCTGATCTACCTGCGCAACCCGGAGAACGACTTCGAGGTCGAGCTGACGGTGAACAAAAGCCAGAGCGAGCCCTATACCCACGGCAGCGGTTACGGTCATCTGGCGGTCGCGGTGGCGGACCTGCCGGCGGAACATGAGCGCTTCGAGCAGCTGGGGCTGAACCCCAACCCGATGAAGGAGTTTCACCACGACGGCGAGCTGATGGCCGCGTTTTTCTTCGTGCAGGACCCGGACGGCTACAAGATCGAAGTCCTGCAGCAGCACGGGCGCTATCGCTGACGAGAAACCGCATAAGCGGCAACGACAAAGACAAAAAATCAAAACCAAGGATCGAGGAGGAAAGCCATGAGGAGCTTGGACAAGCGGGCGAAGGTCACGCGGCGGCGGTTCCTGAAAACCGCCGGGGCCGGAACGGCCGGCATCATTGCCGTGGTGAACGGCGGCGTCGTCATGGGTGCGGGCGGTGCCTGGGCGATGGAGGTGAAGACCCTGCGGCCGGGCAGTATGGCGACCTTGGTCCAGATGGCCCGTGACATCTATCCGCACGATCACCTGGCCGACAAGTACTACGCCCAGGCGATGATCGGCTACGACGCCTCGGCGGGCGACGATGCGGAGCTGAAAACCATGCTGGAGGCCGGCGTCGACTTTGTCGATGCCACGGCACAGGCGCGCCACGGCGGCGGCTATCTGTCGATCGGTTGGGAAGAGGACCGCGTGGCGATCCTCACGTCGATGGAAGACAGCCCGTTCTTCCAGAAGATTCGCGGCGGCCTGGTGACCGGCCTCTACAACCAGCCGGAGGTCTGGGCGAAGTTCGGTTACGAGGGTGCCTCGGCCGAGCAGGGCGGCTACATCAGCCGCGGCTTCGATGACATCGACTGGCTGGAAGCCTGAGGGAGGGAGACGAGATCATGGCACAGACATTCGACATGAACGACGACAGCGTCGTTGTCGTCATCGGCTCCGGTGCCGGCGGCGGAACCCTCGGCACCCAGTTGGCGCTGAAGGGAATCAGAACGGTTATCCTGGAAGCGGGCGGCCGTCACGAGATCGACGATTTCGAAAACGACGAGTGGGGGATGTTCGGCAAGATCTCCTGGCTCGACGCGCGCACCACCTCGGGCGACTGGCGGGTCGCCAAGGACTTCCCCGGCCTGCCGGCCTGGATCGTCAAGGCCGTCGGCGGCTCGACGGTGCACTGGGCCGGCGCCTCGCTACGGATTCAGGAACATGAGTTCAAGGCGCAGAGCACCTACGGCAACGTTGCCGGTGCCAACCTGCTGGACTGGCCGATCACCCTGCAGGAGATGGAACCCTACTACGCCCAGGCCGAGGATCGCATGGGCGTTACCCGGACCAACGGCATCGACGGCCTGCCGGGCAGCAACAACTTCAAGGTCATGAAGGCCGGCGCCGACAAGCTGGGCTACAAAAACTGTCATACCGGGCGCATGGCGATCAATTCCGCAGATCGCGACGGCCGCGGTGCCTGCCAGCAGATCGGTTTCTGTTTCCAGGGCTGCAAGACCGGCGCCAAGTGGTCGACCCTCTACGCCGAGATTCCCAAGGGCGAGGCGACCGGCAAGCTGGAAGTGCGGCCAAATGCCCAGGTGCTGCAGATCGAACACGACGCCTCCGGCAAAGTGACCGGCGTGCTCTACGCAGATGCCGAGGGCAAGCAGCACCGCCAGAAGGCGCGTGCCGTGGCCGTCGCCGGCAACTCCATCGAATCGCCCCGGTTGTTGTTGAATTCCGCGTCGTCGATGTTCCCGGACGGGCTCGCAAATTCTTCGGGCCAGGTCGGGCGCAACTACATGCGCCACATGACCGGCAGCGTCTACGGCATCTTCGACCGTCCGGTGCACATGTACCGCGGCACCACCATGGCGGGGATCATCACCGACGAGTCGCGGAACGACCCCGCGCGCGGCTTTGTCGGCGGTTATGAGATGGAGACCCTGTCGCTGGGCCTGCCCTTCATGGCGGCTTTCCTGAATCCGGGCGCCTGGGGGCGGAGCTTCGCCTCGGCCATGGACATGTACGACCACATGGCCGGCATGTGGCTGGTCGGTGAGGACATGCCGCAGGAATCCAACCGCATCACGCTGCATGCCTCGATGAAGGACCAGCACGGCCTGCCGATTCCGGACGTGCATTTCGACGACCACCCCAACGACATCGCCATGCGCAATCATGCCTTCGGGCAGGGCGCCGCTGTTTACGATGCGGTGGGGGCGGTCCGGACTTTCCCGACACCGCCCTATCCCTCGACCCATAACCTGGGTACCAACCGGATGAGCGAGAGGGCCCGCGACGGCGTGGTGAACAAATGGGGGCAGACCCACGACATCGCCAACCTCTTCGTTTCCGACGGCAGCCAGTTCACCACCGGCGCGTCGGAAAATCCGACCCTGACCATCGTCGCCCTGGCTCTGCGCCAGGCCGACTATATCGCCGAACAGATGGGCAAGAATGCGATCTGACCGCGCGTTTCCCGTCTGATCACCGGGGCCGCCCCTCTATCGTCTTCTGCCGGGCGGCGCCCGACTTGCCGACTGCGGCGGCTCCCTAGCGGGGCCGCCGCCTTTTCTTGGCTGCAAGGGCTGCTGCCGACCCCATATCAGACGGGATGACGAACCCGATCATACGGCGGCAGACCCTGGCGGGGCGCTTGGCGGCGCTTCTGCTTGCGCTCGCGGTTCTGACACCGGGCGGGGCCACGGCTGCACCGGCAGACCTGGCCGGCTGGGGTGCCGCGCGCTGGGGCATGACCGGGCCGGAGCTTGAAGAGGCGCTCGGCGATGCGGTAGCCGCCTTGCCCGGGCGCTGGCTCTACGGCGGCGCCTATGCCGAACTGGGCTTACCGGATGTCGAGATCGGCGGTCTCGCCTTTACCGGCTATCTGCAGATGGACGCGAAGACCGACCGCCTGCGTCAGGTGCTGCTGGAGCGCCGACGGGTCGGTGCCACGCCCGCGGCCTTCGAGCGCCTGGTGGAAGCCCTGGAGGTGACCTACGGCAAGCCGAGCCTGGTCTGCAGCCAGGCCAAGCGCGGCGGCGCGCCCTTGGACTATGAAATGATCTGGCGCTTTGCGACCACCACGCTCCACGCCAAGTTTCTCGACTTCTCCACCACCGCGGCTTTCGGCCGCGACCCCCAGGCCGGCATCGACCCGCTGACGCCGGAACGCGAAGTCAGGCGCAACCTCCGGCGCTTCATGCCCCGGCGCATCCTGCTGCGCTTCCACGACAGCCGCGAAAGCGATCTGGATCGTGGGTGTCCTTAAAATCCAGCGTGCGTTTGTTTCATGCCAGGGCTTCAGCCAGGAAATCGAAAACCAGGCGGATGCGGCGGCTGGTGTGAAGTTCGCGATGGGTGACGAGCCAGACCGGTACGGGAATGGGATCGAGTTCCGGCACAACGCATTCGATGCCGGGTGTCAGCGCCGCGACCTCCCTGGTCATCACGCCGATGCCGAGCCCTTGCTTCACCATCTCCCAGACTACGATGCCGCTGGCCGAGTTGATTTTGAAATTGCGCCTGGTCAACGAGAGGCCGAGCGCATTCAGGACGGGAAGCATTCGCTCCGGATCTTCGAAGCCGATGAACGGCGCCTCCGACAGTTCACGCGCCGAGGTAGGGCGACCGTACTTTTCAATGTAGGCGGCCGACGCATAGAAGTGTGCCGAGGTTTCCTGGACGAGCTTCGCGATCAGGTCCGGTTGTTCCGGGCGCACATGGCGGATGGCGATGTCCGCTTCGCGCCTGCGCAGATCGCGCACGGCGTTTGAGGCAACCACCTCGACTTCGATTCCGGGCGCGACAGCGCGCAGGCCTTCGAGGATGGGCGGCAGCCGCAAAGCCGAGGCCAAATCGCTGGCCGTGATGCAGACCTGCCCCTCGATCGTCTGGGATTGGCCGGAGGCCGCGAGCGAAAGGCGCCCGGCCGCATCGCCCATGGCCCGGACGTGGTCGAGCAGTTCCAGGCCGGCTTCGGTCAGAGACAGGGACCGGCCGACCCGCTCGAAGAGCGTGACGCCCAGATCTTCTTCCAGGGCGGCGACCTGGCGGCCCAGGGTCGGTTGGGTCAAGCTGAGCGCCCGGGCGGCGGCGGAGAGCGAGCCTTCCTCGGCGGTGGCGAGGAAGGCGCGCGCCTGGTTCCAGTCGAAGGAGACGGATTGCCAATTCATGCAAATTTGTATATCAGAACGACAAATTTCCGCAATTTATCTTTGTTATATGCATGGTTAGACAACTCGGAAGGGGGCCGAACCATGACCGTCTCCAGTAATTAGGGAAAGATATGAAAAGCAGCGAAAAGTTCTGGGACAAGACCGCTGAAGACTACGCGAAGTCGCCGATCAAGAACGTCCCGGCTTACCAAGAGAGCCTGGCGCGGACCAAGGCCTACCTGTCTGAGGACGACAACGTCTTGGAGGTCGGCTGCGGCACCGGCTCGACCGCCTTGTTGCTTGCCGGCTCTGTGAAACACATCACGGCGACGGACATTTCATCGAACATGATTGCCATCGGCTGGCGCAAGGCGCAGGAGCAGAAGGTGGCGAACATCACCTTCGCGAGGGCAACCCCCTTTGATGACATCGAAGCGGAAAAGCCCTTCGATGCGGTCTTGGCGTTCAACGTTCTGCATCTCCTGGAAGACACGCCGAAGGCGCTTCGCCGCCTGCATGACCTCTTGAAGCCTGGCGGACTGCTGATCTCCAAGACCGTCTGTCTGGCCGAGGAAAACCGCCTCTGGCGGGTGCTGATCTTCCTTATGCAAAGGGTCGGCTTTGCCCCTTTTGTGAAATACCTGAAGGTCAGTGAGCTTGAAGACTGCATCGCGGACCAGGGCTTCGAGATCATCGAAACCGGAAGCTATCCTTCATACTCGCGGGGCAGGTTCATTGTCGCGCGGAAGTTGTAAGACTGCTCTCCGGCTTCGTCTCACGCGACATCCACCCCGACATCTACGATGGACGCTTCGCCGTTTCCTTTATCGCGGATATAGCGCATCTGATGGCCGCGTCGCTCTATGATCTCACAATCCAGACCGAGATCTTCGCCATCGAGTTCTGCCGTTCTGCAGAAGTATTGATCCTGCCAATACCACGCGCCGGTCAAAAGGCTCTCGCCGATGCGGCCTGAAATCCGCCCGTCGGCATGAAGGGTGAATGTCATATCTTCGGATGTCAGCACTTTGTCGGCGAAAGCTTGCCGAAACATCTCTTCGGTTTCCACGCGCTGCCAGGCGAGTCCCGGTGGCCGCATTTTTTGGGTCCTCGTGTTAGGTTGGATCTCTGTGTTTTGATCGGCGTGATCTGACCATGGGTGACTGCTTCGGCCCCGTCCATCAAGATACGTCACCATCGGCGTGAAGGCTTTGCCGCTGAGGCCTATATCCTACAGTTCTGAAACGTTTTTCCAGTGATGCTTTTCGGATATCGTTGGGAATGGAACTCAGACACCTTCGCTATTTCATTGCCATTGCCGACCACGGCGGCGTGCGCCACGCAGCGGACCGCCTGAACATCGCCCAACCCGCCGTTTCGCGCCAGATCAAGGATCTTGAGGCCGAACTCGGATTTGATCTGCTGCGCCGGGCGGGGCGCGGGGTTGTTTTGACAGATGCCGGCAAGGTTTTTGCCGAAGAGGCGCGTGCTATCCTGGCCCAGACTGCCGCCGCCATCGAAAAGGCCCAGCGTGTTGCGGACGGTCGTGGTGGCAGGCTTAAGGTCGGCTTGTTGGAAAATGCATCCTGGTCGGGACCTTTGCCGCTTGCGCTGAACCGCTTCGCACGGGTTCATCCGGAGATCCAGCTTGATGTGGTGCCTCTTGCATCGATTGCGCAGATTGAGGCCGTGCGCGATGGCGCGCTCGATGCCGGCTTCGTTTACCGCCAGGACAATCTTGTCGAAAGCAAGTTGACGGTTCATCCGCTGGCCACCGACGACGTGGTCCTGGCCGCCCCTGCCGACATGGCTTTCGGTCATGACGGCCCACTTGACCCGGCGCAGGTCGACGGCCTGGCGATGGTGCGCTTCCGACGCGAGGCCGCCCCTGCTTATTTCGACCGGCAGGTAGTGGCGATGACTGCCCTTGGCATCGAGCCGCAGACTGTGCAGCAGGCTGACAACGAGACCACGATCCTCAGTCTTGTCTCGGCGGGTGTCGGCTGCGCGCTTGTCAACTCCGCCAATATGCAGCGCCCGCCGCGCGGTGTTCAGTTCCGTAAGGTGAAGGGGCTGTCGGTACCGCTGGAGTTCGTCTTTATCCACCGGGCCAATCCGGGCAGCCTGACAAAGCTCTTCACTGATACGGTTCTGAATAAATGATGCCCATAAAGTATCGCTTCTAGACGATAACGGTATTTGTTGTTATGGGTTGTGACGCCCATCTCCAGCCTATCGAAACACCGTGCGATGGAGATGGCCGATGAAAACCCTTGCCCTAGCAGCAGCCCTTGCCGTGATGCTGCCCCTCAGTGGCCATGCCCAGACGGCGGCCCCGATTTTCCAGGGTAGCCCCGTCACCGCCGAGACGCTGGTCGACCGGGCCGAGATGGTTCGCCTTGCCGACACGCTGGACGCCGCCGTCGACGCCAAGGACTGGGCGCTTGCCCGCAGTCTTTTCACCGATCAGATCGATGTCGATTTCACGTCCCTTGTTGGTGGCGAACCGGCGACCATTCCCGCTGACGGCTTGATTGCCGGCTGGTCCGGCAACCTGACGGCGGAGAAGGAAAGCTTTCACCTGCGCGGTAATCACCGCATCACCTTCACCGGCGCCGATAGCGCCGTGATGCTCAGCCACGGCTATGCCTGGAACCGCATGGAACGCGGCGCCCGGCCGGAGAACGGCGGCAATCCGCTGTGGGAGGTCTGGGGCACCTATGAACATGGTTTTGAACGGGTTGATGGTGACTGGAAAATCAACGCCATGACCTTCACGGCCACCGCCGAACGGGGCAGTGAATTCGTTCGCAACACACCGGGCAGTTAAGTCCAAATCCGCAACCCATAATCAGACTCACGAAACCGAAGACTTGGTTGGTGGCGCGGCGTCTCCACGCCCCTGCCTATTCAAAAGGACTCTTGTAATGCCATCCGAAACTGCAGCCACCCGACGTTCCTTCCTAACCCGCGGGGCGCTTGGCCTGGCCGTCACCGCCGCCACGGCGGCGGCTGCCTCCACGGCAAACGCAAACGCGCTGAACCCGCTTGCGGCGCCTGAACGGGCCGATCCGAGTGGCGATTTTGCCGGCAAGGTGGTGGCGATCACCGGTGGCAATTCCGGTATCGGCGCCGCGACGGCCCAGGCTTTTGCCATGGCGGGCGCGAAGGTCGTTATCACCGCCCGCCGCGATGCCCTGGGCAAGGAAGTCGAAGCCGAGATCCGCGCCAAGGGGGGCGAGGTCACCTGGATGGTGACCGATGTGCGCGACCCCGCGCAGGTCGAGGCCTTCGTCGCCGCGACCGTCTCAACCTACGGACGGCTCGACGTGCTGTTCAACAACGCCGGTATCTTCATGACGCCGGCCCTGATCGAAGATATCCCGGTCGAGAACTTCGAGGATATGATGCGCACCAATACCAACGGTGTTTTCTATGGGATGAAGTACGCCATTCCGGTGATGAAGGCCCAGGGCAACGGCGTGATCGTCAACATGGCCTCCGTCGCGGCCCACCGCAGCTATCCCAACACCGCGCACTACAATGCGTCAAAGCACGCCGTGGCCGGCCTGACCAAAGCCGGTGCACAGCTGGCCAAGGACAACATCCGCGTGGTGTCGATCTCTCCTTTTGCGGTGGATACGCCGATGCTGCGCGAAAGCTTCGACCACCAGGGCTTTACCTATGAAGCGGCCGCGCCGGGTTTCGTGACACCCCGGATCATGGACCCACATGAAATGGCTGAGGGGGTCATGTTCCTCGCCTCCGATGCCGCCACCGCCTTCAACGGCATGGACCTTGACGCAACCGGCGGACAACTCGCCTGACCCCCGACACTGTTGCGACTTACAGGTACGTCCCAGCCAATGTAAAGACTTCGCCGCCGAGGCCGAGTTTGAAGCGGGCGATGCCGGGCTGGCTTTCGGTGTTCACCCCGCCGAGGTCGAGCCAGTCGATTCCACTTGCTTTCAGGGTATCGATGCCGCGCCAGAGCAGCAGGTTGTGGGCCTGGCCGACGCGCCCGGCATCGCTGGTCCAGGAGGCGAGGTAGGTGGCGGCTCTGCCGTGGCGGATCAGGATCACCCCGGCGACCAGGTCGTCGTTCAGCCGCGCGGTGAGCGCGACCACGGCGTCGCGGTCGTGGCGCGCCAGGGCGGCGATGAAGTCGCCGTTGGGGCCGACGAAACGCTTCCTGCGGCGGAAGCGGTCATACAGCAGCAGGGATTGGTTGAGGCGGCGCGGGTGGGTCGTCTCTTCAATGTCGAAGCCCGCTTTCTCCGCCTGCTGCAGGGCATTGCGCCACTTGCCGTGCAGGCCGGCGCGCAAGGCCTCGGTTGGCGGGCGCAGGTCGAGCCAGATCGAAGAGTAGCCGGTCACCACCGGGTGCAGGCCCTGGGCCTGCAGCATGGCGGCGCTCTTCGGGTCCGCCGGCAGTTCCGGCAGCCAGAACAGGAAGTCGCCGAAGCGGCGGCGGAACTGCCGGGCGAGGGTCCGGCAGACCAGTGGCGCCCGCGAATCGCTCAACGGATCGATCAGCCAGATGGGGCCGCGCAGCACCCGGGCAATGCGGGTGAAGAGGCGGTCCCGGCAGAAGGCCTGGACCATGGCCAGCGGTTCGCCGCCCTGGCTGATCAGGCCGCGCTCGGCCCGCAGGCCATGCTCGCTTTCGATTGCCGCGCCATAGGCCCAGGCCTGCTCCAGGCTGCTCTGTCCGGCCTGGCGGGTGAGGGCTTCCCAGGTCTCGCGGGGGCAGGGCTGCCAGGCGATCTCGCTGTCGGGTTCCGGGGCTGCGACCATGGCCGCCATAGTCCCGGTTTTCACCGGGCCCGGCAATCTTTAGTCTGGGGTTATGACCCAGCAAAGCGACAGCCCCTCGCCGCAGGTAGATACCGTGGCGGAGATCCGGGGGCACCGGATTCCCAAGCGCCGTTTCACGCGCTGGGCGCTCTACTACTTCATTCTCTATATCGTGCTGCCGGTGCTGGCTGTCAGCCTGCTGGCCGATGCCATCCTGTATTTTCTTTTCACCCGCTTCACCGATCACTGCTATGCGCTGTTCTGCCTGCTTAACTGAAGCGTCATTTGACCGGGCTGCGGGCGAACTGGACTGCCGTCAGTCGGTGGAGGCTGACTCCACCGTGCGCCGCCCGTGGTTCGTCAGCAGCACCGCATGGACGCCGGGGCTCACCCGCGTCACGGTCAACCAGCCCTTGGCCCGGCATTCCTCAATCGTGCGCCAGAGGATGGTCGGCGCGGACTGCTCGGTCACGGCGATTTCGCCGGACATGCGAAGCAGTTCCAGAACCAGTTGCTGTTGCGGAAGCAGGGAAGCCAAGTCTGTCGGACTCTCTATGTCTTCGGGATGAGAGAGCATCGAACGCTGAGGATGCTGCGTCCGATGGTGAAGCGATACCGGATTGTCTGCGGCAGGAAGCTAGCAGAAGACTGCGGCCCGAAGCAGCACAAAGCGATCTGCCGCGAGACTGCTCGGCTCCGTCTGGCGCTGCCAGGAGGAAGTTGACAGGGGACTCCGGGCTGCCGGACCCCTGAGGTCCGGCAGCCCGGAGCGGTTTGCCGTCTCGAAGCCTCTGACTTGCGGCCCGGGCTCTAGTGCGTCCGGCCGTCGGCCAGAACGCGGCACAGCTGGCTCACAGCTTCCTGGTGGCGATCGTTTGAAATCCGCGTGAAGTTCCTGGCCAGATCAAGGCACATTCTCTGGCGCTCGTTCAAGCGGCCGTCGTCGCTGTTCAGGCCTTCATAGAAGAACCCGATATCGACACCGAGAACCTTGGAGATTTCAAACAGTCGACCTGCAGAGACACGGTTGATGCCGCGCTCGTACTTGTGGGCCTGCTGATAAGTTACGCCGATCATCTCTGCGAGCTGTTGCTGGGTAAGTCCCAACATGGTGCGCCGCTCGCGGATACGCTGACCAACGAACTTTTCAACGGTTTGTATGTTAGCAGTTACTGTTTCCACTCGATTTCACCATCTCTGTTACGATTCTTCCTCAACCACAAGTAAGAATCTAATCAATATGACCAGGAAACATAATCACTTCATCGAGTAAATATAACAAGAAGTTTTTCGCGAAAGGGGAACAAAGATTGAGGTTTTATTTTTCCCGATAGCTACCCCTTCTGGTCGTAGGGCAGGTTTACCCGGGCAGGCGAACTGTTTTCATATCAACAGCTTACCATTTTTCCCACGGCACCTTCGGCGTGGTGTCCGTTTGATCGCCTCGGCTCTGGAAAATCAATCCAAAGTCTGATCGATCCCTGCCTAATCAACTTATGGCAGCGATCTGGCGCCACAACCCCCTTTCACCGAATTTTGTTCGGGCCTTGGGGCCCGGCCGCTGAGCCGGGACGTGGCGGCTGCTTTCCTTTGAGGCGCGTCAACCTCTCGTTCAGGATGAATCTATTGCCGTCTTATCCTCTTTCGCGCCAGGGACAAATTAGGGGCGGTACCAATCCCGCCCTGCTGGCGGCGCGGCGTTCCGGCTTTCCCGACATCATGTTTGCGCGGTCTTTTGGTGCGCCGCCGCCGGGATTAGACTGTCGGCAGCAACCCTTGAAAGACGGAATACAGGTGTCGGGTACTCAGGATCACGAAGCGCAGCAGACCTTTGCTTTTCTTCTGCTGCCGGACTTTGCCATGCTGTGTTTCAGCGCGGCGATAGAGCCCCTGCGCGTCGCCAATCGCTTTGCCGGCCGGCGCCTCTACGACTGGCAAATCGTCACGCTCGACGGCCAGCCCGCGTCTTCTTCCGGTGGCACGGGTGTCCTGGCCGACTGTGCCCTGCCTGACTGTGAACGCCCGGACTATTTCCTGGTTGTCGCCGGAATGAACGCGCAGCGCTTTACGGACCCTCAGACCATCGGTGCCCTGCGGCGGCTGGATCGCAGCGGCTGCCGGGTCGGCGCGCTCTCCACCGGCAGCTATCTGCTGGCCCGGGCGGGCCTGCTGAACGGCCATCGCTGTACCGTGCACTGGGAGAACCTGGACGGGTTTCGCGAGGACTTTCCGGACCTTGAGGTGACGGGCGAGTTGTTTGAGGCGGATGGACCGCGTCTGACCTCCTCGGGCGGAACCGCGTCACTGGATATGATGCTCAGCCTTATCGCCAAGGATCACGGCCGCGACCTGGCGACGCAGGTCGCAGAGCAATTCATTCACGAAAGAATACGCGAGACCCATGATCATCAGCGCATGAGCCTCCAGGGCCGGCTCGGCGTCAGCCATCCGAAACTGCTGCAGGTCATCGCGATGATGGAGGCCAACCTGGAGGAACCGCTGCCCAGGGCGGAACTGGCCCGCCAGGCGGGGCTTTCCAACCGCCAGCTGGAGCGTCTCTTTCGGAAGTATCTGGGCCGCTCGCCGACCCGCTATTACCTGGAACTGCGCCTTCACAGGGCGCGTGCCCTGTTGTTGCAGACCGCCATGTCGATTCTGAACGTCGCCCTGGCTTGCGGCTTCGTCTCCGCCTCGCATTTTTCCAAGTGCTATCGGGAGTTTTTCAACAAGATGCCCCGTCAGGAACGCCAGGGTGAGGAACACCAGACGCCGCGTGCCGACACGGCCGCGGCACAGGACTCTCAGGGAAGCTCTATCGGTCAGCGCCGCTAGAGCAGATCCGATCTAGACGGCGATGCGGATGAAGGTCGCGCTTTCCGGCATAATCTCCGGCTCGCCGCCGGCTTTGCGGTAGATGTCGCTGCCCATCAGGGCACCGTCGCGATGCTGTGACAGGGCGCTCTGCGGGGTGGCGCGGGACCCTTGGGAGGTCTGGGCCTGCTCCTGGCCGAGAACCTGAACCATGAAGGGCATCGAGGTCAGCCCGGAGAAGCTGATCAGACGGCCCTTTGCCGGTTCCTGAACCTGGACGGCGCGGCTACGCCCTTGTGATCCCTGCTGTTCCTGCCAGCGGCGCTCTTCCACCGAACCGCGCTGCTGGGCGGTCTGCCCGTCCCGGCGATCGGCTGCAGGGCTTCTGACCACCGCTTCGATGGCCTGCTGGGTGCCGGTGTTCTGGGCCGCAACCGCAGACGGCGCCGACGGCTTGGCGTCGGGCGCTGGCAGCAGCAGAAGTTTGGAAACACCGGTCATCGGTCTGAGTTCAATTCCTCTATCCTATCCCCACCTATAATATGTGCATCTTATGAAAAATTTATCAAGCATTGAATCTAATATGCTTTACATATTAACCAATAAAATTACCTAAAATACAAATCATTCTTACTATAGTTGTGTATATGAAGCGGAAATACATCATAGTTAATGAAAAGTATAAAGTCATCGCTGGCGATGTTTCATTTTTCTTTAAGGGGTGACTGTCACATTCATTGTTAGTCGGGTGCCGAAGGGCACCTAAAAATCGGCCGAAGACCTTTTTACATCAGTTCTGTGTATAGCCGTTCTGGATGTGGGGGTTCAGCTTCAGGTAGGAGTGCGCCGGCGTGATCGATGCCATAGCAAAAGACGATAGCCATTTGGAACTGGAGCGCCTGAAGGGCGCGCTCTGGGCTTCCGGCGATGTTGTCTACGATTGGGACCTGGCCACCGATCACATTGCCTTTTCAGGCGACGTGGCGGCTCTGTTCGAATCCGATAATCTGACGGTGCCGGCAAGCGGGGAAGACCTGCAGCTGCGGATCAGCCCGGAGGACATTCCGCGCCGCCGCCGGATCCTGTCGGATCACTTTGCCGGCTCGGCGGCCTATGACTGCGAATATCGAATTCGCAGCGGGCAGGGCGAGTTCCAGTGGCTGCATGACCGGGGCTCGGTCCAGTACTCGGCGGCCGGAACGCCGGCGCGCATGACCGGCGTTATCCGTCTGGTCACCCTGCGCAAGAAACACGAAGAGCGGCTGCAGTACCTCGCCAACTTCGACGACCTGACCGGACACTATAATAAGCTTCGCATGCGTGAAGCCCTGGAACACGCGCTGACACAGTCGCAACGCTTCGGGCAGCCCGGGGTTTATATGGTGATCGGTGTCGACCATCTGGACCGCATCAACACCGGCTACGGCTATGAGGTTGGAGACGCGGTACTGGTGGAAATCGGCCGGCGCCTCGACAATTGGCTGCGCGCCGCCGACGTGATCGGCCGGCCGAGCGGCGATTGCTTTGGCGCGCTCCTGTCTGTCTGCAGCGAGGAGAAAGCGCAGATCGCCGCGGAACGTATTCTGCAGTCGATGCGCGATCAGCCGATCGTTGTCGGGCAGGAGAAAATCCATGTGACCGTGTCGATCGGCTCCGTGGCCTTTTCCGCTCAGAGCAAGACGGCGGTCGATGCGATGACCAAGGCCGAAAGTGCCCTGCAGCAGGCCAAGACTGCCGGACGCGACTGCTTGCGTTTCTTCGAGTTGACCGAGGCTCAGCGCCAGGACTACCGCGCCTCCATGGACATCGGTGAGGAAGTTCAGCAGGCCTTGAAGGACAACCGGATCGTCCTCGCCTATCAGCCGGTCGTCGACGCCCAATCCCACGTCGTGCGATACTTTGAGTGCCTGGTGCGCATGTATGACCGTGAGGGCGCGCTTGTGCCTGCGGCGCAGTTTGTGCCCGCCATCGAACAGCTCGGGCTGATGCGCTCGATCGACAATCGGGTGCGCGATCTGGCGATCGCTGCGCTTGAGCGTTTTCCCAACGTGAATCTCGCGATCAATATCTCCGGACTGACGGCGACCGAGCACTCCTGGCAGCGTGGCCTGGTGGCCCGCCTGAAGGATCGCCGCGACCTGGCGTCGCGCCTGATCGTCGAAATCACCGAAACGACCGCCTTGATGGACATCGACGAAACCTCGCGCTTTGTCTTTTCCCTGCGCGGCCTTGGGTGCGAGGTGGCGCTGGATGATTTCGGTGCCGGCTTTACGACCTTTCACCATCTGCGGGCCCTGACCGTCGATGTGGTGAAGATCGACGGCTCCTTCATCCATCACATCACGTCGGACAAGCAAAATCAGATCTTCATCCGCAACCTGCTTGCGCTGGCTGGCACGCTGGGTGTTTCGACCGTCGCCGAATGCGTCGAAACAAAGGAGGAGGCGGACTACCTCTCCGCTGAAGGGGTGGATCTGCTGCAGGGTTACTATTTTGGCCGGCCGGACATCGACGACCGGCTGTTGACCTTCCAGCAGGGCAATCAGGCCCGGATCAAATCTTCAGCCGTCGGCGACTGAACGCAGCCGCCGAGGCAGCTTCAGGCAGTCCCTATTCCTTGTCCTTGGTCATGGTGTTGATCTGCCGCTGCAGCTGATCAAGCTGCGCTTTCAACACCTCAAGCGACTCGGTCGAAGCTTCCTTCTTGCCGTCGCCTTCCTTACCGACGCCTTCGCCCTCGGCCGGCTTGTTCGCCTTGCCGTCCTGATCCTGCGGGAAGGGGGAGAACATCCGCATGGCGGTTTCGAACAGGGCCATGTTCTGCTTGCCGACTTCCTCAAGGTTGCCGAAGGGGAACATGTTGCCGAAGGTCTCTTGCATGGATTGGCGCATCTGGTCCTGATTTTGGGAAAAGCCCTCCATCATGTGCTCCAGGTAGCGCGGGACCATCCACTGCATTGAATCGCCGTAGAAGCCGATCAACTGCCTGAGGAAATTGATCGGCAGCAGATTCTGGCCCTTGGACTCTTCCTCGACGATGATCTGGGTGAGGACCGCCCGGGTGATGTCTTCGCCGCTTTTGGCGTCGTAGACAACGAAGTCGACGTCTTCCTGCACCATGGTGCAGAGGTGATCCAGGGTTACATAACTGCTCGTGGCCGTGTTGTAGAGACGGCGGTTCGCATACTTCTTGATTGTAATGGGGCCGTCGGACCCACCCTGTTTCTTGCCGTCTTTGCTGGTGCCAGCCAAGTTCCCGTGCCTTTCCCGCCGTCATGCCCCGCGTTCGTAAGGCTCTGGGGCAAGCGTTCCTTTTGGTTGCCGGATTGCCGAATCGCAGCCTGTCGGCCCCTGGGGCCCGGGTCTCTGCCTGCAGATCCGCAACGCCTAATGGATATTGCTGCGCCGCATCACGGCCTGTCAACGCTCCTCTCTTGCAGGCCGCTGCCTGTTGCCGGGCCGGAAATCAGGACAGGGCTCATCTGGCCAGGGCCCCTCGACGGGGGCTATACTGGCCCGGAGATGAGCCAGTCGGACGAACTTGACGAGTTGGCGCGGCGCTATGTGGACCTGTGGCAGGACCAATTGACCGCGTTGGCTGCGGACCCGGACTTTGCCGAAGCCATGCAGCGGGTCATGGCCTCGCTCGGGGTTACGGCCGCCGGTTTGCCGGCGGCCTGGGCCGCCTGGCCGGCTGCGATGGCCAGCATGATGGCTGCGGCGCAACCGGGATCTTCGCCTGGGATCTCGCCGGGGAACTCCAAGAACCACAGCGCGGCCGGGGGGCGGGATAAGCATGACGGGCCAGAAGCCCCAGAAATCAAGGATACCGGAACCGGCTCGTCTCGGGCCGCGTCCGCTGCCGCTGCACCTGATGGCGGCGAGCCTGACCTGGGCCTCCTCACGCAGCGCCTTGCCGCTTTGGAACAGCGGATCGCTACCCTGGAAGGGGGAACTGGCCGAACGCGCCGAAAACCTAAGGCAAAGGCTGAAGGCTAGCGGCGACCCCGAAGCCTCCGCCGGCAGGCTCGAAGCATTTTCCGGGGCCGTCGAAAAAGAGGTCGCGCGACGCATGGCGACCCTCTTTGAGGGCATTGAGGCCTATCGTCACCACCCTTATAGGCGCAGACTGACCGACCCCCCGGTGCTGTGGTCGGAGGGCTCTACCCGTCTGCTCGACTACGGGGCCCTTGCCGGCGCCGCCAAAGATGCGCGGCCGCTGCTTGTCATCCCCTCACTGATCAACCGGGCCTATGTGCTGGACCTGACGGCCGAGCGCTCATTTCTGCGCTGGTTGGCCGGCCAGGGCCTGCGCCCGCTGCTGGTCGATTGGGGCCATCCGGCGGCGATGGAGCGGGTTTTCACCCTGACCGACTACATCGCCGGGCGTCTGGAGCGGGCCCTCGACTTCGTGCTGCAGGAAAGCGGCCGGCGGCCCCTGGCCCTGGGTTACTGCATGGGCGGTCTGCTGGCTCTCGGGCTTGCGGCGCGTCGGCAGGCCGATCTTCCGGGCCTCGTGCTGATGGCCACGCCTTGGGACTTTCATGCCGAGAACGCGCCGCACAGCCGCCTCGCCGCCGCGACCCTGCCGCTGGCCGCGCCTTTGCTGGAGATCATGGGCGAGATGCCGGTGGATCTGCTGCAGGCGCTTTTTTCCAGCCTGGACCCTCATCTGGTGGTGCGGAAGTTCCTGGCCTTCGCAAAACTGGATCAGACCAGCGCCAAGGCGGACAATTTCGTGGCGCTGGAGGACTGGCTGAACGACGGGATACCCCTGGCGGCTGCGGTGGCGCGGGAATGTCTTGGGCGTTGGTATGGCGACAACGCGACGGCGCAGGGCCGCTGGTTGCTCGCCGGAACGCCGGTCGATCCGGCCAAAGTCACCCTGCCGTCGCTCTGCGTTATCCCGGCGCAGGACCGGATCGTTCCGCCCGCCTCCGCCCTCGCCCTGGCCGCGGCCTTGCCCGCCGCGGAAACCGCCAGTCCGGCGGTCGGCCATATCGGCATGGTGGTCAGCGGTCAGGCCAGGACCACGGTCTGGGAGCCGATGCTGCAGTGGATCACGGAACAGCCCGCAGACAGTCGCTAAGGAATCCAGCGCGCCGCTTGCACCGAGCGCCCGTCTGTCCTTATATCAAGGGAGAGGTTAACCAAGGCAGGGCACCCCGAAGGCAGCGGGGGTCCCGGTTCGCGGATCGCAGCTTTGCTCACCGAAAGCGCGCGCCGCTCAAAAAGGGAGAACTCCGAACATGACCGAAGTCGTAATCGCTGGCGCCGCCCGCACCCCCGTCGGTGCTTTCAGTGGCGGCCTGTCTTCTGTGCCGGCCTCCACCCTGGGGGCGGTCGCCGTCAAGGAAGCCATGAAACGGGCCAAGGTTGAGGCCGAAGAGGTGGACGAGGCAGTTCTGGGCCAGATCCTGACAGCCGGCGCCGGTCAGAACCCCGCCCGCCAGGCCGCGATCGAAGCCGGCATTCCGGTCGAGAAGACGGCCTACCAGATCAATCAGCTCTGCGGCTCGGGCCTGCGGGCCGTGGCCATCGGCTCCCAGGCGGTACAGGTCGGCGATTCCCGCATCGTCGTTGCCGGCGGTCAGGAAAGCATGAGCCTGGCGCCCCATGTGGCGCATCTGCGCAATGGCCAGAAGATGGGCGATCTGAAGTTCATCGACTCGATGATCAAGGACGGCCTCTGGGATGCCTTCAACGGCTATCACATGGGCAATACGGCGGAGAACGTGGCCAAGCAGTGGCAGATCACCCGCGAAGAACAGGACGCCTTCGCCGCCGCCTCGCAGAACAAGGCCGAAGCGGCGCAGAAGGCCGGCCGTTTCAATGACGAAATCGTTCCGGTCACCATCAAGACCCGTAAGGGCGAGACCATCGTCGATGCCGACGAGTACCCGCGTCACGGCGTGACCGCCGAATCGCTTTCCGGTCTGCGTCCGGCCTTCGATAAAGAGGGCTCGGTCACGGCCGGCAACGCCAGTGGTATCAACGACGGTGCCGCTGCGGTGGTGCTGATGTCGGCCGAGGACGCCGCCGCGCGCGGCGTTGCGCCCCTGGCGCGGATCGTTTCCTGGGCGACCTGCGGCGTCGATCCTTCGATCATGGGCACCGGGCCCATTCCCTCCAGCCGCAAGGCGCTTGAAAAGGCCGGCTGGTCGGTCGGCGATCTCGATCTTGTCGAGGCCAACGAGGCTTTTGCGGCCCAGGCCCTGGCGGTCAACAAGGACATGGGCTGGGATACCGACAAGGTGAACGTGAACGGCGGCGCCATCGCCCTCGGCCACCCGATCGGGGCTTCCGGTGCCCGCGTTCTGGTCACGCTGCTGCACGAAATGGCCAAGCGCGATGCCAAGAAGGGCCTCGCCACGCTCTGCATCGGCGGCGGCATGGGCATCGCCATGTGCCTCGAACGGGACTGATAGCACAGGCGGGCACAGACTCCCGATCCCTTACTGAAGCGTCAGCCGGCCCGCATCTTTGCGGGCCGGTTTTCGCTTACCGGGCTGTGCCCCCGGGAGACAGCGGCGCAGCCACGCAAATTCCACGCAAGCTGCGCGCGCAGCGGTTGGCGGCTCTCGCGATCCGTGTTTTGATGTTTAAGACCGCTGACTATGGGGTTCATGACGAAACGCCAGGCGGCGGTGGGTATGGCGGCCCGACTGGCGGCCTGGAACTTTAAACGGGGAGGTTCGGCGATGGCGCGTGTGGCTTTGGTAACGGGGGGGACCCGTGGAATTGGTGCGGCGATTTCGATTGCCTTGAAGGACGCTGGCTACACCGTGGCGGCCAGCTACGGCGGCAATGACGAGGCCGCCAGCAAGTTCAAGGACGAAAACGGTATTGCCGTCTACAAGTGGGATGTCGGCGACTTCGAGGCCTGCAAGGCCGGTATCGCCCAGGTCGAGGGCGAACTCGGCCCGGTGGATGTGTTGGTGAACAATGCCGGTATCACCCGCGACGGCACCCTGCACCGTATGTCCGTCGAGAACTGGCGGGCCGTCATGTCCACCAATCTGGACTCGCTTTTCAACATGACCCGCAATGTCATCGAAGGCATGCGCGGCCGTAACTATGGGCGCATCATCTCGATCTCCTCCATCAACGGCCAGAAGGGCCAACTCGGCCAGGCCAACTACTCCGCGGCCAAGGCCGGCGTCTTCGGCTTCACCAAGGCGGTGGCCCAGGAAAATGCCTTCAAGGGCATCACCGTCAACGCCGTCGCCCCGGGCTATATCGGCACCGAGATGGTGCGCGCGGTGCCGGAAGAGATACTGAATACCAAAATTCTGCCGCTGATCCCGGTGGGCCGCCTGGGCGAGCCGGAAGAGATCGCGCGCTGCGTCGTCTTCCTGGCGGCGGAGGACTCCGGTTTCATCACCGGTGCGACGCTCAGCGCCAACGGCGGCCAGTACATGGCCTGATGGGCCGGTCTTGGAATCCGAATTTTCTGAGAACCCTCCGCGTCAGGCGCCCCTGCCGTCGAGGCTGATTCTCTTCGACGGGGTCTGTGTGCTCTGCAACGGGTCGATGCAGTTCGTCCTGAGGCATGAGCGCATGCCCACGTTTCACTTTGCCCCCATCCAGTCGCCGCCCGGTCGGCAGGCTCTCATCGCCTACGGGCAGGCTGTTGAGGACTGGGACTCGGTCGTGGTGATCGATGACGGAACGGTCTATCTGAAGTCCGATGCGGCGCTTCGGATCGCCCGCGGCCTGAAGGCGCCCTGGTCCTGGCTCACTATTCTGCGTGTTCTCCCGCGCGGGCTGCGTGACTGGTTCTACGACCGGGTGGCGCGCAACCGCTACCGCCTCTTCGGGCGCTATGACCACTGCATGGTTCCCGGCCCGGATCTGCGCCGCCGGTTTCTCTCGTGACTGCTGCGGTGGAAACCTCCTTGCCGCTTTACCGCCGCGTGCTCGGCGGCGATTTCGACCGTCTGCCGCCGGAGGTTCGGCGTCTGCACGATCATCCCGGACGGCTCTGTGCCGCCGGGCGGTGCCGGATCGAACGCGGCGGTCATCCGCTGGCGCGCGTCATTGCCGGCCTCTTCGGATTCCCGCCCGGGGGTGAGGACGTCGCGGTGCGCGTCTGTTTCAGCACCGCGCGGGGCGTTGAGACCTGGGACCGGGATTTCGGCGGCCATCGGTTGCGCAGCCGGCAGGGCGGTCTGCCGGGACAGCCCGACCTGCTGTACGAAAGCTTTGGTCCCAGCCGCTTCACGATCCGGCCGCGCGCAACGGCGGAGGGACTGGACCTCCAGCTTTGCGGCGTCGTGCTGCTGGGATTGCCGCTGCCGCGACCGTTCTGGCCGGAAATTCGCGGTCGGGAAAGGGTGGAGACCGGGCGCTTCACTTTCGATGTGGCCATTGCCCTGCCGCTCATCGGCCTGCTGATCGCCTACAGCGGTTTCCTCCTGCCCGAAGCGGGCACGGGCGATAAAGGTCGCGCCGCATGAACGACTATCCCAACCGGCCGTTGATCGGTGTCGGCGTCATCGTCTTCAAGGGGGAGCGCGTGCTGCTGATCCGCCGCGGCAAGCCGCCGCGCGAAGGCCAGTGGTCGCTGCCCGGCGGGCGCCAGCGCCTCGGTGAGCGCATCGAAGAGGCGGCCGCGCGGGAGGTGCGCGAAGAAACCGGATTGGAGATCGCGGTCGGCCCGCTTGTCGACGTGGTAGACTCCATCACCCGCGATGCCGGCGACGCGGTTCAGTATCACTACACGCTGATCGACCTGCTGGCCGAATGGCGGGCGGGCGAAGCCCGCGCCGGCCACGATGCGTCAGAGGTAGTCTGGGCCGATCCGTCGGACCTTGCGGGTTACGGTCTCTGGGCGGAGACCGAGCGCATCATCGCTTTGGCATTGCAGAAACGAAACAGCAGCTGACTTGCCAGGCGCGGCGCGGGGGGCTATCAGCCATTGATGCCTGCGCCTTTGCCCGATCCCACCGCCGCCCGCCGCCTGCGTGCCACCCTGATCGGCGGCATCGCCGTGCTGCTCTGGTCGCTCCTGGCGCTCTTCACCACCGGGGCGGCGGGCATTCCACCCTTCCAGCTGCTGGCCATGACCTTCGCCGTGGCCTTCGTGGTCAGCGTCGTCATAATTGCGCTGCGCGGCGGCGGTGGCTTCGCTGCCTGGCGGCAGCGCCCGGCGGTCTGGCTGCTCGGGGTCTGCGGCCTCTTCGGCTATCACTTCTTCTATTTCGTCGCCCTGGGCAACGCCCCGGCGGTGGAGGCCAGCCTGATCGCCTACCTCTGGCCGCTGCTGATCGTCGTCTTCTCGGCCCTGCTGCCGGGGGAGCGGCTGCGCTGGTTTCATCTGGCTGGCGCCCTGCTGGGGCTCGCCGGGGCGGCTTTGCTGGTGACCGGCGGCGGGCAGATCGCCTTTCGCGCGGAATTCACCCTGGGTTATCTCGCTGCCGTCGCCTGTGCGCTCACCTGGTCGAGTTACTCAGTCCTGAACCGGCGTTTCGGCGCTGTGCCGACAGAGGTTGTCGGCGGCTTCTGCGGAGTCGTCGCGCTGCTCGGCCTTGCCTGTCACCTGACCCTGGAAAGCACGGCGGTGCCCCAGGGCATCCAGTGGCTGGCGGTACTGGGCCTTGGCCTCGGGCCGGTCGGCGCTGCTTTTTTCGTCTGGGACTACGGCACCAAGCACGGCAACATCCAGGTGCTGGGCGCGCTGTCCTACGGCGCGCCGCTGCTCTCCACCCTGGTGCTGGTCGCCTTCGGCAAAGCGGCGGCGACCTGGGTGATCGCCCTGGCCTGCCTGCTGATCGTCGCCGGGGCGTTGCTTGCCTCGAAAGACCTGCTCCGCAAAACGTGACGGGCTTCTATTGGCTTTGGCGGGGCAGGGGTCGCCAGTCCGGCGGCGCCATTTCGAAACCCTCAAACTGAAAACCGGGCGCCACGGTACAGCCGACCAGGGTCCAGGCGCCCAGCGATTCGGCGGTCTGCCAGACCCCGGCGGGCACGACGATCTGCGGGCGCTGCCGGACCGCCAGCTCCGGCCCCAGGGTCTGGGCCTCGGCGTCATGTCCATCAGCTGAGAGGGTCAGGACCAGCGGCGCGCCGGCGTACCAGTGCCAGACCTCCGCCGCATCGACCCGGTGCCAGTGGGAGTGTTCGCCGGCCGCCAGCAGATAGTAGATCGCCGTCGAAGCAGGGCGTCCGTCCGCCGGGGCGGGGTCGCGGAAAGTCTCGCGGAAGTGGCCGCCCTCCGGGTGCGGCTGCAGGTCAAGCTGGGCGATGATGCCGGCGGCGTCCATGATGCGCGCTCCTTTTCTGCCGGTAGCGGGGCGGGGCTGGCTGTTAAGGATGGATTAACCATAACGGCCCGAAGGTCGCAAGCGGCGCCCCGTTGTGCTAAAGAAGGTCCGTTATGTGGCATGATGTCGTTGATCTGCGGGAGTTTTATGAAACCCGCCGCGGCCAGGTGGCGCGCCATATGGTGCGCCGCGCGGTGCGCTCCATCTGGCCGGACTTGACTGGCCAGACCCTGCTGGGCCTGGGTTTCGCCACCCCCTATCTGCGTCAGTTCAAGAACCAGACCGAACGGACCCTGGCTTTCATGCCGGCCTCCCAGGGGGTGCTGCATTGGCCGCCGGAAGGGCCGGGCGTGGTGTCGCTGGTCGAGGAGACCGAACTACCGCTGCCCGATTACTCCGTCGACCGCGTTCTGCTGGTGCATGGTCTGGAGAACAGCGAAGCCCTGCGTGCCCTGCTGCGGGAGATCTGGCGCGTGTTGACCGGTGACGGCCGGCTGCTGGTGGTGGTGCCGAACCGCCGTGGCATCTGGGCGCGCTCGGACCGTACGCCGTTGGGCTGGGGGCATCCCTACAGCGGCGCCCAGCTTTCACGATTGCTGCGCGACAACATGTTCATTCCGGCCCGCACCGAGCGGGCGCTCTACGTGCCGCCGACCCGGTCGCATACGCTGCTGCGCTCGGCGCCGGCTTTTGAGCGTATCGGTGCGCGCTTCTTTCCCACCTTTGCCGGTGTGGTGATGATCGAGTCCGGCAAGCAGCTCTATGCCGGCACCATGAAGCGGGCGCCGCGCCGCCTTGGCCGGCCGGTGGTGGTTCAGTTGCCCCAGGCCGCCGGGCGCGTTCACCGCGAGAAGACGCCCAAGCTGACCTGATCCGGTCTAGCGCAAAGCGAAGGCAAGCGATGCCGCCAAGACCGCGAAGCTGACACCCCAAAAAGTCCATAAGAGAAGTCGGTGGCGCATTGGTGACCCTGTTCAATCGTAGCTGAATTTTTCGGAGACGATTTGGCGCATCGGCACGCCAAGCTTCTCCAGTGTTTCTTCGACGCTGTCGATCATCGCTGCCGGGCCGCAAACGACATAGAGCCAGTCGGCGGCATTTTCGATGTCGAGCAGTTGCGCCAAGACCGGCCCGTCGAGTTGTCCCCTCGGCCCATCCCACAAGTTGGGCGGTTCCGAGAGGACCAAGTGGACATCGAGCCGCAGGCGCTTTGCCAAGTCGTCAAGTTCGGCGCGGTACAAGATCTGTTCGGCCAAGCGATTGCCGTAGACGAGCTTCATTGGCCGCGGGTCCCGCTCGGCGTGCAGTTGGCGCAGAATGCTCATGATGGGCGCGATGCCGACACCGCCAGCGATAAGGATCAGCCCGGCGGCCGTCCTGCCGGACAGGGTCAAATTGCCGTGCGGCCCGTCGACGTAGGCGCTGGTGCCGAGTGGCAGAGCACCGATGGTATCGGTGAAATCGCCGACCTCCTTGATCGTGAAGCCAAGTCTTGGCCGGTCCGCCGGGCAGGAGCTGATCGAAAAGGGGTGCTCGGTGATTGCGAAGGGCTGGCGGCCCAAAGTCAGCCAGACGAACTGTCCGGCCTGGAAGTCGATGGCCTGACCGCGAAGCGGCTCAATTACGACAGTCCAGGTTTTGAGGGCGGCCTGCTCCACCGAGACGACCCGATAGCGATGGCGCAGTTGTCGAAATGGCGTCACCAGGTAGACCACAAGCAGTGTCAGCAAGGCGATGGCGACCATGACAAGCCAGAACGTTTCCAGCGTCGGATGCCCGCTGTAGCGCCCGGCCTCGATGGCATGGTGTGCGCCGGCAATGGCGATGGCGGCGGCCCCCAGACCGTGGGAGAGGCGCCAGGTTTCGTATCGGTAGGGCAGCTTGTCGCGGCCTATCGCCAACAGGATCAGTATCGCCAACAGAATCCAGGCGACAACCCCGGTGGCGACCGAAGCCGCGTCGAGACCCAGTGCGTACTGGCCGCTTGGATCCCAAGGTAAGGTGTGTTTGAGCGGCGTCGCGTAGAGAAAGGGGTGGATGAGTATGAAGACGACGAGTGAACGCGCGATCAGCTGATGAAATCGCATGGTCAGATCGATTCCGACACGGCCCGACACGGCCCGGAACCGGCCAGAGAGCACGAATTCCATCAGCAGCATGGCGAAGGCGACCATGGCGAGCGCTGAGGAAAGCTCGTCTCGGAACCCCCGCGGCTCGATGCCTTGGGCGTAAGCCAAAGCCAGGGGCGCAAGGGCGACACTGATATACCCGGTCAGCAGCCATAGGGGATGGATCCGGTATAGGATCGGCTCTTTTCGGTCACCGCGCACCCGTCAATCCCCTCTAAACTTCGGCGTGTTTCGAATCCGCCTTTCCGTCCTCTGCGGGACCATGATGGGCGATTTTCCCAGAATCGGAGACGCGGTGCAGCAACGCTATGCGGTTTTGCGATTAAGATCCGAAAGTTTTTGCGGCATACCCGTGGTTCGCAGCGTCAGCGGGGCGGGAAGCAGCCTGTTCCTTTACTGTACCAGCCATCCAGGTTGGGAAACAGGGATTGCGGTCCTCTCGAGAACTGTCCGACAGCATGGTCGATGTCGGGCGCCTGGGATGTTAGCTTAGAGCCATAAAGCCCGCCGTATCGTTTCGGCGGGGTGAGGGCTTAACTGAGAGCCTTGAGAAAAGACCGCTTCTGCCCCCTATCCGTGCCGCCGCCATCCAGCATGGCCACGACGGGGTTGCGCCAACGACACTGCGGCAAATGGTTGCAGCGGCGCTGCGTCTCATTCCGAAAGGGGCAGGACGGCCTCTATATCAGGTCCATGACATTCCGACCCCCTCACGTTCAGACCCGTGACATTCGGACCGACATCACAGAAGTCGAAGCGAGAACGTCATGAGTGATTTCTTCGATGCGACAGTTCTGGCCCGGGCGCAGTTCGCCTTTACCGTCGCGTTCCACATCGTCTTTCCGTCCTTTACCATCGGCCTGGCCAGTTATCTGGTGGTGCTGGAAGGGCTCTGGCTTGCCAAGAAGCAGGATGTCTACCTGCGGCTCTACAAGTACTGGTCCAAGATTTTCGCCCTGTCTTTCGGTATGGGCGTCGTCTCCGGCATCGTGATGAGCTACCAGTTCGGCACCAACTGGGGGCCTTTCTCGGACATGACCGGTCCGGTCCTCGGCCCGCTGCTGGGCTATGAGGTCTTGACCGCCTTCTTCCTGGAGGCCGGTTTCCTGGGCGTCATGTTGTTCGGCATGAACCGTGTGGGCCCGAAACTGCATTTCTTCTCCACGCTCATGGTCGGCGTCGGCACGCTTTTCTCCGCCTTCTGGATTCTCTCGGCGAATTCCTGGATGCAGACGCCTCAGGGCTTTGCCATCGAGAACGGCCAGTTCGTTCCGGTCGACTGGTGGCTGATCGTTTTCAACCCCTCCTTTCCCTATCGCCTGGTTCATATGGTGCTGGCCGCCTACCTGACGACGGCCTTCGTCGTTGCTGCGGTGGGCGCCTATCATCTGTTGAAGGACAAGCAGAACAAGGCCGCGCAGATCATGTTTTCCATGGCCATGTGGATGGCCCTGCTGGTGGCGCCGCTGCAGCTTGTTGCCGGGGACCTGCACGGCCTCAACACCCTGGAGCATCAACCGGCCAAGGTCGCGGCGATGGAGGGGCACTGGGAAACCCGGCGCGGCGCCCCGCTGGTTCTCTTCGGCTTGCCGGATATGGCGGCCGAGGTGACGCATTTCGAAGTCGCCATTCCCAAGCTCGGCAGCCTGATCCTGACCCACGAGTGGGACGGCGAGGTGCAGGGACTGAAAGACTGGCCGCCGGAGGATCGCCCGAACGCGGCGATCGTGTTCTGGAGCTTTCGCATCATGGTGGGCCTCGGCCTGCTGATGATCTTGGTCGGCGGGCTCAGCCTTTTCATGCGCTGGCGCGGCCGGCTGTATGATCAGCCCTGGTTTCTGCGCTTGGCCCTGGTGATGGGTCCCAGCGGATTCGTGGCCGTCCTCGCCGGCTGGTTCACGACGGAGGTCGGGCGTCAGCCTTATCTGGTGTATGGCCTGCTGCGCACGTCGGACGGGGTATCGCCCATCGATGCCCTGGCGGTCGGCACCTCGCTGGCGGCTTTCGCGGTGGTCTACTTCGTGGTCTTCGGGGCGGGCATCTACTATCTGCTTCGGCTCATGCGCCAGCCGCCGCGCGCCGATGAGCCGGGACCGCAAGGTGACGCACCGCTGCGCGCCGCCGGTATCGCTTCGGTCCCGCCGCCCCGGCCGGCGGAATAAAGGAGGAGGCAGCAGCATGTTCGATCTGGCACTTATCTGGGGTCTTCTGATCGCGCTGGCGGTTCTGATCTACGTGATTCTCGACGGTTTTGATCTCGGCATCGGCATCCTCTTCCCGCTCATCAAGGGTGAACAGAACCGCGACGTCATGATGAACAGCGTGGCGCCGGTGTGGGACGGCAACGAGACCTGGCTGGTTCTCGGCGGCGGTGGTCTCTTTGCGGTTTTCCCTCTGGCCTATTCGGTGATTCTGACATCTCTCTACGCGCCGCTGATCGCCATGCTGCTGGCGTTGATCTTCCGCGGTGTGGCTTTCGAGTTCCGTTTCAAGGATGCCAGGCACAAGCCGCTTTGGGATCTGGCTTTCGCCGGCGGTTCGATCCTGGCGACTTTCTGTCAGGGTGTTGTGCTCGGCGCCTTCATCCAGGGGATCGAGGTTCAGGACCGCGCCTATGCCGGTGGCTGGTTCGACTGGCTGACACCGTTCAGCCTCTTCACCGGCTTTGCCCTGGTGGTCGGCTATGCGCTGCTCGGTGCCGGTTGGCTGGTGATGAAGACCGAAGGTCCGCTGCAGGCGCGCGTCTATGACCTTATGACGGGCCTGGCGGCGGGTTTGGTCTTCTGCATCGGGATCGTCAGTCTTTGGACGCCGCTGCTGAATGCGGAAATTGCCGGGCGCTGGTTTTCCTGGCCCGGCCTGCTCTATCTGTCGCCGGTGCCGATCCTGGTCCTGGTCAGTGCCCTCGGTCTTTACCGCGCGATCAGGCAACGCCGCGAGGTGCTGCCCTTCGTGCTCTCGCTGGGGCTCTTCGTTCTTTCCTATGCCGGGCTTGGGCTCAGCCTCTATCCCAACATCGTTCCGCCCGACGTGACCCTCTGGCAGGCGGCGGCGCCGGATAAGACGCTTGGTTTCATGCTTGTCGGTGCGGCGATCCTGCTGCCGCTGATCCTTGGCTATACCAGTTATGCCTACTGGGTGTTTCGCGGCAAGGTGAGGCCCGGGGACGGCTATCATTGACCGGTGATCGCGACGGAAACGGCGGCCTGAAGCCGGCGCTGCGGCGGTTCCTCTGGTTTGTCTTTCTTTGGATGGCCGGGGTCGGCACCCTGGCCGCTGCGGCCTACCTGCTGCGTCTGACCCTGGGGCTTTAGACTTTTTTGGTTTAGACGGCGCCGGCCCGCACCCCCTCCCGGCCACCCATATCATAATGGCATTGGGTGGCCGGGAGGGGGTGCGGGCTGGAACCGTATCGACGCAAGTCGAAGACGCTTTAGGCGAGGCGGCCCAGGGGAATGATCTCCCGAGAATTTGCCGCATAGGCGCCGCCTTCCCAGTCGCCGAGCCATTCGTCGACCGCCAGGCCCGCGTCCGCCAGTATCGCCGCGAGTCTATCGTGAGGCGTAAAACGAATCTTCGATGTCGCCGACAAGACTCGTTCGCTGCTGGCGATCCGGTAGTGCGTTTCATAGGTGACAATGCCGGTTTTCGCATCATGGTTCGCGTCGTTCCAGGCTTCGACCCTGCCAAGCTGCGGATGCATCAAACTGCGTTGCGAGCTTTCCGCGACCCAACCCCGCCAGGCCCCGGCGGCAGGGTTGCGGGTATCGAAGATGAAGCGGCCCTGCGGCGCCAGGTGGGCGGCGACGGTGGCCAGCGCCGCCTGCTGATCGCTGTCGGTGAGGAAGGCCTGAAAGGCGTGGCCGGTCAGCAGGACGAGATCGAACTGCCGGCCGAGCCTGACTGTTCGGGCATCCGCCTCGCGCCAAGTGACCTTGTCACCGCCGGGTCGCTGCCGTGCGATGTCGAGCATCGCCGCCGCCGGATCGACGCCGGTCACTTCTCTGCCGCCCGCGCTTCTATTCGTGGCGAGGCGCGTCGCCAGCTGGCCGGTGCCGCAGCCGAGATCGAGAACCGACCCGGCAGGTTTCGCCAGTTGCAGGCAGTATTCGAAATCGGGCGCCCAGCCGTTTTCCAGATCGTAGAACTGTGCCAGTTCCCGGTCCCGGTACAGCCTGTCGTTTTGCGGATCGTCTTGCGGCATGGTTTTCGCTGGCGCGGTTTAAACGGTCGCCACAGTCCGCTAGTCCTTCTTCAGGCGGAAGATTGCTTTCTCGCCCAGCAGGTTGGCCAGGCGTCCGCCGCCAAGGCCGCTTTGCAGGCGGTCGCCGCCCAGCACCAGGGTTTCCTCAATCTCCATGCCGCAGGCATGGCAGAGATCGGTGAAGTCCCTGATGGTGCAGAAATGGATGTTCGGCGTCTCGTACCAAGCCTCCGGAATAGAGTCGGTTACCGGCATCCGGCCCCGGAACGCCAGGTGCAAGCGCACCCGCCAGTGACCGAAATTGGGGAAGGAGACGATGGCATGGCGGCCGATGCGCGCCATCTGCTCCAGCACCTGTCGCGGATCCCGTGTGGCCTGCAGGGTCAGGCTCAGGATCGCATAATCGAAGGCGTCGCTGGGGTAGTCACCCAGGTCGGTATCGGCGTCGCCCTGAATAACCGAAAGGCCGCGCGCGACGCAGGCGTTCACATTGCGCTGAGAGAGTTCCATGCCGCGGCCCACGACCTGACGGTGGCGCGCCAGGTGGTCCAGCAGGGCGCCGTCACTGCAGCCGATATCGAGCACCCGCGCGCCCGGTTCCACCATCCCGGCGATAAGGGCGAGGTCGCTGCGCAGCGCGGCGGCCTGGGTCGCGGAAGGATTGTCGAGCGGACTCATCGAGACGCCTTTGTCGAACAGGGTTTCACGGAAAACTCAGTCCGCGGTGCTCGGCACAGCCGTTCAGGAAGCCGCACAGCGTATCCCTGAACTCCGGTTCGTCCAGCAGGAAGGCATCGTGGCCCGCATCGCTTTCGATCTCCACGAAGCTGACATCCGCGGCGGCGGCGTTCAGGGCGTGGACGACATCGCGGTTCTCCGCCGTGGGAAACAGCCAGTCGCTGGAAAAGGAGATGACGCAGAAGCGCACCGGCGTAGAGCGGAATGCGTTGGCCAGCTTGCCGCCGAACTCCTCTGCCAGGTCGAAGTAGTCCATCGCCCGGGTGATGTAGAGGTAGGAGTTGGCGTCGAAGCGCTGCACGAAACTGGCGCCCTGATGGCGCAGATAGCTTTCGACCTGAAAGTCGGCATCGAAGCCGAAGGTCAGGCCTTTGCGGTCCTGCAGCCGGCGGCCGAACTTGCGATGCAGCGCCGGTTCCGAGAGATAGGTGATGTGGGCTGTCATGCGGGCGACGGCCAGGCCGCGGTCCGGGTTCCGGCCCTCCGCCAGGTAGCGCCCGCCGCACCAGTCCAGATCCGCCATGATCGCCTGGCGGCCCACCTCGTGGAAAGCGATGTTCTGCGCCGTGTGGCGCGCTGCCGTGGCAATCGGGATCGCCGCGAAAACCTTTTCCGGATAGCTGGCCGCCCACTGCAGCACCTGCATGCCGCCCATCGATCCGCCGGTCACGCAGAACAGCTTGTCGATTCCCAGATGGTCGATCAGCAGTTTCTGCGCGCGCACCATGTCGCCCAGGGTGATGACGGGCAGGTCCAGTGCCCAGGGCTCGCCGCTTGCCGGGTTGATCGACTTCGGGCCGGTGGTGCCCATGCAGCCGCCCAGCACGTTGATGCAGATGACGAAGTAGCGGTCGGTGTCGAGCGCCAGGCCCGGGCCGACCATCAGGCTCCACCAGCCGGGTTTGCCGGTCACCGGGTGGGTTTCGGCCACGAACTGGTCGCCGGTCAGGGCGTGGCAGACCAGGATGGCGTTGGATTTGTCGGCATTCAGCCTGCCGTAGGTCTGGTAGGCCAGGGTGAAAGGCCCCAGCTCCACCCCGCAGTCGAGCATAAAGGGCGCCTCACGGCCGAAGTCCGCCGTCGACCCGGCCTGCGGTGCGTCCGCCGTTCCAACCGGCTCCGTGATTTGCCGCTGATCGCTCAAAGTCCGTCCAATCTTGCATCCCAAGGCCCGTTGCCCCGGCCCGGTTATCCAGGCTGGGGGCTGCCGGCCGCCCGGGTTTCCGTCCCGGGCAGGATAGGGGGCCCCATAGCTAGGGAGCCCGGGCTGCCCCTGTCAACCTTTCTTGGCGCGGGTCCAGGCTGCGCTTTTAGTGTAAGGTTTTCTTTGATTTTACCCTATCCAGCGACTATCAGTAGCACCGCCTTGGCGGCAGGTATCGGGGCAATATGTCAGAAAAACCGACTTCTCTGGACGATTTGCGTCGCAAAATCGACGAGATCGACAATTCACTCCACGACTTGCTCATGCGTCGCACCGAGCTTGCGCGCCAGATTGCCCTGGCCAAAGGCAGCAATGCGGTGATCATGCGGCCGGGCCGCGAGGCGCGGGTGCTGCGCCGGCTTGTGGGCCGGCACCAGGGGCCTTTCCCCAAACCGGTGATCAGCCGTATCTGGCGCGAAATCATCTCGGTCTTCACCCGCTTGCAAGGGCCCTTTGCCGCCGCGGCCTTCGCACCGGAGGGGGGCAGCGATCTGTCGCTGCTGGCCCGCGATCATTTCGGTTCACTCACCCCGATCACCAGCTACGGCTCGGAAATGGGGGTTTTGCGCGCCGTCAGCGACGGCAAGGCCAATATCGGCATTCTGCCGCTGCCGGAATCGGACCGCGGCACCCCCTGGTGGCCGAAGCTGGCGCGCAGCGGCAAGGCCTCGCCCAAGATCATCGCCCGCCTGCCTTTTGCCGCGCTGGACGGCGGCCGCCGGCACGGGCCGGAAGCGGTCGTGGTTTCCCTGGCGGAGCCGGAGGAAAGCGGTGACGATCAGGGGTACCTGATTGTCGAACTGGACGAAGCGGTTTCGCGCGGGGCCCTGAAGACCCTGCTGTCGGATGCAGGCTTTGAGGTGCGTAACACCCAGGCCTGGGTCGATGCGCCCGACCGCCCGCTTCACCTGGTCGAGGTTGAGGGCTTCCTCGCCAGCGACGACGCCAGGGTTGCCGCCCTGGTGGCGGAGACCGATCAGGTCAGCCATGCCTGGGCAGTGGGCAGCTTTGCGGTGCCCCTGACGGCGGAAGACCTGGCCAACAGTCCCGCCCCTTCTACCCAGGCGGAAAACGGTGATGCCAGCGACGCCGATGCAGCCTCTGCAGGGGTGTCATGAGCCTTTCGCCGCGTCCCGGCATTCTCGATATCGCGCCTTATGTCGGCGGCGAATCAAAGGCTGAAGGTGCGAACCGGGTCGTCCGTCTCGCGTCCAACGAGAACCCGCTCGGTCCGAGCCCGCGCGCCATCGCCGCTTATGTGGCCGAGCAGGAAAACCTGCACCGCTATCCGGACGGCGGGGCCTTGGCGCTGCGTCGGGCGTTGGCCGAGGCCGAGGGCCTGGATGCCGACCGTATTGTCTGCGGTGCCGGTTCCGATGAACTGATCGCCCTCCTGGTGCGCGCCTATGCGGGACCGGGAGACGAGGTGCTCTACAGCGAGCACGGCTTTCTGATGTACGGCATATCGGCAAGGACCGCCGGCGCGACGCCGGTAACCGCACCGGAGGTCGCTCTGACCGCCGATGTCGACGGCCTGCTGGCGCGGGTGACCGACAAGACCCGGATGCTGTTCCTGGCGAACCCGAACAATCCGACCGGCAGCTACATCTCGGAAGCGGCGCTGAGACGTCTCCATGCCGGCCTGCCGCCTTCGGTGCTGCTGGTGATCGATGCGGCCTATGCCGAGTATGTAACGGCGGCGGACTATCCGCGGTCGGCGGCTCTGGTGGAAGAAGCCGACAACGTCGTCATGCTGCGCACCTTTTCGAAGATCTATGGTCTCGCGGCGTTGCGGCTGGGCTGGGCCTATGCTCCGGCCGCGGTCGTCGATGTACTGAACCGGGTGCGCGGCCCCTTCAACGTCAGCCAGGCGGCGCAGGCGGCGGGCCTCGCCGCGATCGCCGATACCGACCATATCGCCAAGTCTGTCGCCCACAATACCAAGTGGCGCAGTTGGTTCTCCGAGGTCGCTGCCAAGGCTGGTGCCGAGCCGATGCCCTCTGCCGGCAATTTCATGTTGCTGCGCTTTCGTGGCGGGCAGGCCGAGGCCGAGAGCGTGTTGGCCGACCTGAAACGCCGGGGCATCCTGGTCAGGGGCGTGGCCGCCTACGGCCTCGCCAACTGCCTTCGGGTGACCATCGGTACGGAAGACGAGATGCGGGCGACCGCCGAGGCGCTGCAGGCGGTGCTCCGGTGACCTTGCCGGCGACCCCGGATGCTGAGCCGCTGTTTGGGCGGGTTGCGCTTTTGGGGGCCGGCCTGATCGGCTCCTCCCTGGCCTGGGCAATCCGCGCCCGGGGGCTGGCGGCGCATGTCTCAGCCTATTCCCGCCGTGAAGAGACCCGCCGGACGATTGCCGAGCTGGGTTTCGCCGATTCCCTGCATGACAATCCCGGCGATGCGGTTGCCGGCGCGGACCTGGTGATCTTCTGTGCCCCTGTCGGGGCCAATGCCGCGCTGGCTGAGGCCATCACTGGGCAGCTTTCGCCCGGGGCCATCGTCACCGATGTCGGCTCGGTCAAACAGGCGGTGATCCGTGACATCGGGCCTTTTCTGCCGGACGGCGTGCATTTCGTGCCCGGCCATCCCATTGCGGGGACCGAGAATTCCGGACCCGAAGCGGGCTTTGCCGATCTCTTCGAACAACGCTGGTGCATCCTGACCCCGCCGCCGGGCACGCCGGAGGCGGCGACCGAGAAGCTTACGGCTTTTTGGCAGGGCCTGGGCTCGACCATCGAAGTCATGGATGCGGCGCATCACGACAAGGTGCTGGCCATCACCTCTCATCTGCCTCACCTGATCGCCTATACCATCGTCGGCACCGCGACCGATCTGGAAGAGAGCGAGCGGGCGGAGGTCGTGAAGTTCTCCGCCGGCGGGTTTCGTGACTTCACGCGTATCGCCGGGTCGGATCCGGTGATGTGGCGCGATGTTTTCCTGCACAATCGCGAGTCGGTGTTGGAGATGCTGCAACGCTTCTCAGAAGACCTGACCGCCCTGCAGAGGGCGATCCGCTGGGGCGAGGGCGAAACCCTGGAGGGTCTTTTCCGCCGCACCCGTGAAATCCGCGCCGGCGTCGTCGACGCCCATCAGGCCGGTTCCTTCGATCCTAGAGAACCGGAGCGATCGGGAACAGCGGGACCGGTCCAAGATAAAGCAGACCATCCCGCAGAGTAATCGGCGCTTCGAGCACCGTCGCGTCCGAGGTCGTGTCGCGCCGGCCCAGAGCGGCAACCGCCAGCCGCGCGGCAAAGGCGGCCTCCGGTTTGATATCACCGCTCTCGATCAATCTGTCGATGATCTCCTCCGCCCCCTTCAATTTGGTGTCGAAGCGTCCCGCCGGGCGCAGGGCCTGGTCCAGAGCGATATTGCCACTGGCCTGCAGGTCCAAGGGCCCCCAGCGCGCCGCCAGCCGTCGGAACCGCCAAAGCCCGCCGGCATCGCGCCAGAGCGGCAGGGCGACGACCGGCTTGCCGCGGGGAATGCCGCCCACCACAGTCGAATCGAAGGACAGCCGGGCCAGGGCGTTGCCCAGAGGGCCGCCATGACCTTGCGGCAGTTGCAGGGCCAGGGCTTCGCCGACCAGCTCCAGCGTCTCCGGATCGTCGCCGCTGGCGGCTTGCAGCGGTCCCAGGCGTGCTGTCAGCCGCTCCGCCGAGACAGGATCCAGCCCGGGACCCTCCAGCCGCAGGACACCGAGATCGACCATGGCGCGGTCGACCTGGCCGTCGAAGGCGAGCACCACCCGGCCCTGGGCTTCTTCGGCCATGATATCCGCCTGTTTCCGGTCTCCACCCTCGGCCAGGCGCAGGTGGTGGTTGCCGGGAAATTGCAGGTCGATGGTGAAGGGGTCCCAGAGCCTGGCCTCCCCCGAAATCGTCGGGCCTTCCCAGGTCAGGTCCTGTGGGCTGGTCACTTTTGGCGCGTCGAAGGTCACCGTCAGCGCGAAAGGGAAGCCGGACATCTGCGGTCCATCGTAGGCGATCTCATAGCCCCGTTCGACCTGCTGGCCGCGCCAGCGCTCGATCCCCTCGGCCAGAGCCGCAGAGGCCCAGAACCAGTAGCCCGCCAGGGCGAGCGAAAAGAGGCAAAGGGTCGCGACAAAGGCGATCGACAGGTGCTTACGGCGGCGCATGGGCGCAGGGTACTCCCGAATTGCTATGGTGGTCGCCATGATAGAAGGCGGCCTGTGCCCACGCAGCCACAAATCCAGCCGACCCTCATGCGGCCGTTTGGATGGATGCTTGAGGCCGGGGCTCCGATTTGTTGGTATAGGGGCGGCGCTGCACATCATGATCGGGATAAAACGTGACGGAGACCGAGTGGCCGGACCTCGATGGTCTGGAATCCCTTTCTGCCGAGGAGATGGCCGCCCGGCGCCTGAGCCTGCCGCCGCGACAGGATTTCTGGGTTTTCGGCTATGGATCTTTGATGTGGCATCCGGGCTTTCCCCATGTCGAAGTCCGCATTGCCCGCCTGAACGGTCTTCATCGGCGCTTTTGCGTCTTTTCTCACAGATATCGCGGCACCCCGCGTCTGCCGGGGTTGGTTCTGGGGCTCGATCGCGGCGGTTCCTGCCGCGGTCTGGCCTTTCGGGTACCGGCGGCCGAAGGCGAGGCGGTGCTCGATTATCTCTATGAGCGCGAGATGATCACCGGCGTCTACCTGCCGTCCTGGCGCGCGGCGAAAACCGATCAGGGCGTTGTCCCGGCGATTACCTTCGTGGTCGACCGCGCACACCCGCAGTACGCCGGTGGTCTGCCCCACGACCGGATTGTCGAGATGATCCTGCAGGGGCGCGGCGACCGTGGCCCCTGTGTCGAATACCTGGAAAACACCGTGCATCACCTGCAGGCCCTGGGTCTGCGCGACCGCGCGCTGGAGCGTCTTCTGAGCGAGGCCAGAGTGCGCCGAGGCTGAGAAGCCGTATCTGCTCTACCGGCCGCTTCGCCCGGTACTGCAGACTTGCTGGGTATAACGAGGTCCCCGGGCCCCCTGATCTGCGTCGTCCGGTCTGCGTCACATTTTAGTGACGTCTCGTGATTTGATCGCGACCCGATTACGCAAATATCTCTATCTAGTCAGGCGCCTGCCTGTTCTTTCAAACTGAAGATGCGAGGTCCTCCCCATGATGCGCAAACTTATTCTGGCATCGGCTTTGTCGGTGTTGGTTACCGGTGCGGCCCAGGCCGGCGAGCAGTATGTCGATGAGTCCGGTTTCGCGATCAGCGGCTATGACGCTGTGGCTTATTTCGACATTCAGCAAAATGCCGTGGGCACCAGGCAGCCGGAAGCAGTGCCCGGCAAGGCTTTGATCACGGCGGAATACAACGGCGCCACCTGGGCGTTCTCCACCGAGGCCAACCGTGACAAGTTCGTTGCCGATCCGGCGAAGTATGCGCCGGCGTTCGATGGGCATTGCGCCTACGGCCTGGCCCAGGGCGGCAAGGTCCCGGCGAACCCCAATCTCTGGCGCATCGTCGACGGCAAGCTCTATCTGAACATCACGCCGAACGTGGTCGGGTTCTGGGAAAGCGACATCCCCGGCAATCTCACCAAGGCCGACCAGAACTGGACAGGCAAGGAAGCCGCCCCCGCGTCGTCGCGCAGCTGGAAAGCGATCGACGACAACAAGGGTACCTACAGCGTTACTGCGCCCATCGAGGGATAACCCGACGTTTGACGTCTTCCTGTGCCCCGGTTCTTGCTAGGTTACCGGGCGACACGGGTGAAGCAGAGGAGATTTGAGAGAATGGCTGAAAAGACCAAGGTTGTCTCGGCGGCGATGATTGCCGGGGCCGTGGCCCTCGCGGTATCGGCGACGGCGAACGTGGCCCCCGCCGGTGCCGCAGCAAAAGAAAAATGCTACGGCATTTCTCTGGCCGGGCAGAACGACTGTGCCGCCGGTCCCGGCACCACCTGTGCCGGGACTTCGACAATCGACTACCAGGGCAATGCCTGGACGCTGGTTCCGGCCGGCGATTGCCTGAAGTACGGCGTCGAAGAGGCCAACGCGGACTTCGAGCTGCCGGGCGACCGCACCGGGGCGCTGGAAGCCCTGGAACGCGACCTGCCGCAGGCCTAGGCTGAAGACCGCCTGAGGATGGATCTGATGGGAACACCGGCCCGATTGTGCGATTCCGCTATCGGGCCGGTGTTCCCGCTCATCCCTGCCCGACCGCCCCGGCCAGACTAAAATGACCAAACCCATGACCATACCGAGCCGCGCCGGGCTGGGCCTGAAGGCTCAGCACTATGACGTCATCCTGGATACCAGGCCCGATGTCGGCTGGTTTGAGGTGCACGCCGAGAACTACATGGGCGCGGGCGGTCCGCCGCACCACTATCTGACCCGGATCCGCCGGGACTATCCCCTTTCGCTGCACGGCGTCGGCCTTTCCATCGGCGGCGCGCAGCCGCTGGACGAGGCGCATCTGGCGCGCCTCAGGGATCTGGCCGAGCGTTATGAACCGGGCCTGGTAAGCGAACACCTCGCCTGGTCGACCCATGACGATATCTATCTGAACGATCTGCTGCCGCTGCCCTATACCGATGAGGCGGTGATGCGCGTCAGCGACCACCTGGACCGGATGCAACAGGTGCTGCGCCGCCAGGTCCTGCTGGAGAATCCCTCGACCTATGTGGCCTTTGAAAACAGCGCCCTGAGCGAGATCGATTTTCTCCAGGCCGTGGCGAAGCAGAGCGGCTGCGGGCTGCTGCTGGATGTGAACAACGTGCTGGTTTCAGCGACCAATCAGGGCTATTCGGCCGAAGCTTACATCGACGCTTTTCCCCTGGACCTGGTGGGTGAAATTCATCTCGGCGGCCATGCAACCGAACGCGAGGCGACCGGCGGGACCCTGCTTATCGATGCCCATGACCGGGCGGTGGACGACCAGGTCTGGGCGCTCTACGCCAGGACGCTTGCGCGCGGTGGGGCAAAACCCAGCCTCATCGAATGGGACAACGACCTGCCGGCCTGGGAGACGCTCTACGCCGAAACCCTTACGGCCGAGCGCTTCATCGCGGCCCAGGTATTCTGCGGCCCCAAAGACCCGGCCCCACTTCCCCGGACTCAGCATGCCGTCGCTCGCTGATCTGCAGGGCGGTTTCGCCGCGGCGCTGCGTGACGCCGGCCTGCCGCCCCCCGCGACCATCGCGGGGCAGGCGCGGCAGCCGCAGAGCCGCCGCTTCGACGTCTACCGCAACAACCGGATGGCCAGCCTGATCGAGGCGCTGGAATCCGCTTTCCCGGCGCTGCGCCAACTTGTCGGCGATGCCTTCTTCAAGGCGGCGGCCAAGGCCTATATCGATCTGGATCCGCCGCAATCGCCCGTCTTGCTGCTCTACGGCCAGGGTTTCGGCAAATTCCTGGACGGCTTTCCTCCGGCATCTCAGGTGCCCTATCTGGGCGATGTCGCGCGGCTGGAATGGGCCCGGCTTAATGCCTTTCACGCCGCCGATGCGGCGTCCCTGGCCATCGACCGGCTGGCGGCATTGCCGCCGGCAGACCTGGCGGGCTTGCGCTTTGAGCTGCACCCCTCTCTGCAGTTGCTGCACTCACGCTGGCCGGTGGTTTCGCTCTGGGCCAGCAGCAGCGGCACCGATCCCGATGCCGCGGTCGAGATGAGCCAGGGCCAGGATGCCATGGTGATCCGCCCGGCACTGAACGCGGACACGCGCATCCTGCCGGCCGGCGGCTATGACTTCATCGGGCGGCTTCTGGCCGGGGCGCCCCTGGCCGAGGCCGCCGAGCTGGCGGCACTCCGCGACCCGGCTTTCGATCTTGCAGTGCATCTGCAGGGGCTTTTCGAAGTCGGTGCGGTGACTGCTGTTTTGCCGGCAGGCCCTGAACCCAAGCAAGAATAGGCTGAAGACGATGACCCAATTGACTGCTCTCTATGACCGGATCTTTGGCCTGATCGAGGCGAAACTGGACGGCTGGTTTCTCGGGTTCCTCGCCCGTCTGGTCTTTGCTGCGGTGCTGGCGGTCTACTACCTGCATTCCGCCAGCCTGAAGGTGGGCGACGGCGTGACCGGATTTTTCAGCGTCGGCGACAATGCCTATTTTCAGATTCTGCCCTCGGTCGTCGAAGCCTATGGCTACGACGCCTCGCAGGTGCCGTTCTTCCCCTATGACCTCATCGTCTTCGCTGGCACCTATGCCGAGTTCGTTCTGCCGCTGCTCATCGTGTTCGGGCTTTTCACGCGTCTCGCCTCATTGGGTATGATCGGTTTCATCGTGGTGCAGAGCTACGTCGACATCGCTTTTCACGGCGTCGACGCGGCGACCGTCGGATCCTGGTTCGACCGCTTGCCGAGCGCCGCCATTCTCGACCAGCGCGCGCTCTGGGTTTTCCTGTTGATTGCCCTGGTGGTGAAGGGGGCCGGCGCGCTTTCGCTGGACCATGTCCTGGGCAGGGTGGTGCGGGTGAAACAGCCGCCCCGGCCCGTCACGGCGTAGGCGGCCGCGACCCCTTTACAGTCAGCTCACCAGGCCGACCCGGCGTCGGCCTTCTTCGGTTTTCAGCGAGAAGTCGGTGCCGGCGAATTCCGCGGCCTCAGCCGTGCACAGCCAGGCAATCGCGCGGGCAGGCCAGTCCGCCGGGATATGGACAGAGGGGTCCAGCTGGCTGACCGGGTTGATGCCGGAAGCCTTGATCGAAACCTGCATGTCGGTGGCGACGGTACCGGGGCTCAGACCCACCACCCGGATGCCTTTTTCGCGGTATTCCTTGTCGGCGCAGCGGGTCAGCGACAGCACGGCGGCCTTCGTCGAGCAGTAGTGGCTCCAGCCCTCGAGGGCCCCGGTAGCGGCGCCTGAGCTGATGTTGACGATCACGCCGCTGCCCTGCGCTTCCATGACCGGGAGCGCGGCGCGCAGACCGTGGTAGACGCCCTTGAGATTGATGTCGACGGCAAGGTCCCAGGCTGCCGGGTCGGACTCGCCCAGGCGCGCAATCGGGTCGATCACCCCTGCGTTGTTCACCAGGATGTCCAGGCTGCCATAGGTGCTTCGGCAATGCTCGACAGCGGCGGTGACATCGTCATAGCGGCTGACGTCGCAGGCAACGGCGCTCGCCTTGTCGCCTGCCTCGGTGATCTTCGTGGCCAGCGCCTCGATCTCATCCAGGCTGCGCGCGGCAAGGACAACTGAGACGCCCAACCGCGCCAGTTCCTCGGCCGCGGCGGCGCCGATCCCCCGGCTGGCGCCTGTGATAACAGCGGTCTTGCCCTGCAGTTCCTGCATTCTGTGTTCTCCCTGATATTGGAATTGTGGATGTCCCTGACCGGAAGGCTTCGCGGCAGCCTTGCCTGTTGGCAGCGGGACCGGCCCCGCGCGTAGGGTTTGGTTTGGGCGGTGCTACCCGCCCGATCGGACTTTGTTGTTTAGCCACACTTGGAGTAACCGCAGGCGGTGCAGAGGTCGCAGCCCTCCTGGCGGATCAGGCTGGCGCCGCCGCACTTAGGGCATTGGGCAAAGCGCCGGTCGCCGGCGGGATTGCCCAGGTTCACCACCGCCTTTTGTTCGCCGTCCTGCGGCGCATCTTTGGCCTGCAGGAAACCGATCTCCATCATGTGCTGCTCGATCACCCCGCCGATGGCGGCCAGCAGGGAGGGAACGTAACGCCCCTCCATCCAGGCGCCGCCGCGCGGATCGAAAACCGCCTTCAGCTCCTCTACGACAAAGGAGACATCGCCGCCGCGGCGGAACACGGCGGAGATCATGCGGGTCAGTGCCAGGGTCCAGGCATAGTGTTCCATGTTCTTCGAGTTGATGAAGATCTCGAAGGGGCGCCGGCGTTGCTCCTGGCCGCCGCCCTGCTTGCCGGCGCTTTCCTGAACGATGTCGTTCAGGGTGATGTAGATCGCATGGTCGCTGTCGGGCCAGCGCAGCTTGTAGGTACTGCCGGGCAGGGCCTCCGGCCGCGCCAGCGGGTCGGTCATGTAGACCACCTCGCCCTCTGAGGTGAGGCCGCTGGAGGCCTGCCCGTGTGCCGGCGCTGTTTGTCCGCCGTCTTTCGGCTCGACCGAGAGCACGGCCCCGGTGATCTCGTTGGGCCGATAGGTTGTGCAGCCCTTGCAGCCCAGGTCATAGGCCTGGGCGTAGACATCCTTGAAGGCCTCGAAAGAGATCTCGGCCGGCAGGTTGATGGTCTTGGAGACCGAACTGTCGATATAGCGCTGCACGGCGGCCTGCATCACCACATGGGCGGCGGGTTCCAGCGTCTGGGCATCGACAAAGGCGGGGGTCAGCGGCGCTTCCGGCCCTTTCAGGCGGCGGTAGAGGCGATAGGCGTAGTCGCTGACGTCCTCTTCGCGGCGGCTGCCGTCGGGCTGCAGAATCCGCCTGGTGTAGGCGAAGCTGAAAACCGGCTCCAGGCCGGAGGAGATGTTGTCCGCCAGCAGCGAAATGGTGCCGGTGGGTGCGATGGAGGTGACCAGGGCATTGCGGATGCCGTGGCGGGCGATGCCGTCGCGCAGTTCCTCGTCCAATTCGCGGATCGACTCGCCGGCCAGATAGGCTTCGCGGTCGAACAGCGGAAAGGGCCCTTTTTCCTTGGCGAGATCGATCGAGGCCTGGTAGGCGGCGTGCCGGAAGGCGGCCATCCAGCGTTCCGTCATCGCCACCGCCTCGGCGGAGCCATAGCGCAGCCCGCAGCAGATCAGCGCATCGGCCAGACCGGTAACGCCCAGGCCGATGCGGCGTTTCGCCTGGGCCTCCTGGCGTTGCGCCTCCAGCGGGAAGCGCGAAACGTCGATGGCGTTGTCGAGCATGCGCACGGCGGTCGGCACCAGGGCTCCCAGGGCTATGACATCTAGCGCCGCCTCCGCCTCGAAGGGCCTGGTCACCAGGGCGGTCAGATTGATCGAGCCCAGCAGGCAGGCGCCATAAGGCGGCAGCGGCTGCTCGCCGCAGGGATTGGTCGCCCGGATGGTTTCGCAGTAGTGCAGATTGTTGCGCCGGTTGATGCGGTCGATGAAAATCACCCCCGGCTCGGCGGCGGCATAGGTCGCCCGCATGATGCGGTCCCAGAGGACGCGGGCCTGGATGACACGGTAGACGGTCCCCTCAAAGGCCAGTTGCCAGGGCTGGTCCTCGCGCACCGCCTGCATGAAGGCGTCGCTGATCAGGACCGAGAGATTGAACATGGAAAGCCGGCCCGGCGTCTGCTTGGCTTCGATGAAGGCTTCGATGTCCGGATGGTCGCAGGCCAGGGTGGCCATCATCGCGCCGCGGCGTGACCCGGCACTCATGATGGTCCGGCACATGGCGTCCCAGACGTCCATGAAGGAGAGCGGGCCCGAGGCGTCCGCGCCGATCCCGTGAACCGGTGCGCCGCGTGGCCTGAGGGTGGAGAAGTCGTAGCCGATGCCGCCGCCCTGCTGCATGGTCAGCGCGGCTTCCTTCAGATGCTCGAAGATGCCGGCCATATCGTCGGGGATGGCCCCCATGACGAAGCAGTTGAACAGGGTGACGTTGCGGTCGCTGCCGGCCCCGGCCTGGATGCGCCCGGCCGGCAAAAAGCGAAAATCGCGCAGCGCGTCATAAAATTCGGATTTGACGGTGCCCTGGGTTGAATATTGTCCTTCAGCGGCCGCCAAAGCTCCGGCAATCCGCCGCCAGGTGTCGGCGACGGTTTTGTCCACAGGCTCGCCCGAGGCCGCCTTGAGGCGGTACTTCATGTCCCAGATTTCTTGTGACAGGGCCGAGAATTCAGACATGGCCAAGCCTTTCAACGATCCTAAGATCCCGGATTTGAGCCATCTTGCGGCAGAAATGCTGTGTCGACGATAGGTCTGGCTCCTTGCCCGGTCAAGCCGTGTTCGGTTTTTGTTTCTTTCGCCGATTCGCGGCCCGGCGATATCTTGGCAAGCGGAGATTTTCCCCCGTTTGTTGCCGGGACGAGAGCTGTCCACAGCTTTGCGCACAAGCTAATCGATCTGCTGAGTCGATTCCCCCGCTTGAGGCATAAGCATTTTCTGATGATTGGGCGATGCCAGGGCGCGGCTGCGCTCTTCGATTGCGGTTTCCAGGCGCCGCAGGAACTCTTTTCGATGCAGCCCCGGCTCGATCTGGGGAAGGAACTCCAGGACGATGGTTCCGGCCTTTTTTGCAAAGCGGTGGCGGCCCCAGAAAAGGCCGGAATTCAGGGCCACCGGCACGACGCCGATGCCGAGTTGGCTGTAAAGCGCGGCAACGCCCGGATGGTAGGGGCGCTTTTGGCCGGGGGCGACCCGCGTGCCCTCAGGGAAAATCACGATGGGCCGGCCTTGGGAGACGGCGTGTTTGGCCTTGGCGACCATCTTGCGCAGGGCCCGGCTGCCGCCCTTGCGGTCCACCGGCACCAGGCCGGCGCGCAGCAGGTAGAGCCCGAAAACCGGTATCCAGGTCAATTCCTGCTTCAGGACGAAGCTGTGGTCCCACAGCAGCAGGGAGAAGATGAGCGTATCCCAGGCGGACTGATGCTTGGCCGCGATCAGGACCGGTCCATCCGGCAGGTTCTCAAGGCCGCGCACCTCGTAGCGCAGGCCGCAGAGGATGCGCAGGGCCGCCATGATGCCGCCGACCCAAAAGCGGCCGAGATGATACAGCCAGCTGCGCGGCCCCAGCATCAATGGCAGGCCGACGACCAGGATCAGGCTGGTCCAGACGTAGAAGAAGAGATTGAACAGCAGGGACCGGAGCAGGGTCATGGCACCGCTGCCACCAGGCTTTCAAACCAGTTCCGGACCACGGCGACCAGATACTTGCTGTATTCCGACACCAGCAGCGAGCTGCTGCCGGGCCAGAGCCACCAGTCGTCGCGCTTGAAGGGTTCGGGAAACACCGGGTGCGGGACGACCTCGATACCGGGCATGCGGCGGCGAAATTCCAGCAAAGAGCGCGGCATGTGATAGGTCGCCGTCACCAGCCTGAGAGAGGCCGCACCCTCGGCAGCAATCCAATCCGCCGTCTCGATCGCGTTGCCCCGGGTGTTGTCGGCCTCGTAGCCCAGAAAGACGCAGCAGGACAGGTCTTCGGGCGACTGTTCGAAAACTTCCAGCAACTGGCGCACGTCGATGCCGCGATAGACGCCGGATACGAAGAGCTTGTCCGCCTTTTGGGCGGTCAGCAGGGCCAGGGCCGTGTTCAGGCGGTCGCTGCCGCCGGTCAGGACCACGATGGCGTCGGTCTGGCTTTCAAGATCCTGCACCTCCGTGGGCAGTTGGCTGGCAAACCAGAACAGGCCGCCGCCCCAGGCCAGGCCGAGGATCGCCGCCACCGCCAGCAACCTGCGCAACCAGCGAAGCTTGCCGGCGACCGACCTCAGGCGATCCTTTCCAGAGGGGCGCTGGCGCATCACGGCATCCTGGCCAGGGTGCGCAGCACGGTGAAACGCGCTGTCAGCATGGTCACCAGGGCTGAGGCAACCGGCAGGAGGATCAGCAGCGACCACTCGTGGGGCAGCAGGCTCATTTCAGGCAGCAGTCCGGAGTTGATGCGCTGCAGAAGATGGCGCCCCAGATAAAGGGTCGGGAGGGCGCAGAGCAGCCCGATCAGGCCGCCGCGCAGGCCGAGGCTGAGGGCATGGTTCTGAAACTGGCGGGCGACATAGGAATCCTGCGCGCCGATCAGATGCAGCAGTTCGATGGCCTGCTCGTGGGCCGCCAGACCCATGCGGGTCACGAAAGCCACCATGATCGCGGCGGCGCAGACCACCATGGCGACGATCACGATGGCCATGATCTCCACCGCCCAGGCGAGGTCCAAAAGGTGCGACAGCCAGCGTTGGTGATCGTCCACCAGGCTGCCGGGCGCAATGGCCAGGACCGAGCGGCGCAGGGCCGCCAGATCCGGTGGCTGGCCTGCATCCACCGTCACGGCGATCAGCCGCGGCAGCGGCAGGTCGCCGGCCAGCACCGCATCGCCCAGCCAGGGCTCCAGCAGTGCCGATATCTCGCTGGTCTGCATGGCGTCGACCGCGATAACCCCCTGGGTCTGCTCGAGCAGGGCGACGACTGCCGGCAATACGGGGTCGTTCCCGGTCGCGTTTTCCGCTGCTGGTGCCGCAGCCGGCAGCTGAACCGTCAAGGCGCCGGCCAGCCCGCTGTCCCAGCGCGAAGCCAGCTTGTTGGCCACCATGGCGCCGGCCAGGGCCAGGGCCGCCAGATAGACCATGATGGCAACCAGCAGCGGCAGATAGCGGCCTGAGGCATCGCGGTCGAGCGGAACCGCCTGATGTTTGCGCCGCCGGCTCATGGCGCTTCCCGTTTGGGTGCGGCAGCGGAATCGCCGGACGAATCGATCTCGCCGCCGCTCAGCCGGGTAATTGGATGGCGGAAGCGCTGAACAAGCGATTCGTTATGCGTGGCGATGACAACGGTGGTGCCGATTTTGTTCAGCTCTTCGAAGAGATAAAGCAGCCGTACCGCCATGCGGTCGTCCAGGTTGCCGGTCGGTTCGTCGGCCAGCAGCAGGCTGGGCCGGCCGATGACGGCACGGGCGATCGCCACCCGCTGCTGCTGCCCGCCGGAGAGCGTTGGCGGCAGGGCATCCATGTGGTCGGCCAGGCCGACCCAGCTCAGCAGTTCTTCGACGTCCTTGGCACTGCGGGCGCCGGCTTCTCCGCTGATTTGCAGAGGCAGGGCCACGTTTTCGCGCGCGGTGAGGTGTTCCAGCAGTCGAAAGTCCTGGAAAACGACTCCGATTTGCCGCCGCAGCAGGGCCGTCTCGCGCCGCGAGAGCCCGGCGATATCGCGCCCGAAGAGCGCCACGCGGCCGTCGCTGGGGTGCTGCGCAAGGTACATCATGCGCAATAGCGAAGATTTGCCCGCGCCGCTGGCCCCGACGAGGAAGTGATAGGATCCGGGGTCGAACTGCAGGGAGATGTGCTTCAGGATCTCCGGACCCTTGCCATAGCGCAGCACGACGTCCTCGAAGCGAACCAAACTTAAATTTCCCTTTTGCGGAAGCGTGAATCGAAAATGGCATAGGCACGTCAGCCCCGTAAAGGTTTCTGCTCATGCCTTGCTTTGATTATACCCCGACCATATAAGATTACCGGATCATCTGCTGGGGGGGCAGTGCGCCTCTATGATTGTTTCTTGTCCTGCCTGCGAAAGCCGCTTTGCCGTCGAGCGAGAACAGCTCGGCTTTGACGGGCGTATCGTGCGCTGTGGCAAGTGCGGCAATTGCTGGCATCAGATGCCGGAGGACGAACCGCCCGAGGCTGTTGAAGCCGCGCCGGCGGAATCCGAATCCATTCCCCCACCGCCGCTGCGGCCGCCACAGCGGCGGCCCGCCCCGAAAAAAGCCAAGGCCAGACGCGGCGGTGCTATCGGCTGGCTGTTGTTGCTGTTGTTCCTGCTCGGCCTGGTCGCCGGTGCCTGGTTCGGACGCGATCAGGTCGTCGCCCAGTTCCCGCAGACCGAACCCGTCTATCAGGCGCTTGGAATTCCCGTGATGCCGCCAGGGCCGACGCTGGAACTGCGGGTTGCCGATCCGAAGTCGACGGTGCGTGAAGGCGACAGGGTTATCCTCTTGAGAGGCACTGTCACCAACATCTCAACGCGCAAGCAGTCGGTGCCGAAGCTGATGGCACGCCTGACCGGCAAGGACGGGGAGGTCCTGCTTGAGTGGGTCTTCGAGGCGCCGAAGGCCGAGTTGGATGCCGGCGGTGAGGTCGAGTTCGCCACCGAAGCGGTGAACCCGCCAAGCGAAGGCCAGAACCTCACGATCAACTTCGTCAAAGAAGAGGAATAACCGTTCCGGCGCGTGCCGATCGGCCCTTCCCATTAAGCCTTGCTTAACCACGCGGTGGCAGTTTGGCCAAGAGGGTCGGGCCCGGTAGCCCGTTGGAGTCGGACACGCCGCAGAGGCGCTTCAACTCCTTTCGAGACCGGGCTCCGGACCGATCGATGATCCGCAGGAGAGGTTAGCAACATGGCGCATATCCTGGTCGCCGAAGACGATACTGCAGTTCAGAGCTTTGTCAGCCGGGCCTTGGCCCATCGGGGCCACAAGGTGACCTCCGTAGAGGACGGCGTGCAGGCCTTGGAGGCACTTGGCGGCAGAGAGTTCGATCTGTTGATTACCGACATCGTGATGCCGAGCCTCGACGGTATCGGTCTTGCGCTGAAAGTGGCGAAGGATCACCCCAGCCTGCCGGTCCTGCTGATGACCGGCTACTCCGCGGAGCGCCAGCGCGCGCATAACCTCGAAGAACTGATCTGCGAAGTCATTACCAAGCCCTTCACGCTGCTCGAGATCTGCGAGGCTGCCGAGGCCGCCCTCGAAACCGAGCCGATGACCTGCCACTAAGGCCGTCGTTACCAGGGCCGTTGCAGCAGAGTCTGATCTAGAACTGCTTCAGCAAGCGGTCGATATAATCCAGTTCCTCCAAAGAGCGGTTCCGCTGGCCGCGCCGGCGGCGTAGTTCGTCGACGATCTCGCGGCTGCGCTGCAGCTCCATCTGATCGGGAATCTGGACACCCTCGCCGATATTGGTGTTGCCGCTGGAGCCCTCTCTCTCGCGTCCCAGGGGATCGCGGTTGGCCGGGCCGGGGCGTCCGGAGACGCTGCCTTCGCCGGTTTCGCCGGGCTGATTGGCGAACATCTCCATGAAGCGGTCCAGGGTGGCCTGCATGCCCTGCTGCAACTGATCCAGGGATCGGGTCTGGGGCGGCACGGCTTGGCCCGGCTGCTCGCCTGAAAGGGCATCGCGGGCATCGCGCATTTCCCGCTCCGCACGGCCCAGCGGCCGGGGGATGTCGCCCATTGCATCGCCGAGCTGGCGCATCAGCTCGCCCAGGCTGCGGCGCAGTTCCTCCTGGCGCTGGGCATCCGACATGTTGTCGCTCTGGCCCTGCCGCTGGTTCTGTCCTTCGCCTTCCCCCTGGCCCTGCGGGCTGTTTTGCTGTTGGCCCTGCTGCGAACGGTTGAAGCTGCGGTCCAGAAGGTCCTGCTGCTCGCGCATCATGTTTTCCAGGTTCTCCATCATGCGCGAGGCATCCTGCATGTCCTGGTTCATCTGCCCGGCATAGGGATTGGCCGTCAGGTTTTCCAGCATCTCGCGGAGCTGGGACAGCAGCTCCTGCGCGGCCTCACGCGCGCCGGACTGCGCCAGTTCGCGGGCCCGCTCGATCAGGCTCTGCAGGTCCTGGCGGTTCAGCATCTGCGCGTTGGGCGGCATTTGTTCGCTCGGCTGTTCGCCCTGCGCCATCTGCTCGCGCATCTGTTCGGCAAGCTCGTCGAGAAAATTGTCGAGGGCGGCCTGGAGTTCATCCATCAGGCGCTGGATCTCCGCGTCGTCGGCGCCGCGCTCCAGGGCCTCCGCCAGCGCCTGCTGGGCGTCGCGCAGCGCGCGCTCGGCAATGGCCAGTTCGCCTTCCTCGATGCGCAGGGCCGTATCCCACAGCAGTTGCTGCACTTCGGTTATGGCCTTGGCGGAGGGGTCGTAGATCAGGCGGCGCTCGGCGGAGCGGATCGCCAGGGCGACCACCAGATCGTGGAAGAAGTGATCGGGACGCTCATAGAGCGCGCTCAGGCTCTGGACCACCGGCAGGCGCGCCTGCGGATTGAGGGTCAGCTGTTTGCGCAGCTCGACCAGGGCTCTCGCCACCGGATGATTGAAGATTCGTTCCGGCAGCACCGTCCGCAGGGTTTCGCTGCGTCCTTCCTGGCCCGGGTGATCCCTGGCGACCAGTTGAATCTCGACAGCCAGTCCGGCCCAGGGGTGCGGGGTCAGGTCGCGGTAGGTTGCCGCCTTGCTGATCTTCGGCGCCGCGCCCGGCACCACCAGATCGATCTCCAGCGGCGTTTCCTCTGGTTTGTCGATCCGCGTGATAATCGCCTTGGCGGTGACCAGGCCATAGTCGTCTTCGGCCTGATAGGTGATCCGCAGTGCCGAACGCTCGCTGCGCCCCGGCGCCGATTCGAAGACGATCTGCGGCGGCGTGTCTGCGATCAGTTCAAGCGGCCATTCCGCCAGGTCGCGGCTGCCCTGCTGGATGCTGAGGCTGGTCCCCTCGCTCAGTTGCCGCTCCAGGCGATAGGCGTTCTGTGCGAAAGGCTCGAATGGCTCCAGGGTTTCGTCGATCTTGAGGCTCGGCGCCGTGTCGCCGCCCTGGACCTGAGCCAGCAGTACAGAACCGCTGGGGACCCGCAGGACCGGCTTGTTTTCCGCTGTGGCATCCAGATAGAGCGGTGCCAGGCCGGTGTAGGTCGGCGGGTTGATCCAGGCATCCAGGCTGGGCGGCAGGGCGGCTTGGCCGCTGAACTGGGGCGACACCGCGCTGGCCAGGCGGCTGGTCACGTTGCCGTCCGAGCTGGCGAAGGCGACAACGATCAACAGCAGCACGAAACCGCGCAGCGCCCAGGGGTCCAGGCCGGCCAGGCCCGGGCGCGGGGCGCGGACCCGAAGGCCGCTGAGGCCGCGGATCGCCCGATGCTGGTGGACCCGCCAGAGGGCCTTGGACGCCGGGTCGCCGTGGCCCGTCATCATCCGGTCGTCGAGAGCGGTGAGGGGCCGGTGGGAGAGGTCGCTGTCGCGTTCCAGGCGCCGCTTCGCGGCCTGCTGGTCCGGCAGCGTAATGGCCTTTTTGGCCCGCCAGAGGCCGTGGCCCAGGGCGCCGAGGAAACCGATGAGAACCAGCAGGTGGAGCCAAGCCGGCAGAGTCGGAAGGATGCCGAAGAGCGCGAGTGAGAGAAACAGTCCGAAGATCCCGAGAACGGGCCAGATCGCGGGCCAGATGGTCTCCCAGGCGACGGCGCCGCGGGCAAGCCCCAGCAGCCAGCCGAAGTGCCTCAGCTTACGGTCGGATCGGGTGCTTCCCGCATCAGAAGAGGGGGTCTGCGGCCGTCTCGAGGTCATATGTCCTCCTGTCCTTCCGTCTCCCCCATTTCCAAACTATAGCCAGATCCGAACGATGGTAGTCCGACTATAAAACGTTACGCCCCCAGGGCAGTCTTCAAACCACCGTGAGGGGTCTGCTGCTGCTCCCGCCCGGTTGCGGTCTCGTCCAACCAGTCGGGAAGGCGATCCTGTCCGATCATTGTGTCATAATTCATACGGGCGCGCACCACTGCCGAGCGGTCGCCGCGCACCAGGACCTCCGGGGCCAGGGGCCGGGAATTGTAGGTCGACGCCATGACGAAGCTGTAGGCGCCGGCGGAGCTGAAGACCAGAAGGTCGCCCTCGCGCAGGGGCGGCAGCGGGCGTTGCTTGGCGAAGGTATCCGTCGATTCGCAGACCGGCCCCACCACATCGACCGGGTGCAGGGCGGTCCCCTCCGGCGTTTGCGCGACCGGCAGGATTTCGTGCCAAGCGTCATAGAGCGAGGGGCGGATCAGGTCGTTCATCGCCGCATCGACGATGACGAAACGCCGCTCGCCGTTGTCCTTTACAAAGAGAACCCGGGTCACCAGCAGCCCCGCGTTACCGACCAGCAGGCGGCCGGGTTCGAAGACCAGCTCGGCGTCCAGGCCGCTCACCAGCCCACGGACCATCTGGGTGTAGTCGCGGACGCGCTGTTCGGACTCTTCGAACTGGCCCTGCAGATCGTGCTTGTAGCTGATCCCGATGCCGCCCCCCAGATCGAGACGGCGCAGCGGCACGCCGGCTGCGCGCAGTTCGTGGTAGAGGCCGATGAGGCGCTGAAAGGCGGCTCGGTAAGGTGCGACATCGGTCAACTGCGAGCCGATGTGAACCGCCAGTCCCTCGAAACGTATGCCCGGCAGGCTCTTGGTCTGCATCAGGAAGGCGCGGGCTTCGTCCGCATCGATGCCGAACTTGCTGTCGGCGCGCCCGGTGGTGATCTGATCCAGGGTGCCGGCGTCGACATTGGGGTTTACCCTGACGGCAACCGGCGCGGTCGTGCCGCGCTGCTGGGCGACCTGGGACAGCAGTTCCAGCTCGGCGAAGGACTCCACATTGAACTGCATGATGCCTGCATCCAGGCCGGCGGCCATCTCCGGCGCGGTCTTGCCGACGCCGGCAAAGACGATCCGCTCGGCGGGAACCCCGGCGGCAAGGGCGCGGCGCAGTTCGCCTTCGGAAACCACATCGGCGCCGGCACCCAGCTCGGCGAAGGTCTTAATGACCGCTTGGTTGGAGTTGGCCTTCAAGGCATAGCAAATGGTCGCGGGCAGGCCGGACAGCGCGGCGGCAAAGCTGCGGTAGCCGCTCTCCAGGGCATCGCCGGAGTAGCAGTAGAAGGGCGTGCCGACCTCCTCCGCCAGACGGTCGAGCGGTACCTGCGAAACATGCAGGCGACCGTCGCGATAGGGGAAGAAGTTACGGCTCATGGATGTCGGTTCCTTTTCGGCAGCCTGTTTTTCCGGCGCTGGGCGGGAAAGGACGGCGCCTGTCAGTAGGTCGTGGTCTTGGTGCGCGAGTCTCTGAAGATCGATGTCGGCCCCCGGTCCTCATAGGGGTCTGCCCCCTCCGGCGGCGGCCCGACGGTGCCCGGCGCGGGATAGGCCTGCGGATAGGTGTAGGCGCTCTTTTCTGCTTCCGGCGGTTTGGGGCTGCCTTTTTTGCCGCAGGCGCCAAGTCCGATCAGCAGGGCCGTCATGACAACCACCAGGGCCAGGGATCGATTGTTTCGGCTTGCCATCATTGGAAGCGCTCCTTTGCTGCGGCGATTGCCTGGCGCACCTGCGCCGGGGCCGTGCCGCCATGACTGTCGCGGCTGGCGACGGCTTTTTCAACGCTCAAAACCTCGAAGATCTCTTCGTTGATGCCGGCTTCGACGGCCTGCATCTCCGACAGCGGCAAGGCGGCCAGGGCGCAGCCGCGCTCCTCGGCCAGGCGGACGATGCTGCCGGTCACGTGATGGGCCTGGCGGAACGGCAGGCCGAGCCGGCGCACCAGCCAGTCCGCCAGGTCGGTGGCGGTGATGAAACCGTGGTCGGTCGCCTGGCGCAGGGCGGTGCGGTCGGCGGTCATGTCCTGGACCATTCCGGTCATGGCGGTGACGCAGAGCTGCAGGGTATCGGCCGCATCGAACAGCGGTTCCTTATCCTCCTGCATGTCCTTGCCATAGGACAGGGGCAGTCCCTTCATGACGATCAGCAGGCTGTTGAGGGCGCCGATCACCCGCCCGGCCTTGCCGCGGATCAGCTCCGCCGCGTCGGGATTGCGCTTCTGCGGCATGATCGACGAGCCGGTGGTAAAGGCGTCGGAGAGTTGGACGAAGCGGAAGCCGGCGGAACACCAGAGCACCAGCTCTTCGGCAAAGCGCGACAGGTGTATCGTCAGGATCGCCCCGGTGGAGAGGAACTCCAGCACATAGTCGCGGTCGGAAACCGCATCGATGGAATTGGCCATCGGCCGGTCGAAGCCCAGCGCCTTTGCCGTGGCCTGCCGGTCGATGGGAAACGACGTGCCGGCCAGCGCGGCGGCGCCCAGCGGCGATTCGTTCATCCGCGCCCGACAGTCGCGCAGGCGGCCGCGGTCGCGGCCCAGCATCTCGACGTAGGCCATCATATGGTGGCCGAAAGTCACCGGCTGGGCTGCCTGCAGGTGGGTATAGCCGGGCATGATGCTGTCGGCCTCGGCCTCGGCCTGGGCGATCAGGGCGGCTTGCAGCCCGCCGACGGCGGCTTCCAGGCGCTCGACCGCGGCGCGGGTCCAGAGGCGCACGTCCAGCGCCACCTGATCGTTACGCGATCGCGCGGTGTGCAGGCGCCCCGCCGCTTCGCCGACCAGCTCGCGCAGCCTGGCCTCGATATTCATATGGATGTCTTCGAGGCTGGCTTTGAAGGTGAAGCTGCCGTTTTCGATTTCTGACAAGATCGTGTCTAGACCCGAAAGGATCGCGGCCCCATCTTCTGGTGAGATGATCGCCTGCTCGACCAGCATGGCGCAGTGCGCCTTGGAGCCGGCGATATCCTGGGCATAGAGGCGCTGATCGAAGGAAATGGACGCATTGATCTGTTCCATCACTTCCGCAGGGCCCGCTGTGAAGCGGCCGCCCCACATTGCGTTGGCATCGCCGTCGTTCCTTGCCTCCGGGCCGTTCCCGGTGGATTTTAACTTTTGTGTATCAGCGGTCATCTGCCTTTAGGAGGCCTTTGCGAAAATGGTCACGACAAACAGGGATACGCCCGGCGGTATCAGGCGCCTGGGGGCCAGGATCCGGCGGACCCAGACCGGGCGCATCATGCGAAGAGCCCTCGCAGCCGTCGTGCTCGCCGTCCTTGCCGTGGCCTTTGCGATCTACCCGGACCTGGTCCGGGCATCAGGCGAGGAAAGGGCACCCAGCGAGGCGCCGTCGGCCCTCAAGGGCCCCTTTACCGAGAACTTTACCTTTTCGGACCCGCCGGTGCCAGCACCGAGCGTTGCCTTCGAATCCCTTTATGGCGTCCCCCTGGACCTTGGCGAATTCAAGGGCGAAGTGGTGCTGGTGAACTTCTGGGCCACCTGGTGCGCCCCTTGCGTGCGGGAGATGCCGGGGCTGGAACGCCTGCACCAGGCCCTGAAGGACGAGGGTTTTCTGGTCGCGGCGGTGTCCGAGGATCGCGGCGGCGCTGACAAGGTCGTGCCTTTCCTGGATCGTCTCGGCCTCAAGGAATTGCCGGTTTTCCTGGATCAGAAGGGGGCTCTGGCCCGGGCTTTTTCGGTGCGCGGCCTGCCGGCGACCTTCCTGATCGACCGCAACGGCGGTATCGTCGCCGGCCTGACCGGGCCGGCGGAGTGGGACTCGCCCGAAGCGATTGCCCTGATTCGTCACTACCTGAGGTCCGATCCCAGCCCGGACGCGGGGGTTTCCAACACCTCAGGTTGAGAGATGTGATAATTTTCTCAAAATGCACGGAAAACTTGTGATTTGCCGGGTCCCTGGCCGATACTAGGGACTGCCGCCCGGTGAGGCTGCAGTGGTCAGGAGGGATCCGTGTCCATCAATGCCCAGCGCTTCACAAGACCCCGACATCCCAGTTCCGGCGCCCGAACCAACCATGATTCCGGCGCGGGCACGGGGCCGTCACTCAGGAATCGCTATCCGGGAAATCGCTTTGCCGCTGCCGTAGCGGGCTTTGTCGTCCTGGCGGCCGCCGTGCTGACGTCAGCCCCCGCCGCGGCTCAGGACAACATGATCTTCGACGTGCTGCGCGACGGTGAGAAGATCGGCGAGCATCGGGTGACCTTCGAGCACGAAGAGGATTGCCTGAAAGTCTCGGTGGAGACCGGTATGGCCGTCCGGATCGCTTTCCTCACGGTATTCCGCTACGACCACAAGCGGGTCGAGCGCTGGCGCGACGGGGCGCTCGATTCCCTGGCCGGCATGACCAACGACGACGGCGAGGAGTACGAAGTCTCCATCGTTCACCGCGAAGGCACCTACAGCCGCACCGTGAACGGCATCGACGAGGAGATTGCCGGCCCGGTTTCCATCGACAGCCTTTGGAGCAAGGACCGGCTGACCGCCGGCAAGCTGTTTTCCAGCGCCGACGACAAGGTCTACCGGGTGCGCAGCGACCTCATGGGACAGAAGATCATCGAACTGGATGGCAAGCCTGTGGAGGCCGCCCACTACCGGATGAGCGGCCAACTCACGCGCGATCTCTGGTTTGCGCCCGACGGCATGCTGGCGCAGCTGCGCTACGAAGACGACGGCTACGTCTTCGAATACGTCAGGCGCTGATCGGGAGGGTGCCGAACGGGAGCCTTGAGCAGGACGCGCTCAGCGCGTCGGGACGGGCTCGTCGCCGGAGTAGTCGTAGAAGCCGCGCCCGGCCTTTTTGCCCAGCCATCCCGCCTCGACGTATTTCACCAGTAACGGGCAGGGCCGATATTTGCTGTCGGCCAGACCGTCGTAGAGCACGTGCATGATGGAAAGGCAGGTGTCGAGGCCGATGAAGTCGGCCAGCTCCAGCGGGCCCATGGGATGGTTGGCGCCCAGCTTCATGGCGGTATCGATGGACTTCACCGAGCCGACGCCCTCGTAGAGCGTATAGACCGCTTCGTTGATCATCGGCAGCAGGATACGGTTGACGATGAAGGCCGGAAAATCCTCGGCGGTGGCAGTGGTCTTGCCCAGTTTCTCGGCGAAACCGCGGATCGTCTCAAAGGTCGCCTCGTCGGTCGCGATGCCGCGGATCAGCTCGACCAGCTGCATCAGCGGCACCGGGTTCATGAAGTGCATGCCCATGAAGCGCTCGGGCCGGTTGGTCACCGAGGCGAGGCGGGTGATCGAGATCGAGGAGGTGTTGGAGCAGATGATCGCCTGCTCCTTCATCACCGGGCAGAGCGCCTTGAAGATCGCCCGCTTGATCTCCTCGTTCTCGCTGGCGGCCTCGATCACCACATCGCTGTCGTCGAAAACCTCCAGCCCGCCGCCGGCGACGATGCGTGCCAGGGCGGCATCCTTGTCGGCCTCGGTGATCTTGCCGCGCTTGACCTGGCGCTCCATGTTGCCGGCGATGATACCGACCGCAGCCTTGGCCTGTTCTTCGGAGACGTCGGAGAGCTTGACGTCGTAGCCCGCGAGAGAACAGACATGAGCGATGCCCGCGCCCATCTGGCCGGCGCCGATCACGCCGACCGACTTCACGTCCAGGGGGCCTTCGGCCGCTGCGTCTTGATCTGCCATCAGTTCCACTTACCCCGTCCTCATGCCTGGGTGATCAGGCCGGCTTCCTGCCGGCCGCTCGGTATCGCGGCCTCAGCCGCCCAGCTCTTTCTCCAGCTCCGGCACCGCCTGGAACAGGTCCGCCACCAGTCCGTAGTCCGCGACCTGAAAGATCGGCGCTTCCTCGTCCTTGTTGATGGCCACGATGACCTTGGAGTCCTTCATGCCGGCAAGATGCTGGATGGCGCCGGAAATGCCGATGGCCACGTAAAGGTCCGGTGCCACGACCTTGCCGGTCTGGCCGACCTGATAGTCGTTGGGCACGAAGCCCGCGTCGACCGCCGCGCGCGAGGCGCCGACGGCGGCGCCCAGCTTGTCGGCGACCCGTTCCAGCATGGCGAAGTTTTCGCCGGACTGCATGCCGCGGCCGCCGGAAATGACGATCCCGGCGGTGGTCAGCTCCGGGCGCTCGGACTTGGTCAGTTCCTGGCCCTTGAAGGCGGCGAGGCCGGCATCGCCGGTGCCCTCGACCGCCTCGACGGCGGCGGAACCGCCCTCGGCGGCGGCGGCGTCGAAAGCCGTCGCGCGGATCGTCAGCACCTTGATGGCGTCGCCCGATTTCACCGTGGCCAGCGCGTTGCCGGCATAGATCGGTCTGATGAAGGTGTCCTCGCCCTCGATGGCCGAGACGTCGGAGACCGGCTGCACGTCCAGCAGGGCGGCGGCCCGCGGTATGACGTTCTTGCCGAAGGTCGTGGCGGCGCTGATGACGTGGCTGTAGTCCGCCGCCAGCTTGGCCACCAGCGGCGCCAGGTTCTCGGCCAGGCCGTGGGCATAGGCGGGGTCGTCGGCCTTCAGCACCTTGGCGACGCCGGCGATCTTGGCGGCGGCCTCGGCGGCGGCGGCGCAATCGCTGCCGGCGACCAGGATATGGATGTCGCCGGGCAGCTGGCCGGCGGCGGTCACCGCGCTCAGGACAGCCGGCTTGATCTCGTTGTTTTCGTGTTCGGCGATAATCAGCGTCGACATCAGATCACCTTCGCTTCGTTACGCAGTTTCTCGAGCAGCTCGGCGACCGAGGCGACCTTCACACCGGCCTGGCGGGCCGGCGGCTCGGTGACCGAGACCACGGTCAGGCGCGGGCTGACGTCGACGCCCAGGTCCGCCGGGGTCATGGTATCGATCGGCTTTTTCTTCGCCTTCATGATGTTCGGCAGCGAGGCATAGCGCGGCTCGTTGAGGCGCAGATCGGTGGTCACCACCGCCGGCAGCTTCAGATCGAGCATTTCCAGGCCGCCGTCGACCTCGCGGGTGATGGCGAAGTTGCCGTCGCCCTTTTCGATCTTGGAGATGAAGGTGCCCTGGGGCCAGCCCAGCAGCGCCGCCAGCATCTGGCCGCACTGGTTGTTGTCGTTGTCGACCGCCTGCTTGCCCAGGATGACCAGCTCCGGGCCTTCCTTATCGACCACCGCCTTCAGCAGCTTGGCGATGGCCAGCGGCTCCGGGTCGGCGTCGCAGAGGATCAGGATGCCGCGGTCGGCGCCCATGGCCAGGCCCGTGCGCAGGGTTTCCTGGGCCGTTGGCAGCCCGGCGGAAACCACGATGACCTCGCTGGCGGTGCCGGCCTCCTTCAGGCGGACGGCCTCTTCCACGGCAATTTCGCAAAACGGATTCATCGCCATCTTGACGTTGGCCGTTTCCACCCCGCTTTGGTCCGGCTTCACGCGGACCTTCACGTTCGCGTCGATGACGCGTTTGATCGGAACGAGAATTTTCATCGCAGTCCTGCGACCTACCCCTCAGTTAGAATCTGTCAACGAGTCCGGCGACGGGTTGCGCTGAGGTGCAGGCAAGGCCCGGGCGTCAGACGAACGAACGCATACAGTACTATCTCGCACGCGCACAATAGGAGGCCGTTTCGGGAGTGTCAACGCGCGCGAAGGCCCCGTAGCCCAGGGTTTCCTAGCGATTCGCGCCGGGTACCCAGAGCACGTCGCCGGCGCCCTTGTCGTTCACGTAGCGGCTCATGACGAAGAACAGGTCGGACAGCCGGTTGATGTAGCGGATCGCTTCCGGGTTGATCGCCTCGGCCTCGGCCAGCACGGTGATCTCCCGCTCCGCCCGGCGCGACACGGTGCGGGCCAGGTGCAGATAGGCGGCGGCCGGGCTGCCGCCAGGCAGGACGAAGGAATTCAGCGGCGCCAGCTCGGCGTTCAGCCGGTCGATCTCCTGCTCCAGGCGCTCGACCTGGGGGGCGGTGACGCGCAGCGGCGGGTATTCCGGGTTTTCCACCTCCGGCGTCGCCAGATCGGCACCCAGGTCGAAGAGGTCGTTCTGCACCCGCCCCAGGATCTCGTCGATGGTCTTGTCGGGCAGCCCGGCGCTGTGCAGCCGCACCAGGCCGACGGTCGCGTTGGCCTCGTCCACCGTGCCGTAGGCCGCCACCCGGGGATGGTGCTTGACGACCCGCTGGCCGGAGCCGAGCGCGGTTTTGCCCTTGTCGCCGCCCTTGGTGTAGATGCGGGTCAGTTTCACCATGATCTGGACTCTTATTTGTTTTCGGCGCCGGCCCGCTCCCCCTCCCGGCCACCCAATGCGATTATCCTAGTGGGTGGCCGGGAGGGGGAGCGGGCTGGAACCGCTGCGACGTAAGTCGAAAACGCACAAAACCGGGCTCAGTCCTGCAGGCCGACCAGCACGGCAAGGGCGAAGATGACCAGCGTGACACCCTGGGAGATGACCCGGGCGCGCATCAGCTTGTTGCCGTATTTTTCGTTGAAGTCGCCGCCCCGGGCCATGCCGATCATGCCCACGGCGAGGACGCCCAGGGTCACCAGCATGGCGATCAGCAGGGCCACGAAGAAGAAGGTTTTCATCGTCAGAACATAGACCCCGCGATGAGACCTGCACCAGCGAAAACCCGCCTGCGGCAGTTTGTCGCGAACGGCGGCGGCTTCATCCTTCGAGACGGCGCCCATTCGGCTATGGGGCGCCTCCTCAGGATGAGGGGGAGAATAAAAACCTCATCCTGGCCGGCCATAGATGTTTCCCCAAGCTGTCACCCCGGTCCCCAACCCGTCACCCCGGACTTGATCCGGGGTCCATGTCGCGGGCGGTCTCGCTTCCTCCGGGAAGAAGTCCCGCAAGCTGAACCATGGATCCCGGATCAAGTCCGGGATGACGACAAAAAAAGGGGAAACGACCGTTGCGCGCCCTGTCGCCGCCCGCCTAACGCCGCGCCAGGGCCAGCCCCAGGCCGGTGCCGATCAGCAGGGTGCCGGTGATGCCGTGACGCACCCGGTTGGCCCGGGCCGAGGCGAAGAGCCCGCGCGCCCGGCTGGCCAGCAGGGCATAGAGCCCGTCCAGGGTGGTGGCGATGATCACGAAGGCGATGGACATGGCCAGCAGCTGCGGGCCGACGGCCAGGGCCGGGTCGATGAACTGCGGGAAAAACGCCGCATAAAAGAAGATCGTCTTGGGGTTGGTGATCGCCACCAGCACGCCCTGGCCGAAGACGCCCTTGTGAGATTTCATCGGCGCCGTCTCTCCCTCAGCCCCGGCGGAGAAGACCGCGCGCCACTGTTTGATTCCCAAGTACAGCAGATAGGCGACGCCGGCCCAGCGCAGCACCTCGAACAGATCGGCGGCCAGCGCCAGCACGGTGGTCAGCCCCAGCGCCCCGGCGGCCACCAGCAAGGCATTGCCGCTGCTCGCCCCCGCCACCGTGGCCAGGCCGATGCGCTGGCCGTAGGCCAGGGAATTGGCGATCACCAGGGTGACGATGGGCCCCGGCATCAAAATCAGCACGGCGGTGGCGAAGAGGTAGGCGGCGAAGAGTTCCGGATTGACGGCAAGCATGGCTTTACGGTCCCATTTCTTGAGCAGTTAGCAGCGGCTGGGAAAAGCAAAGACAGGAAGGTTTGCGGATGTACAGCCTTAAAAGCGGGGGCGGGGGCACGCCGGCCGCCATCCCACCAATCGCCATCCCCTGCCGTCTATCCCTCCGCCGTCATTCCGCCCCCGCCGCCCCCGACCGCCATCCCCTCCGCCGCCATCCCCCCGCCGTCACCTCCCCGCCGCCCCAGCCGTCACCCTCCCGCCGCATCGCGGCCCACCTCCCGGTCCCCCTCCGGGCCGGGCACCAGATTAGGGACATGGCAGAAGCCCTGGGGCGCCACGTCCAGCGCGGCGTTGAACTTGCTCGACATGTTCTGAAAGGCGATCAGCCCGGTCAACTCGGCGCGGGCGTCCTCGTCGAACTGGGTCTGCAGGGCGGCGCGGATTTCGCCGGTGACCTCGCCGTCGGTGTGGGTCACGGCCTCCGCGTAGGCCAGGGCCGCGCGCTCGACCGGGGTGAACAGATCGCTCGTCCGCCAGTGCCCCAGGGCCAGGATCTTCGCTTCGCCGACCCCGCGTTTTTCCAGGGTCGCCGCGTTCACGTCGACGCAGAAGGCGCAGTGGTTGATCTGCGAAATCCGCACCGTGACGAGGGAGCGCAGAGCCGGGTCCAGCGGCGAGCCCCGGCGGTTCAGCGCGCCGTACAACAGCGCCAGCGCCGCAAACACCCAGGGCGAGCGCCCCCACAGCAGCCCGGGCTCCAGCACCTTGCCGTAGGTGCGTTTCTGCTTGCGGAAAAACAGCCGGATGAACCAGGGATAGGCGGCAAGCGGTTTGGGACTCACAAGCATCGGCGGCACCTCATGCACGCGCAGCGCCACGCCGATCCGGCGGTCCGGGTTCTGGAGATCCCGATTCTGGAGATCCCGATTTTAGAGATCCAGGTCTTCATCGGCCAGGGTGGCGCGGCGCTGGCGCTCGTCCAGCACCAGGATCATGCGGGCCAGCACGGCGGCATCGGCGTTGGACCAGCCCGCCGTGACGCGCCCGTCCTTCCACAGCACGGAGATGGCCAGGGCCTCGATCTCACCGGCGCGTTCCAGCCCGCTTTGGAAAATCTCCGCCGGCTCCACGCCATGCAGGGTGACGACATCGGCCATGGTGCATCTGCCTTTCGGATCATGAGAGGGCGGGCTCCGGCAGATCGGCCCTTCCGGCCTGCCTGCTGAACCCCGTTCAGAGATAGGCCGATGGCGCCGCGCGGTATTTGAGCTGTATCAAACGCCCCGCCAAAAACAGCCCGGCGACACCCAATCAGGAAGCGGCGCGCGCGACCCGGCGTTCGCGCGTCGCCAGATGGGCGCCCCCCACGACCAGAACCGCGCCCCCGGCGGTGATGGCCAGGATCGGCTCGTTCCAGGCGACAAAGCCGATCACCGCCGCGAACACGATGGTCATGTAGCTCCAGGTATTCACCTTGTCGGCCGGTGCGGTCGAGAAGGCCTTGGCATAGAAATACTGCCCGATAATCGTAAAGGCGGCGACGAAGGCGATCTGCATCAGCTGCGTCGTGCTCGGCCAGTGCCATGTCCAGGGCAGGGGAACGGCGGACAGAAGAAGGGCGAAGAACGAGAAATAGAACATCTGCCGGACCGGCGGCTCGGTCGTCGACAGCGACCAGATGACCAGCGCCGCCGCCGCGCCGCCCAGGGCGGCCAGCACGGCGGCGGCATCGCCGGCCGACATGCCCAGCTGGCCGGGCTGAATGATCATGGCGACACCGGCGAAGCTGATCAGCACGCCCAGCCAGACATAGCGGTCCGACAGGCGGCGGTAAATGACGAGGGCCAGGATCGGCACGAATAACGGGCCCATGGATTGCAGGATCACGGCATTGGCAAAGGGAATGCGCGCCAGGGCGTAGAAGTAGGTCACCAGGGCGGCGTAGGTGAAGACGGACCGCAGGAAATGCTGGGCCAGCCGCCTGGTGGCGATGCCGCCGGCCGGCGGATTGAACCATACCCAGGCGCACATCAGGGCGAACATCCACAGGTTCGACCAGAACACCAGCGTGAAGACGTTCAGGTCGCTGGCCGCGAAGCGTGCGGAGGTGGCCCCCAGCGCCAGCAGCAGCGCCGCGAGAATCATGTAGAATGTTCCCAGCGCAATGTCGTTGCCTGTTTTCGGTATTGCCATGTCAGCCGCTGACCCTTGGTTGCGAATCCCTGCGGCGGAACCTAGCCGAGGCCACCTGACAGCGTGCTGTCAGGAACATCGCGCCGGGCTTGTTCAGATCGCCGACGGGCCGGTCAGGGAGAATCAGAATGCCGCTGCAGAACCGCGTGACGCCCTTCTCCACCATCCAGGCCGTGGACAGCCGCGGCCTCGTCATGGGCAATCGTGGCTGCCTTCACGGCGACGAACGCGACCTGCGCAGCCAGCGCTGGCGCACCAAGTCCTGGATCGTCTGCCGCCTGGCCTGGAAGGGCGTTCGGCGGCGGCTGATGAAGCCAGGGTCCTGGACCGAGCTGTTTTTCCTGGATGAGGCCGTGGCGCTGGCGGCGGGCCATCGCCCCTGCGGCTATTGCCGGCGCGGCGACTACCGCAGGTTCCTCGACTGCTGGGCCGCCGGCACCGGGTGGCGCCCGGCGCGGCCGCCGCGCCAGCCCGACGTTGATGCCCGGCTCCATGCCGACCGCGTCGATGGGCAGCGGCGCCAACGCCATCACGACGCCGCGCTCGACAGCCTGCCGGACGGTTGCTTTGTGCTGCTGCCGGACGACCCGGCACCCTGGCTGGTCCAGGGCGCGGGCCTGCACCCCTGGTCCCACGCCGGCTACGGCCCTCCCGTCCGGCGGCCAAGGGGAATCACGGTCCGCGTCGTGACGCCCGCGTCCACCGTCGCCGCCATCGCCGCCGGCTACACCCCTCTCGTTCATCCCAGCGCCTTCCCCTAGGGGCGTTTCCACGTCCGGGAAAACAGCCGGATGAATCAGGGGCAGGCGGCGCGGGGTTTGGGATCAACGGCGGGTGTGGGTTTGCCGATCCTGTTTTCGTGTGGACGATGGCGGTGGAAAAAGCAAAGAAAGGAAGAGCAGGAAATGTACAGCCCTAAAAGTGGAGTGGTGAGGACCCCCAGCGCCGATGGTGCACTGCCATCGCATCGGCTGTCGGGTATTTGAGATTCCTCCAAGTGTGGTCACGTTGACAATGCCTCTATGTCGTAGGAAGCATCTTGGGGCAAAATGCGGAAGCTTCGTGTTTCGCTAAGTCCTTGTGAGAAGGCACAATCTATTGATCGACATCCAAATTTAGTTTGAGGGGTGCACAATGCAGCCGGCTGAGAAAGATGGTCAGTTATTCGTAATCATTCAGGACATTACATATGATAGCGGTGAGGGAGACGAAGAGGAAGAAAGCGAAAAGTATCGTGTCAGTCTAGAAAAAGAGTTCAATGTTACATTTGAAAACGTGAACATTGGGCCCAGCGTAGATATTCCTGCATTTTTGACGACAATCGCTACAACGATGGTGCCATTGTGGTCCGTGATTCTAGGTGCTTTTTTTCTTGGAAAGCCGATAAAGGAAAACTTAGACGCTTGGTGTGAAATTGGCCACCGAGTCCGTGAATTCTTTGCGCATCCTGTTGTTCTTTCAAAACGCGGAGCGTCGGTAATTGCGGTAGAGGCAATACTTGAGGAAATGGACAGAGCGCCGAAGTCGATCCAGCTCTTGAGCTATCGATCTATTCTTTATGGTGATAAAGCCAAACTCAGGTCGCTGGAGACTTCAAGCGAGATATCTGAGACACCGGAAACCCTCCTTCTTGGTTTTGTTCTCCATGTATTCGAAATTGAGGCCGATGGTCAAAAGTATCGGGTTGGTGTTAACGGCCAGGACACCGACATTATTGAGATAGAATGATTGAATTAGGCGACAAAGAGTTCCGGAATGACGGCAAACATGGCTTTCCTGTCCTTGTTTTCTGAGCGGCCAGCAGCGGCTGGGAAACGCAAAGATAGGATGATTGGCGGATGTATAGCCTAAATCGTCGGGCGGGAAGGCAATCGTTGGTGTCTGCAGAAGCGGGCGAAGAGCGCATAGAGAATGCCAACCCGTAAAGCGTTTCAAAATGTCAAACAATGCCAAACTGGTGATGCGAGTAAGCTAGCTGGTCGCAAAAAGGCCGGTGTTAGAATGGGATCTCGTCGTCCAGGTCCTCTTGTGGTTTAGGGAGATTTTTTTGGGGACCTTCTATTTTTTTTCGCTCTTCCCAAGGAGGCAAAACATCCCCTACTTTTTTCGCTTTCTCGATCCAATCGAAAACTCGATCAATCGTTTTTTGTAGAGGCTTTAATTCTTCGTTCACTTCTCTAGCAGCACGAGCTGTTTCAATCGCGAATGCATAAAACGCTTCCGTTCGGGTACGATTGCGGTCAACTTCCGCAGCGAACATATTGAGTTTGGCGAACAAAGACTCGCGCTTGTTTTCAGGCATAGAAAGCTCATTCAACTTACCTCTTATAGCATTGATCAACGTGTGAATCGTCTCACGCGCAGCTGCATCGAGCACGATAGTATTTTGTGAGCCTATTTTAAGGCGTCGCGCCGCTTCCATCATGATCTTCTGAGAGGCTATCTCAGCGTTTCGGCGGAAATCTTGAAAGAAATCCGCAAACTCAGAATCTTTCTTCGGCGGATTCCGGTAAGCGATTAGGATGCCGAGGTTGTGAACTTCGTCGAACGCGGTCAAGGTATCGACGTACCGTCGTTCATAGTACCAACTCTGCACTCGGTCATTGTCCCATTGCTTCTCCATGGCCTCGTGCCTTCTTTGATGCAGAACAGCGAAAGCAACTTCCGGATCATCTGGGAGGTCGAGGTACTCATCAAGGAATTCGCTATGTTCCTTCTCATCGTTGCTCATGAAGAGCACCCTTCTTTGTTTGGTTGATTCGCGACTCTATGTTACGGCAACAGAGCAAGAGTAAGCAGTATGCTTCCCAGTGTTGCGTCAAATCTCCCCCAATATAAAAAGCTAAAGCTCGAGAAGTCCTGGCACTACCACAAGGGACTTAACACACCCTGACGCTGAGGCATGTGTCGATGTCCGATAGTCAATTGTGTATCGAATATGATGCGCAGTTATAGCTTATCGACAGTGACTTGTGCCTAGTATGGATTAGATGGGGATTGTTTTGAATTCCCATGCATAAGGTGTTCACTGTCTGATTCTCCCGTAGGTTCAGTAATAGCGTAAACGTAAATGTTCTCAGGTATGCACAATGACCAAAGAGATCTCAGATGGATTCAAATGGCCTTCAAAAGGCGACCGCTTGCTGCGGGCTGAAAACGATTGGGACAAAAGCGTTACCTTCGCGGAGCACGATATAGCGAGAGACGTCCATATATGGGACGGATATATGCGCGCTGGTGCTGTGCTAGTCGAACAATGCCAACTTAGCAAAGACAGAGTTGACCGGCACGAGCTTATCTATCCAATACTGTTTTGCTATCGCCATGGACTGGAACTCGCCATGAAATGGATTATCGGACAATATGGGGGATGGGCAGGCATTCAAATAGACGATTATCTTCACCATGACTTATGGAAACTATGGACGGCATGCAAGAAGGTTATGGTTGAAGTTGGTTCAGCTGAAGAAATCGACGGGCTTCATGCAACCGAGCAGGTGGTGCGAGATTTTCATGAACTAGACAAAGGATCGTTTTCATTCAGGTACTCGCGGGATCTGAATGGCATGACAATTCGGCTACCGGATGTGCCGTTCGATCTCGCAAACATCAAAGAAGTGATGGAGGCAGTGAACAATCTCTTTACCGGGGCGGATGGCCAACTCGACTACAACACGGGCTCTTTTGAATGGTAGAGGAGCTGTTAAAGAGCGTCAGTGAGCTGAGTTCGGGCTGATGATTCGAAGCCCTTCAAACCAGTTGTTGTCGAGTTGCTTCGTGTTAAAAGGCACCGACCCTGAGTCGATTGCATTCAGACACTGGGACGCCGCCGAGTCGGCCCCGGACAGCACCTTGTTCACAATGTCACTTTTGTTTGTATCCCCGCTTGCGTAAATCAGCTGCACATTCCCAGGGAGGTAATCGGGGCCATCAACCGGCTTGGTCCTTTTATTGTAAGCGTCGATGTTCCCAAGATCAGAATCGACAATCATCCCAATTCTGATGTCAGGTTCAACAAGGTTTTTGATTTTTAGATGCTCCAGTGCAGCTAACCAGCCGAAGTTTTCCGGGCTTGATTTAATTTCCAGATACTCCAGGCAAAACGGCACATGGTACTGCCAATATCGCGTAAACCCCTCCTTCTCTGGAATTAATACGTGCTGAACAATAACGATTCCGACCACGGAAACTTTTTTGCCCTGGATACGACGGGTATTGGTATCGACGGCGCATATGAAGTCGAAATTCTTTGCAAGAGCCGGGGATGAGTCGAAAGAAACGTCGGGACTAGACTGAGGAATTCGGGAAAGGATTTTAGGTCCCTTGGGTCGGTCGTAGTTGACTTCTGAGTAGACATTTAACATGTCGTTCTCAAAGCGGATTTCGCCCGTTTGAGGGTCAACCGTCAGAGCAATTTCACTGACTTCCCCCTTAGTTGTCGCCAGGATTTGCTCATTACGCGTTTTTTTGGTGTCTCGCTTCTTTGCCATAACGGGCTCCTTGTAGGGGCATTGCTTTGCGAGCGGTAATCTCCCAACGTCCTCACCTTCAACCGGTGGCCTTTGGTTTCGCGGAGAAATTCCATGCCGGCGGCCTCCGGGGCTTCGTGGGGCTGGGGTGCGTCATTGCCGTGCGAGGGAAAGGTTCACACCCAGGGCGATGAGGATACCGCCGCCGATCCGCTGAACGACACGGGCGATGCGGTCCGATGACTTCAGCCGCCGCATGACTGAATGGGATGTCCAACGTCTTGCTCACCGCATTGCTACAGAAGATCAACCGATTGCAGCGGCCACTTGGCGACGGCAGCCCGCGCCGCTTCGTCGTCGGCAAAAAGGTTTGGGTTAGCAACAAGCCGTATAACTTTGCCAAACTCTTCGAATTGGTAGCTTTGCTCGTTTACGAATCCTATGAAATGGACGCGCTCTTGGGCGTATCTGGCGCCGTGCAAACTAGTCCTTTTGTTGAAGACACCCGAGATAACGTTCCCTTGCCAAAAGTGGCGAACATTTTCTGGGACATACTCACCACCCAAAGCAATATGGATGCAATCGTAATGGTCGGGGCCGAAGAACAACTCTCTAGAATCAACTAGAATGGTATGGAGGGCCCCGGAAGGCCTAGGGAACTTAATGGGACGATCATCTCGCTCACATTTCTGACAGATGCGCTCAATGGCTTTAAGTGTCTCTGCTTCAGGCGATTGTCGAGGGTCGCTTGCCCCGGTATGCAAAAGGAGGCTGCTTATTGCAACGTCGCTTCCTTGTTGGAACTTGCGTGTAGATTCTTTGATCGCCGCAGTTTCCTCCAGTCGCATCAACTCGACCGCCCACTCTTGGTCGCCGGACGTAAAGCCAAAGTCCAGTGTTGATTTACCTTCGCCCGGAATCTCATAAGAAGGTTGGATGCCGACGCGATGTAGCGAGTAGGCGAAGCGTAGCTCAAACAATCGGCCTTTGTTCTTGCGTGTTATGCCTCCATTTCTTTTGATATCTGCGACAAGTCCTGCCGCCCAGCTCTGACTTGATAGTTCTTCCATGAATGCTTGAGAGCATTCAGCCTCATCCGCGGAAAGATAGTCCCAAGAGTTATCGTTGGTCATAGGTGCCACTGCGAACCTCGGCGTTTTGTCTAATAACACCAGAGTCTTTGTTAGGGACAAAGCTCCGTTGTGACAGTTGAGCGGCTAGGCGATTGAGGTTTGCTGGTGTTACCAGCAGAACTATGGTCGCCTCTTTTATTGTTTCCTCACCCTTAACCCCGGGCCTTTGGTTTTGGTTTCGGGGAGGAATTCTATGCCGGCCTGCTCCAGGGTTTCCTGAAGCGCGATGAGGTTGTTGGGGTGGGGCTCGTGGGCGCCGCGTTCGAAATTGGCGACGGTCGCGCGGGTAAGGCCGGAGGCCTCGGCGAGGTCGGTCTGCGTCCAGTCCAGCAGGACGCGGGCAGCGCGGCATAGGATAGGGGAGAAACTCATCCGGCCCTTGTTCTCATAAACCAATTGACGGCCCGACACCGGCCTGATACTCATTTTAAAGTTTAGCACCGTGCTAAATTTTAAAATCTGCTAAGCGGCGCGGAAAGGTGCTACCAACACCGACCCGCGCCTGACCGTAACCCGACTTGTTAGGAGTCAGGCCATGGCTACTTCGGCTTGTAACATAGATTCCTGCCCGCCCGAAAACGATACCCCGGAAAACCAACCCGAAAACCAACCCGAAAACCGACCCGAAAACGATCCCGCAGACGCAGTAAGCGCCCCGGATGACGGCGGCGGCGGCGGCAAGCGCCGGACGGCTGCGGGATGGGCCCCCGGGTCAAGCCCGAGGGTGACGGCTGAGGGGGGCCGCCCGCTGGATACGCGGATCGAGTCCGCGCATGAGGTTGGGGCGGCGGAAGGCCCCGCCCCGGCGGAAGCCGTCTCCCGCCGCTCCCTGCTGGCCGCCGCCGCCGCCCTGCCCGCCCTGGGGCTGGCCCTGCCGGCCCTCGCCGCCCTGGCCGCGCGCCCTGCCGATGCGGGGCTGCCCAACCCCGACGCCGAGCTGTTCCGCCGCATCGCGGTGGCCCTGGAGCGGCGCAAGGTCTACGCCCGCGCCCGGCGCCTGCGCCAGCGCCTGCACGATATCCGCGATGCCCGCAGGGGCTATGACACCTCCCACATGCTGCCGGCGCCCTGGCGCGAACCGCTCGGCCCCGGCGACCGGGACGCATGGCTTCACGACCGCGACCTCTTCTACCGCTATGGCGAGGCGGTGCGCGATGCCGTCGCCGTCCCGGCGCGCACGGTCGCCGGGCTGTACGCCAAGCTCGACCTCGCCGTCGTCGCCGCGCGGCGCGGCACCGGGCGCATCTACATGTACGAGGACCGCGAGTGGCTGGAGGCCGCCCTGGAAGACCTGAGGGGTCTGGCGGCGGGGCAAGGCGGGCCGACAGGGTAGGAAACAAAAAGCCCCCTCACCCCGGCCCTCTCCCACGCAGGGGAGAGGGGGAACCGAAAGAGGGCGGCTGTCATTCCCTCTCCCCTTGTGGGAGAGGGAGGGGCCCACGTAGTGGGAGGGTGAGGGGGAACCGCTCCCCGTACAGCGCAAGCGCGGGACAGGCCCGCGTTACGGGATGAGATGCCCGATCAGCAGCTTCACGAACAGCACCGGCACGAACCACTCGAGTCCCGGCGTCGCCCCCAGCACGCCGAGCGCCAGCCCGGTTGCGGCCAGAAAGGATATCACCGCCACCGGCAGCTTCAGGCGGCGCGGCGTTGCCAGCACCGCAACCATCGCGGTGACGAGAAGGGCGGAAACCGCCGCCGCGTAGGTCACGTCGAAGCCGTCGCCCCGGAACGCCCAGGCGACAATGCCGATGTGCAGCAGGTGAAGGCTGACGAAGGACGCAAGCTGGGCGGTGGTCACGCCGGGGCGGTGATACCAGCGCTTGGTCGTTTCCGTCGCCATGCAGACCGCGCCGCCGATCACGTCGAGCGCCAGGACCGCGCCCAGAACGATGAGCAAGAGGCTCGCGCCCTGCGCGGCGAGGGCCCAGGCCGTGAGGACCGCGCCCAGGCTGCCCGACCCGATCACCAGGGCGTTTTCCTGCCATCCCATGCCCGGGCCGACGAAACGGTCCCACGATCCGGGCAGGCCGGAACGGGGCGCGGGAATAACGGCGGAGGGCTCCATGATGATCCTTTCAGATGACGGGGGTGTTTCGATGGGGGCTTCGACGGGGGTGATGCGAAATCGCCTGCTTTGCAGGTGTGCGGCAAAGCGGCGGCTTCAAGGCGGGTGCGTCGAAAAAGCGCTGCCGGGCCTTCGGTTTTGATTCCGATTTTGGGGCGCCCCTTAGCCGCCCCGCGCCCAGGGTGCCTGCTTCACGATGTTGCGCAGGCGCGCCCTGACGGCGGCCGCTTCGTCGCCTTGTCCCGCTTCCAGAAGCCGCGCGACCTCGCCCCGCAGTTCGGTGAACCGCGCCGCCAGCGCGGCCAGCGCATTATAGGACCAGGCCCGCACGAACCTGTTGGGGTCGCCCAGATAGCCCTGGCTTTTGAACAGGCGCAGCAGGGCTGCCTTGCGGCTTTCGGGAAGGGTGAGGCCCGGCAGCATCTGGAGCAGGTGCAGCCGTGTTTCCCAATGGGCCTCCCCGTGGGCCGCGTGGTCGAGAAGGTCGAGCAGCGCCTCGCTCTGCTTTTCCGAGAACGTCAGCCCGTCCTCCTGAAACCGCTTCAGCAGCCAGGTCGCCGCCGCCGACAGCTTGCCGTCTTCCTGTCCCGAAAGATCGCAGAGCTGACGGACCAGCCGCGCATCGGGCGTCAGCCGCGCGGCCAGGGATTCAAGGACGTCTTTATGCTTGCCGTCGAAGGCGGCGAGTGCCGCGGCGATGTCCGCCCTGTTCATGTCTGAAACGCCCCTGCTGCCCGTCGAGCCGATCAGTTTAGACTCTTTCGCAGTTTGACGGCACCGGCGCGGCTTGCCCTGGCCCCGCCGGGGGTGTTAAGGCGGCTTGCCGCCGCGATGGATAAGGAAAACCCCGCCATGTCCGATCCCACAGTTCCGCTGTCCGGTCTTGCCTGGGTCCACGCCGATGTTTTCTGCGCGGCGCCGCTCAGCGGCAACGGCCTCTGCGTGTTTCGTCCGCAAACCGCCCTCTCCGACGAGATCATGCTGCGCCTGACCCAGGAAATGCGGCAGTTCGAATCGATCTTCCTCATTGAAGAAAACGGCGCCACCCGCGCGCGCATCTTCACGGTGGAGGAGGAGCTGGACTTCGCCGGTCACCCGCTGCTGGGCGCGGCGGCGGTGCTGCATCACGCCGCCGGTGGCGATGAGCTGCGGCGCTGGCGTTTGCAGTTGAACCGCCGTGCGGTCGACCTGACCACCCGGCGCAGGACGGCGCGCTTCTTCGAGGCCGAAATGGATCAGGGCGCGGCGGCCTGGGGCAAGGTGGCCGAGGGTGCGGCCCGCGCGGCGGTGCTGGAAGGGCTCGGCCTGCGGGAAAGTCATCTCGCGCCGGGCTTGCCGCTGGCCATGGTGTCGACCGGCCTCGACTATCTCATCGTCCCGGTGACGGCGGCGGGTTTGGCCGCTGCCGCGATCCGGGTCGACGACTTCGAGGCCAGATTGGCGCCGCTGGGTGCGAAGTTCGCCTACCTCCTGGATACCGAAAACCGCGAGGGCCGCACCTGGGACAACTTCGGTGCCGTGGAGGACGTGGCGACCGGCAGCGCCGCCGGGCCCGCCGGCGCCTATCTGCATCGTCATTGCGGCGCGCCGCCGGCGCTGACCCTGCAGCAGGGCCGTTTCACCGGACGGCCGAGCCAGCTCTTTGTTTCCATCGACGCGCAGAGCGGCTCCGTGACCGTGGGTGGCGGCGTCGCCGTGCTGGCCGAGGGGCGGTTTTACTAGATCCCGCGTGCCCTGCCGGTCGTACCGCTTCGTTAAATTTGTCACCCCGGACTTGATCCGGGATCCATGGTTCCGCTGACCCGGTCTCTAGCGGTTGGCTTCAAGACCGCCTCTGCGATGGACCCCGGATCAAGTCCGGGGTGACAATGGGGAAGGGTGGCTGCAGTCGTCTGATTGCGGGGGCCTAGAACACCGTCAGCGCGACGCCGCCGGCGGCCATCAGGATCACCACCAGCCAGGGCGGCGTCTTCCACAGGGTCAGCAGCAGGAAACCGGTCAGGGCCAGGGCAAAGTCCGGCGCGGAGCGCACGGCGGAGGTCCAGATCGGGTCGTAGAGCGCGGCGCCGAGGATGCCGACCACGGCGGCGTTGGTGCCCTGCAGGGCGGCCTGGGCAGAGGGCCGGGCGCGCAGCAGGTTCCAGAACGGCAGCGCGCCGATCAGCAGCAGGAAGCCGGGCAGGAAGACCGCGACCAGGGCGATGCCCGCCGCCAGCAGCCCGCCTGGATAGGGTGTCATGACGGCGCCGAGATAGGCGGCGAAGGTGAACAGCGGTCCGGGCACCGCCTGCGCCGCGCCATAGCCCGCCAGAAAGGCATCCTCGCCGACCCAGCCGGGCGGCACCACCTCGGCCTGCAGCAGCGGCAGCACGACATGGCCGCCGCCGAAGACCAGCGCGCCGGCACGGTAGAAGGAATCGAAGACCGCCAGTTCCGGCGCCGCAACCGTGATGGCCAGGACCGGCAGTCCGAACAGCAGGACGAAGAAGCCCAGCAGAGCGGCGATGCCGACGCGCCTGCCGACCGGAAAGGGGGCCGGCTGTGCCGCCGTGACCGCTGCGTTGCGGCAGACCCAGAGCCCGGCGAGGCCGCCCAGCCCGATGGCGCTCACCTGCCCGAAGGCGCCGCCCAGGAAGACCACCACCAGCACCGCCGCCAGGGCGATGCTGGCGCGTTCGCGGTCCGGGCAGAGGCTGCGCGCCATGCCCCAGAGCGCCTGGGCGACCACCGCCACGGCGACCAGCTTCAGGCCCTGCAGGATACCGTCGGCGATGGGGCCGTCGAAAGAGGCGGCGCCGAAGGCGAAGAGGATCAGCGCCAGCGCCGAGGGCAGGGTGAAGGCGACCCAGGCGGCCAGCGCCCCCAGCGGGCCGCCGCGCAGCAGGCCCAGGCCGAAACCGACCTGGCTGCTGGCGGGGCCCGGCAGGAACTGGCAGAGCGCCACCAGGTCGGCATAGCCGCGCTCGTCGATCCAGCGCCGGCGCACCACGAACTCCTCGCGGAAGTAGCCGAGATGGGCGATCGGTCCGCCGAAGGAGGTGAAGCCGAGTTTCGCGAAGGCGGCGAAGACCTCACCGGCACCACCCCGGCGCGGCCCGGATGCTGCGGTTTTATCCTCGGGCGTCGAAGAATCCGGCGGCGCGGTCATGAGAGGGGAAATCCCGGCAGTCGAAAGGGCGCCGCACTATGTCCCAGGGCCCGGCGCGCTGTCGAGTACGCCGGGCCCTGGGAATATGAAACTTTTGTGTTCAGCCCAGGTTGATGGAAACGCCCCCGTCGACCAGCAGCGCGCTGCCGGTGATGAAGCTTGCCGCGTCGGAGGCCAGGTGCAGCACCGGTCGGGCGATCTCCTCCGGTTCGGCCATGCGCTTCAGGGCGTGCAGGCCCTCGATGAAGGCCCGTGCCTCCGGGTCGTCGGCGGGGGCCATGGCCGTATCGGTGCCGCCGGGCAGGATCGCATTGGCCCGGATGCCCCGGGGGCCGTATTCGCCGGCCAGGCTTTTCACCAGGCCGATCAGCCCCGCCTTGCTGGCGGCGTAGGCGGCCATGCCGGGCAGACCGGCGTTGCTATAGCCGACAAAGCTGGAGGTGAAGAGGAGGGAGCCACCACCGCGTTTCAGCATCGCCGGGATCTGGTATTTGGCACCGAGAAATGCAGAGGTGAGGTTGGTCTCCAGCGTGTCGCGCCAGTCGCTGAGTGTCATCTCCGACACCGGTCCCATCGCGCCCAGGATACCGGCATTGTTGAAAGCGATGTCGAGCCCGCCGAAACGGTTCACCGCCGTATCGACCAGCGCCTTGGCCAGGGCTTCGTCCTTCACGTCGCCGGCCACGGCGACGGCCTCGCCGCCTGCGTTTTCGATCTCCGCGACGAGTTTGTCGAGTTCGCCCTGGCGCCGCGCCGCGGCGACCACTTTGGCGCCCTCCGCCGCGAAGAGTTTCGCCGTGGCCCGTCCGATGCCGGCGCTGGCTCCAGTGACGATGGCGACCTTGCCGGTGACTGTGTCCATTGGGGGGAATCCTTTCCTCTGTTGCCCGCCCGGCTGACGCTTCAGCCGGGGCGGGGACAGATGACAGCTTCGCCGGTTGCGTTCTCTCCGGTTCTTGCGCGGGGCCGTCGGCTTGCGCTCCGGGTTCGAACCCGGTTGACTGGGCTGTGTTTATATATAACTATTATGTTATGGAACATATAGTTTATATGAATGCGTCAGCCAATCTCGACGCTGTTTTTGCGGCGCTGGCCGATCCGACACGGCGGGCCATCCTGTCACGGCTGGCCGAGGGTCAGGCGTCGGTGAATGAGATCGCCGCACCCTTTGAAATAAGCCAACCGGCGGTCTCGCGGCATCTGAAGGTGCTGGAGCGGGCGGGGCTGATCGAGCGCGGCGTCGACGAACAACGCCGCCCGGCGCGGCTGAAAGCGGAAAACATGGCCGCAGCGGTCGACTGGCTTGCCGAGTTCAGAGCCTTTTGGGGGGCGAGCTTTGACCAGCTGGATGACGTCCTCGCGCAGATGAAACAAGCCGAAGCGAAGGACGCAGGCCATGACTGAATTGCCGGAGTACATACACGACCGGGTCTTCGATGCACCGCGCGACATGGTCTGGCGGGCCTGGACCGACCCTCAACTGCTTTCGCGGTGGTATGGCCCCGGCGTCGACACGGTCATCCACAAGTTCGATCTGAAACCCGGCGGGCTCTGGCTCAACGAGATGAAATGGGGCGACAAGTCCGATCTCAGCAAGATGGAGTTCCAGGAAGTCGTGCCGCCGGAAAAGCTGGTTTGGCATCATTCCTCGGCCGACGCCGATTGGAACGTGGTCGCCAGTGCCATGATGCCGGACTGGCCGCGGGTGCTCCTCACCACCGTGACCTTTGAGGAGGTGGGCGCCAAGACCAAGGTGCGGATGACGATGGTGCCCCTCGATGCAAGCGAGGCTGAAATCGCCTGTTTCGCCGGCGCCATGGCCGGCATGGAAAAGGGTTGGGGCAGCGGCTACGCGATACTGGACGAAATGCTCGCAGAGCTGCAGGCGGAAGAAGCCTAAGCGAAAGGAGATATCTTCGCGAGCTGCGCCGACTTCCGTTTTTTGGTCATCCCGGACTTGATCCGGGATACATTGTCCGGCGTGCAGGGTTTACGCGGGCACAGTCCCGGTCTGGCCCTGCCATGGACCCCGGATCAAGTCCGGGGTGACGGGTGATGTGATCCGCTTTAATTCCGCCCCGACAGAAGTCCTCGTGCAATCACCTGGGCCTGCACTCCGTCGGCGCTACGTTATGGCAGGCCGGCGTTGGCCAAGGATTGTCGGTCGTCGATGAGGCGTTGGGGGTCGGCACAGTTTTGTGTCCGCGCCCAGTTCGCGACGGTGAATTCGGGACGGGCCGCCAGCAGGGCCTTGGCGTGGCCGCGTGCGTTGTCCATGTCGCCGAGGTCGGCATAGGTCAGGACCATGTCGACGAGGCCGAAGCCGGGACTTTGCCGGTTGTATTCCGAGAGAATGGAAAGGGCGTCGTCAAAGCGTCCGGCATAGCGATAGGCATGACCGAGTACCCCGCAATACCAGCCCGGGTCCAGCGGGTTCAACCGCATCGCAGTCTGCGCCTCAAGCACTGCTTCCTCTGGTCTTTCCGCGAAGGTCAATGCCAAGGCATAGAGCGCGCGGAGGTCGGCATGATCCGGGGCGAGCTCGACCGCGCGCCTGTAGGCCGCAACGGACTCGTCAAGCCGCAGGCCGCAGAGATGCCAATACCCAAGAGCAGCCCAGGCATCGGCGGTATCTTCGGCGATGGCCAAGGCCCGATCAGCGTGCTCTTTCGCCAGTTCGAGCGAGTGGTCGTGATCCGCGGTCCAGAAAAACCGCCCTTCAATCGCATGAACGCAGGCGAGCATGGCATGGATCTGGGCTGAGTTCGGGTCCGCGACCAGAGCCTCCTCGAAGCATCGGCGCGCCTGCCGGTAGGTTTCGGCGCTGACCGTGCGGAACAGGCTAAGGCCGCGAATGAATGAAGTCCAAGCTGTAACATTGTCAGTCGTTGTATAGCGCAACCTGGCTTGCTCGCCTTCGGTCAATTCGACCTGCAGGGCGGTCGCGATGGTCAGCGTGATTTCGTCCTGGACCGCGAAGATGTCTTCAAGGTCGCGGTCGTAACGGACCGCCCAGAGGTGGGCTTCGGTTTCGGTATCGGTGAGCTGGACGGCGATGCGAATGCGGTTGCCGGACTTGCGCAGGCTGCCGGTCAGCACGAAACGCGCCTGCAGTTCACGGCCAACTTCCTGTGCCGACACGGCCCGGTTCTTGAAGGTGAAGGCGGAGTTCCGCGAGACGACGGAGAGGTGCCCGATCTGCGATAGGGTGGTAATCAGGTCCTCGGTAATGCCATCGGCGAGGTGGTCCTGTTCCGGGTCGCTGCTCATGTTGTCGAAGGGAAGAATGGCGAGCACCGGCCGTCGAGAGCCTGCACGGGCGGCCTTACCAGGCGTAAGGCTGTCGAAGCTGGGCAGGTCTTTCGCCGTCACGCGATAGACGTCGACGGCATCGACGATGTTCTTCAGCTTCTGCCGCCCAACCGGCTCGAACGCCGCGTTGACCTTGTTCAGCAACTGGGACCGCAGGGCGTCGGTGACCAGGATGCCGCCTGGCGCAGCGATGGGTTCCAGCCGCGCCGCGATGTTGACGCCGTCGCCATAGACATCGTCGTCATCGATGATGATGTCGCCAATGTTGATTCCCATTCGAAACAGGCTCTGGTCACAAGCCTCAAGAGACAGGTTGTGCTTGCTGATCGCCTGTTGGATCGCGACCGCACAGTTCAGCGCGTCGATGGCGCTGGCGAACTCAGCGAGGAAGCCGTCCCCGGTTGTCTTGAAGATACGGCCCCTGTGGGCAGACATCTGCGGCGCGATCAGTTCGGACTGTACCTGTTTGAGCCGCCGCAGCGTTCCAACCTCGTCAGCCTGCATCTGGCTGCTGAACCCGACCATGTCGGCGGCAAGGATAGCGGCAAGTCTACGTTCCATGCTGCCGACTGTAGGGGGATCGGGTGGAACTTTAAAGGGGCGCCGTCCTTTTCGCGTCTAAATAGAATCGATTCCCATGGCGTCCTTAGTTCCGCCCCGACAGCAGGCCCCTGGCGATCACCTGGGCCTGGATCTCCGCCGCGCCCTCGAAGATGTTGAGGATGCGGGCGTCGCAGAGCACGCGGGAGATTTTGTATTCCTCGGCATAGCCGTTGCCGCCGTGGACCTGCAGGGCGTTGTCGGCATTGGCCCAGGCGACCCGGGCGCCGAGCAGCTTGGCCATGCCGGCCTCGATGTCGCAGCGCCGGTCGGAATCCTTCTCCCGGGCGGCGGCGTAGGTGAGCTGACGCGCCACCATGGTCTCCACCGCCATCCAGGCGAGCTTGCCGGCGACGCGCGGGAACTTCAGGATCGCCTTGCCGAACTGCTGGCGTTCGCCCGCATATTCCAGGCCCAGTTCCAGCGCCGACTGGGCGACGCCGACGGCGCGGGCGGCGGTCTGGATGCGCGCGGACTCGAAGGTCGCCATGAGCTGCTTGAAGCCCTGGCCCTCGACCCCGCCCAGCAGGTTTTCCGCCTTCACCTCGAAACCGTCGAAGCCGAGTTCGTATTCCTTCATGCCGCGGTAGCCCAGCACCTTGATCTCGCCGCCGGTCATGCCCGGGGCGGGGAAAGGATCGGCATCGCTGCCGCGCGGCTTTTCGGCGAGGAACATGGAGAGCCCGCGATAGCCGGCTTCGTCCGGGTCGGTCCGGGCCAGCAGCGTCATCAGGTCGCTGCGGGCGGCATGGGTGATCCAGGTCTTGTTACCGGTGATCCGGTAGCTGTCGCCGTCGCGGATGGCGCGGGTGCGCAAGGACCCGAGGTCGGAGCCGGTGTTGGGCTCGGTGAAAACCGCCGTCGGCAGGATCTCGCCGGAGGCAAGCAGCGGCAGCCATTTTTCCTGCTGCGCCGGGGTGCCGCCCAGGCGGATCAGCTCGGCGGCGATTTCCGAGCGGGTGCCCAAAGATCCCAGGCCGATGTAGCCGCGCGAGAGTTCCTCGGTCACCACGCACATGGCGAGCTTGCCGAGGCCCGACCCGCCAAAGTTCTCCGGCACCGTCAGGCCGAAGACGCCGAGCCCGGCGAGCTGTTCCACCACTTCCAGCGGGATCAGCTCGTCCTTCAGGTGCCAGTCGTGGGCGTCTTCCTTGTGATCCTCGGCCACTTTACGGAACTGGTCGCGGATCATCTCCAGGGTTTCGTCGGCCAGGCCGGTCTCGCCGAAGCGGCCCTCGGCCAGGTGCGCGGCGATGGCCATGCGCACCGCGTTGGTGTTGCCGCGCTCGCTCAGCGCCTGCACGGCGGGCACGTAGATCGCGTGAATGTCGTCGTCGCTCATGCCCAGGTCGGCGGGGCGCAGCACCTCCACCTGGCTGAGGGCGAGACCGCCCCAGAGCTGGTTCAGGTACTCGCCGTAGGTGGCCTGCAGCATGAGCTGTTCCAACTCGCCAAGCTGCCCGGCGGCCTCCAGGCGCCCGGCCCAGGCCAGGGTCTCGCGCAGGGCGGCGACGTAGGTCGCCAGCCAGGCATAGCCATGAGCGGCGAACTGCTCACGCTCCAGCAGCGCGGCGTCAACTTTGCCGCCGGGGGCAACCAGCCCCGCCACCGTCCGCCGCGCCGCCTCGGCAAAGCCCTCGGCAGCGGCCAGCGCCTCGGTGCAGAGGGGGAGAAGGTCGGGGAGAAGGATCGTCTCGCCTGTTGCTTCCCGTCGCACGGCAACGTCACTCATGCTGATTTCATCCTTCGTATCTCATCAGTCGCTGCCGGCCAGGGCGATGCACTCAATTTCGACGCGGGCGCCCAGGGCCAGGCCCTTCACCTCGATGCCGGAGCGGGCCGGCAGGTGGCCGTTGAAGAACTCCCGGTAGATGTCGTTGAAGGGCTGGAAGTCCTGCATGTCGGCGAAGAACACCGTGCATTTCAGCACCCGGTCCAGCGAGGAGCCGGCGGCTTCCAGGGCGCTGCGCAGATGCTCCAGGGCCTGCTGCGCCTCTGCCTTCAGGCCGCCTTCGACCAGCCGCATCTCGCCCGGCACATTGCCGATCTGACCGGAGGTGAAGACCAGGCCGGCGCCGCGCAGGGCGGCTGAGAACGGCAACTCCGCCGGCAAGGCGTCGGTGCGAAAGGCTTCGATCTTGGACATGGCGTCGATCCTCTGGGTTCATACCTCGGGACGGGCCCCAATAAACAAAGGGGCCCTCCTCAGTATGAGGTCAGAGTTTCTCCTCACCCTGAGGAGCTTGCGGAAGCAAGCGTCTCGAAGGGGTTGCGTCCCACAGATCCTAGCCCTCCTCGGCCGCGTCTTCCAGGGTGCGCAGGCCCGGGTGCTTGGCCTGGACCAGCACGGCCATGTTGCCGGGCTTGTGCTGGTTGTTCATCATCTTGGTGTGGGCGCGGGGGATGTCGCGCCAGGCGAAGACCTCCGACATGCAGGGGTCGATGCGGCGTTCGACGACCAGGTTGTTGGCCTGGCTGGCCTGCATCAGGTTGGCGAAGTGGCTGCCCTGAATGCGCTTCTGGCGCATCCAGACAAAGCGCGCGTCGAAGGTGATGTTGTAGCCGGTGGTCCCGGCGCAGAAGACGACCATGCCGCCGCGCTTGACGACCATGCAGCTGACCGGGAAGGTCGCCTCGCCCGGATGTTCGAAGACGAAGTCGACGTCGTTGCCTTTGCCGGTTATCTGCCAGATCGCCTTGCCGAATTCACGCGTCTTGCGCATGTAGTCGCCGAAGCCCTCGCCGTTCACCGGCGGCAGCTGGCCCCAGCAGTCGAAGTCCTTGCGGTTGATGACGCCCTTGGCGCCCAGCGACATGACGAAGTCGCGCTTGTCCTCGTCGGAGATCACGCCGATGGCGTTGGCGCCCGCCGTCGCGATCAACTGGACCGCCATGGAGCCGAGGCCGCCGGAGGCGCCCCAGACCAGCACGTTGTGGCCGGGCCGCAGGATATGCGGGCGGTGGCCGAACAACATGCGATAGGCGGTGGCCAGCGTCAGGGTGTAGCAGGCGCTTTCCTCCCAGGTCAGGTGGCGCGGGCGGGTCATGAGCTGGCGGTCCTGCACGCGGCAGAACTGGGCGAAGGAGCCGTCGGGGGTTTCATAGCCCCAGATGCGTTGCGAGGTGGAGAACATCGGGTCGCCGCCGTTGCACTCCTCATCGTCGCCGTCGTCCTGATTGCAGTGGACGACGACCTCGTCGCCGACTTTCCAGCGCTTCACCTTGGAGCCGACGGCGTAGACGATGCCGGAGGCATCGGAGCCGGCGATATGATAGGGCGCCTTGTGGACGTCGAAGGGGGAGATCGGCACGCCGAGGCCGGCCCAGACGCCGTTGTAGTTCACACCGGCGGCCATCACCATGACCAGGACGTCGTGGCTGTCGAGTTGAGGCGTATCGACCACCTCGACCTGCATGGCCTCTTCCGGCTCGCCGTGGCGCTCACGCCGGATCAGCCAGGCGTACATCTGCTTGGGGACGTGACCGAGCGGCGGGATCTCGCCGACCTCGTAAAGATCCTTTACCGGGCGCTGCGGTTCTTCCTTGCTGGTCTTTTCCGTCGCTGCGAGCCCTTGAGCCATGCTCTCACCCTCCTAAGGTGCGTTACCCAGTTTTTGCGTCTCTGCCGACAACGCCGGGCGGCATTGAGTTATTCTTCCCGGCGTTGTTTTTGCGTCTGCCCAGTGATTCCGTTGAAATTCTTCGGAGAATCCGGCGCAGCGCTATGCTTTCAGCCGATTATTAGTCTTTCATCTGATATTTTGCAATGCACAAAAAGGCTATTTTTTGCTTTATGAGCCAGAAAAATGAAACTATATGTCATATGAAGATGATAAACGAAAGATCGTAACACGATATTCGCCCTTGCGATCCGCTTATATGCAGCGCAACCATAGCATATGTGGGTGTTCCGGCAGTGACAGCGCTGGGCGAAATGATAGGCTTAGGGATGGAGAGGACCGGCGAGATGGCGGAAAACGGACCGCAGGAAGAAAGGCCCCAGGGGGGCAAATCGGCGCGCGACAAGCCCTGGCTGATCCGCACCTATGCCGGCCATTCCACCGCCGCGGCCTCCAACGCGCTCTACCGCAAGAACCTGGCGCGCGGCCAGACCGGTCTTTCGGTGGCCTTCGACCTGCCGACCCAGACCGGCTACGATTCCGACCATCCGCTGGCCAAGGGCGAAGTCGGCAAGGTCGGCGTGCCGGTCAGTCATCTGGGCGACATGGAAAAGCTCTTCGCGGAGATCCCGCTGGAGCGCATGAACACCTCCATGACCATCAACGCGACGGCGCCCTGGCTGCTGGCGCTCTATATCGCCTGCGCCGAGAAGCAGGGGCTCAGCCGCGACCAGCTCAGCGGCACGGTGCAGAACGACATCATCAAGGAATACCTCTCGCGCGGCACCTACATCTTTCCGCCGGAACCTTCGCTGCGCCTGATCACCGACGTCATCGCCTTCACCTACCGGGAAATTCCCAAGTGGAACCCGACCAACGTCTGCTCCTATCACCTGCAGGAAGCCGGGGCGACGCCGGTGCAGGAACTGGCCTATGCCCTGGCCATCGCCATCGCGGTGCTGGATTCGGTCCGCGATTCCGGCCAGGTGCCGGAAGAAGACTTCCCGCGCGTGGTGGGGCGCATTTCGTTCTTCGTGAACGCCGGGCTGCGGTTCGTGACAGAGATCTGCAAGATGCGCGCCTTCACCCAGCTCTGGGACGAGATCTGCCGGCAGCGTTATGGCATCACCGAGGCAAAGAACCGGCGCTTCCGCTACGGCGTGCAGGTGAACTCCCTGGGCCTGACGGAACAGCAGCCGGAGAACAATGTCTACCGCATCCTGCTGGAGATGCTGGCGGTCACCCTGTCCAAGGATGCCCGCGCGCGGGCGGTGCAACTGCCGGCCTGGAACGAGGCGCTCGGCCTGCCGCGCCCCTGGGACCAGCAGTGGTCGCTGCGCCTGCAGCAGATCCTGGCCTTTGAGACCGATCTTCTGGAGTACGAGGATATCTTCGAGGGCTCGACCGTCATCGCCGCCAAGGTCGAGGCCCTGAAGGCCGAGGCCCGGGCCGAACTGGCGACCATCGAGGACATGGGCGGCGCCATTGCGGCGGTCGAGAATGCCTATATGAAAGAACGCCTGGTCGAGAGCGCGGCCCGCCGCCTGGAGGCCATCGAGGCGGGCGAGCAGATCGTCGTCGGCGTGAATGCCTATCAGGAGAGCGAGCCCTCGCCCCTGATGGCCGGCAGCGACGGCGGCTTCATGGCCCCGGATGCGGCGGCGGAGGCCGGGCAGATCGAAAACATCACCGCCTGGCGCGCGGCCCGCGACCAGGAGGCCACGGACAGGGCGCTGGCGGCGCTGGAGGCGGCGGCGCGCGACGGCGGCAACATCATGGAGCCCTCCATCGCCTGCGCCCATGCCGGGGTGACGACCGGGGAGTGGTCGGCGGTGCTGCGCCGCGTCTTCGGCGAGTTCCGCGCGCCCACCGGTGTCGGCGGCGCGACCTCTGCGGCGCTGGAGGAAGAAGACGCGCTGGCCGGCGTGCGCGACAGGGTCGAGGCGGTGTCGCGGCGGATCGGGCGGCGCCTGAAGATGCTGGTCGGCAAGCCAGGCCTGGACGGCCATTCCAACGGTGCCGAGCAGATCGCCGTGCGCGCCCGCGACGCCGGTTTCGAAGTGGTCTACGAGGGCATCCGCCTGACCCCGGCGCAGATCGTCGGCGCGGCGCTGGAGGAGGGGGTCCATGTCGTCGGCCTCTCGATCCTCTCCGGCTCCCACGTCGCCCTGGTCAGCGAGGTGCAGGAACGCATGGACAAGGCCGGCCTCGGCCGGGTGCCGCTGGTCGCCGGCGGCATCATCCCGCCGGAGGACGAAGCGGCGCTCAAGGCCGCCGGCATCGCCGCCGTCTACACCCCCAAGAACTACGACCTCACCGCCATCCTCGCCGACATCGTCGACATCGTCGACCGCGCGACGCTGGAAGCGGCTTAGGGGCGCGCGGGTTCTTCTTAATGTCCCGCTGACGCGGGAAGCTGATCTTCTCCCCCCCTTTAACGAAGATCGGGCGGGAGAGCATCTGTGTTCACAGTCAAGGTTGAGTTGGCTGCCAGAGACGTTGCTCGCGAATGAGTGTGTTTGCCAGAACGACGAGTTTTCGCATGACCGCGGTGAGGGCGACCTTGGAAGCTTTGCC
>NZ_JAAQPH010000050.1 GCF_011683915.1 Pelagibius litoralis
AGAGAATCACGACCAAAAGACTTCGGCGAGCCCTTTTTCAGCAGCCTGCTAACTGTTTGATGGCGGTCGGATTCACATGTTTTGGCGCAACCACGAAGTGGTTCCGTCAAAACATGATCCGATCTAGGTGTTTAGTCCCGGCATTTCATTATCGCGTCGCCGCGCGCTATCCCTGTAGCTTCCGTTTTTGAGCGTCCACTGGCGCTGCTCCGCAAGGGAAGCCTTCGCCGGATTCCTGTCCCCATCGGGTGCTGTCGGCAACGCGGCAACGACACCCCATCTCCCAGTTCTCTTCCTAGTTCGATTGTTTCTGGCCGCATAACCGAGACAACGCCGGCGGATCCGTAAGGGACGGACCGCCGGCCTTCCACCCACCCGGCTCCGCCAGACTGCCATCGGCTTGCCGAAACACCTCTGCGTTCAACGCCACAAAGGCTTCTTCGTCTTCGTTCACTTCATCGGCGTAGCGGATTGCATCCACGGGGCAAATGCTCTCGCACATGCCACATTCGATGCACTCGGTCGGATGGATATAATACATTCGCCCACCCTCATAGATGCAGTCCACAGGGCAGGACGTGGTGCAGATTCCATCCTTCACATCCACGCAGGCGCTGGTGATCACAAGGGTCACAACGTCACTTGCCTGTCCAGTTGGGGGGGCGCTTTTCCCGAAAAGCCCGCACCCCCTCCTCCGCGTCGCTCGATATCAGGGCGGCGACCAGGTCCGGTGTCTTATGAGCCTGGGCTTCTCCGGGCGACATCTGTTCGGTTTGACGGACGGCCGCCTTGATTGCCCGCAGCGACAGCGGCGCAGAGGCCAGGAGGTCGGCAATCCACCGATCGGTCTCGGCATCCAGCTCCGCGTCCGGAACGACCGCGTTCACAAGCCCGCAATGCGCCATTTCAGAGGCACTGACAAGCCGGCCCGTCATCATCATTCCAACAGCGACGTTGCGCGGTATGAGCCGGGGCAAGAGCCCCATGCCGCCGTCCAACGGCACACGCCCCACCCGCGCTTCGGGCAGGCCGAAGCGGGCGCTTTCAGACGCGACGACGATATCGCAGCCAAGCACCATCTCCATTCCCCCGCCAAGGGCCACGCCGTTCACGCGGGCGATCACGGGGACCGACAGACTCTGGCGTAGGGAAATAGCGCCAAAGCCGTTTCTACTCGATCCGGCCCAATACTCCAGACCACTTTGTCCGCTGTCGTCCTTCAGGTCGGCACCGGCACAGAACGCCCTGTCGCCGGCACCGGTCAGCACGACGCAACGGATGTCAGGCTCCTGTTCGATTGTCTGCCAGACTTTCTCAAGCGCCTGATGAGTGGCGGTATCGACCGCATTCATTCGTTCGGGCCTGTCAATGGTTACCCGCGCGACGTGCGAGCGAACATGAAAGTGAACTGTCATTCCGCTGCCGGATCCAGAACTTCACGGCCGATCTCCGCCAGCACCTCCTGGTTATGCTCGCCAAGGCGTGGTGGAACATGCCGGACAACGAGCGGCGCATCGCTCAGATGCACGGGCGAGCCGACAAGGGTTACCGACCCCAGGGTCGGGTGCTCGATGGGGCAAAGCATCTGGTTGATGTCGGTTTGCGGATCCGCCAGCGCCTCGCCCAGGGAACGGACCGGCGCGCAAAGCAGGTCCTGGGCCTCCAGGCGCTCCAGCCAATGCGCTGTGGTATTGCTTGCCAAGGCGTCACGGAAGGCGGCTTGCAGGAAGGGTTTTTTTGCCCTCTGGCTGGCCAGGTCAGGGTAGTCGGGCGATAAATCATCGATCTCCAGCGCATTGCAGATGTCCTGCAGGGGATTGGCTTTGAACGCCCCCACGACCACCAGGGCGCCGTCCGAGGTGTCGAAAACCCCGGTTAGCGGCATGGCGGCCCAGTTCAGCACGTCGCGGTGCTTCGACCACTGCGCCGCTTCCTGCATCTGCATTGCGATCATGCTGTCGTAAAGCGACACCTCGACCTTCTGGCCCTTACCCGTCTTCTCACGCATCAGCAGGGCCGCCAGAATGCCTTGAACCAGATGCATCCCCGCGGAATAGTCGCAAAGCGTTGTGGGGTAGATGGACTTTGGAATGGATGGATCCTGCGTCTTCTCCATAACCCCCGTCATCGCCTGTGCGAGGACATCCTGGCCGCCCTTGTGGGCATAAGGCCCTTGCGGCCCGAAGCCGGTGCCAGAGGCGCAGATGATCCGCGGGTTGATTTCACTGAGCGACTCGTATCCAAGGCCCAGCCGCTCCATGACACCCGCGCGGAAGTTGTCGACAACGACATCCGCGGTTTTGACAAGCTCCAAAACAATCGCCCGGCCTTCCTTGGATTTGGTATCGACCTCGATTGACCGCTTGTTGCGATTCAAAGAGGCAAAGACCGCGTTGTTCATCGCCTCCTCGGTTGAAACGCCGAAGAAGTTCCGCGACAGGTCGCCCGCGCCTGGCCGCTCAATCTTGATCACATCGGCCCCAAAATCACCAAGCATCTGTGTGGCGCAAGGGCCAAGCATGACCTGAGTAAAGTCAACGACGCGAACGCCGCTAAGCGGCATGGTTGTTTCTGACATATCTCCTAACCTCTTATTCCGCCGCGGCCGTGTTTTCGATCAACGCGTTGGCAGACGGCATGTCACCCGGGTCGGCACCTTGGGCGCGCATCTGTTTTTGAATCGCCTTGTAGTCGACATCGCGCAGCGCGGTGCCGCTCTTAAGTGCCAAAGCGACAGCCACACCCGTAGCCTCGCCTTGGGCCATGCAAGGCGGGATCTCACGTGACAGCTTCTGGGCATCGCTGTCGACCGAGTAGTGACGCCCGGCAACGATCAGATCGTCGATGCCCTTCGGTAAAAGCGCACGATACGGAGTATAATAATCACGCCCCCTGCAGACGGTATCGTGAAAGAAACGTCGCGACTTCACATCGTCCTTGGTAACCACATACTCGCCTTGCAGCAGCCTGGTTTGGCGGATGCCCATCTGCTCGGCTGCGCCCAGCATTCTGGCCTTCTCAAATCCGGGAACATTCTCTCGTGCAAACTTGAGCAAGCTCATCATACGGTCGCGGCCCTCGCATTCGGCAGCAACCATGCCGTCGACCGACAGCCCGTCATAACCCGGCATATGCGGACAGTTGCACCAGACGATGCCGGGAAGCGGCGTCTTGAGCCACCACATCCCCCAGGCACCGCCGATCACGCGCCGCGCCGCGCGGTCGAGCTTCTTGTATTCCTCGGGATGGGAAAATTCGAACTCGATGGCGCGTTCCGTGTCCACGTCCGACAGCCGGAAAACGGTGGTCACGATGAACTGACCGTCGGTGTAAGCGGCGCCCGCAGCCACACCCACGTCCAGATCGCCGGTGCCGTCCACGATCATCTTGGCGCGGATCGCCTGCCGCCCGAGCTTGGTCTGTGCGATCACGCCGGTGATGCGGTCTCCCTCGCGCAATACGTCGGAAAACCACGAATGGGTGCGCAGGTTGACCTTCGCCTCGCGCACCATGTCCAGGCTGACCCGCTTCCAGGCATCGGGATCGAAGGCCACCGCATGGATGATCGGCTGCGGCATCATCGCCTTGTGGAAGTCGATGCAGCCCCAGCGCGACCATTTCCGCCACATATCCCAGTTCGTCTGGCAGTCTTGCGGCGGCGGGTAGACCGCCGCCTCTTCGCGCTCCAGACGTTCGACGAACTCCGTCACGATGCCCGTCGTCACGATCTCGTTGCCCTCGTTCACCATGTCGTCGAGAACCAGGACCATCCCGCCCGAGGCCATGCCACCCAGGTGGTGATAGCGTTCAAGAAGCGTGACCGAACAGCCGTTCCGCGCCGCCGACACCGCGGCGGCATGACCCGCCGGGCCGGCACCCACGACAACCACATCGCAATCAGCGACGACAGGCACCTGGCCACCCTCGACTCGGACAAAGGTTTGTTGGCGGTCTGACATCGTATTTCCTTTCTAAGACTGGGCCCCTTGGGGTTCCCGAATGCTTTCCCTGCCCGGAGCTACCAGCGCACCGAGGCCTTCTCGGCCAGCGTCACCAGCGTGAAGAGCAGGACCGACAGGCCAGACGATACGAAGACGGTTGCGTAGAGGAGCGGCGAGCGGAAGTTGAAGGTACTGTCGATGATCAGCGCGCCCAGCCCCTTGTCCGCGCCGATCCATTCGCCAACGATTGCGCCGATCACGCAGGTCGTCGCCGCGATCTTGAGAGCCGAAAACAGGAAGGGTAGCGACGACGGCAACCTTATCTTCCAGAAAATCTCGGCTTTCGACGCCGAGAGAATCCGCACCAACTCCAGGGTCTGCGGGTTCACCGATTGCAAGCCCCTTACCATGTTCACAAGTGTCGGGAAGAAACATATCAGCGCAGCGATCACGACTTTCGCCGTCAACCCCGCGCCGAAGACCAGAACAAGGATCGGTGCGATGGCCAGAATCGGGATCGTATTGATGAAGACCGCGATGGGGAAAAAAGCCTTCTCAACCAGCCGCGAGTGAACGAAAGCCACCGCAATCAGGACCGCCGCCGTATTGCCAATGAAAAAACCCATCACGCTTTCAAAGAAGGTCGGCCAAAAATTCCGCATCAGCAGCGGAAAGTCGTCGCGGAAGACCGCCAGAACATCGCTCGGCGCAGGTGCGATATAGGTCGGAACGCCAAACAGCCGGACGCCCAGTTGCCAGACAACAAGGAGGGTAACGGCAGTACCAAGGGGGACCGCAATGTTTGCCAGGCGTAGCCTTACCTCGTCCGACACCCCTCCGGCCGGTCGGCTGCCCGTCGCGCTTGGGGTAGGTTCGGTCACGGACATCAGCACTCCTCAAGAAGGTCGCGCAAGCGTGCGCAGTAGCGGTTGAATGCCGGTGTTTCACGCAGGCGCATTTCGCGGGCGCCTGGCATATCTATGTCGACAATGGCCTTGACCCGCCCCGGATGAGCGCGAAGCATCAGGACTTTCTGTCCGAGAAAGACGGCTTCGGGGATTGAGTGAGTGACGAAAAGGATTGTCGTTCCCGTTTCCCGCCAGATCTGCAGAAGCTGCAGGTTCAGACGGTCCCGCGTCATTTCGTCAAGCGCGCCGAAAGGCTCGTCCATCAGCAGAAGCTTCGGTTGGCAGACAAGTGCCCGGGCGATCGCCACGCGCTGACACATGCCGCCCGACAACTCGTGTGGCAGCGCGTCTTCGCGCCCCTCAAGGCCGACGAGCTTCAAAAGCTCACGCGGCGTCCGCTCCCCCAGCGGAATCTTGACCCCGCGCTTGCGCCCGATCTCTAGCGGCAGTTCGACATTCTTAAGCGCAGACCGCCACGGAAGCAGCGTTGCATCCTGGAACACAAAGGCGAATTCCCGTGCAAGCCTGGCTGCCTCGGTCGGCTTTCCGAGGACCCTGACCTCGCCGGAAGAAGCCGGAATCAGGTCCGAGACAAGCCTCAGCATCGTCGATTTTCCACAACCCGATGGACCCAGGATCGTCCAGAACTCCCCTGCCATGATGTCGAGATTGATGTCGCTGAGCGCGGTGAAGTGACCGAACTTCACCGACGCCCCACGAAGCGATGCAGCCGCAGGCAGGTTCCCCACCGTTGCTACGTCTGTGCCATCCAGGGCGGCACTAGCCAATTTTCGGACGGACATCGGCTGTGGCGTTCAGAATATCGAGCGTCATGATATCGTCCAGCTGCGGCGCCGAACCGGTGAACTGTTTCAGGCCGTCATAGGTGTCGATCTGGGCCTGCCAGTTCTCTTTGGTCATGACACCCCAGCCGCCTGCGGCGGTCTTCTCGTTGAAGGAGTAGCCGAGCACCAGGTCGACGGCTTTCATCTCGCTATTTCGATCGAGGTTGGGATAGCGTTCAAGCAGTACCTCGACGGCGGCTTCCGGATTGGCATGAGCCCAGCCCCAGCCGCGTGAAATCGCCCGGATCGTCGCCACAACCTTGTCGCCATGGTCAGCCAGCACGTCGTCGGTCGTGTAATAGGGATTGGCATAGAGCTGTATGCCACTGTCCCAGAGTGACATGTCAACGCGCTCTTCGCCCAGAACCGACAGCGCGCCGACATTGGTTTTCCAACCCGTCGCAACGTCCACCTGACCGGTCTTCAGCGGCGCCATATCACCGCCCATGACCGAGACTTCAACCTGATCCTCCGGAATGCCGTTTTTCGCCAGCATCGCGCGCAGCAGAATTCGCGCCGTGCCCTGGGTCGCCACCTTCTTCCCGATCAGGTCTTGCGGCTTGCGCACGGGATTGCCGGACATCGAGAAATAGGTGAAGGGGTGTTGTTGATAGCCTGCGGCGATGCACTTGATCGGCAGGCCGGCCGAACGCGCCAGCATGAGGGACGGGCTTGAAGAGATCGATCCGAAGTTATTCGCGCCCGAGGCAACCGAGGCAACGCCGTCGATGTTCGGGCCGCCTGGCACGATCTGCAGTTCCAGCCCTTCCTCGGCGAAATAGCCAAGCTTGTCCGCCGCGACTTCGCCTAGAATGCCGTTCGACGCCAGCCATCCAAGCTGCATCCGGACCTTGTACATACCGGCCGCCGCGGCCGGTTTGATCGAGAGGTAGGTTCCGGTGGCGGCCAGCCCCGAAAACACGGCCATACCCTTGAGCACCGAGCGCCGGGCAAAGCCATAGGTGGTATCCTGCGTCATTCTACGCCCCTCCTGTTGTATTGAGAGAGATTCCGCATCTTCGGCGGATTTATTTGACGCTAGTCCCACCGCATGCGATGCGAGAAGGATTAATTTTCGCTAGTGGTGATGCTTTTTCTGCACCACCCCGGAGAGGGCTGCCCGACCATGCACGACAACTTCCTGCGCTATTTCGACGAAGTCGCCCGTCAGGGCTCCATTCGCAAGGCGGCGGCGGTCCTCAACGTCGCCTCCACCTCGGTGAACCGCAAGATTATCAGCACTGAAGAGGCGCTTGGCATCCGCCTGTTCGACCGGACGGCCAGTGGGGTGACGCTGACGAGCGCCGGCATCGTCGTCCTCGAACACTGCCGCAATACGCTCTTTGACTATGAACGCATCCGGCTCCTGATCAGCGATATTCGTGACATGCGCACCGGGCACATCGACATCATGGCGCTCGATTCCATCGCGCTCGGGGTGCTGCCCGACGCCTTAAAGCGATTCAGTGAAGCCTATCCCGAGGTCACATTCTCTGTCTCGACGGCCCAGCCGGACGAGATCGTCAAGGCTGTGGCGAAACGAGAGACCGACATCGGCCTGACATTCTGCAACGACCTGCATCCCGATACCCGGACCCTGGCGCAAAAAGCCGCCCCCATCGGTGTGGTTATGCCCGCCGACCACCCTTTGGCCGAGCGCAGCAAGCTCACCGTGGCTGACATCGCCGCTTACCCGATGGTGCGCTCGATCGATGCGCGTAAAGGCGACTCAATCATCGATCAAATCGTCTCGGACGTTGCGGAATCGCTTTCGACCCGACTCTTCACGAATTCTCTGCCGATGGCCAAACGGATGATCCTGCGCCGGCGTGGTATCGGTCTCTATACCAAGCTCGGCTTCCTTGACGAGATCGAGGCCGGCACGCTCAGCTTTGCGCAGCTCGACGTCGACGTCCTCCAGAATCTCAAGATCGGCGTGATCGTTTCGGCGCATGCAAACCTTGCTCCGGTAAAGCATCTGGTCTGCGTTGAGCTCGCCAAGGCCTTCCGCTCCGTACGCCTCGATTCGTGAGGTCCTGAGTGAGTGATGTGCTTTCGGGTTGCCTCCCGAACTGTCTTCGTTTGGCCTTAAGCGGCCGGTCGGTGGAGCCTTTTCATCACGCCCTCAGGTTTCGCGTTATGAGCCCTCCCTTTGGTTGCAGCTATGACCTTCATGGGCGCGAGCTCACCCCCGACTATATCCTCGACCATATTGTCCCCCACCAACGACAAAGGCCCGCCTGGCAGCGGACCATTGGTTTGTTGATGGTGTGGACGGCCTCCTCGATCGGCGTCTAGGCGCCATAATGGAGCTGTCATCGACTTCATTAGAAGGAGGCCATCCACCATGACGATTGCCACGATCGGCTTTGATCTGGCAAAGAACGTCTTTCAGGTACATGCCGTTGACAGCGACGGGACGGTTGTTGTTCGCAAACAATTGGGCCGCAAC
>NZ_JAAQPH010000051.1 GCF_011683915.1 Pelagibius litoralis
GGTTCTTGCCTAGGGTCGCGCGGTCCCGCCCATCCGATCCCCGGGGGGTGGCCACCCCCCGGGGATCAACCCCAATGCTTACGCAATTCGGGCCGATCACCAACATGCAAGGGTCGGGGTGAGGGGGAGGTTAGGATAGCATCCCGCAAAGCGGGGCAACGCCGGGGCTTTCCTCTAGCCGCTTTTGCGCCCGCGCCGCAGCGAACGGCGGGCGGCGGCCTGAACCTCTGTTCGGGCATCCTCCTCGTCGCGCGCCGCGAACAGCCAGTCGATGAAGACACTGACGATCGGTGCCGCCTTGGCCTCGTTGCGGCAGACGACATAGAAGCTGTCGATGGCCGGCACCGAGAGATCGAAGGGCGCGACGAGGCTGCCCCGCGCCATCAGGTTGCTGGCCGTCAGGCTGTCGCCCAGCACCACGCCGTTGCCATGCAGCGCCGCCTCGACGGCCAGGCGCGCATCGCTCATGAAGTGGTGCGGCCCCCGGCTGAGCTCCAGGGCCTTGGCGGCGGTCAGCCAGGTCTGCCACTCACGGCCGTCGTCGGCATGCAGCATGACGTGATGGGCCAGATCCTTGATCGAGCGCAGCGGGCGCGTGTTCAGCAGGGTCGGACTGGCGACCGGAAACAGCTCAAGCTCGGACCACTGCCGGACCCAGCAGTCGCTCCAGCTGCCCTGCCCATAGCGAATGCAGACGTCGATATCGGGATCGAAGACCTGATCCGGATCGTTGGAGCCGATCATCCGCAAGCGCACGCCCGGATACTGCTCGGTAAAGCGGTTGAGGCGGGGAATCAGCCAAAGCGAGAGCAGGGCCGGCACGCAGCTGATCACGAGGTCGCCGCCGGTCGACGGCCGGGTCATGCGGGCGGTGGCCGAGGCGATGTCCTCGAAGGCGGTGGAAAGGGTCGGCAGCAGGGCCGCGCCATGGGGCGTCAGGCGGACCCGCCGGGCGCCCCGCTCCAGCAGGGCCACGTCCAGCGCCGCCTCCAGGGTACGGATCTGGTGGCTGATCGCGCCATGGGTGACGTTCAGCTCCTTGGCGGCGCTGGAAACCGAGCCGTGCCGTGCCGCAGCCTCGAAAGCCCGCAGGGGATTGAGCGGCGGCAGGCGATTCGACATCGGTGTGATCCTTTGTGAGAATTTCTCACAAAAGACGCTACAACAATGTCAATTGCCTTCGCAACGCGGTTTCCGCGATACTGACATCAACAAGAAACAAGATTTTCATAGAGGCGGGCTGAAACGATGGCTTGGGATCAGGACAAGCTGGCGGCGTTGCGTGAGAAATACGCCAGCGGGCACGGCGGCGACCTCTTCGATCCGGCCTACCGCAAAGTCGCGGATCAGATCTTCGACGAGAGCGGCACCCGCATGGCACCTTATGCCGGGGTGTCCACCCTGCTTGACGCACCGCTGCGTGAACTCAATCCGGAAAAGCCCGACTTCGGCGACCTTCAGGTCGGGCTGATCGGCGTGCCCATGGATCTCGGCGTCACCAACCGGCCGGGCGCGCGCTTCGGCCCGCGGGCCCTGCGCGATATTGAGCGGATCGGCCCCTACAACCACGTTCTCGCCTGCGCGCCGGTCTACGACCTGCGCGTCGCCGACCTTGGCGATGTGCCCTTCAACAGCCGGTACCGCCTGGAAGGCAGCCTGGACGACATCGAGCGTTACTACGAGAAGGTCTTCGCCGCCGGGGTGGTTCCGCTCTCGGTCGGCGGCGATCACTCGATCACCCATCCGATCATGAAGGCGATCGGCCGCGAACAGCCTGTCGGCATGGTCCACATCGATGCCCACTGCGATACCGGCGGCTCCTTCGACCACACCAAGTTCCATCACGGCGGTCCGTTCCGCAACGCCGTGCTCGACGGCGTGCTGGACCCGAGCCGCACGGTGCAGATCGGCATCCGGGGCTCGGCCGAGTATCTCTGGGAGTTTTCCTTCGACAGCGGCATGACGGTGATCCACGCCGAGGAGGTGCCGAAGCTGGGCATCCCCGCGGTCATCGAAAAAGCGCTGGAGGTCGTCGGCGACGGGCCGACCTACATCTCCTTCGACATCGATGGCATCGACCCGGCCTTTGCGCCCGGCACCGGCACGCCGGAGGTCGGCGGCCTGACGACCCGCGAGGTGCTGGCGATCCTGCACGGCCTCAAAGGCGTCAACCTGATCGGCGGCGATGTCGTCGAAGTCGCGCCGCAGTACGACACCACGACGAATACGGCCCAGGTCGGCGCGCAGGTTCTGTTCGAGATTCTGAGTCTGATGGTTTTCAGCCCACGTTTTTCGTGAGCCCCGTGGTTTTCATGGGAAGGGCGTCGGGGCAAACCCGACGCGATGGAGGACAGGTCCGATCAATCAAGCCGCGCCAAGCGGCTGCACTATCGACAGCGGAGGTGAATTAGACATGACCAAGGATATCAGGAAGACCGGCGTCAGCCGCCGGACAATCGTGGCCGCCGGCCTTGCAGGCGCCGGCGTACTCGCCATGCCGACGGTTCTGCGGGCGCAGGATCGCTCGCTGAAAGTCGGCGTCTACGGCGGCTACTTCAAGGACTCCTTCGACAAGCACATCTTTCCGGAATTCACCAAGGTCAGCGGCATCGCGGTGGAATCGATTGCCGAGCCGACCGGCGAAGCCTGGCTGGTGCAGCTGGAACAAGCCGCCAAGGCCGGGCGCGCGCCCGCCGACATCTCGATGATGTCGCAGGTCGCGATGCTGAAGGGCCAGTCGACGAACCTCTGGGCGCCGCTCGATCTCGCCCGCATCCCCAATGCCGGCAACCTGGTCGACGCCTTCATCAACAAGTACCCCGATGGCCGCGTCGCCGGCATCGGCGCCGTCGCCTGGTACATCACCCTGGTGTCCAACACCGACAGCTTCGCCGAGGCACCGGAGTCCTGGGCGGTGCTCTGGGACCCGGCCAACAAGGACAAACTCGGCCTGCTGGCGCTGGTTTCAAATTCCTTCCTGCTGGAGGTAACGGCGAAGACCTTCATGGGCGGCACCGCGGCGCTGGACACGGAGGAGGGCTTGCTGAAGGCCCTGGAGAAACTGGCCGAGGTGAAGCCGAACGTGCGCCTCTGGTACCGCGACGAGGCCCAGTTCGAACAGGCCCTGAAGTCCGGCGAGATCCCGATGGGGCAGTACTATCACGACGTGACCGGACTGGCCGCGGCCGACGGCCACCCGGTGCGCTCCACCTTCCCCAAGGAAGGCGGCATTCTCGACAGCGGCTGCTGGGCACTGTCGCGCGCTTCGGCCAAGACCGACGAGGCGCATATCTTCATCGACTACATGAGCCAGCCCGCGATCCAGGGAACCATGTCGCGCAAGGTCGGCACGGCACCGACGGTGAAGCGCGATCTGCTCGACCTGACCAGCGAGGAATTTGCCGGTGTCTCTTCGGAGATCGATCCGATCATCCCGCGTTACGACCTCTACCAGACCAAGTCCGACTGGCTGAACCAGAAGTGGACGGAGCTGATCGTCGGCTGACCGCCGGCACGACGGACTGCTAACGTACGGCTGCCGGTTCCGCCGGCAGCCGGCGTCCTTTTTCTCGAGCGACAGGTAAATCATGTCGGGCCTGACCCTGGAGGGTGTTTCCAAGCGCTTCGGATCCCTCACCGCCGTCGACAACGTTACGCTGAACGTGCCCCAAGGCACCTTCGTCTGCCTGCTTGGCCCCTCCGGCTGCGGCAAGACCACCCTGCTGCGGATGATTGCCGGCCTGGAAGACCCGAGCGGCGGGCGCCTGCTGATCGACGGCGCCGACATTACCGGCGTCGCGACCCACCAGCGCGATTTCGGCATGGTGTTTCAGTCGCTGGCGCTGTTCCCCCATTTGAACGTCGGGGAGAATATCGCCTATGCCCTGCGCATCCGCGGCATCGCCAAGGCCGATCAGCAGCGCCGGGTCGATGAGCTTCTCGCCCTGGTGCATCTGCCCGGCCATGCCGACCGGCCGGTCAACAAGCTTTCCGGCGGCCAGCGCCAGCGCGTCGCCATCGCCCGGGCCCTGGCCGTTTCGCCGAAGCTGTTCCTGCTCGATGAACCCTTGTCGGCCCTGGATGCCAAGCTGCGCGAGGCCATGCAGGTGGAATTGCGCCAGTTGCAGCAGAAACTGGGCATCACCACCATCGTCGTCACCCACGACCAGCGCGAGGCCATGACCATGGCCGACCTGGTGGTGGTGATGGGCGAAGGGCACATCCGCCAGGCGGCCCCGCCGGTCGAGATCTACCGCAAACCGGCCGACAGCTTCGTCGCCGGCTTCATCGGCTCGACCAACCTGCTGGACCTGTCGCGCGACAGCAGCGGCCGCGCCGTCGTCGGCGGTGTCGTTCTGCCTGACGTAATCCTTCCCGCCGGCCTCGACCGCGCCCGCCTGTCGATCCGCCCGGAAGACGTTCACCTGACGGCGCCGACAGCCGGCGGCCTGACCGGCCGGGTGACCTTCCTGCGCGACCTCGGCGGCACCATCGAGACCTTTATCGAGGTTGCCGGCACCACGGTAACCGCCGTGTCGACGCCGCGCGAGCGCCCCGACGTGACCGCCGGCGACAGCATCGGCGTCACCCTGCCCGCCGAAGCCTGCGTGGTCCTGAAGCAATGAGCCCGAACGCATGAGACGCGAGCCGGCCCGCAGCCTCTCCGACCATCTGCCGGTGATTTTTCCGGCACTGATGCTGCTGGTGTTCTTTGTGATCCCCTTCAGCATCATGATCGCCGTGAGTTTCTTTCAGCGCGAACAGGGCGGTTTCTACACCACCGACTTCGTGTTTTCGAACTACGAGCGTTTCCTCTCGGCCTTCTTCGGCGGCGTGCTCGGCTTCTCGTTACTGCTGGCGGCAAGCGTCGCGGCCTGCTGCGTGGCCCTGGCCTTTCCCTTCACCTACTTCCTGACCTGCCGCACACGCCGCGTCCAGATTGCCTGGCTGGTCGGCCTTCTCTCGGTCCTCTCCCTGTCGGAGGTGATCATCGGCTTTGCCTGGTCCACCCTGTTTTCCCGCACGGCGGGGATCAGCAATCTCTTCGTCGCCCTCGGTCTGATGGATCAGCCGACGGCGCTGCTGCCCGGCTTCGGCGCGGTGCTGACCGGCATGGTCTATCAGGCCCTGCCCTACACCATCCTGGTGCTCTACCCCGCCCTGGTCCGGCTCGAACCGACCCTTTTGGAGGCCTCGCGCACCCTGGGCGCTTCGCCGCTGCGCGGTTTCTTCAACATCGTCATACCGGCGCTGCGCAACACCATCGTCGCGACCCTCATCATGGTCTTCGTCTTTGCCCTGGGGTCCTACCTGCTGCCGCAGATCCTCGGCCGTCCGCAGCACTGGACGCTCTCAGTGCTGATCACCGATCAGGCGATCTATCAGTCCAACATGCCCTTTGCCGCGGCCATGGCGGTCTTCCTGGTGCTGATCTCCCTGGCGCTGGTCGGGCTGACCCTCCTCGTCGGCGGACGGAAGGATCTGACGGCATGACCCCCGCCTGGATCCGCAACGGCTACATGGTCCTGATCGCCCTCTTCCTGGCGGCCCCCCTGGTGGTGGTGGCCGGCGTTTCGGTCAATGCCAAGAAGACCCTGCTGTTCCCGCCGGAAGGCTTCTCACTGTCCTGGTACGCGGAGATCTTCACCGAGAACGAATGGCGCAGCGCCCTCTTCGCTTCGGTCGGGCTGGCGGCATTCTCGGCAGCGCTTGCCGTCACCATCGCGATGCCGCTCGCCTGGTTCCTCTGGCGCCGGGTCGCGCCCTGGGCCCGGGTGTTCCAGTTCCTCGGCATCGCCCCCTTCCTGCTGCCGCCGGTGATCACGGCCCTCGGCTTCCTGTCGTTCTGGGCGACCGCCGGCTTCTACGGCGAACCCTGGACCGCGGTCATCAGCCACGCGATTTTCTTCGTCACCCTGCCCCTGGTTACCCTGTCGCTCGGTTTCGCCTCCATCGACCGCTCCCTGGTCGAGGCGGCGGCGACCATGGGCGCAGATGACCGCCGGGTGTTCCGCACGGTGGTGATCCCGCTGATCACCCCCTATCTGGTATCCGGCTATGCCTTCGCCTTCGTGCTGTCCCTGAACGAATATATCGTCAGCTACATGACCGTCGGCTTTACCCTGGAGACCCTGCCGATCAAGATCTTCAACGCCCTGCGCTACGGCTACACGCCGACCATGGCCTCGGTGTCGATCTTCTTCGTGGTGATCGCCGCGGCCGTTTTCGGCCTCGTCGCGCGCTACGGCGATCTGCCGCGCCTGCTCGGCGCCTGGTCGTCGGAGGACAAATGATGCGGATCGCGATCCTGCAGATGACCGCGGTGCCGGGCGATGTCGCCGCCAACCTGGAACAGATCGAGACGGCGGCGGCGCAAGCCGCAGCGGGCGGTGCGGACCTGCTGATCGCCCCGGAACTGGCCACCACCGGCTACGGCGCCGGCGACGTCATCGCCGACCTCGCCGAAGCGGCGGAGGGGCCGCAGGTCAGGCAGTTGACGGCCCTTTCAGAAAAACACCGCCTGGCGCTCGTCGCCGGCTTTGCCGAGCGCGACGGCGAACAGCTGTTCAACAGCCTGGTGATGGTCGACGGCGGCACGGCGCCCGGCTTCTACCGCAAGACCCATCTCTACGGCGACTACGAACGCGCGCTCTTTACGCCCGGCGACATGGACAGCGCCCTGCGCAGCTTTCACGGCCTGAAGCTCGGCTTCCTGATCTGCTACGACGTGGAGTTTCCCGAGAACGTCCGACGCCTGGCCCGGGCCGGCGCCGATGCCGTGCTGGTCCCCACCGCCCTGCCGCAGGGCCCCTTCGCAGGCTTCATCGCCGCCACTGTGGTGCCGGTCAGGGCCTTCGAGAATCAGGTCTTCGTGGTCTATGCCAACCACGGCGGCGACGACGACAACTTCAGTTACGCCGGCCTGTCCCGCGCCATCGGCCCCGACGGGCGCTGCCTCGCCGCGTCTGACACGGACGAGGCGGCCTTGCTCTTCGCTGATATCGAGCCAGATGCTTTCGACGAAAGCCGCCGCGCCAACACCTACCTGGCCGACCTGCGGGAAACTTAGGCTCCGGGCCCATTAATCCGACAGTGTGTCACCACCACTTCGAGACCATATCGTACTGCACGAACTGTCCAATCTTGCTAGCCAGACCATACGTTTCGGGAGACACGCCATGGACAGGAATGACTTTTTCACGATACCGAATACAAATATCCAAATTCTGGCCCCAACAGCTGAACTTGATTTTTTTGACAGACAGTCAGTGCAGCTTGCCAAGTCGATAAGTCCTCTTGAAGCATGGGGCCTTATCATGTCGCGTCCGATGCCTGTTTTGAACTTGGCGTTCCGCGTTAGAGATGCGATTTCTTCGAAGTTTGGGGTGAAGAAAATTGGCGGCTTTTCAACCGCCTCCCGGGAAACCATAGCACCCGGCCAGAAGCTGGATTTCTTCCTGGTCGAATACGTCTCGCAAGATGTTCTGACCCTTTCGGAGCGAGACCGCCACTTGGACGTCCTGACCTGCATATCAAGGGTGGGGAATGAGTTGACAATCACCTCTTCGGTGAAAACGCACAACACCTTTGGTCGTGCCTATATGCTCCCGGTTGCACCAGCACACAAACTGATTGTGCGTACTTTTCTGCGGCGCCTACAAAGAGAACTCGCATAAGACTCAAGATGTTGCCCAAGGTCCGTTTGTGCGGTGGGCTCAACGGGTGGACGCAATACTCTAGCGGTTCACCGCGCCAATCGCAGGTCAGGCCGACGCCAAACCCCTAGCAGGCTGCTGAAAAAGTCTGACGTATAGGGTTTTGGGCCTTGGTTTGAGGTCAGCCCCCTATGATGGTGGTTTTGGGTGCTGGTCTATCCCGGGTGATCGGCGCTTTGGTGGAGCGTTGGTCTCATGTTTGGGCCAGGAGCTTTGGTATTCGCACAAGATTGCAGGCGGTGGCGGTGAGGGTGAAGGCCCAG
>NZ_JAAQPH010000052.1 GCF_011683915.1 Pelagibius litoralis
CCAGCACCAGGCCGGTGTTGCGGCGGTTGCGCACCCAGAAGGCGTCCGCCGGCGCGCGGCCCTCGGCCTGCCACTTGCGGCGTTGTTCCTCGGCCACCGCGGCGACCCGTCCGGTCTTCATGAAGTGGGTGCCGTAACGCCTCGGCACGGTATATCCGTCGTAGACATGGTCGTAACGCCAGATGGCATCGAACAGGCCGCGCCGCACCGCCCCTTCGATGTCGGAGCCCTCGCGGTGATGCAACACCGCCAGGCGCTTGGCCCACTCGATCTTGTCACCCGGCTGGCCGATCAGCTGCCCCGCCGCCTTGGTCACTTTCTGATTGCGCCGGTAGAGGCTCTTGTGCCGCCGGTCATGCTTCCAGGGCTCAACGGCCTCGCCATTGGCTTCGATGAAGTCCACCTCCAGGGCCCAACCGCGTTCGTCACGCACCGGCTCCGCCCCGAAGACCAGGGAGCGTTCCATCGCCTCTACCCGCGCCGCAGTTTCCTCCGGCGACAGGGGCGTCACGGAACGAAGATCGAAGATGGACCGGGGCGCTTCTGGCGCGTCGGTTACACCACCACCCACCTCGGGCGCAGCAGGAAGCGGGCCGCCTGCATCCGCGCCGGCAGCCTCCAAAGAGGCATCGTCTATCATGGAAAACTCCGTTCAGAAGTCGGAGAAAACAGGCACCATCAAGTGAGAGGTTCTCGCTCTAACTTCGCCGCAATCGCTGGGCACGCTTCGGTTGATTAAACAAGGGGATTCCGAAATGAGGTTCCTGAACTACCTAAGTGTGTTCACAATCTGTCTGCTTGCGTCGGTGCCCGCATCCGCTGGCGGCGGAGAGCCATTCGAGCCGATTGACGCCCAAACCATGATCGATTCATGTTGGGATAAAACTTACGAGTTACGCAGCGGCAGCACCGCTGATGCATGAGAAGGAATACTGCTCAGCGCCCTCTGCCTCGAAGACCGTATTCTGGACCAGCTTGAGACAATCCGGATGAGCTACGGGGGCCTATACTGGAAGCTCTATAACGAGCACCAAGGCTGCTTTGTTTGCGGGACGCAGTACCACACAATTCATGTCGATGCGCATGCTCGCTTGATGGAGCGAGTACTACGCGATGCTGTCGATCAACGTAACCGATATAAGCTTTGAGCCGAAGAAAGTTTGGGCTGGGCTAAGGGCTTGGCCGATTGATTCGGAAGGACTCAGCTCTAGTGATCCACCCGGGGTTGCTGGAGAAGTTTGAGAGAGACCGCATATACGCAATACGCTTGTCCACAACGCGGTTGTTGACCTCTTCGATCTTCCCCGTCTTTACAGCCTGCTCCACGATTTTGCGAGTGCCCGACCCGACGATGCCGTCGTAGGCGAGGAAGCTTCGTAAGGCTTTCCCTCAATCGAAGACCTCGAGCTGACCGGACCCGCTCACCTCACGCCGGAAGCGCCTATACGCATGGGCAAGACCGAGAATCGAACCCACACTGACCAGAAAATAGTAGGAGCCAGCGACTTGCTCAAGCCAGTCGTCCGACGCGGATCCGAAAGGTGCACCTACAGTCAAAGTGCAGGCACTCAGCCCTTCAACATTCACGATAACGAAAAGGCGCAACCCCCAGATACCCTGCCAGACCATCATCGGTATAAGGGGAAGTGATAGAACAAGCGCCGGAATCCTCAAACGAAGGCTCGATAACAACGTGAAGCCGACCACGTAGGGAACAACCGATAAGAAGATCGCGAGTTTCAGTGGCTGAGCATCTCCCATTGGACAGTGATCTATATAGACTTGGTGCCAGGAAACTAGCCACGCAAAGTAGAGCAGTATTGAAGTAGCAACTCCTGCCATCTTAATCTTCCGATAAGGGACTAAGCCGTAGTTCTTTTTTGCAGTCTGTGTAGTTTACGTGTCAGCAATAAGGTTGATCTAAGTCAAAATCTAGGCAGATCGGATCGAGCTTTCATAGGGAAGACGGTCAAAGCCTCCGAAAGAGCGAAGATCACTTGGCAGGATTAACCGCATCGCTCAATCGCTCCTTGAGCGACCGCCGCGACGCGGGCGCCGTAGTCACTCACCTTCTCTCGGCCGGTGAACTTGTAAGGCGAGGCCACCCTGGCAACGGTTGGATTCCCAACGCGATCCTGAATACGCTTTATGAAAAGAACTCCAGCCGCGATATTGACAAGTGGGTCGGAAAAATCTGCGCCTCTCCCGGCCAATCCACCCCAAATCCCCGGGTCAATGTTCATAGGCAAGATCGTATCTGCTTGCTTGAAGGGCTCACCGAGTCGTCCATATGCGCCACCATGCGCGTTCTCCACATACATGATGGCCTTGACCAAGTTGGGATCGAGATCCTGCCGCCTCGCCTCGTGCTCGATCACATCTTGATGAACCCAGACGGCCCAGTACCCATCATCGTGACGCGCGTACCAAGGCTCATCACCTTTTGCCCTCGGCAAATCTTCAATCTCGAAGATCGCCGGTTCATTAGCGAGGATGTTTGCTATCCGGTCTTCTGACAAGTTGACGACTGGTACCTTTGGGAGACCTCCCTCAGAGGTTTCAGGTATTGCCTTCGTGGAAGTATCACTCGCAAGCGGTATATCGGGGTAACCAAAGCGCACCCGCTGTTCATCTGCAAAACCTGCCCCCAGTTCCTCGGCAGGAACAAGATTCGCGCCCTCAGGAAAGTATGGCTCGAATGCTCTTTCGATATCGGCCTGACCGGCGACGGTCTCCACGCCTTCTTCGCCCAAAATCGCGCCCGGCGGTTCGGCTGGAGTTCCAACCGGCACATCCGGATCGGCATTGGGTCTCACCAGCACCAAGCCGGTGTTGCGGCGGTTGCGCACCCAGAAGGCGTCCGCCGGCGCGCGGCCCTCGGCCTGCCACTTGCGGCGCTGTTCTTCCGCCACCGCCGCGACCCGTCCGGTTTTCATGAAGTGGGTGCCGTAGAGCCGCGGTACGGTGTAGCCGTCGTAGACATGGTCGTAACGCCAGATGGCATCGAACAGACCGCGCCGCACCGCCCCTTCGATGTCGGAGCCCTCGCGGTGATGCAACACCGCCAGGCGCTTGGCCCACTCGATCTTGTCACCCGGCTGGCCGATCAGCTGCCCCGCCGCCTTGGTCACTTTCTGATTGCGCCGGTAGAGGCTCTTGTGCCGCCGGTCATGCTTCCAGGGCTCAACGGCCTCGCCATTGGCTTCGATGAAGTCCACCTCCAGGGCCCAGCCGCGATCGTCGCGCACCGGCTCCGCCCCGAAGGCAAGTGCCCGTTCCACCGCCTCCGCCCGCGCCGCCTGTTCCTCCGGCGACAAGGGCGTGACGCTACGAAGATCGAAGATGGACTTCTTGGCTTTCGGCTGCTCAGCGGACGGCCGGGCACCGGGCACAGCGGTTCCCTCGCCGCCGGGAATCGGCTCCGGCAGCGGCATCGCGTTCCTCTCTCTCTGCATGTCAGGGCCTTTCGCTCTCACGCTCGCTGATAGCGGCTTCGGGGGGAGCCTCACGCGCCGGTTCGGCGTTCAGGGTCATGAAGACCTTCAGGCCGATGTTGCGCTCACCGTCGCGGCGATAGGTTTCATGAGGGTCGCCGGGCGCGCTCACCGGGCGGAACAGGCGGCACCACTCCAGGATCTGCCAGAGCACGCGGCGGCCCTGCTCGGCCGTCGACTCACCGAAGAAGACGGCCCGGAAATCGCGGTAGCGGTCGATGCCCGAGTAGTTCTTCCCCACGGCAGCACGGCGCAGATCCTCGAAAAAGCCTTCCGGGTCGGGTTTCCGCTTGGCGCCTTTGCTGAACCAACGGATCATCACAGCAGACCTCCGCCCCCCTGCCCCCCTCCGCCGCGGCCCGCCTGCGCCAGGCTCTGGACGATGTTGGCCGCCGCCTGAGCATCGCCCGGCAGGGCGGCGGCCTGCTGCGCTTGCTGGCGGCCGTCGCGCAAACTGTCGACCGTTTCCTTGGGGCGCAGCCAGCGTTGCGGCATGCCGAAGATGTCCGGGGTGTCGCGGGCGATGGCATCGCCATCGAAGTTATCAAGGATACTGGGGTCCGCCTGCACGAAGGGCGCCAGCAGCTCGACCGAGCGCGCCGCCCCAGCGGCCTCGATCTGCTTCCTCGCCTGCTCAACGGGGGAGGCGTAGTCGAAGACCACCTCACGCCCCTGCAGGATTTCCGGCGGCTCGGGAAAGGCCCCGGCCCGCAGCAGGATGTTGAAGGATCGTTCCACCACCTGGCCGATGTAGTCGCTTTCCAGCCGCCCGAAGACCGGCCCGATGGTGCGGATGAACTCCTCCTTGCGCTCCAGCACCTCGGTCGCTGTCATACGCGGCGCATCAATGGGCAGTTGCAGGACGTTGCGGAAGAAAGCGGCCCAGATCTGGTCGCGGGCGTCCTTCTGCATCTCCCGCCCGAGCGGCAGGTTGAAACCGGTCTGCAGCGGTTCGATGGGAATGCGGCCAAGATCGCGCGCCGCCTGCATGTCAAAGGTCGTGATCCCGCCGGGAAAGGTCTTGGGTGTGCCGAAAACCGAATCGTCGCCTACCAGAAGCGGCGGGTCGACCGCCTTGTGCCCCGCGACCAGAAGGGTCTTTCCCATCTGCTGCAGGGTGTTGGCATCCGGCAGGGCGATCATACCCGGCGAGCGGCCATAGACCTCGCCTGCCGTGGTGTCCCAGCGCGGTGCGGCAAAGGGAAACTCGTGATAGCCGCTCTCGCTCACCAGGTGCTCGGACTGGACGTCCAGAACCAGCGAGGCAAAAGGCAGGTTGGCATTGTCGCGCCGCCGCGTGTCTCTCTCCTTGCGCGGCATCACCACCTGCAGAAAAGTGAAGAGCTTGTCTTCCGCCCCATTGATCAGAGCCTCGCGGGTGTCTTTACCCAGGGCCGCTTCGCCGAAGCGCTGCGCCGCCTGCCGCGCCGTCAGGCGCAGGGTGACAAAGACAGTATCAATCTCGCCGTCGCCATTCTCCGCCAGCAGAACGTCCTTCAGATGAAAGGAACGGAACAGCAGCCGGTTGAGATCCTGCCCCTCGCCGACGAACAGCACGCCAGTACCGAAGGTCACGAGATCGTCATCCACCTCGCCGGAACGTTGGATGAAACGGGCGCGGCGGTCGTAGATCGCACGGTAGAGTCGCTCCTCGGCGACCTCCAGCCAGCGCTTGATCGACTCGTCGTCGTTGAATGCCTCGTCCTGCGTTTTGATACGGAACCAGCGCGCTGTCTTGGGCTTCAACAGACCGTCGATGGCCGAGGACAGCCCCCGGCGCGCCAGCATCGGCGTGCCGTCGAAAAGCTGGTCCGTGCGCCGCTCGCCGGCCATGTGCTCAGTGGTGAAGTCCGCGCGCCGCGGCAGCATCACTTCGGCCAGCTCCTGCCAGTGACTTTCCCAGACACGGCGCCGGTCCTTCAGGCGTTTGTGACGTGAAACCAGGTCGTCGATCTCTCGGGGCATGGAGGTATCCTGTCTTGTGAATTGACCCGTTTTGCGAAGAAGGCGCTGGCTTCAGCCGAGCAGCTTCTTCTGCTCCACCTGCGGCTGGCTCGGGTCGCCGAGCCCGCTGGTCAGTATGGTTGCCACGCGGCCGCGTCGACGTTTTGCCGCCTCCCGCTCTTTCTTGCGCGCCTCCTCGATCGCCGGATCCTCCGGTGTCGGCACCGGCGGCGGTGGCGGGGGTAGCGCTTTGGGTTTGGATCCGAACAAACCGCCCATGATCTGTCTCCTCTTGCCGTTTAGTTGCCCAGCAATGCCCTACGCCTGACGGTGGGTGTGCTGGGGTCGCCCAGGGGCGTCGTCAGGATGGTGCCGCTGCGCCCGCTTCGGCGTTTCGCATCTCGACGCCGCTTGGCCGCGCCGGGGTTGCTTGACGGCGCTGCAGCAACGCTGGCTGCCTTCGGTTTTTTCGGCTTGGGTGCGACGGCAATACCGGAAGTCAACCTTCCTCCCCGATCGTCGCGGGATCGGCTTGTCGTCGTCACTCCCCGGGCCGCCGCCCCCGCAACCGCGATCCCGAGGGAAGATCCTTTCTTCTTCCTCTTCTTCGGCGGATTGGGCTTTGATGCCCCGGCCGGCGACCCGGCACCTCTCTCACTTCCCATGCGCTTTCTCCAAACATCTAAAGAGTTGATAGGGCGTCCAGATCCACCAGCCACGCAGACCCAGGGCGCGCTTTACGGCCTCGACACAGGTGAAGAACCAGACTGGAAAGCGGCCTGCAGCCGCGCGCACTTCGGCTTCCATAACCGTGAAGCCCTGAAGCCGGTAGAACGCAGTCAGGTCATAGTCGGCGGCCACCTCTGCCAAAATCTCGGTACCGTTGCTGCGCGGGTCGACAACCATCCAGGCCCGGCCATCATTCAGCGCCAAGAAGCAGTGGCGAAAGCCCCGACGGCCGAACAGCCAGGGCCAGAACCCCGCGCCCTTGTCATGAAAGACGACGATGGCCTGCATCGGCATATCCTCGCGGTTACAAAATGAGATACATGCGCGGGCGGCCCCACGGCTGAAACGATCCGCAATCGGCCCTACAACAGGTTCGTGCCTCGCTCCCACTGTGGAACGAAGTCTTGTAGGCCCACAGTGCGTCGGCCCAACGGAGTCTTAGACCCCCTTGGTTCACCGGGACACACCTTAACCTTCAGTTTGACTTGAGGAAGATCAACCCTCGAAGCGGTCCGAGTGCGGGCTCCTGAACCTGCACCATCACGCTATGATCGCTGAACGCCTTGAAAGCGGATGCCGAACTCCCTACACTCTGACCGTGCCTCGCTCCCACGGTGGGACGACTCAACGTAGGCTCATCGTGCGTAGGCCCAACGGAGTACTAACCTCCCTGGGTTCACCGGGGCACACCCAACCTTCCTAGTTCGGCTTGAAGAAGATCGGTGCACGAAGCCGACTAATGTCAAAATTGATATCAGTAAGCCCAGTCTTGAATCCAGTTAGCAACCACGTCTGGCGTGTCGCACCTTTGTAGAAGCTTATAACGGCTTCGTGGCCACGATGGCTAAGCACAATTTTCTTCCCCGTTCCTGATCCTTGTTCTCGAGCGAGTGTTCCTTTCGCAATCGTCTCGATAACATCATCCACAACTTCAGCGCCGTGTTTGGCGATCACATGGGCGAGTCCACCGCCACCTCTATATTTCTTCGCCGGGTTACCAGCTTTTCCGAACAAGAACGCAATCGAACCTACGTCCTTTCGGAACATGGCCTCGGCCAGCACGCCGGGCTCGCCGCGCAGTGCCTGCTCGATCACGAGATCGGCGGCGGCGAGGCCGCGCCGGACGTTCTCCCGCGGATCGCGGGGCGGAAAGCGCGTCTTGGCGATGGCCTGGGCGGCCGTTCGATCGAGGAAGCCCGCGGGCACATTCCGCTTCACCAGCTCTCTGATCTGCCGCAGGCGCCCCTGCTCGTTGCGGCCCGGTGTCTTCTCCAGAACCACCTGCAGCGGCCGGCGTGACGGAATGCCTTTGGCCTTCTTGACCACACCGCGGGCCGCGGATGTCTTTCCAAGAGCGCGGGCGCCGCGCACCGGCGTGCCAGCAGCCGGGAAAGCACCGGCAAGGTAGGTGACCGTATCGATGGCCGCCTGCCGCGCACCGGCCAGGTCTCCTTCTCCGATACGCTCGATCAGGCGATTTGCGGCATCTTTGTAGTCCAGCAGCGATTGCGCCTCGCCTGAACCGGGCGCAATCGACTTGATGATCTCCACCAGCTCGGGGCC
>NZ_JAAQPH010000053.1 GCF_011683915.1 Pelagibius litoralis
TGGCATTGGCGAAAACCCGCTTCACATCGGCCCTCACCTGTTCCGGGCTGACAACCTCTGTGATGATCGCATAGCCTGGCTCGCCCGATGGCCGAAGCCGGATCAAGCGGCCAACGTCGCCATCTACAAAGGGCGAGTGCCCGACAGCCGTGATAGTGATACCATTTCCTGAAACAGCAGAGGGATCAAGGGTCTGCCCTGAGACTGTGTTCTCATCCAGATAAGGCCCATCGGCAAAAGCCACCTCCACCAGGGACCATGTCGTGTTGCCGCGCCGCTCCAGTTTATGCGGTGCACAGTCCGGATGGGCAAAGTACATCACATCGGCCGACTGCGCTCTTTTCAGCGTCGGGAGGTCGGCTTCTCCATAAGGGGAGGCCAATTCAAAGGGAGCCGGTGTCACCGCTCCCGAGCCGATCAATCCCACGCTGTCGATAAAGATCGTCTTGTTGGCTTCGTTGCGGAACTGGACATAGAAGGGGCTCATTGTGGGCGTAAAGGCGACGCTATGGAACCCGGTCGCCATTTCGATCTCCGAAATGACCTGATCCCCCTCGGACGTGTTTCCAATTCGAAACGCCACCTTGTCACCCGCCGCGCCGATCACACGAAAACGAATGACATGCTCCTGGTTAAGGTCGGTCGTGGCGACCGCCTGCTCCGCCGACGCAACACCGGATCCGTTTCCTTCAAGCGCCAAGACGCCATTGCTGCCGGCTGACTCGATGCCGATTCGTGTGCGTAGATCTCGCCCGTTGATCCACCCGCCGCCGTTGTTGGCGATGAGCGTAATCGTGTCATTGAAGCCTGAAGCGAAGGCGGCGCCACGATCCGCACACTGACTGATCGTCGCGTTTCCAGTGCCACCAAGCGTGATGTCGCTGAAGACGATCCAATAAGTCGAACCGCTTGTGATGGTCGGATTTGCCGCCCAGGTAAAAGTGTAGAGCGTTGGCGTATTGATGACCACGGAAGTGCTGTCAGCACCGACCTGCACCCCTGGATTCCCGCCATTGTCTGCATAGACCCCTGCAACAGCGGTGAACCCAACGGTGACAACTGGCACGCTGATGCTCGCGTTTGCGACATCGCCATCTGCCGGCGCGGTGAATTTGAGTCCCACGTTGGCCCGTCCTGAAATGAAGTCACCCCAGCCCTGCAGGGCAGTCTGAGCGAAATCGAGAAGATCGATTTCATCACCACCCAGGAAGTTGTGCTCGATGGCACCACCGCCGCTGGAGCGGTCATCCCATCCTGTCAGGTCGGTATCGAAATCGCCGTTCGTGATCGCAGCGTCGGTTGCCGGGACAATAATTTGCCCCTTGTTCCGGAAGAAACGAAAACATCTGTCACAGACCTCCAGAACATAGGCCTGCTCTGTCGAGAACTCGAATGGTATCAAACGCGGCCGCTTGTCGTGGTCGCGGGCTGCCGCGACATAGCGCGTACCCGGACGGCGCGTGAGGCCTCCCTGTGGCAGGGGAATCATGTTCTCCACCCTTGATCCGGCATTCTGGTACTTCGCAAAGTCGACGCGCGCCGCCATTCGGGGCCCGATTTCGCCGGCATTGAAAGCGGCTTGCAATGGATTAGCGCGTGGCATGGCTCACCTCACCGCCGCCCAGGCGCCCAGCGGCAGGGGATCGGCACGATCCTCCAAGCCGTCGGTCGTTCGTGCCCGCCTCAGCCGGGTGCGGAACCGCCCCTCGAGTTTTTCCTCCAGCGTGTTGGACTGTGCGACGGGAACCGCCAGTTCCCGGGCCAGAAGACCTGCCAGGGCCTCGCGAAAATCCGGTGGCATCAGGTTCACGTCTTCGACACGGCGCACATAGCGCAGATAGACGTCCTCAGCGTCACTGAGAAGCATCCCTCCCTCAATCTTAAAGTCCAGAAACCCAAGACCCGCTTCGTTGTTGTAGGCCCCGATGCTGCGGACCCAGTCCGCCGGCAAGGCAAAGGCGGCGGCGTAGCCGAAGACCGGCTCATCGCTCTTTTTGGCGAGCTTCGCCCGCGCCGTGGCAAAGTTCCAGCTATGGGCGCGCAGCAGGTCGTCGCGGCAACGCTCATAGAGCTCGGCGCAGAGGTTGGCATTCTTGCTGCCTTCGCTCAGCGCCGTGATACGGGCGGCGCCGATTTTGGAGAGGGCAGAGTTACAGAGGCCCGTTACATCAGCCATCGTCTATCTCCTCATGCCGCTTTGCGAGGGGACTTCTTCGCCGCCGTGGCCGCTTTGGCCCGCTTGGAGGGCGTCGGCACAAGGGCGCTGCGCAGAAAGGTCAGGCCATTGATGGTATCCGGCGTCAATCCGGCGACATTCTGCAGCTGGACGCCATCCGGATCGACACCGCTGATCAGGAAAAGCCCCCAGGCCGGTTCCTGCTCCACATCGGCACAGACCAGGATCAGGTCGTTGGTCATCAACCGCGATGCGCAGCTCAGGAAGTACTCCTGCTGTGCGACGGCTGTCAGTGGATCATCGGTCTGGTAACCGAAGATGCAGAAGCTCTGCAGGGCGGCGATGGTTTCCAGGTTCTGTGACAAAGCTCTGGGCATCCGGCTTCTTTCCTTCTTGCTGGGCGATGATGAAAAAGAAAGGGCGGACCTGATGGTCCGCCCCCAAGGTTTCGGCTCTGCGACGCCGTACTAGTCGGTATCCGCCGTTGAGACGGCCGTCGCATTGGAGACATCGACGACGCTGCCGTCGTTGGACAGCACCAGGTGCCATCCTGCAGCGGTCACGCTGCCCGGCGCGGCCGCGTTATCGACCTGCTGCACGAAGATCAGGTCACCGATCTTCAGCATGCCGACGGCCTCGCCAGTGAAATAGCCACTGCTGTCAACAATGACCGGCGTATCGGCGGTCCGGTAAGACCACCACTGCTGGCCCGCGCCATGGGCCATCAGCGTCAGGTGCTTTGCATCATATGCCATGGTTCTGCTCTCCTTAGGCCGGGATGGTGGCGGTATCGTCGACGCGGATTTCGATCACACCTTCCGCATCGATCAGGCAAGCACCCTGGCTCATCATATTGTTGACGAAATGAGCCGCCCGATCACCCTGCCAGGTGATGTCGCTGGTGACATCGGCACCGGAACCATGGCCCAGCGCGTTCTTGTGGTAGGTGAAGCAGACCGCGTTGGCCGTGCTTTTACCCGGCAGACCCGTGTGCCGCATCCAGTTCACGCCCAGCCAGGAACGGGTCCTGTTGCGCTGCATGAACGGCAGGTCGTCACCGACGAAATCCGCCGAGGCGAATTCCGGAATCGTGAGGGCGATGGACCACTGACGCGGGGTCAGGAGGCCCCACCGCATGCCGTCGTCCGGCACATCGTTGTCGTCCAGGGATTCCACCGCCTGCAGCAGCAGGGTCCGGGTCAGCCCGGTGGTGAAGTTGCCGACGAAGGAGGTCGTCTGATCCGCCTGGGCGATCAGCAACTCATCCGTCTTGCGGCCAAGGCCCCAGGCACCGGCATTGGCGATCACCATGCGCTCGTCATGGTTCACCTTGGCTTCATCGAGCTTGTCGATATAGTCGCCGGCGTAGAAGTCCTGGAGCGTACATTCGACCGGCGTGTGGTCGACATTCATCGGCGTCACCTTGCCGTGGCGCGCCTTGGTCGAGGCGACGCCTTTGCCGATCTTCTGAAAAGTGGTCGAGGCTCCTTTCACATTGTTTTTGGAACGCACCGTGGCCCGCAGGAGCGAGCCCTGGCGCTGATAGGCTTCGTGAACCTCTCTTTCGAATTGCTTCACGAAGGACAGGTCGATGGAAGTGCTCATCGCACATCTTTCCTTTACGTCAGGTGGATGGGGTGAGCGCTCCGGTCGGTTGTCCAAAGGGCGCCGCCGCGCGGGTACCCCACTTGGGGCCGCGCCTTGACGAACCTGGGCCTAACGGATTGCAGGGAAGGTGCGGTCAGGGGCCCGGGCGGACAAACACCCGGGTTCCCGCCCGACCGGCAAGAAGAACTAGTCAGTGCCTAAGAAGGATGGTTTCGGCCTAAAGCCGCCGCCCTTCGCTGCCGACGATGGGCTGGCTGCCATAGAGGCGCCCGTAGAGGTCTCGCAGTTCGCCCTGCACACCGGCGGAGGCATAACGCCGCGGGTCGCTGTCCTGCAGCGCATGCAGGTTGTCGATGCGGGACTGCAGGCTGCCCTCGCCCCGCATCGGCTCGCCGCTCAACGGCACGTCTTCGCCCATGCGCCGGCCGATAGCGGCAAAGGCGCGCACAAAGGTCGGGTGATCGCCCAGCTTCATGCCCGCGACTTCCTGGGTTTCGAGCATCGAGACAAAGTCGTCATCGCCGAAGTCGCGCACGGCTCGCTGAGCGAAGGCCAGGTTTCTGTCGTGATCGCCACCCCATTCATGGCGCAGGCTGGCTTCCGCCTCGGCGCGGCGTTCCGCACCTGTCCGCTCCTGTTGCTCGACCGACTGGCCGAGCGTGCCGTAATACCAGTCCAGCGCTTTCTGCACGACGTCGTTGCTGGCACCGGCCTCATGCATGGCGGCAGCGAAATCCTGATGCAGTGCCTCCGCCGAAGCATCCGGCTTCAGGTTATCGGGCAGATCCTCCGGCAGGCTGAGGCGATAGTCCGCCGGGTCGTCGGGAACGCCCAGCTGCCGGCGATAGGCAGCCATCTCCTCGGCGCTGGCGTCTGGTCCCGGCTTCACGACCGAGCGGCCGAGGCGCGACTGCAATGCGGCATAAGACTTCACCACATCGCGCGGCGAGGTGAACTTGTCGGCGACACGCCGCAGCTCCGGCTCGGCGATTGAACTGCGCCAGTCGCCGGCGTCTTCTGAATGCATTGCACCGCCCTCGCCGGCGGCGGATGCCTGGCTGTCGGCAGTCATCGGATTATCCGTCATCGGGTCCGTCCTTTTCCTGTTCGTACGAGTGGATCGTGCCGGGGCAGCCGAAGGGCGCCCGGGGAATCACAGCCGGTAACAACCGGAACGTTTAGCGAATTCTTTTCAAAGCGACGCAAGACATAATCTTGCCGTAATTGAATTCCAACCTTAAGTAGAGTCTATCGGGAGGGACTTTAACCAGCCGCAATAGGGAGAGAACCATGCAGCATGAGGTAAATCCATTCCCCGGCACCTGTTACAGGCCGCTTCCCGGTATCAGAAGAGAAGACCGGGAGCGTCGAGATGCTTGAGATCATCCTCTTCAAACCCAGCCACCTGGCCGACATCGATCCGCCGAAACTCCTACGGGAGCCGATGCGCCTTTTCGCCATGGCTTACCGCCATCGCGGCCCAGCCCTCACTTTTGTCGAAGACGGGAGGGTTCTCGGCTGCTTCGGTCTGATCATCGATGGGCGGGAGGCCAGGGTCTGGGCCTTCCTCTCGTCGCTTCTGCGGAACAGGCCCCTGGCCCTCCACCGCATGGTGAAGCGCACACTGCCGAAACTCAAACGCCACTACGGCCTGGACAGCATTCTGGCGGAAGCACATCCCGATCACCGCGCCAGCCGATGTTGGCTGGAGCGGCTGGGCTTTCGCTTTGACGGCGTGGCGCAACGCTGCCCCATCGTGGGGGAGCGGCACCTGCGCTATGTCTATTGATCCCATGACGTAGCAGGGCGGCAGGCAAGCGGGGCGCGCCCCACGACAGCGGCGCACCCCGCTTGCCGACTGTTCCCCCGGAAAACCGGCGGATTATTGAACAGGCAAAAGAATGCCTCTAGACTGCTGATGTGCCTCGCTCCCACGGTGGGACGACTAAACGTAGGCCCATCGTGCGTAGGCCCAACGGAGTACGAACCTCCCTGGGTTCACCGGGGCACACCTTGCACCTTATTTCTGCTTAAAGAACATCGGCCCTCGAAGCTGGCTGACACCGCAGTCGATGTCGCTGATGTCAGTCTCGAGCTCTTATTGATTTTGCCTTCAGCGATGATTACCTTTGTTCGGTGCCTCGCTCCCACATTGGGGTGAAAACGTGTAACCTCTTTGTGCGTAGGCCCACAGGAGTCTTAGCCCTTCTTGGGTTCATCGACGCACACCTTAACCTTCAGTTTGACTTGAGGAAGATCAACCCTCGAAGCGGTCCGAGTGCGAGCTCCTGAACCTGCAACATCACGCCATGATCGCTGAACGCCTTGAAAGCGGATGCCGAACTCCCTACACTCTCACCGTGCCTCGCTCCCACGGTGGGACGACAAGACGTAGGCCCATCGTGCGTAGGCCCAACGGAGTACGAACCTCCCTGGGTTCACCGGGGCACACCCAACCTCTTTATCTCGGTTTGAAAAAGATTGGTGCGCGAACCTAGCTGACATCAAAGTTGATATCGCTGATGCCGGTCTTGTATCCCGTCAGTAACCATGTTTGACGGTTCTCGCTCTGAAAGAGGCTCAGTGCGGCTTCGTGGCCTTTGAAGTACAGGACCACCCGCTCTCCTTCTCCTTGGCCAACACGGCGAATGACCATGCCTTTGGCCACTGTTTCGATCACATCATGGACAACCTCGGCACCGTGCTTAGCAATGATGTGAGAGAGACCACTGCCCTTTTTATATTTCTTCGCCGGATTTCCGGGTTTCCCAAATAGGAATGCAATTGATCCTACATCTCTCCGGAACATGGCCTCGGCCAGCACGCCGGGCTCGCCGCGCAGTGCCTGCTCGATTACGAGATCGGCGGCGGCGAGGCCGCGCCGGACGTTCTCCCGCGGATCGCGGGGCGGAAAGCGCGTCTTGGCGATGGCCTGGGCGGCCGTTTGATCGAGGAAGCCCGCGGGCACATTCCGCTTCACCAGCTCTCTGATCTGCCGCAGGCGCCCCTGCTCGTTGCGGCCGGGTGTCTTCTCCAGAACCACCTGCAGCGGCCGGCGTGACGGAATGCCTTTGGCCTTCTTGACCACACCGCGGGCCGCGGATGTCTTTCCAAGAGCGCGGGCGCCGCGCACCGGCGTGCCAGCAGCCGGGAAAGCACCGGCAAGGTAGGTGACCGTATCGATGGCCGCCTGCCGCGCACCGGCCACGTCTCCTTCGCCGATACGCTCGATCAGGCGATTTGCGGCATCTTTGTAGTCCAGCAGCGATTGCGCCTCGCCTGAACCGGGCGCAATCGACTTGATGATCTCCACCAGCTCGGGGCC
>NZ_JAAQPH010000054.1:2500-5928 GCF_011683915.1 Pelagibius litoralis
GCTTTGCGCCGCGCGGCTTTTTGTTTTTTGCGGTCCTTGGATCGCAGGGATCAACGAAGGCGGTGCGGTTGGAGAGTTGAAGGTTTCTTGCCGGGTCTTTATCGAAGTCTGAGTAAAGCGTTGCGTCTGGAGGTTTATCTCTGGGCGTGACGGGATTTCGTTGGATCAAGCGTTTTAAGGGCATTTGGTGAATGCCTTGGCGCACAGAGGCGATGAAGGACGTGGCACGCTGCGATAAGCCACGGGGAGGGGCGAGCACCCTTTGATCCGTGGATTTCCGAATGGGGAAACCCGACCCTTTAGGGTCATCCTCTGCTGAATACATAGGCAGAGGAAGCAAACCCGGTGAACTGAAACATCTCAGTAACCGGAGGAAAGGACATCAACCGAGACTCCGTTAGTAGTGGCGAGCGAACGCGGACCAGGCCAGTGGCCAGAGAGTAAGAACCGGAAGCGTCTGGAAAGGCGCGCCATAGTGGGTGACAGCCCCGTACGGGTAGAAAGCTCTTTGGTCCTCGAGTAGGGCGGGACACGTGAAATCCTGCCTGAACGTGGGGGGACCACCCTCCAAGCCTAAGTACTCCTGTGCGACCGATAGTGAACCAGTACCGTGAGGGAAAGGTGAAAAGCACCCCGATGAGGGGAGTGAAACAGATCCTGAAACCGAATGCCTACAATCTGTGGGAGCCCCCTTGAGGGGTGACCGCGTACCTTTTGTATAATGGGTCAGCGAGTTAATTTTGCGAGCAAGCTTAAGCCGTTAGGTGTAGGCGTAGCGAAAGCGAGTCTTAATAGGGCGACCTAGTTCGTAGGATTAGACCCGAAACCAGGTGATCTAGCCATGAGCAGGCTGCAGGTGGGGTAACACCCACTGAAGGGCCGAACCCACTGATGTTGAAAAATCACGGGATGACTTGTGGCTAGGGGTGAAAGGCCAATCAAACCTGGAGATAGCTGGTTCTCCGCGAAAACTATTTAGGTAGTGCGTCGAGTATTACCTTCGGGGGTAGAGCACTGGATGGGCTAGGGGGCCGCGAGGCTTACCAAACCTAACCAAACTCCGAATACCGAAGAGTAGAGCTCGGCAGACAGACCATGGGTGCTAAGGTCCATGGTCGAAAGGGAAACAGCCCAGACCGCCAGCTAAGGTCCCTAAGTTATGGCTAAGTGGGAAAGGATGTAGGAAGGCCAAGACAACCAGGAAGTTGGCTTAGAAGCAGCCATCTTTTAAAGAAAGCGTAACAGCTCACTGGTCTAGTTAAGCCGTCCCGCGCCGAAGATGTACCGGGGCTCAAGCCATACACCGAAGCTGCGGCTTGACGTTCGACTTGTCGAACGTCAGGGGTAGCGGAGCGTTCCGTAAGCCTGCGAAGGGGTTCTCGTGAGAGGCCCTGGAGGTATCGGAAGTGAGAATGCTGACATGAGTAGCGACAAAGAGTGTGAGAAACACTCTCGCCGAAAGTCCAAGGGTTCCTGCGCAAGGCTAATCCGCGCAGGGTGAGTCGGCCCCTAAGGCGAGGGCGAAAGCCGTAGTCGATGGGAACCAGGTTAATATTCCTGGACCTGTGGGTGGTGACGAATGGTGTAAGTTGTTCGGGCTTATTGGATTGTCCGGGCGGCGAAACTGTTCCAGGAAATAACCCCCACGTGAGACCGTACCCGAAACCGACACAGGTGGACAGGTAGAGCATACCAAGGCGCTTGAGAGAACGATGCTGAAGGAACTCGGCAAATTGCCCCCGTAACTTCGGGAGAAGGGGGCCCCATATCTGGGCAACCAGGTGTGGGGGGCACAGACCAGGGGGTGGCGACTGTTTATTAAAAACACAGGGCTCTGCGAAGCCGTAAGGCGACGTATAGGGTCTGACGCCTGCCCGGTGCCGGAAGGTTAAAAGGAGCGGTGAGAGCTGCGAATTGAAGCCCCGGTAAACGGCGGCCGTAACTATAACGGTCCTAAGGTAGCGAAATTCCTTGTCGGGTAAGTTCCGACCTGCACGAATGGCGTAACGACTTCCCCACTGTCTCCAGCATCGACTCAGCGAAATTGAATTGCCCGTGAAGATGCGGGCTACCCGCGGTCAGACGGAAAGACCCCGTGCACCTTTACTACAACTTTGCAGTGGCATTAGAACAGGCATGTGTAGGATAGGCGGGAGGCTTTGAAGCTCGGGCGCTAGCTCGGGTGGAGCTACCCTTGAAATACCGCCCTTATCTTTTCTGATGTCTAACCGCGGTCCGTGAAACCGGATCCGGGACCCTGCATGGTGGGTAGTTTGACTGGGGCGGTCGCCTCCTAAAGAGTAACGGAGGCGCGCGAAGGTAGGCTCAAGCTGGTCGGAAATCAGCTGTTGAGTGCAATGGCATAAGCCTGCCTGACTGCGAGAGCGACAGTTCGAGCAGAGACGAAAGTCGGTCATAGTGATCCGGTGGTCCCGCGTGGAAGGGCCATCGCTCAACGGATAAAAGGTACGCCGGGGATAACAGGCTGATCTCCCCCAAGAGTCCACATCGACGGGGAGGTTTGGCACCTCGATGTCGGCTCATCACATCCTGGGGCTGGAGCAGGTCCCAAGGGTTTGGCTGTTCGCCAATTAAAGTGGTACGTGAGCTGGGTTTAGAACGTCGTGAGACAGTTCGGTCCCTATCTGCCGTGGGTGTTCGAGACTTGAGAGGATCTGTCCCTAGTACGAGAGGACCGGGATGGACGTACCTCTGGTGGACCGGTTGTCGCGCCAGCGGCACAGCCGGGTAGCTAAGTACGGAAGGGATAACCGCTGAAAGCATCTAAGCGGGAAACCCCCCTCAAAACCAGGTCTCGCCTAAGAGCCGTGGTAGACCACCACGTCGATAGGAGGCATGTGGAAGTGCAGCAATGCATGAAGCTGAGCCTTACTAATCGCTCGATCGGCTTGATCCTCCTCGCGCCGCAAGGCGTGGGGGATACGAAACACCCCGTCACGACCAGTGATAAATCTCCAGAAAACCTCCCAGCCGCCATAACAGCGGCCAGGAAAAACTGAAGAAAAACCTCTACTCAGACTTCGATATTCCACCATTGCTCAAGAGCAATGGTCGAATTAAGACATATTCCCTAGCGGGAATAGTCAGACAAAGACCCGGCACAAAAACCTCAAAAAGCCCAGCGTGTTTCGACGACTTGGTGGCCATGGCGAGGGGTTAAACACCCGATCCCATCCCGAACTCGGACGTGAAAACCCTCAGCGCCGATGGTACTGCGTCTTAAGGCGTGGGAGAGTAGGTCGCCGCCAAGTCTTCCAAGCACGCAAAAAAAACAACCCTCAAAAAAATCCAACACACTCCCTCCTCAAACAAAACAAAACCACCCATAACGCGGGGTGGAGCAGCCCGGTAGCTCGTCAGGCTCATAACCTGAAGGTCGTAGGTTCAAATCCTACCCCCGCAACCAA
>NZ_JAAQPH010000055.1 GCF_011683915.1 Pelagibius litoralis
GGCGCAGCGCCGCCCGCGCCGCCAGCACGGCGGCGTCGGCGGCCCCCGCGGCGGCGGCAACCGCCGCACCGCCACGGCCAACAGCCCGAAGTCCGGCAAGGCCGGACGCGGCCGCATCGCCGGTCAGCAACAAGGGGCCGGCCGGCACGGCATCCGCAAGTCTGGCCCGGGCGACCTCCCCGGGGGGACCGAGCGGGCGCAACGCCGCGTCGAAGCACTGCAGGAAGACATCGCTGCGTTTCGAATCAATCATGGCCGCGACCTTCCTCCCCTCGCGTTCCGCCGCTGTCGAAGCCGCCGCCGACACCTCGAAAGACGAAATCCCAAGCAGCGGCAGCCGGCGCGCCAGGGCAAGGCCGCGGGCGGTCGCCAGGCCGATCCGTACCCCGGTGAAACCGCCGGGCCCGGTGGTGACGGCAAGGGCGTCGAGGGTTTCAAAGGAACCGCCCCACTCGGCCACGACCTCGGCGATCATCGGCACCAGCCGTTCGGACTGGCCACGGGCCATGGCGGAGAAACGCCGCGCCACCAGGCCGCCGGACGCCCAGAGCGCCACCGAGCAGGCTCCGCCCGCAGCGTCCATCGCCAATATGGCCGGATTCCCGGAAGCCGTCATCAAGCGCTCCCGCCCCTATCGGAGCGTTGCCGCTTCATGCTAACAGGGCCGTCACCAAGCAATCCCGCCGCCGCCGCGGCCCGCCGGAACCCACGACCATCATGACCCTGATTCCCATCGCCGCGCCTGAGTTCGATGTCGAGATCAACCTGGCCTACGCCACCAGCGACAACATCACCGGCAAGCCGATCTATCGCCGGGCCGAAGCGCAGTTGCACCCCCGCGCGGCCGAGGCGCTGCAGCGGGCCATCGAACTGGCCGCCGCCCTTGGCCTGCGGTTTCGGGTTTTCGACGCCTACCGGCCGGTCGAGGCGCAGTGGCAGCTCTGGCAGGCTTACCCCGACCCTGAGTTCATCGCCGATCCCAGGCGCGGCTCCAACCACTCCCGCGGCGTCGCCGTCGACCTCACCCTGATCGACGGGCCGGGCGGCGCGGCGCTGGACATGGGGACCCCCTTCGACGATTTCCGCGCGCAGGCGCATCACGGACGCCGCGACCTTTCCGCCGATGTGCAGCGCAACCGCGCCATTCTGCTTGGGCTCATGACCGCCGCCGGTTGGGACTGGAACCGCTATGAATGGTGGCACTATCAACTTTTCGATCCGCTGAACTATCCACTGCTGCACGACGCCGCCGCCCCATGCCCGCTGATGGCGTGACCGGGGGCAATCGGGGTTCCTCTGTAGGGCGCCTGCTCTACAGCAGGCGGCAGGCTTCATCGAAATCCAGGCGCGGCGAGCGGGGGTGGAGTTTCTCCGGGTCACCGTGACCCAGGTTGCAGAGAAAGTTCGAGCGCCAGGGTGTATCGGCGAAGAACACTTCATCGACCTTGGTGCGGTTGAAGCCCGACATCGGCCCGCAGTCCAAGCCCAGGGCGCGGGCGGCGATGATGAAGTAAGCACCCTGCAGGCTGCCGTTGCGCTGCGCCGTCTGTTCGATCGCCTTGGGCTTGCCGGCAAACCAGGACCGCGCATCGGCGTGGGGAAAAAGCGCCGGCAGTTTCTCATAGAATTCCATGTCGTAGGCCAGAATCGCGGTTGCCGGGGCGGCCATAGTCTTGTCCACGTTGCCGGCGTCCAGCGCCGGGCGCAGGCGCTCCTTGGCCTCCTTGCTGCGCAGGAACAAGACCCGCATCGGGCTGCAGTTGGCGCTGGTCGGGCCCATCTTGGCGAGGTCGTAGATCGCCTCCAGAAGGACATCGCTGACGCCGGTGTCCTGCCAGACGGAATGAGTTCTCGCATCGCGAAAAATCTGATCCAGGCCCGCATCGCTCAAGATTTCACTCACGGCTTATCCCTTTCTTAAGCTCCAGCCGCCACCCTCGCCCATAGCCGGGGCCAGCGGGCCTACCTTGGCCTCTGGACGTGTGCTGGGCAAGTCCGGAGACCAAGCCAAGTCCGGCAAAAGACCCCAGCACCGCCCTGCGAAAGCAGGCGCGGTTTTACAGCCGCAGGACGACGGGCCTTGCCCGGGGATCGACGGAGGAAGCTGACATGGTTGCCGAGGTGGTTGCCAACAAGGGCGCTGGTTCAGGCACTGACAGGTCTGCCAGCCGCAAAAGTCTCTCTGCCGCAACACGACGCCGCATCCTGACCGTGGCGTTGAGCGCAGCCCTTGGATTTCAGGGGCTGACGCCTTCGGGGGCGGCCCGGGCGCAGGAAGCGACCCCGCTGCAGAGCGCCGCGCAGAGCGTCGCGACCGGTGGCGCCGTGATCTTGATGTACCATCGCTTCGGCGAGGACAGCCTGCCGTCAACCAATGTGCGTCTGGCCCAGTTCGAAGCACACCTCGATGAGCTGGCCGGCGGCGGCTACAAGGTCCTGCCGCTTAGCGAGATCGTCGATGCGCTGGAGCAGGGCCGGGCCCTGCCGGACCGGGCCCTGGCAATCACCATCGATGACGGCGCCCTTTCGGTTTATACCGAAGCCTGGCCGCGCCTGCGGGCGCGCAACCTGCCCTTCACCGTTTTCATTTCCAGTGAACCGCTTGACCGCGGCCTTCCCGGCTATCTCTCCTGGGACCAGCTACGCGAAATGATTGCCGGCGGTGGCGTCAGCGTTGGCAACCACGGCCATCGCCACGACCACATGGCCAGGCTCACCCCGAAAGAACAGCGCGCCAATATCGACAAGGCCGCCATCCGGCTGTTTGCCGAACTTGGCGCCGCACCGGAAATCTTCGCCTATCCCTATGGCGAGATCTCCGCAGAGCTGCGCACAACCGTACAGGCCGCCGGGTTTTCCGCCGCCTTCGGACAGCACTCCGGCGCCATCGGCGGGCTGACCGACCGCCTGTCCCTGCCGCGCTTTCCGATCAACGAGGCTTACGGCGACATGGACCGCTTTCGTCTCGTCGCCAACACCCTGCCGCTGCCAGTGCGCGAAGTCACACCGTCGGACCCCTTCCTGCGTTCGGTCGCACAGAACCCGCCGAGCTTCGGCTTCACCGTGGCCGGTCCGATCGAAGACCTGAACAATCTCAACTGCTTTGCCAAGGACGGCGAACCGGTCCTGACGCGCTTCGACAACCGGGTCGAACTGAGGCTCGCCGGCCCGCTGCCGGCCGGCCGGGCACGAATCAACTGCACCCTGCGCGCCGACGACGGCCGCTGGCGCTGGTTCGGCACCCAGTTCGTGGTCACCGATCAGGCGGCACCCTAGAGTCTTTCACAGTTTGACGGCACCGGCCCGGAACAGGTTGGATCTTTCTTCGTCATCCCGGACCTGATCCGGGATCCATCTTTCCCTTCGCGCGATCTTTCCCGGCGTATACCAAGCCCGGCCCCGCTATGGACCCCGGATCAAGTCCGGGGTGACGAGAGAACTTGATGGCTTCGTTCTAGAGTCTTTTCGATTTAGACGGCACTGGCCCGCTCCCCCTCCCGGCCACCCATAGGATACTGGCCCAGGGATATTTGGGGGTGGCCGGGAGGGGAGCGGGATGGAATCGCCGGAGGCGATCCCCTGGGATATCTGGCGACCGGGTGAATCTGCTCTAACTGTTTGATGGCGATTGGATTCACATGTTTTGGCGCAACCACGAAATGGTTCCGTCAAAACATGATCCGATCTAGCAGGCTGCTGAAAAAGGGCTCGCCGAAGTCTTTTGGTCGTGATTCTCTATGGCGTTTGGTTTGCGATCATGGAGGGCGCGATGCGGGGCGAGGATCGGGAGAGCGGAGCACTATTTTCGTATGT
>NZ_JAAQPH010000056.1 GCF_011683915.1 Pelagibius litoralis
CCGCCGCCTGTGGCATCCAACGCCGCTTTGCAAGCTGCCGAGACCTTGTCCTTGTTGGCCTCCAAGCAGGCACGGGCCTCACCGCTGCCATGGGTCTGGCCGGCGCAGTACGTTTCAAGGTCAGCCGCACAGGCCGAAGCAACCGGGCCAGACTGTGTTTGAGCGAATACCGCGCCAACCGCAAATAGGTTGATGCTGGTCGCAATGGCGATTACTCGTATGATGCTCACGATCCTATGCTCCTTTTAACTTCCGTTTCAGTTGGCCGGCGAATTCAACTCCGCCGAGGATCCCGACCAAGACAACCCCCACTTCCTTATCGATTTTTTCTGTGCTCAAGCATTAACCAATATCAAATTCGAAAGTCCACAGGCTCACAGCGTCTCACCATCTTTGACAGCCAGCACTTCTCCTTCCGCCAACGGCCGCCATGGCTCGTCGGTCAAAGGAACGCTGGCAAAAAGCGCGACCCGCTGATCCAGTGGGGCAACTGTAAGGCCGGTCGTTTCGAAGGAGCGGTCCGAATGGGGGCATTCGCGGATGAGCATATGGAGGCCCGGAGGCCCAAACTCGCCGTCTTCTTGGCGGCGCCGATGACCATGTGCAACAAGAAGCTCGCCATCGGAATAGATGAAGTTTGCAAGCCCCAACGACGTGATGTCCCGGGCGAAGGATCGCAGCACTTCCACGCGGGCTGCGCTGGTGGGCGGCCAGTCCGACGCGAGCCAGAGGTGCTGGAGACGCCCGAGCAAGACACAGAAGGCGGTCTCGGAATCCGTTGTGCCGAGCGGTCGGTAAAATCCAAGTTCGAAACTCTTCGGGTCCTGGATGCCGGGTATGTGGCCATTATGCACGAAGACATGCTGCCGGCCGCCAAGTTCCCGGGTAAAAGGCTGCGTGTTCTTGAGGGAGAGTTCACCAAGCGTCGCTTTGCGAATATGCGAAATGACGATCTGACTGCGCAAGGGGTGATCTTCGAGAAACCTCACCCAGGGACTCGTACTGGCGGGTGTCGTGTCCTTAATGATGCGCACATCGTCGTCCTCGAAGAATACAATGCCCCAGCCATCCTTGTGCGGCCCGGTCAGGCCACCGTGGCGGGAGAACTCTTCGAGCGAAAAGTTCACTGTCGCCGCCTGACGGCTGGACATGGCAAAGAGCTCGCACAATTCAATGAAACTCCTGGCAGTCGAACCACTCCACGCCAACCCTATTCGGTGGGTTGCTGCGCGAGAATCTTCAGATAAGCGACGATGTCGCAGTCGCGCGCTTCGTCGGTCAGGCCGTGGGTCTGCAGGAAGACACAGACGTCATCGCGCGGGCTTTCCGCCTTCGAGGGATATAGAAAAGCCGCGAGGTCACGGGCAGCATGACAGGATAGGCAGTGCCGGCCAAACAGCGCGCGGCCTTTGCCCGCATCGCCGGTTCGACCAGGAATGCCGAGCGGCACCGCCGACGGCAATACCGCCGGCTCGGGCAAGGGTGACGGCCGCAAGTCCGGCGCTTCCTTGGGATCATAGGGTTTCATCAGCGAAAACGCGCCACGCAGATCGCCGACAGCAAAGTCAACAGCCTCGTCTTCTGGATAGACTTCCTCTATCTTCCGGGCCACGTCGGGCCTCAGGTCGCTGCCATGACAGACTAGGCAGGCATCCAAGGTCGGAACCGCCCGCATGTAGTGCACGTAGGTCCGGCCGTCGCGCTCCTCCAGCCGGATCGTTTCCATGCTGTCGAAGGACTGGCCGGCAAAGCTACGCGTCAGATAACCCAGCAGTACGCCGCGCTCCGCCTCATTCGGCCGGTTTTCAGGGTTACGCGCCCTCAGTGCCGGGCGGCGGATTTCCCAGCCGGTCTCGGCGGCAACCTCAGCAGCGATCTCCGGCGCCAGATGGCGGCAGACCGATGTCGCCTCCGCAGGACCGACTTCGCGCACGGCCTGTTGGAGATGTTCCATCATCACCTGCCGCAGTTGTTGGATTGCGGCACGCGCCTCGTCCGTGTAGGCGCTCAAATCCTGCGCAACGGCACTGCCGCCCGATATCAGGAAGGC
>NZ_JAAQPH010000057.1 GCF_011683915.1 Pelagibius litoralis
CCACTGGTGTCCGGTTTAGATTTGGTGGACTGAGCGCACGGTGTTGATTCTACTGGTGTCCAAGCGTTTGGCGACGTCCTGGGACACGAGAAAGGAACAACACCGTGCGCCACCACAATAGCGTTTTCCATGATCTTCTAAAGCGGGTTCCGTGGGACGCGTTTGAGCGTTTGGTGGCCGAGCACGGGGCCGACTACCGCGTTCGGCGGCTTTCGACCAAGAGCCAGTTGGCCGCCTTGTTGTATGGGCAGTTCTCCGGGGCGGCGAGCCTGCGCGAGATCGTCGGCGGCCTGGAGAGCCATGCGCTGAGGCTCTACCACGTCGGCACGCGCCCGGTGTCGCGCTCGACGCTGGCCGACGCCAACGCCGTGCGCGCGAGCGCGGTGTTCAGCGAGCTGTTCGCCGTGATGGTGGCCCGGACGCAGCGTGGACTGCGCCGCGCCGTCGGCGACGCCGTCTATCTGATCGATTCCACCGGCCTGCGCCTGAGTGGCTTGGGCTGCGAGTGGGCGCGCTTCTCGGCCAAGGCCTGCGGCGCCAAGGTCCACGTCGTCTATGATGCCGGCGCCGATCAGCCGATCTACGCAGCCGTCACCGCGGCCAAGACCAACGACATCACCGCCGCCCAGGCCATGCCCATCGAGGCGGGCGCCACCTACGTCTTCGACCTCGGCTATTACGATTACCGCTGGTGGGCCAAGCTCGACGCCGCCGGTTGCCGCATCGTCACCCGCTTCAAGTCCAACACCGCGCTGAGGGTGAGCGCCGAGCTGAAAGTGCCCGAGGACGCCACCAACATCCTCTCCGATCGTGTCGGCCTGCTGCCCCAGCGCCAGGCCAAGAGCCGCAAGAACCCCTTCAGCGATCCCGTTCGCGAGGTGCGGGTCACAATCGCAACCGGCAAGGTGCTGCGCATCCTCTGCAACGACCTCGATGCTTCCGCCCAGGAAATCGCCGACATCTACAAGCGGCGCTGGGCCATCGAGCTGTTCTTCCGCTGGGTCAAGCAGACCCTCAAAATCCGCCACTTTCTCGGCACCAGCGAGAACGCCGTGCGCATACAGATCGCCGTCGCCCTGATCGCCTTCTTGTTGTTGCGCCTGGCCCAAGCCGCCCAGACGGCCATCAAAAGACCGCTCGCCTTCGCCCGCCTCGTCCGCGCCAATCTCATGCACCGAAAGCGCATCGACCGCCTGATCCAGTCCGATCCAGAGCCTCCGATCAACCCCGATCAGATGGTCCTCCAGTGGGCCTAGTCTTAACCGGACACCAGTGGG
>NZ_JAAQPH010000058.1 GCF_011683915.1 Pelagibius litoralis
GGTGGTTTTGGGTGCTGGTCTATCCCGGGTGATCGGCGCTTTGGTGGAGCGTTGGTCTCATGTTTGGGCCAGGAGCTTTGGTATTCGCACAAGATTGCAGGCGGTGGCGGTGAGGGTGAAGGCCCAGCCGACGCGCTCGAGGCCCCGGTGGCGGGTCTTGGCGAGGTTGCCGGTGGTCTTGATCCAGCCGAAGCCCTCCTCGATACGCTTGCGCACGCGTTGGCTCACGGCGTAGCCCGGGTGCCGGGTCGTGCGCTTGTCGATGGCGGTTCTGCGCGGCCTGGCGTTGACCCGGACATTCCCGTCGATGGCGATGTGAGGGGTGACGGCGCGCTCGCGCAGGTCCTCGATAAAGCTGCGGACATCGAAAGCCTTGTCGCCGGCCAGGGTGATGCGCCGTCGCCGGGCCCCTGCGCCTGAGGGGCGGCGGTCGAGCATGTCCAGAGCGGCTTGGCGCTCGGCCATGCCACCGGCCCGGGTCAGTTCGGCATCGACAATCAGGGCGTTGCGGTTCTCCATCAGAAGATGGCCCATGAAACAAAGCCGGCTGCTCTGGCCGTTGCCCTTGCGGTAGAGCTTGGCGTCAGGATCGGTCGTCGAGGCATGGGTCTCGTTCGAGCGTTTTTCGCCCCGGAAATCCCGCTCGGCGTTGCGACCGGTTGGCGGCGATGTGTCGTCGGAACCCTCGTCGTCCGGGCAATCCTTGGGTCGGAAGCTCTTCATCGAGGCCCAGGCATCGATCAGCGTGCCGTCGACAGAGAAATGCTCATCCGACAGCAGCGTCTTGACCCGGGTCTGGCTCAGCACCGCGGCCAGAAACTTGGCCGCGATCGCGCCCTCGATCAGCCGGTCCCGGTTCTTGGAGAACACCGTCGCGTCCCACACAGGGGCGTCCATCGACAGCCCCACAAACCAACGAAACAGCAGGTTGTAGTCCAGCTGCTCCATCAGCTGGCGCTCCGAGCGGACCGAGTAGAAGGCCTGCACCAACAGGGCCCGCAGCAGCTTCTCCGGCGGGATCGACGGGCGCCCGATCTTCGAATAGAGACGCTCGAACTCCGGCGAGAGGACTTCCAACGCCTCGTCCACGATCGCCCGGATCGCCCGCAAGGGATGATCGCCCGGTACCCGCGCTTCGCAGCTCACATACGAAAATAGTGCTCCGCTCTCCCGATCCTCGCCCCGCATCGCGCCCTCCATGATCGCAAACCAAACGCCATAGAGAATCACGACCAAAAGACTTCGGCGAGCCCTTTTTCAGCAGCCTG
>NZ_JAAQPH010000059.1 GCF_011683915.1 Pelagibius litoralis
GGGAGAGCATCTGTGTTCACAGTCAAGGTTGAGTTGGCTGCCAGAGACGTTGCTCGCGAATGAGTGTGTTTGCCAGAACGACGAGTTTTCGCATGACCGCGGTGAGGGCGACCTTGGAAGCTTTGCCTTGCTCGCGCAGTCGCTTGTAGAAGGCGGCGAGGTCTGGGTTGACGCGTGCGGCGGCCAGGGCGGCCATGTAGAGGGGCGGTCTCAGGTGGCTGCGCCCGCCGCGGATACGGCGCTGCCCGGTCATGTTGCCGCTGTCGCAGGCGATGGGAGCCAGGCCGGCGAGCATGGCGATGGCCTTGTTGGAGTAGAGGCCCAGCTCGGTGAGGCCGGCGACCAGGCTGGCGGCTGCCACCGGGCCGATGCCGGGGATCGAGCGCAGGATCCGGTAACGCCGCGCCAGTATCGGCTCTGCGGCGATGCGCCGCTCGATCTCGGCATCGAGGCGGGCGATGTGGGCCTTGAGCTTGCTGAGAAGGCTGGTCAGTTGACGCTTGAGAAAGACTGTCTGGCTGGCCCCGAGGCGATTGGCCAGGGCGGTGGCCTCGCCAGTGGCTGCCCGGCGGGCCGAGACCAGTTCCTGCAATGCCTCCACCCGTTCGGGCAGTGGCGGGGTAGGCGCCGGCTCAAGGCTCTCAGCGAAAACCGCCAGCATGCGTGCATCCAGCCGGTCGGTCTTGGCAAGGGCGCCGCTGGCCTCGGCGAAGAGGCGCGAACGCAAGGGGTTCACCACCGCAACCGGCAACCCCCAGGCATGCAGGCTGCGGTGAGCCAGGCGGTGATACTTGCCGGTCGCCTCGACCACCACCAGGGCGACGCTGGAGGCGGCAAGCGTTTTCTTGAGCTGTTTCAGCCCCTCCCGGCTGTTCGCCACGCGCAGCCGGTGGCCAAGGGGATGAAGATAGATATCGAGCCAGGCTTTACAGCCGTCGATCCCGATATAAACTTTGGTCTCAGCGCTTGGTTCGGACAACTTCTTGCCTTGCATACGGGACTCACTCCCCATCATCTGTTCAGAACAGGCGCGAAGGATGGACGGACCAAGCTCTCCCACGGTTCTTGCCTAGGGTCGCGCGGTCCCGCCCATCCGATCCCCGGGGGGTGGCCACCCCCCGGGGATCAACCCCAATGCTTACGCAATTCGGGCCGATCACCAACATGCAAGGGTCGGGGTGAGGGGG